>NZ_JAJONF010000099.1 GCF_021462265.1 Streptomyces shenzhenensis | reverse complement strand
CGTGCTCAGTTCGGGCCCCGGGTCGATGCCCTGCTCCTCCAGCAGCAGTTTCCTGACACCGCTGAACACCGCGAGCGCGTCGGCCTGCCTGCCCGCCCCGTAGAGCGCGCGCATCAACAGCCCGTACGGACGCTCGCGCAGGGGGTGCATGGCCGTGAGCTCCGTCAGGCCGGGAATGACCTGGCGATGGCGGCCGAGGGCCAGGTCCAGGTCGAAACGTTCCTCCAGCAGGGCGACGCGTAATTCCTCGAGTCGGTCACGCTGCCGCATGGCGAAGGGGCCGGGCACTCCGGCCAGCGTCTCCCCCTGCCATAGGTCGAATGCGCGGACGAGCCGGTCGCTGGCCTCCTCCAACCGCCCCGAGGCACGCGCCTGCGCCGCTTCACGCGTGAGCGATTCGGCCTGCCCGACATCGGGCGCGGACGGCGGCACGACCAGCCGGTAGCCGTCGCCGACCGACACGAGCACACTCGGCGTGGCGCGGTCCGGTTCCAGAAGTCTGCGCAACTGCCAGGCGTAGGTGCGGATCGTGGTGGTGGCCTTGCTGGGGGGCGTGGGGCCCCACAACGCGTCCACCAGTTGTGTCTTCGACGCGGTGTGCCCCGGTCGCAGGAGCAGTACCGCCAGCATGGCCCGCAGTTGCGGTGGGCCGACGTGAAGTTCGGCGTCGCCCCGGTACACACGGACCGCCCCGAGCACAGCGAAGCGCAGTTCTTCCGTCACCTCGCCCAGGTCCTTCCTGCCCGACCGGTTCCCTCCGCTCTCGTCATCGTCATGGTCACGAATTCACCGGGCGGACAGGTTCCCGCCATGGTCGATCGTGGGCGCGCTGACGTGGCGTTTGTAGCAGTAGACGGCGGCGGCGAGGCCGAGAAGGGCCAGGTAGTTGCGCGGGTTGCGCCCGTGTAGGCCAGAAGGGTGATGAAACGTCCGCCGTTTTCGTGGACGGCAGCCATCGAGTCCTCCCATACCGCGGCCCGGATGCTGACCGCGCTGAGCGACCCGGTCCCGGCGGCCGACCGCGCAAGGAGCTCGGCCAGGCGATGCTCGAGACCGGTCGGCTGCCACGCGCCGTGGCGGAAGTCCCGCATGAGGGCTTCGAGCCGTCCCTGGACGCTGTCGGAGTGTGAGCGCTGGGGAGGGTGGGGCTCATCGGGGGTGGTGGACACGCAGAACGCTCCCGAACGGATCGTGGAGTGCGGGCATTGAAGGCTTGGGTGCAGCCGGCCCGCCAGGGGCGGTTTCGTGGGTGAGGGGGTGCGGCCCGTGTCTGCGGCAGTGTCGATGGGGCCCGGCAGCACCGGAGCGGCGCCCTGCAGAGGGAGGGCGCCACCCTGGTGAGACCGTCTCGCCCTGAGGTCAGTCGCCGGGAAGCAGGACGGTTGCGTCGCCCTCGAACCAGGCGTTGTCGATCGTCAGCCGGCTGATGCGCCATGTGCTTCCGTCGCGCGTCAGGTCCGCGTCGTAGCGGTTCATCATCAGCGCGTGCCGGGTCCGGTCCGGCTTGGGGCCTTCCTGAGGCAGGTAGTGCTGAGCCATCGCGTAGCAGTTCACGTGGGCGGTGTCGCCGTGCACGGTGGCGCGGATGTTGCTGATCACGTGACTGGTGTCGAGCGGGCCGACCGCCGGGATGAGCGCTCCCACGACGGTGTCGCGCGGCTTGAGCGCGGGGAAGTCGAAACCGATCTTGCTCGTGGCCGGTGACAGGTCGACCACGGCGTCCTCGGTCAGTGACGAGGTGAGCAGATCGGCGTCGCCGTGGTCGAGCCCGGCCGTGTAGCGGTGCAGTGCATCGGCGATCGCGGTGTGGTCGATCAGAAGCTGCAGTTTGTCGTCGGGCATCGGGCGCTCCTCGGGGGGAATGTTGTGGTTCAGGCGGAAGAGGTTGTCCGGGTCGAAGCGCCTTTTGATGCTGCGGAGCCTGCGGTAGTCGGCTTCGTCGTAGGCGGCGCTCACGTCGGAGGCTTCGGTGTCCTGGGCGGCCATGAAGTTCAGGTAGCGTCCGCCGGTGGACCAGGGGCGCATCCGCTGCAGAACCTCATCGGCGTAGGCGTTCATCGCGGTGAAGGCATCGGGCGCCCCGACACCCACGATCCAGAGTGCGAACTGGGCGTCCCGGTGCCCGACGGCGTTGTCCGCGGTCCGGGCCAGGGCGCCGCCAAGGTGACGCAACTCGACGAAGTGCACCGGGCAGTCGGCCGTCGGGCCCGCGGCGGCCAGGATCTCCTCGACGGCCTCGGCGGTCAGTGAGTGCAGCATCGCGGTGCGCTCCATGAACGGTGCAGGATCTGTCGGATCGTTGTGGATCTGCGCGAAGGACGCGTACGGCATCGGACCCAGAGTGTCCGCGAGGACAGGCGCGGCCGCCCGCAGCGGCGCAACCAGCTCGGTGGCCTCGGCTGCCGGGCCGAGGTAGGAAATGCGGACGTGCACGGCGAACCGGTCGGCGAGGAAGTCGGGCACGCCGGGCAGGGCCGGCAGGCGCAGCAGGGCGATCGATGAGGTCAACTCGTCCGGGGCCCCGGACGTGACCTGGGCATAGGCGTGCAGAACGGCTGCTGCGTCGGCACCGTCGAAGAAGAGTCCGCCTGCCCACAGCTGTTCCACCGGGAAGAGGGCGAACTCCATTGCGGTGACGACACCGAAGTTGCTCTTGCCGCCGCGCAGTGCCCAGAACAAGTCGGGTTCCGACGCGGCGTCGACACAGCGCAACTCGCCGTCGGCTGTCACGACCTCCAGGGAGGTGACGTGGTCGGCTGCCCACCCGTGAGCGCGGCCCATGGTGGGGCTCAAGCCTCCGCCGAGGGTGTAGCCGATGACTCCGACGAGCGGTGAGGAGCCGTTGAGCGGGGCAAGCCCGAACGGGGTCGCCGCGTCGATCACTTGCTGCCAGCGGGCTCCCGCCGTCACGCGGGCTGTGCGGGCTGCGGGGTCGATGCTCACCTGCGCCATGCGGTGAGTGGTGATGAGGACCGCGTCATCGGCCGGGATTGTCGCCTGGTGGCCGGTGGCCATGACGGCGACCGGCAGACGCCGCTGTGCGGCGAAGCGAACGGCGACTTGCACGTCGGTACTGTTCGCGGCTCCGACAACGACGCAAGGGCGGTGGGCCACGGCAAGGTTGAAGGGCGCGCACTCCGCGGCGAACCCTTCGTCTTCCGGTCCGAGTACGGGCCCGGTGATCTGCGCTGCCAGACCGGCGCGCTTGAGTGGATCGAGCATGCGTACATTGCATCGAGCGCGTGTCGACATGGCGTCGATGGCGTGTCGACGTGGGCGTTTCACCCATGGGCCGCAGGGGTCGTCTTCCGCACGATTCTCACCGCGCGTGACGCGGGGCCCGGGCGGGTGCGTCGCCTCGCGCCGCCACTGCGGGAATCAGGGCAGCGAGAGCGACACCATTTCCGCGAGAGCGTCCGGAAGATCGGTGATCTGGTCCAGTACCGCGCGCAGGTCCTCTTCGCCGACCGTGTTCTTGCCGGTCAGGCAGTGGCGCAGCAGCCGTTGCAGCGCATGCTGACAGTGCTCGTGTCCCAGCCCGTTGAGGGCCTGGCGCCTCGCGAACGCCTTGACGAGCCCGAGGAAGTGGTAGTCGCCGTTCTCGCCGATCTCCACCACATGAGCGTCGACGAGGGCTTCCATGACGGCAGTGGCTTCGTTGACCGGCAGGTCGAGCACTGCCGCGGCCATATCGGCATCCAGCCGGCCGCAGTCGGGAACGGCGGCGAGGTGGAAGGCGTTGCGGTGGAAGGTGTCCATGCGCGCCTGGGCCTCACGGAACGGCCTGTCGACGATCTTGCAGTCCTCATGCATGACGACCGGCTGGCGCAGATCGTCCTCGAGTTGGGCCAGGATCTGGTCGATCGTCCACGACGGCCGGGCATCCAACCGGGCGGCCGCCACATGCACCGAGAGCGGCTGGCAGGAGCAGGCCTGCACCAGGCGACTGGCCGCTTCCTGCTCTGCGAACACCCGCCGGGTCCCGGAGATGGCGGCGAGCAGTTGCAGCGCGTCCTCGGGCTGCAGAACGCCAAGACGCAGCCAGGGGATGCCGGGCAGGTCGATGATGCGGCGCGGACTGGTCATGATGACGGCACAGCCGGGGGAGGCCGGCAGCAGGGGACGCACCTGCTCACCGCTGGATGCCGCGTCCAGGACGATCAGCAGGCGACGGCCGGACACCGTCGTACGCCACAGCGCGGCACGTTCGTCCAGCGATGCCGGCAGCCGGGACACCCCGACCGCACGCAAGAACTGGCCGAGCACCTCCAGCGGGCCGGCCGGATCCTTGACCCCGCCGAGGTCGGCGAAGAGCTGCCCATCGGGAAACAGGTGGCGTTGGGTGTGCGCAACGCGCACGGCGAGCGCCGTCTTGCCCATCCCGCCCAGACCCGTGATGCCGACGACCGGAGCGTGCGCGGCATCACGCAGCCTCACGGACAGTTCCGCGATCTCTGCGCGGCGCCCGGTGAACACTGCCAGGTCCGCCGGGAGCTGAGCCGGCGCGGGCGCGAGGGGCGAGGACAGCTCACGGCCTGCAGGGGCGGGCGAGTCCTCACCCTCGCGCAGGATACGGTCGTGGAGAGACCGAAGTGCCGGCCCGGGGTCCACGCCCAGCTCGTCGCGCAGGAGCCGCCGTGTGTGCTGGAAGGCGGCCAGAGCCTCGGCCCGGCGGCCGGCACGGAACAACGACAGCATGAGCTGTTCGTGCAGCCGCTCCCGCAGCGGGTGCTCCCTCACGGCTGCCCGTATCTCGGACGTCAGATCAGACTGCCCGCCGACCTCCAGCTCAAGATCGAACACTTCTTCCAGAGCAGCCAGCCTCAGTTCCTCCAGCCGGTCACGCTCGAGGTCGAAGAAGGGGCCCCGGACACCCGACAGGGCCGGTCCCTGCCACGTGCCGAGGGCTTGACGCAGGAGATCGGCGGCACTCGCCGTGGCGCCGGCGCGGCGCGCCCGGTGAGCCTGGGCGGTCAGCTCCCGGAACCTCCTCAGGTCGAAAGTCCCGTCATGAACGGTGAGACGGTAGCCACTGCCGGTCGATTCGATGACTGCCATGTCACCGAGAATCGGGCGCAGACGATAGACGTAGGTGCGAACGGTGCCCCGAGCGCCTCGAGGCCCGTGCTCGCCCCACAAGGCCTCCACAATCGCCTCGGTCGCCACTGGGCGCCCTTCGTGCAAGAGCAGCAGCGCGAGTAATCCACGCTGCTGTGGAGACCCGAGATCGACCTCTTCGTCCTGCCGCCATGCACGGACAGGACCAAGAACCGCAAGACGCATCACGCGACCGCACCCTATCTTTCTCATACCCGCCCCGTTCCGGCCCGGCCGGCGAGGCCGCCGCGCGGAGCCGTCCGGCGATCCCTGGGTCCAGGTTCACCGCTGACCGGACCCACCCACACCGGCGCGCCCGACCACACACGACGGCCGGGCACTCGAGCAGCGCCGGATCCATGCCCGCGGTCGTACCGGAACCCATCGCGCTGACCCACGGAGAAGGGCATGGCGCGAGGGCCCGTTGAACGACAGTGCTCACCGGATCGGACAGCAGCCCCTCGGGTTCGGCGTTCACCCACCTGCACCGGCTCCACCACCCGGGTAGGGCGGACATCACGGTCAGGTACAACGCCGTCCGGCCGTCACGCGGCGTCGGAGGCGAGCGCTTCCTTCACGGCGGCGAAACCCGCGGCATGCGCGACGATGGGCCGGTATCCCAGTTCGGTCACGGCTTTGTCGGTGCGCAGCGTGCACGACTGTCCGATGAACCACCGGGCGGGTACCGGCACCACATGGGCGGCGGTCTCGGCGTCCATGTCGGGGATGGGCGCGTCGACACCGTAGAGTGAGAAAACTGTCTCCAGGAAATCCCGCAGGATGACCGGATGCTGGTCGGTGACGAAGTACGCCTGCCCCGGCCGGCCGTGCTGCCATCCGCGTATCAAGCCCTCGACGGCGTTGTCCACGTACGTCACATCGGTGGTGTGCCGGCCGCCGTCGATCCAGGCGAACTGCCCGGCCTTGGCCGCAGCGGCCAGGCCTTCGGTCAGGCTGCTGTCAGGGCCCCAGACGAACCGCGGCCGTATGGAGACGGTGGTGAAGCCCGGTGCGTCGGCGTCCAGCACGACCTGCTCGGCGATGGCCTTGACCGCGCTGTAGGCGGCTTCCGAGTCCGGCCGCAGCGGTGCGGTCTCGTCCACGTCCAGCAGCGGTTCGCCGGCCAGGAGCGCGGCCTCGCTGCCACAGTTGACGAAGGTGGCGACCCCCGCGGTACGGGCTGCTTCCACAGCCGCTCGGGTGCCACCGACCGTCACCTGCTCTTGGCGCTCGCGGTCGGCGGTGATGTCTGTCTCGGCGGCGAGGTGGAACAGTACGTCGCTGCCTGCCACCGCGTCCTGCCAGCTGGCGGGCTCCGTCAACTGGCCCTGCACCGGCTTCGCGCCGAGGGCCGCGACCTTGTCGGCCGACGCTTCGCTGCGGACCAGTGCGCTGACCGTATGGCCTTCTCCGACAAGCCGGCGGATCAGGGCCCGTCCGATGAAGCCCGAGCCACCCGTAACGAATACCTGTGACATGGAAGCCTTCTCTCTCGTGTAAGACGCTTCCCGCTCGCTGCGGGCGGGAAGCCATGTGGTGTGCAGCGATCAGGGGCTGCCTGGTGTTCCCTCGAAGTCATTCATGAGTTGACGGCAGTCCATAGCTTTTTTGAATGCCACGTCCTCGTCCGGGCGCCTCATCGAAGCCACGGCCTTCGGCCAGTCGCGCAGGCAGCGGGCGAGAGAGCACGGTGGACCACAGGCGCGAGCCGATGCGCAGGCGTGGCCCTGTGCGCGCCGTAGGGGTCACGCCATGGTCGAGCGCGGCTCGCTCGGCATCATCGAGTTCGGCGATGGGGAGGGGGCGGCGACCTTGCCCACGAGACGGAACATCTCGCGGATGCGGTCGCCCGGCCGCGCGTGGACGGGGTTGTCCGCCAGCGGTGGCGCAACGGGTCGGAAACTCCTCGGACGGGCGATGCCGAGGATCTCAGTCGTCGCCATGCCTCTTGTGCGTGCGGCGGCTCGGGCGGTCGGGGTCACTGTGCCGTCTTGAGCGCAGTGCGGGCGGCGACAGCCAGGAGAACGAGGGCGAGTCCGGTAGCCGCCGCGCCCATCCAGATGGGGGAGGTGTAGCCGAGCCCGGCTGTGATCAGGAGTCCGCCGATCCACGAGCCGAGCGCGTTGCCGAGGTTCACCGCCGCGACCGGGGCGCCGGACGCGATCGCCCCGGCGGCGCGCGCATGTCGCATCACCTTCTGCTGGTAGCCGGGCGCGGCGGCGAAGCCGAACATTCCCATGAGGCCCAGCGAGATCGCCGCTACGACAGGATGACCGGCGAGCCACCCGAGGAGGATCTGCACGGTCAGCAGGCCCATGAGCGACCCTGCCAGGGTGGCGTCCAGGGCGCGGTCGACCAGTCGGCCTGCCAGCGCGTTGCCGACCACGAGGCCGATGCCGAAGAGCACGAGCAGCCAGGGAACAGCGCTGGTGGGGTAGCCCGAGACCTTCGTGAGCGTCAGCGCCACATAGGTGAAGGCGCCGAACATGCCGCCGAACCCGAACGTCGCGATGCCCATCGCCAAGAGAGCCTGCCGGTTGAACAGGTGTCGCAGATCGGCGAGGGAACTCGTCGGCGCGGACGCCACGTGGGGGACGACCGCGACGATGGCCAGGGTTGCGGCGACGGCGAGGGCCACAATGACGCCGAAGACGACCCGCCACCCGAACTGCTGCCCGAGCGCGGTGCCGAGCGGCACGCCGAGCACGTTCGCGAGCGTCAGGCCGCCCAGCATCGTGGCGACAGCCCGGCCTTGGTTTCGTGCGTCGGCAAGGCTGACGGCGACGACGATGCCCATGCCGAGGAACGCCCCGTTGGTCATCCCGGCGATGATCCGTCCCGCGAGGACGACCTCGAAGTTCGGGCCCAGTGCGCTCAGAAGGTTACCGATGATGAAGATGACGCCGATCTGCACCAGGGCCGACTTCGGCGGAATCCGGCTGAAGGCCGTGGTCAGGGCGAGGGCGCCCACGATGATGCCCACCGCGTACGTCGTCACCAAAACGCCCGCGCCGGCGGCACTGACCGACAGATCGGCGGCCACGTCCGGCAGCAGGCCGGCAATCACGAACTCCGCCAGGCCGACGGCGAAACTGGCCAGAGAGAGCGCGTACAGCCCGAGGGGTGTCCTGGGGGTCCGAGTGACCGCCTCGTGGGTTGTCGCAGATGTGGTGTGCTCATGTGTCATGACGGGCAAAACCTTCAGGCCTTACCTCAGGATTCCTTAAGGAAATGCCCTGCGCCATCCAAATATTTGATGTCATCTGCTTCATGTCTCTATAGGTGCAGGTGCAAGGCTGCGCAGGAGGGGCGGTCCCCTGGTCGTCTTCTTCGTAGCCCTGCAGGAGATCCGCCGGCCTTCCGACCGGCACGACTGTTGCCCCCTGTCGATCGACAACGATGGAGGTGCCACCGGGACTTGAGGGGTGCCGTCGAAGACGCCGACTGGATCAACACGTAGAAGCATTGGGCCGCCTGTCCGGCGGGGGGATCGATGACGCGGTGACTGGGGGCGCTGCCATCTCGGCGACGCCTGGAAGATATTGTCATGGTATGGCCGATCTTCTGATGGGCGGGGCTCCGCGGGACTTCGATCTGGTGCGTGCCGCTCAGGCTGGCGACGCCGGCTCGCTCGGCCTGCTGCTTGCCAGGCACCGAGCGCGCATGTATGCGATCGCGCTCGCTTTGCTGGGCCACAGCCAAGATGCAGAGGACGCCGTGCAGGAAGCGGCACTCATCGCGCTGCGCCGGTTCGGTGACATACGGGACCCGGAGGCGGTCGGCCCGTGGCTGGGAATGGTGGTGCGCAATGTGTGCCGCGCCCAGCTACGCAGGATGTCCGCGGTTCCTGTGGCCGAAGTCGCAGGGGGCGTCGCGATGGACCGGTCGGACGGTCCGCCCGACCCAGCCGAGGTGCTTGACCACCACTCGCTGCGGGACTGGGTGTGGAACGCGCTGGAGGACCTGTCCCCGAGGCTGCAACTGGTGACGATGCTGCGCTACTTCACCGACGTCACGTCCTACGAGGACATAGCGGCACTGTGCGAGACGCCGATCGGCACGGTGCGCAGCCGGCTCAACCAGGCGCGTACGAAGATGGTCGGCGCACTGCTGGGCTCGGCCGACCGGGCGTACGACGACGCCACGGTCAGGAACAGACTGCATCGACGGCTGGCCGAGGAGATCCTGGTGGCCGCTCACCGTGGCCAGTTCGCCTCGGCCCTGTCCGAATGGTGGTCCCCACAGGCGGACGTGACATGGCCGACTGGCAAACACACGGGCGTCGACCACTTGCCCACCGCGTTCGATCACGACCTGTCCGACGGTGTACGCCACGAACTGCTGAACGTGGTGGCCGGCCGCGAGGTGGTTATCTGGGAGGCCGCTCTGCTCAACCCACCGGAAGACCCCTTTCACTGCCCGCCCGGCGTCGTCTGGGTGCACCTCCTGAACCAGGGTCGTGTCAGCAAGCTGCGCCTGTTTCACCCGCGCCGCCGCTGAAACAAAGTTCGACGGCCGGTCGAACTTTCCCCGCCCTCACTGCATCGTGCGGGTATGAACACTGTGAAACACAGTCCCGGGCGCCGAGCGACCCACGGGAGCCCCGTGGGCGAGGCACGGACCGTCGTGGTCGATGGCGCACGCCAGGTCTACCGGGTCGCCGGTGAGGATG
>NZ_JAJONF010000098.1 GCF_021462265.1 Streptomyces shenzhenensis | reverse complement strand
GCCACCAGAAACGGCCTAGGCCTTCCCGAAGCTGGGCGTGACGACGCGGACGCAACTGCGGGACGCGCTGGACGCCGGATCCGACGATCGGGGCATATCGGGCCTAACGGGCACGGGCTGCTGACACGCCGTACCGGGGAACGGAACGCGCGGATACACCAGCGGCACTGTGATGTCCCGGCGGGGAACCTGCGGCCTACATGTGTCAGGTGATGTATACGTGTTTACTACTGAGAGGGCGTGTCACCGGTTCACGGCTGCGGCCCTTGTCCGACCGAGGCGCACGGTGTACTGAGCGCCGGCAGGGCTTCGTGCGAACATACGTATGTTCGGTCGTGCCCTTCGGGCGGACACGTGTGCACGAGAGCGGGAGTTCGGATGAACCAGTGGCAAAAGACCGCCTGCAGTCTCTGTTACGTCAACTGCGGACTGGAGGTCCAGACCGACGGCCGGAAGATCACCCGCGTCCGCGGTGACCGGGAGCACCCGCGTTCCGAGGGTTATCTGTGCCAGAAGGCCCAGCGGCTGACCTGGTACGGCGACCACGGCGACCGCCTCACGACGCCTCTGCGCCGCCGCCCCGACGGAACGCACGAGCCGATCGACTGGGACACCGCCCTCACCGAGATCGCAGACCGGCTTCGGGCGATCAGGGACGACGACACCGGTGGGGACGAGGGGCCGATGGCCTACGTCGGCGGCGGTGGCCAGGGCAACCACTCCGGCGGCCCCTACGGACACGCTCTGCTGCAGTGGATGCGTTCCACCCGGTTGTTCGGTGCGCTGTCGCAGGAGAAGACCGGCGACTTCTGGGTGAACGGCAAGATGTTCGGCCACCAGACCTGCCACACCGCCGAGGGCGTCGAAGAGTGCGACCTGCTCTTTGTCATCGGCTGCAACCCGTGGCTGGCACACGGCTTCAACCGCGCCCGCAACGTCGTGAACACCATCAAGAACGATCCCACGCGCAGGATGGTCGTGGTGGATCCGCGGCGCACCGAGACAGCCGCCGCCGCCGATCTGCACCTGCCGCTGCGGCCCGGCACGGACGCCTACCTGCTGGGCGCGATCCTGGCCCTGATCCTCCAGCGGCGCGGTCAGGACGAGACGTTCCTGACCGCGCACGCCGAGGGTTTCGAGCAGGTGGCCGAGGTACTGCGCCGCATCCCGGTGGACGAGTTCATCACCCACACCGAGGTGCCACGAGCCGACGTGGAGCGGGCGGTGGACCTCATCCTCGGAGCGCGCGCCATGACCGTCCGTGTGGAACTCGGTATTCAGCAGGGACGCAACTCCACCCTCAACAGCTACCTGGAGAAGCTGCTCTACCTGCTGACCGGTCACTTCGGCCGGCCCGGTACCAACGCGCTGCACTCCTGGCTGACGCCGCTGTGGACGGAGTCGACCGGCCGGCGCTCGGCGATCACCGGATTCGAGTACATCGGCGGCTACCTGCCGTTGAACACCCTCGCGGAGGAGTTCCTGGCCGACCGTCCCGACCGGGCGCGGGTGATGTGGGTCGACTCGTCCAATCCCGCCAACACCGCCGCGGACACGGCCTCCTTCGAGCGCGCCATCGCCGCCGCAGAGCTCTCCGTCGTCGTCGATGTGGCGTACACCGAGACCGCGGCGCTCGCCGACTACGTGCTGCCCGCCGCCTCCCAGCACGAGAAGTGGGAGTGGACCTACTTCACGTTCGAATGGCCGGTCAACTACTTCCACCTGCGTCCGCCGATGTTCGACCCGCTCCCCGGAACCATGGCCGAGGCCGACATCTACGCCCGCCTGCTCGACAAGCTCGGCGCGCTTCCCGGCCAGGAGGTGCTGGACCACCTCACCGAGATCGCGCGTACCGACCGCGCGAGTCTTCTGTCGCGCGCTGCCCCGCTGCTGAAGGACGTACCGGGCATCGCGCCGGTCCTGCTGCACCTGACGCTGGGCCGCACACTGCCCGCCGGCGCGGCGCCCGCGGCGGTGCTGTGGGCCGGTTGCCACCAGGCGGCGCGGCGCATGACCGTCCAGGTGCAACGGGCGCTCGGCACCGGGCTGACCGGTCCCGCCCTCGGTGAGGAACTGTTCGACCGGGTCCTTTCCTCGCCCGGCGGGCTCGCCTTCAGCAACCACACCTACGACGAGGTGTGGAGCCTGATGCGCGGCGAGCGCATCCGGCTGGACGTTCCGGAACTGCTCGAGTGGCTCGCCGGGCTGGACCCGGCCGAGGACCGGCCCGACCCCGAGTTCCCGCTGTCATTGATCGGCGGCCAGCGGCGCAGCCACAACGCCAACCAGATCCTGCGCCCGCCGGCCTGGCGCCGTACGGATCCGGACGGCGCGCTGCGGGCGCGGGCCGAGGACCTGGCCGCGGTGGGAGCCGCGGAGGGCGACTGGGTGGCGGTCGTGTCGCGCACCGGCCGCGTCGTGGCCCGCGCCGAGATCGACGGCACGCTCCGCGCCGGTCAGCTGGCGCTGCCCCACGGTTACGGCATGTCGGTTCCCGACGGCCGGGGCGGACGCGTGGTCGACGGTCCCCGCATCAACCTCCTGACCGACGCCGCCGACCGTGACCCCATCGCCGGTACTCCGCATCACAAGGACGTTCCGGTCCGCCTGGAACCGGCAACCGCCGAGGAGCGGGACACCGCTCAGCGGGACAGCGAGCGGGTCCGTCGGCTGGTCACCGGCTGAGGGGCCGGTCGTGAGGGGCTCGCACCGCATGCGGAGCGGTGTCCGCGGACATCCGGCCCGCCCAGGTGCACGCGGCGGGCCATGGCGGCCGCCGGGCGCGGGACGTCCGCTGCCGCCAGGGAGGTCCCTCATGAGATTGCCGGAGCAAGCCGTCGACACCTCCGCGACGCCCGCGGCCGATCGCCCGCCCCGACAGCCGACTCCCGCCGATCGTCGCGTTCGAACCAGGACGGCCGCTCACACGTGTGTATGGTGCAGGGCCCTAGCGGTGCGGGGCGCGACTCCGTCGGCCGAACAGGAGGCCTGACGCGCAGCGGCGCGCGGGGAGTGCTCCCTGCCGCCGTACCGGCCGGCATGGTGTCCGGGCGCCGGTGGTGAGGATGCCGACGTGTCGACCGCGACCCCTGCCTGGAACGGACCGGGGTCGGGGACGTCGCGCCAGCCGGTGCGGGGGACGGGGGCGAACCCGTTCACGGTTCGCCCCCGTCCGAAAGACGTGAACCGCTGGAAAGCCGCTTACCGACCGTTCAGTCCAGTGGCTTGATGGTTCCCGTGAGGGCGATCGGAGTACCGTCCGGCAACGTGATGGGCGAGTAGACCCGGCCGCGTTCGACATCCTCCAGGTGGGTGATGGCCGCCCCTGACTCCTCCTTCCACGAAGTGAGGAACACCTCGGGCCGGATCTCCTGCGAGGTGACGGCCACCGTCTCGGTGTGGCCGTCCGGTACCAGGCCCCCGCCGTTGACGACGGTGAAGGTCATCCGCTTGTCGGACTCGAAGCGCATCTCCAGGGACAACTGACCCAGGTCGGCGAAGAAGTTCCGGTTGGCCATCGGCTCGTGTGACATGACATGCCTTCCTGATGGGCTCATACGTGTTCCTGTCAGGATTCCCCAGCACCCGCAGCGGGGCATCCGTCGTCCGACCTAGGGCGTGTTTCGAAAGTCCCGCCTGCCCCGCGACGCCTGGCACGCACTCCCCCAGCCTTCGGCCGGGGGTACCCCCACGCCGCGTTGTCGGGCTCGTCCAAGTACGTCCAGTACGAGGACGACCCTCCGCCTTGCGATCGCACGCACCAGACGCTGCGGGGCCCGCCCTTCGGGCGGACGACGGGACTTTCGAAACACGCCCTAACGTTCCGCTCGGCGGACGACGTAAGCGATCGAGCGCGTTCGGCAGCCTTCCCACGTCTCTTCCCGTACCTCGTGAGCCGGGTGCACCCGGCCACACACCTGGAGACAGCCTGACGGCACTGCGCCCCACTGGTCGACACCGGTGGGGCGCAGGGAGAGCCCGCGATGTTGCCGTCCTTCCACTGGGCCGTGTGCTGCGCGGCGGCGGAGGGGCGAGCAGTTCGAAGCCGGCCGCGCGGTCGCGGAAGAGGACGGGGCCCGCGGCCGTACGGCAACCGCCGGGGCAAGGACGTCCTCAGGCCCGGGGTGCCGCGGCCTGCGGACGGCGGACGGGCAGTCGCCACACGTCGGGGTGGGCGGTGGCGAGGCTGCGGGCCGTCTCCCGGCACGCGGCGACGAAGTCGGCCACCGTCCCCGAATCGTCGTCGCCGCGCCACATGACGCTCATGCGGTTGTAGAGGCCAGGGATCGGCACGAAAGCCACTTCCGGATGCGCGGCGAAACGGAACGAGGCCGGAACTGCCGACACCCCGAGCCCCGCTGCGACCAGGTCCGTCACCGCCGAGGGAGCGGTGGGCACCACCTTCAGTTCGACGCGCGCGGCCTGTGCGGCGGCGTGCAACTGCGCCCAGCAATGGCCGCGCTCACGCAGCGGGAAGAGCAAGGGGTCGTCGGCCAGGTCGGAGACCGTGACCTCCTTCGCGCGCGCCTTGGAGTGTCCCTGTCCCACGAGCGCGCTGGTGTGTTCCTCGATCAGCGCCTCGCTCACACATCCGTCGGCCGGGTACTCGTCCCAGGTCAGCACCGCGTCGACGCGCCCGCCGACGAGCGCGGCCGTCTCGTCGTGGTCGTCCAGACCCGTCACCGACACCTGCACATGGGGATGAGTGGTGCGGAAGGACCGCAGCGTCTCGGCGAGGAGGCCGCCGGGTGGTCCCGGCAGCGGAGCGGACACCGTCAGCACCACTGCCTCCTCACAACCCGCGGCCGCCGACCGGGCGGCGTGCACCAGCCGCCGGTTCTGCGCCAGCGCCCGCTCGGCGTGCGGCACGATCAGACGGCCGGCCGGGGTGAGTTCGGCGCCCCGGGGTGTGCGATCGAAGAGCACCACCCCGAGCAGCCGCTCCAACTGCTGCACCTGTCGGCTGAGCGCCGGCTGGGCGACGCCGATACTGCTCGCGGCATGCCTGAAATGCCCCTCTTCCGCGACGGCGAGAAAGGCTCTCAGCAGCCGGGGTTCGACGTCCGGCTCGGACGGTGTCGTCCTGAACGGTGGTTCTGGCGTGTTCACAGGAGAAGTCACCTTCGCGGTCGGGACCCGGACGCCGCACGGCGCCGTGACGGAGAACCGAACCCCCGCGGCGCCGAGGGTATTCCGTCCTGGCATCACCTGATGACGAAACGGTCTTGGACGGCACCTGATCCGTTCTGTTCAGATGAGGACGAGCGCATCGGAAGCGAGGATCCACGTGACATCCCTGACCGGCAACATCAGTTTCCCCGTCCTGACGGACCCCGACACCCAGACCGCCGTCAACTTCCTGGGCGGCCTGGTCCGCATCCGGGCCCGGGCTGCGGACACCGCAGGCGTGTACGCGCTGCTGGAGCACAGCGGGGAACGCGGTTACATGTCCCCGCTGCACCTGCACGAGTCGGACGAGGAGACCTTCCTGGTCCTCGAGGGCACCCTGCGGGTCGAGGTCGGCAACGAGGTGCGCAGTGTCGGCGCGGGTGCCCTGGCCCTGCTCCCGAGGGGGCTCGCGCACGGCTTCGTGGTGACCTCGCCCCAGGCGCGGTTCCTGACCCTGCACACCCCGGGCGGCGGCTTCGACGAGTTCGTGGCCGAGGTGGGTGTCCCCTTCGCCGCAGGCGAGGCCCTGGCCGGCGGCGCGGGCCCCGACCCGGAGGAGCTGACGCGCATTGCGGCCTCCCACGGCATCCAGATCGTCGGCCCGCCGCTGCTCCCCTGAGCCCGGCACCGAGCCCGTGCCGGCGGGCGGTTCGCGCACGGCCCTCCTACGGGACACGGTCCCGCCGCAGAGGAGCCGACGTGTCCGTGCCGCACGGCCGCCCGCCGCCTGCCGCGAGCCGATGTCGGTCATGAGCGAGGTGATCACCGACGTGCTGCGGCAGGGCAGGTACCGAGTGCTCTCCGGCGGTCCGAACGCCGCCGCGGACCTCGACGGGACCGGTCACACGTATGAAGCCGTCCCGTCTCGCAGGCCGTTTCGAGTCTGCCGGTCGAAACCTTGCGCCTCGGCAATCCGATCGAAGCGAATCAGAGCACCTGCCATGGCTGAAAGTGACGCTATATGATGACTGCATTCAGCTCGCGGCAGGAACTGCCGTGCCGAACCGACACAGGGCCCATAGCTGCGGCACCGCCCGGCGTTTGAATGTGCAAAGCAGGTATGTGCGTATGATCGGACGGGATCGGGAATTCGAACAGCTGACGGTACTCCTCGATTCGGCGCGGCAGGGACGCGGGTCCTCTGTGCTCGTGTCCGGTGAAGCGGGTATCGGAAAGAGCCTGCTCGTATCCGCAGTCACCGAGGCGGCGTCCTCGTCAGGCTTCGAGATCCTGTCCTGTCACGGCATCCGTGGCGCGGGCGCGGCCGGATTCGAGGGGTTGCACGAACTGCTGCTTCCGCTGCTCGACCGCATCGACGCACTACCGCCGCGCCAGCACGCAGCCCTCGACGTGGCCTTCGGAGCGGAGGGAGAACCGGCCGACCGTTTCATCACCGGGCTTGCCGTCTTCGGGCTGCTGGAGAAAGCCGTAGCGGCAAGTCCCCTCGTGGTGCTGATCGAAGACCTGCACTGGCTGGATCGGTCGACAGCCGAAATCGTCACTTTCCTTGCAGCCCGCATGGGTGTCATGCCGGCGCTGCTCGTGGCCACCACCCGAACTGATCGCATCTACCCGGACCATGGGCCGCACTTCAAGCATCACGTGCCATTGACGCCGCTCAGTGAGGAGGACGCGCTGGACCTGGTCGCGCTGCACGCGCCTGCATCGACGATGCCGCAACGGCACCGTCTGGTCGAGTATGCACGGGGTAACCCTCTCGCCCTGACCGAATGGTCGGCCGACCCGTCCTGGCTCGAAGGGCCGCCCCCTGTCGAGCGCGGCCGTGTCCCGATGGGCAGACGTCTCGAGGACTCGTTCCTGGCCGAGGTCGCCCTGCTGCCCCGAGCGACGCGGCACGCCCTCCTCGTCGCCGCTGCGGGAGCGGGCTCGAGCAGCCACGAAGTGATCGAGGCGGCCCGTAACCTGGGCCTGGACCAACGTGACTTCGCCCCGGCCGAGAGCTTCGGACTGATCACACTCACGGGCGGAACCTACGTGTTCCGCCACCCGTTGGTGTGTTCAGCGGTGTACGACAACGCCGACTCTGAGGCACGCTCTCGCGTGCACACACAACTGGCGGCGGTCATCGATGATGCCGCACGTGCCGTCCAGCACCGGGCCGCGGCGGCCGTCGGATGGAACGAGGAGGTCGCCGCCGAACTCGAGGAGGTCGCTGTGGCGACCGGCCGTCGGGGTGCCCGGGCCGAAGCGGCCGCCACCTGGCGACGCGCGGCCGCACTGACCCCGGTCGCAGCGGAGCGGGCGCGACGCACGGTGATGGCGGCAGAAGCCGCGCGGCAGGCGGGCGCGACGGCCGATGCCGCCGCCCTGCTCGCCGAGGCCATGCCGATCGTTCATGACGAGGCGTCACTGGTGCAGTTCGCTCGCACCGAATTGTTGATCGCCACCACCAGCACGGCGCTTCAGGGGCGTCGCGGTGACGAACTCGTCGCGCTGTCACGGACACTGAGCAACCCGGCTGACCGGGTGGAGGTCCTCACCTGGGCTGCGGTGCGAAGCTACCTGCGCCAGGACTCCTCCGCTGAGATCACGGCGGCCGTGGCCGACGAACTACGGCGGCCCGACCTTGCCGTCACCGAGGAACAGCAGGTGCTGCAGGGCATCGGCCTGGCCTTGATCAGCTCGGCATACCGGATCGCATCTGTCGAGAAGGCGTTGTCGATCTTCCACGGCCAGCTCCGCGATACGGACGCGACGCTGCTGAACTGCCTTGCGTTCGCCGTCGAGGACACCAATGACCTCACCGAGGCCGACCGTATCTGGAGCGCCGAGGTCGACATGTTCCACCGGTCGGCACGGACGAGCGACGAGACGGTGGCCATCGCCGGGCGCGGCACGGTACGCGTCACGGCCAACGCGATCTCTGCCGGCCTCGCCGACTCGGAGCAGGCACTGCGGCTCAGCTCCGATCTCGGCATGCCGGTGGTCGGGGCACTGGCCGCGGCGAACATTGCGCGCGCCCGCGCATGGCGCGGTGAACACGAACTCGCGACCGCCGCTCTGCAGACCTGCGCCGAGCTGTCCGGACTGATGCCTGTCGCCAGGGTGGCAGCCACCGCGTCCTGGGCGTCCGCTCAGATAGCGGCGAACGAGCGCCGACCGGACGAAGCCATCGCCCACCTGCTGAAGAGTGTCGAGCATCCGCCCATCGGAGTCTGGGCGGGCGGCGACCTTGCCGAAGCCGCCGTGAGAGCCGGCCGGCCGGAGGCAGTGGAGGGCTGGCTCGACATGGCAACGGCCGCCCTCGCTTCCAGCGACTCCGACCATCTCGCGATGCTCGTCTCACGGTCCCGGGCACTGCTGGCGCCGGACAGCGACGCACGCTCCCATTTCGAGGAGGCGATCAGACGCGGGGAGCAGACGACCGCGTTCCTCGACCTGGCCAAGACGCGGTTGTTCTTCGGCGAGTGGCTGCGGAGAGACCGCCGCATCATGGAGGCACGCGGCCACCTTTCCGCGGCGTTGCACGCCTTCGAGTCGCACCACGCGACGCCGCTCGCCCAGAGAACGACACAAGAACTGCGAGCCGCCGGTGGTGGAGAGGGAACACAGTCGCCGGTGAGCCTCGACGTCGGCAGCGTGCTCACCGCTCAGGAACTGCACGTCGCCCGGCTGGCCGCCGAGGGGTATACGAACAAGCAGATCGCCGACCGGGTGTATCTCTCCCACCGCACCGTGGGAGTGCACCTGTACAACGCCTACGCGAAATTGCAGATCAACCGGCGATCGCAGCTCGCCGCCGTCCTTGCGTCCGTGAGCGACTGACGCGGAGTACGGTGAATCCGTAAAAGGTGACGGCCGTAGGCCTTCTTGCAGGTCGGAGGAGCGTCGTCTTCGTCGGAGCGCTGCGATCACGAGGACGCCGCCGAGTCGGCCACGCCCCGTCCATCGGCGTTTTTGAATTCTTGCCCGTCGGCGGTCGGATGCGACCGGGCTTCGGCCCGATGACGAGAGCCGGCGCGCCCGATTCCCTCCTCCAGCAGCCGCAGGGACAGGGTCACCCTGCTGTGCCCCTCGCGGTAGTCGCTGTAGGAAACGTCGAAATCCTCGCCGTCCTGGCCGTCGTTGAGCAGCTCGCGCAGGCCGAACCGGGCCACCGCCAGATGCTCCGCGGCAGCGCGCTCGGGCGCCGCCGACGCGGCCAGGGAGGCAAGGAAGTGAACCACCTCCTCCGTCGTCGCCTCCGCCTCCATCTCCTGCTGGCTGACCACCGCCTCCAGCGCGGCCAGGGCGAGGGCGCGGGGGTCGTAGAGGCCGCGGGGAAACCGCTGCCTGAAGTTTCCCCGTGATCTTGGACACTCGATCGTTATGCTGCGAGGGCGTGCTGTTGCCGCTGCCTGGTCTCGGCTGGGGTGAGGGAGCCGAAGATCTTGTGCTTGCGCAGGCGGCGGCGGTTGTAGAAGGTCTCGATGAAGTTGAAGACTTCGGCTCGGGCGGTGGCCCGGTCGGGCCAGGTCCGGGTGCCGATCTCCTCCTTGAGGAGGGCCCAGAAGCTTTCAGCGGCGGCGTTGTCGAAGCGTGATCCGGTGCGCCCGCAGTTCCGCCGCAGTCCCAACTCCCGTATTCGGTTCTGGAATTGGGTCGATGTGTACTCGCTTCCGCGATCACTGTGGATCACGCAGCCGGGCTGCAGGTGGCCCCGGGCGTGGCCATGTCCAGGGCGTCGACGACGAGTTCGGCGCGGTGGTGGTCGGTCATGGCATAGCCGACGACCTCGCGGGTGGCCAGGTCGAGCCAGCACGCGAGGTAGAGCCAGCCCTCGGCGGTGGGCAGGCAGGTGATGTCGCCGACCAGCTTGATTCCGGGCCGCTCGGCGTGAAAGTCGCGGCTGATCAGGTCCGGGGCCGGCTTCGCCTTCTTGTCCGGCCGGGTCAGCGAGCGGTACTTGCGGCGGGTGACGCCGCGGATGTCGCGCTCGCGCATCACGCGGGCGATGCGCTTGCGGTTCACCCGCCGCCCGAGGCGGCGCAGCTCGGCGTGGATGCGCGGGACGCCGTAGGTGCGGCGGGAGGCGATGTGCAGCACGGTGATCTCGTGCGCGAGTGCGTCGTCGGCGGCCCGGCGCCTGCGGCGGGTGGCGTCGCCCTCGCGCCAGGCGTAGTAGGAGGAGCGGGCCACGTGCAGCACCCGGCACAGCAGGGTGACCGGGCAGTTCGACTTCTCCGCGTGGATGAACCGGTACAGGTCGCTCACCGGTCGTTCTCTTTTACGAAGAAGGCGGTCGCTTTTTTCAGGATCTCGATCGTCTGCTGCTGTTCCCGGTTCTCCCTGCGCAGCCGCTTGAGCTCCTCGCGCTCGGGGCTGGTCAGCTCGCCGGACTCGCCCTCGCCCCGGTCCGTCTTGGCCTTGCGGTACCAGCCGCGCAGGGACTCGGAGCTGATGCCGAGTTCCCGGGCCACGGCGGTGACCGTCTTGCCCGAGGAGTCGACGAGAGCGATCGCGTCCCGCTTGAACTCCTCGGTG
>NZ_JAJONF010000097.1 GCF_021462265.1 Streptomyces shenzhenensis | reverse complement strand
GCCCACCCGCCCACAAACACCCACTGACCAGCCCCGTAACACCAACCACTGGACCAGCGCGACCGACTCTCACCACCACCGACACCAACCCGAGAGATCGCACACCCGGAACCGCAGCCAATCCATCGCAACATCAGGCGAATTGTTCTAAATAGGGAAATAAGTTCCTTCCATATGAAGCCGCGCACGTCTGCCCGTGACCGGCGCAAGACAGTGGGGGGTCCGAAGGTGGTGTCCGGCGCCGGGGACTGAGGGCCGGGGAGCGCCGGTGGAACGCCCCACCGCCTCCCCCCGAAGCCCCCCGAGATGCGCCAGCACGCATGCGCACATTTCGTGTACCAACCGTGCGCGGGAGGTACGCCGCCGCCCGGAATAAGGCGCACGTCTACCGAACACTCCGGGCAGGGCACCAATCCGAACCAGCGTTGACCAGTCCTCACCAGAGTTCGGAATAGAAACCGACGGACGCGAACGCGGCGCCATGCCCCCCCCACCGTACGCGGCGGAAAAGGTTGCTCGGCACAATGAACCGCCGCCGGACATCGAGCGTCTACAGGTGCGTGGGTGCGCACTGACCTCGCGCACCGAGTCGTATTCGAGGGGAACCGAACACGTCATGAAGACCAAAATGACCACCGTGGCCCTTGCGGCGATCGTCGCCGCCGGCACCGCCGTCGCCGCCGTCCCGGCCTCGGCCGCCACCGCCAAGGCCGCGCCGACGCGTTGCCACACCGCCGACCTGAAGGCCGGTTTCGCCACCGGGGACGACGCGAAGCCGGAGATGGGGCGGACCGGGAAGCAGACGCAGGCGTTCATCTGGTTCACCAACAGGAGCAACCGCACCTGCACCCTGTCCGGCTTCGCCGGTGTCGACATGGTCGGCGCCCAGAGGACCGACGGCACCTGGTCCCTGGTGCGCTCGGCCAAGAGGCCCACGAAGATCACCCTGGGGCGGGGGGACACGACGGACTTCAGCATCAACCTGCTCCCCGTTGCCAGGTCCACGCCGCAGAAGGAGAAGTTTGTCCCCGCGACGTTCCTGGTCACCCCGCCGAACGAGACAAAGCACTTCACCCTGAAGTGGCCGTTCGGCGGCCAGATCCTGAAGCAGGACGGCGCCACCCACCCGGGCACCTACCTCAACCCGGTCGGACAGTAATCCCCCGCGGCCGCGCGGTCGGGGCTCCAGGAGGGCTTTGACCGCGCGGCGCTCGCCCATCGCCCGGTAGCCCTCGGCGACCTGGAAAGTCGGCCATCATTCCTCGCCTGGCCTGCCCGTGCCCTGGCCGCGCACCTCGGGCACTACCGCGACCTGGCCGCCCGCACGGTTGCCGCCGGCCTCCTGCCCGCGCCCGTCCTCGCCCATGCCGCGCTGCTCGCCGAACTCGCCCGCTTGGTCCCGGCCGCAGACATGGGCCAGCCGGCGTTCGCAGGCAGGCATGCCACGCCGAACCCGAGGCTGTCGCCAACCTGGCCGCGTTCCTCACCCGCGCTATCGGGACGGCCAGTACCGACCACAATCACGCAAAGTGGCTGTCGCGCTGTGGCGCCAGGGGTGTCACGCAGACTGTTCGGCCGACAACGACGAGCATCACCCCCTGCCCTGGGCACCTGGCCGATCAGCGTGACACAGGTCGGCCTCGACTACGCTACGTGTCAGGGCCGACCCGGCTGTCCAGTGTCGCTGAACTCTGACCGTTCGCCGCTGAACTTCGACCACCGGGACAGGCTCCCCATGAAGCCCGCTGGACTGCGGATCAGGGAAGTTTCGCGAGCTGGGCGTTGATCACGTTCACGGGCACGACCGCCGCCTCGCCGGGGAAGCCTTGGGCCATGAACCAAGCGATGACGGAACCCTTGCGAACCACCAGGAAGTGGAACGGGGCGCGGAGAGTGCCTTCCTGGTCGTCGATCTTCTCCACGATGCCGTACTCGACGGCCTGGTCACCCAGGTGCGGGTCTGGCAGAACCTGGAGGTGCTCGAAGCCTTCGGTCATGTCGACGGGTCCTGCATACGCCGTGCACCGGGGCAGTGCCGCCTGCAGGTCGGCGAGGACCTTGGGCGCGTCGGCCGGCCGGTACGCGATCAGTGCCACCTCGACGTTGTCACGGCCGCTGAGGAGGTCATCGGCGAGGGCGTACTGGCGGTAGGCATGCCGTGCTGAGCGTTCTCGTAGACGTGCTGACAGCCCTTCGGCGAGATCCGTGGCAGGTTGCCCGTGGACAAGGTGACCGGCATCTCCGTCCCGTCCGTGGTGCGGCCCGCCATCGTTGAGATCTTGTCGCCCGGCACGTCCTTCCGGGTGAGCACGTAGGAGTCGATCTCCCGCTGGGTCACCAGGTGGGAACTGTTCCCGCTTGCGGGCCCGCTCCGGGCCGCGGGGGTGCCGGTGAGCAAGGGGGAGCGCGACACGCCGGGCTTCGTCGTCGCTCCGGCGGAGGAGGATCCCGCGGTCGCGGGACGTCCGGAAATTCCGCTCACCACCGGCTTCCCGGCGCCGGTGTCGCTCCCGCATCCGGCCGCCGTACCCATCATCGCCACTGTGCAGACCGCCACTGCGGCACGCACCATCCGACCGTCCGACATACCCCGCCCCTGAGTTCCATCCGATGCAGTCGACACCCCACCACGGCACCCGACCGCAGCGGCCAACATTGCGCCGACGCATGAGCCATTCGTGGATGATCCCATGCGCTACCGTCCTCGACGATGCTGAGCGCAGGCAGTTGCAGCAGTGGGCGCGGCAGGCCAGGACCGCCCAGTTCCTCGCGTTACGGGCGCAAGATCGTGCTGCGCTGCGCGGAGGGCGGGACGAACCAGCAGGCTGCGGCCGACCTCGGCATCGACAGGTCGACCGTGGACCGCTGGCGGGCACGGTTCATCGCGAAACGCCTCGATGGCCTGCAGGACAATGTCGAAGTCGACGATCGGGCGGATCTGGAAGCGATTCGACCTCAAGCTCCACCTGCAGGACTCCTTCAAGCTGTCCACCGATCCGCGGTTCGTCGCCAAGGTCGTCGACGTCGTCGGCCTGTACCACCACCCCGCCCGAAAAGGCGGTCGTGCTCTGCGTGGACGAGAAGAGTCAGATCCAGGCGCTGGACCGGTCCCAGCCGGTGCTGCCGATGATGCCCGGCGTGCCCGAACGCCGTACCCAGGACTATCTGAGGCACGGCATCACCAGCCTGTTCGCCGCCTTCAACATCGCCGACGGCACCGTCATATGGGTCTGTGTAGCGGACGGTCGAACTCGTTCGGTTTTGTTCAGCGTCGTCCGGCGGTGAGCCGGCCGTCGAAGGTGATGTCGAAGGCTTGGAGTGCGGCCTTCCAGCGCATGGTCCAGCGTTTGCGTCCGGTGCCGGTCGGGCCCAGGCTCATGACGGCCAGGTAGACGCATTTGAGGGCGGCCTGGTCGGTGGGGAAGTGTCCCCGGGCCCGGACGGCCTTACGGATCCGCGCGTTGATGCTCTCGATCGCGTTCGTGGTGCAGACGATCTTGCGGATCTCCACGTCGAACCGGAGAAAGGGCACGAACTCCGCCCAGGCCGCCTCCCAGAGCCGGACGATCGCCGGATACTTTCCGCCCCAGGCATCGCTGAACTCCACGAACCGCTCCAGCGCGGCCTCCTCGGTCGGCGCGGTGCAGACCGGCCTGAGCGCCTTCGCGACCTTCTCCCAGTCCTGCCGGGCCGCGTAACGGAAGCTGTTCCTCAGCAGATGAACGACGCAGACTCCCCCTGTCAACCTCCGTTGTTTTGGAGGTTGTTGGAGGCTGATCGAACTGGGCGAGAGTTGAGGGCATGCCAAGGGGCCGAGGAACCAGAGCGTGATCGTCCCTCGGATGCTGGAGCGTGGTGTGGAGTTCCTCAGTCAGTCAGGTCGGCCTCCGGGCGGGCGCTGTGGTGCAGGGCGGGGTCGTAGTTGGTGTGGTCCTGCCAGCAGCGCCAGAGGATGCGGACCCAGCGGGCGCCGAGCCCGCGGATGGCGCGATGGTGGGGCTGTTTGTGGGCCCTGGCCTGCTCATATGCGTCGTGGACCCAGGGAACTTCGCGGGTCATGGTGAAAACCCACCAGTCCACGGCGTGGCGCATGCGCTTGTTGGCCGCGTAGCGGAAGCGGACCTGCCGGCTGCGTCCGGAGGCCCGGGTGACCGGGGCGACGCCGGTCTCGGCGAGGAGAGCGTCCGGGGTGGGGAAGCGGTCGCGGTCCTCCCCCATCTCGGCCAGCAGCATGGCCGCGCAGGACCGGCCCATGCAGGGGAAGCTGAGGAAGATGGGCGCGTCGGGATGGGTGGCCAGCAGCTTGTCCACGCGCTTGTTGAGGATGCGGACGTGGTCGTTGAGCAGGGCGAGCTGCTCGGCGAAGAGCACGGCGGTCAGCTCCTTGCCCGCGACCGTGCCCGGGGCCACGGCCAGCAGATGGGTGCGCAGCCGTTCCACCAGCACCTCTGGACGGGTGCGGCCTGAGTATCCGTGCCGGCCGGTGAACGCTTTCATCCGCTCGGGACCGACGCGACGGGCCAGCTCAGGGGTGGGGTAGTCCCGCAGGAACGCCAGGCTGATGTCCCGGTCCAGCGAGGAGAACATGTGCAGCACGGCGGGATGGTAGGCCTGCAGGAGGGCCCGCAGCTGGTTCTCCAGATCACGCTGGTTCCAGATGACGCGTTCCCGGTCGCGGATGACCGCGCGCAGCTCGGCCAGCTGCGGTGACGCTGCCGGTAGCGGCCTCCAGTGTCGGTGCTCGTGGCGGAGGCTGTCGGCCAGGACGAAGGCGTCGAACGCATCGTCCTTCTTCGGCGCCATTCGGTAACGTTCGCGCGCCCGGGCGGAGATCTTCGGGGAGACGCAGTAGAGGGTGTGCCCCGCTGCCTGCAGGCGTTCGACCAGCAGGCCTTCACCGCGCTCGATAGCGATGCCGGCCAGGGCGACGTGTCGGCGCAGCTGCCGCTCCAGGTGCTCGAGGCCGTCAGCAGTGTGCGCGTACCGACGCTGATGCATGACCTGGCCGGCGCCATCGAGGAGGCAGAGCTGGTGATGCTGCTCGCCCCAGTCGAGGCCGCCGAACACGCCATCTCCGACCGAGGAGTTGGTGGGTAAGGAGTTGTGCATGGCTTCCGTCCTGTCGATCCTGGTCACCGATCGGGCGGCCCCGCTGGTACCTCATCTCGGCGCTCGAAGCGCAACTCCCGCTGGCCAGTTCGCGGCCCGCCTCCAGCGGGAGGGACTGGTCTGCATGGGGGCCTCGAAGGCAACGCGTCTGCATAGGTCCTCTCCCGCTGGCGCGGTGACCGGCGGGCATCTCCCGCCACCAAGGAGTGTGCACGGATGAGGTCTGGACGATCGTCGCAGGCCAGACGCTGTTCACGGCGTCCGGGAGGCCGGTCAGGCCGTCGCAGACCAGCATCAGGACATCGGCCGCAGCGCGGTTCTTGATCTCGGTCAGTACCTGGAGCCAGTACTTCGCGCCCTCCCCGCCATCGCCGATCCACAGGCCCAGGATGTCCCGGTGTCCCTCGGTGGTGACCGCGACCGCCATGTAGACGGGCCGGTTGGCGACCTGTCCGTCCCTGACCTTCACGTTCACACAGTCGATGAAGACGACCGGATAGACGCTGTCCAGCGGACGGTTCTGCCATTCCGTCATGCCGGCCATCACGCTGTCGGTGATCGTGGAGATCGTGGACTAGGAGATCTCCGCGCCGTACACCTCGACGAGATGCGCGGAGATCTCCCCGTGCGTCAGCCCCTTCGCCGACAACGACAGGACCATCTCATCCACCCCGCCCAGACGCCGCTGCCGCTTCTTGACCAGTTGCGGCTCGAACGACCCGGCCCGGTCCCGCGGCACCGCGATCCCGACCGGCCCCGACTCGGTGATCACCGTCTTGGACCGGCGCCCGTTGCGGTAGTTGTCCCGACCGCCCTCGGCCCGCTCACCGGGCTCGTGCCCCAGATGATCGGTGAGGTCGCCCTCCAGTGCGGACTCCAGCACCCGCTTGGTCAGCTGCTGCAGCAGGCCGCCCTCCCCGGTGAGCTTCACCCCACCAGCCTGAGCCCGGGCCACCAACTCGGCGACCAGCCCCTCATCCACGGCGCCCGCCCCACTCACAGCGGCCTTCCCGGCCTCGGTGTCACTCGTCACGTCAGTCATCAACTGTCGCTTCCAGCTCGGGAGTTACACCGCTCACCGTACAGACCCCCGTATGGCATAGGGATCTCCAGGACCGATCTCTCTTCCCAGGTTTACCACGAGCCTGTACTCATGCAAGAGTACTCGTATGTCATCGATCAGGTTGTTCATCCTCGACACGTTCGCGAGGAACGGCGAGATGCACGGGCACAGGGTCCGTCTCCAGGCAGAGCAGGAACATCTGCACCTGTGGACGGACGTGTCGGTAGGGAGCCTGTACCAGGCGATCAAACGGCTGCTGTCCGAAGGGCTGCTCGCCGAGGTACGAGTCGAGCGAGAAGGCAATCTGCCCGAGCGTCAGGTCTACGGCATCACAGACGAAGGGCGACGGAGGCTCCGGGAACTGCAGTCGCAGGGGCTTACCCACATCTGGATGAAACCGGACCCCTTCGACCTGGCCCTCACCCGCCTGGACCCCGAAAAACTGGATGATCTCCACGCCATGATCGCCTCCCGGCTGGACGAGCTCTCCTCCATGCTCTCCACCACCGAGGCGCTGAACACGCAGGCCATCGACAGCGGCTACCTGACGGTGAGCGAGTCCCTCGCGGTCAGCCACGGCGCGCACCGGCTGCGCGCCGAAGTTGCCTGGCTCCAAGAAGTCCTGAACGCGGTGCCCGAGATCGTCGCCGACGAGCGGACCCGCCAGCCCGGAAACCCCTGACCGCCGGGCACCATGCCAGCACGTACCACCCTGCAACCTGCACGACCAATGTGCGGACCATATGGAGCATGCACCATGTCGGAACTGATCGAGCCCTTCAAACTGTCCATTCCCGACGAGCAGCTGACTGACCTGAGCGAACGCCTCTCCCGCACACGGTGGCCCGACGCCGAAACCGTGCCCGACACCAGCCAGGGCCCCCAACTGGCCAAGCTCCGCGCCCTGCACGACTACTGGCTCCACACCTACGACTGGCGGCGGTGCGAGAAAACCCTCAACAGCCTCGGCCAGTCCCGCACCACCATCGACGGCCTGGACATCCACTTCCTCCACGTGCGCTCACCGGAACCGGACGCCCTCCCCTTGATCATGACCCACGGATGGCCCAGCTCGGTCCTCGACTTCCACAAGGTCATCGGCCCGCTCACCGACCCCGCAGCCCACGGCGGCGATCCGCGCGACGCCTTCCACCTCGTGGTGCCATCGCTGCCGGGATTCGGATTCTCCGACCGGCCGACCGCACCCGGCTGGGGATTTCCCCGGATCGCCGGCGCCTGGATCACACTGATGGACCGGCTCGGCTACCAGCGGTGGGGTGCACAGGGCGGCGACCTCGGCTGCGCGGTCACCGACGAGATCGGCCGCGCGGCCCCGGACGGCTGCGTCGGACTGCACCTCAACTTCGCCATGTTCCCGCCCACACCCGAGGAGATCAAGGACGCCACCGCGCAGGAACAGGCCATGCTCGACAGCGCTGGCTACTTCTGGGAGAACCTCTCGGGCTACGCCAAACAACAGGCAACCCGTCCGCAGACCATCGGTTACTCCCTCGCGGAGTCCCCCACCGGCTTGGCCGCCTGGATCTACGCGATGTACCAGGACACCTGCGGCACACCAGGAGGCGCGGAAGCGTCATTCACCCTGGACGAACTACTCGACACCATCATGCTGTACTGGCTTCCCAACACCGGAGCATCCTCCGCCCGAATGTACTGGGAAATGGCCCGGGCACCCCGCCCCTCCGCGCCTACCCCCGCCGAACCCGTCACGGTGCCCACCGGATTCAGCATGTTCCCCGAGGAACACGTGCGAAAGTCCCGGCGCTGGATCGAACGCCGCTACAGCAACGTCATCCACTTCAGCGAGCCCGCCGCAGGAGGCCACTTCGCAGCCTTGGAACAGCCGAAACGCTTCACCGATGACGTCCGGGCCACTTTCCGCTCCGTGCGCTGAGCGCGAATGCCTGCACCGCGACCTCCCTCAACCGACCTCCTTGCAGAAGGGCACGATCTCATGGCGGCTCTGCCGACCGAACTCCTCGAACTGCTGCGGCGGCCGAGTCCCTGCTTCATCGCCACGACGATGCCCGACGGCTCGCCCCAGCTCACGCAGACCTGGGTGGACACCGACGGCGAAAACATCCTCGTCAACACCGTTGAGGGCTACCGAAAGACGAAGAACGTACAACGTGACCCGCGCGTCGCTCTGACTATCGCCGACCCCGACGACACAACCCGCTACTTCGGGGTAAAGGGGCATGTGACCGCCGCCACCACCGACGGTGCCGCCGAGAACGTCGAACGCCTCTCCCAGAAGTACACCGGTCGGCCCTACACCTCCTACGGCGGCCCG
The DNA here is from genome assembly GCF_021462265.1 of Streptomyces shenzhenensis. Classification (GTDB taxonomy): domain Bacteria; phylum Actinomycetota; class Actinomycetes; order Streptomycetales; family Streptomycetaceae; genus Streptomyces; species Streptomyces shenzhenensis. The sequence continues at coordinate 2,345 of NZ_JAJONF010000097.1, read as the reverse complement.
GGACAGACTCGGATCCTGCTGACCATCGCCGTCGACACCATCATTCACGCCCCCGTGCACTAGCTGGTCGTGGTGGAGATGCCGACCACGTAGGTGAGCCCGCGTTCTTCCAGGCCGAGGCAGAAGGCGGCCGTATGGCCGTAGCCGCCGCCGGCGAGCGGGACGCCGATGCCCCATGACCGGGTCTCGTCGATCATGTCCAGGTGATCCACTTCTGCCGGTCGGCCTGTCTGCCTTGCCCGTTGCCGCCCCCCGCCCGATACTCCCGCGACTTCAGGATGAACAGAGCTCTGCGGGTGGCAGCAATGTCAGGTGAAGTCGGAGATCCAGGCGTCGATGGTGGTGACGTTGACGCCCTGGTGAGGGAAGACCTTTGTGGTCAGCACCCGGTGGACCTCAGGGTCGGGGTCCGCGCAGCCGTCTGCCAAAACGGTGAGGCGGTAGTCAAGGTCGGCGGCCTGGCGGAGAGTGGACAGGACGACGCCGCTGGTCGACAGGCCGGTCAGGACCAGGTGGCCCGCGTCCGCGCCGCGCAGGACGAGATCGAGGTCACTGCCGGTGAAGGCGCTGACGCGCTTCTTGGTGACGATGCTCTCGCCGGGGGTGGGTACGACGTCGGGATGGATAGCGGCTCCGGGGTCGCTGTTGGTGAAGGCGCCGTCAGGCAGGGCGCCGAACAGCGGGCTGGACTTGGTTTCGGGGTGACCGGGGCGGAAGCCCACGACGACGTACACCACGGGGATGCCCGCGGACCGGGCCGCGTCGATGGCTCGTGCGAGACCGGCTGTGTAGTCAGGGCCGAGGTCGGGGACGCGGTCGACGATGCCCTTTTGGACGTCCATCACGAGCAGGGCGGAGTGGGTCACTGTTGATCCTTAGTGTTGTGGGATGGGTCGAATCGCCGCACGCGGCTCAGTACCGGGCAGCGGGTTCTGTCCGGCCTGGAGCACGTGGCACCCGAGTCGTACCTCGGCGGGCCACTGCCCTGATGCCCGCAGGTCTTGGTTTACCGGCCGGTGTACTGAGGCTCGGTCTCGGTGGAGGTTCGGTCGTCGCATCCGACGCGGCGCAGGGAGCGGTCTACGACAGTCATCGCGAGGAACAGCACACTGACAGCGAGTATGAAGGCGGCGAGGTGGTGCAGGCCGCCTGTGTCGGCCCGCTGGCCGAAGAAGGCACCGTTGGCGGCGGAGGCGATGATGGCGCCGAGGTAGCCGAAGGTACGCAACAGTCCGGCGGAGGAGCCCATGCGTTCGGCGTCGGCCTGGTAATAGACGGCGTTCTGCAGGGCCAGGCTGTTCAGACCCTGCGGGACTCCCAGGACGATCGCAACGGCCATGAGCAGCCACACCGGGCTGTTGTTGCTCAACAGGAGCAGTAGACCGCAGGCGACGACCTGGCCGATGGCGCCGACGACGAGCTTGCCGCGGGCGCTGCGGTGGCGGCCTGTGAGGGCGGAGACGACGATCGCTGTGGCGAACAAGGGCAGTTGCGCCAGGCCGGCCTGCGAGGCGGACAGTCCACGTCCCTGTTCCATCCATTGGGTGTACCCGTAGAGGAAGGCGTAGGTGACGACGTAGCAAAGCAGCGCCCTGCCGTAGGTGGCCAGCAGCGGCAGGTTGCCACCGAAGACGCGTATGTCGATGAAGGGCTGCTGGGCGCGCAGTTCGCGCCAGGAGAAGCCGGCTCCCGTAGCGACGGCCAGGACCAGCAGGTACCAGTCGCTGCGACCGGGGTTCATGAGGAACAGCAGCAGGCACACGAGCGCGACGGCGAACAGGCCCATGCCCGGCAGGTCCAGACGGCTCACAGGATGGCGGCCGTCGTCGCGGCGGACGCCGGGCGTCGCCGGGATACGGCGCACACCAGCGGTTGTCGCTCCAGCGGGCTGTTCGAGTACAAGACTGCGACGCCTCCGCCGAACCGGGTTCTTGAGACCTCCGCATAGAGCGGCGTGCAGCCCCCGTGCTCGCGGTGGTGGTCGCGTGGGCGTCGGACGGATTCCTACACGAAGCCTGGCTTGAGAAGCCTTGAGCGAAGAGCGAAGCGCTCGCGCCTGCGTGATCGCCACTACCCCAGGCCGTGCTTGCTCGTTGACGTTGGTGGTGCGAGCCCGCTGCATGGTGACCTCTCGATATGCCCGAGCTTTGCGAGCTCCCGTCGAGACCGAGGCCCGTGTGACGCGCTGGTGCCACGAACGGCTAGTGAGGTGGCGGACCGGCCTTGTCGCCGAGTCCTGGAATTAGGTCGCTGCGTGGCCCGCATGCGCTCGTGACCAGCGCAAACACCCACGCCCTGGGGAGGATGCCTTGATCTACTGCGGAATCGACTGGGCCGAGAGGACG
>NZ_JAJONF010000096.1 GCF_021462265.1 Streptomyces shenzhenensis | reverse complement strand
TGGAAACCCACCGTCCGCAGGAACGGACGAGAGGCATCGGACACAAGCCGGGATCCGACTCACATACGGCGGATGTCACCGCGCACAGGTGCTGGGGCGAAGCGGCACGCACGTTGCCCCCGCGGAACCGTCTGCGATACGAAGGGATCCGTAGGCAACCATCCTTTCCGCGCAGCGCACCGGACGGCCACTCACATGCTCAGCTTGGACCTGCATCCCATCTTCCGGAACAATCGGGACATCGAACTCGCCCTGCGCCAGTTCATCTTCAAGGCGCACCAGTCGGGCGAGCCGGTCGCCGAGATCATTCCCGGCAGGGGCACCGGTCAACTGAGGGAGCGTGTCCTCGTGTTCCTGGGCCAGAAGCACATCAGGCGGCTGTACGACCGGGTGGAGGTCAGCAGCGGCAACACCGGAAGGGTGCTGGTGCACTTCGCCCGGCGCTGACGTCATGAGCCGGGCCGCGCCGGGCTCCGCCCTCCACCGGTCTTCCGGCCGCAGGGGGCACCTTCGCCCGGTCCCGGCCGAAGGTGCCGGTGCCGTCCTCGGTGCCCGGGCGTGCGCAGGGTGGGTGCATCCGCCGTTCGACTGCACGATCCTGCGTCGCGGCAAACACCCTGGAGTCCCGTTCACGCCGCCCGGGCCCGTTCGCCCAGCCCAGCACCTCGCCACGGCGCCCGGTCCGCCCGAGCGGCAGGACACGTGCGAGCCCCTCGCCGTGGGCACCGCCGCCGTCCGGTTCCGGCGTCCGCCGGGCTACGCGGAGGCTCGGTGGACGGACCGCCCAGGCGAATGAGTCACGTGTTCCCGGCCGCGTAAGTCGTTAGACGGATCCCTGGACAGCCATGCGCAAGGAAAGGTGGTACCTGTCGGCACGGCTCGAACGCGCCGACCGCCCCGGGCGGAGGCGGCGCCTGACGTCGATCCCGCCCGGGCGCGCCACCTCGCTCCGGAAGGGAACACCATGCCGTTCATCACCGTCGGCCAGGAGAACAGCACCGACATCGAGCTGTACTACGAGGACCACGGCACCGGCCGTCCGGTCGTCCTCATCCACGGCTTCCCCCTCGACGGGCACTCCTGGGAGAAGCAGACCGCGGCCCTCCTCGACGCCGGCTACCGCGTCATCACCTACGACCGCCGCGGCTTCGGCCAGTCCAGCCAGGTCACCACCGGCTACGACTACGACACCTTCGCCGCCGACCTCAACACCGTGCTGGAGACCCTCGACCTCCACGGCGTCACCCTCGTCGGCTTCTCCATGGGCACCGGAGAGGTCGGCCGCTACCTCGGCACCTACGGCTCCGATCGCATCGCCAAGGCCGCCTTCCTCGCCTCTCTGGAGCCCTTCCTCCTCAAGACCGACGACAACCCCGTCGGCGCCGCCCCCATCGAGTTCTTCCAGGGCATCTCCGACACGGTCAAGAGCGACCGCTACGCCTACTACACCGCCTTCTACCGCGACTTCTACAACCTCGACGACAACCTCGGCACCCGCATCAGCGAAGAAGCCGTCCGCAACAGCTGGAACGTCGCGGCCGCCGGCGGCTCCTATGCCGCTTCCGCCGCACCCCTCACCTGGTTCACCGACTTCCGCGAGGACCTTCCCAAGATCACCGTCCCCACCCTGATCCTGCACGGCACCGCCGACCGGATCCTGCCCATCGACTCCACCGCCCGCCCCTTCCACAAGGCCGTCCCGCACGCCGACTATGTCGAGGTCGACGGCGCCCCCCACGGCCTGCTGTGGACCCACGCCGACGAGGTCAACGACGCCCTCCTCACCTTCCTCTCGAAGTAGTCCGCAGGGGCCCCTCTCCAGAGAGGCCTGGGTGGGGCCCCCGCCGGTCGGGACGGTGCGAATCCGACGGAGTGCCGTCACTCCCACGGGGGCCGGAGGGACTCGCCTCGTGGGACCGCTGCCGCGGCGCCGCTCAGGACACGGCCAGAGCGGGTCCGGAGCGGGGACCCTGCAGTCTCGGCCGCTGCATCCTCGACTGCCCGCGGACGGATCAGGCTCCCGGACCTAGGCCTCGGCATCCGGCGAGGCTCCACACGGGCCGCCCCGGGAGAACGGGGTGAGCGAATGGGCGCCCTCACCACCCGGCGGCATCGATGGGTACGGCGGGGCACCGCGGTGGCCGGACGTCCCCAAAGGCCTGATCGCAGCATCAGCCGCTCTGCCGGGGTTCACCCCGCCCAGGTCCGGAGGACCGCCTCATTGACACCGCAGGCAGTCGTTCTACCAATGCGTGACCGGGTTGTCACGCCGAACATGACACAGGTCGGCATGAAGACAGCCGGAAGATCAACCACCGCAAGGGGAGTCCGACACATGAGAAGCGACAGAGCCCACGCCGGCCACGAGGCGTCGGCGCCGGGCGGCCCGCCGCTGCTCCTCACCACGCTCCGGCGTCTGTTCGGCCCCGAAGGCCCCTCCCCCGTGCTGTGCCGGATGCGCTACGTCGTGGACGACCCGTACGCGGTCGCGCTGGATCTCTTCGGAGACCTGGACATGGACGTCTGCGTGACCTGGGTGGTGGCGCGGGACCTGCTGGCCGGGGGAACCCGGCGGCCCAGCGGCGAGGGCGACTTCCGCGTCTGGCCCTCCTACCGGCGCACCGGCGAGCCCGCCCGTCTCTGCTTCAGCCTCATCGGGCCCGGGGGGCACGTCACCTTCGAGGCGGACCTGACGGACGTCCGGCACTGGCTCGACGCCACGTACACGCTGGTCCCCTCCGGCACCGAGCACCGGATGATCGACTGGGACACCCTGACCGCGCACTGGCTCGACCGGACGTGACCTCCTCGGCCGTGCGGCGCTGCCTGCTCCCTCCCGCCGAGCGGATGCCCGGACCGGATCGCGCGTTGGCCCCGTCGGCCACGCGGCTGTCGTGAAACAAGCGTCGGCCGGGCTGGCATCTGCCGTCCGCACTCGAAGTGCGAACGGCCGGAGTCTCGCGGCCCGCGGAAGGCTTCCGGCCAGGGTTCCCGTGGCTCCGGACGCCGACTCCCCGGTCGCGCTCCCGCAGCGCGTGCTCCGGCACCGGAGCCCTCGATGCCGGGTGAGGTCAGTCAAATCACCGATGCCGCGCCCCTTCGCCGGTGGGAGGCTGAGCGCGGCACGACCACCCCGGACGCACACCCGTACCGGTACGTCTGCCCAGGGTCCCGCCGGCACACGTCGAGCCGTGCCCCGGCCAACCCTGCCCGGACGAAAGGAAAACGCGAAGATGACCAGCTCGACCACGGCGCCTGCGCCGATCGGCCTCATCATGATCGACACGGTCAACGAGGTCTTCTCCGAGGCGGTAAGGGATATCCCGGGTTCAAGGCGGAGTTCGAGCGGGTCGCCACCCTGGACAACCTCCGGCGCCACCTCGCCGGCTTCCGGGACAAGGGCTCCCCCGCCTTCTTCTCGCCCATGTCGTACACCGACGAGGAGTACGACAACTGGAAGCACCGGTCCGGGTTCCACCGCATGTTCGACAACCAAATGTTCGAGACGGGGGGGTGGAGTGCAGAGTTCCACCCCGACTTCCGGCCCGGCCGCGGTGACGTGCTCGTCGCCCGCACAAGAATCTCGATGTCTTCGCCACCACCGATCTGGACATCCAGCTCAAGCGCCGGGGCATCGAGCACGTGGCCGTGGCGGGCATGATCGGTACGATGTGTGTGAAGTCCACCGCGCGCAGCGCGATGGAGCGTGGCTACCGAGTGACGCTCGTGAAGGACGCGACCACCCCCGACAACGGTCCCGACTCCTACGAGCAGATGGTGCAGCGCTACGCGCTGATCTCCCACAACGTCGTCAACACGGACGAGCTGCTCTGTCCTCGGCACCCGCTCTGAGGCGGTGGCCAGCCATTTCCCGGTCACGGCCGCGCGACCGCCCGCGGGGGGCGCGGCCGTCGCCCTCAATGCTCCGTCGGCCCGCCGTGAGAAGGCTGGCTACCGGCGTCCCACGCCCTGTCACGTGCATGTTGGGCGTCGGCGTCGTCCCTTCGCATGGCGCGGCGTTGGTCGGGTTTCCCGCCGTGTTACCGCGAGCGCACACATGTGCCGATCTGTGACACGTTATACGTGTCTGACGCAAAACACCTGTCAATGGAAGGCTCGGCACATGGCTACCTCATTTCCTGAAATAGGCGACCGTTCTGAGGATCTCGAGAAGGTCGCGGCGTCCCGGCTGACCGAGGAGCAGCTCACCCGGGCCCTCCGCTACGCGAAACCGGAAGAGGTGCTCGCCGGCCAGGTCCTCTTCGACATCGGGGACGACTGCGGGGACCTGGTGCTGCGCGGCACGGCCCACCTGGAGGCCCTGTGTCCCTCCGAGGCACCCGACTGCGAGGACGTCTTCTTCAGCTACGGTCCCGGGCAATTCGCCGGGGAACTCGGCCTGTTGACCGGACAGCGGCGGGGCCTGACCATCCGGGTGACCACCGCGGGCACGATCCACCGGGTGGACGCGCAGTCCCTCCGGCTGCTGATGAAGCAGGAGACTGAACTGTCCGACCTCCTCCTGCGCACGTTCCTGGCCCGCCGCCGGCTGTTGCGACTGGCCACCGAGCAGACACTGCGGGTGGTGGGCGACGCCGACTCCGCGGCGGGGATGACCCTGAGAACCTTCCTGGCCCGCCAGGGAGTCCCCTACTCCTGGGTGCCGGACGACTCCGCGGAGGGGAAGGAGATCCGGTCGGCCACCGGCACGGCCCCGGCTGATCTGCCGATCGCCCTGATCGGCCGCGACGTGCTGCCGCGGGTCACCCCCGGGTCCCTCAGCGAGCGGCTCAACCTGGCCTACCGCCGCACCGGCCGCGGAACGTCGGACCTGGTCGTCGTGGGCGCCGGCCCGGCGGGTCTGGCGGCCGCCGTCTACGGAGCCTCCGAAGGGCTGGAGACCGTGCTGCTCGACGCGGTCGCCACCGGCGGCCAGGCGGCCACGAGCGCGCGCATCGAGAACTACCTGGGCTTTCCGTTCGGTCTCAGCGGCGCCGACCTCGCCGCGCGCGCCGCGGTCCAGGCCCTGAAGTTCGGCGCCCACATCGCCAGTCCCTGCCCGGTGGTGGCCTTGGAAACGGACCGGGACACCCACGTGATCACACTCGCCGACGGCACCCGGATCCGCACCCGGGCGGTGGTGATCGCCACCGGTGCGGCCTACCGTGCGCTGCCCGTGGACCGGTGGGCCGAGCTGACCGGCAGCGGCATCTACTACGCGGCCACCGATCTGGAGGCCCAGTCGGTGGCCGGACGCCCGGTCGTCGTGGTCGGCGGCGCGAACTCCGCCGGGCAGGCGGCACTCCATCTGGCGAGGCACGCCGCGGGCGTCACCCTGGTGCTGCGCGGCGCCGACCTGGGCGCCCGCATGTCCTCGTATCTGGTGGACCGCATCGTCAGCGACCCCCGCATCACCGTTCTCACCGGCACCGAGGTGACCGGACTGCACGGAGAGTCCCGCCTGGACGGCGTGTCACTGACCGAGCGCAGAGGCGCGACGCACCGGATCCCGTGCGCGGGCCTGTTCTGCTTCATCGGCGCGGAGCCGGCCACCGGCTGGCTGACCCACGTGGCACGGGACGACAAGGGTTTCGTCCCGACCGACCGCGCGCTGACACCGGCGATGCTGGGTCCGGTGTGGGAGAGCCTGGGCCGCGCCCCGCTGCCGTACGAGACGAGCGTGCCGGGGGTCTTCGCCGCGGGGGACGTGCGGACGGAGTCGATGAAGCGGGTCGCGGCGGCCACCGGCGACGGCGCCAGCGCCGTCCGCTCGGTGCACCAGTACCTCGCCCTGGTCACCCGGCCGTGAGACGGCGGAGTCCGCTTCTCAGAGGTGGGATGCGTCCTGCTGCCGACGTGCCGACCTGAGCAGGTTGTTGTGTACGCGGCGGAGACACTTGGCCACCGCACAGGGCACGCTCCGGTACCGCACTGGCGGCAGGCCGTCCTCGTGACCCACGCCTTACACCGACCACATAGGCGGAGCCGAGCGCATCCGCTCCGCGTACGGCGCCTCGGTGCTCATGCACGAGCAGGAGGTGCCGCACGCCCGGCGCGAGTTCCTGCACCAGGTGCCGGTGGGCCAGGTGCTGGCCAATGCCTTACGCCCGGGAGTCGTGCCGTGGGCCGTGCACGCCATCCGCTCGGGCGGGACGGCACACGTGCCCGTCGCCGATCCGTCGCCGTTCCCCGCACCCGGCGCCCTGGATCTGCCCGGCGCGCCCGTACCCGTCCACACACCGGGGCACAGGGGTGGCCACTGCGCCTACCATCTGCCTCACCTCGGCCTGCCTCACCTCGGCGTCCTCGTCAGCGGGGACGCTCTGGTCACCGCCCATCCGACCTCGCGCCTCCACGGGCCGCAGCTCCTCCCGGACATGTTCCACACCAACCGTGAGCAGGCGCTTGCCGCCCTGCCGCTCCTGGAGCCGGTGGACGCCGACGTCGCCCTGCCGGGGCACGGGCCGCTGCACCGCGGCATCGTGAAGGAGGCCGTCCTACACGCCCGCGAGCGGGCCGCGCGGTAGCCCATGGCCGGTCCGCCGGACCGGCCGCGGGCTCGCGGAGACCCACAAACCATCCACAACGCCGGAGGATGCTGAGACGGCGGCGCTGACGCGACGCCCGGCCGCGCAGAATTACCGGGCTCCCGGTTCCCCGGTGACCGGGCAGCCGAGGTCCACCGCCCGTCGCCGCCCTCGCCGGCACGAGCCTCGGCTCGGGAGCTGCCCATGGCCACGTACCGGGCCGGGAGCCGCCCTCGCCGGCCGTCTCCGCGGCACCGAAAGGGCGGCGGAGCCGACAGTTCGTCCCGGCAGGCGCCCCCCTCCGGGGCGGGACCCGCGGCGTCCGGCGCACCGGTCACCGCCGGCCCCGCGCGGCGGTGACCGGTGATCCGAGCCGCCGGTATGCCGGGTTCCCTTACCGGCACACCGACCGATAACGGACAAACCCGGCCTCCGCGACAGGCACCCGACTCGACGGCGTGTCGCCTGACCCGCCGGGCGCACAGACCGGCCACACACCACCCGATGACAGGAGTCACCCGTGACCACCTACCTGGCCGACTCGGCCGAGACACGCTACGTCGACGGACCCGACGGCGAGCGCTTCGCCTACCGTCGTTTGGGACGCGAGGGGACCCGCCCGCTCGTGATGCACATGCGTCTGCGTGGCACCATCGACCACTGGGACCCGATGTTTCTCGACCTGCTGTCCGCGGAGCGTGAGGTCATCATCTTCGACAACCGCGGCACCAACTTCTCCACCGGCAGCGCGCCGGTGACCATGGACGGGCTGGTTCGGGGCTCTCTGGCCTTCATCGGCGCCCTGGGCCTGACCGACATCGACGTGCTGGGCTGGTCCATGGGTGGCATCGTCGCCCAGGGTGTCGCGCTGGCCGCGCCGGAGCTGGTGCACCGTCTGGTGGTGGCGGGCAGCTCGCCCGGTGGTGTTCCCGACCTGCCCGCCCCGCCGGCGCGTGTCGCCCAGACCACCGGCAAGCCGGACAACGGCGACGAGGACTTCCTCTACCTCTTCTACCCGGAGACCGAGAAGGCGCGGGCCGCCGGCCTGGCGTCCCTGCGGCGGCTGGACCACCGGCTCAAGCAGTCGAACGCCGCGGTGAGCGACGAGGCCTTCCGTGGTCAGCTGGCCGCCATCGGCAGCTTCAAGGGCTACTGGGAGCGGCAGGAGGAGCTCACCCTGCCCGTCCTGGTCGCCAACGGCGCCCACGACGTGATGATCCACGCCTACGCCACCTATGCGATGTCGCAGCGGCTGCCCAACGCCAAGATCATCCTGTACAGCGACGCCGGGCACGGGTTCCTCTTCCAGCACCCCGAAGACTTCGCCCACGAGGTCAACCGCTTCCTCTCCCTCTGAGAACCCGCGCCGCCGCCTGGCGCGGCGGCGCGGCTGCACCTCCGCGCTCACGACATCCGCACGAGCGTTCAGCCGCGACCCCCTGCATCCCACACCCGGCCGGCTCCGGTGACGGACACAGGGGCGCACTGCTCCCCTCCCCGGCCCGCCGTGGCCCGCATGCCGTGCCCGGGAACGCCCTCACCGTCGGCCGCGCCACGACCGCGCTCACCATCCGCGTCGCCGGACGCGAGCCTTCCTGTGGCCTCAGCGGCTTCGCGGCCCGAGCCGGCTGCGCACAGACGCTGCCCAGGCGACGAGAAGCCCAAGCAGCGATCGGCGGCCGGCAGATACCGGCGTGACGGCCCGGTGATCGCGGCGGAAGGAGCGGGCTCACCCTCGCTCCCCCGTCCGCCGTACCGAGCAGCACCTCCCGGTGCCGGCCGGACGGACCCGGTCGGCACCGGCACAGGCGCGCCGCCCGGCCCCCAGTCGGGCCGGTGCCTGGACGGCTCCCGCATGACGATCATGGACCCCGCATCCCGCGCGGACGCGGCACCGTACCCGCGTGGCGGGGCCGGGCCGCCCATGCGGACATCCTCAAGCCGTTCGGACGGCTCGTCGCCGTGCACGACTAAGCACGGGTCCCGCGCAGCGGGACCGCTCCAGCAGGTCCGGGCGGCGGCCTGGCCGAGCCGGTGAACCGCACGCCGCCGACGTGAGCACAAACATTCCACTGACCGCCTCTACGGTGGCACCGGACGCACTGGAACCACCACCGCGACGCGGACCCAATCGAGGGCTGTGCCGGGTGGCGGGGCCCGGCGTTCGCACCGGGCCGGTCGCACCAGCGGATCGCCCGGCTACGGTCCGCCCACGGGAACGGAGCAGCGCGGATGCTGTCGATCGACGTCTTCACCAGCGACTACAAGCCCATCGCCGGCACGGTGCCCGGCTGGGACGCACGGCAGCGGGCCACTTGGCCCGCCAGCACGGCGACACTCGTGCACGGTCCACGCGAGGCCGCGCTCGTCGACGCGCTCATCACGGCCGGCGAAGCGCGCGATCTCACCGAATGGATCCGGGCCACGGGCAAGGTCCTGACCACGGTTTACGTCACCCACGGCCACGCGGACCACTTCCTGGGGCTGTCCGTCGTCCTCGACGCCTTCCCCGACGCGGTCGCCGTGGCGCTCCCCGAGGTGGTGCCCCTCGCCGAGGAACAGCTGAGCGGCCCGTACCTGGCGTACTGGGAGTCCCTCTTCCCCGGGAGCCTGCCGGACCGGCAGGTGGCTCCCCGGCCCCTGGCCGACGACGTGATCGGCGTCGACGGACACGAACTGAGGCCGGTGCGGGTGGGTCAGAGCGACACCGACCCCTCCAGTGTGGTGCACGTGCCGGATCTGGACGCAGTGGTGGGCGGCGACGTCGCCTACAACGGAATCCACATGTGGCTCGCGCAGACGGACCGGGCGGCGCGCAGCCGCTGGCAGCGCGCCCTGGACACCGTGGAGCACCTGCGTCCCCGGCGGCTGGTCGCCGGGCACCAGCACCCCGGTGCCGACGAGAGGGACGTTGCCGGGATCATCGCGGCCTCCCGCCGCTACCTCACCGACTTCGACGCCGCGGTCGAGACCGGTGGCGGTGCCGCCGACGTGATCAGAACGATGACGGCAGCGCACGGTGAGCGGGGCAACCCGTACACGCTGTACGTCTCGGCCACCTCCCAGTACCCGGCGGAGGCAGCGGACGGCTCACGCTAGGTCCTGTCGTCGCACTCCCGCCGTCCGCCCGAAGGGCGGCCCCTGCGGCGTCAGGTGCCCGACGTACGCGGGCGGCAGGCGGAACGCTCCTCCACCGGCTCCGGCCGGGCCGCACCTGCCACCCGTGCCGCAGCCGCCGCACCCGGTGAAGAGGAGTCGGAAGCCGCGGCCGAGCAGGGCCTACGCGGCACGGTCAGCGCTCACGGACGCGCCACCGGCCCTCGCGCGGGCCGCGCGGGCCGGCAAGCCGTTCCTGATGGTCGCCGCCTTCGCCGGTGCCGTTCTGGCCTCGGTGCCGCTGATCTCGCATCACGGCGGCCGGACCTCCTACGAGGGACTCGGGCAGCAGGTCCCCGTCGCCTCCGAGACTCCGGGCGCGGCCGGCGACGGGACGGCGACCGTCACCGACGGAGCGCCGAGCCTCGAGCCGCTGCGGACCCAGCGCAGGGCACCGCCGGCCCGGTTCTCCCGCAGGTGGCGCCCGCGCCGGCCACGGAAGGGGACGACACTCAAGGTGCCGTCCCCGGCTCCGGCGCCGACGGCCGGGCCCAGGATCGTGCACGAAACCTCCGACGGCGCCGCACCCCGCCCTGCCCCGGCCGCCTCCGGCACGCACGACGGGCGGTCCGGCGACCCGGCCGGGCTGCTGCGTCCGTCGTAGCAAGGCCGCGGCCCACGCGTCCGGGGCCGGGCTCGGCGTCCTGGCCGGCGCCGGGAAGAACGCGTCGGCGCCGGCCACGCAGCACACAGGGAAACCGAAGCCCTCCGCGCCTTCGGGTACGGCCACGGTTTCGGCAGCGGGCAAGCCGACGGGGACCGCGACGACCAGGGCCACTCCCGCCAGGGCCGGGACCACCTCGGCCGGCCACGCCGCGACGCCGGTACGGGCCACCACCAGGGCCACGCCCGCGACCGCCGAGCGGGAGTGGAGTACGCGGGTGGTGAATGCCACCACCGTCCTCGGTCCCGGGGAGAGCGTGGCGTCGGGCCTCATGAAGATCACCATGCGGACGGACGGCACCTCGTCATCACCGACGAGAACGGGACGGTCCGGTGGTCCTCGCACACCGAGGGCACCAGGCACAAGGCCGTCTTCCAGGACGACGGTCATTTCGTCGTCTACACCGAGGGGAACGGTACGGCGTGGTCGTCCGGCACCGCCGGCAACCCCGGCGCGCAGCTGATGATACAGGCCGACGGCAACGTCGTCATCGAGTCGCGGCGCCGTCCTGTGGTCGCCGGTACGCAGCACTGACCCCGGAGCGGGGCGACACTCCACACCCAGCGGTCTGCCCCCGTCCGCGGCCCACGCCAGGTGACCGCCTGACCGCCTGAGCGCCTGAGCGCCTGAGCGCCTGAGCGCCTGAGGACGACGCCCGGCCTGCCCTGCCCGGCCGAGTGTTCGTGTCACCACTCCTCTCCTGGCACGACGTGTCGGAGAAGTGCGCCACAAACTTTCCACATGTGACGGGCATGCTCGTCGTGTGGCATCGAGCAGCCCGGCAGACCGGGCCGGCCACGGGATCGGCACAACGCCTCGGCACACGTTTGTGTCCCGTCGCCCACACACCCGGTCCGCACGCACATACGGTTCGCCAGGGAGAAGCGATGGCCTCAGAAACGCACCAC
>NZ_JAJONF010000095.1 GCF_021462265.1 Streptomyces shenzhenensis | reverse complement strand
GAGGTGTTGGAGGCCGCGGAGATCGAGCTGGACTGGCGGGTGATCGCGCGGGAGGAGCTGGTCGAGGCCCTGGCAGTCTCTGCGGCCGAGTCCACTGCCGTGACCACGACCGAGGCGGAGGAGGAAGCGGTGCCGTCGCTCGCGCCGGCGCCGGGCTCGGCGGTGCCGTCCTGGCGGGAAGGGCTGCCGGTGACGGTTCTGGCGTCGGACTATCAGCGGATTCTGCGCGTGCTGGAACAGCGGCGGTCCATGGGTCACGGGCCGCTTCGGGCCAAGGAGATCGCGGTGGAGCTGGGCCTTGGGGCGACGTCGGCGAAGGTCGAGGGGCTGCGGTCGAAAGCCCGGCGCCTGGCAGAGCGCGGATGGCTCCTCCGGGAGACGTCGGGGGCATTCAGTGCCGGCCGACAGCCCGTGGCCGCGCCAGACGCCGGCTCATCCGCGTGACCATCGACCACCGGATCATCGTCTCGCTGGTGGCGGGCAGGGTCTCGTAGTCCCGGGCCAGGCGGCGGGAGTGCATCAGCCACGCGAACGTGCGCTCTGCCACCCAGCGCCTGGGCAGCACCACGAACCCTGTCATGTCGTCGGTGCGTTTGACGATCTCCAAGGTCAGGGCGAGTTTGTCCCGGCACCAGTCGACGAGGCCGCCGGTGTAGCCGCCGTCGGCCCAGACGAGGGTGATGTCGCGGTGCAGGCAGCGCAGCCTGGTCAGCAGGCCCGCCGCGGCGTCCCGGTCGCCGATGTTCGCTGCGGTGACCGTGACGGCCAGGAGCATGCCGAGGGTGTCGGTCACGATGTGCCGTTTGCGGCCCGGCACCTTCTTCCCGCCGTCGTAGCCGCGTGAGGAGGCCGGCACCGTTGCGGCGGCCCGCACCGACTGCGCGTCGATGATCCCGGCCGTGGGCCCGGCCTCGCGGCCCTCATTCTCACGGACCTTCCCGCGCAGCCGGTCGTGGAACTCGGCGATCAGCCCGTGCTCGCGCCAGCGCCGGAAGAAGGCGTAGACCCGGCCCCAGCCGGGGAAGTCCGCGGGCAGTGCCCGCCAGGAGATCCCGCCCGCGACCAGGTAACGGATCGCGTCCAGCACTTGCCGATGGCAGTAGCCCTCGGGCCGTCCGCCCCGCCCCTGAAGCCAGGCCGGCACCGGCAACAATGGCCGCACGGCCGCCCACTCCGCGTCCGTCATGTCCGACGGATACCGGCGCACCCGATCGGGATGATCGGCTGCGTTGCCGTACAGGTGCGCGAGACAATCGCACGACACGACGGGCGAGTTGAAGTCAACGGGCTCGGACGCGTACAACAACGACAACAGGGCCTCCGGGAACCGCTCGGAATGGGATCGCACCCCCGAGCTACCAGGAGGCCCTGCCTTCATGCGCGTACCGGCAGAAGATCACCGGACCAGGAACTCAGTTCGACCTGCACGTTCCAAGATCGGTTGAGATACGGCTTCTAAGACCATTCATGCGAGATCACCAGGTGCGAGGACAACAGGCTGCAAGTTCAGTTGGGAGTCCAGGTTGATTTAAGTGACGATTCAGCGCGCCGGTCTGACCGGACCGCACCACCCCCCCCCGCGTCGTCCGGGCGCGAGGTGCTGGCCGCATCGTCATTTCGCGAAAGAGGAACCACTGTGGCGCACGTCACCTTGAAGCCGAGCCGTTAGCGAGCGAGGACTCAGGTGCCGAGTAACTCCCGCCCTGCGATCCGAAGGAGGCTATGGCGGGGTCGCCCCCTCCGGAAGGTCAAGATCAACCTCACCGGGATTTTCTGTACGCCGACTACTCGCACCCGGAAGCCTCCGGGGCCAACTGGTCCCGGAGGCTTCGACCTTGCTCCGCAGGCCCCGTCCAGCGAACGGGGCCTGCCGGCGTCACGCCGCGGCGGCCTGCTTCGCCAGCGCCGCGAGCGGGGAGCGCTGGCCTTTCTTGACCGCGCGCGGCTGCTCCCAGTCGACCTCGGAGTGGGCGGGGACGATCGCGTCGACGGACGCCGTGGTGTAGAGCGCGACGTCGACGGCCCCGGCCCGGCTGGTGCCAAAGCGGACCTCGATCGACTGAGGGGAGCGGACCCATCCGAGCCGCGCCAGGTGGTCGAAGTCGGCGCGGCGCACCAGGAGCCGGGCGGCGCCCTGCCCGGGTCCGAGCGGGGTGTCGGCGGCGACCAGGTCCGCGAGGTCCTCGCGTCGGCAGACCTCCGTGACCTGGTCGGGGTGGTGCAGCGTCCCGTACGGGTTCGCGCTCAGGTCGACCAGCAGGCCGCGGTCGACGAACCGCCGCACCACGAACGCCGTTGCAGGAGCGGGTCGTGCCCGGATGCCGCTCCGCAGGGGAGGGCTCACTCCGCGAACCGGGCTGCGGCTTCGCCGGCCGGTTCGGGCAGGGTGAAGCCGCCCTCGACCAGCATCTGCTGGGTGCGCCGGTAGTGCTCGGCCAACAGTTCGGCGGCGAGGTCCGCATCCCGGGCCACCGCAGCCTCCATGATCGCGAGGTGCTCTTCGGCGACTGGGCGCTGGGCCGCCAACCTGGCGGCGGCCGGTCCCGACCAGCGCCGGTACAGCTCGGTGGCCGCTCCCAGGGTGCGGCAGAAGTCGAGCAGCAGCGGCACCTGGCAGGCACTGATCAGCGCCTCGTGGAACGCCGTGTGCGCCGCCGCCCAGTCCTCGCTGGTGCGCTCGGGGTCGGCCGACTCGCGCATGGGTGTCCGTGCCAGGCGGTGGTGGGCCGAGACCACCTCGCCCTCCCAGGACAGATCGCCGCGCTCGATGGCCAGTCGCAGTGCCCTGGTCTCCAGGTCGACCCGGACCAGGGTCAGGTCGCGGAGTTCCCCGGCCGACAGGGTGACCACGCTGAATCCCTGGCCGCCGCGCGCGACCACCAGTTTCTGCTCGGCCAGCTTCGTCAACGCTTCCCGGATCACCCCGAGGCTGACACCGAACCGCTCCCGCAGCTCAGCGGGACTGAGCCGGTCTCCCGGGCGGATCCGCCCGGCCAGGATGTCGCCACGGACACGCCGGTAGATGTCCTCGTTGAGCGTCATCGCCTTGCCTCGCTTAGCCATGCGCACAGTCTAGCCAGACACGACTACCAAGAGCCAAAACGTTTACCTATTGACGAATCGATTCTCGCTCCCTAGAAATGACACCGTAACGCGAACGACGCACTTACGGAGGCAGCAATGCGCTTGGTCACCTTCCGCCACAACGGGCGTACGAGCTTCGGACGGCTCACGGGGGACGGCGAGGCGATCATCGACTGCGGTCCTCTGCTGGGCGCCGAACTCCCCTCGGTGCGAGCCGTTCTCGCCGCCGGGGCGCTGGAACAGCTCCGGGCCGCAACGGAGGGCCGCACCGGCGACATCAAGCTCGCCGATGCCGTGCTGCTGCCGCCGGTCCCCGACCCCGCGAAGATCCTTTGCGCCGGGGTCAACTACCGCACGCACCGCGAGGAGACGTCTCGTCCCGAGGCCTCCTTCCCGACGATCTTCCCGCGCTACGCCGACTCCCAGGTCGGCCACGACCAGCCACTGGTCCGGCCGGCCGAGACGGAGGCCTTCGACTACGAGGGCGAACTCGCCGTCGTCATCGGCACGGGCGGGCGGCGCATTCCGGCCGAGGACGCCTTCGCGCACATCGCGGGCTACGCCTGCTATCAGGACGGCAGTGTCCGGGACTGGCAGCGGCACACCGGCCAGTGGGTGCCCGGCAAGACCTTCCCCGACACCGGCGGCTTCGGGCCGGCCCTGGTGACCGCGGACGAGGTGCCCGACGCGGTCGCCCTGGAGCTGGTGTCCCGGGTGAACGGCGAGGTCCGCCAGTCGACCCGCGTAAGTGATTTGATCTTCTCCATACCGGAGCTGATCGCGTATGTCTCCACGTTCACACCGCTGGCCCCCGGCGACGTCGTCGTCACCGGCACCCCGGGGGGCGTCGGCCTGTTCCGCGAGCCGCCGGTGTTCCTGCAGCCCGGCGACGTGGTGGAGGTCGAGATCTCCGGGATCGGGACGCTGCGCAACCCCGTCATCGGGGAGGCCTGACCGATGGCGCCCCACGTGATCGTGGTCGGCGCCGGCCCCACCGGACTGACCACCGCCAACCTGCTCGCCGATCACGGCGTCGACGTCACCGTCCTGGAACGCCAGCCGGGCCCGGGCAACGAGCCGCGCGCGGTCTCCCTCGCCGACGAGTCTGTCCGCACCCTGCAGGCGCTGGACCTGCTTCAGGAGCTCGCTCCCGATGTGGTGTGGAACTGCGACGCCCGCTACTTCGGCGCCGACGGCCGCCTGCTGGCCGCCACCAGAGCGGCCCGGAGCCGGCTCGGCCACCCGCCGAAGAACTTCTTCGACCAGCCCGCACTGGAGCGTGTGCTGCACTCCGCGGCCCAGCGGCGGCCCGGCATCCAACTGCGCCACGGGGTGACCGTGACCACCGTCGAGCAGCACGACGGCGCCGTGGTCGTCGGCACCAAGGACGGCAGCCTGCTCAGCGCGGACTACCTCGTCGCCTGTGACGGAGGCCGCTCCACCGTCCGTGAACTGCTGCGGATCCCCATGTCCGGGTCCACCCAGATCGAGCCCTGGATCGTCCTGGACGTAGACAACGACCCCCACACGGATCGCACGTCGCGGTTCCACTGCGACCCGCAGCGACCCACCGTCATCGTCCCGGGAGTCCGCGGGCGGTGCCGCTACGAGTTCATGCTGCTGGCCGGCGAGGACCGCGAGGCCGTGCTCGACGACGTCTTCCTGGCCCGTCTGGTGGCCCCGTACCGGACAGCACCACTGAGGCCCGCCGATATCCGCCGCAAGGCCGTCTACATCGCGCACCGCCTGGTCGCTGTACGCTGGCGCGCCGGCCGGGTCTTCCTGGCCGGCGACGCGGCCCACATGATGCCACCGTTCGCCGGGCAAGGCCTCAACTCCGGTCTGCGCGACGCCCGCAACCTCGCCTGGAAGCTGGCGGCCGTGCTGCGGGCAGGGGCCCCCGACGCCCTCCTGGACACCTATGAGACGGAACGGCGCCCGCACAGCGCGGCCATGGTGAACGTCTCCGTCCGCCTCGGCGCGCACATCATGACCACCCATCCGCTGCGTGCCCGGCTGCGTGACATGGCCGCCCATGCCACCCGGGTCGTACCGCCGCTGCACCGGTACCTGGCAGAGATGCGGTTCCTGCCCGCGGCCCGCTTCACCGAAGGCTGCCTCGTGCGCCGCCCCGGCAGTGGGCCCGGACTCGCCGGGATTCCCCTCCCGCAACCGGGAACCGTCACTTCGGACGGCACCGGCCGGCCCCTGGACCACCTGCTTGGACCGGGCTGGTCGGTCGTGCTCCTGGCGCAGCAGCCCGCTCCCGACGCCATCAGGGCCGTGCAGAAGTCACTGCTCGCCGCACTCGCGCCACGCCTGCTGACGGTGCTGCCCGTCGGCCAGGTGCCCCCGGCCGGTACCGACACCCCGACCGTGGCGGAAACCGAGCCGCTGCTGCCGTTCCCGCCGCCCGGCGACGTCCCCCGGCTGCTGCTGGTGCGGCCCGACCGCTACATCGCGGCCGCGTTCACCCCCTCTCAGGCCGACCTGGTCGCGCAGCTCCTCTCCCAGTGGACCAGTGGCACCTGGCCCGCCCACTGGGCCGAACGCGAGGCGGAGGTGTCATGAAGGCGATCACCGTCCTGGCTCCCGGCGGGCCCGAGACTCTGGTCTGGGGCGAGGCGCCCGACCCCCGCCCCGCCGGTGGCGAAGTCGTCGTCGAGGTCGCGGCGACCGCGGTCAACCGCGCCGACCTGCACCAGCGCCGCGGCCGCTACCCCGTACCAGCCGGCGCCACGCCGATCCTGGGCCTGGAGTGCGCGGGAACCGTCGTCGAAGTCGCCCCCGGCATCCAGGAAGTGGCGGTCGGAGACCGGGTGTGCGCACTCCTCGACGGCGGAGGCTACGCCGAGCGCGTGGCCGTACCGGCCGGACAACTGCTGCCGCTGCCCGGCGGCCTGGACTTCGCGGAGGCCGCCGCGCTGCCCGAAGCACTCTGCACGGTCTGGCTCAACCTGGTGACCCTCGGCGGCCTCACCGCACAGCAAACGGTCCTGGTCCACGGCGGGGCTTCCGGCATCGGCGTCTTCGCCATCCAACTCATCAAGGCCCTTGGCGCCAAGCCGATCGTGACCGTCGGCTCACCCCGCAAAGCCCAGCGATGCCGCGAGCTGGGTGCGGTGGCCGTCGACTACCACCGTGAGGACTTCGTCTCCCTCGTCCACGAGCACACCGGCGGCCGGGGAGCGGACCTCGTCCTCGACTGCATCGGCGGCCCCTACCTCACCCGCAACCCCGCCGCACTCGCCGACGGCGGCCGCCTCGTCGTCATCGGGCTCCTCGGCGGCGGCCACGCCGACCTCGACATGACCCCCATGCTGCGCCGCCGCCTCACCGTGACGGCCGGCACCCTGCGAGCCCGGACCCGCGAGGAGAAGGCCCGGATCGTCGAGGAGGTACGTGCGAATCTGTGGCCACTGGTCGAGGCAGGTGCCCTGCGACCGGTCATCGACCGGCAGCTGCCCATCGCCCAGGCCGCGGAGGCCCATCGCGTGGTCGAAGCGAGCGAACACGTCGGCAAGGTCGTCCTGCTCGTCCGCGACCCGCACCCATCCCCTCCGCCACGCCGGTCCACCTGACCTCTGCCACCCCCACAGCCCCACACCCACCCAGCCCGACTGATCCGCCCACCGTCCCCAGGCACCACCGTCTGCATCAAAGGAGCCGCAGATGTCCCCGGAGAAAACCGCCACACGCGATCGGCGCGCCCGTCGCGCCGCGTGGTCCAGCTTTCTCGGCAGCACCATCGAGTACTACGACTTCCTGCTCTACGGGGCCGCAGCCGCCCTCGTCTTCGACAAGCTGTTCTTCTCCAGCCTCTCCCCGGCGCTGGGCACCATCGCGGCGTTCGCGACCCTCGCCACCGGCTATGTCACCCGCCCCCTCGGCGGCATCGTGTTCGGCCACTTCGGAGACCGCGTCGGCCGCAAGTCGATGCTCATACTGACCATGTCGCTGATGGGCGTCGCCAGCTTCCTCATCGGGGTGATGCCCACCTACCACCAGATAGGTTTCTGGGCACCGGTGCTGCTCGTCACGGTGCGTCTGGTGCAGGGTCTGGCCGTCGGCGGCGAGTGGGGCGGCGCGACCCTGATGTCCATGGAACACGCCCGGCCGGATCGACGGGGCCTGGCCGCCGCCTTCGCCGGCATGGGCGGACCGACTGGCGCTGTCCTGGCCACCGGCGTCTTCACCGTCTTCTCCACCCTGCCGGAGCGGCAGTTCCTCTCCTGGGGCTGGCGGATTCCCTTCCTGCTCAGCGTCCTGCTGCTCGCATGCGGACTGTTCGTGCGGCTGAAGGTCACCGAGAGCCCGCTGTTCTCCGAGGCGGAGCGCGAGGTTGCGGAGGCCACCGAGCGTTCGGAGGCTCCGCTGCTGACCGTGCTGCGCCACTATCCCAAGCAAGTGGCACTGTCCTGCATCAGCGGCTGCGGTGCACTGGTGTGGCAGTCGCTGGCCGCCACCTTCATGATCATCTATGCGCTTGACCTCGGTCATGGCCGCACCACGGTGCTTCTGGCCCAGACCATCTCCTCCGCTCTGCAGATCGGCGCGGTCGCCGGTTACGCGGCGCTGTCGGACCGCGTCGGCCGCAGACCCGTCATGCTGGCCGGAGCCCTGGGCCTGGCAGCCGCGTCGTTTCCGGTCATGTCGCTGCTCGGCGGCGGGACACCACAGCTCTTCCTCGCCTTCATCCTGGTCAACGTCATCCTCCAGCCGGCGTTGTACGGACCGATGGCCGCCTTCATCAGCGAGATGTTCGGTACCCGCTCCCGCTACAACGGAGCCTCGCTGGGCTACCAGCTCGCAGCCACACTCGGGGCGGGCTTCGCGCCCCTCATCGCCTCCAGCCTGCTCGCCGCGGCCGGCGGGAGCGGTCGGATCGGCCTGGTCGCACTCTTCGCCGCGGGCGTGTGCCTGCTCAGCGCCGCGGCGATCTGGCGGACTCGGGAGAGCTACCTCGCCGATCTGGGCACCACTGATCAGCCTGACCGAGCAATGCCGCCGCGGGTGCCGGTGACACGACCTGCCAACCCCTGAACCATTCACAGGAACGAGGTGACCCGCCGTGGCGCACTCCACACCCGGTCGGCCGAAACGGTGGGTCCCACGCAGCCGCAGCCCCCGCACGATCTCGTCACCGGGCCTGCCCGTCCGCTCGGCCACCGCGGCCCGGACGGACCCGCCGGCCTCCGCACCGAGGCGCCGGTGCCCGCACCGGCCCGGGAAGACCGCCCGAAGGCCGGGAAGCCATCCGCGAGTGGCCAGAGGCGTGCGGCTCCGACCGGCCGCCACCTGCACACCGGCAACTGCCCCAAGTCCAGCGGCGAGAAAATCGCCGGAGGGCCGCGGACCACACCGCTGCACCCGCCGCGAAGACGACGGCGCCGGCCCCACCAACCCCCTGGCCGTGAACGACTGCCCGGACGAGTACGTCCAGGCTGACGGCAGTGGTCCGCGTCTTCGTCAACGCCGGCCGGATCGCAGGTACGCGGTGAGCGGCACCCTGGACGCCGCCCCCGCTCCTACCGGTTCGACGACCTGCCACGTGAAGAGGTCCGGGAGGGCTTCGCACGCCTGGCCGCCCGCGGCGACCACTGCCTCGTCACCGTCAACCGCTTCGAACCCGGCTTCACCACCCACCGCCCGCACTTCCACCTCTTCGACCAGCCCAGCTTCGGCGCCGAGCGGTTCATCCAGCCCGCCCGCAGCGTCCTGCACATCCCCGCAGGGTGGCGCACTCCGCACAACCGGTCGGCGACGAGCAGGTCCTCGACATCGGCCTCCTCGCGCCCGTCCGCGAGGACTTCCTCTACCTGACCGAATACCAGAACACCGAGAAGGACATGTCGTGAAGGAAGAACTGCAACTCGGCTACCTAGTCGTCGGCTCCACCGACACCGACGCCTGGGACTCGTTCCTGCGCGAGACCATCGGCCTGATGGCCGGGCCGAGCGACGACGACGGCACCCGCTCCTACCGGATGGACACCTGGCAGTTCCGCGTCCAGATCCAGCCCGCCGAGTACGACGACATCGCCGCCGTCGGGCTCTGTGCGGTCAACCCCACCGTCTTCGCCCGGACCGTGGACCGGCTCAAGAACGCCGGGGTGGCCGTCGAGCACGGCGACAAGGCACTGTGCGCCACCCGCCGCGTCGCCGAGCTGGTCTGGTTCACCGCCCCGGGCGCGGTACGCGTGGAACTTGTCCACTCGCCCCGCCACGCACGCGAACCGTTCGACTCCCCGCTCGTGCCCGGCGGTTTCCTCACCGGCGCCCAGGGACTGGGCCACGCCGTGTTCATGGTCGACGACCTGGCTGCCGCCCGCGCCCTGTGGCTGGACGTGCTGGGCTTCGAGCTCAGCGACGGCGCATTCCACGAAACACCCAGCGGCGAGGCCCGCGCGCTCTTCCTGCACTGCAACCGCCGCCACCACTCCATCGCGCTCGTGCAGCGCCCCGAGCGCTCCACCTACCCGAAGAAGCTGCTGCACTTCATGGTGCAGGCCCACCTGATGGACTCCGTCGGCATGGCCTTCGACCGTGCCCTCGACGCGGGCCTGGAAATCCCGCGCAGCCTGGGACGCCATCCCAACGACCGCATGTTCTCCTTCTACGCCCGCACCCCCGCGGGCTTCGACTACGAATTCGGCTGGGGCGCGGTCGAGGTGGACGAGAACTGGCAGGTCGCCGAGTACGACCACATCAGCGCCTGGGGACACCGAAGCCTGATCTGACCGGGCACCGCCCGTACAGCCGCCACCGGGAGCAGCACCGCCGCAGCACGCGCGCCGCTCCCGTGGACGCGGTACACGGCCTCGACGCCGGACGACGCCGCACTCGACCTCGCCGCATCACCGGCGCCGGTCGAACTGGCGGCCCTGTGTACCGGCGCCGGCCAGGGCCTGGCGCTCGTCCTTGAGCGCTGACCCGCTCGAACCACCGCTCCGGGCCCCGAACCCGACGGACAGCGCGGGGCCCGGAGCGGTGCCAGCCCCTTGTGGCTTTGTATCTCAGTGCGGGCTCTGGTCCACTTCTTGTGGTCACGTACGCAGGGTGACTGCTGATCTTCGCCTGATGGTGGTTTAAGTGATCGTAGGCGGTCAGTGCGCGCACGACCGTCTGGCCGCGCATGAAGCTAGCTTCACTCATCAGGCCCCTGAATCGATCACCTAAGCTGGCGCGGTGACTGATGAGCAGGAGCGGGTGCAGCCGTCGGGAGTGTGGGCCACGGCGGTGGGGGTGGCCCGGGTGCGGGCGCTGGAGACCGAGCGGGAGAACGCGCTGTTCCGCGATCCGTTTGCTCAGGCCTTCGCTGCAGCCGGCGGCCTGTGGCCCTCCTCGCCGCCGCTGCCCGATGACGAGGCCGCGCGACGCCGCTGGCTGGCCGTGTCGTTCTCCATCGTCATCAGGACGAAGTTCCTCGACGACCTGTTGCAGCAGGCCTCCGCGTCCGGGGTCCGGCAGGTCGTGCTGCTCGGCGCCGGCATGGACAGCCGGGCCTTCCGGATGGACTGGCCCCAGGGCACCCGGCTGTTCGAGGTCGACACCGCCGCCCCACTGGACTTCAAGGCGGCGGTGTTGCGCCAGGAGCGGGCGATCGCATGCTGTGAGCGGATCACCGTCGCGGTGGATCTGCGTGAGGACTGGCCAGGCGCGCTGGCTGCTGCGGGGCACGACCCGGCGGTGCCGACCGTGTGGATTGCCGAAGGACTGCTGATCTATCTGCCCGAGGATGCGGTGGAGCTGCTGCTGGCCCGGATCAGCGCGCAGTCGGCGGCGGGCAGTTGGATGGGGCTGACGTTGGGCTCGCGCGGCGTGATCGAGCGCTTCGGCGCGGACGCCGTCCCGGGATCGGCGGCGTCCATGTGGGTCTCGGAGATGCCCGACGACCCGGTGGGCTGGCTGGCCGGGCACGGCTGGGAGGCCGACAGCCACACCCTGCACGAGTGCGCTGCCGCCTACGGCCGCCCGATCAGCACCCCACCGCAGCGCGAGGAGCGGCCCGGCGGACTGATCTCGGCGGTCCGCCGGTAGAGCGCCTCCCGGTTCCCTTGGTGATCGATTCCAAGGGGGCCTGATGAGTGGAGCTAGCTTCATGCGCGGCCAGCCAGTCATACGCGCGCTGACCGTCGTTGGGGGCGGTGCCGCCCAGCTCGGTGATCCGGCGCAGGATTGCCCGGGCCCCGGGCACCAGCGAGGCGATCATGTGGAACAGCAGCTGGTCCGTCCAGCCGTCGGCAAGGGCGTCGTCGGCGAGGTCCTGCGGGCCGGGGCGCCGGACTGCGGCCGGTGCGTCCGGCCAGGCGGCAGGGACGGCCGGGCGCAGCCCGAACGCGGCCTGGACGGCGGCTATCGTCTGCTCGTAGGTGTCCGCCTCGGTGTCGATCGTCAGCCGCACCCGCGCTCCTCCTGTGACCGGTGCTCCATGATCCCCGTAGCCCGCTGTCCTCTGTCCAAAGGGGGCCCGGCGGACACTTCCTCTCTCGCGGAGGTGTCCCGGTGGTCCTGCTGCGCCCAGCGCTGCGACTTCC
>NZ_JAJONF010000094.1 GCF_021462265.1 Streptomyces shenzhenensis | reverse complement strand
GGCGTGGCAGAGCATAGCGGGGGATCAAGGGCAGGTCCATGCCAAATTCCACTGGCGGTCGCGCAGGTTCTTTCCAGCCGGGCGGTACGCCGGTGGTCCAGCACTTCGACGAGTACGGAGCCCCCGACACCACCACCACGGGCGGCTACGGCTGGCTGGGCACCGCAGCCCGCAGCCCGCAGCGCGGACGCCCCGGGCGGACTGCTGATGCTGGGCGCCTGCGGCCACGACCCGGCCACCGGAACCTTCCTGCAGACGGACCCGGTGCCCGGCGGCGGCGACAACGCCTACGGCTACTGCTCCGGCGATCCTGTCAACTGCACGGACACCGCGGGTACCTTCGACTACTGGCTCAAGTACAACGTCGGAAACCCGCACATGCCGGCGCACCGGTACTTCCAGAAGTTCCGGGACAACTTCAACTGGGTCTTCCCGATCGGTGGCCACGCCAGCAAGCTCAGCCACGTCGGCCAGAAGATGGACCTCTGGGTGAAGATCCTCGGCGTCAAGATCCAGTTCCCCGTCAAGGTGAAGAGCATCACCTCCAACGGCTGGCGTTTCGACACCCGCTGGGGCCACCCCGACTACCCCGGCTTCATCTCCTTCTACTTCACCCACCTGAAGAGCGGGCAGATGCGGATCACCATCCACGGCAACGTGCCGCCCGGGGCGGACGCCTGGTACATCGGCAAGAGCAACTACGTGAAGAAGGCGAAGAGCACCTGGTCCAAGCTCGTCAGTAACCTCAAGGACCTGACCCACTACATCAACACCATGGGCGACGCACGACGAGCCCGGAAGAGAACAACATGACACTCCCCTCCCGCGAGACGGGCGCGCTCCTCGCCCTGGTGTACCTGGTGGTGGTGTTCGGCCTCGACTACCTGAGCGTGGAACACGGCCAGGACGCCGCGAGCGTGGCCGTCTCGGTCATCACCTTCCCGTCAGGCTTCGTGACGACGATCCTCTTCCTCCTCGGAGCGGTGGTCTTCGGCTACGACGACTACAGCCCCGGCCCGGACACATACGCCCCGCCCGTCCACGCCATCGCGGGCATCGTCCAGGTCATCCTGATCTGGCTCGTCCTGCGGCTGCTACACAAGCGGCGGGAGAACACCCTGAAGGGAGCGCGTCTCTAGAGCGCAGGACGGTGTGTGGATCGCCTGGCGGACGGCGGCTGACGCCTGACTGCTCGACCGGTGCGGCCAAGGAAGCGCACCGGCGCTCAGAACTCGTCTGCTCCTGGCCGGTGTCCGTCGTCCAACTGCAAGTATGTCATGGCCAGATGGGCGCCGTGGCGCGGGGCGTCCTTCTCGATGGGGGGCAGGTCCAGGCGCACAGCCCACGTTCCGGCTCCAGTTCGAGAGCCCGGTAGGCGGTGCGGGCGTCGGCCCTTCCTGCCGTCCGCCAGGCGCCGACGCGCGACGGTGACCGGAGGCGGCGGGGACGTCCCGCCTGGCGCCGGGCAGCATCCACGACACGGCCGTACCGGGATGGCTGGGTCCAAGGGGGCACTCGGGAGTTCGGCGCGCTCGGGGAGACCCTCCGACGACATGGTCGTGGCCGGCGTCAAAAACGTGAGGACGTCCGTTCTCCGGACCTGTCAGTGTGTCCCGTTAGAGTCATCGGAAGTAGAACTCACAATCGAATCACGGCAATTGGGTGGGGACTCATGAAGCTGAAGTACACTGCCGCCTGGGTGGGGTTCACGGCGGCGGCGATGGTCGCGGTGTCCGCGTGCAGCTCCGACGGCGCGAAGACGGCCGTCTCGGCCGCGAGCAACGCGACCAAGATCATGGCGGTGCTCTCGCGTGCGACCGACCGGACCGATCAGCTCGGCTCGGCCGAGGTCAGGATGAGCACTGACACGGGCACGGGCACCCCGGTCACGTTGAACGGCACCTACTCCTGGGGAGACGGCCTGGCGATGGATGTCCTGATGGACACCAAGGCCGCGAACATGCAGGCGCTCCAGCGCCGCGCCACGATCCGGACGCTGTTCGTGAAAGGCGCCTACTACTTCAACGTCGACCCCCAGCCCTCCGGCCCCTTCAAGGGCAAGCAGTGGATGAAGGTCGACGCGTCGGTGCTCTTCGGCTCCAAGGGCGCCCAGGACTTCAGTGGGGGCAGCGCAGGCAACCCGGCGGCCACGATGGAGGCCCTCAAGTACGCGAGCCACGTGAAGGATCTCGGCAAGGAGACCGTCGACGGGCAGAGCACGACCCACTACCGGGCCGTCGTCCGCCAGGCAGAGCTGGGGAAGTACAAGGACGCCTTCAGCAGCGACGGCATGAAGGCCCTGACCGGCGGCGCTGACTCGGTGACGATGGACGTGTGGATCGGCGCCAAGGACCTGCCGGTCCGCCTGAAGGATGATCTCGGCAAGGCGACCGTGACCATGGACTTCAAAAAGTTCGGCGCCACCGCCCCGGTGAAGGCGCCGCCGGCAGCCCAGACCGCCGACCTCACCGAACGGATCAAGAGAGCCCGGAGCCAGCAGGGCTGACCCCAAGCACACCGGTGCCCCGCCTCTTCGCCGAGAGGGCGGGCACCTTCACACCAAGCGGGGACGCCGCCGCCCGGTCATCAGGACCCTCAACTGGTACGCCGCCACCGGAGAGTGGGTCCGGCCGTTTCGCCTGCGGCCCCTCCTGAGCGACCACCTCCGCGCCGACTACTGCCACCCGCGAGCCGGGCGAGGCCACGGACTACCGGGCTTCGCCACCGGCACCTGGCCAGAGCGGCAACAGGGCCCGTCGGAAGGCAGCTTCCAGTCCTGCACGCCGGGCGCCGGCGGCGGAGCCCGATGGCCGACCGGCCTTGTCGCCAGGGGCGATTGGCGAGCTGCGGCAAGGGCCCGGACCGAAGACCCGTACTACGCTGACGCCATGTGTATCGGGGAGGCGCTGGACCGCTGGGGCATTTCCCCCTGGACGCGCTCACGGTGAGTGGTGCGCTCACGACGAAGGGTGTCGGTAAGGGAATGGATGACCGTGCCGTCGTCACTCGTTTACCAGCAGCCACTGACTGACACGCTATCGACGGTAGTTCAGAGAACTTCGTGCCCACGCCGGGCAGTTCCCGTACGGGCCGGCGTGACAGGAACGCGGTGATCGCCTCGGGGGAGTCGTCGATGATGGTGCGCCGATCCGGTGGGGTGAGGGCACAGGCCATGGCGGCGAGCATCCGGTTGCCCGCGCACCCCGCGGAACTGTGCAGGCCGAGGTGGGCGAGGGCGCCTCGCGGAGCTCGGCGGTGATCCTTGGAACACCGTAGGTACCGTCCGACTCGCGGTGCACGGCCCGTATCCGGGCGGCGAGGTGGGCGTCGGCCGCCTGCCGGGCGGCTCGGTCCGCGGCCGTCCGGCGCCAGTAGTAGAAGCTGGAGCGGGCGATGCCGAGGATGGTGCACAGCCGCTTCACGCCGTAGCGGCGGTGGTGGTCGGCGACGAACTGGAAGCGGTTCACCAGCGCGTCTCCCCGGCGAAATACTTCGCCGCCTTCCGCAGGATCTCGCGTTCTTCCTCCAGCTCGCGGACCTTCTTGCGCAGAGCGGCGTTCTCCGCCTCCAACGGTTTCGGCGGCTCGGTCGGCACCTCTGCCCGGCGTCCCCGCGGCCGGCTCGCGCCGGCTGCCCGGACCCAGTTCCGCAAGGTCTCGGGGTCGATTCCCAGATCGGCAGCGACCTGCCGGATCGTCGCCTCGGGCCGCGACTGGTACAGCGCGACCGCGTCCGTCTCGAACTGCGGCGGATAGTTCTTCATGACCACGAGATGTCCGTTCTCAGATCCTCAGGATCCAGTGTCTCGTGTGTCCAGAATCAAGGGTCAAGACCCGGAGACGGCCTGACCGCGGAGCCGGCCGCCGCGGGCTGAGCCGGCCGACGGACAGTCCGAACTCACCTGCCGGGGTGGCGGCTTGTCACTGGACCCGCCGCGGGCGCGGCCGGAGCGTGGAGTCGGCCGCCCCCACGGCGTCGCACGTGGAAAGCTCGGTTCGCCTGCTTACCGTGCGGCATCGCCCGAAACAACCCGACACCGTCGGGGGATTGACCGCCGGACACTTCCACTGGTTCAGTGGCTCAGCCACTCATCCACCAGGGTGTGGGGTCCCCCCTTTTCTCCCGTCCGTCTTTCCGCCACCCCAGGAGGCCCCGTGGAGGCGCTGCCCCGCGAGACGATCGTGGACGTTCTCGAGAGCCGGTTGCGCGAGGACATCCTGGCCGGACGTCATCCGGGGGGCAGTTACCTGCCCCCCGAGCGCCAACTGGCCGACGGATACGGAGTCACCCGCACCACCCTCAAACACGCCTTCGGCCGGCTCGTCCAGGCCGGGCTGCTGGAGACCCGGCACGGCGTCGGCACCCGGGTGCGCGACTACATCCGGCTGGGTGGCGCGGACCTGCTGCCGATGCTCGTGCGGCACGACGCGAAGTGGGTCCATGAGATCTTCGAAGTGCGGCGCTCCGTCGGCGCGTTGATCGCCGAGCGGGCCGCGGTCCGGGCCACCCGGGCCCAGCACGCCGAACTGCGCGCGCTGCTGGACGCCGTAGGGGAGGCGGGAGGCCCCGACGAGGTGCAGATGGCCGACGTCGAGGTGCACCGCGCGCTCGCCCGGGCCACCGGCAACCGCGTCTACGTGCTGCTGACCAACACCCTCTTCAACGCCTACCTGCCCGTCCGTGCCGAGCTGCGCGGCCCTTTCACCGACCCGGAGGCCGCGCACCGGCGGCTCGCTCCGGTGGTGGAGGCGGTGACCGACGGGGACGGCCGCCGGGCGCACGCCGCCGCCGACACCTACCTGCGCGACACCGAGCAGATCATGCTGGAGGGACTGGCATGAGGGGCACCGTGTTCACCGAGACCATGCTCGGCACCGTACGCCTGGACGCCGGGCACCCGGCCCGCCGCATCCGGCTCGACCTGCGTGCCGAGGCCGACGACGTGCTGCGCCCGCACCGCACCACCGCTGCCCGGCTGACCGGCCGCGTCCGGATCGCCGGACGGGCCGACGACCCGGCCGCCACCGGCGCGCTGGAGATCTCCCCCCTCGCCCGTCGCCGCATCCGCTACCGGCTGTCGTTCACCGCGGACGGCCGTACGCTCACCCTGGACGGCTGGAAGTCCGTGACCCCGCGCCGCCCGGTGAGGTCGATGACCGTCCTGCCGTTCACGTTGTACGAGGACGGTGCGCCCGTCGGCCGCGGAACCCTGCGCTTCCCGCTCGCGACCGGTCTGGCGCCCTTCCTGCTCAGCTTCCGCTTTCCCGTCCGCGAAGACCCCGCCGAGCACATCGCCCCACGCTGGGACGGCAGCCCCGGCCGCACCGAGGTCTGGTACACCACCCTGACCGACCCCGCGACCGGCACCGGCTTCTGGGTGCACCACGAACTGACCGCACCCACCGACGGATCCACGCCGGTGGCCCACGGCTGGGCGGCCTCCTTCCCGCCCGAGGGAGAGGTGCGCCACGTCCGCTTCGGCCCCGTCCCTTGGAGCGCTCCCGAGGACGGTTTCACCACCGGCGACGTCACCTTCGTACCGAGACGACTGACCGGCAGCGCCGGCGACTTCCACTGGGACCTCACCGAACGCCCGCTGTCCGGACCCCTGTTCACTTTCCCCCGCTGGTCCTGGCGGCGGCCCCTGCTGCCCGCGGCCCAGATGCTCCCGGCGGCCCGAGCCGCGTACGACGGGACGTTCCGCGACGGGGAACGGACCTTCACCCTGCGCGCCGCCCCCGGCGCCACGGCCCGCATCAACGGCCACGGAAACGCCCGCCGTTGGTCCTGGCTGCACGCCGACCTGGGCGGCGACGGCGTCCTGGAGATCGTCGCGGCGGTGTCCACCCGGCCGGGACTGCGCCGGCTGCCGCCCCTGGTCTTCCTGCGCCTGCGCCACCGCGGCCGCACCTGGCCGCGCAGGGCGGAGCGGTCCGCGATAGGCCTGCTGGGCGTCGGGCGGTTCCGTGCCCGCATCGGCCTGCCCCACTGGACGGTGACCGGCCGCACCCTGCTGCGCCGCATCCGCGTCGAGGTCACCCAGCCTGCCGAACGCACCCTCGCCCTGGACTACCGCGACCCGGACGGCGCTCCGGCCGTGTGCCGCAACAGCGAGACGGCCGACGCGCGCATCCTGCTGGAACGGTGGTGGGGCCACTGGCGCACGGAGGCACAGTGGACGCTGGACGGCACCGCGCACGCAGAGGTGGGGGACAGGTGAGCGCCCAGGGACTGGTGGCCGCCCTTCTCGCCGAGGACGGGATCGGGGACAGGGACGGATACGGGCGTGGGCAAGGGTCCGGGGACGGCGGCGAGGAGAAGTGGCCTGCCCGCGTGCCCGGCAGGCTCGACACCTTCCTGTCCGCCCTGCCCGGGCCCGTGCGCGCAGCGGTCCGGGCAGGTGGCACCATCGTGGACACGTACGCCGTGCTGCACAGCGGGCGCCGCCTCGCCGCCCTCACCCCCGACGAGCGGGAGACGGTGCTCGCCTCGCTCGGCGCCCGCCCGGCGCTCCTGCCGCTGCTCGACCTCCTGAAGGTTCCCGTCCTGCTCGCGGCGGCCACCGAACGCGTCCCCGCCCCGCCGGCCCCCGCCGTCCCCGACGACCCGCCGCTGGACTGCACCCCGGCCGAGCACTGGCCCGACCGGACCACCGCCGACGCCGTCGTCGTGGGATCCGGCGCCGGGGGAGCCGTGGCCGCCCGCACCCTCGCGCGCGCCGGGCTCGACGTCGTCGTGCTGGAGGAGGGCGAGCACCACACCACGGCCTCCTTCGGCCGGCGCACCCCGCTGGACCGCTTCACCGACCTGTACCGGGACGGCGGAGCGACCGCCGCCCTGGGTAACCCGCCGCTCCTGCTGCCCGTCGGACGAGCCGTCGGCGGCACCACCGTCGTCAACTCCGGCACCTGCTACCGCACTCCGGACCACGTCCTGGACCGCTGGAGCAGCCGGTACGGCTTCCACCTCGCCGACGGCCTCGCGGCCCGGCTGGACGAGATCGAACGCACCCTGCGCGTCGCCACCCAGCCCCTCGACGTCCTCGGCGCCAACGGCCTGCTCGCGCTGAGGGGCGCCGCGCGGCTCGGCTGGCGGGCCGGGCCGCTGCGCCGCAACGCGCCCGGCTGCCGGGGGTCCTGCCAGTGTGTGGTGGGCTGCCCCACCGGCGCCAAGCAGAGCGTGCAGATGTCCGTCCTGCCGGAAGCGTGCGCCCTGGGCGCCCGCATCGTCACCGGGGCGCGGGTGCGGCGCATCCTGGTCGACCACGACCGCCCCGGGACACCGCGCGCGGCGGGCGTGCGGGTCGTGCGGGCCGACGGCAGCGAGCTGGAGATCCTCAGCCCCCTCGTCGTCACGGCCGCGGGAGCGCTGCAGACCCCGCCGCTGCTGCGCCGCTCCGGGCTGGGCGGTCACCCGCGCCTGGGCCGGGGCCTGAGCGTGCACCCGGCCACCAGCGTCGCTGGCCGTTTCCCCGAGCTGGTCACGTCCTGGCGGGGCGTTCTGCAGAGCGCCGGAATCGAGGAACTGCACGACCACGGAATCCTGATCGAGGCGACCGCGAGCCCGCCCGGCATGAGCAGCTTCGTCCTGCCCGGCCTGGGACGCTCCCTGCGCCGCGAACTCGACAGGGCCGACCGGCTCGCGGTCCTCGGCGCGATGATCGCCGACCGTCCCTCGGGCCGCGTCCTGGGCCGCGACCGCACCCTCGTCCGCTACGACCTCGACCGCCGCGACGGCGACCGGCTGATGACGGCCGTACGGGCCATGGGACGGGTCCTCTTCGCCGCCGGAGCCGAGGAGGTCCTCACCGGCATCCCGCGTGCCCCGCGCGCCCGCACCCTCGCCGAGTTCGACGCGCTGCTCGCCGGGACCGGCCCCCGGGCCCTGCACCTGTCTGCCTTCCACCCGGCCGGCACGGCCGCGGCAGGCACCGACCCGCGGCGCGCGCCGGCCGATCCCGAAGGACGGCTGCGCGGCGTCCACGGCGTCCTCGTGGCGGACGCCTCCGTGCTGCCCGGCTGCCCGGAGGTGAACCCCCAACTGACCATCATGGCCGTCGCCCTCGCCGTCACCGAGAGCTACCTCGACCGGGACTTGAGCACCCGGGCCAGGACGGAGGCGTGACTGTGGTCGGGGGACTTCGAGGCGGTGAGCAGGGTGATCGGGCCCCGGTGTGACTGAGTGCTTCAGTTGGCCAGTGAGCGCTTCACTTGGCCCCATTTAGCGTTTGCAGGCCCGCGACGGCTGAGCCGGGACACGGTAGTTGGAACTTCGTCATGAGAGTTGGAACCGGTGCGGTGGACGCCGACTAGGCTCACCACCATGTCCGAGCCAGCCCCTGACCCTCGCATGCAGTCCTTGATCAACCAGCTCCAGCCGGGGGCTGTGAGAACGGTGAAGGTCATCGGGTTTGACGGAGCGGACGTCCTGGTGGAGCTTGTGGCTGCCGACGGAGGGACCGAGATCGGTCGGATTCCTCGACAGGAGGCGTCGAGGCGTCGGATGGAGAATCCATCCGAGCTGTTTGAGGTCGGCCAGGAGATCAACGCAGAAGAGATCGGGCGTTGGCGTGAAGGTCAGCTTCACCTCTCCGCCAGGGCGTGCGAGATTCCGGCCTTGAGGTCCTTTCTCCTCGCGCTTGAACAAGGGCAGGTCGTCGCTGGGACGGTCTCCGAGGTTCACAACTTCGGGGTCTTCGTTCACGTCGATGGCGAACCGGACGGCCTCTGCACCGGCTTCATCCGGGTGCCGGACCTGACGTGGGGCTGGATCAACCACCCCTCCGAGGCAGTCGAAGTCGGCCAGCGGATCACCGCTGAGGTGATCATTGCCGAGACGCGCTCCGGGCAGGTCACGCTCTCGTTGAAGGCTCTGCAGAAAGATCCACTCATTCGGTTTGCGGATCAGGTCGGTCGGGTTCTCACCGGGCCGATCACCAAGATCATTCCTTTTGGCGTGTTCGTGCAGCTTGCTCCCGACGTTGTGGGGTTCCTTCACCTCTCGGAGCTGGCTGACGAGCCGGTGGAGACCCCGGATCAGCTTGTCGATGTAGGCGAGCTGATCACGGTGAAGGTCGCCGAGGTCGACCTCCAGCGTCACCGGGTGCGGCTGGGCGTCGCCGGCGCAGACAGGACTTAGGGCTCGTAAAGAATCAACACGTTGCTTCACGGTGTCTCTGTCGTTGGTGTGGTATGCGCATACCGAGCGAGGTTCGTGACCAACTCGCCCTGAGATTCAGGGTGTTGTTGCCCCATCTGAATGAGCGGCAGCAGCGGCTGGCGCTGGCCGCCGAGGCCCGGCTACTGGGGCACGGCGGGGTGAGGGCTGTCGCCCGTGCCGCGGGGGTGAGCGAGACGACGGTGCGCAAGGGAGTCTTCGAGCTGGAGGGCGGTGAGGATCCCTTGCCCGATGGCCGGGTCCGCCGGGACGGCGGCGGTCGCAAGAGCGCAGAGGAGCTTGACCCGCTGCTCGTTCCGGCTCTGCTGTCGCTGGTGGAGCCAGACGAGCGGGGCGATCCGATGTCGCCGCTGCGGTGGACGACCAAGTCGCTGCGGTCTCTGGCCGGGGCGCTGACGCGGCAGGGCCACGCCGCGTCAGCGCCGACCGTGGGCCGGCTGCTGCGGGAGAACGGTTTCAGTCTGCAGGCCAATGCCAAGACCCTTGAAGGTGCTCAACACCCTGAGAGGGACGCGCAGTTCCGGTACATCAATGACCAGGCCAAGGATCATCAGGTGAACGGCGAGTGGCGCTGCACGCTCCGGACCGCACTACCCGACGCGACGGCGCCACCCGACGCCGAGCCCCGGGCGGCGGCCGCAAAGCCAAACTCGACCTGGCCGACCGCGTCCTGGCCACCGTGCTGCACCAGCGCCTTGGCCTGTCGCCCACCGTGCTCGCCCGCCTGTTCACCGTCAGCAAGGACACCATCCGCGAGGCCACCGGCGAGATCAGACAGCTCATGGACCAGCACGGGCACACCCCCGGCCCCGCCACGGCACACCTCACCACCCTCACCGGCCTCCACGTCTACGCGACCGCACACGGCATCGCCCTCACGACAGAGACAAAACCACCGTGTTGATTCTTTACGAGCCCTAAGAGCCCCTAACGAAACGACTTTTCGACGTCTCCTGGCTCCT
This sequence comes from Streptomyces shenzhenensis, assembly GCF_021462265.1. GTDB lineage: Bacteria > Actinomycetota > Actinomycetes > Streptomycetales > Streptomycetaceae > Streptomyces > Streptomyces shenzhenensis. The sequence continues at coordinate 2,349 of NZ_JAJONF010000094.1, read as the reverse complement.
CGTGTCTCGGTCCGGCGGCATAGGCCAGCGGGGGTGCGATTGCTTGGACATTGGCTCCCTCCCCGACCCATAGCCCGGTGAAGAGCGCGGCGGTCGCTTCCAGGAGTCCCGCTCGTTCGAGACCGCCGCCCGCCACAGGCTCGCAGCCGGCATGCCGCACCAGCTGGGGCACAAGCGTGAGGGCCGTTTCGTCGTCTCCGCAGACCGGAACGGCCAGTGGCCGCCCGTCAAAGATGGGTGGGGACATGCGCCACACGTCCTCGTGGCAGAGATTGAACGCCTTGATCACATGAGTTCCCGGTGCCGCCGCGGCCAGTTGCTGTGCGGCTGAGAGGCCGCCCTGTGTCAGCAGCCGGAAGCCCGGACCAACCGGATTGGAACAGTCGATCAGCACCTTGCCGTCCAGGACCGCCCGCAGTTCCCTCGCAACGCTCGCCCCCGCGCCGAAGGGCAGCGCGGCCAGAACCACCTGGCCGAACTCGGCCGCCGCGCGGAGACCAGCAGGCTTTGCGCCGTCCCCGAGGCGCCTCGCGAGCCGCTCCGCCTTGTGCATGTCCCGGCCTCCGATGGCCACGTCGTGCCCAGCCCGGACCCAGTGGGTGGCAAGCGCGTCCGTCATGTTGCCCGTGCCCAGTACGCCGATTCTCATCACGCATTTCCTCCCAGGATCTGCTCGGACCGTTTGCACCGACGCTAGAAGATCAGCGGGGCACCATTTGGTACGTGACGACCGACGCTTTCCTCGCCGACTGCCGTGCCCGCCTCGCCTTCGACCTCCTCTCCAACACCTGGAACCCCGTCGTGCTCTGGGCACTGCGCGACGGTCCCAGGCGCCCGGTCGAATTACGCGAGCAGATCGGGGGAATCAGCCCCAAGGTCCTCACCGAGACGCTGCGACGCCTGCAGTCCAAAGGGCTGGTGGACCGGCAGGCTCATCCCGGAGCGCCACTGCGAGTGGAGTACCAACTCACCAGGTTGGGCCGGACTTTGCTGGCACCCATCGACGCTGTCGGAGCATGGGCGTTCGAGCACGGCGACGAAGTCATGGCCGCCCAGGAAACCGAATGCACCGCCACCCAGTCCCCCTCAGAGTGAGCGCAGGCGCCTCCAGCAGCGCGCATCCGAGGGTGAGGAAGACACCTCACGACCCCAAGTCGTCAAGCCGCAGCGGCCAAGGCGGTTGGGAATGCGGTGTTCTCATCGAACAGTTCGCGTTGCTGGAGGCAGTGGAACATCTGTCCGAGCATGCGGTTGAAGAGGTTGCGCTGGGCGGCAGCGTGCCAGTCGCCGTGCTCGTCGCGGCGGCGGCGGTAGTGGGCCATGGCTCCGGGCGAGGCCCGGAGGGCGGAGAAGGCCCAGAGGTAGCCGGCGTGGTTGAGGCGGTCGTTCTTGACCCAGCGGCGGGTGATGCTGGCCTTCTTGCCGGAAGCCCGGGTGATGGGCGAGGAGCCGGCGTATGCCTTCAGGCCGCGGGCGTCGGCGAAACGGCCGCGGTCGTCCCCTATCTCAGCGAGCACCCGGGCACCGAGCTGGACGCCGAGGCCGGGAAAACTGAGGATGATCTCAGCGTCCGGATGCTGAGGGAAAGCTGCCTCCACCGCCTGGGCGAGGTCGTCGGCAGCCGTGCAGGCGGCCTGGAGCTGGACCAGGAGGGCGAGCATCTGCCTGCCGAGCGCGTCCTCGACGAGGGCAGGTTGGTGAGCGTAGTCCTCGCGGAAGACCTCCCGAAGGCGTTCGGCCTCGGCTTCGATGCCGCGTTGGCGGCCAGCTCGCTTGAGGGCGGCTTGGAGCTGGGCGCGAGTCAGTCGAGCAGCTCGCGTGGGAGTTGGAGCCAGCTTGAGGACTTCGTGGGCTTCAGAGCGGCAGAGACCGTTCTTCCAGGACTCGAACGCCGCCAGGGCGGCTGGGTAGTACTCGCGCAGCAGGGAGCGGAGCTGGTTGGAAATCTGCTGGCGGTTCCAGGTGGAGTCCTGCTGGGCGCGGGCGAGGACAGCGATGGCGCGCGCCAGGTCGCTGTCATCGGGCAAGACCCGGTGGGCGTGCATGTCGGTGCGCAGGATGTTCGCGAGCACCAGGGCGTCGCCCGGATCGGACTTCTTGCGGGAGACGCTGTGCCGGTCGCGGTAGCGGGCGGCGGCCATCGGGTTGATCGCGAAGACCTTCCGCTTGCCCTGCCGCAGCACGGCGACCAGCAGACCGCGGGAGGTCTCGATCGCCACCGGGATCGGGTGTTCCTCGGTGTCGCCGTACTCGGCGAGCAGGTCCAACAAGACCTTGTAGCCGGCCGCATCATCCGTGATGTGGCGTTTGGCCAGCAGCTGGCCCGAGTCGTCGACCAGGGCGACGTCG
>NZ_JAJONF010000093.1 GCF_021462265.1 Streptomyces shenzhenensis | reverse complement strand
GACCCTGTACTCGGGCACGGTCAGCCTCACCACCACGCTGTCGGGTTCGACGTACTCGCTGACCGACGCCTCCCGCGGCGGCCACAAGACGTACAACCTGAAGCACACCTCGAGCTCCGGCACCGGCACCCTGTTCACCAACACCACCAACACGTGGGGCACCGGCACCGCCTCCAGCTCCACCACCGACGTGACCGCGGCCGCGGACGCCGCCTACGGCGCGCAGGAGACCTGGGACTTCTACAAGAGCACCTTCGGGCGCAGCGGCATCAAGAACGACGGCGTCGGCGCCTACTCGCGGGTCCACTACGGCAGCTCGTACGTCAACGCGTTCTGGGACGACAGCTGCTTCTGCATGACCTACGGCGACGGCTCCGGCAACACCCACCCGCTCACCTCGCTGGACGTGGCCGGCCACGAGATGAGCCACGGCGTCACCTCCAACACCGCCGGCCTCAACTACAGCGGCGAGTCCGGCGGCCTGAACGAGGCCACCTCCGACATCTTCGGCACGGGTGTCGAGTTCTACGCCAACAACGCCTCCGACGTCGGCGACTACCTCATCGGCGAGAAGATCAACATCAACGGCGACGGCACCCCGCTGCGCTACATGGACCAGCCCAGCAAGGACGGCGGCTCCGCCAACTACTGGTCCTCCTCGGTCGGAAACCTCGACGTGCACTACTCGTCCGGTGTCGCGAACCACTTCTTCTACCTCCTGTCGGAGGGCAGCGGTTCGAAGACCATCAACGGCGTCAGCTACAACTCGCCGACGTCCAACGGCTCCACGGTCACCGGCATCGGCCGGGACAAGGCCCTCCAGATCTGGTACAAGGCCCTGACCACGTACTTCACGTCGACCACCAACTACAAGTCGGCCCGCACCGGCACGCTGTCCGCGGCGGCCGCGCTGTACGGCTCCGGCTCCGCCGAGTACAACGCGGTGGCGGCGGCCTGGTCGGCGGTCAACGTCAGCTGACCCCGCACCGAGCGGCACGGCGGGCCCCCGGGGAGGAAGCTCCCCGGGGGCCCGCCCTACGCTCTGTCCCATGTCCTTCACGTACGAGGCGGTCGGTGCCACCCGCGAGAACCTCGCCGCCTGCCCGCCGGGCTTCCACCCGCTGCACGTGCGCACGCGCATAGGCGAGGGCCAGGGAGTCTTCCACCGGGCCGCCGAGGCGGTCCTCACCTGGGAACTGCACCGCGCCCTCGGCGTGGGCATCGACGCCGCCGCCGACCGCGCGGCCCCCGGCGTCGACGTCACCGTCACCCTGGCCGGTCTCCTCCGAGCCCCCTGCCGGATAGTCTGGACGGCCGAGGAGTCCAGGCGGGCCGGCTGGGCCTACGGCACCCTGCCCGGCCACCCCGAATGCGGCGAGGAGGCCTTCGTGGTCGACCGCACGGGCGACGGCACGGTCTGGCTCACGGTCGCCGCCTTCAGCAAACCCGCCAAGTGGTACGCCCGCGCGGGCGGCCCGGCGACCCGGGGGTTGCAGCAGGCGTACGCCCGGCGCTGCGGTGCGGTGCTCAGGAGGCTGTGCGCGGGGGCGGACGAGGACTGACCGGCGGTCCACGTCCATCGGCGCCGCCGAGAGATCGCCGTGGCGGAATCGCCGTGGGGCCGCGGCCTGCCGCCCGGCCGGTCCGCGCTGCTCGCCCACCCTCGCGGATCAGACGTAGGTGAACGGGAAGGCGTTGCTGTCGCCGGCCGGGGTGTGGACCAGGACGCTGACGACTCCGGCCGCGTGGGGCGGAGCCGTCGCGACGACGATGTTGTCCGAGAACACGGTGAACGGAACCGGGATTCCTCCAAAGGTCACGGAGTCGGTGAAGGTGAGGTTGGAGCCGCCGATGGTGATGGCGTCACCGCCCGACGTCGAGCCCGTGTCCGGGGTGAGGCTCGTGATCACGGGAGTGCCCAGGTACGTGTAGTACGGGTTCCCGGGGCCCACGGTGCTGGTGCCGCCGGGTGTGGTCACGGTGACCACGACGGTGCCGAAATCGGGCGGGGCGATCGCCGACACCTCGTTGTCGGAGATCACCACGAAGCTGGGAGCGGGAGCGGCTCCGAAGTCGACGGCGGTGGTGAGGGCCAGGTTGCTGCCGGTGATGGTGACGGTGTTGCCGCCGGCCTCCGGACCGAAGTGCGGCTCCACGTCGAAGACGACGGGAACGGCGACGTAGGTGTACGGCAGCGGGTTGCTGACGCCCCCCGGCGTGGTCACGGTCACGTTCATCGTGGACGGCAGTCCCGCGGGGGCCGTGACGGTGACCGAGGTGGCGGTGACGGCCGTGATGGCGGCGGGAGTGAAACCGAAGAGAACCAGCGTGGCACCGGTCAGATTGGTGCCGGCGATGACGACGCTGTTGCCACCCGCCGAGGGCCCGTCGGGGGGCGTGAGGCTGGTGATCACGGGCGCCGGTACGGAGGTGTAGGTGTAGGGCAGTGCGTTGCTGACGCCCCCCGGCGTGGTGACCGTGACGTTCACGGTCCCGCTTCCCGCCGGCGTGATCACCGTGACCTGGGTGGGGGTGACATTGGTGATGGCGCCGGGACTCGCGCCGAAGAGGACCAGCGTGGCGCCCGAGAGGTTGGTGCCGTTGATGACCACGGTGGTCCCACCCGCCGCGGGCCCGCTCGACGGAACCATACTGGTGATGGTCGGAGCCGCCGCCGCGGCGTAGGTGAAGGGCACGTTCTGGGTGCTGGTTCCCCCCGGTCCGGTGACCGTCACGTTGACCGTGCCGGTGCCCGCCGGAGTGGTGGCCGTGATCTGCGTGTCGCTCACGACGACGACGTTGCTGGCGAGAGCCGTACCGAACCTGACGGCGACGGCGCCGGTCAAGCCGGAACCGTTGATCGTGACGGTGGTGCCTCCCGCCGAACTGCCTTGACTGGGGCTGACGCTGGTCACTACGGGTGCTGCCATGATGCTTCTTCTCCTCTGCTTGTGCCGCGCGGACGACCGCGCCCTGGCCGGATGACTGCCGGCCAGGGCGGGAGGGGCACCGTCGGCCGCGCCATGCGATGCGGCCGACGGCGGCTGTGGAAGCTCGGGACCTCGAGCGAGCCGGCTGAAACGGGGTGACATCGTGGGATGGGGGTGCGGGCCCTTGCAGGGCCCCGGCTCGCCACGGATTTCAGCGGAGGCTGCCTGAGCGAGGTGAGAGGGGACTCGTGCCTCTCGTGCCCGGGCGCGAGAGGACGAGTCGTGCGCGGAACGGGACGGGCACCGGAGTCACGGTGGTACCGAAGCGCTCACTCAAGGCGAGTGAACCAAAGGAGCGCCAAGCGCGGGAGGTGCAACAAGGTATTTTCGGTGGCTTATGTGACTGTATGAAAAAGCTTCGCAATGGCGTCCTGTACGCCGGAGCACGCTCCTTCCTCCCCCGTGATCCGATGCCGGGTCCTGTCCCGGCCGGCCGCCACGCCGGAGAAACGCCCCGCGCCCCTGGCACAGGCCAGGGGCGCGGGGCGTCCGGACTCAGGGAGTCACCGCACGGCTCACGCCGGGCAACCGGCCTGGACGGGGACGCAGTTGTTCGGGTGGTTGCCGGAGACGGTGGTCGCGGTGAGCGTCACCGTACCGCCGTCCCGGAAGACTCCCCCGCCCTGCCCGCCGTTGGCGGTGTTCCCGGTGATGGTGTCCGCGATCAGCTGCGTGGTGCCGGCATGGTTGTACAGTCCGCCGCCGTTCAGCGTGGACGTGTTCCCCGAGACCGTGGTGGTCGACACCTGAAGGGTGCTTCCGAAGTTCGCGATACCGCCGCCGAAGCTGCCCGCGGTGTTTCCGGTGACCCGGCTGGCGTTTACGGTGAGGTTGCCGGCTCCGCCCCAGACGCCGCCGCCTTCGAAGTTGGTCGTGACATTGCCCTGGATCGTGGCGCTGTTCAGCAGCGTGGTGCCGAAGCTCGCCACACCGCCGCCCAGGTTCACCCCCGTGTTGCCGGAGATCGTTCCGCCGGAGTACGTGAGCGTGGCGGTCGTGTTGACGTGGATACCGCCGCCGTCCCCCGCCGTGTTGCCGGTCACATTGCTCGACGAGAGGGTCGCCGTGCCGCCCGGGGCGACCTCGACGCCGCCGCCGATGTTGCTCGCGGTGTTGCCGGTGACAGGGGACCGGCTCAGGGTGAGCGTCCCCCGGTCGAGGATGCCGCCGCCGTCGGTGCCCGCCCCCGAGGTCACCCGGCCGCCGGAGATGGTGACCCCGCTGATCGTGAGACTCCCGCCCGGTGCGACCTCGGCGATCCGGAAGTCCGGCGCGGCGGCATCGCGTTTGATGGTCGCTCCGGAGCCGGAGATGGTCACGTTCCCGGTGATGATCGGCAGTCCGTCGGCACCGTTGGCGCCGGTCGCCGCCGCCGAAGTCAGCGTGTAGACACAGCCCGTGGTCAGCTGGACGGTCCCGCCTCCCGGGGCGCTGTTTGCGGCGCTGACCGCGGCGACCAGGGCAGCCGCGGACCCCGCGCCGCAGGGCACCGGGGCCGCGGCGGACTTCTTGCCGCCTGCCTTCACTGGGTTCTCGGCGGCGGACGCGGGGGCGGAGTACGCTCCCGCGGATACCGCCAGCACCATGACGGGGATGAAACCGCGGATCGTGGTCGCGAGTCGCACGGGGTGTCTCCTTAGGTGTTCGTGGGTAGCAGCCACGACTCACACTGCGTGGGCAGACACCGATCGGCATCCGGTCGGCTGCTGGACGGGTGACAGGCCGCCGCCGAGGGCTCGCCGCAGCGCCGCAGCCAAGGACCGGCGCCACAGTGGCGGGGGCGGCCGCCCTCTGCCGCGGGGAGAGAACGGCGCCCGGACGAATTCAAATGACAATACGTCAATGCATCCCAGATGCGCTGTTGCACCTGAGTGCGCCCTTCCGCCACCTGGCCGACAGCAGAAGAATTGGACTCACACCGGTCCCGTCCCCGTATGGACGGCTCCGGTGACAGACTCCCTGGGATCAGCCGACGGGATCAACCAGCGACCGGAGCCGGTTTCGCGCGATCGACACACGAGCGCGATATGCCAGGAGCGGAAATGCGGAACGGGGGGCGAAAGTGAACCTCACGCAATTCATACTCGCGCTCGGCTCCACCTGCCGCATAACGAGATTCGTCGTCAAGGACACACTCGCCGCCGGCTTCCGGATCTGGGTCGCGGATCACTTCGGCGAGGAGTCCAAGCTCGCATACCTCGTGACGTGCAGCTGGTGCACCAGCATCTGGGTCGCCGGCGGTGTGACACCGCTCGCCTACTACCTGGGCGGATCTCTGTGGATTCAGATTCCCGCGGTCGCCCTGACCTTGTCCTACCTGTCAGGAGTCGCGTCGCTCTGGCTCGACTGACGCCCTTGGTCCGTCTCGGGGACAAGGGCGGGTTTCCCCGACCGGTTTCGTGACCGGCGAACACCGCTGCCGGAATTCCGAGATCTCAGGCGATCGCCGACCACGCCCCGTGGCACGCCTTGGCCACGGCAGTCCCTCACGCCTTTGCAAGGAAAGGACAGGAGTGCGCAGAAGAGGTTTCATGCAGGCCGGTTCAGCCATGGGAGGCGCCTTCTTCCTCCGGGGTCTCGGCATGCCCGCGGCCCGGGCCGCCCCCCTGCGGACACTCCCGTCGGTCACGGACTCGTTGTATCGCGCCCCGGTCGCCGACCCCCTCGCCGTCCCGCGCTTCGCGAACGCGCTGCCCCGGCCCCCCCGCATCGACATGACCGCGGGTGGGACCCGGACGCTGCGGGCGAGCCCGGTCGACCAGGACGTGCTCGGCGGCGGGCTGGGGCTGACCACGCCCGTCTGGGGTTTCGGGCACTACGGAGGACAACCCGGCAGCGGGGTGTCCATCAGCTACCCCGGTCCGACCCTCGTGGCGCTCAAGGACGTCCCGGTCCACGTGTACTGGGCCAACGACCTGCCCTTCCGTCACCTGCTGCCGGTGGACGACTCGATCCACTGGGCCTTTCGGCACACCGACCACACCATCGCGAAGAACGGTGTGCCGTCCGTGGTGCATCTGCACGGCGCGCACGTCGAGCCCCGAAGCGACGGCCACCCCGACGGCTGGTACACCGCCACGGGCACCCACGGTCCACGCTTCACGGGAACGCGGTTCTCCTACGAGAACACGCAGGAAGCCGCCACGTTGTGGTACCACGACCACACAGTGGGCATCACCCGGCTCAACATCTACGCCGGCCTGTCCGGCTTCTACTTCCTGCGCGACCCTCATGAGCTCTCGCTCATCGAGCACCACGAACTGCCCAGCGGGCCCTACGAGATCGAGCTGGTGATCCAGGACCGGATGTTCTATCCGGACGGGCGGCTGGCCTATCCGGACGCCCCCGCCGCCTCCCCCGGCTGGCCGGGCGGGCCGTCCGTCCAGCCCGAGTTCTTCGGCCAGGTCATCCTCGTCAACGGAAAGGCATGGCCCCACCTGGACGTGGAGCCCCGCCAGTACCGGCTGCGCCTGCTCAACGGTTCGAACTCACGCTTCTACCGTCTCTCCGTCGGCGGGTCGTGGCCCTTCCCCGTCACCCAGATCGCCACCGAGGACGGCTTCCTGTACCGGCCGCTCCCGCTGGACAAACCTGTGGTGATCTCTCCGGGGGAACGGGTGGATCTGGTCGCCGACTTCCGCGGCCTGCGGGGGTCGCGGTTCACGCTCACCAACGACGCTCCGACACCTTTCCCCGACGGCACCGCGGTCGCCGCGCCCGCGGACGAGATCCTTCAACTGCGCGTCAGCCGGCCGCTGGACCAGGGCGTCCCCGAGCCGCGGCTGCCGGCCACCTTGCGCAAGTCGCCGTTCGCGGTGGACAAGCCGCCGGCCCGCACCCGCCGCCTGCTGCTGTTCGAGAAGACCGACGAGTTCGGCCGGCCCCGCCCGATGCTGGGCACCGTGAAGCGGGGCGCGCTGGCATGGACGGACCCCACCACGGAGGACCCCGCACTGGACACGGCGGAGATCTGGGAGGTCTTCAACACCACCCCCGACACGCACCCGATCCATCTGCATCTGGTGCACTTCCAGGTGCTGGACCGGGCACCGTTCACCGCGGACCAGGACCCGCGGACGGGCGCGCTGACGAACATCAGGGTCGGCCGGGCCCAGCCGCCCGGCCCTGCCGAGCAGGGTCCGAAGGACACCGTGCAGATGGCGCCCGGCCAGGTCACCAGGATCAAGGCGCTGTTCGACAAGCGGGGGCTCTACGTCTGGCACTGCCACATGACCGAGCACGAGGACAACGACATGATGCGCAACTACCAGGTCGGCTGAACCCGGTTCGCCGGGACCCCGCCCGCCCGGCGCCGACGGCCTCGTGCCGCGGCGCCCGGCGGGCGGTTCTGTATGTCCGCCGGCTCTCCGGCCGCGGGCCGGGGTCCGGTGAGCTATGGCGCGACCGGAACACCGTCGCGCCCCGGCTCACGAATAGCTCCTGGAGTTTTTAAAACTATATTCACACTAACCTCCTATTACTCTGAATGCGCCCTGTTATCAACATTGAACCTCTGGTCTACTGATTTCAGGTGAGATTCACGGCGCACTCTTGAAACCGGCGCCCATACGTCTTCACCCCGGGACGCCCCCGGCTCCCGGCCAATGCCCAGGGAACGGGCTTCGCACACAGGCGCCGCACCCCAGCGCCGGCGCAACCCCGACCGCGGAGACACCGGACCACGAGCGCTTGCGCCTCGCCGTCCCGTCCGCGCCTCCTCATCCCGCCCGTACGACGGGATGCCTCTCGCGGCCCCCATACCGAGTGCGGCAGAACCCCCCTGCCCACCGGACCCACCCAACCCAACCGAAGGATCGACATGGCAACCATCACCTCCCTGGTCGACACCACCACGACCACCAACCAGGGCACGGCCGGAGACACGCTCCACATCAACGGCACCGGCCTGGGAACCACGACCAGGGTGAACTTCGGCTCGCTGTCGGTCAGCAGCGGCCTGACCGTCACCCCCACCCAGGTCTCCCTCACCATCCCCTCGGCGCAGTGCGCGGGGCAGGTCTCCGTCAGCGTGACCAGCAGCACCAACGTCACCAGCAACGCGCTCCCGTTCTTCTTCGTCGCCTCACCGAGCGTCACAGGTGCGGGCACGACCTGCGGGCCGGCCGCCGGCGGAACCTCGGTCACGGTGTTCGGGTCCAACTTCCTCACCGGCACCGGCGCCACCGTGGGCGGCACCGCGGTCACCCCCGCGCCCACCTTCACCTCGTCCAACCAGGTCACCATCACCACCCCGGCCCACACGATGACCCCCGGCTCGTGCGTCGACACGGTGGACATCGAGGTCACCACCGCCGGCGGTACCAGCGTCCCGTCCGGCAGCCTGAGCCAGTTCTCGTACTACGCGGCCCCGACCATCACGTCGCTGTCGCCTGGCACGGGCACGGCGGGCGACGAGATCGCCGTCAACGGAACCTGCTTCATCGACGTCTCCGCGGTGACGTTCAGCGACGGGACCAACACCATCCCCGCCACCTGGACGGCCCTCGGCAACAACCTGCTCAGCACCATCGTGCCCACCGGTCTCACTCCTGGCGCGGGGACCATCACCGTCACCACGTGCGGCGGGCCCTCCAACGCCCAGGCGTTCACCATCACCTGATCCGCCGGCCGGAAGGACCGGCAGCGCCATACGGCCCTCTGCCCCCGGCCCCCTGGGGACAGAGGGCGTCACCACCGCCGCCTCGGCCAAACCCCCCGGCCGGGGCGGCGGCCGACGTCACCGAACGTCCCGGCCCTGTCGTACCGCGCCGGGGTCCCCTCTCACCGGCCCGACCCGGAAGGAGAACCACCATGGGCTGCAACTGCGGCGGACAGCAACCGTACGTCCGCCGGGCGATCACCGTGTACCGGCTGACGATGCCGGACAGCACCCAACGCGACTACCCGACGTCCCAGGAAGCCGAAGCGGCCAACGCGCGCTCGGGCAACATCGGCACCATCGCCGTCGTCACCCCGGCCTCCCCGGACGCTCGGCGGACCTGACCGCCGTGGCAGGGGTAGTGGGGCAGCGGCCTTCGCCCATCCCGCGGGCCCTCCGCCGCGCCGCCGCGGAGGGCCCCACGACCCCGCCGGTGCTCGCCGAGCCGGCGGAACGTCAGCGCAGCAGCACCCCCGCCCCCGCCGCCACGTCCTGCGCAGGCGACGCCACCAGCCCCAGCTCCGCGCCGGACGCGAGCAGCCGGTGGGACGGCAGGACGCGGACGGTGTACCCGTAAGGCCCCGTGCGGTCCAGGGACAGCGGGCCCTCGAAGGTCCAGTGGCCCTCCGGGTCCGGACCCGCCGTCGGCTTCAGCGGGACCGCCGTCGCGTCCGTGATGCGGTCCTCCGGGTCGACCCGGCCGGAGACCGCCTGGACCTCCACGTCGTCGGGAGCGAGGTCGCCGAGGCGGACGCGGACGCGCAGGGCGAGGGTGGCGCCCAGTTCGGCGGTGGCCGTGGCGGTGGCCGTCTCCACGTGGTCGACCGAGACGCCGTGCCAGGCCGCCCGCACCCTGCCCTTCCAGGCGGACAGTTCCCGGGCCGTGTCCGGGGTCATCGACCGGTGGGCGTGGGCCGCCGGGGTGTACAGGCGCTCCACGTACTCCCGGACCATGCGGCCCGCCAGCACCTTCGGACCCAGCAGGGTCAGGGTCTGCCGGACCATCTCGATCCAGCGGTCCGGCAGACCGCTGCGGCCGCGCTCGTAGAAGCGCGGGGTCACCCGCTGCTCCAGCAGGTCGTACAGCGCGGCGGCCTCGATGTCGTCCCGGCGGTCGGCATCGGTGCCGGCGCCGTCCGCCGTCGGGATCGCCCAGCCGAAGTCCGGCTGGAACCATTCGTCCCACCAGCCGTCAAGCACCGAGAGGTTGAGGCCGCCGTTGAGCGCCGCCTTCATCCCGCTCGTCCCGCACGCCTCCAGTGGGCGCAGCGGGTTGTTCAGCCAGATGTCACAGCCGGGCAGGAGCTTCTGCGCCATCGCCATGCCGTAGTCGGGCAGGAAGACGATCCGGTGCCGCACCCGCGGATCGTCGGTGAACCGGACCAGCTCCTGCACCAGCCGCTTGCCGCCGTCGTCGGCCGGGTGCGCCTTCCCGGCCACCACGATCTGGATCGGGTGGTCCGGATGCAGAAGCAGTTCCATCAGCCGGTCGCGGTCGCGCAGCATGAGCGTGAGCCGCTTGTACGACGGGACCCGCCGGGCGAATCCGATGGTGAGGACGTCCGGGTCCAGAACGCCGTCGATCCAGCCCAGCTCCGCGGTGCCCGCGCCGCGTTGCCGCCAGGACTCCCGCAGCCGCTCCCGTACCTCCAGCACCAGCTGTTCCCGCAGGCTGCGGCGCAGCTCCCAGATCTCCTGGTCGGCGACCTCGGCGACCGCGTCCCAGCGCTCCGGACCGCCGACGGTCAGGGCCTCCTCGGTACGGCGGTCGCCGAGCTGCCGGGCGCCCAGCCGGACCACCTCCGGGGCCACCCAGGTCGGGGCGTGCACCCCGTTCGTCACCGAGGTGATCGGCACCTCGTCGGGGTCGAACCCCGGCCAGAGCCCGGAGAACATCTCCCGGCTGACGTTGCCGTGCAGCAGCGAGACCCCGTTGGCGCGCTGGGCGAGCCGCAGCCCCATCACCGCCATGTTGAAGAGGTTGGGTTCGCCGCCGGGGTAGGTCTCCATGCCGAGCCGCAGGATGTGCTCCACCCCGATCCCGGGGAGTTCGGCGCCGGCACCGAAGTGGTGGGCGACCAGCTCACGGTCGAAGCGGTCGATGCCGGCCGGGACGGGCGTGTGCGTGGTGAAGACCGTGCCGGCCCGGACCGCCTCCAGGGCGGAGTCGAAGTCCGTCCCGGTGGCGACCAGTTCGGCGATCCGCTCCAGGCCGAGGAAGCCGGCGTGGCCCTCGTTGGTGTGGAACACCTCCGGCTCGGGGTGGCCGGTCAGCCGGCAGTACGTCCGTACGGCCCGCACACCCCCTATCCCGAGCAGCATCTCCTGGAGCAGCCGGTGCTCGCTGCCGCCGCCGTAGAGCCGGTCGGTGACCTGGCGTTCCCCGAGGTCGTTCTCCTCCACGTCCGAGTCCAGCATCAGCAGCGGCACCCTGCCGACCTGGGCCACCCAGACGCGGGCGCGCAGCAGTCTGCCGCCGGGCAGTGCGAGGGAGACGTGCGCCGGGGTGCCGTCGGCCTCCTTCAGCAGCGCCACGGGGAGTTCGTTGGGGTCGAGGACGGGATAGTGCTCCTGCTGCCAGCCGTCCCGGGACAGGGTCTGCCGGAAGTAGCCGTGCCGGTAGAGCAGGCCGACGCCGATCAGCGGCACGCCGAGGTCGCTGGCCGACTTGAGGTGGTCGCCGGCGAGGATCCCGAGGCCGCCGGAGTACTGGGGCAGGGCGGCCGTGATGCCGAACTCAGGCGAGAAGTAGGCGACGGCGGCGGGGAGTTCGGCGGACCGCTCGCCCGACTGGTACCAGCGGTCGCCGGTCAGATAGTCGCCCAGGTCATCGGCGACCGCCGTCAGCCGGCGCAGGAACCGGCGGTCGCCGGCCAGCTCGGCGAGGCGCGCCGGCGGCACACTGCCGAGCAGCCGCACCGGGTCGCCCTTCGAGGCTGCCCAGCGCTCGGGGTCGACGGCCTGGAAGAGGTCACGTGTCTCGGCGTGCCAGGACCAGCGCAGATTACGGGCCAGATCGCTGAGGGGGCGGAGGGGTTCGGGGAGAACGGGACGGACGGTGAACCGACGGATCGCCTTCACATTCCACCTCGTGCAGTTCGCGTTCGCGTGGGAGCCGTACGGCGGTGTGCGGCTCGCGTCTGTGTCGACGGTACCGGTGCCGAGGGGGTTGATGGGCTGAGATCCGTACCGCCCCCTCGTCCGCCCCACCAGCGGGTCCCGGTTTGCGCCGCGACGGCGCGCGGCATTCCGGCCGGGAGGGTGCTTGACGGGCGCGGGGCGGTACGGGCGCGGGTTTTCATCCGCCCGGCCGGGGAACGAGAGTTCCCTCATCGAATGCGTGACCTCTTTGTCGCGGTGCCCTCGACCGGACCGTGGTCAGGCCGGAGCGCTCATGCGCTGGTTCGGCAACGGCCGGTCTTGTGCGTAGACATACGGCTGAGTAGTTAACAAAGTGCCGGATTGGCCACCCGAATAGGGTGGGAAGGTTCCTCCGGTACACCCGACAGACACAGGACTGACACCAGGCAGCGGTACAACTCCACTACACCCCGCAGGACCCACCTCCCCACCACTCATCCGCCCACACCCACGTTGCCGCGGACAGGAGCGGTCATGCCCGCCACGCACCATTCCTCAGCACCTCCGGCCCGGCGCACGTCACCCGGCCCGCCGCCCCCCGCGGGCGAGGCCACCGCCGTCGGCCGCATACCCGTCCTCGACGTACGTCCGTTGGTCCAGCAGGGGCGCCGGCCCGCCAAGGCGGTCACCGGGGAGTCGTTCGAGGTCACCGCCACCGTCTTCCGCGAGGGCCATGACGCCGTCGCCGCCAACGTCGTCCTGAAGGACCCGAAGGGCCGGCCGGGTCCCTGGACCCCGATGCGGGAGCTCGCCCCCGGCACCGACCGCTGGGGCGCCACCGTCACCGTCGACGGGAAACCGGGCCGCTGGACCTACCAGGTCGAGGCGTGGGGAGATCCGGTCACCACCTGGCGCCACCACGCGCAGATCAAGATCCCGGCGGGCATCGACACCGATCTGGTCCTGGAGGAGGGCGCCCGGCTCTACGAACGGGCCGCCGCCGGGGTCCCGAAGGCAAAAAAACGGGAAATCCTGCTGACCGCGGCCGCCGCCCTCCGCGACGAGGCACGGCCCGCCCCCTGGCGCCTGGCCGCCGCCCTCACGCCCGAGATCGACAGG
>NZ_JAJONF010000092.1 GCF_021462265.1 Streptomyces shenzhenensis | reverse complement strand
GTCCTACTAGTGCGGCATCAGGCAACGTTCGCCCTGCCGACGTTTACCCAGACGCGGGTGAAGCCCTTTGTGATACGTTCGCCGCCGCCGTGTATCACTGCGAACTGGGGAGGTGAGACCGATCAACGCTGTGACAGGTCGGGGCTCCCTCTCTCGCATGGTCTAGGGAGTGCCCGCAGAAGGCATCCCGAAAGGCTTGAAACGCTATGCGCTTCGCCTCGCAGACGTCGTCCGACGGCGTGTCCGAACAGCTCTTCACCCTCGGTGAGATTCCCGGCGTGTTGTGGACGCCGGAAGGCGCCGCCGGTACCCGTCCCCTGATCCTGATAGGACACGGCGGCGGCCAGCACAAGAAGGCACCCGACATCGTGGTCCGCGCGCGCCGCTTTGTGGCCGAGTGTGGGTTCGCGGTGGCGGCGGTCGACGTGCCCGGTCATGGCGACCGGCCGATGGATGAGAAGTACAACCGGATCGCGACCGAGAACCAGGCTCGCGTGGAGGCTGGAGAGGAGTTGGCTCCTCTGATCGCTGGTTTCCAGGCGCTCGTAGCTCGCCAGACTGTCCCGGAGTGGCGGGCGGTCCTGGACGCGGTCCAGGAAGTCGAGTACGTCGGTGCTGGTCCGGTGGGCTATTGGGGGGTGTCGTTGGGTTGCGGACTCGGCGTTCCGTTCGTTGCCGAGGAGCCCAGGGTCCTCGCTGCGGTGCTGGGCTTGGGAGGGGTGCTGGCATCCGCCGAGGTGGCCGCGCGGATCACCGTCCCGGTGGAGTTCCTGGTGCAGTGGGACGATGAGCGGGTGCCGCGGGCCCAGAGTTTGGCGCTGTTCGACTCCTTGGCCTCGGCTGAGAAGACACTGCACGCCAACCCCGGCAAGCACGGGGAGGTCCCGGCATTCGAGCTGGACAGCACGCTGCGGTTCTTTGCTCGACACCTCGGCTGTACGGCCACTTAAAGTCCACGGCGCGCCGGTCGGGATCCGTTCTCGATCGGCGCGCCGTTGCCAGGCTGTCCGGGTGGCAGAACGAGTACGCGTCCGCGAGATCGATGACGACGAGGGGCAGTGCCTGCTGCGGATCATCCGCAGAGGCACCGGGTCGGTGGTGACCTGGCGGCGGGCCCAGATGGTGCTGCTGTCAGCGCAGGGCATGCCCGTGACGAAGATCGCCGAGGTGACGTTCACCAGCGCGGACCGGGTCCGCGATGTGATCCACAACTTCAACGCCGACGGCTTCGAATCGCTCTACCCGAAGTACAAGGGCGACCGACCGAGGACGTTCACCCTGCCCGAGCGGCGCGAGATCAAGAAGATCGCCAAGTCGAAGCCGACCGAGCACGGCCTGCCGTTTTCAACCTGGAGTCTGGCCAAGCTGGCCGACTTCCTGGTCGCCGAGGGGGTGGTCGACGACATCAGCCACGAGGGCCTTCGGGTCCTGCTCCGCGGGGAGGGCGTCTCCTTTCAGCGCATAAAGACCTGGAAGCCCTCCCGCGACCCGGACTACGCCGCCAAGAAAGCCCGCGTCGAGCACCTGTACGCGATCGCCGATGGCGAGGTCATACGTGAGGACGGCGAGCCCGAAGTCGTCTTATGCGTGGACGAGTTCGGGCCGCTGAACCTCCAGCCGCACCCCGGGCGGCAGTGGGCCGAGCGCGGCGGACGGCCCAACGACCCCGACCGGGAGCCCGGGCCCCGCCGGCGCGCAACGTATACCCGCCCGCACGGGGTCCGGCATCTGTTCGCCGCCTACGACCTGGCGCGGGACAAGCTCTACGGTCACGCCAAGCCGAAGAAGAACCGGACGAGGTTCCTGGAGTTCTGCCGCTACCTGCGCAGCCTCTACCCGTCGGAAATCCGGATCGCGATCGTGCTCGACAACTTCTCCCCGCACCTGACCACGAAGAAGGACACCCGGGTCGGTGACTGGGCGGCAGCCAACAACGTCGAGTTCGCCTACACCCCGACCAACAGCTCCTGGCTGAACCGCATCGAGGCGCAGTTCACGGCACTGCGCTACTTCGCACTGGACGGCACGGACCACGTCAGCCACAAGGAGCAGGGCAGCATGATCCGCCGGTACATCATCTGGCGGAACAAGCACGCCGCCGACGAACGGCTCCGCGAGGTAGTCGACAGGGCGAACGTTGCCTGATGCGGCACTAGCTGGGAACCGAAGGCGGCTTTTCATGCTGTGGCCCGGCATTACGACAGGTGCGGTGCCGCCCGTCCGTAACGTCCGTGAGGTCCATGACGTCTGCGAGGTCTGTGAATGCCGTCGGACAACGCTCAGTCGCGCGGTAGCGTCCAGCGCCCCACCATCATGGCCACGGCTTCGTTCGCGTCGAGGGACTGGAGGCGGTCGGCCACGTCGGTCAGCATCTCCGTGATGCCCGGCCAGCGGGGCGCCCGGTCGTGTCCGGTACGGGTGAAGGGGACGACGCAGCCGTGGAGTTGCCCCGGCCGCAGGTCGGTGAACAAGCCGCCGCCTCCGCCGTCGACGGCCACGGGCAGCCACTCCGGCAGCCATACGGGGACTGCTTCCGTGGGGTACAACGTGCCCGCGGGATCGGCGCTGCGGGCGCGGGTGTGATTCTCCCAGGCTGCCGCGAGCGGCGGGGGCAGGATGTCCTGTGCCACCTGGAGGTGGATCGTCCGGCGTTCGTCGGCCTCGGCCGCGCCGCAGGGGTCGTAGAAGTCGGGGATCAAGTGGCCTGCCGGGGGCGGTGATTCGGGGGCTGGCGCACGGTCGAGGCCGTCCGTCCGGGCCCACCAGGACAGCAGGGCCGGGGGCAGTTCGGCGCCTGCGGAACGCTCCGCGACCCGGCGCAGCAACTCGCTTTCGGCGGGCGGGCGCAGGCGGGCGCGGTAGCCGGGGGCGTGGTCGGACAGCCAGCGGTCGATCCGGTCCCAGGCGTCAGCCGGTGCATGAGTCACGGTCACCGCCTCCTCTCACATCGCAGTTGTGATCGCCGGTCTCACAGGTGAGTCACAACATCTCCCCGCGCATATCGGGGATTTCAGCCAGTGTGTCCCTGTGCGTCGTCGCAGGTGCCTCTTGGGGTATCTGGTGAACCGTATGGTCACAGCGGACACGCACCTTGCCTCGTAATCGTGGGTACCCCTTCCGGCCCAGCCGAAATGATGGCCGTGTTCGGTCAAAACGGGGGCCGCTCCATGCGTCACATCTGTACGCGAGTGCACAGTCTTGCCCTGACGGGGTGGCCCCTCTCTCACCGAGGGGGAACATCCGCATGTCGTTGTCTCGCATCAGGAAGCGGTTGCGCTGGTTCGCAACCGGGCTGCTGATACCGCTGGCCATCGGTCTGTCCGGCCCTGCGGCACACGCGCAGGACGCCAGGACCGCAGCCACCGCCGGCACGAAACTGATCGGCGAACCCGTCCTCCTGCCGTACAAGCTCGGCAAGGTCCGTCCGGGCGAGAAGGCGGGCAGGCCCGCGCCCGCCGTGCAGCCCGACCGTACGTCCGCGCTGTCCGCGAAGACCGTCGCGAACGCGCTGCTTAACGCGGGCAAACAGGAACAGCACAGCTACGCCGACACCTCCAAGGTGCCCCTGACCAAGGACGCCACGGTGCCGAGCTCTGAGGCGGCCGCGGCGGCGGCACCGCCGATCGGCTGGGGTGACGAGCCGCCCCCCGACAGCGCGGCGTGCCTGGACCGGGACGGTTCCGAGACGGCCGCGGGGGAGACGTACAACCGTTGGCTGTGGTGCAAGAAGGGCCGGCTCGGCATCGACTACTACACCGTCAACAGTGACGGCACCCGTGAGTTCCATGGCACCGCCAGCGTCGCGTACGACGCGGTGACCGTGGGCAACGGTAAGGAGCGCGCGGTACGCACCTACTTCCAGGCGCAGTACGGCTCCGTCTCGTACGACGGGTGGAGCCCCCTCGACGGCTGGATCTGGGAGGTCGACGACCTGTCGATGTACGTCCTGTCCGACTGCACCCAGGACGCGACGTTCTGCTACGGCACCGGTAGCGGGATCGAGCACACCTGGGACGAGTGGGACTACCACGACGAGTGGCTGCACTGGGACATCTACTCCAACGAGACCGCCTCCACCGCCGCTGACAAGGTCCTGTACCACCAGTGGCACTTCCGCTTCGGCGGCAGCGGCGGCGACTACGTCTACAAAACCGGCACCACCGAGGACCACACCATCCGCTGCGACTCGGCCAACTACTTCACGTTCTTCCAGGACTATCCGAAGGCGTGCGTGAACTACGACGTCATCCCACATCTCCAGTACAGCGTCGGTGACAGCCGGGTCACCTCGGTCGCCCAGCACATCCGGTTCGCCCAGAACGATCCGACGCGTACCTATCCGATCGAGATCGAACCCAAGGACATCCCGGGCAAGTACACCGGCTCCCGCGACGAACGCGGGCTGCACCGGGTGCCCGCCGGGCCGATCACCAATACCAACAGGTACTACAAGGACGCGGCCTGCAACCGCACCACCCCGTACAACGACCAGACGGGCCTGCCCGCCTACGACACGGCGACGCGGGACTGCGACGAGTACCCGTTCCAGTCCACCGACGAGGGTGCGGGCAGTCCGGTGTGGGACTTCTCGGTACGGGCTGTGCCACGGACCGAGAACCAAGCCGCGGGTGGACTGCTGATCTGGTACTACTTCAGCGACCGCATCCTCTACAACACGGACGAGTTCTGGGTCGACATCACCGACTGACCGCGACGCCTCCACGGCGCCGACGAACTCCGTCCACGCGACAGACCCGATAAGAAGGACGTGCCCGTCCGGCACCTTGCTGTCCCGGACGGGCGCTACGCCGGGGACTCCGTCGGTTACTTCGAGGTGGTCCATGTACTCGCATCGCTACCCGACAGCGTGGTGGTCAGCGTCTCGAAGGCGCTGAGAGAGCACGCAAAGGGGGCAGCGGTGGCATGAGAGGCGTACGGCGTCATCTCCAGGGCTCTTCCCGTCCAGCATCGATTGGGTCGCACCTTCGAATGTAGGCACGGAAGCGCCCTGCTGTTAACCTTGACTCTGTCGGTGATCTTGGATGGTCAAGGTCAGGTGCCGAAGGTTCGCCAGGACTTTGGCCGGGGTAGTTCGCGCTGGTCGAGGTAGTTCTGGAAGGCGGTCGGTCGGCGGGGCGTGGGTGCTTCCTCGTTCGGTGTCAGTCCGCTGAGGCGCTCGATGTTGACGGCGATGGCGGTCAGGACGTGCTGGATGTGGGCTTTTCCCTGTCCTCGGTAGCGGCAGCGGCGCATGCCATGGCCGTGGGCGAACTCGTTGACGGTTCCCTCCACTCCGGAGCGGACCGCGTAGCGGGCCTTCCACTCGGGTGTCTGTTGTTCCGTGCGGACGCGGAGTTGAAGGTCGCGGAGCTCTCGCGGGGGAAATCCCACGGTGCGGGCGTTGTCGGCGGTGCTGGTGCACTGGGTGCGGGCCGGGCAGGGGCGGCACTGGCTCTTGGTGAACCGTGCCACGATCAGCGGGGCCACGGTGGGTGAGGAGGTCGGGTAGGGGCCGTGCCAGCCCTGGCTGACCTGGCCCTGGGGGCAGGTGACCTGCTGCTTGTCGTAGTCGATGTGGAAGTCGTCCCGGGCGAAGCCCTCGTTTTGGCGGTGTTGGCGGGTGGGGTTGCTCTTCAGCGGCCCGGAGACGGTGACCTGGTGTTCGCGGGTGGCTCGTTCCAGGTGGGGCAGGGAGGTGTAGCCGGTGTCGACCAGGTGCTCGGCGGGGAGCAGGCCGCGGCGGGCGAGGCGGGTGTGGATGCCGGGCAGGACCTGGCTGTCGTGGGTCGTCGCCGCGGTGGTGGCCACGTCCGTGATCACGTTGGGGCCGTCGGGAGCACAGGTCTCGGTCAGGTGAGCGGTGAACCCCTTCCAGCTGATGATGTGTCCGTGGCGTGCGTAGCGGGCCGACGTGTCGTAGGGGGAGACGATCGTCCGGGACGAGGGCGGCAGCCCGGGCCCGCCTTCCTTCTCGGCGGTGCGCCAGCACAGGCGGCCCGCGGCGTCACGGTGGTAGTTCTGCACCATGATCTGGCGCAGGGCCTGGATACGCGGGCCGGACGTGCGGTCTGCTCCGTGCCGGTGGAGGTGTTCCAGGAGCCGGACGGCGTCGTTTCCGGTGGCGAGGATCCTGGTCTTGGGCTTGGTGGGGTTCTTGCCCAGACGGACCGGACGGCCGTAGCCGCGGCCCCAGTCCTCATCGACCAGCCCGTCCAACAGGTGAGGAGAGACGCCGGCGACTTCTTCCAGTGCCGCGCGGACCGCCTCGGTGATCAGCTCCAGGCGGGTCAGATCCCGCACCGCGGCCAGGACATGGGTGGAGTCGGTGCGCTGCGTAGTGCGTTCCCGCACCAGGCCAGCCTCCTTGAGGCGGGCCAGCGCGAGGTCGAGGAGACGGTCAGCACGGTCGCCTTCAGCAAGACGGTCGCGGAAGTCGGCCAGCACACTGTGATGGAAGCCGGGATCGTCCAGCGCCAGGGCCATGGCGTATTTGAAATCGATGCGGCAGCGGACCGCCTCGGCAGCCTGCCGGTCCGACAGGCCGAGTACGAATTGCAGCACACAGACGGTGGCCAACTGGGCGGGCGAGAGGCCGGGGCGCCCGTCACGCGGGTACCAGTCCGCGAAGTCCTCGTCGCACCACAGGCCGTCCAGCCGGTCTCTCACCCACATCGCCGTCGTACCGTCCGGGTTGCTCGCCCGCGCGATCCGCGCGGTCAGAGGCGGGACTTGCTCACCGGAACGAGGACGGAGCGACAACGAGCACCTCGATGATCACAGGATCCTTCGGAACAGCCCCGAGCACGCCCGTTGATCACGCTGCCGCACTGGAAAACTCAAAGCTCCCCGACACAGTCAAGCTGAAAGGATGTCCGTCATGGCGAAGAAGAGGTACGAAGGCGCATTCGACATGGACTCCGCGAGCCCCGATCCGGAGCGGTTGCCAGCCAAGCTCATTGTCCGCTACACAGACGACACCTACAACGTGGAGTTCTTCGAGGGCGCGCCGCACGACTACGCCGAGCACCTCACGCTTGTCAACACCGTGGACAGCGCGCGCATCGAAGTCGTGGGCTCCCACCCCTCCGAGTGGTACGAGTACCGCGACGGCGTGCGAGTCGGCCAGGCGGTCCTGACGGCGCAAGAAGGGGCGAGGCCGGAGCGGGGAGGGGAGAACACCTAATCGACCTTACTGCCGCCAAGCTTGCCTCAGAGAACTGTCACGACAGTAACGGGGACGGGCGGCCTGGTAGAACGTCCGACGGCGATCCAGGCAGGGAAGAAGGAGTTACGCCGACGCCCTCGGGCCAGCTGCGGTCCGCGTCCGGAGGCGGGGCGAACTGCCCGTCAGCGAGCGGGCGGTCAGACCGGGCCGTCGAAGCGAACCCGTATATCGGCGCGGTTGGCGTACCTCCCGATTTGGTGCACGCGATTCCGGCATACCGAATGCCCCATGCCGTGCCCCTTGCTCAGGACTCGCCCGCCAGCGGGCGCGGCAGCTCATCCGGCAAGGGGCCCGGTATGCGTCGCCGCCAGCCCAAGGGCGTGGCGAGCAGGCTCGCGGGCGAGGGTAGGGACTGGGACCTCGCGCAGAGTCGTAGCCGCTCCTCTGGAGCCCGCTGGAACCGCCCAACTCGGCAGCTCCAAGATCCCCGACTGTGAGGATGGGGCGGCACCGCTCGAGGGTCTGACCCGATCCCCGATTGACGCTTCGGCTGTCCTCACTCTGAATCGTCGACCTTCCGGGCGGTGTCACCCGCGTGTACCGGTCGGCGATCGTGACCTCATAGAAGCGTGACCCACGTGGTCCCATCACAGTCGTGTCCGTCCGCTGGCCGGTGCGAGCGAGCCAACTCGCCCCGCACGGAAGGAACCCGGCCGCCATGTCACAGCCCATCGAGGTGATCGGCGGGATCGACACCCACACCGACGTTCACCAAGCCGCCGTCATCGACACCATCGGCCGGCACCTGGCCACCGAGGCCTTCCCCACAACACCTGCCGGCTACCGGGACCTGCTGGACTGGCTGCGCTCCCACGGCCGGGTGCTGGTCGTGGGCATGGAGGGCACCGGTTCCTTCGGCGCCGAACTCGGCCGCTACCTCCGAGCCAACCAGATCACCGTCATCGAGGTGGATCGACCCGACCGTCGGGCTCGCCGAGCGGCAGGTAAGTCGGACTCCATCGACGCCTACGCCGCCGCCACCGCGGTACTCGCCGGCCGCGCCACCGGCACGCCGAAGCACCGCGACGGCGCGGTCGAGGCAATCCGCGGACTGCGCGTCGTACGCGCCAGTGCCGTCAAGGCCCGCACGCAGACCATCAACCAGATCAAATCGCTGGTCATCACCGCGCCCGCTGAGGTCCGCGAAGCACTCCGCTCACTGACCACCACCGAGTTGGTCCGACGGCTGGCCGCCAGCCGCCCGGGCACCGATCTGGCCGCCCCGGCCACCGCCGTCAGACTGGCCCTCAAGCGCCTGGCCAAGCGCTACCGGCACTTGAGCGAGGAGATAGCAGACGCGGACCGCGACCTACGCGTCCTGATCGCCCGCACCGCACCCGGCCTGCTCGCGCTGCCGGGCGTCGGAACCGAGACCGCCGGACAGCTCCTGGTCACCGCCGGTGACAACCCAGACAGACTCGCATCCGAGGCCTCCTTCGCCCACCTGTGCGCCGCCGCACCCGTCCCGGCCTCCTCCGGGCGTACCGACCGCCACCGGCTCAACCGTGGCGGAGACCGCCAGGCCAACCGCGCGCTGCACACCATCGTGCTGGTCCGCATGCGCCACGACCCACGCACCCGCGACTACGTGGCACGACGCACCCTCCAAGGACTCAAGACGAAGGACATCTTCAGATGCCTCAAGCGCTTCGTCGCGCGCGAGGTCTACCACCACCTGACCAGCGCATTCAGCGGCACACCCGGCCCGTCTACTACAACTTGACGATCTATAGAAGCTTCAGAGTCAAGCTGAGGTGGCCCATGCGATGTAGGCGTCTGGTCTGACGAGAACACTCTTTTTGGTGGCGCCCTTCGGGGACACGATCTCGACCTCGCCGGCCCACTCTGTGGTGAGTGAGGGGAGGTGCTCGGTGTCAGGCGGGGTGACGAGGACGAACCGTCGGCGGCGGAGGGCTTCGTAGAGTCTGCGTCCGTCGGTGAGAGGGATGTCAGGTGCCCGTTTGCCGACGAGGGGGTGTGCGCCGGCCGGTGCGGCGTAGGAGATGTCGATTCCCGAGATTGCCATGGCCAGTCGTCGGGCCACTGATGGGGTTTGCAGCACTGTACGTGCTGAGAGGTCACGGAGGCCGCACAGTGCCCGTGGTGTGGTGAGGACGCCACGGAGCAGTGCGCCGCTCATCCGCAGGACCCGGTGTCCCACCGGGTGCCGTTCGTTCTGGTAGCTGTCGAGCAGGGCCTTGGGTGCGTGTCCGCGCTGGACGGCCGCGAGTTTCCAGCTCAGGTTAGCGGAGTCCTGGATGCTGGTG
Source organism: Streptomyces shenzhenensis (assembly GCF_021462265.1). Taxonomy (GTDB): domain Bacteria; phylum Actinomycetota; class Actinomycetes; order Streptomycetales; family Streptomycetaceae; genus Streptomyces; species Streptomyces shenzhenensis. The sequence continues at coordinate 3,530 of NZ_JAJONF010000092.1, read as the reverse complement.
TTGAGGCCCATGCCGCCGGCGGGGGAGTGGACGTGGGCGGCGTCGCCGACGAGGAACACCCGGCCCACCCGGTAGCGGGGGGACTGGCGTTCGTCACTGTGGAATCGGGAGAGCCAGCGGGGGTCGTGCATGCCGAAGTCGCTGCCGAGCGCCAGGCGGGCGACGTCTTTGATTTCTTCCAGATCGACCGGTGCGCTGTCGGGCATGGGGTGGTGGCGATTCCAGGCCATGACCCTGAACCAGCCGTCGCCGAACGGGACGACGATGGCGAAGGCGTCTCCGATCGCTGCCACAGTGGGCGGCTTTTTCGGCGGGTCGGCCATGCGGACGTCTGCGAGCATCATGGAGCGAACGGCGGAGCGGCCGGGGAACGGCAGGCCGAGGGACTGGCGCACGCAGCTGTTGCGTCCGTCTGCGCCGACTACATAGTCCGCGCGCAGGCGGTGTTCAGTGCCGGCTGGTGTCTTCACGGTGACGTCGACACCGGTGGGGTCTTGCTGGACGCCGGTGACTTCGTGGGCCCGCATGATGTTCACGCCGTGGTCCAAGGCGCGGGCCAGGAGCAGCCGCTCGGTGTTGTATTGGGGCGTCACGAGGACGTGGGGGTAGCGGGTCGGCAGGTGCGAGAGATCGATCCGCAGGAACTGCAGGACCGGGTTGCGGAGGCCGGTCAGAAGCAGGTCGTCGGCCAGGCCGCGGGCGTCCAGTTGCTCCATCGTTCGGGCGTGAACGGCGAATGCGCGTGTCAACTGGGATTCCCCCTCCCGCCGTTCCACGACGGTGCAGGGCACTCCGGCCTCGGCCAAGTCGCCTGCGAGCAGCAACCCCGCTGGACCAGCACCGACGACCAGCACGTCAACGTCAGATCCCATGCTCTGTCCTCCGCCTGCGACTGAACGAGCGGTACGGCGGGTGAATACCAGGCTGCCGTTTGCTACCTGCGGTGCAGGTCCGGGCGGGTGGGTGAAGGCGTCCCGGGAGTTCACTCGGGTGGCGCAACCCGTGGCTCCTTTACTGTGCAGGCGCCCGCAGCATTTCGTATGGACCACCGTACGAGACGGGCCTCTTCCTTGCCTGTCAGGCATCGGCCGTCCCGCTCGTACCGGAGCGGTGATTCCCCGACGCGCTGAATTGGTGCCCTGCGCTTATGTTGACGAATGCGGTGCCGTTTCCGTCACATCCCCGCAGGGCGTGACGTGGGGGCCCGCGAGCGGACTTCGAGAGGAGCGCAACCATGCCCTTCGCCACCGCCGGGGACGGCACGCAGATCTTCTACAAGGACTGGGGCTCGGGCCAGCCCGTCGTGTTCTCCCACGGCTGGCCGCTCACCGCGGACGCCTGGGACTCCCAGATGAAGCTCATGGTGGACAGCGGATTCCGTGCCATCGCCCACGACCGGCGCGGTGGCGGCCGCTCCGGTCAGCCCTGGGAGGGCAACGACCTCGACACCTACGCCGACGACCTGGCCGCGGTCATCGAAGCCGAAGACCTGCACGACGTCATTCTGGTCGGGCACTCCACCGGCGGCGGCGAGGTCACCCGCTACATCGGCCGGCACGGTACGGCACGGGTGGCCAAGCTGGTCCTGCTCGGCGCCATCCCTCCGCTGATGCTGAAGACAGAAGCCAACCCCGAGGGCCTGCCGATGGAGGTGTTCGACGAGATCCGCCAGGGTGTGCTCGCGGACCGCTCGCAGTACTACAAGGACCTCAGCGCCCCGTTCTACGGCGCCAATCGTGAGGGCTCGACCGTCTCCCAGGGAACGCGTGACGAGTTCTGGCTCTGGAGCATGACGGTCGGCATCAAGGGCGCCTACGACTGCGTCAAGGCGTTCTCCGAGACGGACACCACCGAAGATCTGAAGAAGGTCGATGTGCCGACCCTGATCGTGCATGGCGACGACGACCAGATCGTGCCCATCGTCTCCGCGGGCGCCAAATCATCGAAGATCGTCAAGGGTGCGCAGTACAAGGTCTACGAGGGCGCACCGCATGGCCTTGCGATGGTGCCCAAGTACGCCGAGATCTTCAACAGGGACCTGCTCGAGTTCGCGCGCAGTTAGCGGCGGCCCGCACCCCGGGGAACGGGACATCCGGCAGCACCGCCGCCGCCCGAGGGCACCACTCGAAAGCGGCGCTGCGACTGGCCGCCCGGAGAGACGCCCGTCGCCTGACAGCCCGCGGGCCTTGGGCGCATGCGGGGTTTCGCCGGCCGGCCGTCGCAGCCCTGCGCTGTGCAGCTCTGGCGGATGGCGGCGTTCCAGCGGCGAGGGCGGTCGTGCGCCGTCTCCGCTTCGGGCGTCCGGTCCTGTGCCCCGTGGATGGACGGAGCGCGATCGGTTCGCTGTGTCAGCCAATCGGGCTTGCGCCCTGCTGGAAGACGTTGATGAGATTTCCGTCGTTGTCACGGATCGCGGTCGAGATGCTGCCGTCGCCGAGGTCCATCTGCTCCCAGACGGTCGTCACGCCCAGATCACGGAAGGTGCGGGTCGCGCCGGCGAGGTCCTCGACGCGGAAGACCAGGGCCTTGGTGCCGATCGGGCGGATGTGCGCGGGGGCTCTGCCGTCAGTTCGGGGATCCGCACCCCGTCCGCGGGCTGGAGGAGCTCGAGCCGGAACCCGGGGCCCTCCAGGAAGGCGACGTCCGCCCCGATGGCGTCGAAGCGGGACTTCGCCAGCAGGGTGAGGCCGAACACCCGATTCCACTACTGGATCGATGCGTCGCGGTCACTGACGGAAATCGTCACGTTGTGAAAGCTGTAGGCGAAGGGCGGCTGGGCAGCGGTGGTCATGGTGATCACTTTTCGTTGAGCGTGTGCAGTCGTTTGCAGTAGGGCACGCGAGGTCCTCGCCGGTCCCGCCCGGCTTCTCTCTGGCGTAATAGTGGAAACGGTCTGTGCCCGTCTGTCGCCGCCCCGATGTCACTTGCAGGAGCGAATCCACGGGCCGCGCCTCAAAGGTGGGTCTTATGGACCATTCGGTCAAGAATATATGTCCTCTTCAGGTGCATTGTGGGGTGGGTGGTGGGTGTGCTGGTTGGTGGCTTGCTGTCGGCGTGGGCAAGGGGGGCGATTGCGGTAGTGGGCGGATGTGGGCGGCTGGGGTTCTCGCCCTCGGGGCTGGTGGGTGATGGGCCGGTGTCGTCGGCTGCCGGGGCGTCGTGTGGCCCGTGTGGGGGCGCTGTCGGTGGTGCGGTTGCGCGGTCGGAGAGCCTGCTTGTTGTCTCGCGCTGAAACGTCCAGGATCTCTCTCGCCTGAATGTCACTCGGAAAGCTCTGTTGAGCTGGTGCGTTGGGTTCGTGACGTGACATTGCGTGATAGGCGATCGTGGCAAGTCATGCAAAAGTGCAGAACATTCTGACGCGAGTCGCGTGGGAGATTTGATCTTGGTTCGCGAGCCTGGAGTGCCTGGAGCGGCTTGTGAACTCGAAGCGCGGTGCATCACCCTCGCTCGGTGCGTGCGGACCGGAACGGGGCGAGGGCGGCTCCAAGGGGGAGTGAAGCTTCCCCTTGTGACTGGAGGTCACGTCT
>NZ_JAJONF010000091.1 GCF_021462265.1 Streptomyces shenzhenensis | reverse complement strand
TTGACCGGCAGCGACGAGTTTCCGAACGGCACAGGTCCTCCTGACGCCGACCCGGCGGTGATCTGCGGCTACAAGGCGGCCCGGAACCGGCCCCTGACCCGCGGCCAGAAGCTGTCCAACAAGGCACTGGCCGCGGTGCGGGCCCCGGTCGAGCACGGCTTCGCCCACCTGAAGAACTGGAGGGTCCTGGGCAAGGTCCGCACCGACCCGAAGTGGGCGACCACGCTGGTCAGGGCCCTGCTGGTCCTGACGAACCGTGAAATAACCCGCTGACCGATGATCTACACCGAAGTTCCGCCCGCGACCAGCACGAGCCTCCCGAGCCTCACGCACGCCAGCCCCGTGACCTGCGACTTCACGATGCATAGTGCTCATTGGGCTGCCACCGATGTTCCGCCAGGAACTACGGCTACCCCGCCAACCTCTCACCCGTGGGAGCTGCGGGAGGACCGAGCCGACGAGCGATAGCCCCCGGGTGTCTGACCGACCAGCTCGGTGAAGGCGTCGATGAAGCTGCTGGGGTTCGACCAGCCCAGCCGGATCGCCGTGTGGGTGACCGAGGCGCCGTCGCTGAGCTCGATCAGCGCCCGTTGGATGCGCAGCAGGGTGCGCCACTGGCGGAAGCTCATCGACAGCTCGCTGCCGAACAGTCGGCTCAGGGTGCGTTCGCTGGCGCCGGTGCGGTGGCCCAGCTCGGCCAGAGTCGCCGGGCTTGCTGGGTTCACGTGAAGCAGGTCGGTGACCGCCTTGAGACGCCGGTCGCTCGGCTCCGGGAGGCGCAGCGGCTCCTGTGCGGCGCGGGCGAGCTCGGCGAGTACGACGTCGATCAGCAGCCGCGCACGGGGGCTCTCCAGCGGCTCGCCCTCGCTCATCAGCGCCAGATAGGCCTCGCGCAGCAACGCGCTCGCCACGAAGACCGACGGCTCGGCCGGCAGCTGTCCGGTCAGCGTCACGGGCAGCGACAGCACCCGGATGTCCGTCTCGCCGTACGCCTTGCTGCTGTGCACCGCGAAGGGCGGCACCCACATGATCCGACTGGCCGGCGCCACCCAGGTGCCCACCTGGGTCGCTGTGACCAGGGCCCCACGCGCGGCGTAGCGGAGCTGGCCGTGGTCGTGGAAGTGCGCGGCCACGTCGGCGCCGTGGGCCAGCGCCGCCGACAACGGCGCATCGTCGGTGCAGAAGCTCGGCTCGCCGCTGGGGTCGGACACGCGATCGAGGCTACCCGACACTGGCGGGTTATCGGGAGAACCTGGCGCGATGCCGGTGGTGAGCCTGGCGCCGCAGACGCATCGTGGAGACATGTCACAACAGATCAAGCTCGAGGACGCCGCGCCCGCGTCGTCCTCCCCCCACCGCCGAGGTCAACACCGGACTCGTGCTCACCTCGCTCACGCCCTGAGTGAAGGGCGGCAGCGATGAGCACACAGACGACCGGCACGATCGCAGTCTTCGGCGCGACGGGGCGACAGGGCGGGGCGGTGGTCGACGCGCTGCTGGCCCGCAAGGCCCCGGTGCGGGCCCTGGTCCGCAACCCGCAATCCGACCGGGCTCAGGCGCTGGCCGCCCGCGGCGTCGAGCTGGCGGCCATCCGGACCGACGACCCGGCGTCGTTGGCCGCCGCGCTGACGGGGGTCGAGGCGTTCTACTTCATGACCCCGGAGGCGAACAACCTCGAAGAGGTCGAGACGGAGATCCGCATCGGCACCGCGCTCGTCGACGCGGCGGTCGCGGCACGCGTCCCGCACGTCGTGTTCAACTCGGTCTTCGGCGCGGACCGGGAGCGGGGTGTGCCGCACCACGACTCGAAGCAGGCGATCGAGGAGCACCTGAGGAAGTCCGGCCTCAGGGCCGCGATGGTTCGCCCGGCCCCCTTCATGGAGGAGATGGCACCGAGCCTGGAGCACGGAGAGATCGTGCTGAGGCTGCCGCTGCCGGAGGACGTCGCCCTGAGGATGATCTCGGTCAGGGACGTCGGCCGGGTCGCCGCCGCGCTCCTGCTCGACACCGCGGAGGCACCCGGCGGAGCCGTCGAGCTCGTCGGCGACGAGCTGACGGGCCCTCAGATCGCCGCGGCGTTCGGCGCGCGCGCCGGGCTCCCGGCACGTTACGAGGCCCTCCCGTTGAGCGTGCTTCCCAGCGACCTCGACAGGGCGATGTTCCGCCAGTTCGCGAAGGCGGCGGAACACCCGTCGGATCTTGCGGTGGTGCGGGCGATCGAGCCGGCCACCCTCGACCTGGCCGAGTGGATCCGATCCACCGGCTGGACCGCGCCCACAAACATGGCTGGTTCCTGAGCCTCCGAGCCGGAACCAGTCGAAGTGCCGGTACGGCCGCCACCGGTCCCGGCCAAGTTGATCTTTCACCTAGAGCGACGAGCACTGGAGCAGGACATGAAGGCGATCACCTACACCGAGTTCGGCGGCCCGGAAGTCGTCCGCCTCGAAGAGGTCGACGAGCCGCACGCCGGACCCGGGCAGGTGCGGCTGAAGGTCGTGGCGGCAGGGGTCAACCCGCTCGACTCCAAGATCCGCAACGGGTGGAGGCCGCAAATAGCCCCGCCGTTCCCGGTGATCCCCGGTGTGGAGGCGGCCGGCGTCATCGACGAGGTCGGCGAAGGCGTGACCGGCGTCGCGGTGGGTGACGAGGTCCTGGGCTGGACCGTCACCGGCGCGTACGCCGAGCACGCGCTGGCCGTCGACTTCGGCCCGAAGCCCGCGGACCTCGACTGGGACCTCGCCGCGGCACTGCCCGTCGCCGTCGAGACCTCGGTCCGCGTGCTCGACGCCCTCGGCGTCGGGAAAGGCGACACCCTCCTGCTGCACGGAGCCGCGGGTGTGGCCGGCGCCGTCGGTGTGCAGCTCGCGGTCGCCCGCGGCGCCACGGTCATCGGCACCGCCTCCCCCGGCAACCACGACTACCTGCGCTCGCTGGGCGCGATCCCGGTCGCCTACGGCGCCGGCCTCGCCGACCGGGTCCGCGAGGCCGCGCCGCAGGGCATCGACGCCGTGTACGACGCCGCGGGGGCGGGCGACCTGGAGGTGTCGATCGACCTGCGCGGCGGCACCGACCGGCTCATCACCATCGCCGACCCGAAGGCCGCCGAGCTGGGTGTCACCTTCTCCGGCCCCGGCGACCTGTTCGGTTCCCGCCTCGGCGAGTACGCCCGCCTCGCAGCCGACGGCAAGCTCACGGTGCGCATCGCGCAGAGCCTTCCGCTGGAGGACGCCGCGAAGGCGCAGGAGCTGAGCGCGAGCGGTCACGCCGCCGGGAAGCTCGTCCTACGGCCGTAGCTCAGCTCCCGGCCGGCTGGGGAGGCACGACGGCAGCGCGTCACGGTCCTGGCGAACCCGGCCAGCTCGTCCGCCTCCACCAGTCCTGCCTGCCGCAGGTGGCTGAGACCGCGGGCGAGCAGCAGTTCCGCCTGCTGCTCGCACCACGTCCGCCCGTCCCCGGCCCCGGCCGCCGCGGCCACGAGGCGAAGGCCGCGGCAGCCGTCCACCAAGTCGTCGTGCAGCGCCGGCACGTCGTCCACGTGCTTGCGGGCCAAGCCGATGTCGTCGCCGAACCGCCGCAGGTGATCCGCCTGGTTCCTGCTCGCACCCGCGGCCAGCGCGCCGAGCTCGCACGCCGCCGCCGTCAGCGCGCTGTGCTTCGCCGCCGCGACCCCGAGGTACCCCGCCAGGTCCACGTCGTCCCGTTCGGCCATCCCGGGACCCAGGTCTCGTCGAAGTACACCTCGGCGGTTCGGCGGATCTGCGCAAGCCGTTTCGGCGGGGGTCGGGCGCGGGCTGCGTCTCCAGGGAGCCGAACAGCAGCCGCAGCGGCAGCGGGTGCGGACCTGATCCGCTGTGCCACGCAGCACCGCGCAGCCGGACTCCTCGCCAGCTGCGGCAGCCGCGGCGATCAGCGACGACTTGCCGATGCCAGGCTCCCCCTCGACAAGGAACACGCCGCCGATGCCGGCCAGCAGTTGCGCGGTGGCATCCTGCAGCACGGCCAGTTCGGCCTCGCGGCCAACGAAGTGGGCCGGAGGTCGTACAGGCACGGTCGAGCTCTCTGCCGCATCGGCGACATCCGAGGGCCCATGACTGCCATCACGTGCGCTTGTCGTCATTCGAAAGAAGATGTCCCGCCGTGCAACAAGGTGTCTTGAATCGGTCGGAAGTGAGAGGCTACTGCCCTGGCTGCCGCCTGCCATCGGGCGCAAGGTAAATACCTGCAAATATGAGATGTCGGCCATCAGCAGGGTTCCCGGGAGGGCGTAGAGCAGCGCATGCCGACGACCGCGACGGGGCCCGTGCCGGCCGGTCTGTGACGCCGCCGCTGTCATCTGACAGATGTCTTGCGGCCTCGGGGCACCGACGGAATTCGCTGATCAGCGGGTACGCGAGGGTGAGCGGAGGTCGTTTTCCGCGCTCCCGTAGATCGTTTCCCACTGCCCTGGCCGTCCCGTCATCTGCTCAGGGCTCGGTCGATGTCGTACTCCGAGTACGGAACGAATCGTGGCGCCCTTCACAGACTGCATCTTCCGGCGGCGAGTGCCGTGATCGCGCACTCGGCGGCGTGCCGCGCCGCGAGCGCGGAGGGGAGCGGCCCGCAGCTGTGGGAGGCGCGCCCGGTCGGTCCGTTCGTGATCTGCCACTGCCAGGCGGTGCGTGCGGCTGGGGGTGAGGGGTGGTGCCAGACGGGCTGTGCGGCGGAGGGTGCGTTCTCCGCCTGCTGGACCACCACGCCGTGGACCACCCCGCCGATCACGGCCGAGGCCCGCCATCCGTCGTGGTCGGCGGTCCAATCCAGGGGTGTCGGGGTGGACTCCGACACTTCCAGGAGGACGTCGGCGAGGTCGGCCAGAGTCCGGTACAGGGCGGCACGAACGGCGTCGGTGTGGTGACGGCCCCACCGGCACGGGGTCCGTTCGGCGAGTTCGTCCACGATGGCCTGCGCGGCGAGTTCGTCGAGAGAGTCGGGCAGCGCGAGGCGTTCCCGCACCAGGGTCGCGCCAGCGCCCCATGCGAGGTCGTCGCGGGTCATGGCGGTGTCGCGGGCCAGCGTCCACAGGTCGGCGGGGCCCAGGTCGTCGACCGTGTGCTGGATGCAGCGGGCGGCTCCGTCGGCCGCAGGCGGCACGTCGGCGTTCAGGAGGCCGGCGCGTACCTCGGTGGCCGCGCTCATATCGCCCGGTTGCAGCACGCCCGGCGGCAGCAAGGCCGCTGCGTGGAGCACGTGCTCGTGGACGCGCCGTGCCGGATGAGCTCCTGAGGGCGGCGAAGGGCGTCCTGACAGGGAGCAGAGGGCGTCCAGCAGGCCCGCCGGTACAACTCGCAGGTTGATGCACGCCTTCGATAGACGGCCATCCATCCTGTCCTCCCCCTTTCCGCTCTCTGGGATGGCTGGCCGGTCCGGCACGGTCTCTCTGCGAACCGCGCCGGACCGGCCTTGTACTGTCGCTGTGTCAGTCGTCCAGCACGGCCAGGGCGTCGATCTCCACGAGGAGTCCCGGCGGGAGCTGCATGTAGACGGTGGTGCGGGCGGGGAAGGGCTCGCCGACGGCTGCCGCGTACGCCTCGTTCAGCTCGGGCAGGTGGGCGGGATCAGTCAGGTAGACGCGGAGCATCACGACGTCTTCCAGGCCCGCGCCGGCCGCCTTGAGGACGGCGGTGACGTTGCGCAGGACCTGTGCGGTCTGCTCGGCGACCGTCGTGCCGACAACCTCGCCGGTGGTCGGGTCGAACGGAAGCTGTCCGGATACCTGCAGGACGGGGCCCTTGCGGATGCCCTGGGACAGCGGGGCCGGGAGAGAGGGGGCGTGCTCGGTGGTGATGACGGTTCTGGTCACGGTGTTCCTTGAAGCGGAGGCGGTCCTTGGGGGGGGCAGGCGAAACCCGTGCGGGCGTCAGCTCCAGGCCTGTCGTTCCTGGCTGCGGGGGTCGTCGACCTGGGTCCACTCGGCGTCGATGTGCATCGTGGCCCTGCGGTCGGTGTCGTAGGGGTCCCAGCCGGGTTCGCCGGTGGCGGCGAACCGGATCCAGGTCTCGTGCATGCGGTCCGCGAGATCCGCCGGGGGCTTGTCGGGACCGAGCAGGGCGGCGGGGCCGTTCAGCTCAGGCCGGTCCGCGAGGTCGAAGACGAAGGGCAGCTCGACCGCGTGGGTGGCGCCGAGCTCCCCGTCCAGGGCCTGGGAACGCCAGGCGAACTCGTACGCGTAGGTGACGGACTTCGGATGGGCGGCATGGGCGCCGGCCAGAGCGCGGGTACCCGCGCCGAACAGAGCGTCGGCCATGATGGCCGAGCGCAGTTCCGCGAAGGAGCCCTCGGGGCGTGACTTGCGGTAGGTCTCGACGAGCCGCGCCGGATCCGGGTGCGAGCGCGCCGCCGCGTCGTCGACGTCGGCTGCGGTCGAGGTGGCGTACTTGCCCACCGGGACCAGGTAGAGGTTGCCCTCTTCAGTGTTGGTGCCGATGAGCAGGTCGACGTCGGCGGCGAGGCCGGCGGCGACGGCTTCGGCGGGCTGGGTGTCCAGGACCAGGCTGAACGGGCTGAGGCCGATCAGCGGGTCGTGGTGGGTGGCGGTCTGCAGGTCGATGCCCGCGAGCTTGGAAGCTGCCTCGACCAGACGCTCGTCGGAGATCTCCGCGAACGCGTCCACGTGCGGCTCGACGCCCAGTACCTCGGCGGCCGCGGCGGTGACGCGGGCGGCCTGCTCGGTGCTGAACGCGCCCAGTCCGCTGCCGCTCTGCACGATCGCCCGGCGGAACAGACCCGTGGCCTCCGCGGTGGCGAGGACGCCGCCGACGACGGTGGCCCCGGCCGACTGGCCGAAGAGCGTGACGTTGTCCGGGGCACCGGCGAACGCGGCGATGTTCTCCCTCACCCAGCTCAGCGCGGCGACGACGTCGAGCAGACCGCGGTTGGCGGGGGCGCCGGGCAGGTCCAGGAACCCGGCGATGCCGAGCCGGTAATTGAGCGTGACGAGGACGACGCCGTCGCGGGCGAAGGCGGAACCGTCGTACATCGCGGACCGCGTCGATCCGGCGACGAAGCCGCCGCCGTGTACGAACACCATGACCGGCAGGTCGCCCTGCGCGACGGCGGGCGTCCAGACGTTGACGGTGAGGTAGTCCTCGCCCCGGCTCCAGCCGGTGCCGAAGTAGGGGGCCATGTCGATGCTGCCGAGCTTGCGCTCGGACTGCGGCGCGTTGGGTCCGGGGACGGTGGCGTCCCGTACGCCGTCCCACGGCTCGTGCGGCTCGGGCGGCGCGAACCGGCCGGCGCCCAGGGGCGGGGCGGCATAGGGGATGTTCAGGAAGGCGGCGGTGCCGTCCTCCTGGCGTAGACCGCGCACGGCTCCCTGCGCGGTGGTCACGACGGGTTCGGAGTGGTGGTTCATCTCTGGTGCCTTTCCGCGGGCTTCAGCCCTGCTCGGTGTACGGGGCGAAGGGCGCCCAGCCCTTCACGGCGAAGGTGCTTCCCTCGCGTACGACTTCGGTGGCGCCGTGCCCGCCCAGGTGCGCCGGGATTACGAGCGCGTTGTTGTCGGCGGCCCAGCCCAGCACCTTGCGGCGGGTGGCACGGGCTTCGGCGGGGTTCTCGCAGAAGCAGCTGTTGGCGTCCGGCTCCAGGATCTGCACCGGGCTGTGCAGCATGTCGCCGACGAACACCGCACGGTCCGTGCCGGAGGTGAGAGTCAGCACGGAGGAGCCGGGGGTGTGCCCGGGAGCGGCGTCCAGGCGCAGGTTCGCGTCGATCTGGTGGCTGTTCTCCCACAGCTGCGTCAGGCCGGCCTGGTGCACCGGTGCCACGCTGTCCTCGAAGACGTTCTGGTTGCCGCGGCCGAGCAGCGGCTGATGGCCGTTCTCCGGGTTCCAGAAGTCAAAGTCGTCCTTCGGCATCAGGTAGGCGGCGTTGGGGAACGTCGGCACCCACTGCCGCCCGTCCAGGTAGGTGTTCCAGCCGACGTGGTCGATGTGGAGATGCGTGTTGATCACGATGTCCACGTCCTCCGGCTGGACACCGGCCCGGGCGAGGTTGGCCAGGAAGTCCGTTTCGAGGCGGTTCCAGACCGGGGCGTAGGGACGGTCCTTGTGGTTGCCCACGCCGGTGTCGACCAGGATCGTCCTGCCCTCGCTGCGCAGCAGCCAGGTCTGGATCGCCGAATTGACAATGTTGGTCTCGGAATCCAGGAAATGCGGGACAAGCCAGTCGGAACCGTTCTCCCAGACTTCCTTGGAGCTTTCCGGGAAGAAGGTGTCGGGCGTCATTTCGACGGAACCGTAGTACTCCCACACCCGGGTGATGGAGACATTGCCGAGGGTGATCTGTTCCATGGTATTTCCTTGGAAATTCGGGGGATTTACTCAACCGTACGAGCGGCCCCGGTGGGTGCGGTATCCGTCACGTGACTGCACCTGTGCGTACACCTCTGAGCAGGGGCTTTCCCCTTGCAGGCCGATGAAAGGCGGCTCCTGTTCCGTGTTCCATTCCTGGATGCCTCTCCTCAACGGGCACACGGCCACCTTGCTGCGGTCACGAGGCCGAAGTCGGGTCCGTATCGGGCCGCTTGCCGGTCGTGTCGTGCGCGGCGGCCGTCCGGGTTTTCACGTCGGCGGTTTCGACGGCCTGCCGATCAGCGAAAAGCAAGGATGTCCGACCGCCAAGTAGTGGGTTCTGCCGGGGTGCCAGCTAACGGTCGCCGGGCCTCCTCACCGCTGTCACCTTGCCTTTGCGCAGGGTCAGGACTCGTTCGGACTCGGCGGCCAGGGCCTGGTTGTGGGTGACGACGATGACGCACTTGATTCTGTTCGTGCGCCAGCTCTTTGAAGATCTTCACGATGTCCTCGGCCGTCTCCTCGTCGAGGTTTCCGGTCGGTTCGTCCTCGAAGAGGATGCCGACGTCGCAGGCGAGCGCGCGGATGATGGCCATGCGCTGCTGCTGGCCGCCGAACAGCTTCATGACGTTGCGGTGGGCCATATCGCGGTCGAGACCGACCTTGGCCAGCAGTTTGCGGCTCCCAGCGGCCGGCCCGGCGCCGGTGATCTCCATGGGTGGTGACGTTCTGCAGTGCCGTCATGTAGGTCAGCAGGTTGTACTGCTGGAAAATCGTCGCGGCGTGCTTGTTGCGGTAGCGGTTCAGGCCCAGGGCGGACAGGGCCTGTCTGTCGAAGCGGATGGTGCCGTTGGTGGGGCTGTCCATGCCGCTGGCCAGGCTGAGCAGGGTGGTCTTGCCGCTACAGGAAGGGCCGAGGATCGTGTAGAAGGTGCCCCGCTCGAAGTCGAGGTCGATCTGCCGCAGGAACGGTGGTCATGCGGCGCTGCTCCTGGTAGGTGTGGCTGACGCCGGAAAGGGCAAGGACAGGGGGCTTCGGGGTGGTCACGGTCACTCTCACCGGCACCTGAACACCGCTACCTAAGGGCTGTCCCGCAATGATCAAGAAGCCCGTGCTCGCGGACAGGCGAGCCGTAAGAGGAGACCGTGCGCCGCACGGAGCCGGTAGGAGGTTCGTTCGCTGAGCCCGGGAAAACCGTTGGACCCGTTGGCGGTGGCGCGTCATAGGGTTCGGGGCGCGGAGACGCGGTCGGCGGAGAAGGAACGGTGGATGGCGGGACTGTACGAGATCTGGCAGCGGGCGGAGGTGTCGCGCCGACTCGACGTGTTGTCGGGCTTCATCGCGATGTGCGTGGCGGGGGACGAGGACGCGCGACGTCGTCTCGCTCAGCTGGTTGCCGGCGCGGACGCGGCCCTCTCCGCCTCGCCCCCGGATTTGATGGTCGCCTCGGACCACCTGGACGAACTCGTCTGGTGGGCTGACACGGAGTGGGCCGATCACCCCTATCGTCCCGTGGAAGCCCAGCCGGACGAGGCCGACCGGCAGACGCGTGACTACGCCAAGGATCTCCGGCACGTCGCACTCCCCGTCCGCGTCCGCGACGAGATGGGCCGCATCGAACTCAGTCTCGAAGTACGGTTTCTGGCCCTGTGCCGCCAACCGGGATTGGACTGCCGGACCCGACAGGACATCTTCTACGTCGCCGGGCGTGCCGCGATGGCCCTCGATCTCGGGCACTTGGAAGCGGCAGAGCGCGAGATCCGGCGCATGGAACAGGCGGGTTCCGTGGAGCCACGGCAGAGCCGCTGCGGCTGAGTTGCGGCTTTCCGAGGTCCACAGGTGTGGAACGATCTCTTCACGTGTCTGGTGTGATCACGGCGTCGGAACCGCATTGGATAGCCCCGTTCAGCGGGCTGCAACCGCGAGACTTCCACAGGTTGATTGCTAGGTTGCGCCGAGAAGGTGCTGAGCTGACTCGACGGGGACGTCCCTGGTCACTGCCGTTGGAAGACCGGGTGCTGCTGGTCACCGCGTACTGGCGCACCAACCTGACACTGCGCCAACTTGCCCCGCTATTCGGCATCTCCAAGTCGGCTGCCGACCGCATCATCGACCACGTTGGGCCGTTGCTGGCGCTCAAGCAGCGCCAACGCTTCCGCGCCGGCACCGTGCTCATCGTCGACGGCACGCTCGTGCCCACCCGCGACCACGGCGCCGCCGAGCAGTCCAAGAACTACAGGTACTCCACCAACCACCAAGTGGTCATCGACGCAGACTCACGGTGATCGTTGTGGTCGGACGGCCGGTGCCTGGGAACCGCAACGACTGCAAGGCGTGGGAGCTGTCCGGCGCGAGGGCCTCCGTCGGCCGTACAACCGTGATCGCAGACGGCGGTCACCGGGGAACTGGCCTGGTCATCCCACACCGCCGGGAGCCAGGCCAGGCCGAACTCCCGGCCTGGAAAGAGGAACACAACACTTCCCATCGCAAGGTCTGGGCCCGAGTCGAGCACGTCTTCGCCCGCATGAAGTGCTGGAAGATTCTTCGGGACTGCCGTCTGAAAGGCGATGGTGTCCACCACGCCATGCTCGGCATCGCACGCCTGCACAGCCTGGCCCTCCTAGAGGCAAGCCTGGGAGACGTCATGCGGCAGCTCAAAGATCATTTACGGGACAAGGCTTACTGACTTCGGCTTGTCAGGGTGAACTCGCTCGGAGTGCCTGATGGGGCCGGTACGGTGGCTGTATCCGTGGTGCGTGAGGTATGCGGATGGGGGTGGGCTGACCCCTGCAGGACGTCAGCGCCGGGAGACCGTGCGGATGCAGGCGGCTGAGCTGTTCGAGCAGAAGATCAAGCCGTCGGAGGTGGCACGGCGCCTGCGGGTGAGCCCGAAGTCGGCTTACCAGTGGCACCAGTTGTGGCGGGACGGCGGCGTGCAGGCGCTGGCATCACGTGGCCCGAGCGGGTCGCGATGCCGTCTGTCCCCGCACTGTCTGGAGAAGCTGGCCGTGTACCTCGATGAGGGACCGGCCGCGCACGGCTGGGTGGAGGACCAGGTGTGGACGGCTGCCCGCGTGGCCACGCTGATCGGCAGGAAGTTCCACGTCTCATACAGCGTCTCGGGCGCCACACGGCTGATGCACCGGCTCGGCTTCAGCCCGCAGGTGCCCATACGGAGGGTCGCCGGACGCGACGAGCAGGCCGTCACCGTCTGGAAGGAGGCGACCTGGGCGGAGGTAAAAGAGCCCGGGCGGCCTGCGGGGGCTACATCTGCTTCGAGGACGAAGCCGGGTTCACCCGCCGGCCGCCCCGGGGACGCACCTGGGGCCGGCGCGGCCGTACCCCGGTCGTGACCGTCAGCGGGCGACGCTCGGGACGCTTGTCGGTGGCCGGACTGATCGCGATGCGGCCCGGCTCTCGCACCCGGCTGTGCCACCGCCTGCGCACCCACCGGCCGGGCAAGGGCAAGCGTCGCAGCATGGGAGAGCGGGACTTCATCGCGCTGATCGACAGCGTCCATCAACTCCTCAAGGCACCGATCGTCCTGGTCTGGGACCGGCTGAACACCCATGTCTCTCACGCCATGCGTGAGCTGGTCGCCGAACGCGAGTGGCTGACTGTGTTCTTGCTGCCCGCGTATTCGCCCGATCTCAACCCGGTCGAGTGGGTGTGGGCGCACGTCAAGCGCAGCCTGGCCAACCTCGCCGTCGTCGCCCTGGACCGGCTCGAAGCAGTCGTACGCAACCGCCTCAAACACCTTCAGTATCGGCCTGCAACCCTCGACGGCTTCATAGCCGGCACCGGCCTGACCCTCGACGGCCCAGCCTCACCCTGACAAGCCGAAGTCAGTCATAGCCCGGATCACCCTCCAGGAAGACGAGCGGAACAGCCCGCTCGGCGAGGACCTCCAGTCCGTGTCGAACCAGGGCCGAGCCGATACCCCGCTTATGGAGCTCGGGCATCACGGCCAAAGGACTGAGGACTTGCACGTCAACCAGCCGGCGAGGCGCATCGAGAAGACTGCGGGTGAACATGACATGCCCGACGACCTGCCTGTCATGCTCGGCGACCAGCGAGAGACCGTCCTGGGGTGTGATGGTGTCCCGCAGGGTATCGACCAGGTCGGCCACGACAAGGCCATGGTCACCGAACGCCTGCAGGTGAACATCCCGCACGGCCTGCCTGTCGCTCGGAAGTTCTTCGCGAAGATCCATGCCCGGAGGGTAAAGGCCCCTCCGGGCGGCTCGCACACGGTTTTGGAACCGGTAGGACACCCGACCAGTGACCGCTCAGTTGCACACCGGACCAGTATCCGAACCGAACGCTCGCTCCCGATGGGGCTCCTTGAATTCGGCCACACTATGATCCAACCCACCTCAGAGTTGCTCCGCTTGATTCCCCAGCCAGATCCGCGCTGACCTGCGGCCTGTGGGCGTACGGAATGTGCATGGTTGGTAGAGAAAGCATCCCGTCTGGGGGGCGCCGTCCGTTGCGGGATGTCAACACAGTGCCCGGTCCTACGTGGCTGGTGCCGCCAGGCGGAAGCCCACGCCGATCGCTTCGAGATCCGGCTCGTAGGCGCCGTGCCGACGGGCGCACCGGGCCAGATCCCGGTCGTGGCAGAAGGCGCCGCCTCGGGTGATGTGCCGGTCGAAGGCCCAGTGCTCGGTGCTCGGCACCTCAGCGGGCGCGCCGGGGTAGGGGGCGTAGAGGGTGGAGGTCCATTCGTCGGCGTTACCCGCCATGTCCAGCACCCCGAACGGGCTGGCGCCTTCGGGGAAAGAACCGACCGGCATCGTGGTACCGATACCGAGATCCACCAGATTGGCCAGGCCGGTGCGGTACTCCTCGCCCCAAGGGAACTCCCGGCCATCGTCTCCCCGCGCGGCGCGCTCCCACTCGTCCTCCGTGGGCAGCCGCACGCCGAGGTCGAGCCGGTCCCCGAGCCACCGGCAGTAAGCCGTCGCCGCCTCCCAGGTGATCCCGGTGACCGGGTGGGTCGCCAGCGTCCCTGAGGCGGACCACCCGGTGGCCGCCGCGAACAGTGCCCACTGGCCGACCGTGACCGGTGTCCGGGCGATCCGGAAGACCGGGACATGGATCTCCGCGCGCGGGGCTTCCTTCATGTACCACTCCACTGGGACCCCGGTGTCGGCGTAGCGGCGGGCCACCGCCGCCATCTCGTCAACCGGCGTTCCCCGACGCAGCAACCCGGCAGGGATGTCAACCCAGTTCACCTGCTCCACCCGCATGGCCCCTCCTCGGCTCGCTGACGGTTGCGTCCAGGGAAGTGGTGTACGGGTTCGACCTGATCCGGGGGTTTGCTCCGGCATAAG
>NZ_JAJONF010000090.1 GCF_021462265.1 Streptomyces shenzhenensis | reverse complement strand
GCCGGAGAACTCGACGCGCTCGCCCAGCCCCCCGCCGAGCGGCGGACGCCGACGGTCCGCGGCGCTCCCGGACTCCAGCCCGATCCGGTCCATCGGCCGGTCCGGCTCCTCGACCGCCGACCGCAGCAGGGTGATGTACTGGTCCACCATCCTTTGCATCGTGTCCTCGTCGAACAGCGAGGTGGCGTACTCCCAGATCAGCGTGATCCGGTCGTGGTCCGGGTGGTCCGCACGGCCGGCTCGCTGCTGAGCGCGCGGTATCACCACGATGTTGAGGTCCATCTTGGCCGAGCCGTTGTGACGCTCCAGGACGGTGCCCCGCACGCCCCCGAACTCCAGGGTCGGCACGATGGCGTTGTGGAAGCTGAACATCACCTGGAACAGCGGGTTGATGGACGGCACCCGGGGCGGCGCCACCGCCTCCACCAGCCGGTCCAGCGGCACGTCCTGCCAGTCCGAGGTCTCCCTCAGCACCTCGTTCACCCGCTGTCGCAGCCGGTCGAAGCCCGGTGAACCCGAGGTGTCCAGCCGCAGCGGCAGCGTGTTCACCACCATGCCCAGCATGCGCTCGGTCTCCGCGAGCCGGCGGTTGGCGGCCCCCGTGCCCACGACCAGGTCGCTCTGACCCGAGTAGCGGCTCAACAGGGCGGCGAAGCCCGACAGCATGGAGGCGAACAGCGTCACCCCCGACCGCTCGCTGGACTCCCGCAGCGCACGGCTCAGTCCGGCCGGCAGCTCCACCCGCAGGGCTGCGCCCCGGAACGACGGGACGCGCGGCCGGGGCCGGTCCGTCGGCAGATCCAGGACCAGCGGGGCGTCCTTCAAGTGCCCCTTCCAGTACTCCAGATGACGGTCCAGCACCTCGTCTCTCATCCAGGACCGCTGCCAGGCGGCGAAGTCGGCGTACTGGATGGGAGGTTCGGGCAACGGCGACGGCCGGCCGGCCGCCAGCTCCGGGTAGATCGCGCGGATCTCGTCGAGAAGCACGCCGAACGACCAGCCGTCGTGCACGAAGTGGTGCTCCACCTGGACGAGGGTGTGGTCGTCGGGCGAGTGCCGGATCAGCAGCCAGCGGGCCAGCGGCGGATCCGTCAGCTCGAAAGGACGGCGGATCGTGTCCCGCACGACCTCCTCGGTACGGCGCTCCCGGTCCGCCTCCGGCACGTCCTGGAGGTCGACCACGGGCAGCCGTACCGCCATCGGCGGGCGGACCTCCTGCACCGGGACGCCGTCGACAGTGGAGAACGCCGTACGGAAGATCTCGTGCCGGCGCACCACTTCGGTGATCGTGTCGCGCAGCACCGACGCGTCGAGCGGGCCCCGCAGCCGGATGGTGGCCTGGGCGTTGTAGGCGAGGTTGCCGGGGGAGAGCTGCTCCAGGAACCAGATCCGCTCCTGTGGGAACGACAGCGGCAGCGGACGGTCCCGGGGGACCCGCGCCACCGGCGGCAGCGGCGGCGCGCTGCGGCCCAGCCGGTCCAGCTCGGCGGCCATCCGCGCCACCGTGCGCTCGCCGTAGATGCTCGATATCGGCAGTTCGGTGCCGAACTCCGAGCGCACCCGCGCCGCGAGGCGTCCCGCGAGCAGCGAGTGGCCGCCCAGCAGGAAGAAGTCGTCCTCGACACCGATACCGTCGATGCCGAGGAGCTCGGCGGCGATCTCCGCCAGCCGGCGCTCGGTCCCGGTCCGGGCTTCGGCCCCGCCACCGCCCAGGCCCAGCGACGTGCGGTCCAGGGCGGGCAGCGCGCCACGGTCGAGCTTGCCGTTGGGCAGCAGCGGCAGCCGGTCGATCACCGCGATGGACGGCACCATGTAGTGCGGCAGCCGCTCGGCGGCGAACCCGCGCAGCTCCAGGGGCCCGGCCGACGGCGCCACGACATAGCCGAGCAGCCGGTCCTCGTCGCCGACCCGGCCCACGACGACCGCGACGTCCTGGACGGCTGGATGCTCGCGCAGCACACCGGCGATCTCGTCCGGCTCGATGCGGAAGCCGTTCAGCTTGACCTGCTGGTCGATGCGGCCGAGGAAGTCCAGCTCCCCGTCCGGCGTCGTCCGCACCAGGTCCCCGGTGCGGTAGGCCCGCTCGCCCGGGGCGTCCGGGTCGGGCACGAAACGGTCGGCGGTCAGGCCCGGCCGCCCGATGTACCCGCGGGCCACCCCCTCGCCGCCGACGACCAGTTCACCCGGTTCGCCGGGCGGCACCGGGCGCATCGACTCGTCCAGCACATACAGGCGGACTCCGTCGACGGCCCGGCCGATGACCGGCTTGCCGCCGCCCGGCCGGGTCCGGGACACCGAGGCCCACACGGTGGTCTCGGTCGGGCCGTACGCGTTGAACATCGCACGGCCCGGCGCCCACCGGTCGACGAGCTGCTGGGGCAGCGCCTCCCCGGCGCAGACGATCGTCTCCAGGTACGGCAGTTCCCGCTCGGACACCATGGCGAGCACGCTCGGGGGCAGCGTGATGTGGGTGATCCGGGCGCGGGCCAGGAAGTCGCCGAGCCCCGGGCCGTACAGGACGTCCCGGCGCGGCGGCAGTACGAGGGTGGCGCCCGAGCACAGCGCCATGGCCAGCTCGAAGACGGATGCGTCGAAGCTGGGCGAGGCGAACTGGAGGACCCGGTGGCCCGGGCGCACCGTGAACGCCGTGCGCTGGGCCGCCGCCAGGTTGGCCAGTCCGCGCTGGGTGAGTGTCACGCCCTTGGGACGGCCGGTGGAGCCGGAGGTGTAGATGACGTACGCCGCGGACTCCGGGCGCGGCCGGGGCAGCGGGACGGGCTCGGCGGGCGCGGCGTCGTCGGCGGGGTCCGCGAGGGGTATGCCGAGACCGCGCAGCCATTCGGGCGCGGTCGCGTCGGCGACGACCAGCGCGGTGCCCGAGTCACGGATCATGTACGAGAGCCGGTCGGCCGGGTACGAGGGATCCAGCGGCAGCCAGGCGGCCCCGGCGCGGACGACGGCCAGGACCGAGGCCACGAGGTCGAGGGACGGCTGCAGGAACACGCCGACCGTCGCCCCCGGACCCACGCCGAGGGACCGGAGCCGGGCGGCCAGAGCGACGGCGCGGGCGTCGAGTTCGGCGTACGTCAGCTGCCGGTCGCCGAGCTCTGCCGCCGGCCGGTCGGGGGTCGCGGCGACTTGCCGGAGAAACCTGTCTAGGAAGTGTCCGGAATCTGCTGGTGTCACGGAAGTCTCCATGAGGGCGGTGACGGAAGGGCGACGACCCGAGGACGGGGCGGGCGACCGTGGCCGGCTTTTGGGCGGGCCACGGTGCCGCACCGCCGTCCCGGTCGCCCTGCTTCGGCGGATGCGGGCAGACGCGGGCGGACGTCCAGGGTGTGTGCGGGGTGTGTGCGGGGTGCGTGCGACGGCGATCATCGATCGGTGAAGCCACGCTAACGGCGCCACGAGGGCCGGAACGGCACTGTCACAGGCACTCTGGGCGGCACTTCCGGCTGCCGTTCGTGCCGCTCACGCCTCCTGGCCGGCCGTGGGCGGCATCGTGCGGGACAGCGGCGAGGGCAGGGCCCACAGGCAGGCGGTGAGCGCCCCGGCCGCCGCGATCCACAGCGTGGCCCGCAGGCCCAGCGGCCCGGCGACGGCTCCCGCGATCAGCGCGGAGAGCGGCCGCATGCCGAGGTTCACCCCTTGGTAGGCGCCGAACACGCTTGACCGCATGGCGTCCGGGACCAGCGACGTCAGCAGGGTGGCCGTGGTGATGTCGATCCAGATGACGCCCATCGCCGAACCGAACTGGGCGCCGACGAGCATGACCAGGGTCGCGGGCCCCGACCCGTGCGCCGCGGGGATCAGCAGCAGGGGGGCGGGGGTCGTCAGGCAGCCGAGCAGGAACGTCCGGCCCACCCCGAGGCGCCGGGTCAGCGGGGTCGCGCACACGGCCCCCACCACCGCGCCGACGGCCCCCGCGCCCAGTACCGTGCCGAGCAGCCCCGCGCCGAGGCCCAGAGCCGTGGTGGCGTACAGGACGAAGAGGGTGGTCGTCACGAAGCAGAAGAAGTTGATCGTCGCCGTGGCGGCCAGCGCCGCCCGGACGGCCCGGGACCGGACGATGAACCGCCCGGCCGCCCGCAGCCGGGCGCGCTCCTGCGAAGGCGGTGCCTCCTGCGGTGCGATACGGGCCAGGAGCACCGCCGAGACGAGGTATGACAGGGCGTCCACCAGCAGGGCGAGCGGCGCGGAGCACAACTGCACCAGGAAGCCGCCGGCGCTGGGCCCGACGACCTTCGCCATGGCCCGGCTGCCGCTGCCGAGGGCGTTGCCGGCCACGTAACCGCCCGGCGGCACCATCGCCTTGAACAGCGGGGGATTGCACACCTCGAAGAGCACCGACAGCAGTCCGACGCCGAACGCCACCGCGAAGAGGACGGTGAACGTCAGCGTGCCGAGGGCGTGGACGAGCGGGAGGCTGAGGAGCAGTGCGAAGCGGCCCAGATCGGCGGCGATCATGACGTGCCGGCGGTGCCTGCGACGGTCCGCCCACAGCCCGGCGTACGGCCCGAACAGCAGATGCGGCAGCCAGACCGCGGCACCGAGATAGCCCATCTGGGCCGCGTCGGCGTGCACGACGGTGACGGCGATGAGGGGGATGGCGAGGGCGGACACCTGGTCGCCGAGGTACGACACCGTCTGCGCCGTCCAGTACCGGCGAAACGCGGTGTCGTGCAACAGGCCGGGGATCCAGGACAGGACGCGGGAGCGGGCCGTCGGCCGGGGCGCGGGGGCGAGGGTCTTGCCGGGCGCGGATGCGTGCACGGGAGCGGGCCTTCCTGTGGTCGTCGGGCATGACGTGCGGCGGGATGCCCGTGGGCGCACTCCATGCCGTCGACCGCAGCGGACCGCCCGGCGCTACGGCGGCGGCGGTCCGCTCCAGGGCATGGCACACGGCCACGACCGTTCGATGACCGGGATCGCCAGGGCGGCCGGGGCGGATGCGCGCTCGCGCGCGGGCGCGATGACGCCACCGGAGGTGGTCCGCGCCCTCGGCCGGGGCGGGACGCCGCCCGGCCGCCCGGCCGCCCGGCCGCCCGGCCGCGCGGACCCGGCCCGGGGTGTGGTGTGGACCGCCCGTCCCACCCGTCGTACCCGACCTGCCGGGTCCTCACGATAGCGCGGCCCCGCCGCGGCCCGCCGCCCCGCACCGGGCGAACTGCCCCCGCCGGCACCGGGTTTCGGCCTGATGTCGGGATGCCGGCTCATGGAGGCCGGCCACCTGACGCGTCCGCTGTGCCGTCTGCCAGGCAGCGGCTGGCGCCTTCTCAGCCTTGCGGGCGATCCCGCGCAGTGCGCCCGCCGAGCCGGCCGGAGCATCGGGGCTGTCTTCGGGCACTCGAAGGGCGCCTGACGGGTGAAAACCCAGGTCAGGCGCCCTTTCGCAGGCGTCTGGAAGAAACCCGGCTTCTTCGCCGAGTACGACAACAGCAGGTTGTTGTAGCTCAGCCGACCGCGGCGTCGGCGGAATCGGGAGTCGGCGCGCGGGCCGGGCTCGGTCGAGAGCGGGCTGCGCGAAAGGCGCCTGACGGGTGAAAACCCAGGTCAGGCGCCTTTTCGCGGGTGTCTAGAAGAAGCCCAGCCGCTTCGGCGAGTACGACACCAGGAGATTCTTCGTCTGCTGGTAGTGCTCCAGCATCATCTTGTGCGTCTCGCGGCCGATCCCCGACTGCTTGTAGCCGCCGAACGCCGCGTGCGCGGGGTACGCGTGGTAGCAGTTGGTCCACACCCGGCCCGCCTGGATCGAGCGGCCCGCGCGGTACGCGGTGTTGATGTCACGGGTCCACACGCCCGCACCGAGTCCGTACAGCGTGTCGTTGGCCATCTTGATCGCGTCGTCGAAGTCGTCGAAGGACGTCACCGAGACCACCGGGCCGAAGATCTCCTCCTGGAAGATCCGCATCCGGTTGTCGCCCTCGAAGATGGTCGGCTGGACGTAGTAGCCGCCCTTCAACTCGCCGTCGTAGTCGATGCGTTCCCCACCGGTGAGGACCTTCGCCCCCTCCTGCCGGCCGATGTCCAGGTAGGAGAGGATCTTCTCCAGCTGGTCGTTGGAGGCCTGGGCGCCGATCATCGTGTCGGTGTCGAGCGGGTGACCCGGCTTGATCAGGCGGGTACGGGCGACCGCCGCCTCCATGAACTCGGCGTAGTGCCCGCGCTGGACGAGCGCCCGGGACGGGCAGGTGCAGACCTCGCCCTGGTTGAGCGCGAACATCGTGAAGCCCTCGAGGGCCTTGTCGCGGAAGTCGTCGTCGTGCGCCCAGACGTCGTCGAAGAAGATGTTCGGGGACTTGCCGCCCAGTTCGAGCGTGACCGGCTTGATGTTCTCCGAGGCGTACTGCATGATCAGCCGCCCCGTGGTGGTCTCACCGGTGAAGGCGACCTTCGCCACCCGGGGGCTCGACGCCAGCGGCTTGCCCGCCTCCACCCCGAAACCGTTGACGATGTTCAGCACACCCGGCGGCAGGAGGTCCGCGATCAGGCTCATCCAGTAGTGGATGGAGGCCGGGGTCTGCTCGGCCGGCTTGATGACGACCGCGTTCCCGGCCGCCAGGGCCGGCGCCAGCTTCCAGGTCGCCATCAGGATGGGGAAGTTCCACGGGATGATCTGCGCGACGACGCCGAGCGGCTCGTGGAAGTGGTACGCCACCGTGTCGTCGTCGACCTCGCCCAGCGAACCCTCCTGCGCGCGGATCGCCCCCGCGAAGTACCGGAAGTGGTCGATGGCCAGGGGGATGTCGGCGGCCAGCGTCTCGCGCACCGGCTTGCCGTTCTCCCAGCTCTCGGCGACCGCGAGCGGTTCGAGGTGGGCCTCCATCCGGTCGGCGATCTTGAGTAGGATGTCGGAGCGCTCCGTCACCGACCTACGGCCCCAGCCCGGCGCCGCCGCGTGCGCCGCGTCCAGCGCCCGCTCCACGTCCTCCGCGGTGCCCCGCGCCACCTCGGTGAACGGCAGCCCGTTCACCGGCGACGGGTTCTCGAAGTACTGCCCCCGGGCCGGTGGCACGTACTCGCCGCCGATGAAGTGGTCGTAGCGCGCCTGGTAGGAGACGATCGCGCCCTCGGTGCCGGGCGCCGCGTAACGGGTCATGGTGGCCTGCCTCCTTGCAGATGAGCTGCCCGCCGTCGGGCAGCTCCCGGCGCGGAGGCTAGGGGAGCGGACGTTGCGAGCACGTTGCGCCGCGGGTCAGCCGGCCGGCGCCGCGAACTCCGCCTCCAGGGCCGCCAGCCGGGACCGTACGACCGCCGTCGGCCGCACCGCCGCCAGCGCCCGCCACACCTCGACGTCGTCCTCGCCCCACGGCGCGTGCGCCCACTCCGCCAGCAGGTCCGGGTCATGGCCCGCGACCAGCGCGGCCCGCAGCCCGTCCGCCAGCCGCTGCCTGAGCCGTACGACCGCGGGCGCCTGCGAGCCGGGCAGCAGGGGTCCGGTGTACGCCCCCGCGGCCGCCGCCACCGCCCCCGCCTCCAGCCGCCGCTCCACCACGGTCACGTCCGACTCCACCGGCGCGGTCAGCCGGTAAGGCCGGGAGGCGAGCAGCCCCGGGCCCAGCAGCCGGCGCAGCCGCACCAGTTCCGCCCGCAGCGTCACCGGCGTCACCGACTCGTCCTCGTACAGCGCGCACAGCAGCTCGTCGCCGGTCAGTCCCTCCGGATGGCGGGACAGCAGCACCAGCAGCTCGCTGTGCCGGCGGCCGAGCCGCAGCCGGCGGCCGTCCAGCCGGAGCTCGGCCTCGTCACGGCCGAGCGCCGCCAGCGCGGGCGCCTCGGCGGCGGGCAACGGCGGATCGAGCAGCGCCAGCTGCGACTCCGCGGCGCGCGCCACCGCCTGGACGAAGCCCAGGCTGTGCGGATGCGCCAGCCGGTCGCCGCCGGTGATGTCGACGGCACCCAGCACCCGCCCGGTGCGCGGATCGTGCACCGGCGCCGCCGCGCACGTCCACGGCTGCACCCGGCGGATGAAGTGCTCCGCGGCGAACACCTGCACCGGCCGGTCCACGGCCACCGCCGTCCCCGGCGCGTTGGTGCCGACCGCGGTCTCCGACCAGCGCGCGCCCGGCACGAAGTTCATCCGGTCCGCCCGGCGCCGGGTCGCCGGATGCCCCTCGACCCACAGCAGCCTGCCGTCCGCGTCGCACACCGCCAGAAGGTGCTCGCCGTCCGCCGCGAACGTGCCCATCAGCTCCCTGATCAGCGGCATCACCCGGGCCAGCGGATGCTCCGCCCGGTACGCGCCGAGGTCACCGTCCGTCAGCTCCACGCGTGCCGTGCCGTCCGGGCCCACCCCGGCCCGCGCGGAACGCCGCCACGACTCGGCCACCACGGACCGCACCGGGCGCGGCACCGTGCCCGCGGTGGTGAACGTCTCGTGCGCCCGGCGCAGCGCCCGGACGCGCTCGGCAGGGTCGGCCCCCGGCTCCAGGGCCACCCAGGTATTGGTCAACTCGGCCTCCCGACGGCGATGCGGCTGGGGACATCGTCACGCGGGGTGTACGTGCCGACAACCGTTTCGACCGGCCTCTTCGCGCGGACCGCCGATGAGCCTCACCGCGACGACATGCCGACCAGCCGCATGTAGCGGACCCAGTCCCAGTGCTTGCCCGGATCGGTGTGGTCGGTCCCCGGCACCTCGACGTGGCCGATGACGTGGTCCCGGTCCTTCGGGATGCCGTAGCGGTCGCAGATCGACGCCGTCAGCCGCGCCGACTCCTTGTACAGGGCGTCGGTGAAGTACTCCGGCTCGTCCACCCAGCCCTCGTGCTCGATGCCGATGCTCCGCGTGTTGTAGTCCCAGTTCCCGGCGTGCCAGGCCACGTCGGACTCCCGCACGCACTGGGCCACATGTCCGTCGGCCGAGCGCACCAGATAGTGCGCGGACACCCGCTTCTTCGGGTTCTGGAAGATGGACAGCGTGCCGGCGTACGACTGCTGCGTGACATGGATGATCACATGGTCGATCGCGTAGTCGTCGGGTCGCGAGGCCGGTGTCCGGTTGTCGCTGCTCGCCGCCTGCCACTCGGCCGACGGATAGTCGACGGGTCCGGTCTGTGCGCCGGCCCGGCCCGCGGGGAGCAGCGCGTACGGGACTGCGGCGAGGGCCGCGCCCTTCAGGAGCCGTCGCCTGCTGAGGAGCGGTCGTGCCCGGTCCATGGGTGGGGTGCCTTTCGGAAGCGTGCTCGAAGCACGGGGGAGTCGAGGGGCGGTCAGCGGCGCAGGGTGGCCGCCGTCTCGCGCAGTCGCCCATGCAGTCCGCGGTAAGTCTCGCGCGCGGGGAGCCACTCCTTGCGTAGCTTGGCCACACATGTGTAGTTGGTGTCGCACACATTGGCCAATGGTGATTCCACCGCCTGGGTCGCGTACTGGTACGCGTCGAGTTCGCCGAACCCGTAGTCGCGCACCAGCCACCGCACCAGGTCGAGCTGCGATATCCGGAAGGCGTCCTCCAGCGGACGCGCCGACCCCGTCGAGATGATGTGTGTGTCCGACTCCAGCCGGGGCCACGGCGTCGCGATCCCCTTCAGCAGCTCGACGATCACCACGGTGTTCATCGCGCACTCAGAGACTGGAATCAGGCGTACTTTAGAAGTACGGCCGAACGCGGCCCGCACCGGCCCAGCCAGCGCAGCACCAGCCGCACCGTGTGGTGCCCATTCCCGGATGCCGGCATGAGGAGTCGGGCCGCTCCCTGGGCCAGTGCGCCCCCAGCCACCCCGGCATCCGCAAAGTGTGGGTCGACGGCGGCTACCGCCAGCACCTCGTCGGGCACGCCGCCACCCTCGGCATCGACATGGAAATCACCGCCCGCACCCCTGGGACCAGGGGCTTCACCCCGATTCCGAAGCGGTGGGCGGTCGAGCGGACCTACGGCTGGCTCATGCTCAACCGACGTCTCGCCCGCGACTACGAGACCCTGTCCACTCGCTCCGAAGCCATGATCCACCTCGCCATGACCGACCTCATGGCCCGTCGCCTCACCAGCGAGAACACCATCTCCTGGCGCGACCCAACACGGACGATCGGCTGGCGCCTCGCCGCGCTCCACCGCCCGGCGGGCCGGCCGCGCGGCAGTTGCAGTGGGCTGATTGGGGCCGGTGAAGAAACATGGACACCGGACTCAGTGCGATGACGCTCGCCCACGCCGGGAGCGTTCGGCTTGTTGGTCCTGGGCCGTCCGGCGTTGGCAATCTGGTCAGAACGGTCTGTGCAGATCGCGCCACGCTCGTCGCAGATTGGCGGCCAGCTCGGCTCGGTTCTGATGCGCGTGGGCGATCCAGGCGGGCTGGCCAGGTCCGCTGCGCCAGGACTCGCTGAGTGGGCTGTGGTCCACGGTGTCGTATCCGAACTGGTCGTACAGCCGCGTCACCAGGTCGGCGGCTTCGGGGAAGTCGCTGGAGACGGGGAGCGCGAGCCGGTCCGGCGCACCGGCCGGCCGGGCGGCGGTGGGGATCCGCCACGCCTCGATCATGGTGAAGGCTTTCGCCACCTTGGCGGCCAGGAGCTGTTCCTGGCGCAGTTCGTGTTCCGTCTTCGCGCCGGAATCGATGACGGGGATGTGGCCGTCTCGCCAGACGAAGTAGTTGTTCGTATCCAAGACGATCTTGCCCGCGAGGGCCTCGGCCGGCATGTCGGAGACGACGGTGAGGGGCGCCGCGATGACGACGAAGCGGCCGGCCGCTGCCGCTTCCGCGGCGTGCGCCGCCGCGCTGCCGGGCCCAGCCCGGCGATCAGGGAGGCGAGCGTCTGCGGTCCGCGAGAATTAGCGAGGACGACCTCGTATCCGGTCGAGATGGCCGTGCGGGCGAACTGGCTGCCGACTTCGCCGGCTCCGGTGATTCCGACGATTGTCATGAGTGGTCCTTCTCAGGTGGGCCGGCGGGTAGCCGTCTCGCCGGCGGGGTGTGCAGCTGCTGCAGCCCGATGACGCGCAGCAGGTCGAGCTTCTGTTCGTCCTCGGATCCCGGGGCCGCGGTCATGATCACGATCGTCTGGTCGCCGGGGCCGCCGGTGAGGGTGTCGCAGTCCACGACGATGTCGCCGGCCAGCGCGGTGTGCAGGGTCTTGCGGCTGGTGCGGAGCTCGCCGACCGTGCCCTCCCGCCAGCGCCGGCTGAACTCCGGGCTGGCCCTGGTCAGTCGTGTGATCAGCTGGGACAGGTCGGGGTCGTCCGGGTAGCGGCTCACCGCCTTGCGGAGGTGGCCGACGAGGTCCCGTGCGTAGGTTTCCTCGTCCTCGGGGGTGTGCGTCACCGGGTGCGCCCTGTCGGTGAAGTAGCGCCACGCGACGTTGCGCTCCAGGCGGGTCTGGCTCGACGGGTCACCGAAGAGCGCGGCCCAGAGCGGGTTCCACAACACCACCTCGTAGATGGCGGTGTGCATGGCGACGGCGACCGGGAGATTGCGGAAGCGGTCCACCATCCGCTGGGCGGTCGGGGTGATGTGCCGGGGCACGTGCCCGGCCGACGGCAGGGCCACCCCCGCTACCCGGAACAGGTGCTCGCGCTCCTCGTCGTTGAGCCGCAGCGCCCTGGCGAGAGAGGTCAGCAGCTGAGCGGAGGGGTTGCGGGCACGGCCCTGCTCCAGGCGGACGATGTAGTCGACACTCACCCCGGCGGTCAGCGCGAGCTCCTCACGGCGCAGACCGGGCGTACGCCGGTTCAGGCCCGGGGCCAGACCGACGTCCGCCGGCCGCACCCTGGTGCGCCACGCACGGATCAGCTGCGGAAACTCGTCCATGCCGCCATGATCCCCCGCGATCGGCGACCGCGGGTGGTACCAGCTTGCCTACCCAGAGCGGTACCTGTCGGCCCGGCCGCGAAGGCACCAGCATTCGATCTCGACCGCAACGGGTGGTGACCCGTAGCCCCTGTGGCCCGGTTCGGCCGGGCGAGAAGGAGAAGTGATGTCGGAGATCGATCTGAAGAGCTGGTACCTGCAGTACGTCGCGGCGCTCGACGGCCGGCGGCTGGACGAGATGGACCAGTTCATCGCCGACGAGGTGACCCTGAACGGCACCCCGGGTCGGCGGGCCGATGTGATCGCGGACATGCGATCCATCCTCGAGGCCGTTCCGGACATGCGGTGGGAGGTCCAGGAGTTGCTGTTCGACCGTGACCGGATCGCCGTGCGCGCCGTCAACACCGGCACCCCGCAGAAGGAGTGGCTGGGCGTCGCGCCCACCGGCAAGTCCTTCACGATCGTCGAGTACGCCATCTACCGGGTCCGCGACGGGCGCTTCGTGGAGATGACCAACCTGCACGACTCGGCGGACATCCTGCGGCAGCTGACCGCCTGACCCACCGGGTGGAGGGCCGGCACCTCGATCGTGGAGGTGCCGGCCTCGGCCGTGAACGGGAAGCCGCCGCGCTCGACATCCGTCCCCCAACGTTCGCGGATCGTTCCACCAGGTCAGACTCGCGGCGACGAGCGCGACAGTATCTATCCGAGCCACACCGCACCCGAATCGATGTCCCGTTCGGGAAGCTGAAACGACGAACGACGATGAGCCGGCCGGCGTAAAATGTCTCGAGGACGCGATCGCCCGGTCCGGGCATCGTGGTCCACTGCTGGATCGCTGCCGTCCCGGCCGGGGCGCGAACAGCATCATCGCCGGCCAACAACTTGCCGATCTGGAACACTGATAAATCCCCTGAACCGGCTGCTGACCGCCGGGACGCTTGCGCCGAACCACTGCCGCCGCATCGAGGCCGAGCTGACCGAGGTCGAATACGTCTTCAACCGGGCGCCCCCGTCCGGGTCTGTTTCCCCGGCCACCCCGCAGCGACGGCTCAGCCGGCCTGCTGGCCGAGGCCGGACACCGCTGACGGTTCGCAGTCAGCTCGATCGGGCAGCGCCTGGTGCGGTGTAGGACAGGGCGGCGAGGTAGTCCGACCAGCTGTTGCCGGCGAATTGGGCCCACCGGTGGGCAGTTCCCGGAGCGATCCCGAACAGGTCGGCGATCACGATCGGTGGCAGGTGACGTGCCTCAACCTCTTTTGCTTCTGGGGGAGTTCACGCTGAAGGTGGCCGGGAGCTCTTAGAACTCCTAACGAAATGAGTGGCGCGGAACGCTAGGCTCGGGTGGTCATGAGTCAGAGTGGTTCGCAAGCAGCAGCATTTTTCCGAGACGTCCGCCAGAGCGGAGTCGTCTGGCTTGTGCGGGATGACGAGGGGAGTCCGGCTCCCCTCGCGGTTGACGGCACCCGGAGTCTTCCCTACTGGTCGACGTCGGCCCGCGCCGCGCGGGCGGCGAAGATCTGGGCAAATGGGCTACGGGTTGAATCCATGCCTCTGGATGTCTGGCGCGACAGCGACCTGCCTGCTGCCGCCAGTGAGGGACTCATGATCGGCATCAACTGGAGCGGACCCCGTCTCGTCGGATGGAGTTTCACTCCCGTCGAAGTCCTCAGACGACTCGCGGCGGCCGACTAGCTCTCGCACTCGCTCGGCAGAGCGCGCAGCCGCCGCCAGCAGATGAGTACGCATCCGAGCGTGAGGAACGCTTCGTGGATGTCGTCGCGTATCTCCCAGCGGATCCGCAGGCGGCGGAACCAGTGCAGGTGGGCGAAGGCGCGCTCCACGACCCAGCGTTGGGTTCCCAGGCCGGAACCGTGCTCGGTGCCCCGGCGGGCGATGACCGGCTTCACGCCGAGGTCCCAGACGAGCCGGCGGTACTTGTCGTGGTCGTAGCCTGTGCCGTTCGGAAACTCATCGCTG
>NZ_JAJONF010000009.1 GCF_021462265.1 Streptomyces shenzhenensis | reverse complement strand
ACGACCAGTGACGCGGCCAGTCGGTCGGCGACTGCCGTGACCTGGTCCAGCTGGGGGCCCGCGCGTGCGACGCGGAAGCCGTGGCGGCGGCCCCAGAACGCTGCCTGGACGGCGTGGAGCTGGGCCCAGCGGCGGACGCGTCCGGGGTCGAGTTCCGCCGCTTCGGCGAAGACGTCCAGGAGGCGGCGGGCCGTCTTCGGGAGGTCGTCGGCCCGCATGAGGTTCAGGGCGCGAGACTTGAGGAGGGTGCCGCCGTCGTACGCCGGGTCGCCCGCACAGCCCTTCGGGTCGACCGCCAGCCACGGCTCCCGGTCCGCCCGCAGGATGTTGCGTGCGTGCAGGTCGCCGTGGACCAGGGTGTCCGGCTGGGTCCGGCCCAGTTCCCGGGCGGTGGCGACGGCCGCGTCCACTGCGCGGGGCGGCAACGTGTGGGGCAGTTCGGCGGCGTCCGCGCGCAGCTGGGCCGCCCACGCGTCGGCGCGGTCCCGCAGCCGGGGCAGGCCCGGTGGGGCGGGGACGGCGAGGCGGCGGCTCAGGTGGCCCGCGATCGTCATCACCGTCTCGTCGGCGGGCTCCAGCGCCGCCAGCGTCGACCGGTGGGCCCGCTCCAGGAGGAGGGCGAAGCGGGCGTCGTCGCGCCGGTGGAGGCGGACCGCGCCACGGCCCGCCCACGCCTCGAACGCGTCCGGTTCATGGACGTTGCCGGGGTGGGGGAAGGACACCTTGAGAACGCGGGGGCGGGCGGTGGGCCCGGTCCCCTGCCGGACGGGGACGATCACTCCCACCCCGCCGTGCATCACCGCGCCGTCGGGTGCGCAATCCCAGCGCTCCAGCAACTCCTCGACCACCGACGGAAGTTCGGCGACCCATGCCGCGCCGCGGTCACCTTCGCGGTCGATGGTGCCCCGCACCAGCGCCTCCGGAATGCCGATCACCCCGGCACCCTAACGCGACGGCGGGGCGGCTCAGGCCGCTCGTACCTCGTAGGCCGCCACCCGTACCGTCTCGTCGTCCAGGCACACGCCGGTCTCCAGGTCGAAGCGCTGCTTCAGCAGCGGGGAGGCCACGAAGGGGCGGCCCCGGTGGGTGCCGGTCAGGCCGCGGGAGAGGACCGCCGCGCCACCGAACGGGTCACGGTTGTCGATGGCGTAGAGGCGGTCGGAGCGGTCGCGGAAGACGGCGGCCTGGCGGCCGTCCGCAAGCAGTACGGCCACGCCCCGGCCGGGGGTCAGCAGGCTCAGGTCACAGACCGTGAACCAGCTGTCCGCCAGCTGGAGCTGGACCTTCAGGCCGGTGGTCTCGGGTGCCAGGGTCATCGCTGGGTGCTTCCTTCCAGGAGGACGTCCGCCGTGTCGTCCGCGCGGCGCAGGCCGATGGACAGCAGCGGCAGGTCGGGCTTCATCTGGTCGCGCTCGGGCACGAAACCGACGACCGGGTCGGGGGTGTCCGGGGCGTTGACGAAGGACACGAACCGGGCGAGCTTCTCGGGGTCGTTGATGGTCGACGCCCACTCGTCCGCGTAATGGGCGACGTGCGCCGCCATCAGCGACTCCAGCTCCTCGCAGATACCGAGGGAGTCCTCGACCACCACGTCCCGGACGTGGTCCAGGCCCCCCGGGATCCGCTCCAGCCAGGTCGACGTGCGCTCCAGGCGGTCGGCCGTACGGATGTAGAACATCAGGAAACGGTCGATCAGCCGGATCAGTTCGGCGTCGGAGAGGTCCTGCGCGAGCAGGTCCGCGTGGCGCGGGGTGGCGCCGCCGTTGCCGCCGACGTACAGGTTCCAGCCGGCCGCGGTGGCGATCACGCCGAAGTCCTTCGACTGGGCCTCCGCGCACTCGCGGGCGCAGCCCGACACCGCCGACTTGAGCTTGTGCGGCGACCTGAGCCCCCGGTAGCGCAGCTCCAGGTCGATCGCCATCCGGACCGAGTCCTGGACGCCGTAACGGCACCAGGTCGACCCCACACAGGACTTGACGGTCCGCAGCGCCTTTCCGTACGCGTGGCCCGACTCGAAGCCGGCGTCCACCAGCCGCATCCAGATCAGCGGGAGCTGCTCGACCCGCGCGCCGAACATGTCGATGCGCTGGCCGCCGGTGATCTTCGTGTAGAGGCCGAAGTCGCGGGCGATCTCGCCGATCGTGATCAGCCCCTCAGGGGTGATCTCGCCGCCGGGGATGCGCGGGACGACCGAGTACGAGCCGTTCTTCTGCAGGTTGGCGAGGAAATGGTCGTTGCTGTCCTGGAGGGCCGCCTGTTCGCCGTCCAGGACGTAACCGCTCGCGCCGATCGCG
This sequence comes from Streptomyces shenzhenensis, assembly GCF_021462265.1. GTDB lineage: Bacteria > Actinomycetota > Actinomycetes > Streptomycetales > Streptomycetaceae > Streptomyces > Streptomyces shenzhenensis. The sequence continues at coordinate 244,731 of NZ_JAJONF010000009.1, read as the reverse complement.
GGGGCGAGGGACGCGATGATCGACGCCACCGCCGGCTTGCAGACCTCGCAGCCGTCGCCGCCCCGGGCGCCCTCCCGGCCGTACCGGTCGAGCAGGTCCCGGTAGGTGTTGACGCGCAGCGCGAGGACGATCTCGTACAGCTCCTCGCGGGTCTGCGCGAAGCAGCCGCACAGGCCCTTGTCGACCTCGACGCCGGACGCCTCCAGCTCCGCCGTGACCAGCTGCCCGAGCACCTTGAGGCAACTTCCGCAGCCGGTACCGGCCTTGGTGCACTTCTTCACCTCCGGCACGGTGGTGCAGGAGTGCTCGGTCACCGCGCCGCGGATCGTGCCCTTGCTGACGTTGTGGCAGGAACAGATGACCGCCTCGTCGGGCAGCGCGGACGGGCCGAGCTGCGCGCCGCCGCTCGCACCGGCCGGCAGCACCAGCGACTCGGGGGCGACCGGCGGCACCGAACCGGTGAAGGCCTTCAGGGTGCCGTACGCGTCCGCGTCGCCGACCAGGATGCCGCCGAGCAGGGTGCCGTCCCGGCCGATGACCAGCTTCTTGTACAGGCCCGAACGGGAGTCGGAGTAGACGACGTCCAGGCAGTCCTCGGTCGTGCCGTGCGCGTCCCCGAAGGAGGCCACGTCCACGCCGAGCAGCTTCAGCTTGGTGGACAGGTCGGCCCCGGTGAACGTCCGCTGCTCGGCCTCGTCGGCGGCGATGGCCGCCGCGGCCGTCTCGGCCTGCTCGTAACCCGGCGCGACCAGCCCGTACACCCGGCCGTCCGCCGCCAGCGCGCACTCGCCGATCGCGAACACGTGCGGGTCGGTGACCGTACGGCACTGCTCGTCGACGGTGATGCCACCGCGCTCGCCGACCGTCAGACCGCAGTCCCGGGCGAGCTGGTCCCGCGGCCGGACACCGGCGCTGAACACCACCAGATCGGTGGCGAGTTCGGAGCCGTCAGACAGCTTCATGCCCGTGACGGCGCCGTCGGAGCCGACCGTGATCTCCTGCGTGCCGACGCCCGTGTGGACCGTCAGGCCCATCTCCTCGATGGTGCGCAGCAGGGCCGCGCCACCGCCCTCGTCCACCTGCACCGGCATCAGCCGCGGCGCGAACTCCACGATGTGGGAGGTGAGTCCGAGCCCCTTCAGCGCGCCGGCCGCCTCCAGGCCGAGCAGTCCGCCGCCGACCACGGCACCGGTCGATGCCGTCCTCGCGTACTCCTCGATCGCGAGCAGGTCCTCGATCGTGCGGTAGACGAAGCAACCGGTCGCGTCCTTGTTGGGGACCGGCGGCACGAACGGGTACGAGCCGGTGGCGAGCACGAGCGTGTCGTACGCGAAGACCTCGCCGGACCTGGCCGTCACCGTCCGCGCCGCGCGGTCGATGGTCTCCGCCGGGTCGCCCAGGTACAGCTCGATGCCGTGCGCGTCGATGAACTCCATGTCGGTCATGGACAGTTCGTCGGGGGTCCTGCCCGAGAAGTACGAGGTGAGGGCGACGCGGTCGTACGCGGGACGGGGCTCCTCGCACAGCACGACCACGCGGTGCGTGGCGGTCAGACCGCGCTCGGCGAGGGCTTCGAGGAAGCGCTGGCCGACCATGCCGTGACCGACGAGCACGAGCGTGGGGGCGGCCCCGGGGGTGGTGGTCATCAGGAGCCTCCATCGTTGGTGAGCAACTGGCGCAGCGGGGGGAACGGGCGGCGCGGCGCCGGGAGCACGGGGTGGCGGGGGTGGCAGCCGGTGGCCGGGGCCGGCGTGTCGTATGCGATCGCCGTGCCGTCCGCGCGGCCGGCGGTCCGCGCGGTCACCTCGGGGGCGTGGCGGCGGCCGGCCGGCCGCCCGGCGCGGTGCGCCCGGCCGGACCGGCGGTGCTCCTCGTCGCAGACGGGCGGCACCGGCGTCCCCAGCGTCACGTGCGTCCCGGACATCGCGTGCGTCCCGGCGGTCCCGGACCCCACCTGCGGCACGGGCGTCACGGAGATGCGGGCGAGCACGCCGGACCGCCGGGTGGGACGGGCGGGACGTACGGCACGGGTGCCCGTCCGGCCGGCGCCGATCACCACCACACGCGTATTCGAGGTCATACCCAGGAGCGTGCGGGGCCGACGTTACCCGGCCGCATCACCGCTGTTTCCCGTGAGGAACGCTGCCCTCTTCGGCGGAGGGGGACGGGTGTGAGGGGTCCGGGGGAGGGGCGGCGCGGACTGTGAGGAGCCGGAAACGCGGGGCGGCGGTGGGGCGGTTGCGCGGGGGAGCGGTTGTGTACGTCGCCCTCGACGTCGTACGCCGGCCTCATACGCCGGTCTCGTACCTCGTACCTCGGCGTCGTACGTCGACCTGGTACGTCGACCGGTCAAGGCGACCTCGTGCGTCGAGCCGGCGTACGTCGTCTCCTCGGGCCGCGGGACGACCGGCGGCTGCCGAGGCTGACGGTCCCGTCGTCAGTGGCTGCCGGTCAGGTGGGCGAAGACGACGACGTTCCCCTGGTATCCGGTCGTGCGCGAGTAGCCGCCGCCGCAGGTGATGACCCGGAGCTCGGGGCGTTTCGCGGCACCGTACACCTTCTCGTCGGGGAAGTCGCGGGCCTGGTAGACCTCCACCGCGTCGACGCTGAACACGGCGACGCTCCTGTCCTGCCGGTCCACCTCGATGGTCGCGCCGCGCTTGAGGGCGCCGAGGTCGTAGAAGACGGCGGGGCCCTCGGTGTTGTCGACGTGCCCGGCGACGATCGCGGTGCCGATCTCGCCGGGGGTGGTGCCGGCCTCGTACCAGCCGGCGAGGTTCTTCTTCGCGGCGGGCGGGACGTCGAGGCTGCCGGTGGGGGTGAGGGCGAGGCCCATGAGGGGGGCGTTCACGCGGATGGCGGGGATGCGGATGCGGGTGGGCGGGGAGGGGGGCAGCGCGGGGGCTTCGAGGCGTTCCTCGCCGGGGTCGGGGCGGCCCTCGGCGGCGGACGGCTGGGGCGGCGGAGTGCGGGGTCCGCTGCCGGGGCCGAGCAGCCACACGCCGGAGCAGAGGGCTGTGACGGATACGGCGGCTATCGCGGCATCCCCGATCCTGCGCATGTGAACCCCCTGTCCCCTCTCCTTCAGGTCTTCAGGTCTTCAGGTCCTTGAGGTCCTTGAGGTCTCGTCGGGGTCGCCTTGAGGTGACCCCCTACCCCCTCCGGGCCGCGAGGGGCGTCGGACCCGGAGGGGGTGGGATGTGCGGTACCGGCGGACGGACAGCGGAGGGTGTCCGTCAGATCACATCGCCTCTCGCCCGGCGATGCAGGAGCCAGGTACCGCCCGCGGCGGCGACGGCCAGAGCCGTCACGCCCGCCGCGGTCTGCACGGGGTCGGAGCCAAGAGCGCCACCGACCCCCGTCTTCACACTGCCGTGGGGCTGCACCTGCCCCGCGGCCGGCGCCAGTGCCACCACCAGGTCCCCGGTCACCTGCCGGTTCCCCTCGGCGCACTTCGCGACGATCTCGTACGTCCCCGGTTGCGCGCTCGCGGGCACCTGGAACTGCCCGATCGCCTCGCCCTCGTGCGTACTGGGCGCAAGGGTGAACTGGCCGGCGCCGACCGAACTGGCGTCCCCGACCGCCGTGCCCTTCTCGCCGCACGCCGCCGTGTTCACGGTGACCTGAGCGCCCGCCGCCGCGGTCGACGGGTACACGTCGAGGCTGCCGGTGCCGCCGCCGTACGCCGGCGCGACGGCGAGTCCGGCGGTGGCCACGGCCAGCGCGGTCCCGGTCAGCAGACGGGCGGTGCGTCGCATGGTGCTCCCTCGGTCGAGGTCGTCCACTTCCTTGCTCTACCGAGGTAAAAGCCAACCGCCCGGCCCCGCTCCCTGAGACACCGTCAGTTTTGCGGTGAACGGGTGTCACGGCGGGGGATCGCGACGCCCGTTGAGAGGGAATTCGGGCAGGTCAAAGGGGTTGCACGGGCACCGGTATGAAGAACACACGAATGGTGGGGGCGGGGGGAGTGAACGGGTGACCTCCCGGCCGCGGCGGCCCCCTGTGACCGTGTCGGCCGCAGCGCCGGACCGCCGAGGGCCGCGTCGGCGGGTACCGGAACCTCGCCTTCCGGCGTGCCCTCGCCCCTGCGCCGCCGCCTCCCCGGCGTGGACGCGTAGGCGGGATGCCGCGGCCCCGCGCAGGCCTCCTTCTCGAAGACGACTTGAGATTCACTTGAGGAGAGGCGCGGATGTGGTCACGCGGGGCCGGATCGTCCTGTGGGTGGGCGAGAGGCGGCATCAGGCCCGGAACTGCTCTCTCTGTCCTGGTTTGTCCAGCGTGGGTGACCCTCGGCGGTCGAGGGTGGCGGGGGAGGCGGACCCTCGTTCGGCCGGGGCGGCGTTCTGTCGCCGACGGCATGCGTGGCCTGTGGTGCGGCGGGTGGAGAAGCTGCTGAACGGGGTGACGTTCTCGCTCGCTTGTCCCCGGGTTGCTGCCCGTGGACACGCGTCAACCGCCGTGGAACGCTTGACGTCTCTCACCCGATCCTCGACTTCCGGAAGACGGTGAACCGATGTGACGTGGACCATCGACGAGTCTCGGGTGCGCCCGTTCTTATCCGCTGCCGAACGGCGTGATGTCACGGGCAGGCTGTGGGCGGCCCCGCAACAGGGCCTGGTCTTCCCGGGTGCGGAGATGACCGCGGGAGAGCGGCGGCGCAGGAAGAGGGGCAAGGACGTCAAGGAATCCAAGGAAGGCAAGGACTCCAAGGACGGCAAAGAATCCAAGGAGGGCAAGGACTCCAAGGACGGCAAGGACGAAAAAGAAGGAAAGGACAGCAAGGACTACAAGGACGGTAAAGACGGCAAGGACCACAAGGATCACAAGGACGGTAAGGACGGCAAGGACCACAAGGACGGTAAGGACGATAAAGACGGCAAGGACCATAAAGACGGTAAGGACGACAAGGAGGGCTCCGACTGGGCCATGGCGCCGTCCGGCCCCGACGGCTTCGTCCGGCAGCGGTTCGAGCCTGCCGCCCTCCCCTCTGCCGGAATGCCGCAGGCGCCCGCGGACCGGGCGCATCCTCTGACCGAAGAAGAGGAGACCGCGGCGGAGTTGCGCTCCTCTCGCGTCAACCGGCTGCTGAGGGGGCGGGGTGTCGTCATCTGAGGCGTCGGCCTCCGATTCCTCCGGGCTGGTCGTCGTCGCCGACCCCGAGGACGCGGTGGCGGCCGAGATCCGGGACTTCGTGGAGGACAGCGGGCACGAGGCGGTGATCCTGGATGTGTTCGACGCGGCACAGTTGTTCACCGTCACCGTGGAGGACTCGGTGGCGGTGGTCGAGCCGGCGGTGCCGATGATTCTCCGGCTTCCCTCCCCACCTCTGCGAAGGATCAGTTTCGACGCCGAGTTCCAGTTCAACGAGTGCCTGGCGCACCTGTGGGCCGTTGCCGCCCTGACTCCGGCTCCCGTGATCAACCGCCCCGGGCCGGGAGGCCTCGGTACCCGTGTCTCCGCGTCGGCGGCCCTGACCGAACTGCGGGCCGGACTGCCGGGCGGGTCGGTCGAGGTGTTCTCCTCCCGGCCTCCCGAGCCCGTCGGACCTGCGGAGGCCGAGAGCACCCAGTGGTGGGTGCAGGACCTGGCCTCGTGGACCACGGTGCCCTGGCCCGAGCGGTCGGGCGGCTCCGGTCCGTTCCGTGCGAGATGGTCGGCCCCCGACCCCCTCTTCGAGAACGTGGTGGTCCTCAGGGACCACGCATGGCCCTCCAGCGCCGTCGAACTGGACCGGCTGCGCCTGGAAGAGCGCAGCACGGACATCGTCGCGCGGCTCGGCCTCGACCTGGCCGCCGTGGTCTGGCGGATATCCCCCGACCTCACCTCGGCGAAGCCGGTCATGGTCGAGCCGTTCCCCGACGTGGAACAGCTGCGCATGGTCTGGCTCGGGTTCGGTCCCCAACTGCTGAAGGTTCTCTTTCCATGATCTACGCCGTCGGACTCGCTTCCGAACGGACCATCTCCCACTTCACGGGCATCGCCGAGAGCCGTGGCGTAGCGGTGGAGACCGTCGATCTGCGGCACGCGGTGGAGCATGGCGACTGGCAGCTGACCATGGGCGGACAGCGTCTGGCCCGGCTCGGCGGCCACGCCCTTGATCCCGAAGGCGCCTACTACTGCCGGATCACCGACCTGTCGGCCCTGCAGGAGGACCGGGAGCGGGCCCTGCGCTGGCGCTGGCTCACGACAGCCCTCACGGCCTGGCTGGACGACATCCCGGGGCTGGTCGTCAACCGGCCCTCGGTCCGTTCCGACAACGGGTCCAAGCCACTGCACGAGATGTCCCTGGCCAGGGCGGGGTTCAAGGTCCCCGCCAGTGTCACCAGTTCGTCGCCGCGGCGGCTGCGGGCCTTCGCCGAGGCCGGGCCCACTCTCGTCAAGGCGGTATCCGGCGTACGCGCCGACAGCCGGCTCCTCGCCCCGGGCGATCTCGCCGGCTTCGACCCCGGGCAGGGACCGGTGCATCTGCAGCGTTATGTCGAGGGCCGGGACATCCGCGCCCATGTGGTCGGCAGTCAGGTGCACGCCGAGGAGATCACCTCCCGGGCCGTGGACTACCGAACCGACCCCGAAGCCGTTTTCCAGCCCTGTGAGCTGCCCGGACCGCTCGCCCAGCGGCTGGTCCGCCACACCGCGGACCTGGGCATGTCCTTCGCCGGCTGGGACTTCAAGGTCGCCGGGGACGGCACCCACTGGTGTCTCGAAGCCAACCCGATGCCCGCGTACGACTGGTACGACCGGCGTCTCGGCGGTGGCATCACCACCTCACTCCTCGAACTTCTGCAAGGCGGGCGCTCGTGTTCGACAGACTGACCGTGCTCACCGAGGCGGAGAGCGCCGCGCTGCGCGACACCGTGCACGACCTGCGCGGGCACTGGATTCCGCGCGGCTCGCCCCCGTTCTCTTTCTTCACCCTGGGCGCGCCCAGCTACCTCGACCTCGCCGGGAAGCCGGAGGGCGGCGACTACCGGAAGCGGGCCGACGCTTCCAGGCCGGTGCTGTGGGAGTCCTTCGGCTGGCTGTACACACGACTGGAGGAGATCCTCGGGCACCACCTCGGCGCCCCGGTCCACTACCCTGCGCACTTCGCCCTGCCCGGCTTCCATGTCTGGCTGTCCGCCGCGGTGTTCACCAAGCCGAAGGCGTCCGTGCACTTCGACATGCAGTACAGGTCCCTCACCTGGCCCCCGGAGGCCGACCTGACACGGCTGCTCTCCTTCACCCTCGCCGTCCGGCTGCCGGCCGCCGGCGGGGGCCTGAACATCTGGGACGCCGGCTACGAGGAGTTCCGTCACGCGCTGGAGAAGGGCTGGGTCGAGGACGCCGCCGACCTGAAGCGCTTCCACACCATGCAGTACGTCCCCTACGAGATCGGGCGGATGGTGATCCATTCCGGTCACACGTTGCACCAGATCGCCCCCAGTCCCGGAGTCGAACCCGATGACGAGCGGCTCACCCTGCAGGGGCACGGGGTGTGGTGCGACGGACGCTGGCTCCTGTACTGGTGACCTCCCAGGACGGCTCGCTGTAGCCGGACTTGCGGTACTCGGACCCTGCCGGTGCACGGCTCCACGCGCGGCTTGCGGAGGCTCCACGCGCGGCTTGCGGAGGAAGGGCGGCGACTCCCGCTCGTCCAGGGCGGGTTCGGCGGTCTTCTCGACGCCCGTCGCGCCTGGAGCGGCGCACGAGGGGATGTGGGGCAAAGTATTGAGTGACTGGACACTCTCTTATAATGTGAGGGTATGGCCAGACCACGAAGTGAGGAGCGCCGCCTCGCGATCCTGTCGGCGGCAACGCGCGTCATCGCCTCTCAGGGGATCGGGGCGGCGTCCACCGCGGTGATCGCGAAGGAGGCCGGAGTCTCCAACGGTTCCCTGTTCACGTACTTCGACACCAAAGCGGGGCTCCTGAACGAGCTGTACGTCCGGCTCAAGACCGAGATGGCGGAAGCGGCCGTGGCAGGTCTCGCGCCGGACAGCGGCGCGCGCGAGCAGGTCCGCCACATGTGGACGCGCTGGGCGCGCTGGGCGATCGACCATCCCGCCAAGCGCCGGGCCCTGGCCCAGCTCCAGGTCGCGGACGACATCACCGCTGAGAGCCACGAGCAGGTGGGTCTCGCCTCGGCCGGGATCGCGGACCTGCTGGAGCGCGCCCGCATCGGCGGACCGATGGCCGACGTGCCGCTCGGCTTCGTCCTCACTCTGGCCAACGCCCTGGCCGAGGCCGCGATCGACGAGATGATCCGAGACCCCGACCGGGCCGGCGCCAACGCCGACACCGCGTTCGAAGCCCTGTGGAGGGTGCTGGCCGACACCTGACCCGCGACCTCCACTCCCACCGCACCAGAAGGGCTCGTCACCATGACCACCCGGCCTCGCAAGGCATGGATCATCACCGGCCCCACCTCCGGCATCGGCCACCGCACCGCCCTGGAAATGGCCCCGTACGGCACCCTCGTCCTGGTCGGCCGCAGCCCGGCCAGGCTCAAGGACGTCGAGAAGGAGATCAACGCCCTGCCCGCAGGGCACGCACTCTCCGTCGTCTGCGACTTCTCGGACCTGGCCGGGGCGCAGCGTGCCGCCGAGGAGATCGCTGCCCTCGGCCTGCCCGTCGCCGGGCTGCTCAACAACGCAGGCATCATGTCCACCGCGACGAGCACCACCGCCCAGGGGTGGGATCTGGCGTTCACGACCAACCATCTCGGCCCGTTCGCCTTCACCCAGGCCCTGATCCCGCACCTGCCCGACGGCGCGAACGTCGTCTTCACCTGCTCGGCCGTCGAAGACCCCGAACGGGGGCCTGCCGTCGCCGCCGGATTCCGCGGTGCCCGCTATCTGTCCGCCGAAGACAGCCTGCACGGCCGCTGGAAGCCCGGCGGCTCGGCCAAGCCCGGTTACGACGCGTACGCCACCTCCAAGCAGGCCAACCTCGCCACCGTCCTCGCTCTCGCCCGCGAGACCCCCCGTCTGCGGTTCAACGCCGTCGAACCCGGCTTCAACCCCGGCACCGGCCTCGGCCGCGACGCCAACCCGGTCCTGAGGCTGCTCGCGACCTACGTCTTCGGTCCACTGGCGCCGCTCATGCCGGGCGGCAGCACACCCAAGCGCGCCGCCCGCATGATCACCGGCGTGCTCACCGACACCTCGAACCGCACCGGCGTTTACCACGACGAGAAAGGCAACCCCATGCTCGGCTCCGCCCAGGTGCGCGACAGTGCCTTCCAGGACCGCGTCGTCGCCGAGACCCGCGCCCTGCTCAAGCAGCTGTCCTGACCTCCGCCCACCGCGGCTGCTCCGTCGGCCCTGGCGTCAGCGCGCTTCTCGGTGTTCCGCGACACGGCGAACTCCGTTCTGCGGCGATGTTCAGAAGGTGTCTCCGCGGAGAGCGACCGGAGTTCGGCGTCGGCGTCGGCGTCGGCTGCGCGCATACGCCGTGACCGAGCCGCACTGCCGAGAAGCGCGGGTCACCTCAGCCTCTCTCCGGCGCCGTCCGGATCGCCGCGATGTCGAACTGCAGCCGCACCGTCTCGCTCACCATCGCGCCGCCCTCCGCCAGGCGGGAGTTGTAGGACAGACCCCAGTCCATGCGGTTGATGGTGGTGGTGCCGTCGAAGCCGGCGCGCTGGTAGCCGAAGGGGTCGGTGACGTTGCCTATGTAGGTGAGTTCCAGGTCCACCGGGCGTGTCGTGCTCTTGATGGTCAGGTCGCCGGTCATGACGTAGACGTCCGGCGCTTTCAGGCGCACCGCCGTGCTCCGGAAGCGCATGCGCGGGTGGGTCGCGGCGTCCAGGAAGTCGCGGCCGACCAGGTGGGCGTCCCGCTGTTCCACGCCCGTGTCGACGCTGCCCGTGGACAGCACGATCTCCGCCTGCGAGCGGGACGGGTCGCGGCCGTCGAAGTAGAGGCGGCTCTTGTACTCGGTGAAGGCCCCGCGGACCGTCGTCACCATCGCGTGCCGGACCGAGAAGCCGATTCTGCTGTGCGCCGGGTCGATGATCCATTCGCCGGTGAGGGCGGCGAGTGCCGGGTCGAGGAGGAGGGGCGCGGAGGTGGGGGAGGAGGGTGCCGGCGAGGGGCGGGACGGGGCCGTGGGGGTGCGCCGGGAGGTGTGGGGGCGGCTGAACAAGTTCATGCTTTATCTAGTTAGTGCACGCGGGAAAATGCCGCAAGGGCATGTCAGGACAACCTGGTTGCGGAATTCGGCGGACCGTCACGGAAATCGCACATCTCCGTCATGAAATCTGCTCACGGCGCCGGATGAATGCCCCGGCTGTCCTTGGCTGCCCCCGGTGTCCTCGGCTGTCCCCGGCTGCTCCTTGAATTCCGCGTATTCGCCGTATTGGCCGCATTCGCCATATCGGCCGTATTCATCGAATACGCGGTGTTCACCGTGTTCACCATTGTCCGGGACGGGGTGCGGCCGCCCCGGTTCGTTCGCCGGGAAACCGGGGCGGCCGCCCTCATGTGTCCGAGCCGTCGCTCAGTTCACGTTCACCGCGCTCCACGCCGCCGCCACCGCGTTGTACTCGGTGCTGCCGGCGCCGTACAGGTCCTTCGCGGCGTTGAGGGTCGCCGTGCGGGCGCCCGCGTAGTTCGTCGAGGACGTCATGTAGACGGTCAGCGCGCGGTACCAGATCGCGCCCAGCTTGTCGCGGCCGATGCCGGTGACCGTCGAGCCGTTGTACGTCGGGGAGTTGTAGCTCACGCCGTTGATGGTCTTGGCGCCGCTGCCCTCGGCGAGGAGGTACGCGAAGTGGTTCGCGACGCCGGACGAGTAGTGGACGTCCAGATTGCCCACCGACGAACTCCAGTAGTCCGCCGAACTCCCGTCCTTCGACGGCTGGTCCATGTACCGCAGTGCCGTCTTGCCGAAGCCGGAGCGGACGATCTCCTCGCCGATCAGGTAGTCACCCGGGTCGGAGGAGTTGTTCGCGTACCACTCCACCAGCGTGCCGAGGATGTCGGAGGTCGCCTCGTTCAGGCCGCCGGACTCACCCGAGTAGGTCAGCGCCGCCGTCTTGGAGGTGACCCCGTGCGTCATCTCGTGGCCCGCCACGTCCAGCGCCACCAGCGGGCCGAAGGTCGTCCCGTCCCCGTCGCCGTAGGTCATGCAGAAGCAGCTGTCGTCCCAGAAGGCGTTGTTGTAGTTGTTGCCGTAGTGGACGCGGTTGTACGAGCCCTTGCCGTCGCCGGCGATGCCGTTGCGGCCGTGGACGTTCTTGTAGTAGTCCCAGGTCTCGTTGGTGCCGTACTGGGCGTCGACGGCCGCCGAGGAGCGGTCCGAAGTGGCGCCGGTGCCCCAGTGGTTGTCGGCGTCCGTGAAGACCGTGTTCGGCGCCCGGCTGATGCAGATGCCGAAGATGCACAGGTCGGTCTTGTTGGCCGCGTCCCCGGTGAACGTGTTGCCGCGCGTCGGGTCCGTGAGGTTGTACGTCGAACCGGAGAGGGTCGTCTCCAGCGGGACCGTGCCGCTGTACAGCGACTTGCCGTCGCCGGTCGCCGTCTCGATGCTGTCCCAGGCGTCGATCTGGGCGCCGCTGCGGGCGTCCGTCAGCACCGTGCGGGCGACCGGGTTGCCGAGCGAGTCCTTGCCGACGGCGTTGGTGCGCCAGGCCAGCCTCGGGGTGCCGTGCAGGGCGTCGACGACCAGCTCCGGCTTGGCCCGCACCTGCTTCAGCGCGTCGCCGAGGTTCGCCGCCCGCAGCGCGTTCACCGCGAGGTCGGCGGCCTTCGGGGCGGAGACGTTCGGGACGGTCGAGGCGAGGGATATCTTGCTCCGGGTCGCCCGGTCGGCGCCGCGGTACGCGCCGTCCGCCTTGAGATGGACGACGAAGTCGCCGCCCAGGACCGGGAGCCGGCGGTAGGTGCGGTCGTAACGGACGTGCTGGGTGCCGTTCTTGTCCACGATCACGTCGCGGACCGAGGTGCCCTCGGCGGACGTGAGGCCCAGGGCGGTGGCGTGCTGGAGGAGTGCCTGCGCCGCGTTCTCGATCGCGGCGGCCCGGGTCGGTCTCGTGTCGGCGTGGGCGGCGGGGGAGAGGGCGGCGGCCAGCAGGGTCGCGGTGGTGACGGCGACGCCGGCCGTGGCGAGACGGGAGGCTCGGGTGTTCCGTGTCCGGTTCATCGGTCTCCTTGGAGGTGCGCCTCGAAGGCGTGGGGGTGGCGCTGATGACGACAGAGATTTAAGAGGCCATGACATGTCATGTCCATAGCGCCTCCATGGAGATGTGGGTGGAGGCGGTGGGGGTACAGAATCCTTCCTGTGATCACCCGGAACCCCCACCACCTCCCGTTCTTCGTCTACGGCACGCTCCGCTCCGGCGAGGCCAACCACGACTGCCTGCGGGGGCGGACGGAATCGGAGGAACCCGGCCGCCTCGACGGGGCGGTGCTCTACGACGGGCCCGGCTATCCCTACGCCGTCGAGGAGCCCGGGGCGGGGGCGGTCCGCGGTGAACTCGTCACCGTGCGTCCCGAGTCGTACGACCGGCTTCTCCTGGAACTCGACGAGCTGGAGGAGTGCGTGCCCGAGGACCCGGCGAGCCTGTACGTACGCGTCGCGCGAGACGTCGTACGGCTGCGGGACGGGGTGGCCGTCCGGGCCTGGGTGTACGTCGCCGGGCCCGCCGTGGCCGAGAAGCTGCGCGCCGACGGGCGGCGCGTCGCCGGCGGCGACTGGCCGGCCCACCGCTGACCGAGGGGGAGGGGCCGGAGACCTCGACGCCCCCGGCGGGCCGGGGCGGACGGAGCCGTCCCGTACCGCGGGGTGCCGCACGGGGGCGGGTGGGCGCCGAGGCGATCTCCACGGCACCCGGCGTCCTTCCGCCGCGTCACGTCCCCTGCGGGACCCGTGTCGCCCGCCGCGAGGGGGGCGCCCCCGCGCGAGCGTGTTCGAGCGTGGGGGAGGCTGATCGGCTACGTCTCCTCCGCCTTGCAGCCGGACGCTCCCCCACGCTCGAACGGACTCGCGCGGGAGAAACCCCATGCCCCGCTCACCTCGGGCGGCAGCCACCGCTGCTCTCCTGCGACTTGATCCGCCGGACAGCCCCTAACGCGGCGCCGCGGCCAGGGCCCTGGCCACCCCCGGTTCCTTCCTGCCCAGGAAGCGGGGGTCCGGCTCGAAGACCACGTCGAGGGCCGCCTTGCCCGCCGCGAAGACCTCCCGCGTGCCCCCGTAGTACCAGGTCACATCGTGCTTGGCGTCGACCCCGACCCCGTAGGACGCCACGCCCGCCGCCTCGCACAGCGCCACCGCCCGCCGGATGTGGAACTCCTGGCTGATCAGCACGGCCCGGTGCACGCCGAAGATCTTCTTCGCGCGGACGCAGGAGTCCCAGGTGTCGAAGCCGGCGTAGTCGCTGACGACGCGCCGGGCGGGGACGCCGTGCTCGGTCAGGTAGGTGCGCATGGCGTCCGGCTCGTCGTAGTCCTCGCGGCTGTTGTCGCCGGTGACGAGAACCACCCTGACCCGGCCCTCCTTGTACAGCGTCGCCGCCGCGTTCAGGCGGTTCGCGAGGTACGGCGACGGCTCGCCGTCCCACAGGCCCGCGCCGAAGACGACCGCGACGTCGGTGCGCGGCACGTCCGCCAGGGTGCGCAGCCGGCCGGCCGTCGAGATGTACAGCCAGGTGGCCGGCAGCAGCGCCAGCACGCATCCGGCCATCACGACCTGCACCAGGCGCCGCCGGCCGGCGCGGGTCCGCGGCAGTCGCGGTCGGCGGATCCGCATACGCTTCTTCCCCCTCGTTCTTCCTGTGGGCTTCGACCATGGAGGACGCGGCGCGGGCCGGTCCGGTTCGCTCACAGCGCGCGGGCGCGTACCGTGAAGCGCCGGAAAACACTCGTGACGGTCAGGCAACGGGTGCGCAATCTCGCCCGGCGAGGATCTTCGCATGACGGTGACCGACTTCTCCCAGCGCCCCGGCCCGCCCGCCCTGGTCCTGGTGGCCCACGGCAGCCGCGACCCGCGCGCGCTCCGCACCGTGCGGGCGCTCATGGACCGGGTGCGCGCACTGCGCCCCGGCCTGCCCGTGCGCCTCGGTCACATCGAGCTGAACGAGCCGCTGCTCCCGGACACCCTCGCCGCCCTCGGGGACGCCGAGGCCGTCCTCGTCCCGCTCCTCCTCAGCCGCGGCTACCACGTCAAGCAGGACATCCCGGCGGCGGCGGCCGCCGCCACCGCCCGCACCCGCGTCGCCGCCCCGCTGGGCCCGCACCCCCTCCTGGCCGGCACCCTGCACGACCGGCTGCTGGAGGCGGGCTGGCGCCCGAGGCCCGCGAGCGCCGTGGTCCTGGCGGCGGCCGGCTCCCGCGACCCCGATGCCGCGGCCGACACCAGCCACATGGCCCGGCTCCTGGCCGGCCGCCTGGGTGTCCCGGTGCTCCCGGCGTACGCGTCCGCGGCGGCGCCGACGGTCCAGGAGGCGATCACCGCGCTGCGCGCGAGGGGCCGCCGCCACATCGCCGTCGCCTCCTACTTCACGGCCCCCGGCCGCTTCGCCACCGAGTGCGCGGCGAACGCCCCGTGGATATCGTCGGCCCCGCTCGGAGCCCACGACGCCATGGCCGACCTGGTCCTCCACCGGTACGAGCGGGCACTGGGAACGCCGGTGACCGCGGCCGCCTAGGGGTCCGTGGTTCGCCGCGGGTGCGCGGGGGCTTGTCGCCCAGTTCCCCGCGCCCCTCTCGCGGCTGACGCCGCGCGGGCGCGATCAACAACAGAGCACCCGCACCCGCGAACGCAGCCCGACCCGGCGGATCAGCAGGCGCACCAAACACCCATTTGTCACTACCGCCCCGTACTGTCGAACCATGGCAGTCCCCGCACCCGCCGCACCCTCTTCGGCCTATGACCCGGCGTCAGCCGACCGCTGGGCCCCCGAACCCGACAAACGGCCCGGCCGCACCGCCTTCCAGCGCGACCGCGCGCGCATCCTGCACTCCGCCGCCCTCCGAAGGCTCGCCGGCAAGACCCAGGTCGTCGCCCCGGGCACCTCCGCCCAGGCATGGGACGCCAGCCCCCGCACCCGCCTCACCCACTCCCTCGAATGCGCCCAGGTCGGCCGGGAGCTGGGCGCGGCCCTCGGCTGCGACCCCGACCTCGTGGAAGCCGCCTGCCTCTCCCACGACCTCGGCCACCCGCCCTTCGGCCACAACGGCGAACAGGCGCTGAACGCGTTCGCGGACGACTGCGGCGGTTTCGAGGGCAACGCCCAGTCCCTGCGGCTCCTCACCCGCATCGAGCCCAAGCGGTTCACCCCCGAGGGCTCCGTCGGCCTCAACCTCACCCGCGCCGCGCTCGACGCCGCCACCAAGTACCCGTGGCCGCGCGGCGCGCATCCCACCGACCCGGCCTCGCCCAAGTTCGGTGTGTACGACGACGACCGGCCGGTCTTCGACTGGGTCCGCAAGGAGGCCCCCGGCACCCGCACCTGCTTCGAGGCCCAGGTCATGGACTGGTCCGACGACGTCGCCTACTCCGTGCACGACGTCGAGGACGGCCTGCACGCCGGTCACATCGACCCCGGCTGCCTGCGCGCGGAGCCGGAACGGCAGGAGGTCTGCGCCGTCGCCGTCCGGCTGTACGTGCCCACCGGCACCGACCCCGCCGAACTCGCCGCCGCCCTCGACCGGCTCCAGGACGAGGAGTGGTGGCCGCACCGCTACGACGGCACCGCGGTCGCCCAGGCCCGTCTCAAGGACGCCACCAGCCAGCTCATCGGCCGGTTCTGCCTGGCCGCGGAGGGCGCCACCCGGGAGGCGTACGGCACCGGCCGGCTCACCCGCTACGGCGCCGAGCTGGTCGTACCGCGCGAGGCCCGGATGGAGTGCGCGGTGCTCAAGGCGATCGCGCACCGTTACGTCATGCAGCGCGCCGAGCAGGAGCGGCTCCGGGCCGATCAGCGCGTCGTCGTCGCCGAACTCGCCGCGGCGCTCACCGCCCGCGCGCCCGACGGACTGGACCCGCAGTTCCGGGCGCTGTTCGAGGCCGCCGGTGACGACCACGCCCGCAAGCGGGTGATCGTCGATCAGATCGCGTCGCTCACCGACGCGTCCGCGCGGTCGTTGCACGCGCGGCTGACGGGACGTATGTGAACACTTTGTGACTCTCTGTGGCCTGATCGGGTCATGATCGAGTCAGCGGGGGTCACTCCCCCTTCCCGCATCACGTCGCGTGCGGGACGCTCACAGTGCGGCGCATGTGGGCGGCATATGTGGCGGCACCATACGAGGAGGCATCAAGTGGTCGACGCGGACCAGACATTCGTCATCGTCGGAGGCGGACTCGCCGGCGCCAAGGCGGCCGAGACGCTCCGAGCCGAGGGCTTCAGCGGCAGGGTGATACTGATCTGCGACGAACGCGACCACCCGTACGAGCGGCCGCCGCTCTCCAAGGGATACCTGCTCGGCAAGGCGGAACGCGACAGCGTCTTCGTGCACGAGCCCGCCTGGTACGCGCGGCACGACGTGGAACTCCACCTCGGCCAGACCGTGGACCGCATCGACCGTGCCGCGAAGACCGTCCGGTTCGGTGACGACGGCACGCTGGTGCGCTACGACAAGCTGCTGCTCGCCACCGGAGCGGAGCCCCGCCGCCTCGACATCCCCGGCACCGACCTGGCCGGCGTCCACCACCTGCGCCGCCTCGCGCACGCCGAGCGCCTCAAGGGCGTCCTCGCCGCGCTCGGCCGGGACAACGGGCACCTCGTCATCGCGGGCGCCGGCTGGATCGGCCTGGAGGTCGCGGCGGCGGCACGGACGTACGGCGCCGAGGTGACCGTCATCGAGCACGGGCCGACCCCGCTGCACAGCGTGCTCGGGCCCGAACTGGGCAACGTCTTCGCCCAGCTGCACAAGGAGCACGGGGTGCGGTTCCGCTTCGGGGTGCGGCTCACCGAGATCGTCGGCCAGGACGGCATGGTGCTCGCCGCGCGCACCGACGACGGCGAGGAGCACCCGGCGCACGACGTGCTCGCGGCGATCGGCGCGGCGCCGCGGGTCGGGCTGGCCGAGGCGGCGGGGCTGGAGCTGGCCGACCGGGCGCACGGCGGGGGCATCGTCGTCGACGAACGGCTGCGGACGTCCGACCCGGACATCTACGCGGCCGGCGACGTGGCCGCGTTCCCGCACGCGCTGTTCGACACGAGGCTCCGCGTGGAGCACTGGGCCAACGCGCTGAACGGCGCTCCGGCGGCGGCCCGCTCGATGCTGGGGCAGGACGTCACCTACGACCGGGTGCCCTACTTCTTCACCGACCAGTACGACCTGGGCATGGAGTACAGCGGGTGGGCGCCGCCGGGGTCCTACGACCAGGTGGTGATCCGGGGGGACGCGGGCAAGCGGGAGTTCATCGCGTTCTGGGTGAAGGAGGGGCGGGTGCTGGCCGGGATGAACGTGAACGTGTGGGATGTCACAGAGCCGATCCAGAGGCTGATCACTTCGCGGGCCGCGGTGGACACCGACGCCTTGGCGGATCCTCATGTGCCGTTGGAGAGCCTGGGCGCCTGAGGGGGGTACCGCTTTCGTCGTCGGGCGGGTGCGGGCCGTACGGGGCTGGTCGCGCCCACGCGGCGGAGCCGCATATCGGACATAGCCCCGCGCCCCTGAAGGGGCGCTCCGGCTCGCCGGAGTTGTCACCGCGCCCCCGTAGAATTCACCCGTGGCTGGACGGATCAATGACGAGGATGTGAAGGCGGTACGGGACGCGGTCCCGATCGACGCCGTCGTGTCCGAGTACCTCCAGTTGCGCAACGCGGGCGGCGGCAACCTGAAGGGCCTGTGCCCGTTCCACGACGAGAAGTCGCCGTCCTTCCAGGTCAGCCCGAGCAAGGGACTCTTCCACTGCTTCGGCTGCCAGGAGGGCGGCGACACCCTCACCTTCGTGATGAAGGTGGACCACCTCTCCTTCTCGGAGGCGGTCGAGCGGCTGGCCGCCCGTGCCGGTATCACCCTGCGTTACGAGGAGGGCGGGTACAACCCGTCCCACCAGCGCGGCGAGCGCATCCGCCTGGTAGAGGCGCACAAGACCGCCGCCGTCTGGTACGCGGAGCAGCTGGCCACCAGTCCCGAGGCCGAGACCGGCCGGGTCTTCCTCGCCGAGCGCGGCTTCGACCAGGCCGCCGCCGTCCACTTCGGCGTCGGCTACAGCCCCCAGGGCTGGGACCACCTCACCCGCTACCTGCGCGGCCAGGGCTTCACCGACAAGGAGCTGCTGCTCTCCGGACTCGCGCAGGAGGGCAGGCGCGGGCCCATCGACCGGTTCCGGGGCCGTCTCATGTGGCCGATCCGGGACATCGGCGGCGAGGTCGTCGGCTTCGGCGCCCGCAAGCTCTACGAGGCCGACAACGGGCCCAAGTACCTCAACACGCCCGACACCGCGATCTACAAGAAGTCCCAGGTCCTGTACGGCATCGACCTCGCCAAGCAGCACATCGCGAAGGCCAGCCGCGCGGTCGTGGTCGAGGGCTACACCGACGTCATGGCCTGCCACCTGGCGGGGGTGACGACCGCGATCGCCACCTGCGGCACGGCCTTCGGCAGTGAGCACATCAAGATCCTGCGGCGGCTGCTGATGGACAACGGCTCGGCCCGCGTGATCTTCACCTTCGACGGCGACGCGGCCGGGCAGAAGGCGGCCCTGCGCGCCTTCGAGGACGACCAGAAGTTCGCCGCCGAGACGTACATCGCCATCGCGCCGGACGGCATGGACCCCTGCGATCTGCGCCTCGCGAAGGGCGACGAGGCGGTCGCCGACCTGGCCGAACCCCGTACCCCGCTCTTCGAGTTCGCACTCCGCCAGATCGTCGCCCGCTACGACCTGGACACCCCGGCGGGCCGCGCGGCCGCTCTCGACGAGGCGGCGCCGATCGTCGCCCGGATCAAGAACAGCGGCGCCCAGCACGAGGTCGCCGTCGAACTGGCCGGCATGCTCGGCATCCTCGACACCCAGTTCGTGGTGAAGCGGGTCGCCCAGCTGGCCCGTTGGGCGCGGGAGAAGGGCGGCGGCGGCAGGGGGGCGGGCGGTCCGGCACGCGGCCCGCAGCAGCCGTCGTACGACACCGCCGCCCGCCCCGCCGTCTCCGGCCCCGCCCTCAACCTCCGCAACCCCGTCTACGCCACCGAGCGCGAACTGCTGAAACTCGCACTCCAGCGCCCCGAGCTGGTCTCCCCGGCCTTCGACGCGTACGGCATCGACGAGTTCACCGCCGAGCCGTACGCGGCCGTCCGCCGGACCATCATGGAGGCGGGCGGCGCCGAGTACGGCGTCCAGGACCCCCAGGAGTACCTGGTCCGGGTCCGGGAGACGGCGCCCGACGACGCCGTCCGCGCGATGGTCACGGAGCTCGCCGTCGAGGCGATCATGCGCCGCACGGTCGACGAGAACTACGCCGGCGAGCAACTCGTGACCGTCCGCCGCCGGGCCGTGGACCGCCGTATCCACGAGATCCAGATCACCCTCACCCGCCTCGGCAGCGGCGGCGACCCGGCTCAACTCGCCTCCGTGCAGAACGAGTTGTGGGTGCTCCAGCAGTACGGGCAGGCGCTGCGCGAGCACGGCGCGGCCGCCCTGTGAGCCACGGCCGGCCGGCAGGGTAACCGCGCGGTCACGGACCGGGCGCAAAAAGTCACCGCACGCCCCTCGTGGCGGTGATGTGTCTTACCCCACACTGGGGGGCGGTGCCTGAGTCCTCGGAGCGCGGCCGGCCCGTCCCGGACGGGTCCCACACCCCCGCCGTTCCGCTCATCGCGTACGGGACGGACAGCGGCGAGGCCGTCGTCTCCGCCCCCGAAGTACCGCTGCCGTACCCCCTGGCAGCGATCATCCTGGAGGTCGCCCCGTGCAGACCCAGACCCTGACCCAGACAGACAGCGGCCGTGCCGGCGTACCGCCGCAGAGCCGGGCCGTGCTGCACCCCGAGACCGAGCCGGAGGACCCGCCCGCGGAGGAACTCGCGGCCGACGCCCCCGACCCGGAGCCCGAGCCCGGACCCGAGCCGCCCGCCGCCGCCCGCGCGGACACCGGCGGCCCCTCCTCGGACCTGTTCCGCCAGTACCTGCGCGAGATCGGCCGCATCCCGCTGCTGACCGCCGCCGAGGAGGTCGAGCTCGCCCGCCGCGTCGAGGCCGGTCTGTTCGCCGAGGAGAAGCTGGGCAGCACCCCCGACCTCGACAGCGAGCTGGCGCTGGACCTGGACCGGCTGGTCGTCATGGGCCGTATGGCCAAGCGCCGCCTCATCGAGGCGAACCTGCGGCTGGTGGTGTCGGTCGCGAAACGGTACGTCGGGCGCGGCCTGACCATGCTCGACCTGGTCCAGGAGGGAAACCTCGGCCTGATCCGCGCCGTCGAGAAGTTCGACTACGCCCGCGGCTACAAGTTCTCCACGTACGCGACCTGGTGGATCCGCCAGGCCATGTCCCGGGCCCTCGCCGACCAGGCCCGCACCATCCGCGTCCCCGTGCACGTGGTGGAGCTGATCAACCGGGTCGTCCGCGTCCAGCGCCGGATGCTCCAGGAGCGGGGCTACGAGCCGACGGCCGACGAGGTCGCCGCGCACCTGGATCTGGCGCCGGAGCGGGTGGGGGAGGTGCTGCGGCTGGCGCAGGAGCCGGTGTCCCTGCACGCCCCGGTGGGCGAGGAGGACGACGTCGCCCTCGGCGACCTCATCGAGGACGGCGACGCGGCGAGCCCGGCCGAGTCGGCGGCGTTCCTGCTGCTGCGGGAGCACCTCGAGGCGGTGCTGTCGACGCTCGGGGAGCGGGAGCGGAAGGTCGTCCAGCTGCGGTACGGCCTGGCCGACGGGCGGCCCCGGACGCTGGAGGAGATAGGGCGGATCTTCGGGGTGACGCGGGAGCGGATCCGGCAGATCGAGTCCAAGACCTTGAACAAGCTGCGGGACCATGCTTTTGCGGATCAGCTGAGGGGTTATCTGGACTGATGCCGGGTGCGGGTGCGTGGGGGCTGGTCGCGCAGTTCCCCGCGCCCCTTACGGGGCTTCTCAGCCGCGGGCAGTCGTGCCTCCCCCAGTGCCTTAAGGGCCTGGGAGGTGCCCCCAGGGCGATGGGGGTCCCCCCGCGCGAGCGAAGCCGAGCGTGGGGGAGGGTGGGCGCGGGCGGCACCCCGCCAACGCGGGCGAGTGAAACCCACCCACCCGCGCCGGCGACGTCGTGCACTGCTCAGTCCACCTCGGCCACCGCCTGGGCGAACTGCGCCTTGTACAGACGCGCGTACGCGCCGTCCGCCGCCAGCAGCTCCGTGTGCGCGCCCTGTTCCACGATCGAGCCGTTCTCCATCACCAGGATGGTGTCGGCGTCGCGGATCGTCGACAGCCGGTGCGCGATCACGAACGACGTGCGCCCGTCGGCCAGTTTGGCCATCGCCTTCTGGATCAGCACCTCGGTGCGGGTGTCGACCGACGACGTCGCCTCGTCGAGGACGAGGATCGTGGGGTCGGACAGGAACGCCCGCGCGATCGTGATGAGCTGTTTCTCGCCCGCGCTGACGCCCGTGCCCTCGTCGTCGATGACGGTGTCGTAGCCGTCGGGCAGGGTCCGGATGAACCGGTCGGCGTGGGCCGCCCGCGCCGCCTCCTCGATCTCGCCCCGGGTGACCTCGCGCGCGGAGCCGTACGCGATGTTCTCCGCGATCGAGCCGCCGAACAGCCAGGTGTCCTGGAGCACCATGCCGATCCCGGCGCGGAGTTCGTCCCGGGACATGCGGGTGATGTCGACGCCGTCGAGGGTGATCCGCCCGCCGGAGACCTCGTAGAACCGCATGAGGAGGTTGACCAGCGTGGTCTTGCCGGCGCCCGTCGGGCCGACGATCGCGACCGTGTGGCCGGGGTCCACCGTCAGGGAGAGGTCCTCGATGAGCGGCTTGTCCGGGTCGTAGCGGAAGGAGACGTGCTCCAGGGCCACCCGCCCGCGCAGTTCGGCGGGCCGCTCGCCCTGCACCGGGTCCGCCCCCTGCTCCTCCGCGTCGAGGAGTTCGAAGATCCGCTCGGCGGAGGCGACACCGGACTGCACCAGGTTGGCCATGGAGGCGACCTGGGTCAGCGGCATCGAGAACTGCCGGGAGTACTGGATGAAGGCCTGGACGTCACCGATGGACAGCGCGCCGGAGGCGACCCGCAGGCCGCCGACCACGGCCACCAGCACGTAGTTCAGGTTCGACACGAACATCATCAGCGGCTGCATCACGCCGCTGTTGAACTGCGCCTTGAACCCGGCCTCGTACAGCGCGTCGTTCTGCTCGGCGAACTGCTGCGCCGACTCGTCCTGACGGCCGAACACCTTCACCAGGGTGTGCCCGGTGTACATCTCCTCGACGTGCGCGTTCAGCTTGCCGGTGGAGCGCCACTGCTGCACGAAGTGCGGCTGCGAGCGCTTGCCGATCCGGGTGGCGACCAGGAAGGACAGCGGCACGGTGACCAGGGCCACCAGCGCCAGGAGCCAGGAGACCCAGAACATCACCGCGAGCACGCCGATGATGGTGAGCACCGAGTTGATGAGCTGGCCCATCGACTGCTGGAGCGTCTGGCCGATGTTGTCGATGTCGTTGGTGGCGCGGGAGAGCACCTCCCCGCGCTGCCGCTTGTCGAAGTAGGAGAGCGGCAGCCGGGACAGCTTCCCCTGGACGTCCTCGCGCAGCCGGTACATCGTGCGGTTGACGGACCGGTTGACGAGCCGGGTCGCCACCGCCATCAGGAGGCCGGCGGCCAGGTACGTGCAGAGGGCGAAGAGCAGGACGTGTCCGACCTGGTCGAAGTCGATGCCCTTGCCCGGCGTGAAGTCGGTGCTCTTCAGCATGTCGGCGACGGTGCCCTGGCCCCGCTCGCGCATGCCCGCCAGCACCTGGTCCTTGGTGGTCCCGGCGGGCATCTGCTTGCCGATGACACCGGCGAAGACCAGGTCGGTGGCCCGGCCGAGGATCTTGGGGCCGATCACGCTGAGGGTGACGCTCGCGACCACGCAGAACAGCAGCGCGTAGATCGTGAACTGTTCGGGTCCGAACCGGGCGAGGAGCCGTTTGCCCGAGTTCTTGAAGTCCATCGAGCGCTGGTCGGGGCCGCCCCCGGCCATCATGCGTCCCATGGGCCCGGCCATCAGGCAGCCTCCGCTTCCGTCAGCTGGGAGAGCACGATCTCCCGGTAGGTGTCGTTGCCGGCCATGAGTTCGTGGTGGCGGCCGGTGCCGACGACGCGTCCCTCGTCGAGGACGACGATCCGGTCGGCGTCTCTGATGGTCGCCACCCGCTGGGCGACGATGACGACGGTCGCCTCGGCTGTCTCCTCGGCGAGCGCGGCGCGCAGGGCGGCGTCGGTCGCGTAGTCGAGGGCGGAGAAGGAGTCGTCGAAGAGGTAGATCTCCGGGCGCTGCACCAGCGTACGGGCGATGGCCAGGCGCTGGCGCTGGCCGCCGGACACGTTCGTACCGCCCTGGGCGATGGGCGCGTTCAGCCCGCCCTCCAGATTGCTGACGAAGCCCTTGGCCTGCGCCACCTCCAGCGCGCGCCAGAGCTCCTCGTCGGTGGCGTCCGGATTGCCGTAGCGCAGGTTGGTCGCCACGGTGCCGGCGAACAGGTACGGCTTCTGCGGGACCAGCCCGACGGTCTTCGCGAGCAGCTTCGGGTCGAGACCCGAGACGTCCTCCCCGTCCACGAGGACAGAGCCGTCCGTGGTGTCGAAGAGGCGCGCCACCAGGCCGAGCAGGGTGGACTTGCCGCTGCCGGTGGAGCCGATCACGGCGGTCACCTCACCGGGCCGGGCCACCAGGTCGACGGCCTTGAGCACCGGCTCCTCGGCCCCCGGATAGCAGAACCCGGCGGCGCGGACCTCCAGATGGCCGTGCCGGCGCAGCTCGGTGACCGGCGCGAGCGGCGGGACGACACTGGAGTCGGTGTCCAGTACCTCCTCGATGCGCTCGGCGCAGACCTCCGCGCGCGGCACCATCATGAACATGAACGTGGCCATCATCACGGACATCACGATCTGCATGAGGTAGGCGAGGAACGCCGTCAGGTCACCGATCGCCATCTGGCCGCTGTCGATGCGGTGGGCACCGAACCACACCACCGCGATCGAGGAGACGTTCACCGTCGTCATGACGATCGGGAACATCAGCGCGAGCATGTTGCCGGTGGCCAGCTGCATCTCGGTCAGGTCCCTGTTGGCCTTCCCGAACCGGCCCTGCTCGTACTCGTCGCGGACGAACGCGCGGATCACCCGGTTGCCGGTGATCTGCTCGCGCAGCACCCGGTTCACGGTGTCGAGCCGCACCTGCATGGCCCGGAACAGCGGGCGCAGCCGCCGCACGATCAGGGTCACCGAGATGCCGAGCACGGGTACGACGGCGACCAGTACCCCGGACAGCGGAACGTCCAGGCCGAGGGCGAGCACGATGCCGCCGACGCACATGATGGGCGCCGACGCCATCAGGGTGAACGCCATCAGGACCAGCATCTGGACCTGCTGTACGTCGTTGGTCGTACGAGTGATGAGCGAGGGTGCTCCGAAGTGACCTACCTCACGCGAGGAGAAGGACTGCACCCGGTCGAAGACCGCGGCACGCACGTCCCGGCCGAGCGCGGACGCGGTCCTGGCGCCGTAGTAGACGGCACCGACGTTGCACACCACCTGTGCGAGCGAGATGCCGATCATCAGGGCGCCGAAGGACAGGATGTAATCCGTGTCACCCTTCACGACGCCGTTGTCGATGATGTGCGCGTTGAGCGTGGGCAGGTAGAGAGTGGCGCACGTCTGCAGGAACTGCAGCAGCACCAGGATGGAGATGGGTTTCCTGTAGGGCCTGAGATAGGTCCGCAGAAGTCGTATGAGCACGCTACGTCTCTCGGAGTCGGCGGTGGGGGCGGGTTCGCTGGCCCCGGAAAGGCGGGGCCGCTTGCCCTAGGCCCCTATCGTCCGACACTCCACCCGCGTTACCTCAACCGATTAACCCGACAGCGGACGCACCCGGACACGCGCGGAGGCACGCGGGCGTGCGTTTCGCGGCGGTTACGCCCTGAACGCCCCTGGATGGGTCTGCTCCCGTACCGAGATGTACTGCTGCCGCACCGCCTGCCCGACCGCCAGCTCGTCCCCGGGCTCCAGCACCTGCGCCGCCGCGCCCTGCCACACCGGCGGGGTACGCGGGTCCAGCGTCCCCTGCGAGACCCCGAGCGCCCAGGCCGCCTGCCGCGCGGCCCCCATCGCCGCGTAGTCCGCCGGCTGCGGTACGACGACCTGCGCGCCGAACAGCATCGGCGCCGCCGCCTGCACGGCCGGCAGCTCCGCGGCCTTCCCCAGCAGGAAGATCCGCCGCACCTCGACACCCCGGCCGCGCAGCACGTCCAGCGCGTCGGCGAGCCCGCACAGCATGCCCTCGAAGGACGCCCGCGCCAGATGCTCGGCCCGCATCGACTCCCGGCGCAGCCCGGACAGCGTCCCGGCGGTGTGCGGCAGGTTCGGCGTCCGCTCGCCTTCCAGGTACGGCAGCATGACCAGCCCGTGGGACCCCGGCGTCGACTTCATCGCCAGGTCGGACAGCGCCTCCAGATCGGACAGCCCGAGCAGTTCCGCGGTGCCGCGCAGGGCCCGTACGGCGTTGAGGGTGGTGACGACCGGCAGGTGCATGCCGGTGGCGTCGGCGAGCGAGGTGATCATTCCGGAGGTGTCGGCGAGCGCCTCCGGGTGCACGGCCATCACCGACCCCGAGGCGCCGAGGGAGACCACGGCGTCCCCGAACCCGAGCCCCAGCCCGAAGGCGGCGGCCATGGTCTCGCCGGTCCCCGCGGAGATCAGCAGCCCCTCCGGGGTCGTACCGGCCGCGTCGGACGGCCCGATCACCTCGGGCAGCATCGTCTGGTGCCCCAGGGCGAGTTCGACGAGGTCGGGCCGGTAGGCGCCGGTGGCGGCGGACCAGTACCCGGTCCCGGAGGCCCCGCCCCGGTCGGTGGTCCTCCTGACCGGGCGCCCGAGCAACTGCCACACCAGCCAGTCGTGGGCCTGCAACAGTACGGCGGTGCGCCGGGCGTTCTCCGGCTCGGTCTTCGCCAGCCAGCGCAGCTTGGTGACGGGGTGCGCGGCCTGCGGCACCGACCCGACCGCCCGTGCCCAGGCCTCCCGCCCGCCGAGCGCGTCGATGAGATCGGCGGCCGAGACCTGGGAGCGCTTGTCGCCGCCGACCATCGCCGGGCGGACGGTGTTGCCCTGGGCGTCCAGCGGAATCAGCGCGTTCTGCTGTGCGGAGACGCCGATGGCCTGCACACCCTCCAGGAGCCCGCCGCCGGCGGCCTCGCCGAGGGAGAGCAGCCAGGCCTGCGGGTCGACGTCACTGGGGCGCGCCGCGCCGTCCGGCGTGTCGACCGGGTGCGGTGCGTATCCCTGGCGGAGCACCGCGCCCGTGTCCGTGTCGCAGACCACGATGCGCGTGAAATCCGGTGAGCTGTCCAACCCGGCGACTATCCCCATGACCGAAATTCTGCCGCACGCTCCGCTGTGGTTCGGCCGACGGGCGCCATTGGGGTGAGGGCCGCCCCGGGCGCGGGGCGTCGGGGCTGGTCGCGCCCACGCGGCGGAGCCGCGAAGCGATACGGCCCCGGGCCCCCCGGGGTCGCGGGTGGGCGTGCCGGAACCGGGAGGCGATCGTCAGGTGTTGCTCGTGCCCCAGTCGTCCTCGGCCGCGCCGTTCGGGCTGCGGTCGCGCAGGGAGCGGACCCGGGCCGTGACCGAGTCGGGCATGCGGTCGCCGACCTTCTCGCTCACCGTGTGGAAGGCCCGGCCGGCGTAGACGCGGCCCTGCTGGGCGGCGGTCTCGGCGGTGTTGCGGACGGCCGGGTTCTGGGCGACCTGGCGGGCCGACTTCTTCAGCTGTTCGTAGCGCTCTCGTCCGGCCCGCGTGCCGAGCACGTAACCGAGAGCGAGCCCGACGACGAACGTGAGCTTGTAGCGCATGGCGGCCACCCTTCCGACGTGGGGGGAAGTACCGATTGGCGGAGCACCCCCCTGCTTGCGCTAATGTATGTGTCGCAGCGAGCGGGCGCCCCCTGGCGAATACCCAGGGAGTTACGTTCGATGCAACGAGGCATTCCTCCGTAGCTCAATTGGCAGAGCAGCCGGCTGTTAACCGGCAGGTTACTGGTTCGAGTCCAGTCGGGGGAGCTCGGTCCTCCGTAGCTCAATTGGCAGAGCAGCCGGCTGTTAACCGGCAGGTTACTGGTTCGAGTCCAGTCGGGGGAGCATGCTGAACGAGGACCCCTGGCGGGGTCCTTTTTCATGTCCGCGGGAACCGCCGGGCCTGCACCGATGTCCTCAAGCTCGGGAACGTCCGCAGAAGCCGACCAGCCGAGGCAGGAGATCGTATGAGCGGCTATGCTGCGGCAGACGGCGCGCACACTTGTACGCGACACGCCGCTATGGGGCGGTAGCTCAGCCGGTTAGAGCAGCGGACTCATAATCCGTCGGCCGTGGGTTCGAGTCCCACCCGCCCCACCAGTGCAGGCTTCTGACCTGCGGAAACGTTCATTTTTTGGTGTCGGAGTGTCAACTTTGGTCGAACGGACTGAATCCGCTGCTCGTGAGTTCGGAGTCTCGCGGCGCTCCGAGGATTCCAAACCCTCTGACCTGCGGTGGAATAGGTGATCGAGGTTGTCGCTCGCAGTCCGGACGACTGCCCTGAGAGTCGATGCCAGGATCCAGGGGCCGTACGGGGGCCGGGATGGCGCGGCCGTGTCCAGGCGACAGCGTCTCCGGGCCGATAGCGCACCTGGTGTTCAGTGGCAGCAGGTGGCTGTCGAGAGAGCGTCTGGCGATGGTCGAGCGGTCGAGGAAACGGCCCGGAACGCGGGTGTAGCGGCCTCTGACGGGGTTCAAGCCCCTTCCCTCTCGGCTCGTGATCGCTCGTTCGTGGTATTCCGGGAGGTCGTGAACGCGATCTTCTGCCAGAACCGGGGGCCGTCAGTGGCGTTGTCTGCCTCATGATCTGCCGGGCTGTTCGGTGGTGTTCTACTACTCCGCGGCAGCCCTATGAGCTCCCGTCGGCGAGGCCGGTGCGGTGGGCGAGGACCACCAATTGCACACGGCCGCGGACCTCCAGTTTGGTCAGGAGGTATCCCACGTGGGTCTTGGCGGTTCCGTGGGTGATGTGCAGGTGCCGGGCGATCTCGGAGTTGGACAGGCCCTCGGCGACCAGGACAAGGACTTCGCGTTCGGTGATGCCTGTCGGCATCGTGGGTGCGGGGGCGGACCGGGCGGCGAACTCCTTGATCAACCGCCTGGTGATGCCTGGGGCGAGCGGTGCGTCCCCGGCGGCGACCACGCGGATGGCGGCGAGCAGATCCACCGGCGGGGCGTCCTTGAGCAGGAAGCCGCTGGCTCCGGCTCGCAGCGCACCGTAGACGTATTCGTCCAGGTCGAAGGTGTGAGCATGAGCACCCGTACGGTGCCTGTGTTCGTGATGAGCTGGCTGGCCTCGATGCCGTCCATGTCGGGCATCCGGACGTCCATGAGGACGACGTCGGGGTGTGTGTCGAGGGCGAGGGCGACGGCTTCGGTGCCGGTGGCCGCCTCGCCGACCACTGCCAGGTCCGGTGCGGTGCCGATGATGCCGCACAAGCCGGCGCGTACCAGGGCGAGGCTGAACGTGCTGGGCAGTATCAGAACGGACTGACGTACGAGGGCGGCCTGGACCGATGCCTTCGCGGTGGCTCGTAGGGCCGATATCCCGTCCCAAGTGTTTGGGGCAACGTCCCGCCGATTGATCGGACGAGCCGGTGGACGTCAGGGACGATGCTCTACCCCGGCACCAGGGGCGGAGCATCGGCGCGTCGGTAAGAGAATCCGCTGTGCGAAGGTTCCCTCCCCTTGGTTGAACCGAGCGGACGAGGACTGCTGCGGTTGTGAGCCCCCTCTCAGAGGTCTGGACATCCCCCCGTCCGCGACCTGCCCGCTGCGCGGACCGCCTCCACTCACGTCAGCACGTGTTTCTTCGCTCAGTACGACGGTGCTCGGCGACCACGGTTCAACCGCCATGTCCACCGAGCATGTCGTCGTGCCTCGCAGAGCTCCGAACTCCTGATCGTTGGGGGAGGAAGGGGACCGTAGAGGGCTGTTCCCGGGCGATCTCGCCGACGTTCGGTCAGGCGGCCGGCGATGGCCTGGTTGCCCCCAGCCGGCATTCGCCTGACGCCGGGCCCCTTGCCGACAGGCATGCGCCGAACCGCCGCACGGTGGCTCGCTCCGGGGAACCGGTCTGGAAGCCGGATATCCCGAGAGCGGGGGAGTGAGAGGCGGGCGAGACCCCGGACCGGGGCTCAGTCGGCGTCGGAGGACGGTTTGCGGAGTGTAATTCTGGCGGCTAGGAGGTGCTGGATCAGTCGTAGTGCCCGCTCGGTGTCCCACAGTCGAGGGGAAGCCAGGGGGCCACTTTCGGCGCACAGTTCGTCCGGGGGGAGAGCGCCTGCGGTGGGCAGGCCACGCAGGACATCGTTCAGGAATGTGCCGAAATGGTCGCCGAGCGGTTCGATGGTCGCCCGGCGCAGTTGCTCCAGCGTCGCCTCGACCGCGGCCAGCCGGGCGAGTACCGCGGCGTTGTCGACCAGTTCACTGGCCGGGGGAGCGAAGTCCATGTACCGCAATATCTGTTCGGCCACCGGCCCGTCGGCCGGTGCGGCCCGCCACTCGTGGGCTTCCATGGTGTCAAAGGCGCGCGCCACGATCTCGGCGACCGCACGGGCGAACGGCCGGGGGTGCAGGGCAAGCGGGCGGCCTGGCCAGTCGCCCGCGTACTCGGCGAACGAGGGGTCGCCCTTGATGTCGCTGTCCACACAGATGTAGTCGATGTCGAGCCTCTCGCGGGCCTCGGAGTGCTCCCACAGCAACTCCACCGGGTGATAGGCGTGTTCGTCCAGGAACGTCCACCATGCCTCTCGGGGGACCGGGGCATCGAGCAGCTCAAGCTGGATCCTGCACCGGTGACACACCACGTCAACGAGTTCCGACATGTCTTCCTCCACCCTTCCCGGCCGGGTCTCCACCCACCATGATCGATCACTTGCACTGACGTCCGTGCAGAGTCGCATCGTCGCCACGCCGACTGGGGCGGCAGACAGGCACATGTGATGTCATCGAGGAACTTGCCGATCAGGCCCAGCGCACGTTCCACGTCGAAGAAGGCCGCGGGCATGATGTCTCCCCGGTCCTTGAGGAAGGCCTCCGGCGCGATGTCGGCCACGGACGCGAGTGCGCCGGAGAATGCCCGCAGCGCCGCCGGGGAGGTCCACACTCGCCGGGGAACACGCGACGGTCGATGATGCGAGGTCGGCAGTTCAGCGCGATCTCCCTAGGGGAACCCCTGATCCCGGCGTCGGGGCGGCCGGACCGTTGTTCCGGGAAACCCCTTCGTCCCCCGGGCGGATTCGTCGTACTGGCGTGGACGGGCACCATCGTCCACGCCAGTACGACGGGGAGCACAGGGAACTTCGAGGGCGGGAGAACGATGACGGGCTCACGATTCGGGGCGTTGGCACTGCTGACGGTGTGCGCGCTGGTTCCCACGGCGGGCAGTGCGGTCGCCGCGCTGCCCGCCGTGGTGCCAGACGGAACCGCGTTGCAGGCGGCGCTGGACCGGGTGACGGCAACCGGCGCGGTCGGCGCGGTCGCCGAGGTCCGGCAGGGTGGCGCCGTATGGCGCGGCAGCAGCGGCAGGTCCAGGCTCGACGGCCGGCAGCCCGCCCCCGTCGACGGCCGCTTCCGCGCCGGAAGCGTCACCAAGACGTTCACCGCCACCGTGGTGCTCCAGTTGGTGGGCGAGGGGCGGCTCCGCCTGTCCGACACCGCCGAGAGGTGGCTCCCCGGCCTCGTCCCCGCCCCCGGAGGCGACCGGATCACGGTGCGGGAACTGCTCCAGCACGCCAGCGGCCTGCCTGAATACACCGACGGACTGCTCGACGGCGACGCCCCTCGCGACCGCTTCCGCACCTGGACACCCGCCGAGCTGGTCCGACGGGCCGTCAAGGACGGCGATCAGAACCGCCCTCTGCTGTTCCCGCCGGGCGCCGATCACCACTACTCCAACACGGACTACATCGTGCTCGGCATGATCGTCGAAAAGGTCACCGGCCGTTCGTACCGCACCGAAATCGACCGGCGCATCATCCGACCCCTCGGACTCCGGGACACCCGTCTGCCGGGCTCCTCTCCCTTCATCACCGGGCCCCATTCCCACGGCTACGAACCGGTGGAGAAAGGGGACGGGACACTCGTCCCGGTCGACTACACCACCGTCAACATGTCCATCGCCGACGCTGCCGGCGAGATCATCTCCACCACCGCCGACCTCGACCACTTCTTCCGCGTCCTGCTCAGCGGCGGCCTCCTGCGCCCGGCCGAACTGCGCGAGATGACCACCGACACCAGCGGCGCCGGCTGGGGCCTCGGCCTGGAGATGGCCACGCTCCCCTGCGGCACCATCGTGGGCCACGGCGGCGGCACTCCCGGCTACCGCACCATCTCCTTCCACACACTCGACGGCACCCGCCAAGTCACCGTGGACTGGACCGACTGGGGCACCGACGCAGACGCCAGCCCCGCGGCCCTCGCCCTGATGACCGCCGCCCTCTGCCCCTCGTAGCCGCCAACGGCCAAACATCCCGCACTCCGCAACGAGGTGGCAGCTGGGAACGGTGGAGCCCGTCTTCGAGGAGAACACCCGCTACGCCACAGTGCCCTGACACACGGCGCCGAGGACGGCACGGCCACGCCGATGCTGCCGGCCCGCTCCCGCCACACCTCTGCCCGCTCTCTGGAACGGTATGCGCGGCCCGGCGTCGCCCTGTCGCCCGGCACGTCGCCGAACGCGACGCTGCCGGTCGTCGGCGCAGGTGAACCCGAGCGCATAGGGCCTCGGGCTCATCCCGTTACTCCTTTGGCGCGGATCTCGGTCCCACCCCGCTCAAGCTGCGGGCGTGGATTACAGCGAACTTGAGGCGGACATTCTCCGGCTGATCGTCGGAGCCACCGAGGGCAGTGTCCGTGCCTTCGGAGAGGAGACGGTCACCCGTCTGGTGCGGCCGGAGCTGCTGCGTGGTGCGGCCGAGGACGAACTCACGGAGGAGGCCCGGGCGGCACTGACCACCGCGTGCGCGAACGTCCTGACGATCAGCGCCGCCGAGCTGGACGACGAGCTTGCGACGATCTATGACGGCATCCTGGTCGACGACGATCTGGAGCCCGGAGTCCTCACCGTCATCAGCGCGTTGGCGCACTGGAAGAGCTACCTGGAGCAGAACCGGCGCGGCGAGCTCTACGAACTTGCCATCCGTTCCATCGAGGACATCGACCACGAGGTGTCCGCGGATCTCGACGACTTCCTCACCACACCGGAGATGGTGGCCGAGTACGAGCGCATCCGGCGGCTGCTGGCCCCAGGCGCGAAGTAGGGGCGCCGGACCCGGTGCGGCTGGTCCCGGAAACCAATCCGCCATCATCCTCCGCATCCTCACACCATGATGTAGCACCGCTCAAGCGTGTCCGTCGGCGCCCGGCGGAAGTCGACAGCGTACGGACGGTTCGGTACCGCCACCGAAGTTCGCCGCCATGGCCCCCTCGCAGTGGCCGCCGGTCGACGAACAGCTCCGGCCGTTCGCGAGCCCCGGTCTCCCTCGCGGGCGGTCTGCCGGGCAGTCAGCCCCCGGCCCGTATCAGCCCGCTCTCGTAGGCGAAGATCACTGCGTGGATACGGTCGCGGAGGCCGAGTTTGGTCAGGATCCGGCCGAGGTGGGTCTTGACGGTCGTCTCCCCGACGAAGAGGCGGTCGGCGATCTCGCCGTTGGCCAGTCCCCGGGCGACCAGGGCGAGGACTTCCCGTTCCCGGTCGGTGAGCGCGGCCAGGCGGCTGCGCTGGGCGGGCGCGGGCGCGGGGGCGTTCAGGACGAAGCGTTCGACGAGGCGCCGGGTGAGCGAGGGCGCCACCATGACCTCGCCCCGCAGTACCGCCCGGACGGTCACCAGGATCTCCTCGGCGGGGGCGTCCTTGACGAGGAAGCCGTTCGCGCCGGCGCGCAGGGCCGCGTAGGCGTACTCGTCGAGGTCGAAGGTGGTGACGACGAGGATCCGGGGCCCGTGGGGCTGTGCGCAGAGGTGTCCGGTCGCGGCGAGCCCGTCCCGACCGGGCATGCGTACGTCCATCAGGACGAGGTCCGGCTCCAGGGCGGCCACGCCCGCGATCGCCGCGTCGCCGTCGGCGGCCTCGCCCACCACGGTGAGATCGGGCTGGCTGTCGATGACCATGCGCAGCCCCATCCGGATCAGCTCCTGGTCGTCGCAGATCAGCACCCGGGACGGCGACGGGGTGGGAGTCGGGCCGGTCATGGCATCGCCGTGCTGGGCTCGGGCTCGGTGGGGCGCAGGGTGGCGGCGACCTGGTAGCCGCCGTCGGGTGTGGGTCCGGCGTCGACGCTCCCGCCGTACAGGGCGGTGCGTTCGCGCATGCCGGTGAGTCCGCGACCGGAGGACAGCAGCGGGGTGGGGTGCTCTGGGGTGGCTCGCCCTCCGGCTCCGGCCGAGTTCTTCACCCAGACGCGCACCAGCCGTCCGGGCCCCTCCGTACCGGAGTCGACCCGTACATGGACGGTGGTGTCCGGCGGCGCGTGCTTGACGACGTTGGTGAGCGCCTCCTGCACGATGCGGTACGTCTGCACGGTGAGATCCGCCGCAAGGCCGTCTGGCTCTCCGCGAAGGTCCAACTGGGCGCGCGTGCCGTTCGTGTTGAGGCGCCCGACCAGCCGCCGCAGATCGGCCGAGAGAGACTCGCCGACCCCACCGTTGCCGGGTCCGCGTCCGGGGTCGCCGGACGAGGCGTCCGCGTCGGGGGTGCGCAGTACCTCCAGCAGCCGACGCAGTTCGTCCAGGGCCTCGCGGCCGGTGGCGCTGATGACACCGAAAGTGCGGTCGACGACCGTGGGGTCGGCGTGCCGCATCAGCCTGCCGCCCTCGGCGTTTAGCACCATCACGCTCACGCTGTGTGCGAGGACGTCGTGGATCTCGCGGGCGATGCGCGCCCGCTCCTCGGCGACGGCGACCCGGGCCAGGGCAATGCGTTCCGACTCGGCGAGCGCGACCCGCCGCTCGAACTCGGCGATACAGGCGCGCCGGGCACGGACGTACTCGCCGAACACCCAGGCCCCGGCCAGCAGGAGCCCCACGGCGAGCGGGGTGAGCCAGGCACCACGGGCACCTGGGCCCCCGTAGTCCCGCTGCCAGGCGGGAATCCACAGCACAACGCAGCCGGCGGCACAGATCACCGTCGCCGCGGCGGCCCGGCGCAGGCCGCGCACCGTGAGGGTGGCCAGGACCGCGGCCAGGGCGACGGCGCCGCGTCCCGGTTCCTGTCCCCACACCCGCCCGAGAAACTGCACCCAGAACCCGGCCGTCACCAGGGCCGCGACGAGGACCGGCCGGCGACGGCGCCAC
The DNA here is from genome assembly GCF_021462265.1 of Streptomyces shenzhenensis. Taxonomy (GTDB): domain Bacteria; phylum Actinomycetota; class Actinomycetes; order Streptomycetales; family Streptomycetaceae; genus Streptomyces; species Streptomyces shenzhenensis. The sequence goes on along the minus strand of NZ_JAJONF010000009.1, from coordinate 210,269 downwards.
AGCAGGGGCAGCACCAGGGCGGCGTACAGGACCGCCTGCGCCCAGACCGGCCGCCAGCCCGGCTGCGGGCGAATCACCGGGGGCACGGCCACCAGCACGACCAGCAGGACGTCCGTCAGCCACGGATGTTCGCGCCGCAAGCGGGGCAGGGTCTCGATCAGCCGATGCACCGCCTCACGCTACGGTCGGGCCCCGCTCCCCCACATCGTCCTGACGGGCGTCGCGGGGTCCTCCCCCGGTCGTACCCGCACCGGCCGGGGATACGACGTGCGGCCACCCGGCGCGCTTCCAGCATGGCGGCATGTCGATCACCACCGAGTTCCTCAGACGGCCCCTCATGACCGGCGCCGTAGCGGCCAGTTCACGACGGCTGGGGCACGTGATGACCGAGGGCATCGGCCTGGAGCGGGCCCGGCTCGTTGTCGAACTCGGCCCGGGGACCGGGGTGTTCACCGACGCGATCCTCGCCCGGCTGGCGCCCGACGCACGACTCGTCGCCGTCGAGCTCAACCCGGTGCTCGCCTCCCGGCTGTCGGCCACCCGGCGCGACACCCGGCTGACTGTCGTCCAGGGCACGGCCGCCGGGCTGGCCGCCGCGGTGGGCGAACCGGTCGACGCGGTGGTCTCCGGGCTGCCGTGGACGGTCATGCCGCAGAACCAGCGCGGGTACATCCTGGACGCCGTGACCGAAGTCCTCACGCCCGGCGGCCGGTTCACCACCTTCGCCTACCTGCACGCGGCCTGGACCCCGCCCGCCCGTCACTTCGCCGCCGAACTGGCCTGCCGTTTCGACCGGTTGGAACGCTCGAAGACGGTGTGGGTGAACCTCCCGCCCGCTTTCGTGCACCGGGCCACCCAGAGGCCATGACCGCGAGCGGACCCGCGAGTGCGAGGACCACGACCGGGAAGACCAGCGCCGGAGGGGACGAGACCATCCGCGCGGGGACACGCGCCGCGGCCCAGGTCGACACGGTCATCGGCTCCGCACTGCACCAGGCCGTCGGCCGTGGGTTCGAGTCCCGCCAGCCCCACCTTTCACGTGGCTTGACCTGCGGAAACGTTCCTGGATCGTCTTCTCTTTCGCCTGCTGCGGGGGCATGGGGCTGCCACCCGTGGCACGGCTGGTCGAGTACTGGGCATGCAGCGGAGGCGGCGCAGTTGCGTTCTGCTCCGCCAGGGCCGCGCCGACCAGGCGGATCAGGGCGGCGCGGGCGTGGAAGATCCTGACCGTGTCGGTACGGCGGCGGATTTCCTTGTTCAGCCGCTCCGCGGCGCCGGCGTTCCCACCCGGCGGGGTGGGGCCGAAAGACCGACCCCGGAGCCGGCCGCCGCCGTCTCCGCGCCCGTCGAGGCTGTTTCCCGCCCGTCCTGCTCTCGCTGCTGCCGCATGGACACATCCCGAAGCGGAACCGTTCGGCGGTCCTCGCCGCCCCCGACTCCAGCACCGTCGACCGGCTCGCCGAGCGGATCACCCGCCGGCGGACGGCGTACGGCTCCGAGCCCGAGCTGTACGGCGGGGAGCCGCGTTCCCCGATCGGCATCACCCTGGAGCTGAGATCGGCCCTGTCCCGTGCTACCGGGTCCCGTCCTGCGAAGACGGTTTCCTGGTCGACACCCAGCGAGCCGTGCCGGGCGTGCGCCGAGCAGCGTGTGCAGCGCAAGGCTGACCGTCCGCCAGGCGGTCCCCGCGCAAGGCCGCGGGCGGCCACCGCGCGGGCCGAGCACGTCGAATGATCCGGACGGCTCCTACCGTGCGGTCCCGGTCCGGCGGGGCATGAGCAGGTACGCCGCCACAGCCAGGGCGAGCGGCAGGAGGCTCACGACCAGCATGGTGAGCCGCAGGCCGTTGGTGAAGTCCAGCCCGAGGTCCAGTCCGGACTGCCGGAGCAGGTTCGGGTCGTATCCGGCGGTGCCCGGACTGTGCGCCATCGCGCTTCGCGTCGCGTCCACGGCCTGATCGGCCTCGGACACCGACATACCGCGCGCGTCGGCGTCGTTGAGCCACTGCCGCCGGAAAAAGAGGTTGAGAAGCAGGAGGTAGACGGCGGGGCCGAGCGCGTAGCCGGTCATTCCGAACGCCGGCTGGACGGCGGCCACGGCGCCGGACTTTCCGGGCGGGGCGTGCGAAAGGACGGTCTCGGCCACCGCGGCGGAGGTCACCAGCGAGCCGAGGTTGGTGAGCCAGGTGGCCAGTACGACGATCCACAGCGCCATCGTGGGCGTAGCGGTGGCCGCCATCAGCAGCCCGCCCGCGACCATCACCAGCAGGCCGGTGATGAGGACAGGCCGGGGGGTGTACTTCCCGATCAGGCGCCCGGCGAGGATGACGGCGCCGGCGATCACCAGTGTGCCGGGCAGGAACAGCAGGCCGATCGTGCGCGGGGGCAGGGAGAGGATCACACTGCCGAACTGCCCGAGGGTGAAACTGAACCCCGCGACGAGGAAGTTGAGCGTCAGGCTGGCCAGCGCGGCCACGGCGAACGGACCGCTGCGGAACAGCGACAGGTCCAGGACCGGTTCCGGTGTCCGGCGTTCACGGAGCACTAACAGCACGCCGGCGACCGCACTGATCACCAGCGGCAGCCAGGCCTGGAACTGGGAGATCCCGTTCTCCCCCTCGGCGACGCCGTGGACGAGGGTCAGCAGCGTGACGCCGACCAGGCTGACGCCGACCACGTCGACTCCGCGGCGCTTCAGGACGGGGGGCTCGGTGACGTACCGGGCCGTCAGCCCGAGCGCGATCAGCGACAGCAGGGGGGCGAGCAGGAACAGCCACCGCCAGCCGACGGCCTCCACCACCCAGCCCCCGATCGCGGGGGTCACCCCGCACAGCACCATGTCGATGGCCATGAAGATGCCGATGGCCGCCGGTCGTCTCTCCGGCGGCACCGACACCTTGAGCAAGGCCATCGACACGCCTAGTACCGCGGCCAGCGCCAGGCCGTCGAGGAGACGCATCACCAGCAGGAACGTGTAGCCGGGGGAGATCGCGGAGAGCAGGTTGACGACGATGTCGCCGACCAGCCCCAGCATCAGCAGCCGCTTGAGCCCGAAGGTGTCCCCGAGACTGCCCACGGCGAGCACGCCGGCGGCCACGATCAGCGTCGCCGCGCCTCCCAGGAACCCGACGGCTTCGGGCGGCACGTGGAGCGCCCGGCTGACCTGCGGCATGTTCAGGCTGAGGACCAGCGGGTCGATGGCCGTGATCGTGAAAGCGAGGGCGAGCCCTGAGATGATCGGGAGGATCGCGACAATGGATCGCGGCTCCGCAGTCGACGACACAGCAGCACCTCCCGTACGTCGGTCGGCGCCGACCGCTCGCCGACCGACCGTACCGGGCCACCGCTTCCAGCCCGTCCCCCCCCGGGCCGACGCACGCGGCTCGACACCTGGTCGGACCAGGAGGGTCAGTCGTACGTGACCAGGAGCGCCGGCCCGCGCATGCGAAGGAGCTGTGACCGTCCGTCAGGCCGACCTGTGACAAAGGCCGCGGAGGCTCCGCGCCGGTGCACTTGGCGCGGAGCCTCCGCGCGTTGGAATGGGAATCCGCTGCGAGTGAGTTCGATACCGGGTTCCGAGCGGGGAGAGATCCTTCCCGTGCCCCTTGGGCCCGGTCCCTGTGGGCTCACCTCGTGTGGGCGGAAGCGGAGTCGTCGACGCTGCGTCAGCAGCCACTGTCCGGCCGTCGGACACGTGTCGACTCGGTCTCGTTCGGGGTGTCTCCCTGTGGGATCGGCGACAGCGATCACCGCCCCGGCCGCGCACATCACCGCGACGGCCGCGGCCACGCGCGCACCGCGGATGCCGGCGATCAGAGCGATCCAGGCCGGCGCGGCGACGGCCAGGGCGACGGGCGCCACGATCCCCGGGTCGCTGGGGAGCGTGGCAACGTTGATCCAGATCGATACGCCCAGTACCGCCAGCATGCCCGCGGCGCGCACCCGCGGGTCGGGGATCATGCCGCTCAGCCCGATCCCTGGACGGTCCGTGGCCGGGATGAATCTGCTGACGATATTCATCGGTGCGGAGTATTCCAGGACGGGGTGCCTGAAGACGGCGCCCGCAGCGCGCGCACAGCCCGGACGATCTCGGTGAGCAGTGGTATGAGGATCACCGTGCCTCGCCCGTCGCACGCGCGGTGCCCACGGCCGGTCGCTGGTCCACGGCCGTGCCGGCCTGGGCCAGGCGCGCCCGGCCTCGCACCCACAGTCCCAGACTGCGGAACAGGCTCATGCTCACGGACAGGAAGATGAAGCCGTTCGTCAGAGCGGCCTCGCTCAAGTGATGAGTGGTCAGAAACAGGCCGAGCCCCACCGGGAAGACGTGCTGGGCGCCGTAGGCGAAGCCGAGCCGGGCGGTGGTCACGGCGATCCAGACCGCGGCGTAACCGGCCCCCGAGCGGCTGACCGCGGCGGGCCTGCCCGGGGTGGGCGAGGTGCGCGGCCAACGGCGTCGCCAGTACGGGTCGTAGTCGACGGGCACCAGCAGCGAGCAGACCGAGAACAGCCCGAGCGCCGCCCCGGCCAGCGTGCCGGCGCCCTGCAGCAGCAGGTCGTTGCCGTCGACGGGCAGCGAGGTGAAGAAGAACGGCACGAGCACGGCGACGCCTACGACCGGCCGCCCCACCCGAAACCAGCCGATCTTGCGGCGGCCGAGATCCGACTCGAGCACCACGGCCAGGATCGCCAACTGCATGATCACGATGTTCGCTGTCATGCCCCCACCCTCGCTGCGACGCCCGGCCCTGCCATCGGCCCCTGGGCCGGTCACCGGGTGGAGATCCGGGCCCTCGGGTGGAGAACGCGGCCGCCCCCGCGCCCACTGGCTGCCGGCACGTCGATCGTGCCGAACCGCGCCATGGCCGACAGCTGGTACTGAGACGGACGGCACTGAGCAGACCGAAACGCCGCCAGAAGCTGATCCAGGGTCACTCTTCGGAGATCATCGGCCGGCGGATCACGCTGGGGCGGTACACCGTCATGAACTCACCGGCGCTGAGCGGGAGTTAATCGCTCGGCTTGTACCGCGGGCCAAGCCGGGACGACGGGGGTGGAGGACCGCCGGGTGATCAACGGCATGGTCGACAAGGTCCGGACCCGGATCTCCTGCCGTCACCTGCCCGAACGCCAAAGGGTCCCCCTCGCCGGCGACGGCCGGGGAGGGCCGCCGGCCGACCTGCTCACGGCCGGACGGCGCCACGACGGCATCTGCGCACGCCCGCTTGTCGAGCGGATCGGAGTGCCCGGCAGCGGTCGGGGATCGGCATCCTTCCTCGCGCACCACCGACGGCATACGCGTTGCCGTCGACTCCTGGTGCGCGGGAGGCGCCGCGACGTGGATGAGCGGGGGCGGAAGACGGACATGGCGAAGCTCCGCCACGAAGGTGTCAGCCGTGCGGCACGCCTGCCACCGGCTCACCACCGAGGAAGTCCTCCAGGATCTGGGTGAACCGCTCCGGCTGCTCCTCGGCCGGATAATGACCGCAGTCGTCGAGGACCACCCCGGTGACGTCGTCGGCCGCCAGCCGCATCGTCTGAGTGGCCAGCGCGCCGCTCCACAGCGCGCCGCCGACGGCGAGCACCGGCAGCGTCAGCCGGGTCTTGCCGCGCTGCTCGTTCTGCGCGATCGTCTCGTCCAGCGCCCGGTAGTACGCGAAGCTCGCCCGCAGCGCGCGGGGATCCGCGGCGATCGCGTCGACATAGACGTCGACGGCGTACGCGGGGATCGCGGCCGGGGTGGCGGCCTTGGTGGCGAACTGCCAGCCGAAGAAGAGCCGCTCCCGCCCTCGGACCAGTTCCTCGTTGAGCTCGGTGAGCCGGTTGAAGCCGAACTGCCAGAGCTTCTGGTTGACCGCGGCCGGGCTGAAGACCGGCGGGGACGGCACGAGACCGGGAATCACGGCTTCGACGACGGCGAGCCGGCCCACCCGCTCGGGGTGATCGGCAGCGAGGGCGTATCCGGTCCACGTGCCGATGTCGTGGCCGACCACGTCGAACCGGTCGTGCCCGAGCGCGGTCATCAGCGCGACCAGATCGGCGGCCAGCGTGCCGGCGTCGTAACCGTCGTCGGGCTTGTCGGAGAGCCCGGCCCCGCGCGAGTCGACGGCGACGACGGTGTGCTCGCGGGCGAGCGCGGGCATCACCTCCCGCCAGGCGTACCAGGTCTGGGGCCACCCGCCGACCAGCAGCAGCGGTGGGCCGTCCCCGCCGGTGACTGCGTGCAGCCGCAGCCCGTCCAGCTCCACGAGCCGGCTGGTGAACACGTCGGTGAACCCGTCGGGCAGCCGTAGCGAACCCAAGCTTGCCGTGCCGTCGGCCGTACTCATCATGGAACGATCGGTGCAACTTGTCATGCCGACGACCCTACTCATCTTGAAACGATCGGTGCAAGATGGGTAGGCTGACGAACCATGGCAGGCCGCAAGCAGTTCGACGTGGATGAGGCGCTACGACGTGCGATGCACGTCTTCTGGCGCTGGGGCTATTCGGAGGCCTCGATCGATCGCCTGACCGAGGGCACCGGCCTGGGCCGGAGCTCGCTCTACGGCACCTTCGGTGACAAGAGCACCCTCTTCCAGAAAAGCCTCCAACGGTACGCGGAGACCTACCACCCGCTGTACGACCAGGCGCTGTCCGGCCCCCACCCGAGCCCAAGCGCCGTCGTGGCCGCCTATCTGCAGGTCACCCTGAACCGCATCGCCGACCCGACGGTCCCGGACGGCTGCCTGCTCACGGTGTCGGCAACGCAGTTCCCGGCCCTCGACGCAAAGAGCCGGACGATGGTCCGCGCCATGATCGACAGATTGCGGGCGATGCTGGAACAGGCGTTGCTGGCGGCGGGGGCCGGTGAGCAGGAGGCGGCAGAGCTGGCGTTGTGCGCGCTGGCAACGAACAAATCCCTGGCGGTGCTGAGCCGCGCCGGCTTCTCGAGCGACGACCTGGCAACCGTTGCCGCGGCCGCCGCCCGTGTCCCCGGGAAGACCACACTTACTGCCTTGAGCAGTGCGACGGACACCCAGGGCCCCGGCAAAGTCGCTGGGTGATGCCGAGTGGTGCCAGTGGCCGGGTGCTGTCGCGGGCGTGGTGGCGGTCGGCGGCGGCGACGCCGGTGATGCGGAGTGTCGGCGGCAAGCTGAAGATCGTCGCTGACTTCGGTGACGAGACCTGTGTCCTGGGCTGATCCGATCGGCAGGCTGCGGCCAAGGTCCACGCGCAGTCCGGTGGGCAAGCCCGTCTCCTGGTGTCAGGGATGATGCTCCTCCCCGGTACCCGGGTGGAGCGTCGTTGTCGCGCACCGTCGGGACGACTGCTTGTTCCCACCTGCGCTCACAGGAAGGCCCCCGGCGAGTCGGGGGCCTTCCTGTGAGCGCCGAGATCGTTGGCTCGGCCATTGCTCGGTTGAAGCGACAACTGCCCCTCTGACGGCCTAGAGCCCTGGCCCGCTCTGGCGATCAGGTTCCAGCGAGCAGTTTCGCCTCTGCTTCCGGGGACAACCCGTGCCCCAGCGGTGGCTCGCCGCGCTCGCGGTCCCATGCCAGCACGTCAGCGACAGTCACCGCCAACGGAGTCGCCGGCATACCGGCGGCTCGGGCGCGAGACGGGCTGCGCTGCTGCGTCGACCACATCGCTTCGGGGCGGATCAGCGGGAAGAAGGGTGGCACCGCTTCGGCGGACACCGGAACGACCTCGACCTGGCTGCCTGCGACCCGCGCGCAGGTGTTGATCAGATCGGCCATCGTGGTCGGCTCGGCTGGACCAACGGCATGGAATGCACCAGGTCTGTCGTCCACGAGCAACTGCACCACAAGTCGGGCCAGGTCACGCGAGTCGATCACCTGAACCGGCTGCTCGGGACGGCCTGGCAGGGCCACCCGGCCGCCACGCGCTGCCCGGCGTACCCAGTACGTGAGCCCATCCTGCACGTCGTGTGGTCCGACTACCTTCCCCGGCCGCACGATCGTCGCCCGCGAGCCGTACCGGGCCAACACGTCGTCCTCGCAGGCTGCTTTGAGCGGCCCGTAGGTCTCTTCGGTCAATTCCTCGGTGTCACGGACCGGTGGCCGACGTGGGGTGTCCTCGTCCGAGCCCGGCTCCACACCCGCCCGTACATACACCGCTTGGCTGGAGATGAACAGGTATCTGCCGACCCGGTCGCCGAGCGCCTCCATCGCCTGCCTGACGTGGCGCGGCACGTATCCGCTGACATCGATCACCGCGTCCCAACTACCTTCGTGCAAGGCCGTGTAGTCACCGGTGTCCCGGTCGCCGATACGCCTGGGCATCCCCGGAAACAGCTCGGGTCCTGTCCGGCCCCGCCCGAAGAGGGTCACCTTCGCGCCCGTACGGAGAGCATCGTCCACGACGGCCCGGCCCACAAATGAGGTGCCGCCCAGTACAAGGATTCGCATGGCACCCGACAGTAACTATCTACGCACACTGCCTCCACAGCGTTGATCGTGATCTTGCTGTCGGGGTCGATGAGGAGACGCGGGCGGCCACCGCTGATCATCGGTGTGCGAAGACTGAAGATCATGCGGTGGTCGCAGGTCACAGCGTTGACCCTGCCCGCTGGCGCGAGGCGTTCGAGGGCCTGATGGGTCGGACAGCCGGCCGATTCACGCGGGGGTGAACCCCGTCGGCGCGTACGAGACCATACGGTCGGCGTGCAGCGCCAGTACACCGGTACGGCTGGCAGGATCGAGAACTCGCAGGTCGCGGTCTATGTCGTCCATGCGGGCCGGCGCGGTCACGCAGCGGTGGACCGCGAGTTGCAGGTCCCGCATTCGTGTTCCTCCGAGCCCGACCGCCGCCGGGCTCGGCGAGCAGAGCGCCTTCGCCGCAAAGCCGGAGCTGGCGGCCCGCATGATCGGCCGGTTCCTGGACGCGGGCCACCGGGCCCCGTGGGTGGCCGGCGACGAGGTCTACGGCGGCAACCCACGCCTGCGGGACACTCTGGAGGAACGCAGGTGCGGCTACGTGCTTGCCGTCGCCCGCACCCACGAAGTCCCCACCCCCGCCGGAAAGTTCCGAGCTGGTGCTCTGTCCAGGAAGCTGCCGAGGTTGGGCCTGGCAGAAACTGTCCGCCGGGGCCGGTGCGAAGGGGCGCCGCTTCTACGACTGGGCCGTCATCGACCTCGCTCGCCCCGGCCCTGGCAGCCACCAGATGCTGATCCGCCGCAACCGAAGCAGTGGCGAACTCGCCTTCCACCGCTGCTACTCGCCCCACCCGGTGCCGCTCACCGCGCTGGTGAGAGTGGCGGGATCAAGGTGGCGGGTGGAGGAGTTCTTCCAATCCGGCAAGGGCCTGGCCGGACTCGACGAGCACCAGGTCCGCCGCTTCGGCTCCTGGACTCGTCGGGTCACCCTCACCATGCTCGCCCACGCCTTCCTGGCCGTCGTCCGCGCCGACGGGCATGCCCGGGAACCCGTACCAGGGGGTGGTCCCGCCGGCTCCCGGCGGCCGGAGCGGTGACACCCGGGAGCCTTCAGCCAGTGCTGTGACCGCACAGGTACGCCGGGTCGGTGCTGCGTCATACGCCACCTCAAGGCTGTAGCTCCGCCGGGCACCGGACCAGCCCACCGGCCACCGCTCCGCTGCCGCCTGGACACCGAACATGCGAAGCCCTGCCATGGTCGGACGACCCTGTTTGCCGATTCGGCGGCCGCCCGGGACCTGGCCGACGGCCGCAAGGGCCAATCCAAAAGGGCGCCTCCGACGTATCGGAAATAGGCCGCATCCTGGGAGTGCGCACCTGGTCGGCTGGTTCCCGCGCGGCGGGATCCTGGATGCGGGACGTGCTCCGCGGCTGCGGCCACCCATCTCGTGCCGCCGAGAGTCGCGCGAGAGGACGAAACGAAGGGCGTATCCATCATGCGAGCACAACGCACGAGGCGTCTCGTCGCGGCGTCCGCTGCCGGCATTCTGATGGCCGGCGGCGCTGCGATCAGCGCAGCCGGCACGGCCGCAGCAGCCCCTGCCGCGCACACCCAGGTGACCACCAATGTGTGCTTCGACCACGACGACTGGCGCTGCTTCAACCAAGGCGGGTTCTGCTTCAACCACCCCGGGTTCTGTTTCGGCAACGGCTTCGACCACCGTTTCGGCAACGGCTTCGACCACCGTTTCGGTAACGGCTTTGACCACCGTTTCGGCAATGGAGGCTTCGTGATCTTCGTGCTTCGGTAGCGGTCACGTAGGTGGACAAAGGTGCACCCATCGGAGCAAGAACGGCCCCTGACCAGTCATGACGGTCAGGGGCCGTTGCCGTGCGCCTCAGACGTCGGCTCTTCTGGTGTGACCGTGCGTTGAGTCGTGCATGACGGGGCTGGCTGAGCGGTTGGTGCTTCCCCATGCTGAAGTCAAGCCGCCGCAGTGACTGAGGGTGCGACTCGACAGCACCATCGGTCACGGATCAAGGCCCGCAGAACGTTGACGCGCCTGCGGGCGAGGGCGAGCACGGCCTGGGTGTGTCGTTTGCCTTCGGCGCGCTTGCGCTCGTAGAACTTGCGCGCGTCGGGGTCGAACGGGACGCTCACCAACGCCGATGTGCAGAAGACCCGTTGAAGGCGCCGGTGGTAGCGCTGAGGACGGTGGAGATTCCCGCTGATCTTGCCCGAGTCGCGTGGTGCGGGCGTCACTCCCGCGAAGGCGGCGAGGCGGTCAGGACTGGGAAACGCATCCAGGCTGCCGCCGACGGCGACGAGGAACTCGGCACCGGGAACTGTGCCGATGCCGGGCAGGGATTGGATCACCTCGACGACCTCGGTGGCCGCCCCGGTGGCCGGGCCCAGGATGACCCGCTCGAAACCGGTCGCATAGGCTGGTCTCATTGTTGCCGGTAGAGAGTCGCGGGCTGCGGCAGCGTGTGCTCGCCGTCCGTCCGAGGGAGGCGTTCGAGTGGCAGTTGCCGGGGGCCGGTCGACGAAGCGGCTCCAACGGGGGACCCTGTCCCAGGGGCTCATCGTGGGGGCCGCGCTGCGCATCCTCGACGAGGACGGGCCGGACGCGCTGACCTTCCAGCGACTCGGCAAGGAACTGTCCTCCTCCGCGACCGCGGTCTACCGGCACTTCGCGAGTCGCGACCACATCATGGTCGCCGTCGCGGAGGAGCTCGACAGGATCTCCCTGGAGGGGTACGAGCCGCACGAGTCGTGGACCGAGTCGCTGCGGGACCTGGCGATCCGTGCCTGGAACACCGCGCTGGACCATCCGGCGGCCGCCGCGCTCTGCATGGGGAGAGTCACCCGGGGCGTTCACGAACTGCGCGCCGTCGACGCCGTCCTGGAAGCGTTCCACCGCGGCGGCTGGCGCGGCCGGGCGGCCGTCCTGCACTACCAGGCGTACTCGAACTTCGTCCTCGCCATGGCGAGCAGCAACGCCTGGCGGCTCGTCAACCAGCGGTTCGGTGCCGCGGTGAACTGGGTGCAGGAGTACCAGCCGGTGGACCCTGCCACGTACCCCTACGCCGAGGCGGCGAAGGAACACCTGCGCAGTATCGACATGACCGACGTCTTCCGCCGGCAGACGGACATCCTCCTCGCGGCTCTCGAGGCGGAGGCGGCGACGCTCCCGCGCGACTGACGCGCGCCCTCTGCCAGGCTTCAGGGCCACTGCCCCGCAACGGTCCTGCGCGGCGGCGTACACAAAGATAGTTAACGCTATTGACTACGTCGTTCACTGGGCGGCATCCTCTCCCCACCGAACGCTCCACGGCTCGCTCCCGCGCGGCGCCCACCGAGGGCCGCGCGCACCGCCTCCGCCCTGAACTGCTCGCGCTCGTTCCGCCTGATCCCGCCCGATCCCATGCGGCCTGCGCAGCGCCCGACTCCCCCTCCAGGAGCACCCATGCGCCAGACCCGTACCCGCGCGGTCCCCGTGACCGCGGCCGTCGCCATGACGGCCGTGCTCGCCGGCTGCACCACCACGGGATCGACGTCCGAAGACCCCGGCACCGGCGGTGCCGCGGCCGTGACGAAGATCCGGACGACGATCGACGTGCCGGCCGGCTTCGACCCGGCCAAGGCCTTGTCCCTGCCGGATTACCTGCTCGCCCGGGACAGTTACGACACCCTCGTGCGCAAGGACGACGGCGGGCTCGTCGGCGGGCTGGCCACCAAGTGGAGGAACACACCGACCTCGGCGACGTTCACCCTGCGCACCGACGCGACGTGTGCCGACGGGACGCCGGTCACGCCGACGGTCGTCAAGGCGTCCCTCGACCGCTACGCCGACCCGAAGACGGCGGCGCCCGATCTCCCCACCGTCTTCGGCCCCGGCAACACGGTGAGAGTGACCGCCGACGACGCGGCGCACACTGTGAAGATCACGCTGGCCAGGCCATGGGGCGACATGGTCACCGGCCTGTCGATCGCGAGCACGGGCATCGTCTGCCCGGCGGGACTCAAGGACCTCAAGGCCCTTGCCGCCGGCAGAGCCACGGGCTCGCAGTCCGGCCCCTACCTTCTTCAGAGGTCCCAGCCCGGCGTCTCGTACTCCTACGCGCTTCGTCCGGAGTACAAGGCCTGGCCGGCCTGGCGCACGAAGATCCCCGGCAAGGCCGCCACGACGCTGGAGTACCTGGTCTCGCCCGACCCGACGGCGACCGGCAACCTCGTCACCAGCGGCCAGCTCGACATCGGCAAGATCGACGCCTCGGGCATCCCGCGCTTCGACGGCGTGGGCGGCCACACGGTGAGCGTCAGCCGGTTCTCCGACTTCTACCTGCTCTTCAACGAACGGCCCGGCACGGTCTTCGCGGACGTCGCCACCCGCCGCGCGGTTGCCCAGGCCGTCGACCGCGCCGCCTTCGCCAAGGTCGCCTCGAAGGACACCGGTGAGCTGTCGACGATGTTCGTGCAGAAAGGCATCCCCTGCAACGACCCTGCCACCTCGTTCCTCGTACCGACGGACAAAACCGCGGCGGCGGCCGTGCTCAAGGGCAAGAAGATCCGCCTCGTCGGCCCCCAGGTGGTCGGGCCGGCCGGCGCCGGAAACCAGTACATCCAGGAGGCGCTGCGGGCCGCCGGCGCGGACGTCACACTCGCCAACGTCGACGTCGGGACCTGGGTCGGGACCGTGTTCGGTAAGCCTGACGCCTGGGACCTCACGGTCTTCGCCGACCTCAACTTCCTCGGCAGCCTCGCCAACCCGCTCGGCCACTTCGTGGGCCCGACCGTCTCCGCAGGCGGCGGGAACCTCGGCGCGGTGAGGAACCCCGCGGTGAACAAGGCCTTCGCCCGGGGCGCCGCGGCGACGACCGACCAGGCTCGCTGCGCCGCGTACCGGACAGCCGCCAAGGCCCTGATCTCGCAGGCGGACGCAGTGCCGCTGGTCAACGACCCGTTCATCTACGCGCTGCGCAAGGGGTTCAGCGCACAGATGCTCGGCGGCTCGCTCGACGACCCGATCCTGCGCATCACCGGCTGACGGACGGGCCGCCACACGGCGCAGACCCACGCGGCCGGACCCGGCCGTCCGGCACGCCGAATCCCCGCGCGGTTCCGGTGCCCGGCACCGAGACCCTTGCACCTTTCCGACAGGAGTCCCCTGGTGATCGACCCATTCAGCACCGCCCAGCAGATCGCCGACCTCGTGCGCGCCAAAGAGGTCAGCCCGGTGGAGGTGGCCGAGACCTACCTCGATCGCATCGAGCGGATCAACCCCGCCGTCAACGCCATCGTCTGGCTCGACGCCGACGCGGTGCGCGCGGCGGCCGTCCGGGCCGAGCGGGCGGTGCTGCGCGGCGATCCGCTCGGCCCGCTGCACGGCGTCCCCGTCCCCATCAAGGACCTCAACTCCGTGGCCGGGCAACCCAACACGATGTCCTCACTGGCGATCCGGGACACCCCGCAGACGGTCACGGACCCCGACATCCAGCTCCTCCTCGACGCCGGCGCGATCCCCCTCGGCCGGACCAACTCGCCGGAGTTCGGCGCCCTGACCGTCACCGAGAACTCCCGGCACGGCAAGACACGCAACCCGTGGAACCCGGCGCACACCTCCGGCGGGTCGAGCGGCGGCGCGTCGGCGGCCGTCGCGGCCGGGCTCGCCCCGGTGGCACACGCCTCCGACGGCGGCGGATCGATCCGGGTCCCGGCGTCCGTCACCGGCCTCGTGGGCCTCAAACCGAGCAGGGGACGCGTGCCCGCGTTCGTCCGGGGCTGGGAACACTCGACGACCGAAGGCGCGATCACCCGCACCGTGCGCGACGCGGCCCTCATGCTCGACGTCATGGGCCGTGCCGACCGGCTCGCCTGGTACAGCGCGCCCGAACCGGGTCGCCCGTACATCGAGGAGGCCGGTGCCGATCCCGGGCGGCTGCGGATCGGTCTGCTCCTCGACGCGCCGACCGGGCTGCCGGTCGACGAGGAGTGCCGCAAGGCGGCGCTGACGGCCGCGCAGGCCCTGCGAGACCTGGGACACGACGTCGTCGAGGCCCGCCCGAAGATGTTCTCGTACGAGGCGATCATGGGCTTCACCTGGACGATCATCAGTGCCTCCACCTACGCCATCGAAGTCGACGATCCCGACGCCGTGGACCCCTACATCCGGCGCCGCCGGGAGACCGCCCTCGAGGTCACCGCGGGCGACTACGCCCGGACGGCGGCGCGCCTGCAGGCCGAGTCACGCGACGTGGTCGCCCAGTGGGGCAGGGACTTCGACGTTCTCCTCACCCCCACCACGGCGGTCGTGGCGCCACCGGTCGGCCCCGTGTACGACGAGGCGAACTCCGACCCGGACGGCCCGCGGGCCACCGAGACCCGGATGGTCTCGTTCACCGCGTTCGTCAACATCGCCGGGCTGCCCGCCATCTCACTGCCCGTCCATACGACCGCGGACGGACTGCCGGTCGGTGCGCAACTCGTCGGCGCGCCCTACGACGAGGCGACGCTGCTGCGCCTGTCCGCCCAGCTCGAACCGCGGTTCCGCTGGCACGAGCGGCATCCGGACGACGCGGCACTCGCGGGGGCGTTGTGAGCGCCGGGTCCGCCGCCGAGGCCGGGCCGCTGCCGGCCGCGTCCGTCCGCCGCGTTCCCCGGCTGCGGCTGGGCGGCGGCTGGGCCGGGTTCGCCGTCCGCCGGGCGGGCGGCCTGCTGATGTCCATGCTGCTGCTCGTCCTCGTGACGTTCCTCATCGTGCCCCTGCTGCCCGGGGACCCGGCCCGTGCGATCGCCGGCACCAGTTCGTCCCCGGCCACGCTCGCGGCGATACGCCGACGCCTGGGCCTCGACGAGCCGATCACGACGCGGTTCGTGCACTACCTCGGCGACATCGTGTCCGGACGGCTCGGCACCTCGTTCCGGTTCGGCACACCGGTCGCGGACATCGTCGCGACCCGGTTGCCGTACACCGTCCAGCTCGTCATCCCGGCCGTGCTGCTCTCCCTGGTCATCGCCGTCCCGCTGGGCATGGCCGTCGGTGTCCTCACCCGTGACGGACGCCGCCGGCGGCTCGGCGTCGGTTTCGGCACGGTCGCCGGGCTCCTGGCGTCGGCGCCGGTCTACGTCGTCGCGACCCTCCTCATCGTCCTGTTCTCGATCAGCCTCGGGCTGCTGCCGGCCGGCGGCGCCACGACACCGAGCGCGCTCGTCCTGCCGATCGCCGCGCTCTGCATCGGCCCGGCCTTCGCCATCGCCCGGGTCGTCCGGCAGGAGACGGCCTCGGTGCTCGCCCAGGACTACATGAGGACCGCCCGCGGCCACCGCCTGGGATCCGTACGCCTCCACCTCCGCCACGCACTGCCCAACCTCGTGACGAGTGTCCTCACCCTGAGCGGACTCGTCCTCACGTCCCTGCTCGGCGGGACGATCATCCTGGAGAACGTCTTCACCTGCCCGGGGCTCGGCACCGAGGTCGTCCAGGCGATCATCTACAAGGACTATCCGGTGATCCAGGGCATCATCCTCGTCGTCGGCATGCTCGCCCTGCTCGTCAACCTCCTCGTCGACGTCGTCCTCGGGATCGTCGACCCCCGCACTCTCGAGGGAGGTCGTCGTGGCCACTGACGCGGCCGTGCGCCGATGGCGCCGCAACCCGTCGCTGCTGTCCGGCGCCGTGATTCTCGGACTGCTCCTCGCCGTGGCCCTCGTGGCCCCGCCGCTGCTGAGGGGTGCCGCGGAGACCCTCACCGACGGCGCCCGGCTGGGGCCCGGCGCCGGACACCTCCTCGGCACCGACGCCTTCGGCCGTGACGTCCTCGCCCGGGCCCTCGTCGCGACCCGGCTCACCCTGCTCATGGCCGCCGCCGCCACCGCCGCCTCGTTCGTCGTCGGCGTCGCGATCGGCGCGCTGGTCCACCTGGCCCCCGGGTGGCTGCGCGAGACCTGTCTGCGGCTCGTCGACTCGGCGGTGGCCTTCCCCTCGCTCGTGCTGGCCCTCGTCATCGCGGCGGTGCTCGGACCGGGCACGGTGTCCGCGATCGTCGCGATCGCCGTCGCCGGCGCCCCCGGGTTCGCACGGCTGACGGCGAATCTCGCCGCGACCGTCGCGGACAAGGACTACGTGCTCACCGCGCGCCTGCTCGGCGTTCCCGGCCTGCGCATCCTGGGCCGGCATGTCCTGCCGAACATCAGCGGGCCGCTGCTGGTGCTCCTCAGTTCGAGCTTCACCCTGTCCCTGCTCGACATCAGCAGTCTGTCGTTCGTCGGCCTCGGCGTGCAGAACCCGCAGTACGACTGGGGCCGGCTGCTCAACGAGGCACTGCCGTCGATCTTCGCCCAGCCGTCGGTCGTCCTCGCTCCGTCGATCATGCTCATCGTCACCGGCGTGGGCGCCATGCTCCTCGGAGACGGCGTGGCCTCCCTCGTCGACCCGCGAACCCGCGGCACAGCGCCCGCGCCGAGCGGGACGGCGGACGCGACGGGACCGGCCGACCCGGCACGGGCACCTGTGGCGCTTCAGGCGCCGGGCGGTGCGGGGGCAGCAGCCGACACCGAGCCGGACGGCCTGCTGACCGTCGCCGGGCTCACCGTGCGCGCCGGTGCCCGGACACTCGTCGACGACGTGTCGTTCACCATCGGGGCCGGCCGGATCGTCGGCCTCGTCGGGGAGTCGGGCTCGGGCAAGTCCACCATCGCCATGGCGGTCGCGGGCCTGCTCCCCGAGGGCCTGCGGGTGAACGCGTCGCGCCTCGCCCTCGGCGACCTCGACCTGCTCGGAACACCGCCGCCGCGACGCCTCGCCACCGAGATCGGCATCGTCTACCAGGACCCGATCGGCACCTTCAACCCCGCGCTGAGGCTCGGCACCCAGCTCACCGAGGTGGCCAGGGTGCATCTGCGGACGCCCCGGCGCCGGGCCGCACAGGACATGGTCCGCGCGCTGGCCGACATCCACGTCACCGAACCGCAGCGGCGGCTGCGCCAGCATCCGCACGAGCTGAGCGGCGGCATGCTCCAGCGTGCCTCGATCGCCTCCGCGATGACGACGAACCCGCGGCTCCTCATCGCCGACGAGCCGACGACGGCACTCGATGTCACCGTCCAGGCGGAGGTGCTGCGGCAGTTCCGGCGCATCAACCGCGAGCACGGCACGGCGATGCTGTTCATCTCGCACGACATCGGCGTGGTCGGCGAGCTCTGCGACACCGTCCTGGTGCTCCACGGCGGCCGGGTCGTCGACCGTACGACAGGCGGCGACCTGCGCCGGGGGACGGTCACCCACCCGTACACCCGCGCGTTGCTCGCGGCGACGCCCGCCGCGGTCGAGGCCGGCGGAACCCTCAGCGCGGTCCGGTGGACGGCCGACGCGCCTTCGGCGCAGCCGAGCGGGGCGCCGTCGGACGACCTTTCCGACAAAGCCGCGGACCGCCCCCCGGCCGCGGAAGGGAGCCGCTGATGTCCGCCACCGCCACCGCCACCGCACCGGACCCGCAGCCGGCCGCCCCGCTGCTGCGCGTCGAGGACCTCGCCGTCGAGCTGGGTCACGGCGTAGCGGCCCGCAGGGTGCTCAAGGGAGTCTCGTTCGACATCCCCCGGGGCAGCACCCTCGCACTCGTCGGGGAGTCCGGATCGGGCAAGACGACGCTCGCGCGGACGCTCGTCGGCGTCCACCGGCCGTCGAGCGGCCGGATCCTCGTGGACGGCGCCCCGCTGCGCACCTCGCGCGGACGGGCGGGAGCCGCGCGGGTCCAGATGATCGCGCAGGACCCGTACTCCTCGTTCGACCCGCGGCGCACCGTCGCGCAGTCGCTCGCCGAGGCACTCGATCCGATCCGGGCCAGGGTCGGACCGGCCCGGGCCCGGATCGCCGAACTGCTCAGCCAGGTGAGCCTCGACCCGGACAGCATGGACCGCTACCCGCACGAGTTCTCCGGCGGCCAACGCCAGCGGCTGGCGATCGCACGGGCCCTCGCACCGCGTCCCCGGTTCGTCATCGCCGACGAGATCACCTCGGCCCTCGATCTGACGACCCAGGCCGAGATCCTCAACCTGCTCGCCGATCTGCGCCGCCGGCTCTCGCTGACGATGCTTTTCATCTCACACGACCTGGCCGTCGTCCGGCACGTCAGCGACACGGTCGCGGTCCTGCTGCACGGGGACCTGGTCGAGCTCGGTCCGACCGGAGCCACCTTCGCCGAGCCGAACCACCCGTACACCGCTCGACTCCTCGCGTCCGTCCCCGGCGACCCGAGGTTCCGCCTCGACGACGAGCCCGCCACGAGTTCAGTCGACCGGACGCGGAGCGGCTTCCAGCCCGCCGACCGGTGAGGGTCGATCCGCGGCCGCCGTTGCGCGCCGACCGCGGATCGACCCTGTGGCGCGGGGCGCGTGTGCCTCGCAGGAACCCGAATCACGCGACGGACGAAGGACCGTCCGCCTCGGCAGACAACAGGCACGAACGGCTCCGGCAGCCACAAGCGTTCCCGCGGTTCGCTCGATTCCATCGTTCTCGCACTTGAATCGAGCATGTTCATCCGGCATTGTGCTTGAAACAAGCGTGATGACTGCCGTTCGTGCAGGAGAGAGGTGCCGCATGGACGACATCGACCGGGCCATCCTGCGGGAGCTGCAGGTCGACGGCCGGATCCCCTACGCCGATCTGGGCCCCAAGGTGGGGTTGTCGCCCTCGGCCGCGCGACTGCGGCTGCAGCGGCTGATCGACACCAAGGCGGTCCAGGTCGTCGGAGTGACCGACCCGATGACCCTGGGCCAGCAGGCGATGGCGCTCCTGGGCCTGCGCATCGACGGCGATCCCCGGGCGGTCGCCGATGAGCTGTCCCGGCACGACGAAGTCGTGTACACGGTCCTGACGGCCGGCGGCTTCGACCTGTTCGCGGAGGTCGTGTGCCCTCAGCCTCGGGATCTTCTGGACTTCGTCAACGACGTCGTGCGACCCGTCGAGGGTGTCGCATCCGTGGAGAACTTCCCCTACTTCGCGATTCACACTCACCGCTTCTTGTGGCACGTCGACTGAGGCGTCCGAGCGTCCGAGCCCTGTCTGCCCGCACCAGCCGAGGAACCCCGCATGCTGCCCGACGAGCACCGCACGATCGACTTCTTCACCGAGGACGCCCTTCCCGTACCCCGCATGACGCCGGCCGAGGCCGAGCTCATCGCTGCCGAACACCTCGGCATCACTGCTCGCGCGCGGGCCCTGGGCAGCCAGCAGGACGCCAACTTCCTGCTGCACGCCGACGACGGGACGCCCGCGGCGATTCTGAAGATCGCCAACCCCGCCTTCGGCATGGTGGAGATCGAAGCCCAGGACGCGGCAGCCGACCTGATCGCCTCGGCCCGTCCGGAACTGCGCATCGCCACGGTCCTGCGCCGCCCTGACGGCTGCCCGCGGCGCACGACGGTGGACACCGAGAACGGTCCGGCCGTCGCCCGCCTGCTGCGCTACCTGCCCGGCGGCACGCTCTCGGGACCACGGCACCTGTCTCCCGGCGCCGTGGCGGGCATGGGCACGATCGCCGGAAAGGTCAGCACCGCCCTGCGCGGCTTCCGGCACCCGGGCCTCGACCGCGTGCTCCAGTGGGACCCGCAGCACGCCGATCGCGTCGTCGCCAAGCTCGCCGGGCACATCGGCGAACCCGGCCGGCGCACCGCCGTCCGGACCGCGACCGCCGAGGCCTGGGCACATGTGCACAAGCTCGCCGGCGCGCTGCCGTCGCAGGCCGTGCACCTGGACCTCACCGACGACAATCTGGTCCGCTGCCCCGACAGCCGTCCGCCCGTGCCGGACGGCGTCATCGACTTCGGTGACGTGACCACGAGCTGGGCGGTCGGCGAACTCGCCGTGTCACTGTCCTCGATGCTCCACCACGACGGTATCGAGCCTCACCACGTACTGCCGGCCGTCCGCGCCTTCCACGCGGTTCGGCCGCTCTCCCCGGAGGAAGCCGAGGCGCTGTGGCCGCTCGTGGTCCTGCGCGCCGCCGTCCTGGTGGCGAGCGGGCAGCATCAGGCCGCCGTCGACGAGGACAACGTCTACGCCACGTCCGCGCTCGACCACGAATGGCGCATATTCGAACAGGCCGCCCGGCTGCCCCTGCCGGTGATGATCCGCCTCATCAGGGACGCGACCGGCATGACCGGCGTGCCTGCCCGGACCGCGCAGGCCGGCGCGCCGGTGCGCCCTCTCCTGCGGGACCTCGACGCCGACGACATCACCGTCCTCGACCTGTCCACCGACGCCGAGTCCATGGACCACGGAGCCTGGACGGACGCCGGCGCCGAGGCCCGGCTGGTGACCTCCGCGCTCACGGACGGAGCGGCCGCCGTCGCCACCCGGTACGCCCAGGCGCGTCCGACTCGGGCACCGGCGCTGTCGGCGGTGTCCACCGCCACGGTGCCCACCGGAATCGACCTCTGGCCCGGCCGGGACGCCGTGGTGCAGGCGCCCGCCGCGGGGAAGGTCCTCGCCGCGGCGCCGGGCCACGTGGAACTCACCTACGGCTCGCAGGTGCTGTCACTGTCCTTCCTTCATGCGGTCCAGCCCCTGGTCACCACCGGTGCGACGGTGCAGGCGGGCGAGGACATCGCCCACCTCGGCTCCGGTGCCCCGGTCCACGTGGCGCTGCGCGACGCCGACGGCCCCGCCGCCCCGCGCCTGGTCCGTCCCGAGTACGCCGCCGGCTGGCTCGCGCTCACCGCCGACCCCGCCCCGCTCCTCGGCCTTCCGGCCGGCTCCGACCCCGCGGGCGAGAGGGACCTGCTCGACCGGCGTGACGCCGCGTTCGCCACCGTGCAGGGGCACTACTACGCCAACCCTCCGCGTATCGAACGCGGTTGGCGCCACCATCTGCTGTCCACCGACGGCCGGTCGTACCTCGACATCGTCAACAACGTCACCCCACTGGGCCACGCCCACCCCCGCGTCGAGCAGGCGGTGTCCCGGCAGTTGCGGCGGCTCAACACCAACTCGCGCTTCCACTACGCCGCCGTGGTGGAGTTCACCGAGCGCCTCGCCGCCCTCCTGCCCGACCCTCTGGACACGGTGTTCCTCGTCAACTCCGGTTCGGAAGCTGTGGATCTGGGCCTTCGCCTGGCCATCGGGGCCTCCGGCCGGCACGACGTCGTCGCGCTGCGCGAGGCCTACCACGGCTGGACGTACGCCTCCGACGCGGTCTCCACCTCGCTCCAGGACAACCCGAACGCCCTGGCCACCCGCCCGGACTGGGTG
This sequence comes from Streptomyces shenzhenensis, assembly GCF_021462265.1. Lineage (GTDB taxonomy): Bacteria > Actinomycetota > Actinomycetes > Streptomycetales > Streptomycetaceae > Streptomyces > Streptomyces shenzhenensis. The sequence continues at coordinate 188,645 of NZ_JAJONF010000009.1, read as the reverse complement.
CACACCGTGGACTCGCCCAACTCCTACCGCGGCCGTCACCGCGGGCCGGATGCCGTGCGCTACGCACCCGAGGCCGTTGCGGTGATCGACGAACTGGCCGCCGCCGGCCGCCCGGCGGGAGCGTTCATCGGCGAGACCTTCTACGGCAACGCCGGAGGAGTCGCCCTTCCCGACGGCTATCTCGCCCAGGTGTACGCGGCGGTACGGCGTCACGGCGGCCTGGCCGTCGCCGACGAGGTCCAGGTCGGATACGGCCGCCTGGGACACTGGTTCTGGGGCTTCGAGCAGCAGCAGGTCGTCCCCGACATCGTCTGTGTCGCCAAGGCCATGGGCAACGGACACCCCCTCGGCGCCGTCATCACGTCCAGGGCGGTCGCGGACCGGTACCGCGACCAGGGCTACTTCTTCTCCTCCACCGGCGGCAGCCCCGTCTCCAGCATCGTGGGCCTCACCGTCCTGGACACCCTGCGCGACGAAGACCTCCAGGGCAACGCGGTGCGCGTCGGCGGCCGTCTGAAAAGCCGGCTGGAGGCACTGGCCGACCGCTACGGCATCATCGGCGCCGTCCACGGCTCGGGCCTCTACCTCGGCCTCGAACTCGTCCGGGACCGCGCCGGCCTGGAACCCGCCACAGAAGAAACCGCCGAACTCTGCGACCGCATGCTCGACCTCGGCGTGATCGTCCAGCCGACCGGCGACCACCTCAACATCCTCAAGATCAAGCCACCGCTGTGCATCGACGCCGCCGCAGCCGACTTCTTCGCCGACATGCTCGACCTGGCCCTCACCCAACTCGGCCATTCCCGCTGACGCCGCACACCCGCAGGCCCGGGGCCCGGTGGCTGGTACGGCATCCAGCCGAGCCGTCGGAAGGCCGGGCCCCGGCCCGCCGATGACCCAATTCCAGGACAGGGGCGGGACGCGTTCGAAGGTCGGCCACTTGGCCGGGCCCCTGCCTGGGCCGTGACGGGGTGCGCGGTCCTGCCGCTGGAGGTCATCGCGCTGCAGACCGTCTTCCCCCAGCACTCCGCCGACCGCCTCGCCTGGTGGAAGGATCGGCGCCGCTACCGCGGTCCCCACCCGTACGTGCCAGTAGGGCCGAACGGCCCCTGCGGAACCACGGCGCGGCCTCATAACTTACGGAACCGTAGGTTCCACCCCGCAGCGAAAGGCCGGTTCCTCCATGGCCGCCGTCCCCCCGTCATCCTCTGTCCGCCGCACCACCTGGACGGACCCGCAGCTCCTGCATGCGCTGGAGGAGGTGGTCGAGCGCGAACTCAACCGCCACCTGGGGGTGTTCAAGGAGTGGATGCCCCACGAGTACGTCCCCTGGAGCCGAGGCCGGGACTTTGACGGGGTCCTGGGCGGTGAGCCCTGGGCGCCGGAGCAGTCTCCGCTGACCGCGGTGGGCAAGGTCGCGATGGTGGTGAACCTGCTCACCGAGGACAACCTGCCCAGTTACCACCACGAGATCGCCACCCTGTTCGGGCGTGACGGCGCCTGGGGTACCTGGGTGCACCGGTGGACCGCGGAGGAGGCCCGGCACTCCATGGTCATGCGGGACTACCTGGTGGCGTCCCGCGCCGTGGACCCGGCGGCACTGGAGCGGGCCCGCATGACCCACATGTCCGCCGGATTCGTCTCCGACAACCGGCACTCGCCGCTCCACACCGTGGCGTACGTCGCCTTCCAGGAACTGGCCACCCGCATCTCGCACCGCAACACCGGGCACAGCTCGGGCGACCCGGTCTGCGACCGCCTGCTGGCGCGCATCGCCACCGACGAGAACCTGCACATGGTCTTCTACCGCAACCTGCTGAGGGCCGCTCTGGAGATCGCCCCCGACCAGGCCCTGCGCGCCGTTGCCGACGTGGTGAGCGGCTTCCGGATGCCCGGCCACGGCCTGCCGGGCTTCGAGCGCGCCGCCGTCGAGATCGCCTTGGCCGGTGTCTACAACCTGCGCGTCCACCACGACGACGTCCTCCAGCCGGTGCTGCGGCACCTCAAGGTCCTGCGCCTGACCGGCCTTGGGCCCGAGGGGCTCAAGGCCCAGCAGGAGCTGGGCGAGTTCCTCGGTTCACTGGACGCGCAGGCGACCCGGTTCGAGGAGCGCCGGGCCGCCATCGTGGCGCGGCGCGCTGCCGCCAGGCGCTGAGCGCGCCGTGTCCGCCGCCGGCCGTCGTCGGCGCGATCCGTCAGGGCTTCACCGACGTCGAAGACCGTGGCCGCCACAAGTCGTCCGGATCGCCGGCGTACACCCGAGTTCATCCTCGGCCCGGTCCAGGACGCACTCGTGGCCCCACTCGGGCAGATCGCCTGCTCACGGTCCCGGTCGATGGTGAAGGCCGCCGTGTCGAAGCCCGAACCGGCCTTGGCCCGCGAACGCGGCCGTGCTCGCGGGGCGCCCTCCGCGCGATCGCCCGGGACAAACAGGTGTCGCGGGCTGTCCGATGTCACAGCCGTGTGGCCGTGCGGATCAGTCCCGCGAGGGCGAGGGAACGGCTGTGCGCGGGCCAGGCGATGTGGGTGACGACGGGGGGTGCGTCGGTCAGGGGGACGGCGGTGTGCTCGGCCCACAGCCAGGCGCGGGCGGAGTCGGGGAAGACGGCCACGGTGCGTCCGAGGGCGATCAGCTGGGCCAGCTGCGTCTGGTCGCGGATCTCGGGGCCCGGCCCGGGCGGGTAGACGCCGTGCCGGGACCAGCGGGCGAGCGGAAGGCCGGGGACGTCGCTGACGTCGGCCAGGGACAGGGCCTTGCGCGCGGCCAGGGGGTGCCCGGCGGGCAGGACGGCGATCTGCCCCTCGGTCATCAGTTCCTCGCTGTCGAACCCGGCGAGGGAGTTGAAGGGCTTGTGCATGAGCGCCACGTCGGCGCGGCCGTCGCGCAGCATCTCCTCCTGCTCGCAGGTGCTGCTCGGCAGCACCTCGATCTCCGCGGCGTCGGGCTCGGCGGCATAGGCGTCGAGGAGCTTGTGCAGCAGCTCGTGGGACGCGCCGGCCTTCACCGCCAGCACCAGACGGCTGCGGGGACCGCCCGGACCGTCGGCGCCACCGGCGCGACGGGTGCGGCGAACGGCGGCGGTGGCCGCGTCGAGGGCCGCGCGGCCCTCGTGCAGCAGCACCTCTCCGGCGCCGGTCAGGGTGACGCCGCGGCGGTTGCGTTTCAACAGGGAGACCCCGAGGCGCCGCTCGAGCTGCTGGATCGCCCGGGACAGGGGCGGCTGGGCCATGCCGAGGCGCTCGGCGGCGCGGCCGAAGTGCAGTTCCTCGGCGACGGCCAGGAAGTACCTCAGCTCGCGGGTCTCCACGGTGTCCATGGCCACAGCGTACGCCGGTGATACCTGCCGGGTATCACAGAGCACCGCATCGGTGTTGGATGCGGCGCTCGTTCGCGGGCGAGCATCGACGGCATGAGCGAAACGAAGATCGCGCTGGTGACCGGCGCGAACAAGGGAATCGGGTACGAGATCGCGGCCGGGCTGGGCGCCCTCGGGTACCGCGTGGGCGTGGGGGCCCGCGACCGGGCCCGGCGCGAGGCCGCCGTCCAGAAACTGCGCGCCGCCGGGGTGGACGCGTTCGGGGTGCCCCTGGACGTGACCGGCGACCAGAGCGTCACCGATGCCGCGGACCTGGTCGAACGGCAGGCCGGGCGCCTGGACGTCCTGGTCAACAACGCCGGCGTCTCAGGGGAGACGGGGCCGGGGTGGGAGCAGGACCCGACCACGCTCGACCTCGACGTGGTCCGTACGGTCGTGGAGACCAACGTCATCGGTGTCATCAGAGTGACCAACGCGATGCTGCCGCTGCTGCGGCGCTCCGCGGCGCCCCGCATCGTCAACGTCTCCAGTGCCGTCGCCTCCCTCACCCGGCAGGCGGACCCGGACATCGAGATCGGCCCCGTCATGGCCGCCTACGCGCCGTCGAAGTCGTTCCTCAACGCCGTCACGGTGCAGTACGCCCGGCAGTTCGCCGGTACGAACATCCTGATCAACGTCGCCTGCCCGGGCCTGGTCGCGACCGACTTCACCGGCTTCTACGGGACCCGCACTCCCGAGCAGGGCGCGGCCACGGCGATCCGGCTCGCCACGCTGCCCGACGGCGGCCCGACCGGTTCGTTCTTCGAGGACGACGGCGTCGTCCCCTGGTGACTTCGCACTCGTCGCATGCTCATGTGCGCCGCCTGAGCCCGGGTGTCCGCCCACACCGGTTGTTCCGGCTGTCCCGGCAGAAGCAAGTCACTGGACCGGTACTCCGCCCGCGGCCGGGCGGCCCTTGTAAGACGGCGGAAATCCCCGTGTGGCTCGGGCCCGGAACCTGGTCGGGGCCGTCTTGCGAACGCCGGATGGCGCGGGCTGGGCGCCCGGCAGGCCGGCCACATCAGGCCTGCGGATGAGGCGAGTTGGGGCCGCGTCCGGGGTCGGTGCTCCGGCGTCCGGCTGTGGCCGGCTGCCGTAGCCTGGCGGCCATGGTGCGTGGCTTTCCCCTTCGGCCGTGGATGCATACGGCCTATGACGTCGCGGTCGCCGGGGTGGTGGCCTGTTCGGCCTCCTACTACAGCGTGGGGTACGATCAGGTGATCGGCTGGGCGATGGCGCTGACGCTGCTGTTCCGGCGGCGGTGGCCGATGGCCGTGCTGGGCGCGGCGTCGGCGCTGGCATTGCTGCAGTACGTGCTGGCCGTTGTTCCGGACGTGGCCCAGGCGGGCGCGCCGACGGGCTACGACATGGCCGTCCTGGTGGCGGTGGTGTCGGTGGTCACCCACGCCCGTGCCATGTGGCAGGTGTATACCGCCGGCGCGGTGGTCGTGGCCGGCGTGGTGCTGGTGTTCGGCGGAGTCGGCAGCCTGTTCGTGCCACGTGCGGCGTCGATGGACTTCGTGTCGTTCGTGGCGTTCCTCGGTATCTGCGTGGCGATGTGGCTGACGGCTGTGGTGCTGCGGACCCGGCGGCTGTACGCGGTCGGCCTTGAGGAGAAGGCCGCTGTGGAGGAGCGGGAACGCCGGCATCTGGCGCAGCTCACCGCGGCCGAGGAGCGGGCGGAGATCGCCCGGGAGCTGCACGACGTGGTGGCGCACAGCCTGGCGGTGATGATCCTCCAGGCGGACGCGGTCGGCTACGTGCTCAAGACCGATCCGGACAGGGCCGGTACGGCGTTGCAGACCATCGCCGCCACCGGACGGGACGCGCTGGAGGACATGCACCGGATCGTGCGCGTCCTGCGCGCGGGCCGGGCTCCGGGCGACGGTGAGGGGGAGGGGTCCGAGCTGGGCGCCGGGCGGCGCCGGGCGTCGCTGGCCGGTCTGGAGACCCTCGTGGAACGGGCCCGTACGGCCGGACTGCTGGTGACCCTGACGGTCCACGGCGACCGGGACCGGTTGCCGACCGCGGACCAGCTGACGGTGTTCCGGGTCGTCCAGGAGTGTCTGACCAACGCGTTGCGGCATGCCGGCCCCGGCGCGGAAGTCGCCGTCACGCTCAGTTGCGAGGAGGACGTCGTGCACATCGAGGTGTCCGACGACGGAGGCGGCCGGCTGGGGGCGCCCGCACCAGCCGGAGCGGAGGGCGTGGCCGGCGGCGGCCACGGCCTCGTGGGCATGCGTGAGCGGGTGGAGGTGTCGGGCGGTCGTTTCACCGCCGGACCGCGCCTCGGCGCGGGATGGCGGGTCGAAGCGGACCTTCCGGCGAAGGCCGGGGCGGCGACGTGAAGGGCGGGAGCACTGACATGACCACGGACCCGAGCAGGGACACGGGTACGGACCCGAGCAGGCCGATTCGGGTGGCCGTGGTGGACGATCAGCCGCTGATCCGGGCCGGATTCACCATGGTGCTCTCGGCGCAGAGCGACATCGAGGTCGTCGGGGAGGCCGCGGACGGCGCCGAGGCACTGAGACTGCTGGAGAACACCGAGGCCGATGTCGTGATCATGGACATCCGCATGCCGGTCATGGACGGCATCGAGGCCACGCAGCGGCTCGCCGAGTGGGGAACGGCGCCCCGGGTGCTCGTGCTCACCACCTTCGACACCGATGAGGACGCCTTCGCCGCACTGCAGGCCGGGGCGAGCGGCTTCCTGCTGAAGAACTCCCCGGCCGAGGACGTCGTGTCGGCGATCCGTGTCGTGGCCGCCGGTGAGTCCGTCGTCGCTCCGCGGGTCACGCGGGCGCTGCTGGACCGGTTCGCGGGGAAGCTGGCGCCGTCTCCGCGGCGTGACGAACGGCTGGCCGTGCTGACCGCCCGTGAACGGGAGGTGCTCGAACTGGTCGCGGAAGGGCTGTCGAACGCCGAGATCGCCGCGCGTCTGTTCGTCGCCGAGGCCACCGTGAAGACGCACTTCGGGAAGGTGCTGGCCAAGCTGCACCTGCGCGACCGCGCGCAGGCCGTGGTGTTCGCCTACGAGTCGGGCCTCGTCCGTCCCGTCGGCTGACCCCCGTGGGCCCTGCACGGGGCGCGGGCCGGGGGAGCGGCGTCCGGGCGCGGGCGGACGGTGTCCGGGACCGGTCCAGGCGGAGGTCCGGGGCCGTAGCCGGGCCGAGAGGACGAGGGGCCGACGGGCCGAGAGGACGACAGGCCGAGAGGCCAGGCGGCGCGGCCGTAAGACACGGCAGCGCCGGATCCCCCCGGCGCCCCGCCGTTCGGCGGTCTCCGCCGGGCTGTCCGCCTGCGCCGGTCCGTCCGTGTGCCCTCGCGGATCGAGATCGCCGCCCCTCCCCGGGTCTACGACCGTGGTCGTAGACCCGCGCTGCCACTGCGGTCGCAGTCGCCCGCGACGAAACTCCGATCGTGCTCCGATGTGCCGGTGCCCCCGAACTCCGAGGATTGCTTCCACAGTCCGCCGGAAAACGCCGGCGGAACTACTCGGAGGTTATGGTCATGGCGGTTTCCGGTGCTGTCCGCAAGAACAGGTCCCTGGTTTTCGGGGCCGTCGGCGTGGTGCTCGCCGCCGTCCTGGCCGCCGCTGCCGCATACGGCTGGCACGAGCACAACAAGCCCAGCCAGGCATCCGCCGCGGACTGCCGGCTGGCGCAGCGGATCGTCGACGAGGCGCGGCGGCTCCCCAAGGACGCCAAGGCGGCGGACGCCTGGGGGCGGCGCACGGCCACGATGCGCAGGGCACAGATGAAGGACGGCTACCTCGGCGCGCAGATCTCCAACTACGAGGGCTGGGCGGTCCTGCACGCCAAGGGCGGGGGAGAGCCGCCGACCGGCAAGGAACTCGCCAGGATCGCCAAGGAGGCCAACAGCCACTGCACGGACGCCGGTATCACCCTCACCCTGCCCGCATTCGCTTCCTGACGGACACGACGACGTCTCCGGAGCGGAGCCGCTCTGGAGCGGAAAGGAATTCTGACGTGACCGCGGGGATCATCTCGGCCGTGAACCTGGTGAAGAAATTCCGGCAGGGGCAGTTGGACGTCACAGCGGTGAACGGGATAACGGCGGAATTCGCCCGCGCCCGTTTCACCGCGATCGTCGGGCCGTCCGGCTCGGGCAAGTCGACGCTGATGCACTGCCTGGCGGGGCTGGACACCCCCACCTCCGGCCAGGTCGTGCTGGACGGCACGGACATCGGCAGTCTGCCGGACCGGGCACTGACCCGGGTGCGCCGCGACCGGGTCGGCTTCGTCTTCCAGTCGTTCAACCTGCTCCCGCAGCTGACCGCGCTGGAGAACATCGTGCTGCCGCTCACCATGGCCGGCCGCCGCCCCGACCCGGCCCTGCTCGACCGGCTCGCCACCGTCCTCGGCATCACCGACCGCCTCGCCCACCGCCCCGGCGAGCTCTCCGGCGGACAGCAGCAGCGGGTCGCCCTGGCCCGCGCCCTGGCGGCCCGCCCCGCCGTGGTCTTCGCCGACGAGCCCACCGGCAACCTGGACTCCCGCGCGGGCACCGAGGTGCTCGGCTTCCTCCGCGACTCCGTACGCGACCTCGGCCAGACCGTGGTCATGGTGACCCACGACCCGGACGCCGCGGCCCGCGCCGACCGCGTGATCGTCATCGCCGACGGCCGCGTCGTCGACGACCTCGACGCACCCACCCGGACCGACGTCACCGACGCGCTGCGCAGGACGGTGAGCACCCGATGACCACCTCTGTCACCTGGCGCGCGAGCGTCCTGGGCTCCCAGCTGGCGGAACTGCTGCGCCGCCCGGCCCGCATGCTGACGACCGGCTCGTCGGTCCTGGTGGCCGCCTTCGTCGTGTTCGCCACCGTCATGGCGCAGCAGATCACCGAGAACACCGCCCGCGCCCACTTCCGCGGCACGCCCGCCGCGGTCTCGCTGGTCGTCACCGACACGGACGCCTCGATCGGCCCGGCGGCGCTGCGGCGGATCCGCGCGCTGCCCGGCGTCGCCGAGGTCGCGGCCCGGGTCGACGCCGGAGCCCCGGTCTCCGGCGGCCTGTCCCAGAACTATCTGCAACTGCGCGCCGACCCCGGCACCGGCCCGCTGTCCCGGGTCCGGCTCGCCGAAGGGAGCTATCCCGACGCGCCCGGCCGGATCGCCGTCAACCGCCCGGCGGCGGAAGAGCTCCGGCTGGCCCCGGGCCGCCGCATCACCCTGCTCTTCCCCGACCCCGCAGACCCGGAGAAGACCGTCCGCTCCACGCTGACGGTCACCGGCGTGGTCACCGGCACCACGAACGCCGACCGGGACGCCGCCGGGTACGCGACCGGGGAGGACCTCCTGCGCATCGCGGCCCTGTCCGGCTACTCACGGCTCGACATCCGAACCGTGAACGGCGCCGGCACCCAGGAGATCGCCCGGCGGGTACGGGACGTCCTGAGGACGCCGTCCCCGCACGCCCTGGTGAGCTCCGGCGACACGGTCCGGGCCGTGGAGGCCCGCGCCGCCCTCGCGCAGTACCGCGAGATCTTCCAGCTGATCGCCGTGTTCCTGGCCGTCGCCGTGGGAGCCGCCGCCCTGGTCGCCACCTCGGCCTTCCGTATCGTCTTCGCGCAGCGGCTGCGGCAACTGGCGCTGCTGCGTGCCATCGGCGCCCAGCGACGGCAGCTCGTCACCGCGCTCGTGACCGAAGGCGCCCTGGCAGGGGCCACCGCGGGGACACTCGGTGTCCTGGCGGCCTGGGGAGCCGGGCACCTGGCCCCCCTGGCCGCCCGCGTCGCCGGACAGGACCTGGCCGCGCCCGGCTTCCCCGCCGCGCAGGCCGCCCTGGTGATCGCCGGCGCCGCGCTGGTGACGGTCGGCGCGGTGCTCGCCCCCGCCCGGTCGGCGTCGCACGTGCCGCCGTTGCAGGCCCTGCGCGCCGCCTCCACCGTCACCGCCGAACACCGGCTGCGTCCCGCCCGGCTGGCCACCGGACTGTTCCTCGCCGTCACGGCCCTGGGGCTGGTGGCGCTGCTCGTCAGCGACCTGCCGCAGCCCGGGGCGGGCGGCTACGACCGGGACCTCACCTCCCTGATGGTGACCGTCGCCTCGGCGGCCCTCGCCTTCCTGGCGCTGATCGCCCTGGGCCCGCTGCTGGTCCGCCCGGTGCTGGCGGTCGCCGGATGGCCGCTGCGCCGGCTCGGGACCGCCGGCAGGCTGGCGGTCGGTGTGGTCGGCGGCGCACCGCGCCGGGCCGCGGCGGTGTCCGTCGTGGTCGCCCTCGGCGTGGCGCTCGTCGGGGGAGCCCTCGTCGCCGTCGCCTGCCTGGGCGGTTACACGGACCGCAAGCTGGCCGTCGAGGCACCGGCCGACTTCCGCGTGACCGACCCCAAGGGCTTCCCGCCGGCCCTGGTCCAGCGGCTCGACGCCTCCCCCCGGCTGTACGACGTCCTCGCCTACCGCACGCTCGACATCACGGTCGGGCAGACCCAGCAGACCGTCTCCGACCTGGACCTGCGGGCCCTGCCCACCGCCCACGACATCGACACGGCGACGGGGAGCCTGAGCGCCCTGCGCCCGGGCGAGGTGATCGTGGCGGCCCTGCTCGCCGACGACCTGGGCGTCCGCGCGGGGGACACCGTCAGCCTCCCCGCTCCGCACGGGCGCCTCCGGCTGACGGTCGCGGCCACCCTCGCCGGTGACGGCCCGGCCGGCACGGGACTCTTCGTGACACCCGCCGACCTCGGCCGGCTGGGCGCCGCCGCCCGGCCGACCGGCATCCTCGCCGACGCCTCGTCGGACGGTCTCGCCGCGCGTGGCGAGGCACGCAGGGCCCTGGAGGCTGCCGTCGCCGCCGAGGTCCCCGACCCCGACGAGGCCGGCCTGGACGTGCCGGCCGAGTTGCGGGACGTCACCCTCGGCGACATCCGGCTCGTGGGCACCGTCGCGCTCGGGCTCGTCGGCCTCACCATCCTCATCGCCGTCGTGGGCGTGGTCACCACCACCAGCCTCACCGCGGTCGAACGCACCCGGGAGTTCGGCCTGTTGCGCGCCCTGGGCCTGGGCCGGGGCTCCCTGCGCCGGACGGTCGCCGCGGAAGCCGCCCTGTACGGTGCCCTGGGCGGCGTCCTGGGGCTGGCCCTGGGAGTCCCGTACGCCTGGTTGGCCGTCCGGCTCGCCATCGCACCGGCCCCGCTGCTGCTGCCCACGGGCCGGCTCCTGACGGTCTTCGTCACCCTGACGGCCGTCACGGCACTCGCCGGACTCCTTCCGGCCCGCCGGGCCGGCCGCGCCACCCCCATGGCGGCGCTCGGCGACACCGAATGAGCCGAGCCACGCGCCGAGGCCGTCTCGGTCCTCGTCGGTCCGGGCAGCAGCTGCCTGAACGGCTCCGTCGTCCTCGCCGACGGCGGCGAACTCAGCGCACTGCCCGCCTGACGAGGACGGGGCGAAGGTCTGCACCGCTCGGCGGACGCCGGTCGCGGCAGGGCCGGCCGGCGGATCTCGTCATGCCGCGGTCCGGCGGGCGGCGCGGTGGGCCCGGTTCGCCGCGATCAGGCCGTCGAGCGCGTCGCGGGTGTTCAGCAGGTCCTGGATGTGCGCGGAGAGCCGGTCGCGCTCCTTGGCCATGCGGTCCAGCGCGGCGTCGGAGGTCTCGTCGCTGGGCGCGTCGCGGCAGGGCATCAGTTCCAGGACGGTGCGGCTGGACAGCCCGGCCGCGTACAGGCGCCGGATGAAGTCCACCCGCTCGATGTCGCCCTCCGTGTACTGCCGTTGACCGCCGACGCTGCGGGTGCTGGTGATCAGCCCCTGCTCCTCGTAGTAACGCAGCGAGCGGACACTGGCTCCGGTCCGCGCCGCGAGTTCGCCGATCCGCATCTCACCCTCCCGACGGTGGACCCGCCCCGGGACTTGACCCTCACATTGATGTCAGGTTCTAGCGTACCCGTCGGGCCCGCCGTCCGTGGGCCTTCGACTCGTACGAAGGAGTTCCGGCATGACCGGCAAGACCACGCTGTTCGACCGCTACCGGCTCGGCGGTCTGGAGCTGCCCAACCGGGTCGTGATGGCCCCGATGACCCGGGTCCGGGCCGCGGCCGGGGGCCTCGCCACCCCGTCCATGGCGGTCTACTACGCCCAGCGGGCCACCGCCGGACTGATCGTCACCGAGGGGGTGCAGCCGAGCCTGGCCGGGCAGTCCAACCCTGGCACCCCGGGCCTCTACACCGACGAGCAGGTGGCCTCCTGGCGCCCCGTGACCGAGGCCGTGCACGCGAACGGCGGGCGCATCTTCGCCCAGATCATGCACGGCGGCCGGGTCTCGCACCCCGACACCACGGGCCTGCGGCCGGCCGGACCGTCGGCGGTCGCCGCCGTGGGCGACGTGTTCACCCCGGCCGGCCCACGGCCCGCGCCGGTTCCCCGCGCCCTGGACCTCTCCGAGATTCCGGGGGAAGCCCGCTCGTACGCGGCGGCCGCCCGGCGCGCCGTCGACGCCGGCTTCGACGGCGTCGAACTGCACGGCGCGAACGGCTACCTGATCTCCCAGTTCCTGTCGTCCAACGCCAACCTGCGCACCGACTCCTACGGCGGCCCGATCGCCCACCGCATCCGCTTCGCCGTCGAGGCGGTCGCCGCCACCGTGGATGCCGTGGGCGCGGCCCGCACCGCGATCAGGCTCTCCCCGGGCGGCACCTTCTGGGGCGTGGAGGAGACCGAGGTACCCGAGCTGTACGCGGCCCTGCTCGCCGAACTCGCCCGCTTCGACCTCGCCTACGTGCACCTGGAGGCGACCGCCGAGGAAGAGGTGCTGGTCGGGCTGCGCCGCGCCTGGCCGGGCAGCCTGGTCATGAACCCGGTGATCCCGATGGGCCCGAAGCAGGCCGACCGGGCCGCCGCCGACCACTGGCTCGGCCTGGGCGCGGACCTGATCAGCTTCGGCCGCGCCTTCATCGCCAACCCCGACCTGGTGGAACGCCTCCGCACCGGCCTGCCCGTCGCGCCCGCCGACCCGGCCACGTACTACCAGGGCGGCGACGCGGGCTATCTCACCTACGCCGCCTACCAGTACACCGCCTGACCGGGCACGAAGGACGAGGAGCACTCATGAACGCGCATCCGCGCGCACGACCGACCCGGTAGGTCCCCTCGCGCTCCGCCGCGTACGCCGGTGCGGGTGGGCGTGGGCAGCGGCCGGGCCGGCGCGCTCACATCCCGGCCGTGCCGCCGGTGAGGCCGGGAGCCAGTGCCGGGACCCAGAAGACGGCGCCGGCCAGGGCGATCGAGGCGATTCCCACGGCACGGGCCACCAGGCGGCCGGCCGGCGTCAGCTTCTCGGCGGTGATCACGGCGGTCAGGACCACCATGGCCCACAGGTTCATCACCCCGAACGCCGCCAGCAGCACCATCAGCGACCAGCAGCAGCCCAGACAGAAACCCCCGTGGTGGGCTCCGGCCCGCAGATCACGCGTGGGCCTCGGGTACGAGGCGTAGCGCAGCGTGACCCCGATCGGCGAGCGGCACCTCGCCAGGCAGCGGTCCTTGAGGGGCGTGAGCTGGTAGACGCCGCTGACCGCGAAAAGGGCCGCGGCCACCGCGGTCCCCGTCGCGGCAGGGAGGCCCGCCACCCGGTCCAGGCCGGCGGCCAGTCCGTACGCGGGCAGCCCGGCCGCGGCCCAGACGAGCAGGTAGGCGACCGTGAACACGATCATGTGCGGCGTCCTGCGCACGGTGATGGTGCGGGCGTACAGCGCGGCGACGGACGCCGTGGCGGGCAGCATCATCGCGGCCGTCATCAGCGTCCACACGGCCAGGAAGGCGGGCAGGCCCAGTCCCATCGTGCCCGGCATCGCCCGGGTACCGCCCCAGTGCGTCACCACCCAGACCCAGGCGGCAGCCGCCGCGGCCAGCAGCGGCCCGGCGGAGCCCGCCCCGCGGCGGAGGGTGACCGGCCGATGGGTCACGCGGACCACGTGAAGGGCGCCGAGTGCCCGTTGCCGCCGGAGAAGTCCCAGGACCGGCCGTACACGCCCTTGCCCGTCGCCCGGGTGGACCTGGCGATGGCCAGCGTGCTGTTCACCGGGTGGAACATGCCGGTCAGGCCCATGACCGGGCCGTCCTCGCCGAACTGCGGGGCAACCTGGTCCTCGATCTCGATGTCGATGGCGTCGCCCACCCGTGCGGTGTGGCGACGGCCGTCGTCGCGGTAGTCGATGCGGACGCGCTCCACGCCGAGGACCTCGGCGATGAGCGGAGTGAGCGCCGCCATCGGCCCGCCGGCCCGGCCGGAGAAGACCTTGCCCAGCGCCTCCGCCTGGTCGTCGTCGGCCGAGGCGTCCAGGTACATTGCCACCTGCCAGCCGCCTTCGGCCATCACCCGGGGCGCGTCGACGAAGACGACGACGTTGCGGTCGGCGACGTTCACGCCGTCCACGTTCCCGCTGTCCACGTGGAACGCGAAGGTCACCTGGCAGCGCTCCTGGTCGGCCGGTGCGGTGAGGCCCGATGTGGTGCAGGGGCACACCACGTCGCAGTTGCAGCTCTCCAGATATGTGCCGCTCAGACTCCAGGGCATGGCTCTTCGCCTCCCTCTTTACGTCCCCCTTGGTGAAGGGGATGCATCGGGAGGCCCGTTTCGTCCCGGTGGCACCCTTCCCCAGGCTATTCCCGGCGGGGCCCGGCGCGCAGATCCGCCGCCGACGCGCTCACCCTCCTGCCCCCGGGGTGTCCGCTCTCGCCTGGCCGGCCGGGCGTCACTTGACAAGCGGGACGATGTTCCGGATAGTTAATCGGGACAGTGTTCCGTTTCGCCTGGTCGCGGCCGGACCCAGAAGGGAACCGCTCACCATGAGTTCATCCACCGACACCGCCGACACCGTTGCCGCCTTCGGTGCGGCCGCTCCTGTCCTGTCGTACAGCCCGGTGACCCTGTCCGTGCCCGGACGGCCCGTGGATCTCCAGGTCCGTGTCTCCGCGCCCGCGACCGGGACCGGCCTGCCTGTCGTCCTGCTCTCGCACGGGCACGGCGGGTCCAACAACCTCTCCTCGCTGAACGGGTACGCCCCCCTCGCCAATCTCTGGGCGGCCGCCGGATTCGCCGTCGTCCAGCCGACCCACCTCAGCTCCCGGACCCTGAGCCGACAACTCGCCGGCGCCCCCGGAGCCCCACTCTTCTGGCGCTCCCGCGCCGAGGACATGAGTCACATACTCGACCGGCTCGACGAGGTCGAGAACACCGTGCCGCAGCTCGCCGGGCGCCTCGACCACGACAGGATCGCCGTCGCCGGGCACTCCCTCGGCGGCCACACCGCGAGCCTCCTGCTGGGCGCGCGGATCACCGACCCCGACACGGGGACGGAAGTGGACCTGAGCGAGCCCCGGATCAAGGCGGGCGTGCTGCTGGCCGCACCCGGCAGGGGCGGCGACGTCCTCAACGGCTGGATGGCCGGGCAGGTGCCGTTCTTCCACACCACCGACTTCTCCACGATGACCACGCCCACCCTGGTCGTCGCCGGCGACAAGGACGACTCCTCGCACTTCACCGACATCGGCCCCGACTGGCACGCGGACCCCTACCACCTCGCCCCGGCCCCCAAGACCCTGCTCACCCTGTTCGGCGCCGAGCACCTGCTCGGCGGGATATCGGGATACGACGCCGACGAAACCACCGACGAGAACCCCGAGCGCGTCGCGGCGCTCGGTCACCTCACCGCGGCCTACCTGCGCACCCAGCTCCAGCCCGACCCGTACGCCTGGCAGGCGGCGTGCGAGGCGCTGACGACGGGAACCGCCCCGGCCGGACGAGTCGAATGCAAATAGCCGTCCATCCGTTCAGGCGTCCAGCCGTTCAGGCGGCCCGCCGGCTGTGGAGTTTCCGGCACGGCTTCCATGACTGCCCCTCCCGCGCGGCCGCGCTGAAGAGCACACCGGAGAGGTGAGCAGCCCGGAGCCGCGGGTACCGAAGCGGCGGTACCCGCGGCTCCGCTTCCCCGGGAGCGGCGTCAGACGGTGCCGTTCTCCCACCACCAGTCCCGGCCGAGGTCGGCCCGGCTGTCGACGTGCTGGTGGTCGGCGGTGTACGTCTCCAGCCCGGAGAACCCGCAGGTCTCCGCCTTCTGGTAGACGGTCTTGTTGGCCACCCCGGGCACGTCGAGGTCGGCCGCGGTGCCGTACAGGTGCATGCTGTCGCTGGCCCCGCCGATCTCGGCGTTGTGCGCGATGCTGCGGAAGCCCGAGTTGACCGTGATCGGCTGGTCGCCCAGCTTCTTGCGCAGCGCCTCCAGCTTGTACATGCAGCGGCGGACGTTCTCCTTCACCTGCGACGCGCTCAGCTTGCCGCCGTTGAAGGTGCCGTCCGACTGGTTCACGAACTCGCTCCAGTCGAAGTGGAGCGTGGAGCCGTCCGACTGCTCCAGCGCGTTGAGCTTCGCCTGGGTGGCGGGTCCGACGCTGGCGTCGGCGGTGAGACCGTACGCGGTCTGGAAGCGGCGTACGGCGGCCGCCGTCCCGGGGCCGAAGTCCCCGTCGACGCTCACCCGGCTCTGGCCGGCGCTGTCCGCCGCCCAGCCCGCGATCCGGATCTGCAGCTCGGTCACGTCGGCGCCGGTGGCGCCCTGTTCCAGGGTGCGCGACCACGCATAGGCCTGTGCGATGCCGGGGAACAGCAGCTGGCCGAGGGCGACGCCGGCGCCGGCGGCCAGCGTGCCGCGCAGCATGGTGCGGCGGTCGATGGGACGGAAGGAGGAGACCATCGTCGTCCTTTCGGGAACTTCGGATGAGTTCAGCAGGCGATCGGGAACTTCACGTGCTGTGCGTCGGTGTCGGAGGTGCGCACGGGCGGGACGAAGCGGGCGCCGTCGTTGACGCCGGTGGCGACGGTTCCTCACTCGGTGGCGTGCACCTGCCTCTCCGTCATAGGCCCGAACGAGCCGTCCGCCATGGTCGGCGTGGACCGGCTCGGCCTCGTCGCGAGATCGAGTGCGCATCGCGCCCCGCCGTCGGGTCCCCCGTCGATCCGCGCTCCCGCGTGGACCGTTCGCTCGGGTGCCCGCAGACCGCGGCCGCGGTGGCCCGGACTGAGCCGCGCGCCGCCGTCGGCCCGTACTGGGGCGGAACCGCTGCCACGACGAGGGCCGGCCCCCGCAGAGGCGTCCTCCGCCCCATCGGTGTTCCCCCTCTGTGAGTGACAGGAAACTCCCGGCGGGGGACACGCCGGCAGCGGCCGCCCCGAAGCCCGGATCCGCTCGCCCCGGATCGGGACAGCGGGCCCCGCCTCGTCCTGCTCGCCGCACAGCCCCGCGGACGGGCCACCCTGTGGCGGGGCCGGCCGGGTCCCGCGCAGACCCTGATCCCCGGAGCGGTAGCGGTAGCGGCGGGGGCGGCAGCGGCGGCGCCTGGCCGCCCCCCATCAGTACCTAGCCAGGGGACGCCCCGCTTTAGCGGGGTGGGGAATGGCTTCTGAGCCCTGCTCTGACCTCAACTGGGTGCACGGATCTGCACTGTTCACCTGAGCCAGCCTCTCTACCGCACTAGACATGCGGCGTGTGTATAGTGATCGTGTGACTGTGACCAGGAAGGTTCGCCGATTCTCCGGCGGCGTGTACGACCTCGGGCTCCACGTGGTGTGGTGCCCGAAGTACCGCCGTCCGGTCCTCGGTGGGCGGGTCGCGGAACGGTTGGACAATTTGATCCGGCAGAAGGCCGACGAACGCGGGTGGGAGGTCATCGCCCTTGAGGTGATGCCCGACCATGTGCACCTGTTCGTGAAGCACGACCCGAAGTCGTCGGCCTCGTACGTGGCGAACCAGTTCAAGGGCTTCACATCCCGCGTGTTGCGCGAGGAGTTCCCGCACCTGAAGTCACGGATGCCCACCCTGTGGTCGTCGTCGTACTTCGCCGCCTCGGTCGGCGCCGTGTCGGCGGCCACGGTCGAGAAGTACATCAACACCCAGTGGGAACGCCCGTGGAAGAAGGGGGACGGCTCGTGATCCGCGCGTACAAGTTCCTCCTGCGCCCCACGGCCCGTCAGACGGCAGCGCTCGGCGAGATGCTGCGGGACCACTGCTCCCTGTACAACGGCGCGTTGCAGGAGCGCCGGGACGCCTACCGGCACACCTCGAAGACGAGCATCAAGTACGGCGACCAGTCCGCCCAGCTCAAAGACATCCGCGCATTCGACCCGGAGCGTCAGGGCCGCTGGTCGTTCTCCTCCCAGCAGGCCACCCTGCGCCGTCTCGACAAGGCGTTCCAGGCGTTCTTCCGCCGGGTCAAGGCCGGGCAGATGCCGGGCTACCCCCGTTTCAAGGGCGCAGGGCACTTCGACACCGTCACCTTCCCCAAGGACGGCGACGGCTGCCGCTGGGACTCCACCCCACACGATGCACAGACCCGCGTACGGCTCCAGGGCGTCGGGCACGTCCGTGTGCACCAGCACCGGCCCGTACAGGGCCGCGTCAAGACGATCAGCGTGAAGCGTGAAGGGAACCGCTGGTACGTCGTCCTCGCCTGCGACAGCGTGCCCGCCGAGGAGCTGCCGCCCACCGGGGCGATCGTCGGTGTCGACATGGGCGTCGCTCACTTCCTCACCACCTCGCACGGCGAACACGTCGCCAACCCGCACTTTGTCCAGGCGATGGCCGACGAACTCGCCGAAGCGCAGCGGCACCTCGCCACGTTCCCGAAGCGGACCCGGCAGCGCACCAAGCGCCACCGCGCGGCGGCACGGAAGGTCGCCAGGCTGCACGGCAGGATCCGGCGGCAGCGCGCCGATTTCCACCACAAGACCGCACGTACGCTGATCACCGGCCACGACGTGATCGCGCACGAGCGACTGAACACAGCGGGCATGACCAAGAGCCCCGCACACAAGGCCGACCCCGGGCAGCCCGGCAGCTTCCTGCCGAACGGTGCTGCCGCAAAGGCCGGCCTCAACCGCAGCATCCTCGACGCGGGTTGGGCACAGTTCCTCGGAATCCTGGCGAACAAGGCTGAGAGTGCCGGTCGCCTCACAGTTCCGGTGGACGCGCGCAACACCTCCCGCACGTGCCCCCAGTGCGGGCACGTAGCGAAGGAGAACCGCGTCACCCAGGAAAGGTTCCAGTGCACGGCGTGCGGGTTCGCGGCGAACGCGGACCACGTCGGCGCGACGAACGTCCTCAACAGGGCCGGGCTGGTCCTCTGCGCGGCAGCTTAGCCACCGACGCAGGAAGCCCGCGCGTTTACGCGTGGGTGGAGTCACGAACACGGTAGGAACACGGGGGCAACCGTGACCGTCCCCCACATGTCTAGCGGGTGTGACACAGCATCAGGGCCTGCCGCCCGAAGGCGGCGAGCCGTCCATCCCTAAGGGGGATTCCATGCGCATCCGCCCGGCCGTCACCGCCGTCACCCTTGCCACCGGCCTTTTCGCCCTCGCCACGTCGGTGCTCCCGACAGCCGCCCAGGCGGCGGACCGGGCCACGCCCAGTGACACGGTGTTCTCGAACGTCGTCGTCAACGGCGGCAAGGACATCGTGCTCGGCCTGACCACCAAGAAGACCGTCACCCTCACCTGGACGGCCACGGACCCGGACGGCGTCGCCGCTTCCTGGGCCTACCTGTGGCACGGCCCGAACACCGACGACGCCGACGGCATCCTGCCGCTGTACCCGCCGACGGGCACCTGCACGGTGTCGCCCACCGACCCCACCACCTCCGCCTGCACGGTGAGCATCGCCGTGGACGCCGCGCGGGACCTCGACCACAACGGCCTCGCCGGCACCTGGAAGGTGCTCGCCGGGGCCCAGGACCGTACCGACGACTGGACGGAGATCGACGCCGCGGGCACGGCCCGGGTCAAGCGGCTGGCCAAGGTGACGGTGAACGCCTCGCCCGAACCGGTGAAGAAGGGCAGGACCGTCACCGTCACCGGCAGACTCACCCGCGCGAACTGGGAGAGCGGCAGCTACACCGGCTACCAGGGGCAGGCGGTCAGGCTGCAGTTCCGCAAGAAGGGCAGCAGCACCTACACCACCCTGAAGACGGTCACCAGCGGCAGCGCCGGAGCGCTGAGGACCACCACCAAGGCCAAGACGGACGGCTACTTCCGCTACGTCTTCGCCGGCACCGGCACCACCGGCCCGGCGACCGCGGCCGGCGACTTCGTCGACGTCAGGTGAGGCCGACGTCAGGTGAGCACGACGGCCCCCCGCGCGGGGGGCCGTCCCCCGGTTTGCCAGACTGCCGGCAGCCGTCGAAATCCGGCAGCGCGGCCTCCCGGCCGCTGCCGGTGCACGGGCCGGAGACGGTGATGTCCGTCACCTCTCGGCGGCGACCCCCGCCCGACATGGCGTAACAGGTCATGTCTTCTTCCTGAATCCCTCGTTACGGAACGCGGAAGGCTCTTCCGCCCTCCTCCTGTGCGGAAGCAACGAAGCACGGGCAGGGAAAACAGGGACTGAGGGACATGGGTTTGACCAGTCGTACGACGGTATACGCGCTCGCGGCGCTGGCCGCCCTGTGTGTGGCGCTGCTGGTCTGGCTGTGGCCGCGGCTCGCCAGGCCGGGGCTGTGGCCTGTGCTGGGGCGGCTCGGGGCCATCGGAATGACGCAAGTGACGATCGTCGCGGCGTTCGCGTGCGCGGTGAACTCGTCGTACCAGTTCTTCGGCTCCTGGAACGAGCTGTTCGGCAACGTCGACACCGCTCCGGTCGGCCTGACGCAGGCGGCCGGCGGGAACGGCGGCGGCTCGGTGAACGGCATAAGCAGCGTGCACGGGGCGTCCCTCGTGCAGCCCGGGGGCGACCAGCAGTTGAGCCGGGTCAGCGGGCTGCCCGACGGGCCCGCCGCGGCCGTCGGCCGGGTGGAGTCGGTGAAGATCATCGGCCGGCGCACCGGCGTGGTCGACCCGGCCTTCGTCTATCTGCCGCCGCAGTACTTCCAGAAGGCGTACCACCGCATGCGCTTCCCGGTGATCGTCGCGCTCAGCGGCTACCCGGGCAGCATCTACAACCTCGCCCAGCACCTGCGGGTCTCGCAGACCGCCGGCGAACTCCAGCGCCAGGGCCGGATGCAGCCGACGATCATGGTGATGATCCGGCCCACCATCGCCCCGCCCCGCGACACCGAGTGCGTGGACGTCCCCGGCGGACCGCAGACCGAGACGTTCCTCGCCAAGGACCTCCCGGAGGCGATCAAGTCCGTCTACCGGGCCGGCCACTACGCGAACTCCTGGGGCGTCATGGGGTACTCCTCGGGCGCCAGTTGTGCCCTCCAGCTCACGATGCGCGACCCCGGCGTCTACACCACGGCCGCCGCCCTGTCGCCCGACTACCGGGTCAAGGACGACCCCACCACCGGCGACCTGTTCGGCAACGGACCCGGCCGGCAGGCCCGGATCGACGGCCACGACCTGATGTGGCGGCTGAAGCACCTGCCCGTGCCCCAGGTCTCGGTCCTGGTCGCCAACAGCAAGCACGGCGAGAAGGGCTACCAGGAGACCGAGGCCTTCATCAAGGCCGTCAAGGCGCCCATGCGGGTCGTCTCCATCCTCCCCGAGAACGGCAGCCACAACTTCCCCACCTGGGTACGGGAGATGCCCGCCGCCCTGACGTGGATGAACGACCAGCTGATCTTCCCCCAGGACGTCGTGCCCCGCCACCACGCCAAGACGCCGGCCACCTCGGCGGCGGGCACACCCACTCCTCGCGCCACTCCCGGCCGCGACCACCGCTCGCTGCGCGCGGAGGGCCCGGCGCCCAGCCCCACGGCCTCGGCACACCGCTGACCGGCCGTCCGCCGCACCGAGCCGGACCCGAGAGGCGGCTGAGCGTCAGATCCAGGTGTCGAGCCACATCCTGGCCTGCCAGCCGCTGTAGGGGATCGTCTGCCCGGTGTAGACGGGGAAGAAGTAGACGAAGTTCCAGGCGATGAGGAGCACCAGCACCCCGGCGGCCACCGCGCCCCGCAGCCGCCGCCGCTGGGTCGCGCCGGGCGGACCGAGCACGGCTGCGATCATCATGGCCACGGCCAGGCACAGGTACGGCACGAAGACCACGGCGTAGAAGGAGAACACCGTACGGTCCTGGTAGAGGAACCAGGGGAGGTAGCCGGCCGCCACCCCGCACAGGATCGCGCCCGCCCGCCAGTCCCGGCGCATGGCCCACCGGTACAGCAGGTAGGCCAGGGCGAGGCAGGCCGACCACCACAGCAGCGGGGTGCCCAGGGCGAGGACCGTGCGGGTGCAGGAGCCCGTCGTGGAGCAGCCGTCCTGGCCGGGCTGCGGGGAGTTGTAGGCGAACAGCACGGGACGGCCGAGGACCAGCCAGCTCCACGGGTTCGACTGGTACTTGTGCGGTGTGTGCAGGCCCACGTTGAACTGGTACACCAGGTACTCGTAGTGCCAGAAACTGCGCAGCGGGGCCGGGATCCACGACCAGGTGCCGCCCCGGCCGTCCGCCCAGTGCCGGCCCCAGCCGTCGTCGGACAGGAACCAGCCGGTCCAGGTCAGCAGATACGTCAGGAGCGCGGTCGGGACGAGGGAGAGCACCGACCGGCCGAGGTCCCGGCGCAGGACCGCCCGGTACGGGTGACGGGCGCCGGCCACGCGACGGGCGCCGACGTCCCACAGCAGCGTCAGGACCACGAAGAAGGCCAGGACGTACAGACCGTTCCACTTGGTCGAGGCCGCGAGGCCCAGGAGCACGCCGGCCGCGAGGCGCCAGGGCCGCCGGCCCGTCGGGGCCCGGTCACCGGTGTCCGCGTCCGGGCGCACCCGGCCCTCCGCGTCGGCCGGCAGGGCCGCCGCGAGCCGGGCCCGGGCCCGGTCCCGGTCGATCAGCAGGCAGCCGAAGGCCGCCAGCACGAAGAACATGACGACGAGGTCGAGCAGCGCGGTGCGGCTCATCACCAGGTGCAGGCCGTCGATCGCCATCAGGGCCCCGGCCAGGCAGCCCAGGAACGTCGAACGGAACAGGCGGCGGCCGATGCGGCACAGCATGAACACCGACAGGGTGCCGAGGAGTGCCGTCATGAAGCGCCAGCCGACGGGGTCGAGGCCGAACAGCCACTCGCCGACGGAGATCACCCACTTGCCCGTGGGCGGGTGCGCGACGAAGGAGCCGGTGTCGGAGAGCGAGATCACCTGGGGGTGCGCCAGGATCTGCGGGTCGGCGATCTTGCGGTCCGGCCAGGTGCCCTCGTACCCGAGATGCAGCAGTGCCCAGGCGTCCTTGGCGTAGTACGTCTCGTCGAAGACGAGGTCCCGCGGCCGGCCGAGGCGCCAGAAGCGGAGGGCGCCGGCCAGGGCGGTGACGAGCAGCGGGCCCAGCCACTCCGTCGCCCTCGCGAGGCGCCGTGCCCGGTCCGGGCCGAGGCCCAGCAGCCGCCACAGGCGGGTGGCGGGTTCGGGGAAGGGCGGGACCAGGCGTTCCCTGACACCGGAGTGCGGGCCCGGCCGCGGGCCGGTGAGCAAGCCGGTGTGCGGGCCGGTGTGCGGGGCCGGACGTATGCCGTCGAGGTCGTGGGAACGGGTCGCGCTGCTGTTCGTCACCGGACGACCTTAGGCCGTGCCCCCGCCCGGCCGCGAAGCGGCAGCCGTACGGCGGCGGATCACCCGTCGGCCGCCCGGCGGATGCCGGTGACAGAGCGCTCCGGGGTGGCCACGCGTTACGCCTGGCCATACCCTGGACTCAGGGCTGCGGTGCCCGGACTACCCTGCGACGAGAGGGAGTTGAGGGGCACAGGAGTCATGACGGGGGGACGCTTGTTGAGTGGCGCAAACGGCGGTCATGCGGCGGGTTTCGAGCATGAGCTGGTGGAGCAGATGTGCGCGGTGTCGGGACTCGATGCACCGGGAGGGCGCGATCTCTTGATCGACATGCTGGCGGGCCGGTTACCCGAGTTAGCCAACCTCCGGCGACACGACCGGAAGCGGCACGACATCATGGAGATAGCCCGGGCCTGCTGGCAACGGCCCACCGGGCTCTCCGTGCTGGTGGACACCCTCCAGGTGTACGACCCCGGTTCCCTTCCGGTGCTGCGGATCGTGAAGCTCGTCGCCGCCTCGCCGGTTCTGGCGGTACTGCCCGAAGCCGAGTTCCGCAGAGCCCGCTCGCTGCTCGGCCGCTTCCCGCATCCCGATCCGCAGGGCCTGCTGCACGCGGCGGCCGGTGACCTTCCGCTCCCGGCCCGCCCGGTCGCCACCCTCCAGGAGGCCTTCGACTTCCTCGCCGGGGCCAACGCCCGTCCCGACGGCCTGCTTCCCGTGCTGGCCCTGGTGGAGCACGCGATCGCGGCGGGCCCGGCGTCCGGCGTCGACCGCCAGGTCATCGACGATCTGCGCGCCTGGAACGACGACCAGGGCAAGCGACTTGACCTGGTGAAACCCCTCGAGATCTTTCGCTCACAGATCACTCTGGGGGTGGCGGAACCGGCTCCCGCCTGTCTCGTTGTCCAGTTGAGCAAGCACGGGATCAGCTCGGACGAGTACCTGCTGTCCCACTGGCGCCAGCGGCGTCCGGGCTCATGGCGGCCGGAGCGAGGAGAGGACCAGATCGTGGCCCTGGACGAAGTCGAGGCCGCGGTCGAACAGTTGGTCGGCAGCGTGGAGGAGGACTGGGGCGAGCGCCCCGGCAGACCGGTCCTTGAGTTCGTGCTGCCCCTGCAGTTGCTGAACGACCCCATGGAGTGGCTGCCGACGGCCTCGCACCCGTCCTCGGCCACCGCCCTGTGCCTGGACTACCCGGTGGCGCTGCGGAGCCTGGAGCGGATGCGGGCCCGGCGGTACCACCGGCGCTGGCGCAACCGCTGGCAGCAGATGATGGCCGCCCCCCGGATCGTCTGCCACTGGGACACCACGGGGGAGCGCGGCCACGACCCGGTGCGGTGGAACAGCACGCTCGCCGCCGACGACCGGCTGGTGTCGGTCGCGCTCACCGCGCCGCCGCTGCCCGGACCCGGGGGCCGCCAGGCCACGCTCGAAGCCGCCCTGCGGGCCGGCGTGCCGCTGGCCGTCTGGGACCGCCGGCCCACGCCGCCGGGCGACTTCAGGAAAAGGGTCGACAAACTACTGAAGGGAACGGCCGCCGAACTGCCGGAACGCGTACGGCAGTTGCGCAGCGAAGCGGCCACCGCCGCCGCGCCGCGACGGGAGGCGCACGCGGGACGTCACCTCGCGGTGCTCCTCGACAATCCGAACCGGATGGTGGACTGGTCCGAATACCCGGCGTCGGATCCCGTCAGCGTGCGCGGCGGACACAACGACGAGGGGACCTCATGAGCCGCGTGCAGCACCCGGTGCAGAACAGCCACAACGGCGGGCCGGTCAGCCGCAGTTGGTGGATCTACCGGGGCACCGGGCAGCCGCTGCCCGACATCCGTCTCGCCGACGTGCTGCCGCCGCCGCCCGGCTGGCGGGCCTTCGACGGCGGTCCGGTGCTGCCGCCCGTACCGGCCGACAGCGCCGAGACCGACCGCCGGCTCGGCAGCGTGGGCCGTGCCACCTCCCGGCAGAACCCGCACGACATCGACATGATCAACACCGCGCTGCTGCTGCGCAGGCCGCTGCTGGTGACCGGCCGGCCCGGCATCGGGAAGTCCACGCTGGCCTATCTGGTCGCCCGCGAACTGGGCCTGGGCCGCGTCCTGCACTGGGGGATCACCTCGCGCAGCACCCTGCGCTCGGGACTGTACGAGTACGACGCGATCGGCCGCGCCCAGGCCTCCCTCGGGCGGGGCCCGGCAGCCGCCGCCGACGGCGGTACCGCCGAGGCGGTACCGGAGGGCGGCACCGGGGCACGGATCGGGGACTTCGTACGGCTGGGCCCGCTCGGCACCGCCCTGCTCCCGTACGAGCTGCCCCGGGTCCTGCTCATCGACGAGCTGGACAAGGGCGACATCGACCTGCCCAGCGACCTCCTCCACGTGCTGGAGAACGGCTCCTACGACATCCCGGAACTGGTCCGCGCCCGCCATCACGAGGGCCGGGCACGGGTGTTCACCGACGACCCGGACACCACGGTCACGGTGACGGACGGCCGCGTCCGGTGCCGGGCCTTCCCGTTCGTCGTCATCACCAGCAACGGGGAACGGCAGTTCCCGCCGGCCTTCCTGCGCCGCTGCGTCCGGCTGGACGTCTCCCCGCCGCGCGAGGACCAGCTGGCCGCCATGATCGCCGCGCACTTCCGGGACCAGGAGGGCCGGCATGACGACATGATCCGGGAGTTCGTGGAGCGCAGCCGCCAGAACGGCGGACTGGCGACCGACCAGTTGCTCAACGCGGTGTTCCTGCGGACCGCCGGGGTCCGGGAGGACGACGAGTCCTGGGGCGAGCTGCTGGAGGCCCTGTGGCGTGAGTTGTCGGGGGCGCCCTGATGGATGATGACTCGCGTGCCCGTCCGGAGGCCTTCGAAGTGGCGGAGGGCCTCTGGCTGCACGCGTACCAGACGCTGGCGGCGCGCCTGCCGGCGTCGCACCGCCCGCCGCAGCCCCGGCCGACCGGGCTGTCGGAGCACTCCGGGCTGCCCGAAACCCCCGGCGTGTCACCGGCGTCCGGTGGGACGGACGGGACGGGCGGGTCCGGCGGGACTGGTGGAACTGGCGGGGGCGGCGGTGGTACGACACGCGAGACCGGCGCCGGAACGACGCGCGAGGCCGCGGCCGCGGCCGCGACGGGGCCCGAGCTGTCCGACGGCCCGGGTGTCGACGCCGAGACGCTGCTCCTGCCGTTCTCGCCCGCCGGGCCGGAACGGCCGAACGGGCGGACCCGGGCCGAAGTGGTCGAGCCGGTCGTCGAGCCCCTTGAGTCCGTAGGGCCGGCCGGGCCCGCGGAGCCGCTCGACACGCGGCCGGATCTGCGGGACGCGGCGGGGATCACCCGCGCGCTACGGGTGCTGAAGCAGCTGGTGCCCTCGGCGTTCGAGGTCGAACTGGACGAGGAGACCACCGCGGAACGCGCCGCCGAGGACGGCCTGTGGGTGCCCTACACCCGGTCGGCCGACGAACGCCGCTTCGATCTGGTGCTGGTGGTGGACGACCACCCGACGATGGTGATCTGGGAGCAGACCGTCGCCGAGTTCACCGCGGTGGCGGAGCGGCTGGGCGCCTTCCGTGACGTACGGGTGCGCCGGCTCGGCCTGCGCGAGACCCCGCGGGGGCCGGAGGCGGTGCTGCGCGGCCCGTACCCGGCGCGCGATGTCCTCGGTGTCCCCGGCGAGCTGGTGGACCGCGCCGGCCGCCGGATCATCCTGGTCCTCACCGACGGCCTGGGACCGCTGTGGCGCACCCGGGCCGGCCGGCAGGCGCTGGAGCTCTGGGCGGCGGCCGGGCCGGTGGCGGTGGTGCATCTGCTGTCCCAGCGGGACTGGCACCGCACCGCGCTGGTGCCGCGCCCGGCACGGCTGCGCGGCCCCCGCGCGGGGGCCCGCACCACCGAACTGGCCGTGGACCTTCCGGCCGAGTGGCGCGACCCGTTCGACCCGCCGCCCGCCGCCTGGACGGCGGCGGTCCCGGTCCTTGAGCTGGACGCGCGGTGGCTGGGCCGCTGGGCCGCCCTGGTGGCCGGTGCGGAGCCCGACTGGGTGGAGGCCCCGGTGCTGCTGCTCGGCGCGCCCGACGAGTCCGGCGAGTTCGACGAGTCCGGCGAGTTCGACGAGTCCGGGGCGTCCGACGAGTCCGACGAGTCCGGGGAGGACGCCGAAGGGTCGCCGTTCGCCGTCCCGGCGCCCTCGGTGCAGGAGCGCATCCGGCGCTTCCGCAGCCATGCCACCCCCACCGCCTTCCGGCTGGCCACCCATCTGGCCGCCGCGGTCCTGGAACCCCGGCTGGTGCGGGACGTGCAGCGCAGGCTGGTGCCCGAGGCGCGGCCGGCCCATCTGGCGGAGCTCTTTCTGAGCGGCCTGCTGGAGCAGCCCGCGCACCCCGAGCCGCCCGGCGCCACCACACCCCGGCCGCTGGAGTTCGTCGACGGGGCGCGCGAGGCTCTGCTGGCGGGCGCGATGCGCGCGGACAC
This sequence comes from Streptomyces shenzhenensis, assembly GCF_021462265.1. Taxonomy (GTDB): domain Bacteria; phylum Actinomycetota; class Actinomycetes; order Streptomycetales; family Streptomycetaceae; genus Streptomyces; species Streptomyces shenzhenensis. Next base: position 161,338 of record NZ_JAJONF010000009.1, on the reverse strand, counting down.
GGCCCGGGTGGTGAGCTCGGTGTCCGCGTTCTACGGCGACCGGTTCGAGGCGGCCCGCGGGCTGCAGGGCGCGCTGCTCGCCCCGGAGGGCGAACCGGTTCCACCGGTGACGGCGGAGAGCGCTCCGTTCATGCGTGTCGAACTGGCCGTGCTGCGCGCCCTGTCGGGGCCCTATCTGCAGCGGGCCCGCCGGGTCGGCGCGGCTCTGGAAGCGGCCCCGCCCGGTGCGTCGATCCCCGAGGATTCGCGGCGAATGGGCCACGATGTTCGAGATGTCCGTAATAAACATGAAGAATCAGATTTGGGCGGCCTGGACATGACCGACACCACTGCCAGTGAGCACCAGCACGCGGCGGGAGATTCCACGAGCGCGACTCCCGTGCGGGAGATTCCTGCTCCGAGTCCCGACGGGCAGCCGGGCGCCGACCTCTCGTCACCCGGCAGCGCGGTGCCCAGGCCGGCCGCGCCCCAGTCGCGTCAGGCAGCCCCGCAGCGCGCCACCGTGCCGGTGGTCTGGGGCAGTGTGCCACCCAACAACCCCAATTTCACCGGCCGCGAGGAACTCCTCACCCAGGTGCATCAGCAGTTGCTGACGGGCGACACCTCGGCCGTGCTGCCCCACACCCTGCACGGCATGGGCGGGGTCGGGAAATCCCAGATCGCCATCGAATACGTCTACCGGCATGCGTCCGAATACGACGTGATCTGGTGGATCCCGTCCGAACAGCCGACGATGATCCTGACCGCGCTCACCGAACTCGCCCACCGGCTCGGCCTGAACGTGGGCACGGAGGCCAACCGGGCGGTTCCGGCGGTCCGCGAGGCCCTGCGCCGGGGCGAGCCCTTCGACCGCTGGCTCCTGGTGTTCGACAACGCCGAGAACGTCGAGGCCGTACGCCCCTACTTCCCGACCGGCGGCACCGGGAAGATCCTCATCACGTCCCGGAACCAGGAGTGGGACCGGGTGGCCAGGACCCTCTCCGTGGACGTCTTCACCCGGGAGGAGAGCAAGGCACTGCTGCGCCGCCGGGCCCGCGACCTGTCCGACGCCGACGCCGACCTGCTCGCCGAGGAGCTGGGCGACCTGCCGCTCGCCATCGAGCAGGCCGCGGCCTGGCAGGCCGTCACCGGTATGGCCGTGGACGAGTACCTGGGGCTGATCCGGGAGAAGATCGCCGAGCTGATGCTCGAACTGGTCCCCTCGCCGGACTACCCGATGTCGGTGGCGGCCGCCTGGGACGTCTCGCTGCGCCAGCTCGAACAGCGCAACCCCGCGGCGCTCCAGCTCCTCCAGGTCTGCTCGTTCTTCGCCCCCGAGCCGATCTCGCGCTCCCTCTTCAACAACTCGCGGAGCACCATCGCCCCCGAGCTCGACGAGGCCCTGCGCCACCCGATCAGGCTCGGCCGGGCCATCCGGGAGATCAACGTCTACGCCCTGGCCCGCATCGAGCACCGGCACGACACCATCCAGCTGCACCGTCTGGTCCAGGCCGTCCTGGTCAACCGCATGTCCCCGCAGCAGCAGGCGGACATGCGGCACGGCGCGCACCTGCTGCTCGCCGACGCCAACCCCAACAGCCCCGGCTCCCGGGAACTGTGGCCGCGCTACCAGCAGCTGCTGCCGCACATCGCGGTGTCGCGGGCCGTGGAGTGCGACTCGCCCTGGGTGCGCGGCCTGATCCGTGGCGTCGTGGAGTTCCTCTACTACTGGGGCGACCACGACGGCGCGGTCTCCATGGCGCGCGAGGCGCTGGACGTGTGGACCGCGAAGTTCGGCGGGGAGGACCAGCAGACGCTGGAAATGGCGAAGTGGCTGGCCTATCTCCTGCGCATGGTCGGAGAGTACGAGGAAGCCGCCGCCATGATGCAGCGCACCGCGGACACCTACATCCGGGTCGCCGGCGAGGACGACGAGGGCACCCTGGACGCCCTCATCCAGCTGACCAGCGGGTTGCGCCTGAGGGCCGAGATGGCGCAGGCGCTTGAGATCAACCGTTCGGTCTACGACCGCTGCCTGCGGGCCTTCGGCGACGACGACCCCGCCACCCTGCGCGCGGCCCACAGCCTGGGCGTCGGGCTGCGGCTGATGGGTCTGTACCAGGAGGCCCGCGACTACGACACCGAGACGGCCCGGCTGCGTGCCCTCGCGCTCGGCGAGAACCACCTCGACACCCTGAACACCCTCAGCAACCTCTCCATCGACATCCGCGAGACCGGTGACTACGCGGGCGCCGTCATCCACCAGGAGGATGTCTACGCCCGTTACGTCGCGACCTACGGCGAGGACAACCCCTCGACGGTGAGCTGTGCCCGTGTCCTCGCGGTGTGCCGTCGGCGTGCCGGGGACCATGACGGGGCGGTGCAGCTCGGCGAACTGGCGCTGTCGAAGTTCGAGAGCCGCTACGGCGCCGACCATCCGGACTCGGTCGCCTGTGCGGCCAACCTGGTCGTCGACCTCCGGCAGGACGGCCAGCTGACGCGGTCCAGGGAACTGGGCGAAGCGACGCTCGGGCGCTACACCGCCAAACTGGGCAGCGTGCACCCCTACACCCTGTCGGCCCGCACGAACCTGGCCATCACCCTGCGTCAGCTGGGCGATTCCGACGCGGCCGGTGAACACGTCGGCGTCGCGCTGCGGGGCCTGCGCGAGTCGCTGGGCGACGAGCACATCCTCACGGTCACGACGGCCCTCGGCATGGCCAACCACCACAGTGCCGAAGCGCGCCACGAGGAGGCTCTGGAACTGGACCAGAAGTCCCTGGAGATCCTCACCCGTACCTTCGGGAAGGATCATCCGACCACCCTGGCCTGCGCCAACAACGTCGCTCTTGACCTGCGCGCGCTGGACCGCGTGGACGAGGCCACGGTGCTGCACACCGACACCCTGACCCGGTTCCGCCGGACGCTCGGCGAGAGCCACCCGGCGACCGTCGCCGCGGCCAGCAGCCGGCGGGCCGAGGCCGACATCGCCCCGGTGCCCTTCTAGGCGAAGCCCGCTGGGTCCGGCCTCCGGCCCCGGCCCTTGGGCTCCCGGCCGGCCGGAGGCCGACGGCCCGGCCGGCGGCCCGGTCCGGCACCGCTGCTATGGCTGGGGCGTCGGTTCGGGGTCGACGGCCGAGGCCTGTCCGGGGTCCGGTCCGGGCCAGGCGCCGGGCGTCCGCTGCTCGTCGGAGCCGCTGCCTGCGGGTTCCGGCGCCGGGCCGGCCGGGCGGCCCAGCGCCGCGGTCAGCGGCCCGGCGGCGGCCGTGGTGACGAGCGCCATCAGGACCAGCAGCGCGTACAGCCGGGCGCCGATCACCCCCGCCTGCAACCCCACGTTCAGCACGATGAGTTCGGTGAGCCCCCGGGTGTTGAGCAGGACGCCGATCAGCAGCGAGTCACGCCAGGGCAGCCGGGCGACGCCCCGGGCCGACAGACAGCCGGCAGCCACCTTGCCGACCACCGCCGCGGCGCATATCACCAGCAGGAGCACCAGGTCAAAGGCGTGCAGCCCGGTGAGCTGGACCGACATCCCGGAGATCGTGAAGAACACCGGCAGCAGCAGGCCGCCGGTCTCCTGGAGCGGGCGCAGCACCTGGCTGTCGGGAGCTCCGTCGCGCTGGCGGGGCATGACGATCCCGGCCAACAGCGCACCGAAGATCACGTGCAGTCCGAGCGCGCTGGTGGCCCAGGACGAGGCCAGCGCCAGGGCGGCGGCGACGGGGACATGATTGGTCATCAGGGCGCCGGGCCGGTTCATCCACCACTTCAGCACCGGCCGTACGACGAGGAACATCGCCAGTACGTAGGCCGCCAGCAGTGCCACCTTCTCGGTCCAGGCGCCCACCGAGCCGTTCTCGCCGCCGATCAGGGCGATCGCCAGCACCGGCCAGCTCAGTGCGTCGATGACACCGGCGGCCGCCATGGCGATGGTGGCGGGCCTGGTGCCGGCCAGGCCCTGGTCCCTGATGATGCTCGCCAGCACGGGGACCGCCGTGATGGACAGGGCGACGGCCATATAGACGACGAATGTCGCGTCGATCGGATGCCCGCCGTTGGCGGAACGGAAACCTCCGGGATACAGCAGCACGATGCCGGCCCCGATCAGCATGGGAATCCCGAACCCGCTCAGCGAGACCGCGGTCACCGTGCCGCGATTGCGCAGCTGGCCGAGGTCGAGTTCATAGCCGACCGCGAAGAGGAAGAGCACCAGCGCGACTTGCGCCACCGAAGTCAGAATTGGCTTGATCTGGTCCGGGAACAGGGTTTCGTACACCCCGCCGGGGGCCAGGCCGAACAGGCTGGGACCGAGGGCGATGCCGGCGAATAACTGCCCGATGACCGGGGGCTGACGAAGCCTGCGAGCCGCCGCGCCCAGAGCGGAGGAGACCGCGATCACCACCGCGAGAGCTGCGACGACGTGAGTGACAGTGGAGTCGATGCTCACCGGCATCCCCCTTCGGCAAGTGCCGCACTCTGTGGCGTTGTTCACATGCAGTGTAGCCGGTGCGGGGGCAACTGACCTATTGTTGCCTGCGTTTGAAATATGCCGTTCGGAAGCGGGGGGTCGGCGGTGACGACGGTCTTATTCGTACACGGTACGGGCGTGCGCGAGCCGGGATTCAGCGGAACCGTGGAGGCTGTTCGGCGGGGATTACGGCCGTTACGGCCCGAAGTCCGCATGTCTTCCTGTTATTGGGGAGGAAGTGCCGGATCGGTTCTGCATTCGAACGGTATTTCCGTGCCGGGGTACGGGACGGGGCGTGAATTACCGCGTTCGGGTGCCCCCGGCGCGCCGGAGGGGGACCTCGACGAGGACGTCGAATTCTGGGGACTTCTTTATCTGGACCCGCTGCTCGAACTGCGCCTGCTCACCGCGGAGACCACGGGGAGAACGGAGCTGGCCCCCGGCGCACCGCCGCCCGGCGAGGCCCTCCTGGCGGCGGCCCCGGCGCTCACCGCGGACGAGGGGCTGCGCCGGCTGCTGGGCGCGGCGGGCCTCGCGGAGGACTTCGCCGCCGCCGTGGCCGCCGTACTGACCACCGACGACTGCCGCCGCTTCCTGCGCGCCCCGGCCGAGGGCGCCGGCCCGGCCGAACTGGCCCGTGCCTTCGTGGCCGAGGCGGTGCGCCGCCGGACCGAACGGCAGGAACCGGCGCCGGCCCTCGACGGCACCGCCCGCGACGAGGCGGTCGCCCGGATCGCCGCCCTGCTCCCCGGCCCCGCCGCGACCGGGGACGGGCCTGGCACGCACCGGGGCCCGGTGACCCGGCGGATCAAGCGGCTGACGGGACGGCTGGCGCTCGGCCTGGCCTCCGCCCAGGCGGTCAGACGGCGTTCGGCGCTCACCGACGCGGCCCATCCGGCCGCCGGGGACGTGCTGCTCTACCTGGCCCGCGGCGGCCCGATCCGCGAGGCCGTCGCGGCGGCCGTACAGGAGGCCGAGCCGCCGGTCGTGCTGCTCGCCCACAGCCTCGGCGGCATAGCCGCGCTGGACCTGCTGGTGCTGCGGCCGCTGCCGCAGGTCGCGCTGCTGGTGACCGTCGGCTCGCAGGCGCCGTTCCTGTACGAGCTGGGGGCGCTGCCCAGCCTGGAGCCCGGCAGCCCGCTGCCCGCCCACGTACCGCGCTGGCTCAACGTGTACGACCGGCGGGACCTGCTCAGCTACCTCGGCGCCGGTGTCTTCCCCGGCCGGGTCCAGGACGTCGCCCTGGACAGCCGCCAGCCCTTCCCGCTCTCCCACAGCGCCTACTGGAGCAACCCCGAGCTGTACCGCCTCCTGGCCGAGGAGCTGCCGTGACCGCCGCCGCCCGCCCGGACCGGACGTACGCCGTCGTCGTCGGCGTGGAACGCTATGCCGCCGGCCCGTCCTGGGACCTGCCGGGTCCGGCCGCCGACGCCCGCCGCTTCACTGCCTGGCTGCGCCGCCGAGGAGTGCCCGCGGCACACATCTCCCTGCTGCTGGACGCCCTGCCCGGGACGGGCGGACCCGAGACGGACGTGACCGCCCGTCCCGCCGGGCGGGAGACCGTCCAGGAGGTGCTGACGCGCCGGCTGCCCGCGCTGGAGGGCGATCTGCTGTTCGTCGTCTGGGGCGGCCACGGGGTCACCGACCCGCAAGGGCACCGCAGGCTCTTCTACGCCGACGCCACCGCCGACGACAAACGCAACCTCGACCTGGACGCCTGGCTGACCGCTCTCACCACCGACGCGCTGCCCGGCTTCCGGCGCCAGATCTGGCTGGTCGACTCCTGCCAGACCTTCGTCGAGGACCTGGGCTTCGCGCGCTCCCTCCCCGGCGAAGTCCCGGCCCACGGCGACCGGTTGCCGGGCCGGGAGCAGTTCGTGCTGCTGGCCTCGGGACCGGGGCAGCGGGCGGTCAACGACCCGGTAGGGCGGACCGGGGCGTTCTCCCGGGCCGTACTGGCCACGCTGGAGGCCTCGGACGGCGAGAACTGGCCACCCGACATGGACGCGGTCGCCCGGGACGTGATCGGACGCTTCACCGAGGGAGGACAGCGACCCACCTCGCTGTGGTACCGGTCCGGGGCCGGCGACGTACGCCATTACGACTTCCCCGCCACCCGGCGGCGTGCGGAACCGGTGCCGGACGCGGCCCTGGCCGAACTCGTCGCCCTGCTGGCCGGATGGCCCGCCCTGGCCGACCGTGACCAGCGGCAACTCGTCGTCGGCATGCTGCCCGTCGACCTGGCCGGCGCCATCCCGAGGCTGGGCGCGGCCCGGGCGGACATCATCAGCATCGTGCGCACCTGCCGTCTGCACCCGGGAGGCCTGGCCGCCCTCGTCGAGGCGCTCGGGGCGCTCGACCCGGGCTCGCTGGCACAGGGCGAGCTGAAGGACTGGGCGGCCCGCCGGCTGCCGCCCGGGTCAGCGGGGCGACCGGCCTGATCACGGTCTTCCCGGTACCTGGTCCATGCGTCATCATGAAATCAACGGGAGGACGTTCTCAGGGGGACGGCACATGAACACGTCCGCGGACTCGGTGCGATCCGAACTGCCCGATCTCAGCGATACCGCGCTCCTCGACCTTCGGTCACGGCATCCGGACGTCTACGCGCGTGCACTGGACCGGCTGCTGCGCCAGGTCGAGCGGCTACGGATCAACTTCGGTGACGGACCACCTGGACGGGCTGACTGACGGTCCCTACGGAAGGAGACACGTGCAGGAGGACGGAGGCTCCGCGTCCGCCCATGCCGCTACCCACGTGATTCCCTCGGCGTATTTCGACGATCTGGCGGCGGGCCGGGGCGGTCCGGAGGCGGTTCGTTTCCTGTGGTCCACCGAGTACAGCAGGCGGCTCCTGCTGCTGAGGGCCCTGCTCGACACCATTGCCGCGACCCCGGGCGCGCTCGGTCCGCTGCCGCCCGTCGACACCGCGTGGGACATCCTGACGGCGGCTCAGCAGCGCACCCCGGAGGGCTTCGGGGAGCTGCTGCTGCACCCACAGGTCGGCATCTGGCTGGGGCACAGCCTGCGCCGGCTCAGGCACCGGGCCTGGGGCGACGGGCCGCTGTGGACCGACCTCGGCCATCTGCACGCGGTGTGCGCGGTCGCCGCGCTGCGCGCGGGGCTGCCGCTGCGCACCACCGTGCCGCTGCGGGACGGCACCGCGATGTTCCCGGCGCTCGGGCTGGCCCGCCTGCCGGACCGCCCGCGGTGGGGGACGGCGGAGGTGGTCGTGGCGGCGGGGCGGCTGCAGGTGGACCCGTACGGCACCGGCGTGGGGCCGCCCGAGCCGCCCGGGACCCCCGACGGCGACGCCCCCGGGTGGCAGGGCCTGCGCAGCCTGCGGACCGACGCGGCGGGTCGGCCGGTGACCGTCTGGCTGGACGACATCGACCCCTACCGGGACCTGAGCGAACCACTGCCTCCGCGCCGCCTCGACAAGGACGAACTGGCCCGCTGGCGGGAGGGGTTCGACCGCGCGCTGCATCTGCTCGCGCGCAGCGACCCGAATATGGCCGCCGCCATGGCCGAGGGGCTGCGCACCATCGCCGAGGTGCGCGGGGCACCGGCCTGGGCGGTCCTCAGCGCCTCCTCCGGCGACGCCTTCGGCGGCCTGCTCTCCTCGCTGCCCCCGGACCCGGTCAGTTTCGCGGTCACCCTGGTCCACGAGTTCCAGCACACCAAACTCGGCGCCCTGCTCCACTTGCTGACGCTGGAGCGGGACAGCGGGACCGAGCGGCACTACGCCCCCTGGCGCAACGACCCGCGTCCGCTGAGCGGCCTGCTCCAGGGCGCCTACGCGTTCCTGGGCATCACCGACTTCTGGTGCAGGTACCTGGATCACGCGCCGCCGGCCCGGCGCCCGCTGGCGCAGTTCGAGTTCGCCCTGCGCAGGCGGCAGACCCAGGAGGCGGTCCACACCCTGCTCGCCGACCCCGCCCTGACCGCGCACGGCCGCCGCTTCCTGCGGGGCATGGCCGCGCGGCTGCCGGCCTGGTGGTCGGACGGCCGGATCCCGCCGGACCTCGTCGCCCTGGCCGAATTCGTGGCCACCGACCACCGCACCGGCTGGCGCGTCCGGCATCTGGCCCCCGCCCCGGACGACGTCCGCGCCCTGGCCCGGGCCTTCACCGCCGGTGCCGCGGCCACCGGGCCCGTCGCCGGGTCCACCGTCGTCCCCGATCTCGCCGCGCCGTGGCCCCAGGCCCGTACCGGACTGATCCGGCAAAGCCTCGCCGTACCGTCCGACGGCGACTGGCCCGCCCCGTCCGCCGCCGACCGCGCCCTGGTCGCCGGGGACCCCGCCGCCCCCGAGGCCTACGCCCGCCTGCTGGCGAGCGATCCCGAGGACGCCGAGGCATGGACCGGCCTGGTCCTCGCCCTCGACGCCCGCCCGTTGCTGCAGCGCCCCGAGCTGCCCCGCGCGGTGCACCGCGAGCTCCGTATGACCGGCACGGCGGCCGATCCGCGCGACGTCGCCCGCTGGCTGACCGCCGCTGCGGGCACCTGAGAAACGGCCGGGCGAGCGGGCCGCGGCTGGACGCGGCTCAGGAGGCCCCGTCAACTTTGCTGTCCCGCACCAGGCTTGGATGCGCCACGGGCGGGGCAGAGCCCTCCTACCGGACAGCAGCTACCGGTCAGGGCTCGGCAAGAGGAGGGCGTCATGGACGGTCGGATTCGCGTGCGCGTTGTTCGTCGGCCCGCTCCCCGCGGGCAGGAGATCGACCGCAGGACGCCCTCCGGGCGCATCCTGCCGTACTAGGAGACCCGGAGCGCGGTACGGAGCACGAGCGCGCGGGCAGTCCACACCGGCCGTGCCTCGAGTGCTGCACGGCGGCGGTTCGGGCACCTGCGCGGTGCGGGCCGGGGCGGCCGGGTGGTGTGCGGCCGTCCGCCGCCGGGTCCGCGCACCGGGCCGTCCTCAACCCGGGCCGTCCTCAAGTCGGGCCGTTTTCAAGCCGGTTGACCTGCATGTTCGTTTCGCCGTCCGGCTCTGCGGGCAATGGCCCGGCAACGCGGCCCCGGCCAGCGCCGCGGGAGGGGGACACGGCGGTGCCTGATCTGGTGCGGACGACGGGTGGGCGGCGGCTGCGGGTGGAGGTGTCCGGCGATCCCAAGGGGCGGCCGGTCTTCCTGCTGCACGGTATGCCCGGCAGCCGGGTGGGGCCGCGGCCCCGGGCGATGTTCCTGTACCAGCAGGGCGCCCGGCTCATCAGCTTCGACCGGCCGGGGTACGGGGGCTCGGACCGCCGCCCCGGACGGCGGGTCGTGGACGTCGTCGAGGACGTGGCGGCCGTCGCGGACGCCCTCGGACTGGGCCGGTTCGCGGTGGCCGGCCGCTCCGGCGGCGGACCGCACGCCCTCGCCTGCGCGGCGCTGCTGCCGGGCCGGGTGACCCGGGCGGCCGCCCTGGTGGGGCTCGCGCCCCGGGACGCCGAGGGGCTCGACTGGTTCGCCGGGATGGCACCGTTCAACGTCCTGGAGTTCCACACCGCCTTCACCGACCCGGAGCGGTACGCCGCCCGGATCATCCCGCGCTCGGCCGTCATCCGCAGCAACCCGGCGCGGCTGCTGGAGGACCTGCGCGCGGACCTGACCGAGGAGGACCGGCTGATCGTCTCCGACACCAGCATCCGGTCCATGCTGCTGCGCACCTACCACGAGGCGCTGCGCACCTCGCCGTACGGCTGGATCGACGACGCGTTCGCGCTGACCAGCCCGTGGGGCTTCGATCCGGCCCACATCGGGGTGCCGGTGCTGCTGTGGCACGGCGCCAAGGACGTGTTCTCGCCCGCCTCCCACTTCTCCTGGCTGGCCGCGCGCATCCCGCGCGCCAAGGCCGTCCTGGAGCCGAAGGCGGCGCACTTCGCGTCGCTGCGCGCCCTGCCCGACGTACTGGACTGGCTGCTGGCGGGGACACCCAGAGGATGACCGCGCCCGGCCGGCCGGGCGCCCCGGCCACGTGAGGCTCACACGGCCAGCGGCTCCAGGTCCCGGTACACCCGCCGTTCCTCCAGGGCGAAGCGGGTGATGCCGTTGTTCTCGCCGAGTTTCTCGCGCTGCCCCTGCAGCCTGCTGACGGCTTCCTCGCGCAGCGTGCGGGCCTCGTCCGGGCGGCCGAGGGCGCTCAGCGTGAGGGCGCCGTTGCTGACGACGGCCAGGGCCTCGGGATGGTCGGCGCCGAGGTCCGCGCGCAGCGCGTCGATGCTGAGCCGCTCCCGCTCCCAGGCCTCCTCCAGCCGGCCGCTCTGGGCGAGCACGATGGCGTAGTTGGCGGAGCAGAACTGGGTGTGCGGGTGGTGGGCGCCCAGCACCTCGGTCATGCGCTCCAGCACCTTCTGGAACACCTCCTCGGCCTTCTCCCTGTCACCGCAGCCCCAGTGGAAGACCGCGAGGTTGTTCATCGCGGTCTGCGTGTAGGGGTGGGCCTCGCCCGGCTTCTTCACGTACTCGGTGAGCACCTTCTGGGCGACGTCGCGCGCGGCCTCGGGGTCCTCGGCCGCGAACAGGTCGGCGGCGAGGTTGAGTTCGCAGGCGAGCGAGTCCGGGGTGGGCGCGGTGTACTGGGCGCGGTACTGCTTCAGCGTCTCCGACGTCAGCTGCCGCGCGTCCTCCAGCCTGCCCGCCCGGCGCAGCGACACCGCGAGCGACTTCGCGCACCGCAACGTGCCCGGGAACTCCTCGCCGAGCACCCGCTTGTGCTGCTCGTACGCCCGCGACAGCATGGCCACCGACGCCTGGTACTCGCCGACCTCGCGCAGGTCGCGGCCGAGGTTCTCCGCGGACGACAGCGTGTAGATGTGATCGGCGCCGTGCACCTGCGTACGGCGGGCGAGGGTGACCTCGTCGATCAGCAGGGCGTCCCGGTACCTGCCGACCATGCGCAGCGCAAGGGCGAGGTTGTTGGCCGCGTTCAGGGTGCGCGGGTGGGCCTCGTAGAACAGGTCGCTGAAGCCTTCGTGCGCCTCCTTGGCCAGCTCCACCGCCCTGGTGTACTCGCCGAGTGCCGCGAGGTCGCTGGAGAGGCCGGAGGTGGTGATGAACGTGTGCGGGTGCCGGTCGCCGAGCAGCCGGCGCTGCCGGCGCAGCACGTCGTCGTCCATCTCCCGCGCCTCGACGTACAGTCCCTGGGAGCGCAGCACGTTGGCGAGCTGGCAGCGCAGGTACAGGTACTGCTCGTCGTCCTCGCCGAGCGGTTCCCGCCAGTGGTCGAGGAGTTCCTCGGCGAGGCGCTGCGCCCGCGGGAACTCGCCGCGCTTCCACAGGTAGCGGACGCGGTCGATGAGCAGCCGGCGCGGCTCCGCCTCGGTGCAGTTGCGGACGTCGGAGGCGGTCAGGTGCGGCCAGATGATGTCGAACTGCGCCCAGTTCTCCCGGTTGTCGGTGGGCTCGTCGCCCTTGGGCCGGGCGCCTCGGAGGATCTCGTGCACCGTGTGCCGGGCCTTGCGCCGTTCCTCCTCCGTCATCTGGGAGCGGATCACCGCCTGCACCAGGCGGTGCACCTGGATCGAGCGGTTGATCTGGTCGACCTTGGCGAGCGCGAGCTTGCCGATCTCCCGCACCAGCTGGCCGATCAGCATGCTCTCCGTCAGGCGCAGGGCGGAGAGCATCTCGTCGCTGTCGTAGAGCAGTTCGGAGGAGATCGGCTCGGCGGCGAGGAACGCGCACAGCTGCAGCAGCCGGACCGAGGCGGGCGAGCGTTCCTTCAGCCGCTCGATGGAGATGTTCCAGGTGGCGGCCACCGTCTCGGGGTAGTCGGAGGGCTGGTTGAGCCCCATCACCGCCGCCGTCTCCTCGGTGAGGCGGCGCAGGTACTCGGCCGTGGGCATGGCGGTCTCGGCCAGCCAGGCACCGGCCTGCTCCACCGCGAGCGGCAGGTCGCCCACGGCCTCCGCGACCTGGTCGGCCTCCGCGGAGGTGAGGCCCGGCGCGCGCCGGGACAGGTGCTCCTTGCTCTCCTGCCGCTGGAAGACGTCGACCTGGAGCGTCTGTCCCTTGTCCGACCACGCCTGGTTGCGCGAGGTGACCAGGATGTGGCCGCCGCCGGTGGTGGGCATGTAACCGGCGAGGTCGTCGGGGTCGTCGGCGTTGTCGAAGACGAGGATCCACCGCTTGGTGGGGTTGCCCCGGGAGAGCATGCGCACGGTCTCCTTGCTGGCCAGCGCCATGTCCTCACCGCCGGGCGCGCCGATGCGGGAGCCGAGTTCGGCGAGCGAGGCCACCACGTTGTCGACGTTCTCGGACGGCACCCACCACACCAGGTCGTAGTCGGCGCCGAACCGGTGCACGTACTCCAGCGCGATCTGCGTCTTGCCGACCCCGCCCATCCCGAACAGCGCCTGGTGCTGGGGCAGTACGGCGGTCATGCCGCTGCGCAGCTGCTCGCGCACCTTTTCGAGGATGTAACCCCGGCCGGTGAACGTGCTGTTGCGCTGCGGCACGTTCCAGTGGTCCGGCACATGGCCGGGGAACCGGGGCGCCGCCGGTCCGCCCTTCGGCAGCTGCGCGGGCAGTTCGAGCGCGCCGAGCAGCGCCGCCTCGCATCCGGGTTCGTCGAGTCCGTGCAGGTCGACCAGGTCGGCCTGGTGCTGGTACGACTCCGGTGGCTGGACCTCGTCGACCCGCACCGGAATCAGTGATCCCGGCAGCGCGTCGCCGCCGGCCGCCGGGCCCGGCAGGTCCTCGGTGTGCCGGGAGTCGTACAGGGCCTTGGACCACAGCACCAGGGCGCGGGTGCCGGGAGCGGGACCGCCGAGCGGTCCGGCGGCCAGGTCGTGCAGGGCGACGGCGCACCCCGCCCGCTTCAGCAGCGACTCGGCCCAGTCGGCCCACATCCGGTTCTCCGCGGCGTAGGCGATCTCCACCCGCACCGCGGAGGTCTGCGGCCGCCGCCGGATGAACGCGTCCCGGCAGCGCAGTCGCGCCGGATCGGGGATCGGCGGCAGCGAGGTGACCTCGTTGTCGGTCACGAACGCGGTGAGCCGCTCGAACGCGGCCAGCAGCGACTTCGGGTCGCCCTTCTTGTCACCGACGACGGCGAGCGTCTCCTCGTACGCGTAGTACGGCTTGTACGGGATTTCGACGCTGCCCCAGTAGGCGGTGATGTCGTCGGCGCTCAGCCGCTCCCCGCCCGGCCCCTTCGGCAGTCCGGCGAACTTCGCCCGGGCCACCGCGCGGCCCGCCTCGACCTTGTCCTTCTCGCCGTCGTCGACGCGCATCGGCACCGGCAGCACCCGGATCCGCCGCTTGCGGCTCTCGTCACCGACGCTGTACGCCACGTCGGCGGCGCCGTCCAGGGCCTGGTCGCTGAAGGTGAAGCAGTCGACGAGGAGGTCGGGCATCTGGAGGGTGCAGATGTCCGCGGTGTCCGATCGTCCGGTGCGCGAGTCGATCAGGACGTAGTCGTACGACCGCTTCATGCTGTCGCGCAGGGCCTCCAGGAACATGCCGCCGCCGAGACGGTCGTAGAAGTTGTCCCACTCCAGGGAGGACGCCGTGCCCGTGTAGGCGCGGAACTGCTTTCCCGCGGAGAGGAAGTCGAGCGAGCCGCCCTTCTCGAAGCCGAGCCCCTGCCGTTCGGGGGAGAGCGAGACGGCGTGCTGCTCGACGTCCGCGAACTCCAGGTGCCAGGGGCCCGTGCGGGTGATGCCGTCCGTCGCCGCCCAGGCGTAGTCCTGGAGGATGTTGAGGACGCCCCCGGTGGCGGCGAGCACGTTGGGGTCCAGGAACGGGTGGAAGAAACGATCCAGCCCGGGGGCCTCCAGGTCCCAGTCCACCGCGAGTACGCGTTTGCCGTTGGCCGCGAGGATCCACGCGGTGTTGGCGAGCGCCATCGTCCGTCCGGTGCCGCCCTTGTACGAGTAGAAGGTGATGATGCGTCCGTCGCGTGCGGCCGTCATGCCTCTCCTCCGGGGTCGTCTCCCGTGTCCGGGCCGGACGACGGGTAGGGGTCCGCCAGACGGGGCCTGGGGACGTGCGGGCCCGGCGGCAGTCGGACCTCCGCGTTCTTCAGGAACTGCCGGGTCGTGTAGGCGACCACCTCGGGCAGCACCCTGGTGAAGGACTTGAGCGTGGGTACGCCGTTGACGGCGATCCGGGTGTCGCTGCGCCGGGCCCGCTCCAGGATCGTCGGCATCACCCGTTCCAGCTCCTCGGCGAGCCGCCGCCCCTGCTCCCCGTGGTTCTGCAGGTCCGCCCGGCAGCGCGGCACGATCGCGCTCACCCACGGGCGGGCGTACGCGTCGAACGTCTTCAGCCTGCCGCGGCGTTCCTCGTCGCTCAGCGCCCACTGGTCCACCAGCAGGATGCCGGGCTGCCGCTCCCCGGATCCGTGCGGTTCCTCGACGGGGTTCTCGTCGTCGAAGGCGGCGACGGTCACCCGGTAGTCCAGCGAGCGGATCAGTTCCTCGGCGTGCGTGGACAGCGCGCGGGTCGACTCGGTGTGGTACGGGTTCCAGTCCAGCGCGTCGTCGCCGTACGGCCGGGCGTCGCGGTGCTCCGGGACCGAGTCCTCGCTGGGCGCGGCCACGGTCAGCCGGATGTGCCGGGGTCCGGCGCCGCGCGGTTTGAAGGCGCTCGGGGTGCTCTCGTAGTCCCGGGGACGGCCGGGCGGCAGCCCGGACTCGCGGGCCGCCTGCACGATGCGCTCGGCGAGGCCGAACACGGTCTCGTCGTACTCGTCGCGCAGCCGGCTGAGCTTGATCAGCCCGTAGATCCCGTTGCTCAGGTACCGCCCGCCCGACGAGGTGTTCTCGACGTGGATGTGCCGTACCGAGTCCGGCAGTTCGCGCATGTCGACGCGCGTCCACAGGGCGGGCACGATGGCGGAGGCGGTGGCCGTGCCGGTGGTCCTGGCGTTCAGCATCCGCTCGTGGAACGCGTACCACTCGCGGCCGCACATCTCGCTGGAGAAGTAGCGCGGTGAGAACAGCGGCACGAACACCCGGCAGGAGGCGAGGTTCTCGCTCAGTTTCTCGGGCCAGCCCTCCCCGGAGCGCATCTCCCGGTCCATGAAGCCGGCCGGGCAGCCCGCGGGCAGGTCGGTGAGGGCCATGATGTGGTTGCACAGGTCGTTGAACAGGACCCGCACCCAGTGGTCCGGGTCGCCGCCGTCCGGCCCCCACGCAGGGGTGTGGGCGTACGACAGGAAGAAATAGGGCCGGTTGTCCGGAACCCGATCCTGCACCCGTTCCCCCATGTCCGCACGTCCCCCTGCGCGTCGGCGAGCCGCTGGACGGACCCCGTCGCCGGTGCGCGCCTCCGCCGGACTCAACAATGTGCCCGACGGACCCCGTAACCGGTTCACTCCTTTCACGCCAAAGCCCGGCGATATCCAGACATCTGCCCCGTGACGTGGCCCGCCACGTCCCGCATCCCGCGGAGCACGACCGCCCGCGTGCCCCTGAAGGGCACGCGGCGCGGCAGCCGGACCGCCCCGAAGCCGTTGTCCTCCGGGGCGGGAGCGCCGTACGGGACCCGGCTGCCCCTTCCGTCCGGCACGCACCGGCAGGTGCGCCGGGGCCGCCTGGACCGCATCAGGTACCCGGCGTGGTGGCACGCGCCGCACCCGTCACCCGGCGGAGTGGCACGCGCCGCACCCCTCGAACGACCGCGTCACCCGGTCATGATCCCTCGCGGACACTCGACCACTGCGACCACATGCGGGCCACCAGCACGGCCCCGGTCGGGGTCAGTTCGGACTCCGGCAGCAGGGTGAGAGCCGTGAGCGCGGCCGCCGCCTCCTCCCGTGCCCGCCGGCCCAGCCCTTCGTCCGCCCGGTCCAGCAGGGCGCCGGCCGGGCTGCCCAGCCGGTGCAGGTCGGCCGTCTCGCGCAGGGCGGTCAGGCGGGCCCGGCGGCCGATACCGGTCAGTTCCCGGGCGAACTCCTCGGGCGTCACGTCGACCGCCACGCCCAGCGCCCCGAACCCGTGGGTACCGAGCACCAGACCGCTGCCCGCCGCCAGCGGGGTGAGGACCACGGGACGGAAGGCGTCCGGGTCGGAGTGCCGGTCCGGCGCGTCCTTCGCCAGCAGTTCGTAGGCGCGGGCCATCCGTTCGGCGAACTCGCCGCACTCCAGCGGCGGGGCGACGGGGAAGGGGTAGCAGTCCCGGTAGGGGTCGGCGTCGTCGACCAGCGGGCCGTCCTGGACCGGCAGCCGGTCCAGGGGACGCCAGCGCGCGGAGACGGGGACCTCGTCGAGGCGCACCCACACCGGGTCCCGCTCGCCGCCTTCGCGCACCCGGAAGGCGTCCGGGGCCACGGTGACCTCGATGCGTCCCGCGGCCTTGAGGCGGTAGGTGCCCCAGGTGGGCAGGTGCAGCCGGGTGCCGGGCTGGTCCCAGGACAGGACGGCCGCGGTCCCCGCCCGCAGGGCCGTGGCGGCGGCCAGGGACATGAACCGGGCCGTGTCGGCGGGGCCGCGCAGGGAGCGCTGGAGGCTGGTGCGCACGTACGGGTGCGCGAGCACCGCGTCGAGATGCCGGGCGGTCTCGGGGCGCGCGTCCAGGGCCAGCAGCAGCCGCCAGGCGTCCGCCCAGTCCGGCTCGGACGCCAGCTGCCCCCGCGCCCGGCGCAGCAGCAGCCGGTCCAGCTCCAGCTGGGCCCAGGAGAGGTGGGCCGAGCCCAGCACCGCGGGCGAGAACGAGCGGTCGGTCACCCGGTCGGCGATGCCCTCCACCAGGGAGCGCAGATCACCGCAGAAGACACTGGGGTTGTCGAACCCGTTCTCGGAGCTGTACCGGTGCCCGTACAGGCCGCCGCCGCAGGACCGCACCACCGGGCAGCGCCGGCAGGTGTCGCTGACCCCCTCGACGCCCCGCTGCCGGGCCTGGACACCGGGGTGCGCGGCGAACTCCGCGAAGCCGTGCCGGAAGACGTCGTACCCGGTCTCCGGAGCGCCCGCGTAGGCGGTCTTGAGCCAGTCGGCCTGCTCGAAGGTGCCGTCCGTCTCGATCACGGCGAGGTCGCTGGGCGCCAGGCCCAGCGCCTCGGTCAGGGGCGGTCCGCCGCGCAGCGTGCTGAGCACCGAGTCGAAGGTCCGCACCGGCATCGGGCGGCCCTGCCGCTCCCAGCGGTCGAAGACCGCGAGCAGCCAGTCGGCGTAGGGGGTGGCCGCCTGGGCGGGGTTGGGCGGCGGGGAGTCCCAGGTGGAGTGCGGCAGCAGGTAGTCGATCCGCGGCGGGGCCAGTTCGGAGAGGGCGTCGTGCACGGCGACCGGGTCGTTCGCGACGTCCACCGTGCACAGCACTCCGCTGAACAGGTGGCGGTACTCGGGCTCCTGGAGCAGCCGGATGCCGCGGACCACCCGGTCGTAGCTGCTGCGGCCCCCGCGGTCGAGCCGGTGCCGGTCGTTGGCGGCGCGGTCGCCGTCGAGCGACACGCTGACCCGGACCCCGAACTCCCGGCAGACGTCCAGGTGGCGCCGGTTCAGGGTGACCGCGTTGGTGTGCATGCGCAGGTCGAGCACGGTCAGCGGGGCGAGGGCGCGGGTCAGCTCCGCGCAGATGTCCCGCAGCCGGGCCGGGCCGACCAGCAGCGGCTCACCGCCGTGCAGGATCACCGAGACGGACTCGAGGGACCGGGAGGCGACGTGCTCCGCCAGCCGGGCGGCGACGGAACGCACCGTCCGAGGGCGGATGAAGGTGGGGCGCGACTGCCAGCTCTGGTCGGCGTGCTGGTACACGTAACAGTGGTCACAGAGCAGATCACACCTACTGTGGATCTTGAGGACCAACTGTCTCAGGGGTGGGCTGTCGGGCGACTGGCTCGTCACCGAAGGAAGTGTAGGCGCGCTTCCCACTCCCAGGGCGCGCCAAACCGTATTACTACGGCAAACATTGACGCACCATCAGCGCCCCGACGTGGGTACGAGCGACGCGTGCGGCCGCCGGCGCACCCACGTCAGTGCGCTGTCTCGCGCGTCGTCGCCTCTGCTCAGGCCGCCGAGTTGAAGGTGACCGACCGGTGCGAACGGTGGTCGGGGACGTCGATCACGCGGCCCGCGTCGCGCGACGCGGAGGCCTCGTACGGGTCGATGTCCGCCAGGCGGGTGTGCCGGGGGGCCGGCGCGGGGGCGAGGGAGTGCGTCGCGTTGGGCATGATGTTTCGTCGCTCCGGTTCGGGTGCGCGGAACCGTGTCTGGTCCCGATGGTGCGGACCCTATACCAGGAATGCCGCGTGAACCTCTTGTGCACGGGCCCGCGTTCCCCGCTCATTGTTTTGCTGGGCCATCTTGTCGGGGGCGCGCGCGAGCCTTCGGGGGCGTGCGGTGAATTCGGGGGGCGTTCATGGGGGCCGCTACCACTCCTGTACCGGGCACCACGCTGGGCGAACGGGATCTGCCGCCGTTGTTCCAGGTGAGTGACGAGTGGGCGTTACGCCATCAGAGTGACTCGTTCCGGGCGGTGCGCACGCATCTGATCCTGCTGCTTCTGGCCACCGCGGCCGCCGTTCTGACCGAGCAGGCGTCGGGCCATGTGATGACGGTGCTGGCCGCCGTGCTGTACGGGCTGACGATAGCCCTCGGCCTGAGCACCTCGCGCCGTCGCAGCCGCGCCCACTGGCAGGCGCACCGGGCCGCCGCCGAGCTGCTGAAGTCGCTGGCCTGGCAGTACATGGCGCACGGCGGCCCCTTCCACTCCCGTGTCGCCGACCCGGACGGGGTGTTCGCCGAGCGTCTCGAAGAACGCCTGCGCGAGCTGCGCACCTGCGGCTGGGAGGACCCCCGCAGCGACCCCGGCGAACGGGGCAAGGGCCAGATCACCCCGCGGATGCGCGCGGAGCGGGCCAAGTCCTTCGCGGCCCGCCGCGACCTCTACCTGCGCGACCGGCTCCTGGAGCAGACGGTCTGGTACAAGAACCGGGCCGCCCGCGCGCACCGCGCCGCCGCCCGCTGGTCCTTCGTCACCGCGGCGCTGACCCTCTTCGCCCTCGCCGCCGCCCTGCTGCGGACCGTCGGCCTGCTCGGCGGCGCCGACCTCGCGGGGCTGCTCAGCGCGGCCGCCGCGGCGGGCGTCGCCTGGCAGGAGGTACGCCGGCACGGTCCGCTGACGTACGCGCACTCCCTCATCGAACAGGATCTGGAGACCGCCCGGATCGCCATGACCACGACGGTGACGGAGACGGGCTGGGCCGAGGCGGTGGGGGAGACGGAGCGCCTGATGTCCCCGGCGCACACGGAGTGGCTGGTGCGCTTCGGCTCCTGACGCCGTTGCCGAGACCGTAGTCAGGTCTCAGCATTCCGGGAATTTCGACCCGGAAGGTCCGTCCCATCACCAAAGTGTGAGGGCTTCGGCTTGAGTACGGTCTCTCGCTTCCGTCTGCCGCTGCTGCGGCAGTGTTGCGCCACCTGCCCGCCCCGCCCGCGCCTTGCGGCGGGTGCGGGTGGCGCGGGTCTTCTGGTCGGCTCCACGAGGGTTCGACACCACCGGGGCGGTGTCCTGGTCTCCGGCCACTCCGGTACCAGTGGGGCAGGTCGCCGCGAGCGCGGCGAGGTTGAGTGCGGCGTTGTCGTCCCGGTCGAGTACCAGGCCGCAGGCGTCGCACTGATAGGTCCGGACGTGCAGCGGCAGCTTGGCTTTCACCGCGCCGCACCCGGAACAGGTCTTCGAGGATGGATACCAGCGGTCCGCGACCACCATGCGGGTGGCGTGGCGCTGGCGGGTCTTGTAGCCGAGCTGGCGGCGGATCTCCCCGAACCCGGCATCAGCGATCCTGCGGGCCAGGCGCCGGTTCTTCAGCATGCCGGTGACATTGAGGTCTTCGACCACGACCGTGCCGTACTCGGCCGCCACCTTCGTGGTCAGCTTGTGCAGGGCGTCTTCGCGGAGGTTCGCGACCCGGTGGTGCACCTTGTTGCGCTGGGCGCTGGCCTTCTTCCACCGCTTCGACGGCTTCTGTCCGGTGCGCCGGTCGGGGCCTTGGCGGCGGGAGACGGTGCGAGAGGCGCGGCGCAACTGCTTACACGCGGCGTCGTAGTGCCCGGGATTTGGCACGGTGCGGATCTCGCCCGTCGAGTCGGCCATGACCGCCAGGGTCTTCACGCCGAGATCGATACCGACCGCCACGTCCGGCCGGGCAACCTTCACCAGGTCCCGCTTCACCTCCACCTGGAAGGCGACGGACCAGCGCCCGCGCTCCTGCCTGACGGTCGCCGACAGGATGCGGGCCGTCCCGGCCTGGACCCGGGCGAGGAGGCTACCGGTGGGCTCGTGAGTGCGGATTGTGCCCAGCCGGGGCAGGGTGACGTGCCGGCCGTCAGTGTCGACGCGGATCGTGCCGGTCGTGAACCGGCAGGACAGGCGCGCCTTCCGCTTCGACTTGAACCGGGGAGCCCCCATACGCTTGCCGCGCCGCTTGCCCTGCTTGGATTTGGCGTAGTTGTCGAACGCGGCAGCAGCGTTGGCGAGGCCGGTGTTGTAGGCCTCCTTGGAGTTCTCGTCCCACCAGGCGGCGAACCTCGGATCGGTGTGCTTGGCCTCGTTGAATGCTTTCCGCAGCGACGGCAGCGACCACGGTCGCCACTCGGTCAGCTCGGCCTCGGAGGTGCCGTAGGTGGCTTCGGCCTTGCGCTGCCACCACGACGCCTCGACCCAGGAGACAGCCCAGTTGTAGGCGGCGCGTGCGGCACCGCAGTGCGAGCGCAGCGCCGTGTCTTGGGTGGCGCTGGGGTCCAGCGCGAACCGGAACGCCTGCACCACGAACCCTGACTGCGGACGGAACTTCTTCACACTGGACACCCCCTCTCATTTTAGTCAGTGAGTGACTACAGTTTACCGCATGAGCGACCTCGAAGGATGGATCACCAGCGAAGAAGCCTGCGCCCGCCTCGGCATCGCATGGCGCACCCTCTACAACCACCACCGCAACACCCCCGACTTTCCCCAGCCCCGCAAGATCGGTCGCACCCTGCTGTGGCCCACCGCCGAGTTGGCCGCCTGGCGCATCAAGCACCCGGCACGCGAGAGGAAAGGCGATGAATGACGGCAGACGAGTACGGAAGTCGGAGCAGTTGCGAACCCCTTCACGGCCCCGCCGGGACCGGCGGCTGGACGTCAGTCCCGCCGCACCCCCGCCTGCCACAGCACCGTCACCGGCACCCCGCTGTGCCGCGCGTAGGCCACCACGTCGCCGGTGCCGCCCATGCCGCGCGCCGGACGGCCGTCCCATACGGCGACCAGGTGGTCGCAGTGGTCCACGATCCAGCGGCCCGCGGCGAAGTAGGCCTGCTCGTGCGTCGGCTGGCGGGGCAGGTCGACGCGGGTCGTACAGGACCCCAGGAGCCTGCGGTACGTGCTCCGGGCCTCCTCGTCGCCGAGGTGGGCCTCGTAGTCCATGCCGGGGATCACGGCCGTCAGCGGGACGCCGTGGGCCAGGGCGATGTCCGCGAACAGCTGGTCGGCGCCGGCGGCGAGGCAGCTGAGGGCCTCCAGCTCCACGTCGGTGCGGCTGAACCGGTCGCGCAGGGCGGAGCGGACGTACGGCAGGACGGACGGGGGGATCGCCCGGTGTCCGGTCACGCCGACCCGGGTGACGGCGAGGCGGGGGACCGCCGCCTCGGCGGGGCTCTCGGCGAACACGGTGATGTCGGCTGTCACGGAACGTCCCCTCCCGTCACCTTCGGTGAGTCCAGCCTAACCGAGGGTCGACAAGGAGCGCAGGGGGCGCATCGGCTCACACCGGTGCCGGCCGGCCGGTGGGGGCGGGGTCAGGCGGCCAGCGGACCCAGGACCAGCGGCTCGATCCGGCCCTCCAGCATCGCCCCCATGCCCTGCACCGCGCACACGTCCGGCCGCTCCGCGATGTGCACCGGCATCCCGGTGGCCTGCCGCAGCAACTGGTCGAAGCCGGGGAGCAGCGCCGACCCGCCGACCATCGTGATCCCGCGGTCGGCGAGATCGGCGACCAGGTCGGGCGGGCACTCCCGCAGCACCTTGCCGATTCCGTCGAGGACGGACATGAGGGGCGCCTGGATGGCCTCCCGTACGGCGGCGGTGTCGACGCGCACGCTGCGGGCGCGCCCGGTGGCCACGTCCCGCCCGTGGATCTCGGTGGAGGCGGGGCCGTGCGGGGTGAGGCCGTTTCCGTCCAGGGCCAGCTGCAGGGGCCGTACCGCCTGGCTCGGCAGCATCAGTTCGTGTTCATGCCGCAGGTGCTGCACGATCGCGTGGTCCACGGCCTCGCCCCCGACGGGCAGCCGTTCGGCGCACACGATCGACCCCAGCGACAGCACGGCGACCTGGGTGGTGGCGGCCCCGCAGACGAGGATCATGCTCGCCTCCGGCCGCTCGACCGGCAGCCCGCAGCCCACCGCCGCCGCGATCAGCGTGTCGACCAGCTCCACCCGCCGCGCGCCCAGCCCCACCAGCGTCTCGATGGTCGCCCGCTGGGCCAGCGGGTCGGCGTCGTGCGGGGTGCAGGCCGCCCCCCGCAGCCGGGCCCTGCGGCGCAGCGAACGGCGGATCTTGTCGCCGAGCAGGTGGCGCAGCATGCGCTGGGCCATCTCGATGTCGACGACCGTGCCGCCGGAGACGGGGCGCACGACGCGGATGTAGTCGGGGGTACGGCCCGTCATCTGCTCCGCGAACTCGCCGACGGCGATCAGGGCTCCCGAACGCGTGTTCTCGGCGGCGACGGAAGGCTGGTCGACGACCAGGCCCATGCCCTTCACGTACACCCGGGTGCGGGAGGCCCCGAGGTCGACGGCGAAATGGCAGCGGCGCAACTGCTCCAGACTGACGGTCACGGCAGATCCTCCCGAGTGCGCGGGCCGTGGCATCGGCGGCGGTGACGGCTTCTTACGCATCCTCCGGGTGATACGTCCGGCGCGCCTGCGGGAGGGGGCCGGGCGGGGGGTGCCTGACCGGGGAGGGTGCTCGTACTCCGGCCGGGGTTTACTGCCTGACCTGGGAAGATTCCCGGGCGGCTGGAGCGCGGCGGGTTGTGCGGCCATCGGAGTTCTTCCGGTCCGGGCCCGGCCGTGGGATGCCCGCGGGGTGCGTTTCCTTCCGCGTGACCGCCATGTACCTGCGGATCTGCTCCATCGTGCCTGGCGGGAACGATGGTCACGTCAGAGGAAACGCACCCCGGTGTGGCCTGGCCGACGGCCGACGCCGCGGCTCGGGCTACGGCAGCGGCGTCGAGACGAGGAGGCGGTCGCTTTCCTGGCCGGCGACGTTCGCGTAGATCTGGTCCGCCAGGTAGATCATTCCGTTGCTCGCGATGTCGATGCCCGAGTAGCCGGTGTCGAGGGCGGTGTTCGGGTGGGGGAAGGCGGGGATCGTGATCGTGTCGAGCGGCGCCAGGGTCGTGGCGTCCAGCACCGCGATCGCCGAGTTGTCGGCGAGGTACTGCGTCGCGTACACCCTGCCGCCGCGCAGGGCGACGTCCATCGCTCCGAGCACCGTGACGGAGGTGGCCGAGGCGAGATCGCTCGCGATCCTGTAGACCGTCCCGTTGGTGAAGTTCGCCGTGTCCGTGCTGGCGAGGTAGATGGTGCCGTCGGGGGCGACCGTCAGCCCGCGTGGGGCCCCGGCCGTGCTGAATCCCGGAAGGTCGGCGAGGTTGAACGTGCCCGTGCCGTTGAAGGTGGTGTCGAGCACCGGGTTGGCGGGATCGGTCACGTCGAACCGCTGGATGTACGCCGCGCCGCTCCCGCTCGAGCTCTCGCGCGAGATGTAGAGGTAGTACGTGCTGCCGCTCTTGCGGACGGCGGCGCCGCCGATGCGCCTGTCCTTGGTGGCGGCGTCGGAGGTCTGCACCTTCCCGCTGACGGGCGTCAGCGAGCTGTCCAGGGCGAGGACGTAGGGCCGGTCGACGTCTCCCGGGCCGCCGCAGGCGATGTCGCGGTCACCTGAGCCGATGTAGACGTAGCCCCGGTCGTCGGTCGCGATCGACTTGGCCTGCTCGCGTCCGGCGGGACAGTTGACCGGATCGACGCTGCTCGCCGGAAGGACGAACGAGGCCAGCAGGGTGTCCGGAGCGGCCGTGGAGTACTTCCGGATCTGCCTGTTCGTCGGACTCGACTGGAGCCAGGTGGTGTAGACGGCTGTGCCGTCACTCGCGACCGCGACGCCCCGGAGGCTGAACGTGCCGGTGGCGGGGACCGTCTGGTCGACCAGCGCCGACCAGCTGATGTTCACGGTGTGGGTGGCCGCCGGCGACGTCGAACCGGCGAAGACGTTCGTGTCCGGCGCGTACGTCGCGCTGATCGGGATCGGCGAGCCGGTGGCCGTGGTGTAGGTGTGCGTCGTGGTCGCCACTCCGCCGGAGAGGGCGACAGCGGCCGTGCTGCCGTCACCGAACGCGAAGACCACGGTGCCGGTCGGCACCCCCGTGGCGGGGGGAACCGGCGCGACGGTGGCCGTGAACGTCACCGGCTCGCCCACCACTGACGGATCCGGGAGATCGGTCAGGGTCGTGGTCGTCGGCGCGGGGGCGTACGTGTAGGCGACGCCGTTGCTGGTGCCGGCCGGCGTCACGACGGTGACCAGGACCGTGCCGGTACCGGCGGGGACGACGGCGCGGATCGTCGAGTCGCTGGTCACGGTGAAGCTGGTGGCGTCGGTGGAGCCGAATTTCACGGCGGTGGCGCCGGTGAGACCGGAGCCGGACAGCTGGACGGTGTTGCCGCCCGTACTCGCCCCGGACGACGGGACGATGTTCGTGAGGGTCGGTCGTACCGTCGTGTACGTGTAGGCGACGCCGTTGCTGGTGCCGCCGGGTGTCACGACGGTGACCAGGACCGTGCCGGTACCGGGAGGGGCGACGGCGCGGATCGTCGAGTCGCTGGTCACGGTGAAGCTGGTGGCGTCGGTGGAGCCGAACTTCACGGCGGTGGCGCCGGTGAGACCGGAGCCGGCGATCTGGACGGTGTTGCCGCCCGTGCTCGGCCCGGACGTCGGGACGACGGATGCGATGGTCCCGCCTGTCGTCGATCCGGCGTACGTGTAGGCGACGCCGTTGCTGGTGCCGCCGGGTGTCACGACGGTGACCAGGACCGTGCCGGTACCGGCAGGCGCGACGGCGCGGATCACCGTGCCGCCGATCACGGTGAAGCTGGTGGCGTCGGTGGAGCCGAACTTCACGGCGGTGGCGCCGGTGAAACCGGAGCCGGTGAGCTGGACGGTGTTGCCGCCCGCAGCCGGTCCGGACGTCGGGGCGATGCTCGCGATGGCCGGCGCTGTCGTCGCGTAGGTGAACGCGCGGCCGTTGCTGGTGCCACCGGGTGTCACGACGGTGACCAGGACCGTGCCGGTACCGGGAGGGACGACGGCGCGGATCACCGTGCCGCCGATCACGGTGAAGCTGGTGGCGTCGGTGGAGCCGAACTTCACGGCGGTGGCACCCGCGAGACCGGAACCGACGATCTGGACGGTGGTGCCGGGGGATGCCGTGGAGGGAGCGATGACGGAAATCGTCGGTGGTGCCATGGGGTCTCCTTGAGCGGTGATCTCAAGGCGGGGATCCCACTCGCCGAAGGCAGGCCGGTCGGCTCCGACTCCCTTGCCGCGGAGCACGGATGGAGAAGGCCGTCCGCATGTGGCGAGGTGCGGCCCCGCTACCTGATACCGCAAGTGAAGCGAGCGGAAGACGCACGGGGAAAGGAGTGAAAAACGGCAGAAGAATCATAGGAAGTGAATCGGATAATAATTTGAGGATTCTGTGGCGCCGTTCCCCACGCTGGCGTACGTCCCCGTCGCACCGGGATGTCAGCTCAAGGGCGTCACGATGCCCCGGATCACTCCCAGCTCCACCAGGTCCTGGGGCCGTATGCGCAACTGGTCGGCGGTGGGCTCGACCTCCTCCGGGGGCCGTTTCAGGATCGCCGCCGCCAGTTCCGGGGCGATGACGGAGAAGTAACTGTCCGGGGTGGCCCAGGTGTTGCCGGGCGCGGCCAGCGCCAGCGCCCCGCCCGAGCCGCCCTCCCCGATGACGAGGGTGGTGATCGGCATCCGGGCCGCCGCCACCTCCCCGAACAGCTCTGCGATCGCCGCGCCCGCCCCCTGCCGTTCCGCGTCCGCGTCATTGGCGGCGCCCGGGGTGTCGACGAGGGTTAGCACCGGGATGTCGAGCCGGTCCGCGAGCCGTATCAGGCGCGCGGCGGTCCGGTACCCGGCGGGCCGGGTCGCCGTGCCGGTCTGCGCGGCGAAGGCGACGGTACGGCCGTCCCGCTCGCCGAACCCGCACAGCATCCCGTCCGGATCCGCGCCGCCGCACCGGTCGCCGACGAGGGCGACCCGGCGGGTGAAGTAGGCGTCCAAGTAGGCCTGGGCGCGCGGGCGTTGCGGGGACCGGGCGCGCCGGACGGCCTCCCCGCCGGTGGCCGGCAGGCCGGTGCCGCCGAGGGCGGCCGGCGGGTCGGCGGGGGTCGCGGCCGGGGAGGTCAGCAGCCGCAGCCACAGCCCGAGCCGGCTCTTGAGCTCGCTCGTGGGCACCAGTGCGTCCACCGACCCCGCCGTGAACTGCGCCTCGGACGTGTACGCGGCCGGGTCGGCGTCCGGCGGGCGGACCCGGGAGCCGGCGAAGCCGACCTGGGCGCCGGGCAGGGCCAGGATCACGTCGGCGCCGGCGCCGAGGGTGGCCCAGCCGCCGCCGGTCGTCGGGTCGCGCAGGACCGCGATCTGCGCCAGTCCCGCCTCCCGGGTGAGCGCCGACTGGCGGGCCACGCGCTGGAGCTGGGACAGGGCGAGCATGCCCTCCTGCATCCGGCTGCCGCCGGTGGCGACCAGCGGCACGACCGGCAGCCGGTGCGCGCGGGCATGGACGTGAGCCGCCTCCAGCCGGTCCCCGGTCCGCTCGCCCAGCGAGCCGCCGAGGAAGCCGAACTCGAACGCGATCAGCACCGCCGTCGTGCCCTCGACGCGCGCGGTGCCGACGACGACGGACTCCTCCTCGCCGGTGCGCCCGGCGGCGCGGGCGCGCGAGGCCTCGTACCCCTGCCAGGCGAGCGGGCCGTCGGGCGGCGACCGCCGTGCCGGGTGCGGGAGTTCGGCGAAGGTGCCGGGGTCGGTGACGAGGCCGAGGACCTGGCGGGCGGAGAGCCGCTCGGGCGCCGGCTCAGGCACCGAGGGCCCGCTTCATGATCTTCCCCATGTCGTTGCGGGGGAGGGCGTCCAGGTAGTGGACGACGCGGGGGCGCTTGTGCGGGGCGAGCCGTCCGGCGACATGGTCCGCCAACTCCTCGGCGGGCGGCGGCGACTGCGGGTCGGCCGGGACGATCCAGGCGACGATCCGCTCGCCCAGGTCCGCGTCCGGCTCCCCGGTGACGGCGGCCTCCCGCACCCCCGGATGTTCCAGCAGCGCGTTCTCGATCTCCCCGGCGCCGATCTTGTAACCCCCGCTCTTGATCAGGTCGGTGGCCTTGCGCCCGACGATCCGCACATAGCCGTCCGGCTCGCGCACCGCCATGTCACCGGTGCGGAACCAGCCGTCGGCGGTGAAGGCGGCGGCGGTGGCGTCCGGCCGGTTGAGGTACTCGGTGAACAGGTTCGGGCCGCGCACCTGGATCTCCCCGACGGTCTCCCCGTCGTACCGCGCGATCGCCGTCCCGTCCTCCTCCACCAGCCGCAGCTCCACCCCGGGCAGCGGCACGCCCACGGTCCCCGCCCGGGCCTGCCCGTCCGCGCGCACACTGGTGTTCATCAGGGTCTCCGTCATGCCGTACCGCTCGATGACCCGCCGTCCGGTCGCGGCCGCGATCCGCTCGTGGTCGTGGACGGGCAGCGCGGCCGAGCCGGAGACCAGCAGCCGGGCCCGCCCGAGCGCCTTCGCCAGGTCCGGGTCGCCGGGCAGCGCCTCGGCGATGCGGTGGTACATGGTCGGGACGCCGAAGAACATGGTCGCGCCGTCGTTCAGCTCGCGGGCGACCCCGGCGGTGTCGAACCGCCCGAGGTGCCGGACGGCGCCGCCGCGCCGCAGCGGCCCGAGGACGCCCAGCACGAGCCCGTGCACATGGAAGAGCGGGAGTCCGTGGACGAGGACGTCCTGCCCGGTCCACTGCCAGGCGTCGGCCAGCGCGTCCAGCGTCGCGGCCAGCGCCCGGCGCGGGATGACGGCGCCCTTGGGCGGGCCGGTGGTGCCGGAGGTGTAGACGACGAGCGCCGGGTCGGACTCGGCGGCGCGGTCCTCGGGCAGCGGGCCCACGGCCTGCGCGTCGACGTCGATCCGCGGCAGGCCGGCGAGCCCGGCCGGGAGCTCGGCGCCGGGCGCGGCCAGCACGGCGGCCGGTGCGCTGTCCGCGAGGATGTGCGCGAGTTCCCGGTCGCCCGACTTCGGGTTGAGCGGTACCGCCGCCCGGCCGGCGAGCAGGGTGCCGACGACGGCGACGGCCGTCTCCAGGTCCGGGGTCGCCCACACCGCGACCCGCTCGGCGTCCCCGATCCGCGGGGCCAGGGCGCCGGCCGCGGCGGCGAGCTGCCCGTAGGTCAACGACCGCGTGCCGAACCGCAGGGCGACCCTCCCCCGGACCTCGTCCGGGGCGACCCCCGTCCCGCTGCGCTCGCCCGGACCGCCCACCAGGGCCGGAAACAGAAACGACACGCGACGACTCCTCACCGCTTCGGAAGCTCGACGGTCCCTTCCTACACCAGCCGCCGCACTCCCGGGTCACCCCACTCGCACCGCGCACCACGACCTTGATCACAGTGCCCTGGGGTCACGCCCGCAGCGTCCCGACGACCGTGCACAGACCGGGCGCGAGCCGCACCTCCGGCGCCCGCAGCGCCGGATGCTCCAGCCGGCGCAGCCGCGCCCGGTCGACGTCCCCGCCGAACCGGGGCGGCCACCGGGGCCATACCGCCTAACTCGCCGGGACGGGTGGTCCGGTGGGCCTCACGACGTCGGCCACCACCGCGCTCACGTTGTCGGCGCCGCCCGCCGCGTCGGCCGCCTCGGTCAGCGCCCGGACCGCGTCCGCCGGCTCGCCCCGGCCCAGCAGCTCCGCGATCCGTTCGTCGCGGACCGCCCTGGTCAGCCCGTCCGAGCAGACCAGGTACCGGTCGCCGGCCCGGACCTCGTGGAGCTTCAGGTCCGGGGTGTCGGCGCTGCCGCCGGGCAGCGCCTTCGCCAGCAGCATCCGCTGCGGATGGCTCTCGGCCTCCTCCGGCGTCAGCCGGCCCTCGTCGATCAGCGACTGCACCACGCTGTGGTCGTGCGTGATCCGCAACAGCTCCCCGTCCCGCAGCAGATACGCCCGCGAGTCCCCGATGTGCACGAGGGCCAGCCGGGACCCGGTCCACAGCAGCGCGGTGAGCGTCGTACCGACCTCCGTACTGCCCCGGGCCACCCGCCGTACCGCCTCGCCCGCCGAACGCACCGCGTCCTCCAGCAGGTTCAGCACGTTGCCCGCCGCGAGCTCCGCGTCCTCCAGGGGCCGCAGCGCCGCCACGGCGGCGGCACTGGCCGAGGCCCCGGCCGGCCCGCACCCGTCGGCGACGGCCAGCAGCCGGCGCCCCGCGTACGCGGTGTCCTGGTTGGACGGCCGGACCCGACCCCGGTCCGAACGGGCGGCATAACGCAGTTCCAGCATCGTCGTCGTGTCCCTTCTCGACTCTCCGGACAGGTGGTCGACGAGGAACGCGGCCAGGTCCCGCCGTACGGCGGTCTCCGCCTCGACGCGGGCCCAGTACGCACGCACCTCCCGCGCGGCCGGGCCGGCCGGCAGCGCGCACACCTCGCGGATCCGCGCCAGCGGCATCCCGAGCCGCCGCAGCCAGGCCACCAGCCGGGCGCGTTCCAGCTGCGCGCCGGCGTAGTACCGGTAACCGGTCTCCGGGTCGACCCGGGCGGGCTTCAGCAGGTCCAGCTCGTCGTACAGCCGCAGCGCCTTCGGCGACAGCCGGCAGGCCTTCGCGAAGGCCCCGATGGTCAGCCACTCCATACCGGCTCCGCCTCCCGTTCCTCGACGTCCGCCACCGATGCTGGGGCTTGACCGAAGGTGAAGGTCAACAGCGTTCCGTTAGCCTGCCCGGGGAACGCGGCCGCCGTCAGCCGAAGGAGCTCCACCGTGCCTCGCATAGCCCTCGCCACCTACGACCCCGGCGCGGAACCGAGCAGGGACCGGGACCTGCCGGTGCTGCTGCGGGCGCTGGCCGAGGCGGGGGCCGAGGCCGTCGCCCGCCCGTGGGACGACCCGGAGACGCAGTGGGGCGGTTACGACCTGGTCGTCATCCGCTCCACCTGGGACTACACCTGGCGCGCCGACGAGTTCGTGTCGTGGGTGGAGAAGGTGGGGACGGCGACCCGGATCGCGAACCCGGCGCAGGTGGTGCGGTGGAACACCGACAAGCGGTATCTCGGTGACCTCGCGGCGGCCGGGGTGCCGGTCGTGCCGACGCGGTATCTCGCCCCCGGCGACCCGGCCGGCCCCGCCCTCCCCGCCGACCGCGACTTCGTCGTCAAGCCCGTCTTCGGCGCCGGCGCCCGGTACGCCGCCCGCTACACGCCCGCCGAGCACGAGACGGCCCTGCGGCATCTGGCCCGGATGCACGAGGAGGGGCTGACCGCGATGGTCCAGCCGTACGTCTCCGGCATCGACGTCAGCGGCGAGCGGGCGCTGCAGTTCGTCGGCGGGCGGCTGCTGCACGCCAGCCGCAAGCGGGCCGTGCTCACGCCGGGCACGGCGTACGACGCGGCCAAGGTCGCCCATCCCGACCTGGAGCCGTGGACCCCGGCCCCGGCCGAACTCGCCGTGGCCGAGCGCGCGCTGGCCGCCGTACCGGAGGCGCCCGAGCTGCTCTACGCCCGGGTGGACCTGGTCGACGGCGAGGGCGGGCAGCCGCAGGTGATGGAGCTGGAGCTGGTCGAACCGAACCTGTTCCTGTTCCTGCACCCCGGTTCGGTGGCCGCGGTGGCGGCGGCGATCCTCAGCGCGGCTCGTCGATGACGGCGGTGCGCTGGAGCAGGCCCCAGGTGAACTCGGCGACCACCTGACGGCCGTCGGGCACCTTGAAGGTGAGGCCCCACCGGGTGGGTGCCGTGCCCTCCAGGGGGCGGGCGGGGGCGAAGGCGCGGGCGGCCTCGTCGACCGTGCAGGACCAGGGGGTGAGGTCCTCGAAGGTCTCCAGTCCCGGGGCCGGCGCGTCCGGGGCGCGGACCAGCCACGCGTTCCAGACCGTCCCGCCGGGGCCGGCCATGACCTCGAAGCGGAGGGTGGGCCACAGGGGCAGCGGCCACTGCCAGGCCGCGCACTCCAGGTCGCCGACGGTGCGCTTGGTCTCCCACTCCGGCGGGCCGAGCACCGAGCGGTACCGTGCCGCGGCGGAGCGGGACCGCGGTGAGCGGGCCATCGCCTGCCAGCGCTTGTTCGCCTCGCGCATCTCCGCGACCGAGGCGCCCAGCGCGCGCCGGGCGTCCTCGACCAGGTCCGGGTTGTGGTCGGCCATGCGGCGCAGCAGCACCAGCTGGAAGTCCAGTCGCATGTTCCCATGGTGCCCAGGGCGCACCTGCCTGTGCCCGGCTGGGCCCCGGCCATTGCCCACGGAATCCCCGATGGTTAGCCTGTGTTCGTCATGCCGATCGCCTGTTGATATCTCGAACGGCTCCGCAGTTGAGACGCGCGGCGCACCGATATCTGGCGCTTACACCCAAGGGAGGGGGCCGGACGTGGGACGCCTCGTGCCTGCCGTGACCCGGGCTCTTGACATTCTTGAGCTCTTCCTGGACGGGGACGGGACCCTCTCCGCCCCCGACATAGTGCGCAGACTCCAGTTGCCGCGGACCACCGTGCACGAACTGGTGACCACGCTCTCCGCCCGGTCGTACATCGTGCCCGTACCCGGACAGCCCGGACGGTACCGGCTGGGCGTGCGTCCGTACCAGCTCGGCAGCAGGTACGCCGAGCAGCTCGACCTCGCCGCCGAGGGCCAGCAGGTCGCCCGCTCCGTCGCCGAGACCTGCGACGAGACCGTCCACGTGGCGATCCTCGAAGGCACCGACGTCATCTACATCGCCAAGGTCGACTCCACGCACGCGGTCCGCATGGTCTCCGCCGCCGGCCGCCGGCTGCCCGCCCACTGCACCTCGGTCGGCAAGATGCTGCTGGCCTCGCTGCCGGAGCCGGAGCTGACCGCGCGCATCCCGGACGACGCCGACCTGGTCGCGATGACCCCGAACAGCATCACCGAGCCGGGCGCCCTGCGCGAGGCCCTCGCCGGGATCCGCGCGCGCGGCATCGCCGTGGAGAACCGCGAGTCCAACCCGGACGTCTCCTGTGTCGCCGCGCCGGTCCGCGACCGCGCCGGCCAGGTCGTCGCGGCCCTGTCCATCTCGGTGCCGATGATCCGCTGGAGCGACGAGCGCCGCGGCGAGCTGGAGCAGCTCGCGGCCAAGGGCGCGGCCGAACTCTCCGAGCGCCTCGGCCACCGGAGCGTGGCGTGATGACGACGGCTTACGAGGTCGCGGTGGCGGCGGAGGCGACCCTCGGCGAGGGTCCGACCTGGGACGCGGCGACCGGCCGCCTGCTGTGGATCGACGTCCTGGGCTCGCGGGTCCACACGTACGACCCGGCCACCGGCCACCGCACGATCCGCACCACCGAGCAGCACGTCGGCGCGGTCAAGCCGCGCGCGGGCGGCGGCCTGGTCCTCAACCTCCGCGACGGTGTCGGCCTCCTCGACCCCGACGGCACGTTCCGCTGGCTGCACCGCGAGCCGGTCCCCGGCCGCCGCGCCAACGACGCGGCCGTCGCCCCCGACGGCTCCCTGTGGGCCGGCACGATGCGCTACGACGAGGCCACCGGGGGCGGCACGCTCTCCCGGGTG
Organism: Streptomyces shenzhenensis; assembly: GCF_021462265.1. Classification (GTDB taxonomy): domain Bacteria; phylum Actinomycetota; class Actinomycetes; order Streptomycetales; family Streptomycetaceae; genus Streptomyces; species Streptomyces shenzhenensis. The sequence continues at coordinate 128,133 of NZ_JAJONF010000009.1, read as the reverse complement.
GCGCCCGACGGCACGGCGACGACGCTGCTGCCGGCCGTCACGGTCAGCAACGGCACGGGCTGGAGCCCGGACGGCCGCCTCGTCTACTACGTCGACACGCCGACCCGCCGGGTGGACGTCTTCGACTACGAGGACGGACTCCCCGTCAACCGCCGCCCGCTGGTGACGGTCGAGGAGAGCGCCGGTTTCCCCGACGGCCTGACGGTCGACGCGGACGGCTGTGTGTGGGTGGCGCTGTGGGGCGGGGCGGCGGTACGCCGCTATACGCCGGCCGGCGAGCTGGACCGCGTCATCAGCCTCCCCGCCTCGCTCACGACGGCCTGTGCGTTCGGGGGCGCCGACCTGACGGACCTGTACGTCACGACCGCGCGGGTGGGCCTGGAGGCGCCGCACCCGACGGCGGGCTCCCTGCTGGTGGTCCCGGGCGCGGGCAAGGGCGTGGCCCAGCCGGCGTTCCGGGGCTGAGCGCCCCGTAGGGGCGCGGGGCCCCGGCCGATATGCGGCTGCGCCCTGCCGCGCGGGGCAGTAGACCGTCTGCGGCGCCGTCGTGGCTGGTCGCGCAGTTCCCCGCGCCCCTTACGGGGCGCTGCCGAACGGCCGCTGTCAGCCTGCGGGGGCTGAGCGCGCCCGCGCGGCGGCAGCCGCACATGCAGCACAGCCCCGCGCCCCTACGGGGCGCTGCCCCGCCCCCCTGAAGGGGCGCTATTGCAGACCCGCTCTCTTCAGCTCCTCCGCGGTGAGCGGCGGTCCGGGCAGGGCCGGTTTCAGCGGCCCTGCCAGCGCCGCCAGCAGGACGGACGGCGTCAGCAGTACCTCCGCCCGCCGCTCCAGGGAGGTCACGTCCGTCACCCGGCGGGCGACGCGCCCGTTGCCGGTGGCCGTGTGCATGAGCCGGGACACGTACGCGGCCACGATCCGGTCCCGGGCCGTCGGCCCGTTCTCCGTCGCCCCCGGATAGAACACGTCCTGCCCGATGGCGAGGTCCCAGGCCGCCCCGACCGGCCGGGCGACCGCCTTCTGGACGCGCCGGGACAGGCCGGGTGCGCCGAGACCGTGACGCCGCGCCAGATCCCGCAGGAGCAGCGCGCTCTGCGCGCCCACGGCCAGCCCGTGGCCGTACACGGGGTTGTACGCGGCCAGGGCGTCGCCGAGGACGGTGAAGTTGTCGGGCCAGGCGGGCATCCGCTCGTAGAAGTAGCGGCGGTTGACGGTGGCCCGGGTGACGGCGACGTCGGACAGCGGCTCGGCCCCCGCGAGCAGGTCGCCGATGAGCGGGTGCCGCAGCCGTTCGCGGGCGAACGGGACGAAGTCGTCGGCGGAGGAGGTCGGTTCGGCCCCGCGGGTGCCGTTGAGGGTGACGATCCAGCGGCCGTTCTCGATGGGCAGCAGGAAGCCCGCCCGGCCGGGACCGCCGTCCCGCGGGTCCGGCTGCACGTTGATCACCGGGAAGCCGGCCCGGGCCTGCTCGGGCGCGAGGTAGAGCCGGCTGGCGTAGGCGAGACCGGTGTCGACCTCGCGGCGCTCCGGCGCGGGCAGCCTGAGGGCCGTGAGCCAGCGGGCGGCCGCGGAACCCCGTCCGGTGGCGTCGACGACCAGGTCCGCCTCGACGGTCCGCTCCCGGCCGTCGCGGTCCCGCACCCGGACCCCGGTGACCGCCTCCGCGCCGCCCGTGAGCCCGAGCACCTCCGTCGCCCCGGCCACCTCGACATGCCCGTCCGCGAGGACCCGCGCCCGGACCGTCGCGTCCAGCAGGTCCCGCCCGGCCAGCAGCACGTGGTGGGACTCGGGCCAGCGCCGGAACCAGCCGTGCGCCGAGAGGACGACCATGTCCGTGGTGACCGGGGCCCGGCGCGCCCCGGCGTCCAGGAGTGCCGCGGTGATGCCCGGCAGCAGCTCCTCCATCGCCCGTACCCCGCCGGACCAGAGCATGTGGGCGTGCCGGGCCTGCGGAAGTCCCCTGCGGGGCTCGGGCGCCGCGGGCAGTTCGTCGCGTTCCACGACGACGACCCGGTCGGCGAGGCCGGCCAGGGCCCGCGCCACGAGCATGCCGGTGTGGGATCCCCCCAGGACGACAGCGGCTCTGGCGGGGGAGGGACGTTCACTCATGCGTGGACATGCTCTCTGCCGGGACGGCCGCGCGGGTGCGTACCGCCGTGATCTCTTCGGGGTGGCGCAGGGCCTCGGAGAGGGCCTGGATCTCCTGGAGCAGATACGAGGCGTCGGTCTCGCCGGTGCCGCCGTCGTCGTCCGGGCCGTGCCGTCCGCTCTCGACGGCGTCCAGGACCGTCACGGCGGCGGCCAGGGCCTGGGCCCGGCCGGGTTCGTGGCCGAGGGCGAGAGCGGCGTCGTGGGCCCGGCCGCGCAGGTTCTCGTCGAGGAACCGGGACAGCGGCAGGAGCGCGTCGCGGATGTACGTCTCGCGGCGGATCAGGCGCATCTCGGCGGTGGCGCGCAGGGCGAGCGGTTCGCGGCCGCCCACGACGGTCCGCAGCAGCCGGGCGAGCGGCTTCAGGGAGCGGTGCCGACGGCGCAGCAGCCAGCGGTCGTGGAAGTACTGGCCGGCGTGCGGGACGATGAAGCCGGTCGCGACGAGCGTGGCGGCGATGCAGGCGGCCGACGGTGCGATGTTGGTGTTCAGCCAGTCCAGGTCGTGACCGGTCCAGCGGGCCGCCACGGCCGTGAACTTGGCGGCGCTGAAGAGCAGGTTCGTCGCGTAGCCGATGCCCAGGAACCTGAGCCCCCAGCGCAGCCAGGCGTCGAGGCCGTCGGTGCGGATCCAGTTCCACACCAGCCGGGTCGTGATGGCGCAGGCCACGGTGTGCGCGAGGAGGTAGAGCAGGATCTCCTCGCGCATGAACGGCGTACTCGCGTAGTAGGTGTCCAGGTTCCGGACCTGCTCCACGGGCACGTCGGCGAGCGCGAACAGCACCCACAGGGCGACGACCACGGCCGCGTAGACCGAGACCACCCAGCGGGTCGCGCGCCGCGTCTGCTCCCGGCGGTCGGTGTGGCCGTTGCGCCAGTGCACGACCAGCAGCAGCCAGGACGCGGACAGCGCGGTGATCAGGGAGTACACCAGGGGCGCCGCGATGTTCGGCACGCCGGTCACCCGGTTCGTCCAGGCGATGGTGGGCGGGGCGGCGAAGGCGAACACCGCGCAGGCGAACAGCAGCAGACCGCCCACGGCACGCAGCAGCGGGTCCCGCCACAGCTTGAGGATGCTCGGCAGCTTGATCACCAGGGCCGCGGTCAGCACGAGGCCCGGGAGCCAGAAGGAGATGTACAGCCCGGTGAGGAACGCGGCCGGGCCCGCGGCCAGTGGGGAGGAGGTCACCGTGCTCCGCCTTCACGCCCGCGGTAGCCGAGGGAGCGCTGGACCGGATCCGGCGGAGCCTCGCCGCCCCGGCCGGGCAGGAAGGACCGGAGCGCGGCCGCGAGCCGGTGCCCGAAGTCGTCGGCCTCGGCCTCGTCGGCCTCCCGGGAGCCGTTGCGGGCGGCCACGGTCAGCGCGACGGAGTCCCAGCCCGGCCGCCCGGCGAAGGCGTTCGCCGCGGCCGCGTGATGATGCGTGTGACGCGCGTGCATGTGCCACAACTCGTGTCCCAGGATGACCAGTTGCTGTACGGCCTCGGCCCGCTCCTCGACTATCACCAGGTCGAAGTCCAGGAACTCCACCCACAGTCCGGTGACCTCGATCTCGTCGGGGAACCGTTCGAAACGCAGCTCGACGGGCCGGCCCTCGCGTCTGCGGCCCATCTCCGCGCACAGCGCCCGGCACAACTCCCGTACGTCGGCCGGTGGCCGGGTGCCGGCGCGGACGGCGGCGCTGAGGCCGGCGGCGAGTCCGCGCATCCCCGGCCTCGGCCGGGAGCGCCGCGGCCGCACAGTGATCCGGGCCCACCGGTGCCGCGCGCCGGCCAAGTCCATCGCTCCCCCTTCGCGCCGCCCCGGCGGCGGTCACCGCGCTGCGTCGGCCCGTTTGAGACTACGCGCCCGGCGCCGGTAGTTCGAGCGGTAGTTCACAGGGCAACGACTGCCCGGGGCGGGAAAATCACGCCGGACCCATTGACGCGCGCGCGCTTCGATCTTACGGTCCCGTTCGAAGTTGCGAGCATGAGCCGATATCTCGAACGGGGTCGCGAGCGCGATCACGAGCACGACGAAGCTGGACAAAGGACGGCCGGCCAGAGCCCCTGCGGGGGGCGCGGGGCTGTGTCCGTGGATCAACCACCCACCCCGAAAGGCGAACATTGCGCACCGCCCGCTTCACCCTCGACCCCGCCTTCACCGTCGGCGAAGTCAACCCCCGCCTGTTCGGCTCCTTCATCGAGCACCTGGGCCGCTGCGTCTACACCGGTATCTACGAGCCGGCCCACCCCGCGGCCGACGCCGAAGGCCTCCGCACGGACGTCCTCGGCCTCGTCCGTGAACTCGGCGTCACCACCCTCCGCTATCCCGGCGGCAACTTCGTCTCCGGCTACAAGTGGGAGGACTCGGTCGGCCCGGCGGCGGAACGCCCCCGCCGCCTCGACCTCGCCTGGCGGTCGACGGAGACCAACCGCTTCGGGCTCGCCGAGTACATCGGCTTCCTGAAGAAGGTCGGCCCGCAGGCCGAGCCCATGATGGCGATCAACCTCGGCACGCGGGGCGTGGCGGAGGCCCTGGAGCTCCAGGAGTACGCCAACCACTCCTCCGGAACCGCCCTGTCGGACCTCCGCGCCGCCCACGGCGACAAGGACCCCTTCGGCATCAGACTCTGGTGCCTGGGCAACGAGATGGACGGCCCCTGGCAGACCGGACACAAGACCGCCGGGGAGTACGGCCGCATCGCCGCCGAGACCGCCCGCGCCATGCGCCAGATGGACCCGTCCGTGGAACTGGTCGCCTGCGGTTCCTCCAGCCAGTCCATGCCGACCTTCGCCGAGTGGGAGGCGACGGTCCTCACGGAGACGTACGACCTGGTCGACTACATCTCCCTGCACGCCTACTACGAGCCCCAGGACGGCGATCTCGACTCCTTCCTGGCCTCCGCCGTCGACATGGAGTCCTTCATCGAGAACGTGGTCGCCACCTGTGACCACGTGGGCGCCAGACTGAAGTCCCGGAAGAAGATCAACCTCTCCTTCGACGAGTGGAACGTCTGGTACACCTCGAAGTGGCACCAGATCGAGAACTCCGCCGCGCGGGACTGGGCCGAGGCCCCCCGTCTCCTGGAGGACAACTACAGCGTCCTGGACGCGGTGGTCTTCGGCTCCCTCCTCATCGCCCTGCTCCGCCACGCCGACCGCGTCACGGTCGCCTGCCTGGCCCAGCTGGTCAACGTGATCGCCCCGATCATGACGGAGCCCGGCGGCCCGGCCTGGCGGCAGACGACGTTCTTCCCGTTCGCCCAGGCGTCCCGGTACGGCAGGGGCCAGGTCCTGGACGTACGGGCGGACTCACCGACGTACGACACGAAGAAGTACGGCGAGACCAGCCTGCTGCACGCGACGGCGGTCCGGGCCGAGGACGGCACGGTCACGGTCTTCGCCGTCAACCGCAGCCGGACGGAGCCGCTGCCGCTGGAAATCGCCCTGAGCGGACTGGACCTGACCCAGGTCACGGAGCACAGCGTCCTGTCGGACGAGGACCCGGACGCCCGCAACACCTTGGCGGACCCGGAGCGGGTGACCCCTCATCCGGCCGAGGGCACATCGCTGAACGACGGCACGCTCAGTGCTGTCCTCGAACCCCTTTCCTGGAATGTGATCCGACTGGCCTAAGGGCAGACGCGCCCCTTCAGGGGCGCGGGGCCGTATCGGTGTGCGGCGCCGCCGCGTGGGCGCGACCAGCCCCCACCGGCCCGCAGTCAACGGCCGGGGGAGTCCACCCCCAGAACCTCGACTCCTCCGGCCGCGCTACCCAGCAACTCAAGCCGCACCGCCCCAGGGCCGGCCTCGGACGTTCCGTCCGAAAGCACGGCCAGCGCCAACGTGTTCGACCCCCGCGTCCGCAGGATCCCGTTCGGCAGCACGAACGTGTGCTGGGGCCCCACGTCGTTCACGTACTGCCCCAGGTTCCACCCGTTCAGGAAGATCTGCACCCGATAGGCCCGCGCCGGGTCGTCCTCCAGCACCAGCCCCACCGACGCGTCCACTCCGCCCGGCACGGTCATCCGGAACTCCGTCCGGTACCAGGTGACCCCCATCCGCTGGTCCGCGCGCGGCAGCGAAACCGACTCCCACCCGCCGTCCGCGAATCCGGGCAGGTGCCAGCCCTCCCGCTCCCCGTGCAACCCTCCGTTGTTCTGCGGCCCCCGCACCGGATCCGGCGCGGCGGCCCCCTGGATCCGCCAGGTCACCTCAGGGGAGACCCCGTCGAAGGAGACGGCGGTCAGTCCGCGCGCCACCTTGTGGGTGTCCTGCGACCCGCCGTCCATGTCGTGCTGCATCCGCCGCACCAGCACGGACAGCACATGCCGCCGCTTCTTGCGCCGCTTCTTCCGCAACCCGGCGGCGGAGAACTCGGCCGTGGCGGTCCAGCTCCCCTTGCGCACCGTCTTCGCGTCCGGCACCGGCATCCGGTGCGAGCCCAGCGGCACCCCGTCCAGCCAGGCCATCAGCATGCCCTGGGTGCCCGTGCTGTAGGCGAGCGAGACCGACTCCAGGTCCGTCAGGTCGCCGTCCACCCGCCCCCGGTACCAGACGTCTCCGTAGTGGAAGCCGTAGTCGTCGGCGAAGAGCACCGGCTGACCCGCGGGGACGGCCGTCGTGCTGAACGACGTCCGCTTGTCGGCGACCGTCCACGCCGAGTCGTCGAAGCCCACCGCGGCCTCGGGATTCCCGGCCTTCCTGCGCCAGCCTCCCAGGACCGGCAGCGCCGGCCGCGGCGCCGCCGGCATCTCCGACAGGGCGACCAGGCTCTCCGAGACGGTCACCCGCGTCGGTACCGGCTGCCCGTTCCAGGTGACCGAGGTGATCCCGCGGGGCCCCCAGACCTCCACGCCGCTCGCCCCGACGATGTCCCCGGTGAGCTGGACGGCCGACCCGTCGAGCTTCGCGTGGCGCAGCAGCGCCGGGCCGTAGACGAGGAGCGTGCCGGACGGGGTGTCGTACGGGAACAGCCGCAGGGAGGTCGCGTCGTCGGCGAAGAGGAGGAGCAGCGGGGTGTCGGACTCGCCCCGCTGGACCAGGACCCGGGTCAGCCCGCCCTGCCCGAGCGGCGCGGTGACGTGCAGGACGCCCTGGTCGTAGACCCAGGCCGCCTCGGCGTCGAGGCGCTGCACGAAGGGCTCGGTCGGGCAGTCCAGCACCAGGTGCGCCATCTCGCCGTAGCGGCCGGTGAACAGGGCGATGTCCTGGCGGCCGGCGGTGATCAGGAACATCGGTTGGGCGGTGCAGTAACGCAGCTTCCGTTTGCCGAGGGAGAGGCCGGCGGTGACGAGCCGGGCGTCGTGGGCGGGGACGGTCAGCTCGACGTCGTCGCCGGCGGCCGTCCGGAGTGTGGAGGTGACCTCCTCGGCGCCGTCGTTGCGCAGGACGTAGACGTGGGCCTGGGTGTCGGGGTTGGTGAGGTGGTAGGCCTTCAGCCCGGTCACGTGGACGTCGGCCGCGCGGTCCAGCTTCGCGAAGTCGGGGATGCGCTGGAGGAGGTGGCCGAGCTGGTGCATCGGCGCGGTCTTCGGCGTGACGTTGCGGGCCTCGTCGATGGCCGCGCCGTAGTCGTACGACGTGTAGACGACCGGCGCCGGCAGCCAGCCCCAGGTGGTGCCGCCGTAGGTCATGTAGACGTTGTGGAGGGTGATGCCGTTGGCGAGGTTGGTGAGGTAGAAGCGGCGTTCGTAGGCGGCGTCCCGGGTGCGCCGGGACTCGGCGTAGCCCTTGCCGCCGAACTCGACCCCGCCCCACGGGTCGAACCAGCCGCCGCCGAACTCCGGCACGAACCCCGGGGTGCCGGGGCTCGCGGTCGCGCCGCCCCGGGGGCCGCCGATCCCGAAGTCACCCCAGTCCGGCGGGGGCTGGGAGGGCGAGGGGTAGCCGTCGAAGCCGTACAGCCACTTGCCTCGCTCGCCGCCGGTGTCGAAGGAGCCGGGGATCCAGTAGCCGTTGCGGCCCTTGTCGTTGTGGAAGAGGGGGACGTCGATGCCGTCGGCCCGCACCTTCTTGTAGAGGTGGGACATGTAGGCGGCGCCTGCCGGGTCGGTGACGTGGCCGTCGTACTCGTTCTCGATCTGGTAGAGGAGGACGGTTCCGCCGCCGTCGGTGTGCTGGTGGCGGCGGACGACGCGGTTGACGGCCGTCAGCCACTCGTCGACGTGGGAGAGGTAGACCGGGTCGGTGGAGCGGGCGGCGCCAGCGGTGGCGGTGAGCCAGCCGGGGAAACCGCCGGCGTCGACCTCGGCGTTGATGTAGGGGCCGGGGCGGACGATGACGTACAGGCCGGTCTCGGCGGCGGTGCGCAGGAACAGGTCCAGGTCACGGACGCCGGTGAAGTCGTAGGTGCCCGGTGCGGGCGAGTGGTAGTTCCACGCCACGTAGACGCTGACCGTGTTGTAGCCGTGCGCCCGCATCTTCTCCAGGACGTCCCGCCACAGGGACGGGCTCGGGAGGCGGAAGGGGTGCATCTCGCCGGACCAGACGACCAGCCGCCGGCCGTCGACGATCAGGGAGTGGTGGTCGTGGCCGATGCCGTGCCGCCGCCCGTCGGCGCGCGGCGCGGCCGGTGGCGGGCCGGTGGGCACGCTGCGCGCCGCGTAGGCCGAGGGCGCCCCGGGGCCGCCGCTGCCGCCCAGGGCGAAGCCGAGCGCGGCCGAGCCGGCGAGGGCACTGAAGGTACGTCTGCTGAGCGCCAAGGGATCCTCCCGGGCGATCTTACGGGGCGCGGGTGCGGCCATTGTCCACGCAAGGACGCCTCACAATGGACGCATGAGGATCTCGGCACGAGCGGATTACGCGGTACGGGCGGTTCTGGAGCTCGCCGTACGGCAGGGCGAGGGCCCCGTGAAGGCGGAGGAGATCGCCGGCGCCCAGGCCATCCCGCACAAGTTCCTGGAGGGCATCCTGGGTGACCTCCGGCGCGCCGGGATCGTCGACAGCCGGCGTGGCGGGGGCGGCGGCTACCGGCTGGCGCGGGAGGCGTCCGCGATCACGGTGGCGGACCTGATCCGCGCGGTGGACGGCCCGATCGTCTCGGTACGCGGCGAACGCCCGACGGGTCTGGCCTACACCGGCACCGCCCAGCCGCTGCTGCCCCTGTGGATCGCCCTGCGCGCCAACGTCCGCAAGATCCTCGAAGGCGTCACCGTCGCGGACATCGCGGCGGACGCCCTGCCGGAGCCGGTACGAGCACTGGCGGCGGAACCGGCGGCCTGGGAGAACCCCTGAGCCAACGGGCGGCCGGCCGCCGGTCCCTGACCGCCGGCTGTTGGCCACCGGCTGCTGGTTCCTGGCGACCGGCCGCCGGCTGCTGGCCACTGGCTGGTGGCCGCTGACGACCGGCTGCGGTCCCTGGCTGCTGGCTGCTGGCTGCTGGCTGCTGGCCGCTGACGGCCGCTGGTACCTGGCTGCTGGTCACCGGCCGCTGGCCCGTGACCGCCGGCTGCCGGCCACCGGCCGCTGGTCCCTGGCTGCTGGTCACCGGCCGTTGACCCTCGGCGTGCTGTGAAGTCCGGGATTGTGATGGCCGGACTTCGCCCGCGCCGGGCGCTCCTGGCGTCGGTTTGCCGCTCTCGGTGTCGGTCTGCCGGTCAGGCCCGGCTCGGTGCCGTGGCCCGGAAGGTGTTGCGGTACGCCTGCGGGGAGACGCCGATCGCCGCGTGCAGATGCTGCCGCAGTGAGGTGCCGGTGGCGAACCCGACCTCGGCCGCGATGCGGTCGATCGACAGCTCGCTGGTCTCCAGGAGGTCGCGGGCCCGCCGTACCCGCTGCTGGATCAGCCAGCGCCCCGGGCTCGTACCCGTCTCCTCCTGGAACCGGCGGGCGAACGTGCGCTGACTCATCCGGGCGTGGTCGGCCAACTCCCGCAGCGCCAGCGGCCGTTCCAGGTTCTCCAGGGCCCAGGCCCGGGTGGCCGCGGTGCCGGTGGCACCCTCCTCCGGCACCGGCTGCTCGATGTACTGCGCCTGGCCGCCGTCCCGCCACGGCGGCACGACGCACTGCCGGGCCACGCTGTTGGCGACCGCGCTGCCGTGGTCGGAGCGCACGATGTGCAGGCACACGTCGACGCCGGAGGCCGCGCCGGCCGAGGTCAGGACATCCCCGTCGTCGATGAACAGGACGTCGGGATCCAGTGCGACCTGCGGGAACATCCGCCGGAACTGCGGCGCCAGCGCCCAGTGCGTGGTCGCCGGCCGCCCGTCCAGCATCCCGGCCGCCGCGAGCGCGAACGCCCCCGTGCAGATCGAGACGATCCGGGTACCGGGCCGGATCCGCGCCAGCGCGCCGGCCACCGGCTCGGGCAGCTCCTGCGTGATCCGCGCCATGTCGTACGGCGGCACGACCACGGTGTCCGCGCTCTCCAGCGCCTCGGGCCCGTGCCCGACGGTGACCGCGAAGTCGGCACTGGTCGTCACCGTACGATCGTCGGTCGCCGCGCAGGTCACCACCTCGTAGGCGCTGGGAACACAGGGGAAGACCCGGTTCGGGATCCCCAGCTCGAAGGGGTAGACCCCGTCGAGCGCGAGGACGACGACCCGGTGGGGGCGGGCGGGCAGGAAGTCGACAGGGGCGGACATGGCACGATTCTATCGCTCGCCGTGCATTCGGCCATGCGCGCTGGTCAGAGGCTGCTGAGCAGTGCCAGGCGCTCGGCGCTGGCGGAGCCCTGGTCGGCGTAGTGGACGACGATCAGCTGGCGGGTCTGCGGGCGCACCATCTTCTCGTAGTGCAGGTCGAGTTCGCCGACGAGCGGGTGGTTCAGCCGGGTGCGGCCGCTGTCCCGGCGGCGGACCTCGCGGCGGGTCCACAGCGTGCTGAACCGCTCGCTGGCGACGGTGAGTTCGCCGATGGTCTCCAGCAGCTCCGGGTCGGCCTCGTCGATGTCGATGACGGCGCGCAGTCCGGAGACGGCCTTCGCGGTCATGTCGTCCCACTGCGGGTAGAGGCTGCGCATCTCGGGTTCGAGGAAGGCGGCCCGCAGCGGGTTGTGGCCGACGGCGAAGAAGGGGCACAGCAGCACGGCCGGCCGGTTCGCGGCGACGACCCGTCCGCTGGGCCCCTGGGCGTAGGCGGGGGTCTGCGGCCAGCTGTCCAGCAGTGGCTGCAGATCGCCCTGGTTCGTACGGGCACGGCCGCGCGGCCTGCGGGCGGGCGGGGCGGGGTGGGCGAGGCGGTGCAGGTAGGCGACGGCGTCCTCGTCGAGCTGGAGGGCGGCGGCCAGGGCGGTCAGGATCTGGTCGGAGGGGTTGAGGTTGCGGCCCTGCTCCAGGCGCAGGTAGTACTCGGGGCTGATGCCGGCGAGCTGGGCGACCTCCTCGCGCCGCAGTCCGGGGACCCGGCGCCGCTCGCCGGCGGGCAGCCCGGCCTGCTGCGGGCTGATCTGCCCGCGCCGGGCCCGCAGGAACCCGCCCAGGGTGTCGGCCGTCTCGTGCGCCATGCTCTCGACGTTAACCGCTCACCAGTCCGAGGCGGACCAGGCTCTCCGCGGTGGCCACGACGGCGTCCTCGTTGGAACGCGGGGACCAGTCCAGCTCCTTGCGGGCCTTCGCGTGGGAGGCGCGGCGCACCACACCCAGTTGCGGCACCGTCTCCCGCAGCGCCGGGCTGACCACGGCCAGCAGGCGCAGCAGCCAGGCCGGGGCCGAGCCGGTGGGGGCCTCGGCGGCGGCCTCGCCCAGCCGCGCGCGCAACGCCAGGGCGATCTGCTGGAAGGAGATCGGCTCGCCCGCGAGCGCCAGGTACCGCTGTCCGGCCGCCTCAGGCGCCGTCATGGCACGCAGATGCAGGTCGGCCGCGTCCCGGACGTCCACCGTGTTGGTCCAGATCGGCGGCGCGGCCCGCATCCCGCCGGTCAGCATCGCGTGGATGATACGGACGGACGCGGAGTAGTCGGGTCCGAGGACCGGCCCGAAGATGCCCACGGGGTTGACGACGGTCAGCTCCAGGCCGTCGCCCTCGCTCCCGACGAAGTCCCAGGCGGCCCGTTCGGCGACCGCCTTGGACTTGACGTACGCGGACACCCCCGGTCCGTCGGTCCGCGTCCAGTCGTCCTCGTCGAACCTCCGTCCGGTTGCGCCATGGCCGTAGCCCACCGCTGCGAAGGAGGAGGTCAGCACCACGCGCCGGACGCCCGCGGCGCGGGCGGCGCGCAGGACCCGCAGGGCCCCGTCCCGGGCCGGGACGATCACCTCGTCCTCGTTCTTCGGCCGCGCTCCGGGAAACGGCGAGGCCACGTGCAGGACGTAGTCGGCTCCCGCCACGGCCCGGTCCCATCCCCGGTCGGAGGTCAGATCCGCCTCCACCCAGGAGACGCCGTCCGCGTGCGGGGCCCCGGCCTCGGCGAGCATCCGCTCGGCGCCGGACCGCCGTGTCAGGGAGCGCACCGTGGTCGTGACGGTGTGCCCGGCGGTCAGGAGCTGCGCGATCGTGTGGGAACCCAGAAACCCGGTTCCGCCCGTGACGAGTACATGTGCCATGCCTTCATGGTCGGCGGCCGGACCGGCGCGTTCCAGATCCCGCCGATACCAGTACTCCGGGGGACAGGCTCGGCGACGCCACCCCTTGAACCGGCGGGAAGACCGGCACCCGGGCCGTCATCCGGCCATCGCCCGCAGCAGAGCCGCCGTGTGCGCGTCCGCCGGGAAGAACGTCTCGATGGCGATCTCGTCCAGGGTCACGTCCCGCGGGGAACCGAACACCGTGGTGGTGTAGAGCAGGGCGAGGTCGCCGTGGTCGGAGGACAGTCGCAGGGGGACCACCAGGTCGTCGTGGAGCGAGCCGCCGCCCGGGACGTCGTCCGTCGCGGGGGCCGGGTAGCTCTCCAGTTCCGCGAGCAGTTCGGCGAGGCCCGCGGTCGACGTGCGGTCGAGCTGGCGGCGGACCCGGCGCAGCACGTGGGCACGCCACTGCGCGAGGTTCCGGATGCGCCCGGACAGGCCTTCGGGGTGCAGGGTCGCCCGCAACACGTTGAGCGGCGGGCCGGCCACGTCCGCCGTCACGTCGCCGAGGAACAGCCCCATGGCGCGGTTCGCGGCCAGCAGTTCCCACCGCACGTTGACGGCGAGCGCCGGATTCGGCTCGTGCCCGGCGAGCACGGCCTCCACCGCGGAGCGCGCCGCACCCAGGTCGGCGTAGGCGCGTTCGCGGTGCACCGGGGCGAAGCCGGCCGCCAGATAGAGCGCGTTGCGCTCCCGCAGCGGCACGTCGAGCTCGTCGCACAGCCGCCGGATCATGTCCCGGCTCGGGTTCGCCCGCCCCGTCTCGATGCAGCTCAGATGCCGGGTCGACAACTCGGCGGCGAGCGACACGTCGAGCTGCGAACGCCGGCGCCGCTCACGCCAGCGCCGCACCAGCACCCCGACCGGCTCGATGGTGGTCGTCGTCATGACACTCAGGCTGCCCGGCGGCGCGGGGCACGGCAATGACCTCGCGGGTCATCGACAGCACGCGCCGCGCCCCTTCAAAGTCGTTGACCGACAGCCCACTTCACCGCGAAGGGACGCTCCCCATGACCGAGACCGCCGAACCGCTCGACCAGTACGTACGGTTCTGGAACACCGGCACCGAGCACGAGCAGCGCGCCTGCGCACAAGCCGCCTTCGCCGACGGCGTCGAGTACCGCGCCCAGATCGGAATCCTCAGCGGGACCCAGGCGCTGATCGACTTCCGCAACCAGTTCGCCGCCCACATGGGCACGGTCGCGCTCCGCCTGCGCGAGGAGCCTCAGGTCCACCACGACCGGGCCCGGCTCCGCTGGGAGATCCTGACCGGCGCCGACGCGGAGACGTCCTTCGCCACCGGAACCGACGTCCTGCACCTCGACGGGGACGGCCGGATCAGCTCCGTCACGGTGTTCCTGGACCGGGCGCCCGAGGGCTTCGATCCCGAGGCGCACGACTAGTCGACGGGCTGGCCGAGGCGGATCCGGGTGTCGCAGCCGATGTCCTGGTTGTAGGTGGCGGAGCCCTGCCGGTACGTGTAGCGGCAGGTGGTCAGGTCACCGCGCACGGCACCGGTCACCTTGATCCGGGCCTCGTAGTACAGGTCCGACAGGGTGTGCGCCCGGATCCGGAACGAACTGCCCTTGTGATAGAGGGCGTGGTCGTCCCTGAGGCCTACGGGTACCACTCCATAGGGGTGGGCGCCGGCGCCGTCGCTGACAACCCGGTAAGCGGTGACGCGCAGTCCGGCCGGCACATGGACGATCTTCCCGCTGAGGACGGTGAGCGGCTTCCCCGACGTGTTCTCCATCTGCGGCATGGTCACCCAGTACTCCTTGCCGATCTGGGTGTGCTCGTACCCGACGAGGTTGCTGTGCTTCGCGTCGCCCTCCAGTGCCGTTCCGCCGCCGTCGGAGCACGAGGTGAGGAGGGCGGCGCTCAGGACCACGGACACGGCGAAGAGACGTCTGGACATGGCTGGATCCCCCCTGGTGGACTCGCAGTACCGGGATCAAATCACGCTGTTCAGAGCGTGAATGAGGGGGGCCGGGCATTTTGCGTACCCTTGGCCGGTTCCCCATCCGGCCGATGTGCGAGTGAGACCGGACCGGTATCCGGCGGTCGTCACCGCCCGGCGTACGCGAGGAAGCCGGCCCAGGCGGCGGGGGAGAGGGCCAGTTGGGGGCCCTGGCGGTTCTTGGAGTCGCGGATGTGGATGCTGGTGGGGCAGGTGGCGACCTCGACGCAATCGCCGGAGCCGCTGCTGCTGTAGCTGGACTTGTGCCAGGAGAGGGCGACTTCGATGCAGTCGTCGCCCGAGCCGCCACTGTAACTGCTCTTGAACCAGGCCAGGTTGGTGGTCATAAGTCCCCTCGCATCCGCTTCAGCAGGCCGACTGAGTCTCTAATAGTGTGAGCCTGCGAGCGCATCCTGGCATACCGCATCTGGAGCATGCTGACCACTTTTGGATCAGCGATCAGTTGACCACTCTCCTGGCCTTCGCAGTACGCGAACCAGCGGTTCTCCGGAGTTTCCAGCAGTCGCATAGGACCGTCCAAACCGGCATGCGTCTCCTGCACCTGCGGCATGACCTGGATCTCGACGTTCCGCAGCTCCGCCAGCCGCAGTACGTGGTCGATGAGTTCCCTGGTGACCTCCGCCCCGCCGGTCCGGCGCAGGAACACCCCCTCTTCCAGGATGAAGCTGAACGCCGTGTTGGGGCGCTCGCGCAGCAGTCGCTGTCGGTCCGCTCGGGCCACCCACTGGGCCTCGATCTGTTCGTCGTCCAGCAGCGGAAGCTGCTGCGTGAACAACGTCCGCGCGTACGCCTCCGTCTGCAACAGCCCAGGAAGCAACCGGCATTCGTAGGTGTACAGCGTGATCGCCGCCGCCTCCATCCGCGCCCACCGCCGGAACCAAGCCGCCAACCCCGGCTGCCGAGCCACATGCCCCGCCGCCCGCCGTAAGGCCCCCGTGTTTCCGAGCGCGTCCTCCGCCGCCTCCACGAAGGACTCGTCCGGCATGCGGCGCCCCAGCTCCACCGACGCCACCGTGTGTTTCGAGAACCGCACCCGCTCCCCGAACTCCTCCCTGCTCAGCCCCGCGTGTTCGCGCAACGCCTGGACCACCGCGCCGAAAGTCCGCAGACTGTCCGACGGCTCCGGCTCGACTCCATCGCCCACCTAGGCCACCTCCCGCCCCACATGGTGACGGCGAGTCACCGGTACGGTCCAGTCGGTGACCGTGTACGCGGGCCCGGCGTACGTGGCTCTCACCTGGTGAACCGGCCGTTCCAGGCGCCAGATTGGGGGCATGGACGCACCCCCCATCACCGTCACCGTCAGTCGAACACTCGCCCAGCGGCTGAGTTGCACCCCGCGTGGTGCCCGGCTCGCGCGCCATCTCGCCGTTGCTCAACTCCACGTGTGGGGAGGACGGTTCGCGTCGACGGAGGTGATCGACAAGGTCTCGGTGATCGTCGCGGAGCTGGCCGCGAACGCCGTGACGCACGGCCGGGTGCCGGGGCGGGACTTCGAGCTGCGGCTCTCGCCGGTGACGGGGAGCGTGCGGATCGAGGTCACCGACACCCGGGCCGAACGGCGGCCGCCCGGCCCCCGGGAGGTACGGCCGTCGGGGCCGCTGGACGCCGGCGGGCGCGGGCTCGTGCTCGTGGACGCGTTGGCCGATCGGTGGGAGGTGCTGGAGCGGGACTGCGACGGCGCACCGGGCAAGACCGTACGGGCCGAGGTGGACCTGCCGCTTCGCCGCAGCCCCTGAGCGGGGCCTTCGGTCATCTCCTCCGTGAGGGTGCTGACCGCCGCCGCGGCGGCCGGCTGGAGGCCGGGGCGGCCGCGGCCGCGGGGGCCTCGGTCGAGATCGCCGCGCCTACGGCCCCGGAGCTCGGGCCGGCTGGTGGTCTACTGAGACGTCACCCGCGCGTCGCCTGGACGAAGTGTCCCCGGCAGCCCACGTTTCCCGGCGGCACAGTCCGCGTTGATAGCGTCCCGGTACCTCGTGCACCGCATGCCGTCCGACCGAGAGAGGCCTGATGTCCCCGACGATCCGCAGGGCCGTGATCCCCGCCGCCGGGCTGGGCTCCCGCCTGCTGCCCCTGACCAAGGCCACGCCGAAGGAGATGCTCCCGGTCGGTGACAAACCGGTGATCGAGCACACCGTGCGCGAGCTGGTGGACTCCGGGATCACCGACATCACCATCGTCGTCTCGGGCGGGAAGAGCCTGATCCAGGACCATTTCCGGCCCAACCCGGCCCTCGTCGAGCAGCTTCGCGGCGACGGGAAGACCGCCTACGCGGACGCCGTCGAGGAGGTCGCCGAGCTGGCCCGCAAGGGACACATCACCTACCTCGACCAGTACGGCCCGTACGGCAACGGCACCCCCGTGCTGAACGCCGCCCGCTCCTTCGGCAACGAGCCCGTCCTCGTGCTCTGGCCCGACGACGTGTTCGTCGCCGAGGTGCCCCGCGCCCAGCAGCTGATCCGCGCCTACGAGCAGACCGGCTGCCCGGTGCTGGCCCTGCTGCCCATGGACCCCGCCGACTCCCAGCGCTACGGCGTGCCCATAGTCAAGGAGGACCTCGGCGACGGCCAGTTGCGCATCACCGGCCTGGTCGAGAAGCCCGCGCCGGCCGACGCGCCGTCGCCGTACGCGGCCATCGGCGGCTACGTCGTCACCCCCGGCATCATCGACGAGCTGCGCGAGCAGACCCGCCGCTGGTACGAGCACCGGACCGGCGAGGTGTACCTGACCGACGCCATCAACGCCTACGCCGCCAGCCGGGCCGTGTACGGGCAGGTCATCCAGGGCCGCTGGTACGACACCGGCAACCCGGCCGACTACCTCGTCGCCCAGATGGCCTTCGCCCTCGCCCACCCCGAGTACGGGCCGGTGCTGCGCGGCCTGGTCAGCAAGCTCGACGAGGGCTAGCCAGGCCGGATGCCGTCATACCGCCCCGCGGACTCGACGATGCGCCCAGCCGCGCAAGGGCGCATCGATCACGCGTGCACGGCGGGGGGACGGCTGCACGGTCGGGTGACGGGCGGGGTTCACGCAGTGGGTGAGCCTCAGACCGACTTGGTCTCTCCACCGTCGACGCGGAGGTTCTGGCCGGTCATGTAGGCCGACTCCTCGCCGGCCAGGAAGCGTACGATCCGGGCGGCCTCCGCGGTGCTCTGCGCTCGGCGCAGCGGGATGCCGCTCGTCCAGTCGGGCGGGACGGTGCCGGGGTCGTCCTTGGTCAGCCCGGTGAGGACGTTGTTCATCCGGATGCCCTGCGGGCCGTACTCGTTGGCGTACAGCTTGGTGAAGGAGGCCAGCGCCGCCCGCATCGTCACCGACACGGGGAACATCGGGCCGGGTTCGAAGACGCCCGCGGTGGAGATGTTCACGATCGCGCCGCCGCCGGAGGCGATCAGCTGGGGTGTCACGAGGCGGGCCATGCGCACGACGTTCAGCAGGTAGAGGTCGACGCCCTCGGACCACTGCTCGTCGGTGATCTCGAGCACCGGGCCGCGCGCCGCGTGACCGCTGCTGTTGACGACCGCGTCGACCCGGCCGTACCGCGACACCGCGAGGTCGACGCACGCCCCGAGGTCCGCGACGCTGGTGTTCGAGCCGTCCAGACCGGCACCCCCGAGCGATGTGGCCAGGGCCCGGGCCCGGCCCGACGGCGACATCGCGACCACCCGGTAGCCGTTCGCGGCGAACTCCCGCACGCACGCGGCGCCGATTCCGGATCCGCCACCGACGACGATCGCGACCTTCCCGGCAGCGGACGAGGGGGTCTCAGGCACGCGCGTACTCCTTCAGGCGGGTGGCGACCAGGGACTCGAGCGCGTCGGCGGCCAGCTCGGCGTACCGGGCGAAGTCGGTGTCGTCGCCGGCGGCCGCGGCCACCCGGAAGCCGTCGGTGAGCGCGCGCCCCATGACGGCCATGTCGTGCGCCAGTTCGGTCGCGACGTCCTCCGGCACCTCCCGGTACGAGGTCCGCAGCCGGGCGATGACGAACTGGAACATCTCCTCCCGGATGGCGAGGTACCGCTGCCGGGCGAGGTTGTCCTCCAAGCGCCGTTCGAACGCGAAGACGAGGCCGATGCTCCAGAACGCGGCGGCCGGTTCCGCCAGGCTCGCGGAGGCTGCCGCCGACTCGGTGATGCTGCGTCGTAGCAGCTCACGCATGCCGCCGACGGACTCGTGGGCCTGCTTCCACACCTCCCAGCAGTAGTCGAGCAGTTCGACGAAGAGCTGCTCCTTGTTCTGGAAGTGCCAGTAGACCGATCCGATCGGCAGACCGGACACACGTGCGACATCGGCCATGGTGGTGCCCTCGTACCCGGCCTCGACCGCCAGCGAGACCACCGCCTCGAGGATCGCCCGTTTCGACACCTCGGACGCCCGGTGGGTCTTCCGCTTCGCAGCCATTGGTCCCCCTCGCTCTTCGGACTCTCGTTCTACCAAATCCAGCGCCAGCCCTTGACACCGTGATGGGCGCTAGCGATCGTAATGCCAATTCTAGAACGTTGCTTCTAGATTTCGCTCATGGAACGCGACCCGCTGCGCGCTCCACCTCATCCCGGCGGGCCTGCGATGGCGCGTGCCCGCCCTGTCCCCAGACAGGAAGCCCTCCATGAGGACCACCGATCATCTCGCTCAAGAGAAGATGAGCGGCCTGCAGATCCGCGCCGTCGTCGTCGCGATCGCCCTGATCGTGCTCGACGGCTACGACGTCTCGCTCACGTCGTTCGCCGCCCCGTACGTCGAGAAGGGCTTCGGGGTCTCGAAGGCCGAGCTCGGACTCGTCATGTCCGGCGCCCTGATCGGCATGCTCGTGGGCTCGATCATCGTCGCGCCGCTCGCCGATCGCATCGGCAGACGCAAGATGGGCGTCCTTTCCGCCGCGACGATCGCGGTCGGCATGTTCATCGGCCCGTTCGCGACACCGGAGACCGGAACCTGGCCCCTCGTCCTGAGCCGCGTCGTCACCGGCGTCGGCCTCGGCTGCCTGGTGGCCGTGGCCGGCGTCGTCCTCGCCGAGTACACGGGCAAGCGCGTGTACTCCCTGGTGATGGCCCTCTACGCCGCCGCGATCAACATCGGCGGGCTGCTCGGCGCCATGATCGTGGGCCCGATGCTCGGCGCACACGGCTGGCAGTTCGGCTGGTGGGTCGGGTTCGCCGTGAGCGCGGTCGCCGCGGTCGCCACGTTCGTCTTCCTCCCCGAATCGCTCGCCTGGCTCTCCGAGAACCGCCGCCCGGACTCGCTGCCGCGGCTCAACGCGCTCCTGGCCAAGATGGGCCGCCCCGCGGTCGAGGCGCACCCGGAGCCGGACCCGACGGCCGTCAGGGCGAAGGGCTCGCTGCGCACCGTGTTCACCGGCCGGACCGGCTTCTACACGCTGCTGATGATGGTCGGATACCTCGCGTACATGCTCAGCTTCTACTTCATGACGAACTGGGCGCCGAGCACCGTCGCGGACGCCAACCACAACCCCGCGCTCGCCCCGCAGCTCGTCGCCGCCTTCAGCATCGGCGGCATCCTCGGCAACGTGCTCTTCGGCTACCTCGGCGGCAAGTTCAACGTCCGCCTCCTCACGCCGGTCTTCCTGGTCCTGGCCACCGCCGCCCTGTCGCTGTTCGGCATCGCGGGGCCGGGGATGCCGACCGCCTGGTGGACCCTCTTCCTGGCGTCGTTCTTCCTCTGCGCGGGCACCGCCGCCTTCTACGCGATCGTCCCGACGCTGTACCCGACCCTGGCCCGCTCGACCGGATTCGGCGTCGTCATCGGCTTCGGCCGGTTCGGCGGCATCGCGGCGCCGATCGTCGGCGGCGCGGCCTTCGACGCCGGCATGGGGATGGGGGCGGCCTTCACCGTCTTCGCGCTGCCCATGCTCGTCGCCGGCCTCTGCGTCCTGGCCCTGCACCTGGGCCTGGGGCGCCGCTCCGACGGACAGGACGCCCAGCCGCAGCCCACGCTCGCCGCCAAGTCCGCGTAAGCGCCGTCCACCACTTCCGAGAAACACTCCGAGCAAGGGGAACCACCGCCATGCCACTGGCCGTCGCAGCGCTCTCCCACGCGCCCTCCTTCGGCAACGTCGATCCCGGCGGGGACACGTTCGCCGAGATCAACGCCGCCATCGACGAGGTCGCACGGTTCGTCGCCGACTACGGCCCCGACCTGGTCGTGGTCTTCGGACCCGATCACTTCAACGGGCAGCTGTACTCGCTGATGACCCCGTGGGCTGTCGGTGCGGCGGCCGAAGGCGTCGGTGACTACGGCACCACAGCGGGGCCGCTCCCCGTCGACGGCGCCGCTGCCCGCGCCTTCCACGCGGCAGTGCTGGCCGAGGGCATCGACATCGGCCGCAGCGAGCGGATGAAGGTCGACCACGGCGTGGTCCAGCCCCTGGACTTCGTGTTCGGGAAGGGCTTCACCCAGCCGATCGTGCCCGTGTTCGTGAACGCGATCGGCCTGCCGCTCTCCCCGATGCGGCGGGTGCGGCTGCTGGGCGAGGCGTTCGGCCGGGCCGCCCGGGCGATGGACAAGAAGGTGCTGTTCTTCGCCTCGGGCGGCATCTCCCACAGCCCGCCGATCCCGCGCTGGGACGGTGCCCCCGACACCGTGCACGAGCGCCTGGTCTCGTACGCGCCCTCGCCCGAGGAGCGCCACGAGCGTGAACAGATGATCGTCAAGGGCATCCAGGCGATCGCCGACGGCAAGGCGCCGAGCGACCCGCTGAACGAGGAGTGGGACACCCTCGTCCTCGACGTGCTCCGCTCCGGCGACCTCGCCCCGGTCGACGCCTGGGAGAACGGCTGGTTCATGGCGGAGGGCGGCTCGGCCGCGCACGAGATGCGCAGCTGGATCGCCGCCTACGCGGCGCTGTCGACCGACGGCCCGTACCGCTTCGCCGTCGACCACTACTGGGCGGTGGAGAAGTGGGGCGCCGGCTTCGCCATCCAGGCGGCGGTGACCGCATGAGCCGGGCAGGAAACCCCAGCCAGGCGGGAAGGACGCACTTCGCGACCTTCTGGGAGGAGATCGCGGACCTGGCGCACACGCTGCGGTACGTGGACGCGGGCGGCTACCGCACCCGAGTCCTCGACTTCGAAGGAGCGGCTCCCGACGCGCAGACGGTCGTGCTCGCCAGCGGCACCAGCGGCCACATCGAGGCGTGGACGCAGAACGTCCGCGCGTTCGTCGAGGCGGGCTTCCGAGTGATCGGCTACGACTACCCGGGCCACGGATACACCTCGCTGTCCGACCATCCGCTGGAGATCCGCGACTACGAGGAGCACCTGCTCGCGCTGCTCGACGCACTGGAGCTGCAGCGCGTGCACCTCGCCGGTGAGTCGCTCGGCGGCTGGCTCGCGCTGAAGTTCGCGCCCAAGCACCCCGACCGGCTGCGCACGGTGATCCTGTCCGCCCCGGGCGGGCGGATGGTTGGGGAGTCGCGGCTGGACCGTACCCAGTCGGTGAGCGCCCACGCGGTGAGCGAACCGACCTTCGAGAACGTGAAGAAGCGCCTGCAGGTCGTGATCCACGACCCGGACCACATCACCGACGAGCTCGTCCGCGTCCGCCAGGCGATCTACGCCCGCGAAGGGTTCAGCATGGCGAACGTCTCCGCGCTGCGGGAGCCGGAGCGGCGCCGGCGCAACCAGGTGACGGACGACGACTTCGCGGCGCTCCCGGTCCCGGCCCTCATGGTGTGGACCGACAACGAACCGACCGGCGACGAGGCCGAGGGCGCGCGCCTGTGCGCCCTGATCCCCGACGGCGAGTACCTGCTGGTCCGCGGCGCCGCGCACTGGCCGCAGTGGGAGGGCGCCGCGGAGTTCAACGCCGCGGCGGTCGCCTTCCTGAAGAAGCACCTCTGAAGAAGCACCTCTGAAGAAGCACCTCTGAAGAACCACTGCTGAGGAAGCAGGCCTGACGAAACATGCCTGGCGAAACATGCCTGATGAAAGGACCGGAGTGAGCGTCCCCCAGGAAACCGTCAACCGGATCGCGCGCGAGCTGTTCGAGGCGAAACGCGACGTGTACACCGTGCCGTACGTGAGCCCCCGGCTCCCCGAGCGCGATCTCGACGCGGCCTACGCGATCTCCGCCGAGTTCGCCGCCCTCCGCGAGCGCGAGCTGGGCGTGCGGCGGGTGGGCCGCAAGGTCGGCCTGACCAATCACCTCGTACAGCGGCGCGTGGGAATCGAGGAGCCCGACTACGGGATCATCCACGACGACATGGTGCACGCCTCGGGCACCCGCCTCCCGCTGTCCAGGTACAACCGCCTGCTGATCGAGGCCGAGGTCGCCTTCGTGCTGAAGGCCGACATCCTCGAGGCCACCCGCGAGGCCGTCGAGGCCGCGATCGACTACGTGACCCCCGCGTTCGAGGTCGTCGACTTCCGCTACGACGGATCGGTCGGGCAGATCGTCGACACCATCGCCGACAACGCCGGCTGCAGCGGCATCGTCCTCGGCGAGGAGCGGCACCCGTACGGCGAGGTCGACCTGACCAAGGTCGAGATGGTCATCACGGGCGGTGGCACCGAGATCACCCGGGGCGTCGGCAGCAATGTGCTCGAGGACCCGGTCAACGCGGTGATCTGGCTGGCCGGAACCGCGATCCGCACCGGCGAGCCGCTGCGCGCCGGCGAGGTGCTGCTGTCCGGGTCCGTCGGCTACATCGAGCCGTGGCCCGCCGACGTCGAGTGCGTCGCCACCATCACCGGACTCGGCCGCGTCGTCGCGACCGCCGACTCGAAAGGCTGAGTGACCCATGAGTGACTACCGTCCCGTCGACGCGACCACCCGCGTCGAGATCGAAGCGCTCATCGCGGAGATGCTCTACCGCCTCGACCACAACCAGGCGGACACCACCTGGGAGCTGTACACCGAGGACGGCGTCTCCATCGGCCCGATGGGGGAGATGGACCGCGAGGCCATGAAGGCCTGGGGTGCCAGGCGCGCCCGGCAGACCGACGTCGTCGGCCGCCACTTCATCGGCGGGATCCGCCTCGTGCGCGCCGACGAGGAGGTCGAGGGAACGGTGCAGTACCTCACCTTCCGCGACACCAACGAGCCGCAGACGCAGCCCGCCTCGGTCGGTGAGTTCCGCGAGCGGTACCGGAAGGTCGACGGCCGGTGGCTGTTCTCCCGCCGTGAGATCGTGCCGGTCTTCGGCGGCCGGGCGGCCGCGGCGCACGCCGCGCGGCTGGCCGGGCGAGAGGGGCCGGCGCAGTGAAGCGGGCAGCCCTCGGCAGCGTGAACCCGGTCCTGTACCACCAGTCGGTGCCGTCCTTCTCGATGCCGGAGTGGGCGGCCGCCGCCGGCTACGACGGGGTGGTCCTCGACCTCCAGCATGGTGAGCTGGGGCTCGACGCGGCCTGCGGGATCCTGCGCTCGCTCCCGCGGGACAACGCGTACGCGTACGCGCGGGTGGGCTCGCTGGACGCCGCCCCCGTCCTGCGGCTGCTCGACAGCGGGGCCCGCGGCATCATCGCGCCCACCGTCGAGTCCCGGTCCCAGACCGAGGCTCTGGTCGCCGCCACCAAGTACCCGCCGGCCGGCAACCGCAGCCTGGGCCCGTCCAGGCCCGCGCTCTACCCGGCCGACCCGGGCGACCCCGCTGACTCGTACACCGAGGCTGGCAACCGCGCGGTGTCCGCCATCGCCCAGATCGAGACGAAGGCCGGTCTCGACCGTGCCGAGGAGATCGTCTCCACGCCGGGTCTGGACTCCGTCTACATCGGGCCGGCCGACCTGGCCGTCTCCTACGGCATGCCCGGACGCGGCGACTGGGCGGACGGCCCCGTGCGCGAGGCGATCGCGTACCTGCGTGAGGTGACGACCGCGCACGGCGTCACCCTCGGCATCTACTCCGGCCGGCCGGAGTACACGGCCGGCCTGTTCGCCGAGGGCCTCGTCGACTACGTGGCCCTCGGCATCGATCTCGTCCTGCTGAACCGCGCGTTCGGCGACACCATCGCCGCGCTGAAGGCGGCACGATCCACCGGGAGCACCTCATGACCACCGCTTGCGACGTCCTCGTCGTCGGCGCCGGCCCCGTCGGCCTGACCCTGGCCAACCTGCTCGGGCAGCAGGGCGTCGACGTCCTCGTCGTCGAGCGGGAGCACGAACTCATCGACTACCCGCGGGCCGTCGGCATCGACGACGAGGCACTGCGCGCCATGCAGACCGCCGGCCTCGTCGACGAAGTGCTCCCCCACACCATCCCCGACCAGAAGATCTACATGGTCAACGGGGACCGGATGATCCTCTCCGAAGTCAACCCGACGACACGGGAGTTCGGCTGGCCGCGCCGCAACGGCTTCGTGCAGCCACTGGTCGACCAGGTGCTGCTCGCCGGCCTCGACCGCTTCCCGAACGCCACCGCGCGCTTCGGCGCCGAGGTCACCGACCTGGCCGAGGACCAGGACGGCGTGGTCGCCACCCTGGCGAACGGCGAGACGGTGCGCGCGCTGTACGCCGTCGCCGCCGAGGGCGGGGCCTCGCCCACCCGCAAGCGCCTGGGCATCTCGTTCGAGGGCGAGACCCGGCCGTCCGACGGCATCGTGATCGACGTCGCCAACGACCCGATCGGCACGCCCCACGCCGTCTTCGGCGGGGACCCGGCCCGCAGCTACGCCTCCATCGCCCTGCCCCACGGCATCAGGCGCTGGGAGTTCACGCTCTTCGAGCACGAGGCCGCCGACCTCGTCGACAGCGACGAGTTCGTCTTCGGCCTGCTGGCACCGCATGTGCCGGACCCGGCCGGGCTGGACATCATCCGCCGCCGCGTCTACCGGCACCACGCCCGCATCGCGGGGCGGTTCCGCCACGGGCGGATCTTCCTCGCCGGCGACGCCGCCCATGTCATGCCGGTCGTCGGCGGCCAGGGCTGGAACTCCGGGATCCGCGACGCCTTCAACCTCGGCTGGAAGCTGGCCGCCGTCGTCAAGGGCCTCTGCGCGGACGGCCTGCTGGACACGTACGAGACCGAACGGCTCGGCCACGTCACGCAGATGGTGGCCGTCTCCCTCGGAATGGCGAAGGAGATGACCGACCACGATCCGGTCAAGGCCGCCGAGCGCGACCGGATCGCCGCCAACCGCACCCCCGAGGAGCGGGAGGCCCAGAAGCGGCAGGCATTCAAGCCCCAGCCCAGGTTCGACCGGGGCGTCGTGGTCCACACGCCGCTGCCCGCGTTCAAGACGCTGCCGGCCCGCGACGTGCCGCGGCTCGCCGGCTCGATCTTCCCGCAGCCGCCGGCCACCGACGCGGACGGTGCGGAGATGCTGCTCGACGAGGCCACCGGGCAGGGCTGGCGTGTGATCACCTGGAACAACGACCCGACGGCCTTCCTGTCGGCACGGCGGCGCGCCGTGCTCGATCGCCTCGGCGCCCGCTTCGTGCAGGTGGTCCCGGAAACGCAGCTGCCGTGGGCGCGCAAGCAGGCCGCACCCGGCATCACCCTCGTCGGCGACCTCGGCGGCGAGTCGAGCCTGCGGGCCTGGTTCGACGCACGCCCGGTCGGCGCCGTCGTCGTCCGCCCCGACCATGTGATCGCCGCCGAGTGCCTCGCCCAGGAACTCGACGGCGTACTCGGCAAGGTCTTCGAGGCCGCCCGCATCGCGTGATCCCGGCATGTCCCCGAGAGACCCCGGACACGCCCGAACACGCCCGAACACGATGGAGAGCCGATGACCGACCCGAGCGAGGCCGCCCGGATCGACGACGTGTACTGGCGCGACGAGTACCCGCCCGTCACGGAGGACGACG
Organism: Streptomyces shenzhenensis; assembly: GCF_021462265.1. GTDB lineage: Bacteria > Actinomycetota > Actinomycetes > Streptomycetales > Streptomycetaceae > Streptomyces > Streptomyces shenzhenensis. Next base: position 101,764 of record NZ_JAJONF010000009.1, on the reverse strand, counting down.
CCTTCCTCGAACGCGTCGTCGCGGAGGCCGACCTGCCGTCGCTGCTCACGGCGCTGGCGGCACTGACCGGAGATCACTCGCTGATCCCGGCGGAGCTCCGCCCCCCGCTTCCCCCCGTCGACACGACCCAGCCCCCGCACGGCGGCATGGGCGAGGCCGCGCAGGCGCGTGCGCGTGAGCTCGCGCTGTCCGCGCTCAAGCGCGTACGCGACGAGGGGCTCACCCGGCCCCGTCTGCTGGACCCCGAGGAAGCACGCACCGTCGTCGACTTCATCACCGGCGGGGCGAGTGCCGAGGACGCGGCACTGATGATGCACGAGCTCGACCTGGTCGCGCGGCGTCCGGGAGCACCGGCCTGGCACGTCGACGAGGTCGCACCCGACCGCGACTTCGAGGTCGCCGTCATCGGCACCGGGATGAGCGGCATCGCGGCGATGTACCGGCTCAAGCAGGCGGGCGTACGGTTCGTCGCGTTCGAGAAGCACCCCGAGGTCGGCGGCACCTGGTGGGCCAACACCTACCCGGGCGTACGCCTCGACACCCCGACCTTCGGCTACAGCTTCTCCTTCGCGCAGCGGGCCGACTGGCCCGACGCGTACGCCGAGGGCGCGGAGATCGAGGCGTACGCCGTCGAGATCGTCGATCGCGCCGAGCTGCGCGAGCACATCGAGTTCGGCACCGAGGTCGTCTCGATGACCTGGGACGAGGCATCGGCCACCTGGGAGGTCCTGGTACGGCACGACGGAGCCGAGCAGCACCGGCGGTTCCACGCCGTCGTCGCCGCCACCGGGCAGCTGGAGAAGCCGAACATCCCGGAGATCCCCGGCCAGGACGGCTTCGGCGGCGTGCGGATGCACTCCGCACGGTGGGACCACGACGTGGACCTGACCGGGAAGCGCGTCGCGGTGGTCGGCACCGGCGCCAGCGCCTACCAGATCGTCCCGAGCATCATCGACCGCGTCGCCCACCTCGATGTCTTCCAGCGGTCCGGACCGTGGACGGTTCCCGCCCCGAACTACCACGACCCGACACCGCCGGCCCTGGCCTGGCTCAGCGAGCACGTCCCGCACTACGGACAGTGGTTCCGCTTCCAGACGTTCTGGGGCGCGCGCACCGGACGGCTGCACACCGTCGAGGTCGACCCGGAGTGGGACCGCACCGACTCGGTGTCGGCGACCAACCTGCGGGTGCGTGAGGCACTCACCGCGATCATGCGCGAGCAGTGGGCGGACCGTCCCGAGATGCTCGATGTCGTCGTGCCGGCGTATCCCCCCGGCGGCAAGCGTATGCTCCGCGACAACGGCGTGTGGGCGCGTGCGCTGCACCGGGAGCACGCCGAGGTCGTCACCTCCCCGATCGAGCGGTTCACGCCCGGCGGCATCGTCACCGCCGACGGGGAACACCACCCGGCCGACCTCGTGATCTACGCGACCGGGTTCAGGGCGTCCGACTACCTCGACCCGATCGTGGTCACCGGGCCGTCCGGACAGACCCTCAAGGAGCACTGGAACGGTGATGCGACGGCCTGGGCCGGCATATCCGTGCCCGGCTTCCCGAATCTCTTCCTCATCCAGGGACCCAACACGAACTACGTGGTGCACGGCCAGTTCCACTTCATGATCGAGTGCGGGGTCGAGTTCACCACCGAGGCGATACACCAGCTGCTGCGCCGCGGGGCGGCGTCGATCGAGGTCGGGCAGGAGACCCTGGACCGCTTCCGCGCGTGGGTCGACCGGGGCAACGCCTCGCGGGCGTGGGGGCAGCCGCAGGTGCGCACCTGGTACAAGAACTCCCGCGGCCGGGTCTCGCAGGTATGGCCGTACGGCCATCTGGAGTACTGGAAGCTGACACGGGGCGCCGACTTCGACACCGACTTCACGCTCCGCCCACGGCATGAGGCGACGTCGTGACGGCGCGGCGTGACGTGCTCGTGGTGGGTGCCGGTCCGGCCGGGCTCGTCGCCGCTCTCCTGCTCGCCGACGCGGGGGTGCGTACCACGCTCGTGGAGAAGGAGACCGGGCCGGGCGACCTGCCCCGCGCGATCAGCCTCCAGGACGAGTCGTTCCGCACCCTCGAACAGCTCGGTGTGGCCGACGCGCTCAAGGCCGAGTCCCTGCTCGACACCGGCAGCCGCTACTTCGGGCTCGGGGACCGCCTCCTGCTCGAGGCCAGGCCGGTCGCGTCGCGGCTGGGGCATCCCGCCAAGACCCAGTTCGACCAGCCGGTCCTGGAGCGGCTGCTGTGGGACCGGGCGGTCGCGCACGAGGGGCTGGAGTTCCTGCGCGGCGCCGAGGTGACCGCGATCACCCAGGACGGTGACGGGGTCGGCGTGACCGTGACGACAGGCGGGAAGACGCGGACTCTGACCGGCGACTGGCTGATCGGCGCCGACGGCGGACGCAGCTTCGTCCGCCAGGCCGCCGGGATCGATCTGGCCGGTACCACCCAGCCGCAGCGGTGGATCGTCGTCGACCTGATCGACGAGCCCCGCGCGCGGGACCCGTTCGCCGAGTTCCACGGCGACGGGAAGCGGCCGTACGTGCTCGTGCCCGGCGTCAAGGGGCGCCTGCGGATCGAGTTCATGCTCTTCGACGACGAGGACCCCGAGGAGATGACGACGCCGGAGCGGATCCGCGAGCTGGTCGTGCCGCGCTTCCGGGACGAGCTGACGCCGGACGACGTGCGCCGCGCCGCCGTGTACGTCGCGCACCAGCGTGTCGCGCGGACGTACCGCGCGGGGCGCGCGTTCCTCGTCGGTGACGCCGCGCACCTGATGCCGCCGTTCGCCGGCCAGGGCCTGAACGCCGGTGTCCGTGACGCGACCAACCTCACCTGGAAGCTGATCGAGGCGGTCACCGGCAACGCGACCGTCCGGCTGCTGGACTCGTACGAGGTCGAGCGCCGCACCCACGCGGCCGCGATGGTGACGGTCTCGGGCCGCATCGGCGCGGTGGTCATGGCGACCCACCCCGTGGTCACGCGCGTACGCGACACCGTCGTCCGCACGGTCGGTCTGATCCCCCGGGTACGCGAATTCCTCGCCGACATGCGCTTCGTCGCACCACCCGACTACACCGCCGGAGTCGCCGTCGCGCCCCGCGGCGCCACCCTCGACACCGTGACCGTGGGCCGCGCCCTGAGCCAACCGGTCGTACGCGACGCCTCCGGCGCCGAACGCGGACTCGACGCCTCCGGCGCCGAACGCGGACTCGACGCCCACCTCGGCAGCGGGTGGGCGCTGCTGCAGATCGGAGGTCCGCCCGACGCGGCGGTCGACGCGTACTGGGACGCGATCGGCGCGCGGCGACTGTGCATCCGCGCGCCGGGCGACGAGCCGGCCCCACCGGCCGACGGCACGGTCGTCGAGACCACCGCGGCGCTCACCTCCGGCGCCGGCACCCTCCCGGTCTTCGTCGCGGTACGTCCCGACCGCTACGTCGCGGCGGTCTTCGACGCGGCCGGCGAGCAACGCGTCGTCGAGCACCTCCGCGACTACGTCGACGACCGCTCCCGACGAACGGATCCGTCCTCCCGAATCCCGTACTCCCGCCCACTGCCGAGCCCACCGCTGAACAGGAACACCCGATGACCAAGTTCGTCAGCTATTACCGCGCCGACCACAGCATCGCCTGGGGGCGTCTCGACGGCGGGACCGTCTATGACGCGACCCCGACAGCGCCCTCGCTCGCCGAGGCCATCGCGGCCGGTGCCCTCGATTCCCTGGCGCACTACACCGACCGCCCGGTGGCGCTCAGCGAGGTGCGGCTCGCCCCGGTCATCCCGGAGCCCGGCAAGATCATCTGCATCGGGGTCAACTACCGCACCCACCGGGACGAGATCGGCAAGGCGGCTCCGCAGGCCCCGGTCGTCTTCGCCCGCTACGCCGACAGCCAGATGGGCCATGGCGGGGACGCCCTCAAGCCGGTGCACTCCGCGCAGTTCGACTACGAGGGCGAGGTGGCGCTCGTCATCTCCAGGCCCGCGCACCGGGTCTCCAAGGCCGAGGCCTACGACCACGTCGCCGGCTACGCGGTGTACAACGACTTCTCGGTGCGCGACTGGCAGCTCGCCGCCAGTCAGTGGCTGCCCGGCAAGACCTGGCCGGGGACCGGTGGCTTCGGCCCGTGTCTGGTGACGGCCGGCGAGGTCGGCGATGTCACCGAACTCGAACTGACGACCCGGGTCAACGGTGAGGTACGCCAGCGCGGCAAGGTCGCCGACCTGATCAACGACATTCCGTCGGTCATCGAGTACGTCACCGCGTTCACGCCGCTTTCCCCCGGCGACGTCATCGTCACCGGTACGCCGGGCGGTGTCGGGCTCTTCATGGAGCCGCGGGGATTCGTCGTCGACGGTGACGTCGTCGAAGTCGAAGTCAGCAGACTCGGGACGCTTCGCAACACCGTCCGCGACGTGTCCTGACCGGCGCAGGCAGTCAGCCGGAATCCGCGCGGCCGGAGCGGGTGCGCCCCGGCGCCGCGGCAAGTGCCGGTCTGTCCAACTCGCCCTCGACGGGGGAGTGGACAGACCGGCGTCACCGTGCGTACAACCGGTCCAGAGCCAGCTGGGTCTCGTCGTCCGCGGCGCGGAAGATCACCAACCGCTGGCCCGGATCCTCGAGCGGCACGAGCACTTCGAAACGCACCGTGAGCACACCGGCGTCAGGATGCCGCAGCGCCTTGCTCCCGCGCCCATTGACCTTGATATCCCGCTCGTCCCACAACCGTGCGAAATTCTCGTCGTGCGTCATGAATTCGGCGATGAGGCCGGTCAACGCCCGGTCCTCCGGATGCGCGGCCCACGCACCGCGCAGGTGGGCGATTCCCTCCCGGACGACGCGTTCCCGGTCGAGGTAGAACTCGCGTATCTCCGGATGCATCAGACACAGCCACATCGCATTGCGCCGTGACGGCGGCAGGGTGCCGAAATCCATGAGCAGTCGGGTCATTTCGCGGTTCCAGGCCAGGATGTCGTAGCGGTGGTTCGTCAGCATGGCCGGCAGCGGGGACAGGTCGGCGACCAGCCGGGTCAGCGGCGACGCCGCGGTGGTGGCGGGCTCGCCGGCGTCGCGCGGACGCTGCTGGGCCAGGTTGAAGAGGTAGAGGCGTTCGACGGGGGCCAGACGCAGCGCCCGGGCCAGCGCCTCCACCACGTCTGCCGAGGGCCGCAGCCCGCGCCCCTGTTCCAGCCGCACGATGTAGTCGACGCTGACCCCGGCCAGTTCGGCGACCTCCTCGCGGCGCAGTCCCGGGGTCCGCCGGGCCTGGCGGCGCGACGGCAGACCGAGATCGTCCGGGTTCAGCCGTTCGCGGCGGGCCCGCAGGAACGCGGCCAGCTCCTGTGTGGTGTCCACGGTGTGGGGCGTCATGTCCGTTCCCAACAGCCAGGGTGGGAGTGGCGTTCCCAGGAACCTCTTTCCCTTACCCGGGGCGCGCGGCGGTCACAGTCTTGTTCCCGGCAACCGATCACGAGCACAGGAGGACACGATGCCGCTCACCCTCGACACCTACCGGCTGCTGGGCCGCTCCGGGCTGAGGGTCTCACCGCTGGCGCTGGGCGCGGCGACCTTCGGCACCGACTGGGGATGGGGCGCCGAGCAGGACGAGGCACGCAAGCTGTTCGACCTCTACGTGGAGCGAGGCGGCAACTTCGTCGACACCGCCAACACCTACACCGACGGCAGCTCTGAGCGCCTGCTGGGCGAATTCGCCCGCGACCGGCGTGACACCCTGGTGCTGGCGACGAAATACACGACGCTGCGCCGGCCCGGCGACCCGAATTCCGCGGGCGGTCACCGCAAGAGCCTGTTCGCCTCGGTGGAGGCGAGTCTGCGACAGCTCGATACGGACTACCTCGATCTGCTCTACCTGCACGTGTGGGACTTCACGACACCGGTCGAGGAGATTCTGCGCGGCATGGATGATCTGGTCCGGCAGGGCAAGATCCTGTACGTGGCGATCTGCAATGCGCCGGCCTGGCAGGTGTCGCGCATGCAGACGATCGCCGACCTGCGCGGCTGGTCGCCGCTGATCGCGCTGCAGATCGAATACAACCTGATCGAGCGCACCGGGGAACGTGACCTGATTCCCATGGCACAGGAGATGGGACTGGGCGTAGTTCCGTATTCCCCCCTGGCCGGTGGGGTGCTCACCGGCAAGTACAGCCGCGACGACCTGACCGCGACGCACGTCGCGCGCGATGACGGCACCCGCAGGAGCTTCAACCTCGCCTTGGGTACGCTCACCGAACGTAACCTCTCCATCGCCGACGCCGTGAAGGATGTCGCCACGGAGCTGGGCCGCACCCCCGCCCAGGTCGCGCTGGCCTGGACCCTGCGGAAACCGGGCGTGACGGCACCGATCATCGGCGCCCGCACCCCCGCGCAGCTGGAGGACAATCTGGGCGCCCTGGAGGTCGACTTCACCGACTCCCAACTGGCCCGCCTCGACGAGGCCGGCGCGATCGGACTCGGCTTTCCGCACGACATGCTCGCCAGCGATCACATCCGCAACGTGACCGCGGGAAACCTGAAGATCGAAACCCGCCGCTGACACCGTGCCTCGTAACCCCGCCCGGCTCAAGCGCCCCGAAAGGGGCGCGGGGCTGTGTCGAATAGGCGGCTACCGCCGCGCGGGCGCGACCAGCGACGGTCCCTCGTCACCCCGCCCGGCTCAAGCGCCCCGTCAGGGGCGCGGGGAACTGCGCGACAAGCCACGACGGCACCGCACCCGGCCACGCACCGCACCCCTACGGCGAGGCGCCGGCCACGACGGCACCGCACCCGGCCACGCACCGCACCCCTACGGCGAGGCGCCGGCCACGACGGCACCGCACCCGGCCACGCACCGCACCCCTACGGCGAGGCGCCTACCCGGCCTGTCCCATCCCCGCCGCGTTCGGCCAGCTCTGCGCGTTCGGCCACCCGGTGGCCGGTGCCGGAGCCAGGTTCGGGGCCGGGGGCGCCGGCGCCGTCATGCCCCGTACCTGCGCGGCCGTCAGACCACCCCGCGCCGGCACCCCGGGCGGCGTGGGCCCGACCGGCGCGGGAGCCGGCGCCGGGACAGGGGCCGGCATCTGCATGGGCATCGGGGCCGGAGCCGGGGCCCGCGCGGGCACCGGCACCATCGGAGGCACCGGCGCCATCATCATCGGCTGCTGCTGAGGCTGCTGAGGCTGCTGAGGCTGCTGCATCTGCTGCATCTGCATGGCTGCCGCCGGCATCGGCATCCCGGCGCCGCCCTGCTGCGCGGCGACGGGGAGCGGCATGCCGACACCGGCGGCGGGAGCGGCGGCGAGCCCCGGAACGGGCCCCGCGCCGACGGCCTGTGCGAGCTGCAGGCCCGCCCCGTTGGTCTCGCTCACCAGCCGGTCAACCGCCGCCGTGCCCGAGCTGTAGCTGGTCCCGGTGCTCAGCTCAGGCACGGCGGCTCCCCTCCTGGACCCGTAGAGCACCTGCTCCATGGCGGACACCAGGCGACGCACGTCCACCTCGGGGCGCACCACGAGCCTCAGGAAGCGGCTGGAAGACCCGATCTTGTTGCCGCACTCGCGGACCAGGATCCGGTGCTCGGTGAGCATCCGGTCCCGCACCACGGTGCCCTCGGCGCCGACGGGAAGGCGCACGAAGAGGAAGTTGCCCTGCGAGGGGTAGACCGTCAGACCGGGGAGGGTGGCGAGCTGGCTGGCCATCTCCAGGCGGTCCTTGCGCACCTGCAACAGGCTCTGCGCGTACTCGGCGCCGTGCTCCTTGAGCATGAAGACGACGTACTCGGCGAACGCGTTGAGGTTCCACTTCGGCAGCATCGAGCGGACCTTGCCGGCCAGGGCGGGGTTGGCGACCATGTAGCCGAAGCGGATGCCGTGCAGGCCGAAGTTCTTGCCGAGGCTGCGCAGCACGATGACGTTCGGCCGCAGCATGGCCTCCTGGACGACGCTGGGCTCGGCCTCGGCGTCGGCGAACTCCAGGAACGACTCGTCGACGACGATCAGGTCCAGGTCGGCCATGGCGTCCATGAACTGCACCAGCGCCTGCTTGTGCAGGAAGCCGCCGTCGGGGTTGTTGGGGTTGCAGATGACGGCGGCCCTGGTGCCCCGCTTGCGGATGAACTCGGCGTACTGCGCGAGGTCCAGGGCGAAGCCGCTCGACTCCTGGAGCGGGAACATGTCGACGCGCTTGCCGGTCTCCATCGGCTGGTCGGTCCAGCGGCCGAAGGTGGGGACGGGGACGGCGAGGGACTCGCGGACCAGCAGGTGGTCGATCCAGGTGATCAGCTCGGTGGAGCCGTTGCCCATGGCGACGGCCTGCGGGGGGAGCTGGAAGAGCTGGCACAGCTCGGCGGTGATGGTGTCGGCGCTGCTCGGGTAGAAGGTGATGATGTCCTTCAGCCGGGCGGCCATCGTTTCCATCATGGCCGGGGTGGGGAAGTAGGGGTTGCAGGGAACGCAGAAGTCGACCGGGCCGGTACCGTCGCCCCCCTCGCGGGTCAGCGCCGCCATCGACGGGCTGTGTTCGCCGCTACGGAACAACGAGGTGACGTTGCCGGCCATTTAACCTCCGTATGAGGCGGGCCCGGTGGGGACGTCCGGGCCCGTCGTCTTGGGCGGCCCGCGCGGGGGAGCACGGGCCGCCCTTGGGTACGGATACGCCTGCGGCGTTGTTCAGTCAGTGTGGAAAAAGTGTGAGTTCGTGTTTCGTCCCAGGCGTGGGCGCGACCAGCCCCTTACCGGCCGCGCCCACGCGCCTCAGGCGCCGAACGAATGAACCGTCCGGGTCCGGTAGACCTGCCCCGGCCGCAGCACCGTCGACGGGAAGTTCGCGTGGTTCGGCGAGTCCGGGAAGTGCTGTGTCTCCAGGCACAGCGCGTCGCCCTGCCGGTAGGTCCGGCCGCCGGTGCCCGTCAGCGTTCCGTCGAGGAAGTTGCCGGAGTAGAACTGGAGCCCCGGCTGGTCGGTGGCGATCTTCAGCGTGCGGCCGGAGCGCGGGTCGCGCAGCGTGGCGATGTGCTCGGGCTTCGCGGTGATGCCCTTGTCCAGGACCCAGTTGTGGTCGAAGCCCTTGGCCTGCACCTGCTGCGCGTGCCCGGCCCGGATGTCCCGTCCGATGGTCTTCGTCTCCCGGAAGTCGAACGGGGTGCCGCGGACGGTGGCCAGCTCACCGGTGGGGATCAGGCCGGAGTCCGTCGGCGTGTACCGGCCCGCCGCGATGGTCAGCTCGTGGTCCTCGACGGTCCCGCTGCCCTCGCCGGCGAGGTTCCAGTAGACATGGCTGGTGAGGTTGACGACCGTGGCCTTGTCGGTGGTGGCGTGGTAGTCGATGATCCACTCGCCGCGCCGGGTCAGCGTGTACGTCACCTTCGCCTTGAGCGTGCCCGGGTAGCCCATCTCGCCGTCGATGCTCGTGTAGTGCAGGACGAGACCGACGTCCGAGCCCTTCACGAACGGTTCGACGTCCCACACGTGCTTGTCGAAGCCCTGGCTGCCGCCGTGCAGGCTGTTCACGCCGTCGTTGACGGAGAGCTGGTAGGTCTTGCCGTCGAGGGTGAACTGCCCCTTGCCGATGCGGTTGCCGTAGCGGCCGATGAGGGCGCCGAAGTACGGGGACTTGGCCACGTAGTCGTCGATGTTGTCGAAGCCGTTGACCACGTTGGCGTAGTGGCCGCGCCGGTCCGGGAGCTCCAGGGTCTGGACGACACCGCCCCAGTTGAGGACCTTGAGCCGGGTGCCGCCGTTCTCCAGCGACCAGCGGTAGATCTTCGTGCCGTCGGCGAGCTTCCCGAAGGACTCCCTCACCGGCTTCCTGCCCCCCGAGGCGGCCTCGGCCGTACCGCTGCCGAGTGCGGTGGCGGCGATACCCGCGGCCGCGGCCCCCGCGATGACTGTGCGTCTGTTCAGTTCCATGTGCGGCTCCTGCATATAGGAGGGGCCCCGCCTTCCGGCGGGGCCCTGACTGACTACGAACCGGACTTGCGCTTGTTCCACACGTCGAAGCCGACCGCCGCGAGGAGGGCGAGGCCCTTGATGACCTGCTGCCAGTCGGTGCCGACGCTGAGGAGGTTCATGCCGTTGTTCAGCACGCCGAGGACGAGACCGCCGATGATGGCACCGAGGATGGTGCCGACACCGCCGCTCATGGAGGCGCCGCCGATGAACGAGGAGGCGATCGCCTCCAGTTCGAAGCCGTCGCCCGCCTTCGGCGAGGCCGCGTTCAGCCGGGCCGCTACCACCAGACCGGCCAGGGCCGCGAGCACGCCCATGTTCAGGAAGACGTAGAAGGAGACCTTCTTGTCCTTGACGCCGGACAGCTTCGCCGCCGGCAGGTTGCCGCCGATCGCGTAGATGTGCCGGCCGAAGACCGCGTTGCGCATCACGTAGCCGTAGCCGACGACCAGCGCGCCCAGGACGATCAGGATGATCGGGGCGCCCTTGTAGCTGGCGAGCAGCATGGTGAGGACGAGGATCGCGGCGACCAGCGCGGTCAGCTTGAGCAGGAACAGCCGGGTGGGCGGCACGTCCAGCGCGAACTCCTGCTGGCGGCGCCGGTCGCGGAACTCCTGCCAGACCACGGCGGCGATCAGCACGATGCCCAGCAGCAGCGTGATGTTGTGGTAGTTGGTGTGCGGGCCCACCTCGGGCAGGAAGCCGTTGCCGAGGTTCTGCAGCCCGTTCGGGAACGGGCCGATGGTCTGGCCCTGCAGCAGGATCTCGGTGAGACCGCGGAACAGCAGCATCCCGGCGAGGGTGACGATGAACGACGGTATGCCGAAGTAGGCGATCAGCAGCCCCTGGGCGGCGCCCGCGAAGGCACCCATCAGCAGGCACAGCACCAGTGCGATGGGCCAGGCCACCCCGTGGTTGACCGTCAGCACGGCCGCGAAGGCGCCCACGAACGCGGTCAGCGAGCCGACCGACAGGTCGATGTGCCCGGCGATGATCACCATCATCATGCCGATGGCGAGGATCAGGATGTAGCTGTTCTGCAGCACCAGGTTGGAGACGTTGCGCGGCAGCAGCAGGTCGCCGTTGGTCCACACCGCGAACAGGGCGACGATCAGACCGAGCGCGATCAGCATGCCGTACTGGCGCATGTTGCGGCGCAGCCCGTCGAGCACCAGCTGGACAAGGCCGGTGCCGGCGGCCGATCCGCTCTTGCCCGGCGGCGCGGGCGCCGGGCTCTTGGCGGTGACATCCGTGCTCATCGCGATACCTCTTTGTCCTTCGTCATATGGCGCATCAGCACTTCCTGAGTGGCCTCGGCGCGCGGCACCTCACCGGTCAGGCGGCCCGCGGCCATGGTGTAGATGCGGTCGCACATGCCGAGCAGTTCGGGCAGCTCGGAGGAGATGAAGACGACCGCCTTGCCCTGGGCGGCGAGCTGGTCGATGACCGTGTAGATCTCGTACTTGGCGCCCACGTCGATCCCGCGGGTCGGCTCGTCGAGGATCAGCACGTCCGGACCCGCGAAGATCCACTTGCTGAGCACGACCTTCTGCTGGTTGCCGCCCGACAGCTTGCCCACCGGCTCGAACACCGTCGGGGCCTTGATGTTCATGGACTTGCGGTAGCCCTCGGAGACCTGCCGCTCCTCGTGCTCGTCCACGATCCCGCGCTTTGCGACCTTTTTCAGCGCGGTCAGCGAGATGTTGCGGTTGATGGTGTCGATGAGGTTGAGACCGTAGTGCTTGCGGTCCTCGGTGACGTACGCGATGCCGTGCCCGACCGCCTCCGCGACCGACTTGGTACGGATCTCGGTGCCGTCCTTGAGGACCGAGCCGCCGTCGTAGCGGCCGTAGGTCCGCCCGAAGACGTTCATCGCGAGTTCGGTGCGGCCGGCGCCCATCAGGCCCGCGATACCGACGATCTCCCCGCGCCGGACGTCGATCGACACGTCGTCGACGACCTTGCGTTCGTGGTCGATCGGGTGCCGCACGGTCCAGTTGCGGATCTCCAGGGCCGGCGCCGAGCCCGTCTCGCCCTCGTACGCGGTCCGCTCCGGGAAGCGGTGGTCCAGGTCGCGGCCGACCATGCCCGCGATGATCCGCTCCTCCGTCGTCTCCTTCGACTTCACGTCGAGGGTCTCGATGGAGTGGCCGTCCCGGATGATCGTCACCGAGTCGGCGACCCGGCGGATCTCGTTCAGCTTGTGCGAGATGATGATCGAGGTGATGCCCTGGTTCTTCAGCTCCAGGATCAGGTCGAGGAGTTTGCCGCTGTCCTCGTCGTTCAGCGCGGCCGTCGGCTCATCCAGGATGAGCAGCTTCACCTTCTTCGACAGCGCCTTGGCGATCTCCACCAGCTGCTGTTTGCCCACGCCGATGTCGGCGACGCGGGTCTCCGGGTGGTCGTCGAGACCGACCCGGCGCAGCAGTGCGGTGGCGTGCCGCAGGGTCTCCCGCCAGTCGATGAACCCGCCCTTGGCGTGTTCGTTGCCGAGGAAGATGTTCTCCGCCAGCGAGAGGTACGGCGACAGCGCCAGCTCCTGGTGGATGATGACGATGCCGCGCTGCTCGCTCGCCCGGATGTCACCGAACTTGCAGAGCTCCCCCTCGAAGAGGATGTCTCCCTCGTAACTGCCGTGAGGATGGACGCCGGAGAGGACCTTCATCAGGGTCGACTTGCCGGCGCCGTTCTCCCCGCAGATGGCATGGACCTCGCCCTGACGGACGGTCAGGGTGACGTCCGACAGCGCCTTGACGCCGGGAAAGGTCTTGACGATCGAGCGCATTTCCAGGACGGGTCCCGCCATGGTCTGCCTTCCAATCAGTGCTTGTCGATCAGGGCCGGCGGATTACTTGAGCTGGGCGTCGGTGTAGTAGCCGCCCTTGACCAGGACGTCCTCGTAGTTGGACTTGTCGACGCTCACCGGCTGCAGCAGGAAGGCGGGGACGACCTTGACGCCGTTGTCGTACGTCTTGGTGTCGTTGACCTGCGGGGTCTTCTTGTTCAGAGCGTCGTCGACCATGGTCGCGGCGACCTCGGCGAGCTTGCGGAGGTCCTTGTAGACGGTCTGCGTCTGCTCGCCCGCGATGATCGACTTCACCGAGGCCAGCTCGGCGTCCTGGCCGGTGATGACGGGCAGCGGCTGGCTGGAGGAGCCGTAGCCGTCCGACTTCAGCGCGGCGATGATGCCGATCGAGATGCCGTCGTAGGGCGAGAGCACCGCGTCGACCTTCGCGGACTTGTAGGAGGAGGTGAGGACGTCCTCCATGCGCGCCTGCGCGGTCGCGCCGTCCCAGCGCAGCGTGGTGACCTTGTTCAGCGCGGTCTGGCCGGACCTGACCACCAGCTGCTTCTTGTCGATGTACGGCTGGAGCACGCTCATCGCGCCGCTGAAGAAGTACTTGGTGTTGTTGTCGTCGTTGGAGCCGGCGAACAGCTCGATGTTGAACGGGCCCTTCTTGCCGCTGTCCAGGCCCAGCTTGTGCACGATGTACGTGCCCTGCTCGACACCGACCTTCTCGTTGTCGAAGGACGCGTAGTAGTCGACGTTCTTGGTGCCGAGGATCAGCCGGTCGTAGGCGATGACCGGGATGTTGGCGTCCGCGGCCTCCTGGAGCACGTTGTTCAGGGACTTGTTGTCGATGGCCGCGATGACCAGGCCCTTGACGCCCTGGGTGATCAGGTTCTCGATCTGCGAGACCTGGGTGTCCGGGTTGTCCTCGCCGAAGACCAGCTTGGTCTTGTAGCCCTTGGCCTTGATGTCCTTGACGAGGTTGTTGCCGTCGTTGATCCAGCGCTCGGAGGACTTGGTCGGCATCGCGATGCCGATGGTGCCGCCCTTGGCGCTGCCGCTGTTCTCCTTGCTGCCGCCCTCGCTGCTCTGGCCGCACGCGGACAGGGTGAGAGCGAGGGAGGCGGCCCCGGCTATGAGGGTGAGGGCGCTTCTACGAGTGCGCATGGTGATCGTCCCTGTTCTTTCTCGTCGTTGAGATGTGTCAAGCAAGGTCTGTTCGAAGCGCCCCGAGGGGCAACGCCCCAAGGGGCGCGGGGAACTGCGCGACCAGCCACCGACGGCCCGCAGTCCCCATCGGTCATTCGGCGGCACTCTCGACGGGGAATCGGTTGAGAGAACCCGGCAGACGCGACCCCAGCGGCGCCATGTCCCCGTCCGCCCCGTGCCGGGCCAGCAGGTCCAGGGCCAGCCGACCCCGACGCACCCGCTCCCGCGCCGTGTCCAGGGTCACGTCCCGCAGATGGGTGCCCCACGGGTAGATGCCGGGCGCCTTGGACAGCCCGAACTTCAGGTAGATCGGCGCGCCGCGCCGGATCAGCTCGGCGACCTCGTACATCCGGACGTAGCCGCCGAGGTCGTCGGGGGCCTCGATGTACATGTCCATGGGGGCGGCGGACACCCGGCGGATCTCGGTGAGGTGATCGAGCGTCAGGTCGCTCGGCACGTTCAATGAGTCGGCGCCGAGGCGCTCGAAGACCGCGTACGAGGCGGGGTTGACCGGCCCGACCAGCGCGGACACCTTCAGGGTGGTGTCCGCCGGGATGATCCCGGCCTGCCGGGCCCGGTGCAGCGTCCACAGCACGCCCTCGTCGGCGACCAGCAGGCACTTGACGCCCAGTTCGGTCGCCCGGACGGCGTCCTCGACGCACCCGGCGACGGCGTCGTGGCCGCGGGCGCGCAGTCCGCCCCCTCGCGAGTCGGAGCGCACCGAGCCGCCGATGTCCCAGGTGCCGCGCGGGCCGGTGAACAGGCAGAGCTCGATGTCCCTCTCGTTCGTCGCCTCGACCATCTCGGTGATCTCGGCGTCGGTGAGCATCCACACACCGCTGCCCTGGCTGATCCGGTGGATCGGTACGTCGAGCCGCGAGGACTCCTTGAGGACGACGGCCAGCGCCTCGGGACCCTCGCAGGAGGGGATCTCGGTGCGCCACTTGCCGCCGCCCGGGAAGCTGTGGGCGGAGGCGTCGGCGGGGTCGAGGGCGGGCGCGCCCAGACCGAGGGCGGTGAGCGCCTGCTCACCGGGTCGGCGGGCCGCCGTAACGGAAGCGTCGGTCGTCACAAGCTGTCCTTCGTGTTCGGTATTTCGGACAAGGTTCGCGGCTCAGGGCAGAGAAAAGGCTTGGTGGTACGCCGGCCACGGCGAGTCAGGGCACGCCGCGACCGGCGTACGGCTAGGGACGGAGCAGCACCTTGCCCACCTTCGGATCACCGGCCCCCACCAGCTCGATGGCCTGGGGGAATTCGGTCAGCGGCAGCTCGTGCGTGACCAGCGGCAACGGGTCGAGGAGGCCGGCCCCGAAGACGCGCACCGTGTGCGCCCAGGCGTCCGGCGGCGCCCCGAAGACGGTGTGCACCTCCAGTTGCCGTACGACGAGGTCGGTCGGGTCCAGGCCCTCGGCACCGGCGGCCGGGATGCCGGTCAGGACCAGGCGTCCGCCGCGCCTGAGCAGGGAGGCGGCGGTGCGCGCGGCGGACGCGGACCCGGCGGTCTCGATGACGACGTCGAAGTCGTCGGGCAGGTGCTGGTCCCTGGTGCGGAAGTCGGTCGCCCCGAACCGCCGGGACAGCGCCTCCCGGTCGTTCCGGGTGCCCACCACCAGCAGCTCGCCCGGCGAGATCGCGTGCAGGAACTGCACGGCGAACATGCCCAGCGTCCCGGTGCCGACCACCGCGACCCGCTCACCCGGCTGGGCGTTGCCCTTGAGGGCGGCGGCCGCGATGCAGGCGGCGGGCTCCAGCAGGGCCGCGGCCGTCAGGTCGGCGTCGTCCGGGAGGGCGTGCAGCAGGCGGGCCGGGATGGTGAGGGTGGCGGCCATGGCGCCCGGCTGGGTGAAGCCGGTCTCCTCGTAGCCGTCGGTGCACAGGGTGGTCTCGCCGGCGTGGCAGCGCTCGCAGACCTGGCAGTTCCGGAACCCCTCACCGACGACCTTGCGGCCGACGAGCGAGGCGGGCACCCCGGGGCCCGTCTTCGACACGGTCCCCGACCACTCGTGGCCGGGCGTCAGCGGGTAGCGCACATACCCCTCGGGCCGGTTCCCCTGGTACACCTCGCGGTCGCTTCCGCAAATACCGACCGCGTGCACGGCGACCAGGGCCTCGCCGGGACCGGGCTCGCGGGGCATGTGCTCCTCGATCCGGTGGGCGCCCGGCGCCTCGACGACGACCCGCGAGCTCACTTCGAGCCCTTCGGCTTGCGCTGCTCCCAGCCCTCGGCCCACAGGTCGAACCGGGCCTGCTGCTGCGGGAACTCGGCGGCCGCGTCGGCGTCGAACTCGACCCCGAGCCCCGGCGCGTCGGAGAGGTGGAAGTACCCGTCCACGACCTGCGGCGCCCCCTTGACCACCTTCTTGATGTCGGCGTCGGCGAAGTCGTTGAAGTGTTCCAGGATCTTGAAGTTCGGGGAGGTGAACCCGACCTGCAGGGAGGCGGCGGTGAGCACGGAGCCGCCCACGTTGTGCGGGGCGACCAGGACGTAGTGCGTCTCCGCGGTGGCGGCGAGCTTGCGCGTCTCCCAGATTCCACCGATGTGGCCGACGTCCGGCTGGATGATGTCCACGGCCTGGCTCTCGAAGAGCTCGCGGAACTCGATCCGGTCGTGGATGCGCTCACCGGTGGCGACCGGGATGTCGACCTTGGCGGCCACCTTCTCCAGCGCCTTCAGGTTCTCCGGCGGGCAGGGCTCCTCCAGCCAGGCCGGCTTGAAGGGCGCGAGCTCGCGCACCAGCCGTACCGCGGTCGAGGGCGAGAACCGGCCGTGCATCTCCAGCATCAGCTCGGCGTCCGGTCCGATGGCGTCCCGCACGGCCTCGATGAGGGACACGGCGTACAGGGTCTGCTCGTGGTCGAGCTCGAAGTGCCCGGTGCCGAACGGGTCGATCTTCAGCGCCCGGTACCCGCGCTCCATGACCCCCTGGGCCGCCTTGTGATAGGCCTCCGGGGTCCGCTCGGTGGTGTACCACCCGTTGGCGTAGGCCTTGACCTTGTCGGTCACCTTGCCGCCGAGCAGCTGCCACACCGGGACGCCCAGCGCCTTGCCCTTGATGTCCCAGCAGGCCATCTCGACGACGGCGATCCCGGACATGACGATCTCGCCCGCGCGGCCGTAGTCGCCGTACTTCATCCGGCGCGCGAGGTCTTCCACTGCGAACGGGTCCGAACCGAGAATGTGGTTGGCCTCGGCCTCCCTCAGGTAGCCGATCAGCGCGTCGGTGTGACCGAGCATCCGGGTCTCGCCGACTCCGGTGATCCCCTCGTCGGTGTGCACCTGGACGTATGTCAGGTTGCGCCACGGCGTCCCGACCACGTGTGTGCTGATTCCGGTGATGCGCACGGCGGTTGCCTCTCAGCTGTTCGAGATTTCGTCACACGTTCGAAATGCTGGCGTGACAGTAAGGATGGGGCGGCGGGGGTGTCAATGGGTCGAACAGGTAACAGTTTCGGCAAGACTTGCGATAAGTTTTCGGTCCGACACAGAACCTTCACAGAGGTGCCTGGTGATGTGACCCGCGGGGAACTTAGTCTTCCCGCGTCATGGACTACTGCCACCCGTGCCGACGGCACCTCAACGGCGCGCTCGCCTGCCCGGGGTGCGGCACCGCCGCCGAAACGCTACGCGCGTCAGCGCGGGAAGCAGCCGCCTCCGAACCGGCCGTGGCCGGTGGAACGCCCTACTCGCAGCAGGAGTTCGCGGCCGACGGGTACGGCCCGGAGGACGACGGCGGCGGCGAGGGTGACGGCGACGGCGAGGACGACGAACCGCCGGCGGGTGGCCGGGCCGAGCGGCGCAGGGCGGCACGCGGCGGCCGGAGCCGGGGGCGGGCCGCCGAGAACCCCGCCGAGGAGGGCCCTGACGACCCGTCCGGCCCCGGCGGAAGCCGTCGCGACCGCAAGGCCGCGGCGCATCGCCGCCGGCGCCGCAGGGTCCTGCTGGTGGCCGTGGCGTGCGTACTGGCGGCGGGCGGCCTGAGCCTCGCCCAGCTCGGCACGGACGCCCTGCCGTTCACGACCCCCGACACGGCCGCGGGGAGCGGCAGTACGACCGACGGCGGTGCGTCGACGTCGTCCCCGGGTACGACCGGCCGGCCTCTGGGCGACACCTCCGGCGCGACGGGCGCGACGGGCTCCGCCTCGGCCACCGCTTCCGCGTCCCCGTCCCCGTCCTCCTCGAAGGACAAGGCGTCCGCTTCCCCGTCGGCGTCCCCGAAGGGCACGGACGCGCAGTCGGCGACCACGGGTCCGGGCTCGGTGACGGCCCCGGCGTCGACACCGACGGCCACCGGAGCGTCGACACCGACGGCGGACCCGACGCCGTCGGACCCGTCGCCGGACCCGTCTCCGAGCCAGACGTGCAAACGGTTCTTGTGGTGGTGCACGTAGCGGGCGCTTCTCGAACGCGCCCGTCGAACGCGCCCCCTCCGGGGGTGCGAGGCGGTATCGATCTGCGGCTCCGCCGCGTGGGCGCGACCGGCCCCCACCGCTCCGCACCCGAATCACTGCCAAAGCAAATCCAGCGAACGTGTCACATTCGGCGGACCCGTTCCGTCGTAGGTGTGCAACCCCCTGAACCGCAACGGAGGAGCACACCGTGGAACCCCGCCTGAACCTCTTCGCCAGCCCCACCGCCAACAAGCTGATCAAGCACTTCGCCGCCGCCGGCAGGGCCACCCAGGAGACGTCGATCCCCGACTCCACCCTGGAGCTCGTGAAGATCCGCGCCAGTCAGATCAACGGCTGCGGCTTCTGCCTCGACATGCACACGAAGGACGCGGCGGCCGCCGGCGAGACCCAGCAGCGCCTCCACATGGTCGGCGCCTGGCGCGAGGCCACCGTGTTCACCGAGGCCGAGCGCGCGGCTCTGGAACTCGCCGAGCAGGGCACCCGCATCGCCGACGCGGCCGGCGGCGTGCCGGACGAGGTCTGGGCGAACGCCGCCAAGCACTACGACTCGGAGGAACTCGTCGCCCTGGTGGCGACGATCGCCGCGATCAACGCCTTCAACCGGCTGAACGTCATCTTCCAGCAGCCGGCCGGCGACTACCGGCCCGGACAGTTCGCGTAACGCACCCCGAGGGGCCGGCGCCGTCAGGCGCCGGCCCCTAATGAGCGTCCAGCATGCTGCGCAGCAGGTCCCGCAGTGACAGCCGCTCCTCGTCCGACAGCCCCGCCAGCGGCTCGCGCGCGAAGCGCAGGCCCTCGCGCAGGTCACGGGCGACCCGGCGGCCCTCGTCCGTCGCCGCGGCCAGCTTCACCCGGCGGTCCGCCGGGTCGGGCCGTCGCTCCACGAGCCCGCGCGCCTCCAGCCGGTCCACGATCCCCGTCACGTTGGACGGCTCGCACTTCAGCTTCTGCGCCAGCTTCCGCATCGGCAGCGGCTCCAGTGACAGCAGGCTGAGCAGCCGCGCCTGCGCCCCGGTGAGGGCGTGCTCGCCCGCCGCCTCCTCGTAGTCAGCGTAGAAACGGGACACGACGTCCCCGATGAGCTCGACGACCTCCAGGGTCAGGGCGTCGGGTCTGCGGGTCCGCGCTGGGCTGGACTGTGAGGTGGACATGAACTCCAGGATACCGGGTTACTTGACATCCTGAAATATTCAGGAGCATGGTTGTTTCAGGTAGTGAAGTATTTTCGGAAAGGCGCATGTCATGATCAACCGCGAGTGGCACCTGCTCAACCGTCCCGTCGGCTGGCCGAAGCCCGAGGACTTCGCCCTGGTCGAGGCGGAGGTCCGCACGCCGGGAGAGGGACAGGTGCTGGTACGGAACAAGTACCTCTCCGTCGACCCGTACATGCGCGGCCGGATGAGTGCCGCCAAGTCGTACGTCGCCCCCTTCGAGCTGGGCAAGGTCATGCAGGGCGGCGCGGTCGGCGAGGTCGTCGAGTCGAACGCCGAGGGCATCGCGGCCGGCGACCACGTCCTGCACTTCCTCGGCTGGCGCGAGTACGCGGTCGTGGACGCGAAGAACGCCGTCAAGGTCGACGCGCAGGCCGCGCCCCTGCCGGCGTACCTCGGCGTCCTCGGCATGACCGGCCTCACCGCCTACGCGGGCCTGCTGCGCACCGCCTCCTTCAAGGAGGGCGACTCGGTCTTCGTCTCCGGCGCGGCCGGCGCGGTCGGCAGCCAGGTCGGCCAGATCGCCAGGCTCAAGGGCGCCTCGCGGGTGATCGGCTCGGCCGGCTCCGACGAGAAGGTCAAGCTGCTGACGGAGGAGTACGGCTTCGACGCGGCCTTCAACTACAAGAACGGCCCGGTGAGCGAGCAACTGCGCGCCGCCGCGCCCGACGGTGTGGACGTCTACTTCGACAACGTCGGCGGCGACCACCTGGAGGCGGCCATCGGCCGGCTGAACCGGGGCGGCCGGATCGCGATCTGCGGCATGATCTCCGTCTACAACAGCACCGAGCCCGTCCCCGGCCCGAAGAACCTCGCCCGGCTCATCCAGACCCGCGGCCGGATCGAGGGGTTCCTGGTCGGCGACCACTACGACCTGCAGCCGCAGTTCGTCGCCGAGGTCGGTCCGTGGGTGGCCTCCGGAGAGCTGAAGTACCGCGAGACGGTCGTCGAGGGCATCGAGAACAACCTGGAGGCGTTCCTCGGGGTCCTGCGCGGGGACAACACCGGCAAGATGATCGTCAAGCTCTGACGCGTCCGCGTGACGCCGGCCCGGCCGTGGCCGTCGCGCTGTGCGGAGGCCGCACCCCTGGACGTGGGGTGCGGCCTCTCGTGTGCCGGGTGCGGGCCGTGCGCGGCCGCCGGCGGCCACGCGGCGGCAGCCGCGTATCGGCCACCGCCCGGCGCGCCCCTGGGCCGGGCCCCGCACCCGCGTTCAGCGCGTCTCGAGCACGGCTCTGTGCACGGCCATCACCAGGGCGTTGTTCTCCGGTGCCGCACCTCCCGGAAACGCGAACCTCCTTCGCGTGTAGCCGTAGGCGACCCCGCTCCGCGGATCCGCGAACGCCTGGGAGCCCGCCGCGCCGCTGTGGCCGATCGTGCCCGCGCCGAGGAAGGGGTGCCAGGTGTCGGCCGTCGCCTGGAAGCCCAGGCCGTACGCCTTGTGGGCGCGGGCCACCAGGTCGTAACCCACCGAGTGGAACTGGCCGAACTCCGCCACCGTGTCCTCCTTCAGCAGCGGGGCCTTGCCGCCGATCTCGCTGAGCAGGGCCGCGTACATCCCGGCCAGGCCGCGTGCCGACGCCACCCCGCCGAAGGAGGCCGGGCCCTTGGCCCGGACCTGTCGGTCGTTCGGGAGGGCCGCCAGGTCCGTGGGCTCGGCCGCGTGCTCGTTGAAGGCGATCCCCGCCAGGGTCCGCGGGCCGGCCGGGACGGAGTCGAGCAGGGCCTGCTGTTCGGGCGTCGGCCGCATCGGCAGGGTGGTGCGGAAGCGCGGCTCGTGCGCGGCCGGCAGGCCCAGGAAGAAGTCGAGGCCGTAGGGGGCCCGGACCCGCTCCTCGTACACGTCCTGGAGGGTACGGCCGGTCGCGCGCCGTACCACCTCGCCGGTGAGCGCCCCGATCACCAGGGCGTGGTAGCCGAAGGCCGTGCCCGGGCGCCAGAACGGCCGCTGGTCGGCGAGGCGTTCGGCCGTCGCCCGGTCGTCTGCCAGCTCCTGCGGGCTGAACCCGGTGTCGGTGCCGACCAGGCCCGCCCGGTGCGCGAGCAGGTCCCGCAGGGTCAGCGCGCCCTTGCCCTCCGCGGCGAACTCCGGCCAGTAGTAGGTGACTTTACGGTCCAGTTCCAGCGTGCCGTCCTGCACCAGCATCGCCACGACCAGGTGCGCCGCCCCCTTGGTGGACGAGAGCACGCCGTACAGGGAGTCCCCGCCGGCCCCCTCGCCCGCCCACAGGTCGACGACCTGCCGGCCGTCGACGTACGCACACAACTGCCCCTCGTGGTCGGCCGGTTCGCCGGCGACGAAGGCGGCGAACTCCTCGCGCACCGCCTCGAAGCCCTCCGCGACCGTGCCCTGGACGGTGATCTCCTGCGTCATCCGCTCTCCTCAACCGAGCCGCCGGGGGCAGCTCCCACTGTGAACAACGCCCTGCCCACCCGGGCGACCTGCCCCTTCGGACAATCCCGCGACGGAGGCCGGCGCAGGGTGCACGCCCACCTCCTCCGCGGGTTCCTGAGATCGGTACGGCGAGATGTGCCTGTTCGACTCAACCGTGGCATGCCGAAGCGCACACACCGCGGAGAACCCCGCAGCGGCGCAGCCCCGGCCCATGGCGACGATTCCCCGCACCGGGCCACCCGGGCACGCCGGTAAAGTTTTCGCCATGCGTGATCTCGGGGCGGGTTTCGGTTATCTCCTCAAGGGCCAGCGGTGGGTCGGCCGGCACGGCAGGCAGTTCGGTCTCGGTCTGCTGCCCGGCCTGATCACCCTCGTCCTCTACGCGGCCGCCCTGGTCGCCCTCGCGATATGGGGGGAGGACTTCGTCGCCTGGGCCACCCCGTTCGCCGACGACTGGTCCAGCCCCTGGCTCGGCCTCTTCCGCGGCTTCCTCACCGCCGTCCTGTTCGCCCTCGGCCTGCTGCTCGCCGTCCTCACCTTCACCGCGGTGACGCTGCTGGTGGGCCAGCCGTTCTACGAGAACCTCTCCGAGAAGGTCGACGGGGACGTCTCGCCCGACGGCACCGCGCCCGAGTCCGGGCTGCCGTTCTGGCGCGAGCTGTGGATCTCGGCCCGGGACAGCCTGCGCATCCTGGTCCGCGCCTGCCTGTGGGGCGTGCTCCTGTTCGCCCTCGGCTTCCTGCCCTTCGTCGGGCAGACCGCCGTCCCCGTCGTCGGCTTCTTCGTGACCGGCTTCTTCCTCACCGAGGAACTCACCGCCGTGGCCCTCCAGCGCCGGGGCGTCGACCTGCGCGCCCGGCTCACCCTGCTGCGCTCCCGCAAGACCCTGGTGTGGGGCTTCGGCACCCCGCTGGGCCTGGCCTTCCTGGTCCCGTTCGTCGCGGTGTTCCTGATGCCGGGCGCGGTCGCGGGCGCCACCCTCCTCGCCCGCGACCTGCTGGGCGAGGAGACGGCGGAGGCGGACGAGCCGGCGGACGAACCCGTCAGCCCCTGAACGACGCGTCGGCCGCCACGGTCACGATGGCCCGCACCTGGTCGATGATGTCCACCCGGTTCCGTACGAACTCCGGGTCGGTCACCTCCGTGGTGTTCCCGGCGCCGAACTCCAGCACCGGCGTGTGCACATGCCCGCCGGGCAGCGTGTCGTGCAGCCCGAGCCGGTCGCGCAGCAGCGTGGCCCGGTAGGCGATCTCGTTGGACAGGTAGTTCCCGCCGCCCCCGGCCCGGGCGGTGGACCCGGCGGTCGGCCCGTCGGCCCGTACGACGGGATCGCCGCCGCCCGCCGGGATCTCGGTCACCTCGGTGTGGTCGTACACCGGGAAACGCCCCGTGTCCGCCGCCACGATCGCCGCACTGGGAAGCGTGGTGGTCGTCCACTGCGGCTGCGAGGCCGGGCCGGTGACCGGGACGGTCCCGGTCCGGCTCACGTTCTCGTTGTCCGGGAACCCGCCCCGCCAGGCCCCGTTCGTCCGCTCCACGTCGAACCGTCCGACCCGCCCCTGGCTCACCGTCGTGAACAGGTCCACCTTCGGCAGGTACGGCCGCAGGGTCCGCTCCACCGTCCCCGCCGCGAAGTCGTCCCAGCGCACCGGGAAGACGGCCGTCTCGACCCGTGCGGGCCCCTCGGCGGTCTCGATCACCGTCCCGTCGAGGGCCAGCGCGCTCGCCCCGGACGGATTGGAGATCCGGATGTCCCGGTCGAGCGTGAACGGGTCGAACCCGGTGACGAGGATCCGCCGCACGCCCCTGCCCGGATACCGGATGTCCGTCTGCCCCCGGGAACTCCGCTCCAGCACGTCCAGCAGAGCCGCCCGCTGCCGCTCGCTCACCCGGAACCCGGGCTCCCAGGCGCGCACCTGCCGGGTCATCCCGAGCCGCGCCCAGTACAGCGGCCGGTCGTCGTCCCGGCTCAGGTCGCCTCTCGCCGGCCCCCGCCCCTGGGCCCGGTCCACGGCCCGCCGCCACAGCACCGAACCCCGCCGTTCGACGACCCGCCGGGCCTGCGGGTAGGAGTGCGCGTCCGCCAGGGCTCGGGCGAACTCCGGTGCCACGTCGTCGAACCCGGACCGCCGGAGTATCTCCTGTGGCACCGCCTGGTCGAGCCGTCGCTCCTCGACGGTGAGGGAGGGGGCGGGGGCGGGCGTGGCGTGCGCCGCGCTGGGGGCAAGCCCCCCGGCCAGCAGCACGACGCCGAGGATGCCGATCTGAACACGTAGGGAAGTCAAGGGAGTTGGCCTTCCGTCGCAGTGGGGTGCGTGGTGCCGATGGGGCGCAGTATCGCGTGCTGCCCGCGCCTTGGTCTACGCCGTGGTCTACACCAGGCACCCCACTGCGGCGGTCTGCGGGACCGGGTGTTCGGGGCGGGGGATGGTTCGTGGGTGTTTGTGAAGGGTTCGTACGAGATCGCGACGCGACGTCCGATCACCGGCCGTCGGCTCGCGGCCACGCTAAGGTCGGAGTCGGGACATGCCCCCTGAGCAGCCCCGGTCCGGGACCTGACCCCTGGACCGGGGCTTGTGTGTCGTCGGCGGTGTCAGTCCCGCACGCCGAAGCCGTACACCGTCTCCGAGCGGTACACCGCGCCCGGTTCCAGGCGGGTGCTCGGGAACTCCGGCCGGTTGGGGGAGTCCGGGAAGTGCTGGGTCTCCAGGGCGACACCGTCGCCGGGGGCGAAGGGGCCGGTCAGGTGCTCGGCGGTGTAGAGCTGGACGCCGGGTTCGGTGGTGGCCACGGTGAGGGTGCGCCCGGACCCCGGGTCGTGCAGCTCGGCGATCTCCACCGGCTCCTCGGTCACCCCCTTGTCGAGGACGAGGTTGTGGTCGTAGCCGGAGCCGACCTTGCGGGCGGTACGGAAGTCGAACCGGGAGCCCGAGACGTCCTTGAGCACCCCCGTCGGGATCAGGTCCTCGTCCACGGGGGTGTAGCGCGAGGCCGCGATCCGCAGTTCGTGGCCGCCCGCGTCACCGGAGCCCGCCAGGTTGAAATAGCTGTGGTTGGTGAGGTTCACGACGGTCGGTGCGTCGGTGACCGCCTCGTAGGAGATGTGCAGCGCGCCGGAGTCGTCCAGCGTGTACGTCACGGCGACCGCCAGCCGCCCCGGGAACCCCTCCTCCCCGTGCGGACTCACCCGCGACAGCCGCACCCCGTGCTCGACGGCCGCCACCTCCCACACCCGCTTGTCGAAACCGCGGGCGCCGCCGTGCAGGGAGTTGGGCGCGTTGTTCGGCTCCAGGGCGTAGGTCACGCCGTCCAGCGGGAAGCGGGCCCGCGCGATCCGGTTCGCGTACCGGCCGACCACGGCGCCGAAGTAGGGCCCCGGGTTCTCCAGGTAGCCGTCCAGGCCGGCGAACCCCAGCACCACGTCCGCCGTCCGCCCGTCCCGGTCCGGGACCTCGACCGACTGCACGATCCCGCCGTACGACAGCACCCGCACCCGGGTCCCCGCGCGCTCCAGCGTCCAGCGGTGCACCTCGGTGCCGTCGGAAAGTGTGCCGAAAAGTTCACTCATGTGGAAAACCCTAAGGCAAGGTCAGGTCAGCGGTTCCTGCGCAGTGATGGCGCGGTAGGCGATCGCCGCGAGCTTCGACTGGCCGTCGGTGCTCGGATGGAACCAGTCCCAGCGACTGAGCTGACCGGTCCCGAAGCGGTACGCGTACACCGCGCCGCCGTCGAACCGGCACCGCCGGTCCTTGGCGCAGACCTCCTCCAGCACCTTGTTGTACTCCTCGACGCGTTGCTGCACCTTGTCCCGGCGCACGGTCGCCGCGCTGGTCAGATCGTCCGCGTCGGCCAGCATGGACGGGCAGATGCCCAGCTTCCACACCTGCTTGCCCAGCGGATTGGTCCGCCCCTCGGACCACAGCCGCTTCAGGTTCGGCACGCTCGCCACGTACACCTGTGTCTTCGGCAGCGACCTGCGCAGGGTGCCCAGCGCGTCCTCGAACTCGGCGCGGAAGTCGGCCACCGAGGTCATCGCCCGCACCGAGGTACGGCAGGCGTCGTTGGCCCCCACCATCACCGTCACCAACTGCGGCCTGCGCACCACCGCGTCGGCCATCTGACCCGGCAGGTCGGCCATCCGGGCGCCGGTCTCCGCGTAGTTCCAGCTGTGGTCGGCCGCCCTGGCCCGCCCCAGCAGCCGTACCGCCAGGCTGTCCACCTGGTCGCTGGTGCCGGTCGCCCAGGACACCTCCGGGCAGTCCGAGAGCACCGTGCAGGCGTCGAAGCCGCGGGTGATGGAGTCGCCGACGGCCGCGATCGAGGCCGGGCTGCGGTCCCACACCCGCACGGCCTGCGTGGCCCGTGCCCGCTCGCTCTTCGACGCGGCGGGGGAACCGCCCAGGACGCCACACCCGGCCACCCCCAGCGCGGCGGTGACGGCGACGGCGCCTGCCAGGGCACGCGAACCCCGGCGTCGCTGCTTGCGCATACCCCGTCGGTCCTCTCCGTCGGTCAGTTCGTCCCCCTTCATAACAACGCACGGGAGTTCCCGCCCGCGTCCTGCAACGGACCACCCCCGTACAAGCGTCCCCCTGGGTGAATGGCGGAGGTTTCCTGGCCGCGGGACCGACGGTACGTCACACTCCTTGCGCCACCGCACGGTAGCCTCGCCATCAACGCGGCCGTCGTGCCACTGCCGCCAGCCAGCAAGCAAGATGTCCCGCTCTGCCCGGAGGTTCCGGTGACGACACGTGGAGTTCTGTACGTGCACTCCGCGCCGCGCGCGCTGTGCCCGCACGTCGAGTGGGCCGTCGCCGGGGTGCTCGGCACGCGCGTCAACCTCGACTGGATCCGCCAGCCGGCCGCCCCCGGCACCTGGCGCTCCGAGTTCTCCTGGCAGGGCGAGGTCGGCACGGCCTCCAAACTGGCGTCCGCACTGCGCGGCTGGCACCTGCTCCGCTTCGAGGTCACGGCCGAACCCTGTGCGAAGGCCGAGGGCGAGCGCTACAGCTGCACCCCCGACCTCGGCATCTTCCACGCGGTCACCGGAATCCACGGCGACATCCTCATCCCGGAGGACCGCCTCAGGGCCGCCCTGACCCGCTCCCAGCGCGGCGAGACGGCCTTGGAGGCCGAGATCGCCAAGCTGCTGGGCAAGCCCTGGGACGACGAACTGGAGCCGTTCCGCTACGCGGGCGAGGGCGCCCCGGTGAGGTGGCTCCACCAGGTGGTCTGAGCGGCGTCGGTTTTCGCCGGAAGTGCCGCGGTATGCCGTCTGGCGACCGCGGCGCCGTCGTGGTTGATCGCGCAGTTCCCCGCGCCCCTAAAGGGGCGAGCGCCCCTTTAGGGGCGCGGGGCTGTGTCCATTTGCGGCTGCCGCCGCGTGGGCGCGACAAGCCCCCACCGGGCCGTCGGCCGAAAACGAAACGCGAAGTGGCCCGAACTCCAGCAAGGAGTCCGGGCCACACGCCGCTCACGGCAAGAAACCTCACACGGTCCGGAACGCGAGCACCACGTTGTGCCCACCGAACCCGAACGAGTCGTTCAGCACGGCGATCCTGCCCTCGGGCAGCTGACGCGCCTCGCCCCGCACCACGTCCGCGTTCACCTCGGGATCGAGATCGTCGAGGTTGATGGTCGGCGGAGCCGTCCGGTTCACCAGCGCCAGGATCGACGCGACGGTCTCGATCCCGCCGGCACCACCCAGCAGATGACCGGTCATCGACTTGGTCGCGGAGATGGCCATGTGGTCGACGTCGTCGCCGAACACCTTCCGCAGCGCCTTGATCTCGGCCACGTCACCCTGCGGCGTGGACGTGGCGTGCGCGTTGACGTGCATGATCTCGGCCGGCTTCAGATCCGTGTTGTCGAGCAGGTTCTGCAGCGCGTGCGCGATGCCGTTGCCCGACGGCTCCGGCTGCGTGATGTGGTGCGCGTCGGCCGAGATGCCCTGGCCGATCGCCTCCGCGTAGATGCGCGCCCCGCGCGCCTTCGCGTGCTCCTCGGACTCCAGGACGATCACGCCCGCGCCCTCGCCGAGGACGAAGCCGTCACGGCCGGAGTCGTAGGGACGCGACGCACCCTCGGGGTCGTCGTTGTTCTTGGACATCGCCATCATGTTGCCGAACGCGACGATGGGCAGCGGGTGGATCGCCGCCTCGGTGCCGCCGGCCACGACGACGTCCGCACGGCCGGTGCGGATCATCTCGATGGCGTACCCGATGGCCTCGGCGCCGGAGGCGCAGGCCGACACGGGCGTGTGCACACCGGCCCGCGCACCCAGCTCGATACCGACGTTGGCGGCCGGCGAGTTGGGCATCAGCATCGGCACGGTGTGCGGGGAGACACGGCGTACGCCCTTCTCCTTGAGTACGTCGTACTGGTCCAGCAGGGTCGTCACACCGCCGATGCCGGAGGCGATGACGGTGCCGACCCGGTCGGGGTTGGCGGACACGTCCTCGCCGGCCTTGGCGGTGAAACCGGCGTCCTTCCAGGCCTCCTTGGCGGCGATCAGCGCGAACTGCGCGGACCGGTCCAGTTTGCGGGCCTGCGGGCGCGGGATGATCTCGCCGGGTTCCACGGCGATCTGCGCCGCGATCCGGACGGGCAGGTCGGCCGCCCAGTCCTGCTCCAGGAGGCGGACGCCGGACTTGCCGGCGACCAGGGCCTCCCAGAACGAAGCTGCGTCGCCACCCAGCGGTGTGGTTGCGCCGATACCGGTGACGACCACGGTGCGATTGGTCGGGCTCACGGGAATTCTTTCTCCAACGGATACGGGATTCGACGGCGCCACCGCCGGGTGGCGGGGCATTGCAGCCAGAGGCTAGTTAACTGCCTCAGGCCTGGTGCTTGAGGATGTATTCGGTCGCGTCGCCGACGGTCTTGAGGTTCTTGACGTCCTCGTCCGGGATCTTGACGTCGAAGCGCTCTTCGGCGGCGACGACGACCTCGACCATGGACAGCGAGTCGACGTCCAGGTCGTCGGTGAAGGACTTGTCCAGCTGGACGTCCTCAACCGGGATGCCGGCGATCTCGTTCACGATCTCGGCGAGACCTTCGACGATCTCTTCCTGAGTGGCGGCCATGTCAGGCGCTCCTTCTTAGATGTTCCAGACGGTTGCTGCGGTGGTGCAGTCGGCTTTCCCGCATCGGATGCATGATCCGGCACGGAGTGCCTAGGGGAGGGTAACGACAGTGGCGGCGTAGACGAGACCCGCCCCGAACCCGATGACGAGCGCGGTGTCGCCGCTCTTCGCCTCGCCGGTCGCCAGGAGCCGCTCCATCGCGAGCGGGATCGAGGCGGCCGAGGTGTTGCCGGTGGTGCGGATGTCACGGGCGACCGTGACGTGCTCCGGCAGTTTGAGAGTCTTCACCATCGAGTCGATGATCCGCACATTGGCCTGGTGCGGGATGAAGACGTCCAGGTCGTCCGCGCTGATTCCGGCCGCGTCCAGCGCTTGCTGGGCGACCTTCGCCATCTCGAACACGGCCCAGCGGAACACCGCCTGGCCTTCCTGCGTGATCGCCGGAAACTTGATGTTCCCCTGGCTGTCCTGGGGAAGCGCGGACCGGTCGCCGAAGTGGAGACGGTCCCAGGAGACCGTCTGCTTGATGGTCTCCGACTTGTCGCCCTCCGACCCCCAGACCGTCGGGCCGATCGCCGGCTCCTGCGAGGGGCCGACCACGACCGCGCCGGCGCCGTCGCCGAACAGGAAGGCCGTGGTCCGGTCCTCCAGGTCGGTGAGGTCGCTGAGCCGCTCCACGCCGATGACGAGCACGTACTCGGCGGAACCCTCCACCACCATGCCCTTGGCGAGCGTGAGGCCGTAGCCGAAGCCCGCGCAGCCGGCGGAGATGTCGAAGGCGGCCGCCTTGTTCGTGCCCAGCCTGTCGGCGATCACGGTGGCGATGGCCGGGGTCTGGCTGAAGTGCGAGACGGTCGAGACGACCACGGCGCCGATCTGCTCGGCGTCGATGCCCGCGTCCGCGATCGCCTTGCCGGACGCCTCGATGGACATCGCGGCGACCGTCTCCTCGGGGCCCGCCCAGTGCCGGGTCTCGATCCCGGAACGCGACCGGATCCATTCGTCGGACGAGTCGATCGTCTCCAGGATCACCTCGTTGGGCACCACGCGGGTCGGGCGGTAGCCGCCGACACCGAGGATGCGCGCGTACGGAGCACCCTTGCTGGGATTGATCTTCGACATCGCAATGGGCTCCTGATTCAGTTGTGCTCGGCGATGAGCTCGCGCGCCGCGTCGAGGTCGTCGGGGGTCTTGAGGGCCAGCGTCCGCACGCCGGGCAGGGCGCGCTTGGCCAGGCCGGTCAGGGTGCCACCGGGGCACACCTCCAGCAGGGCGGTGACGCCGAGCTCCTTGAAGGTCTCCATGCACAGGTCCCAGCGGACCGGGTTGGCGACCTGGCCGACGAGCCGCTCCACGATCTCCTCGCCGGACGCGACGGCCTGCCCGTCCCGGTTGGAGACGTAGGTGAACTTCGGGTCGAGGGGCGCGAGCTCCTTGGCGGCCTCGGCCAGCTTGTCGACCGCGGGGGCCATGTGGTGCGTGTGGAAGGCGCCGGCGACCTTGAGGGCGACGACCTTGCGGACGCCCTCGGGCTTGTCCTCGTTCAGCGCGGCGAGCTGCTCCAGGGTGCCTGCGGCGACGATCTGGCCCGCGCCGTTGATGTTCGCCGGGGTCAGACCGAGCTTCTCCAGGTGCGCGAGCGAGACCTCCGGGTCGCCGCCGAGCAGTGCCGACATACCGGTCTCGGTGATCGCGGCGGCCTCGGCCATCGCGAGCCCGCGCCTGCGGACGAGGGTCAGTGCGGCGGTGTCGTCCAGGACGCCCGCGAAGGCGGCGGCGGTGATCTCACCGACGCTGTGCCCGGCGACCGCGCCCGGGGCGACGTCCGTGATGGCACCGAGTGCCGCGCCGGACACGAGTCCCGCGGCGACGAGCAGCGGCTGGGCGATCGCGGTGTCCCGGATCTCGTCCGCGTCGGCGTCCGTGCCGTAGCGCACCAGATCGAGACCGATGGCGTCCGACCAGGCACGCAGACGGTCCTCGACACCGGGGAGGTCGAGCCAGGGGGTCAGGAAGCCAGGGGTCTGGGCGCCCTGGCCGGGAGCGACGAGTACGAGCACTCTCACACTCTCTCTTGGGGACGGCCACGGCCGCCCGTGGGGACAGGGACGAAGAACACGAGGGGGTTTTGTGGAGCCCCGACAAAATCCTATGGCTGGAGATCTCCATCGACCAGACGCCCCAGGATCAGCGCGATCCGCAGTGTGAAGGCGGATCGTACATCGGAGGGCGACCATCCGGTGACGTCAGTCACACGTCGAAGCCGGTAGCGCACGGTGTTCGGGTGAACGAAGAGCATCCGGGCCGCGCCCTCCAGGCTGCTCGCCTGCTCCAGATAGACGCTCAGCGTTTCCAGCAACGCCGAACCGGCTTCTTCCAGTGGTCTGTAGATCTCCTCCACCAACTGCTCGCGCGCGCTCGGATCGCCCGCGATGGCGCGCTCCGGAAGCAGATCGTCCGCCAGCACCGGGCGGGGCGCGTCCTGCCAGGCGGAACAGGCCTTGAGCCCGGCGGCGGCGGCCTGCGCGGACCGCGTGGCCGCCAGCAGGTCCGGCACCACCGGCCCCGCGACCACCGGCCCCGCGGCGTACGGCCCGATCAGCGACTTGGCCACGGCCAGCGGATTGTCGTTGCCGCCCGCGATGACGACGAGCCGGTCCCCGAGCACCCCGGTCAGCACCTGCAGCTTGGCGTGCCGGGAGGCCCGCCGGATCGCCTCCACGGTCAGCTCGCTGTCCCCGTCGGGCGCGGTCCCGAGTACGACGCACACGTTGTCGGGCGAGTTCCACCCGAGCGCCGCGGCCCGGCTGACGGCCCCCTCGTCGGCCTCCCCGCTCAGCACGGCGTTGACCACCAGCGACTCCAGCCGCGCGTCCCAGGCACCGCGTGCCTCGGCGGCCTGGGCGTACACCTGGGCGGTGGCGAAGGCGATCTCACGCGCGTACACCAGCAGCGCCTCGCGCAGCACGCTCTCGTCGCCCGGGGCCGCGACCTCGTCGATCGCGCTCTCCATCACCTCGATGGTGGTCCGCACCATCTCCACGGTCTGCCGCAGCGTGATCGCCCGGGTCAGTTCCCGCGGCGCGGTCCCGAACACGTCCGTCGAGATCGCCTGCGGGGCGTCCGGGTGCCGGAACCACTCGGTGAAGGCCGCGATACCCGCCTGGGCGACGAGCCCGATCCAGGACCGGTTCTCCGGGGGCATGGCCCGGTACCACGGCAGGGTCTCGTCCATGCGCGCGATGGCCTGGGCGGCGAGGCTGCCGGACGACTTCTCCAGCCGCTTCAGGGTCGCGGAGTTCGGGTGGACCTGATGAGCCGAGGGATCGGACTTGCGTGTTACGGGTTCGGGCACGGGGACAAGACTGCCTTATCGGTACGGGCGCCTGCGCCGCCGGGTGCCTGCTGCGGTCTACGGTGGTCCCGTGATGGACGTCAGGCGCGCCGCGGAGCGCTATCCGGGAGGAGACCCGGCGGCCGGCATCGAGACCCGGCACGCCTTCTCCTTCGGCCCGCACTACGACCCCGGCAACCTGCGCTTCGGGGCGGTCATCGCCTGCAACGAGGAGCGGCTGGCACCGGGCGCGGGCTTCGACGAGCATCCGCACAGCCACACGGAGATCGTGACGTGGGTCGTCGAGGGTGAGCTGACTCACCGCGACTCCGCGGGCCACGAGACGGTGGTCCGCCAGGGGGACCTGCAGCGCTTGAGCTCGGCGGGCGGCGTCCGCCACGTGGAACGCAACGACGGCCCCGGCCCGCTGACCTTCGTCCAGATGTGGCTGGCCCCGCTGCACCCCGGCGGCGAACCGTCGTACGACCTCGTCCGTGGCATCGCCGACTCCACGCCCTACGCCGTCCCGGAGGCCGGCGCGATGCTCCACGTCCGCCGTCTGACGGTGGGGGAGCGGACGGCTGTGCCGGACGGGGCGTATGCGTACGTCCATGTCGTGCGGGGCGAAGTGCGGCTCGGCGGGGAGGAGCTGGGGCCGGGGGATTCGGTTCGGGTGACGGGGGCGAAGGACCTGGCGGCGGAAGGGCTGACGCGGGCCGAGGTCCTGATGTGGGAGATGGCCGCACGCTGAGCCGTCCGCGCCCGGCGGCCCGTCACGGCCGGTGTGGAGCCCCCGACGACCTGCCGCCTCCAGGGCGCGCGTGGCCTGGGCGGGACGAGTGCTACACCGACTCGCCGAGGTCTTGCGCGATCCAGCCCGGTGCGTCCAGGCGCACGGGCCGAGCGCCGACCAGCGTCGCCAAGTGCGTCTCGAGGGTCGCGAGTTCGGCGGCACCGAGCTGCCGCTCCCACTGGTCGCGCAACTCGTCGAAGACCGCTTCGCCCTGTCGCAGCACCTCGAAGCCGAGTGGGGTGACGTGAAGGCGTTTGCGGCGAGCGTCGCGGGGGTCCGTGTCGCGTGCCACGTATCCGCGTTCCTGCAGCACAGCGATGGTTTTCGCCGCTGCCTGCTTGGAGACCGACAGGCGCCGGCCCAGTTCTGAGGCGTTGTCGGCGCCGGCGGTGATGGCGCGCATGGCGAAGTCGTGGACGGGGCGCACGTCCTCGTAGCCGCGGCGGGCCAGTTCGGCGGTCGCGGCGTCCACCAGCGAGCGGAAGCCTCCGAGCAGGAGCAGTGCGAGATCGGCGCCGGATCGAGACATGGAAGAAGACTACGGCCACGCGCATGGACAACGACAACCTTGTTGTCTAATGTCATGGACAACAAGGTTGTCGAAACGAGGGGGACACATGAGGGGGACCATGGACGTCACGCCTACGGGCCGCACCCTGCCGGGGCTCACCCACCACCACGCAGAGGTCAACGGAACCCTGCTGCACTACGTGGCAGCGGGAACCAGTGGATCCCCGATCCTCCTGGTCCACGGGTTTCCCGAGACCTGGTGGACCTTTCACAAGCTCATCCCGCTTCTCGCGCGGACCCACCGGGTCTTCGCCGTCGACCTGCGCGGCTTCGGCGACTCCGGCCACGGGCAGGGCCCGTACGACAGCAGGACCTCGGCCGAGGACCTGCACCTTCTCGTCGAACAGCTTGACGTCGGCCCGGTCCACCTCACCGGTCAGGACATCGCCGGGGCGACCGTCTTCCGCCTGGCGACCGCCCACCCGCGGAACGTCCTCAGTCTCACCGCGATCGAGATGGGCCTGCCCGGGTTCGGCCTCGAGGCGCTGGGCGACATCACCCACGGCGGCACCTGGCACATCGGCGTTCTCGCCGCCCCCGGCATCCCTGAGATGCTCCTGGCCGGACGCGAGCGCGCATTCCTGGGACAGTTCGCGTTCCCCGCCATGAGCGCGACCCCAGGAGCGATCACCGACGCCGACATCGAGGAGTTCGTCCGCACCTACTCGCGCCCCGACGGCTGGCGCGGAGCGACCGGCCTCTACCAGTCGATGCTGCGGGAAGGCCCCGAGATCAAGGCGCTCGCCGACACACACGGCCTGACCATGCCCGTACTCGCGCTCGGCGCGGGCGGCGGCCCCTTCACGGCCGGCACCATGTCACAGGTCGCGGCTACCGAGGTCAGCTCGGTGTCGCTCGACGGCGTGGGTCACTACGCCGCGATGGAGGCCCCCGAAGAGCTGGCCAAGGCCGTTCTCGAATTCGTCGGGAACGTCGACGCCGTCCACGGTTCCAGGTGACCGACAGGAACGACCATCCTGACCTGGACCCTGGTCACCGCCCCCTCAGCCGCGCACCTCCGCCAGCACCGCGTCCGTGAACGCCGGCCACGCCTCGATCGCCCAGGGACCGAAAGCCCTGTCCGTCAGCGCCACGCACGCCAGCCCTGCCTCCGGGTCCACCCACAGGAAGGTGCCCGCCTGCCCGAAGTGCCCGAACGTGCGCGGCGACGACGAGGAACCCGTCCAGTGCGGGGCCTTGCCGTCCCGGATCTCGAACCCCAGCCCCCAGTCGTTCGGGTTCTGGTGCCCGTACCCCGGCAGCACCCCCTTCGTCCCCGGGTACTGCACGGTCAGCGTCGCCTCCGCCACCGTCCGCGGATCCAGCAGTCTCGGTGCCTGCACCTCCGCCGCGAACCGCAGCAGGTCCGCCACCGACGACACCCCGTCCTTCGCCGGCGACCCCTCCAGCGACGTCGACGTCATGCCCAGCGGCTCCAGCACCGCCTGCCGGGCGTACTCGGCGAACGGCATCTCCGTCGCCTTGGCGACGTGGTCGCCGAGCATCTCGAACCCGGCGTTGGAGTACAGCCGCCGCTCCCCGGGCGGCGCCATGACCCGGTGCTCGTCGAAGGCCAGCCCCGAGGTGTGCGCGAGCAGATGCCGTACCGTCGCCCCCTGCGGCCCCGCCGGCTCGTCGAGTTCGACCGCCCCCTCCTCGTACGCGACGAGCACCGCGTACGCGGCGAGCGGCTTGGTGACGGAGGCCAGCGGGAAGCGGTGCCCGACCGGCCCGTGGGTTCCGAGGACCGTCCCGTCGGCCCGTACGGCACCCGCCGCGGCGGTGGGGACGGGCCAGTTCTCGATCGACGCGAGGCTGTTCAGCGACATGCCGTCGAGCGTAGGCGGCTCAGAGCGCCAGAGTCATCGTGGGGTCCGGCTTGTGGACGAAGCCGAGCGCGGCGTAGAGCGGCTCGGCCTCGGCGGACGCGGTCAGCATGACCTGTCCCGCGCCCCGCTCACGGAACCAGGCCAGCAGTTCCTCCATGCACGCGCGCGCGTACCCGCGGCGCCGGGCGTCCGGGTCGGTGGCCACGCTGAAGACGTACCCGGAGCGGCCGTGCGGGTTCCGCGCCTTGCCGATCCGGTAGTCGACGGTCCCGGCGACCAGCGCCGCCAGCGCTCCCGGCCGCAGCGGATGGTCGACGACGAACGCGGCGAAGTCCCCGTCCGGTTCGCCCAGCTTCTCCTCCAGCGCCGGCCG
Organism: Streptomyces shenzhenensis; assembly: GCF_021462265.1. Classification (GTDB taxonomy): domain Bacteria; phylum Actinomycetota; class Actinomycetes; order Streptomycetales; family Streptomycetaceae; genus Streptomyces; species Streptomyces shenzhenensis. Next base: position 65,828 of record NZ_JAJONF010000009.1, on the reverse strand, counting down.
CGCCAGGGCGTGCCATTGCGTGGAGCCGTCCCCACCGGGCAGCGCGTCGATCATCACCTGGCGCAGGCGCAGCACTTCCGCCACGTCCTCGGCCGTGGCACGGCGTACGAGACTCATGCCCCGCACGCTAGCCACCGCCCGCGGTCTTCGTCGCGCGTATTTCTTGGCGGGTTCCGCTTGCTTCGAGTGCACTCCAAGGCCATAGCGTGGACGTATGACGGTGATGCAGACCACGACCGCGGCCCCCACCGAGCAGCCCGACATCGCGCCCGCCGACATCTGTTCCGCCCCACCCCGGCGGCACCCGCGTCCCGAAGGCCAGGACCGTTACACGATCAGCGAGGTCGTCGCCTTCACCGGCCTGACCGCCCACACCCTGCGCTGGTACGAGCGGATCGGCCTCACGTCCGACATCGACCGCTCCCACACCGGTCAGCGCCGCTACAGCAACCGCGACCTCGACTGGCTGGACTTCGTCACCAAGCTTCGCCTGACCGGCATGCCGGTGGCCGACATGGTGCGCTACGCGGAGCTGGTGCGGGAAGGGGAGACGACCTACCCCGAGCGCCGCGAACTGCTGGAACAGACGAGGAGGGACGTCCTGTCCCGGATCGCCGAACTGCACGACACCTTGTCGGTGCTGGACCGAAAGATCAGTTTCTACGAAACCGGCGGCAACTGAAGCGCGCCCCAAAGGGGCGCGGGGCTGTATTTGATGTGCGGCTGCCGCCGCGTGGGCGCGACCAGCCCCCACGGACCCGCAGCCGAACGACTGCCGATCACAGCTCCGCCAGCAACTCCGCCTTCTTCGCGGCGAACTCCTCATCGGTCACCAGCCCCGCCTGATGCAGCTCCCCCAGATGCCGGATCCGTTCGGCGATGTCCGCGGGATCCCGCCGCCCGGCCGGCACCGGCACCGCGGCGGCCCCCTTGGCCCGCAGGGCCTCCAGTACCGCCGCCGCGAACGGCAACGACTCGTGCACCGGGCCGTACCCCAGCCCGAACACCACGGTCGCCGGATCCTGGTCGGCCGGGACCGCCGGCGCCGACCCCGCGAGGTCCCGGTCTCGCCGCAGCAGTCGTAGATGCCCCTCGAAGGCCTCCGGCGACCGCCACTCCACGCCGGCCAGGTCGGCGACGGCGAAGCTCTGGTCGCCGGCCTTCCACTTCGCCGTGGACGCGCCCGTCCACGACCACCGGAAGTGCACGGCGCTGCCGTCGAAGCTCGCCTTCCCGTCGTACGCCTTGAACTGCCGGGGCCCCTCGGGCGCGGCGACCAGGAACCGCTCCGCCGGTCCGGACTCGGTGAGCAGCGGTCGCAGTTCGTCGGCGTAGTACTCCGCGAGGGTCGCCCGCTCGGCCGGGACCACCAGGCGGTACGGGTCGCTGCCCTCCTTCAGCTGTCCGGCCGCCGCCTCCAGCAGGGGATCCGCGCCCGGGCGGGGCCGGGCACTCAGGACGACCGTGCCGCGTTTGCCGGGCATGAGCGTCACGCCCTCCAGAGCGGCGAGCGGCACCCGGCGTTCACCCAGACTCTGGAACAGCTTGGGTGTTCGAATCCCCCGTTCGTAGCGGATGAGCACGGAGTCGGACTCGAACTCCCAGGCAGCATGAAATCCGGCCAGTACATCACCCATGCGGCTCATCGTATGCGGCACGTGCTTCTCAGTCCCATCCCCGCGCATACCGCACTTCCTGCTGTCTCTACGCGCGTCCGGCCATCAACGTGCCGGACAAACCCGCCCGGCACCCGTCATCGTCGTGGGCGCAGGTCACCGCGCCATATGCGCCGACTCCGACGTCGGCGAGGTTGCGCAGACTGTCCGTGCCGGGCTCGAAGTAACCGGCGTGGCCCTCGGCGTCGTGCGCCGACAGCACCCGGGCGCCGAAGGAGGAGGAGACGGGGTCGGCCCCGTGGCCGAGACCGCCGAGCTCCAGATAGGGGACGTCCTGGATCCAGTCGGTGGCGTCCCGCATCGCCCACACCCTGGCCGAGGTGCCCAGGTGGGAGGCGTTCTCGACCCGCATCCCGGGGCTCGCGGCCACGGCTATGTCGGCCACCTGCTCCGGCATGGCGTGCGCGGCCACCCCGCAGACCACCGAGCCGTAGCTGTGGCAGAACAGCGCCACCGGCGTCTCGCCGGGCAGCGCGCGCAGCAGCGCGTTGAGGCGTACGGCGCCCTGCTCGGCGGCCATCCCGGTCGCCGCGCCCACGCCGAGGCCGTCGGGCGCGGTGTAGTCGGCCCAGGCGATCACCGCCGTGCGGGTCGTGGGGCTCGCCGTGCGCTCGGCCCGGTACAGCGACTTGGCCATGCCGACCGGCGCGGTGTACCGGCGGTACGTCCGCTGGAAGGTGAGCAGGTCGGTGTCGACCCCGGGGACGACGACGGAGATCCGCTCGGCCCTGGTGAGGTCGCCGAACACCTCGGCGACCCGGCCGCTGCCGTCCGGGTCGAAGGCGAGGATCTGCCGTCCCTTCGCCATCAGCGCCTCGTAGCGGTGCATGCGACGGCCGGCGTCCTGTTGCCCGGCCGTGCTGAGCCGGGGGTCGTGCATGCGCTTCTTCTCGAGGGCGCGCTGCTGGTCGAGGGCGATGTCGTTGGCCCGGTAGCGCAGTCGGGCCGGGGCGCCGTTCATGTTGCCCACGGCGAGCGGGTAACGGCGCACGAGCCGGTCGCGCTCCCGTGCGGTGAGCGACGCGAAGAACTGGGCGAGGAGCGCGGGCGACGCCTTCGGGTCCGGCAGGCGCAGGCCGTCGACCCTGCCGTGCTCCCATTTGTCGAGGGAGGTCTGCAGGGCGGTGGTCTCGCGGTGCGTGCGCAGGGCGGTCCAGCCGGTGGTCGCGAGCATCACGAAGACGACGGCCAGGGCCAGCAGTGCGCGCCAGACGTTGAGCGGCGGGGAGGTGTCGAAGGAAGTCACTGGGAGGACACACTAGGAGAACGAGGGGGTCTCGCGGTAACCGAGTGACAGTTATCACGTTTCGGCAAACGTGAGGCCGATCTCAGGCCCGTGTGAAGGGATTCAGCCCTCGCGCCAGTTCCCGGTGAGCGCCGGTCCCACCTGATCGAGATACGACGCGGTGAGTTGACGGATCGTCGTGACGCTGAAGTCCTCGCCGACCGACCAGTGCCGCTCGGTGACCCGGACGACCGCGCCGAACACCGCGACCACGAGCCGCGGCCGGGGATCGCGGTCCGGGTCGACGCCCTCCCGCTCGGCGACGATCCGCGCGATCTCCTCCTCCGTCTCCGACTGGCGCCGCAGATGGGCGGCGAACAGGGCCGGGGTCGCCTCGATCATCTTGTACGTGCGCAGGAACAGTTCGACCGGCACGTACCGCTCGATGGCCTGCTCGATGGTGTCCCAGCTGTCCAGGACCGACCGGCGCAGCGCTTCCAGCGGGGGCTCCTCGGGCGGGCGGCGGCGCACCGCCTCGACGTAGTGCTCCTCGGTGAGCCGCGGCACGAAGAAGGCCACGTCCTCCTTGCTGGCGAAGTAGCGGAAGAAGGTGCGCTGGGAGACGTCGACGGACGCGGCGATCTCGTCGACGGTGGTGTGCTCGTAGCCCTGGGTCACGAACAGTTCGAGCGCGGCGCGCAACAGCGCGTCCCGGGTGCGCTGTTTCTTGCGTTCGCGCAGCGTTTCCATGCCTGACAGTTACTGACTAGTGATTTTGTTTGTCAACTGTCAGTGGCTGTCACTAGCCTCGAAGGCATGACTAGTCAGACCACGATCGACACGGCGGGGTCGGGGGACAAGGCGGTTGCCGCCCCGTCGGACCGGCCGCCGGCCTCCGGCCTGCGCGGCCATCCCTGGTTCACCCTGATAACCGTCGCCGTCGGGGTCATGATGGTGGCTCTCGACGGCACCATCGTGGCCATCGCCAACCCGGCGATCCAGAAGGACCTCGGCGCCACCTTCGCCCAGGTCCAGTGGATCACCAACGGCTACTTCCTGGCCCTCGCGGTCTCCCTGATCACCGCGGGCAAGCTCGGCGACCGCTTCGGCCACCGGCAGACGTTCCTGATCGGCGTCGTCGGCTTCGCCGCCGCCTCGGGCGCCATCGGCCTCTCCGACAGCATCGGCCTGGTCGTCACCTTCCGCGTCTTCCAGGGGCTGTTCGGCGCGCTGCTGATGCCGGCCGCGCTCGGCCTGCTGCGCGCCACCTTCCCGGCCGAGAAGCTCAACATGGCGATCGGCATCTGGGGCATGGTGATCGGCGCCTCCACCGCGGGCGGTCCCATCCTCGGGGGTGTGCTGGTCCAGCACGTCAGCTGGCAGTCGGTGTTCTTCATCAACGTGCCGGTCGGCGCGCTCGCCCTGGTCCTCGGCCTGGTGATGCTGCTCGACCACCGCGCCGACAACGCGCCGCGCTCCTTCGACCTGCTCGGCATCGCCCTGCTCTCCGGCGCCATGTTCTGCCTGGTCTGGGCCCTCATCAAGGCGCCGAGCTGGGGCTGGGGCGACGGCAAGACGTGGACGTTCATCGCCGTGTCGGCGCTGGGCTTCGGCCTCTTCTCCTTCTGGGAGACGAGGGTGAAGGAGCCGCTCGTCCCGCTGGGCCTGTTCCGCTCCGTCCCGCTCTCGGCGGGCGTCGTGCTCATGGTCCTGATGGCCATCGCCTTCATGGGCGGCCTGTTCTTCGTGACGTTCTACCTCCAGAACGTGCACGGCATGGACCCGGTCGACGCCGGTCTCCATCTCCTCCCGCTCACCGGCATGATGATCGTCGGCTCCCCGCTGGCCGGCGCCGCGATCACCAGGCTCGGCCCGCGCATCCCGCTGGCCGGCGGCATGGCGGCCACCGCGATCGCCATGTACGGCATGTCCACGCTGAACGCGGCCACCGGCAGCGCGCTCATGTCGCTCTGGTTCGCCCTGCTCGGCCTCGGCCTCGCGCCGGTCATGGTCGGCGCCACCGAGGTCATCGTCGGCAACGCGCCGATGGAGCTGTCCGGTGTGGCCGGCGGTCTCCAGCAGGCCGCGATGCAGATCGGCGGCAGCCTCGGTACGGCGGTTCTCGGCGCCGTGATGGCCTCCAAGGTCGACAGCGATCTGCCGGGCAACTGGGCCGACGCGGGGCTGCCGAAGCTGACCTCCGCCCAGCTGGCCCAGGCCTCGGAGGCGGTCCAGGTCGGTGTCGCGCCGGTCGCCAAGGGGACGCCGGAGGAGATCGCCGCGAAGATCACGGGCGTCGCGCACGACACGTTCATCTCCGGCATGAGCCTCGCCTCGCTGGTCGCGGCGGGCGTGGCGGCGGCCGCGATCCTGGTCGCGCTGTTCACCAAGCGCGGCGAGAACGCGGACTCGGGCGCGGGCGTCGGCCACATCTAGTGCTGCGACCGGAAAGGTTCACCGGCTCGCGACGCCCGGCACGGCACCTCGCCGCGTTGTCGCATCACCCGAGTACATCCAGTACGCGGGCGATGCTCCGCCTTGCGATGCACCGCACCGGACGCCGCGAGCTTTCCGGCAAACCTTCCCGGCCACAGCACTAGCGTTCACGCACCGGATCCGTATGTCCCCTTTGTCTGGATGGAGTTCCCCTATCAAGGTGACTCCGCTAAAGATTCCTGGCCTTCGGCGCGCACGCCAGGTGACAGTGGGACAACCGGGCTGGTTGAGCCGGGACTCCCCGCGCTTCGGCGCGGGGAGGGATCACAGTGGGTCAAGTCCTTTGCGGGGCAGGGGAGGACACCGGCCGCGGCGCGCTGCTGGAGGGGGGCAGCGCGCGGGCAGGTCTGCCGGGGCGGAAGCGGGGTACCCGGTCATCAACCCGAACAGTCCGTGCGGACCGAGGAGTTGATGATGGCGAGCTTCGGGCAACGAACACGCGGGTACCCCCGTTCACGTGGCCGCGTAGGCCCACGGGACGGGCTGGACCGCGACACGCTGGGCATCATCGGCACGATCTGCGCGGTCGCCGGCTTCTTCACGCTGGGGATCGTGCTGGGGCCGTTGGCACTGGCGTGCGGCTGGTTCTCCATGGGTCGGGCATGGAACCCGAAGAGCTCGATACCGGCGCTGGTCGCGGTGGTGCTGGGGGCGATCGACACGCTGCTGGCGCTGCTGTGGCTGGGCGGCGTATCGCTCTAGCGCGCGGGCCGGTGGGGCTGGTCGCGCCCACGCGCGGCGCAGCCGCCCATCGATACAGCCCTGCGCCCCTGAGGGGCGCGCTGCACAGCCGTGTCCTACACAGCTGCGGGCAGTCGTGCCGCTGGGGCGGCACGGGTGGGCGCAGCGGCACCGGTCGGCGCCGGTGAGCGCACCCCTCGCCGCCACCTCGGCGCTGAGGGCGGCGACCTCCGCCCTGAGCGCCCGCACTTCCTCGGTCAGCTTCCTTGCAGCGGGCAGTGGTGCCTCCCCCAGTGCCTCAAGGGCCTGGGAGGTGCCCCCAGGGGCGATGGGGGTCCCCCCGCTCGAGCGAAGTCGAGAGCGGGGGAGGGTGTGCGCTGGGGGTCCCCCCGGCCGAAGGCTGGGGGAGGCACCCGGTCGGCGCCGGTGAGCGCGCCCCACCCCCCGCCGTCACCTCGGCGCTGAGGGCGGCGACCTCCGCCCTGAGCGCCCGCACTTCCTCGGTCAGCATCCCGATCGCCTCGGTCTGCCGGCGTTCCTCCATGTCGTCCTTCTCGAACCGTGCGATGAACCACGTGGCGATGTTGGCCGTCACCACACCCAGCAGGGCGATCCCGGCGAGCATCAGGCCCACCGCGATCATGCGGCCCAGCCCCGTCGTCGGCGCGTGGTCCCCGTACCCCACCGTCGTCATCGTCGTGAACGACCACCACAGCGCGTCACCCAGCGTCCGGATGTTCCCGTTCGGCGAGTCGCGTTCCACCGAGAGCACGGCCAGCGAGCCGAACATCAGCAGCCCCACCACCGCGCCCACGACATACGTCGTCAGCCGGATCTGCGAGGCCATCCGCGCCCGCCGGCCCACCAGTATCAGCGTGGCGACGAGCCGCAGCAGCCGCAGCGGCTGGAGCAGCGGCAGCACCACCGCGCCCAGGTCTGCCCAGTGCGTCCGCACGAACTCCCGGCGCCGGGGCGCCAGCGCCAGCCGCACCAGGTAGTCGAGGGCGAAGGAACCCCACACCACCCACTCCGCCACCGTGCACGCGGCGGTGAGCACGTGCCCGGCCGAACGGTCCACGATCGGCAGCGCGTAGGCGACGGCGAAGCCCACCGCGAGCGCCAGCAGAGGCCGTTGAGTGAGCTGCTCCCAACGAACCTGCGCGGACTGTTCCTTCATGTGCGCATCGTAGGCATCATCCGCGCCCCGAAGGGGCGCGGGACCGCGTCGAGCTGCGGCTCCGCCGCGTGGGCGCGACCAGCCCCCACCGGACCCGCAGCTCCCCTACCCTCTTCCCCGGCCGAAGCCGAGCGCAACGGCTACGCGTCGCCGCCCGCCACGCCCGGGTGCGCCGCCGTGACGTCCAGCAGCTGGTACCGGTCGATGGCCTGCTTGAGCACCGAGCGGTCGAGCCTGCCCTCCCGGGCCAGTTCGGTCAGCACCGCGACCACGATCGTCTGCGCGTCGATGTGGAAGAACCGGCGCGCCGCGCCCCGCGTGTCGGCGAAGCCGAACCCGTCGGCGCCCAGCGACTGGTACGTCCCCGGCACCCAGCGCGCGATCTGGTCCGGAACCGATCGCATCCAGTCGGACACGGCCACGAACGGACCCTCGGCGTCGCTCAGCTTCCGCGTCACCCACGGCACCCGCTGCTCCTCGTCCGGGTGCAGCAGGTTGTGCTCCTCGCAGGCCACGGCCTCGCGCCGCAGCTCGTTCCAGGAGGTGGCGGACCAGACGTCGGCCCTGACGCCCCAGTCCGCGGCGAGGATCCGCTGGGCCTCCATGGCCCACGGGACCGCCACGCCCGACGCCATGATCTGCGCCGGGAGCGTGCCCGCCGTGCCCGCGCTGATCCGGTGGACACCCTTGAGGATGCCCTCCACGTCCACGTCGGCCGGCTCGGCCGGGTGCTGGATCGGCTCGTTGTAGAGGGTCAGGTAGTAGAAGACGTTCTCGCCGTGCGGGTGCTCCGCGTCCCCGCCGTACATGCGGCGCAGGCCGTCCCGGACGATGTGGGCGATCTCGTACGAGTACGCCGGGTCGTAGGCCACGCACGCCGGGTTCGTCGAGGCGAGCAGCTGGGAGTGGCCGTCGGCGTGCTGGAGGCCCTCGCCGGTCAGGGTCGTACGGCCGGCGGTCGCGCCCAGGACGAAACCGCGCGCCAGCTGGTCGGCCATCTGCCAGAACTGGTCGCCGGTGCGCTGGAAGCCGAACATCGAGTAGAAGACGTAGACCGGGATGAGCGGCTCGCCGTGCGTGGCGTAGGCGGAGCCCGCGGCGATGAGGGAGGCCGTGCAGCCCGCCTCCGAGATGCCGTCGTGCAGCATCTGGCCGGTCGGGGACTCCTTGTAGGCGAGCAGCAGGTCGCGGTCGACCGCCTCGTACTGCTGGCCAAGCGGGTTGTAGATCTTCGCACTCGGGAAGAAGGAGTCCATGCCGAAGGTGCGGTACTCGTCCGGTGCGATCAGTACGAAGCGGCGGCCGAGCTCCTTGTCCCGCATGAGGTCCTTGAGCAGTCGCACGAACGCCATGGTCGTGGCGATCGACTGCTGGCCGGTGCCCTTCTTCACGGTCGCGTACGCCTTGTCGTCCGGCAGGGCGAGGGGCTTGGAGCGTACGACGCGGGTCGGGACGTAGCCGCCGAGGCCCTTGCGCCGGTCGTGCATGTACTGGATCTCCTCCGAGTTCCGGCCCGGGTGGTAGTACGGCGGCAGGCCGGACTCCAGCTCCTTGTCGGAGATCGGCAGGTGCAGGCGGTCCCGGAAGCCCTTGAGGTCGGCGACCGTCAGCTTCTTCATCTGGTGCGTGGCGTTGCGGCCCTCGAAGTTCGGGCCCAGCGTCCAGCCCTTGATCGTCTTGGCCAGGATGACCGTCGGCTGGCCCTTGTGCTCGGTGGCAGCCTTGAACGCCGCGTAGATCTTGCGGTGGTCGTGGCCGCCGCGGCCCAGGTGCAGGATCTGGTCGTCGGTCATGTTCTCGACCATCGCGCGCAGCCGCTGGTCGTCGCCGAAGAAGTGCTCACGGATGTAGGCGCCGGACTCGGTGGCATAGGTCTGGAACTGCCCGTCGGGGGTGGTGTTCATCTTGTTGACGAGCACGCCGTCGCGGTCCTGGGCGAGCAGCGGGTCCCAGGTGCGGTCCCAGACCAGCTTGATCACGTTCCAGCCGGCGCCGCGGAAGACCGACTCCAGCTCCTGGATGATCTTGCCGTTGCCGCGCACCGGGCCGTCGAGGCGCTGGAGGTTGCAGTTGACGACGAAGGTCAGGTTGTCCAGGCCCTCGCGGGCGGCGATGGACAGCTGGCCGAGCGACTCCGGCTCGTCCATCTCGCCGTCGCCGAGGAACGCCCAGACGTGCGACTTGGAGGTGTCGGCGATCCCGCGCGCCTGCATGTAGCGGTTCATCCGCGCCTGGTAGATCGCGCCGATCGGGCCGAGGCCCATCGACACCGTCGGGAACTCCCAGAAGTCCGGCATCGAGCGCGGGTGCGGGTAGCTGGAGAGGCCGTCCGGGTACTTCGACTTCTCCTGGCGGAAACCGTCCAGCTGGGTCTCGCTGAGCCGGTCGAGCAGGAACGCGCGGGCGTAGATGCCGGGCGAGGCGTGGCCCTGGAAGAAGACCTGGTCGCCGCCGAGGCCGTCGTCCTTGCCGCGGAAGAAGTGGTTGAAACCGACGTCGTAGAGCGAGGCCGAGGAGGCGAAGGTGGCGATGTGGCCGCCGACCCCGATGCCCGGGCGCTGGGCGCGGGAGACCATCACCGCGGCGTTCCAGCGGGTCGCGTTGAGGACCTTGCGCTCGATCTCCTCGTTGCCCGGGAAGAACGGCTCGGCCCGGGTCGGGATCGTGTTGACGTAGTCCGTGCTGCGCATCTCGGGCACCGCCACGCGCCGCTCGCGGGCGCGCTCGATCAGGCGGAGCATCAGATAGCGGGCCCGCTCGCGGCCGCGCTCGTCCACGGCGGCGTCGAGCGAGTCGAGCCACTCCTGGGTTTCCTCGGGGTCGAAGTCAGGAACCTGACTCGGAAGGCCGCCAATGATGATCGGGTTGCGATCGGATCCGGAAGCCACGCTGTTCCTTACCTGTCAGAGGGCCACTGATTCCCTGTTTTTTGCTGGTCTTGCTGGTCTTGCTGGTTTTGCTGGTTTCGCCGTTGCCCCGCGCCTTGCCTGCACCGCTGTCCATCGTCCACCCCGGGGCCGCGCGCGTCATCTCTACCGCGAGGTAACTGGGGACCGGCCAAAACGCAACGATACGCCCGGGGTGTGACGCCCCTGGCAAACTCGTTCGACCGCCGTATGTGAGGATGATTCCGAAAGGGACTTAGCGGGCAAATAGGAGTGGTGTGTGCCACCGCTGCCCGCGATACGGTGCCGGGAGTTGCGACGACACGGCCGGGATCGTCACCGTTTCGGCGGTCTGCACGGCCGGGTACTTGCGCGATCCGTCCCGCCCGTGTGGACTACGGCCAATGCTTCGCGCACGCGCGTGGCTGAGTTCATCACCAAGACATGATCAGGAGGCAACCCGTGAGCGCGACCGCGGACCACGCGGAGGAGCGGACCACCCCTGCCGTCAGGCTGGGGTTCCAGCCAGACCAGGTGGTCCAGGAGATCGGCTACGACGACGACGTCGACCAGGAGCTCCGCGAGTCCATCGAAGACACCATCGGCACCGAGTTGGTGGACGAGGACTACGACGACGTGGCCGACGCCGTGGTGCTGTGGTTCCGGGAGGATGACGGCGACCTGACGGACGCGCTGGTCGACGCCCTCGGCTTCCTCGAAGAGGGCGGCTCGATCCTGCTGCTGACGCCGAAGACCGGCCGCGACGGCTACGTCGAGCCGAGCGACATCGGCGAGGCGGTCACGACCGCCGGCCTCTCGCAGACCAAGAGCGTCAGCGTCGGCAAGGACTGGAACGGAAGCCGGCTGAACACGCCGAAGGCGGCCGCCAAGAAGCGCTGAGCCCCGCCGGTGGACGGACCGTGCCGGTCCGTCCACCGGCCGGCCGTGATCGCCGCGCGGGGGCCGCCGCCTTAGGGTGGTCTCACCCGAACAGCCCCTGACGATGGGAAGCGCGATGGCGATCCAGGTCGGCGACAAGGCGCCCGACTTCGAGCTCAAGGACAACCACGGCCGGGCCGTGAAGCTGTCCGAATTCCGTGGCGAGAAGAACGTGGTGCTGCTCTTCTATCCCTTCGCCTTCACCGGCGTGTGCACCGGCGAGCTGTGCGAGCTGCGGGACAACCTGCCGAGGTTCGAGGACCGCGACACCCAGCTGCTGGCCGTCTCCAACGACTCCATCCACACCCTGCGGGTCTTCGCCGAGCAGGAGGGCCTGGAGTACCCGCTGCTGAGCGACTTCTGGCCGCACGGAGAGACCTCCCGCGCCTACGGCGTCTTCGACGAGGCCAAGGGCTGCGCCGTCCGCGGCACCTTCGTCATCGACAAGGAGGGTGTCGTGCGGTGGACCGTGGTCAACGGCCTGCCGGACGCCCGTGACCTGAACGACTACGTGACGGCGCTCGACGCGCTGTGACGCCCTCGCGGCCCTTGCCGCCCTCGCGGGGCCGGTTCTCCGGGCCCCCTAGGGGGCGGCACGGCCGACACCCCGTGATTCTTCGGGGTCCAGGGCCTGCATGCGGCGGGAACCCGTCACTAGGATCGAGACGTTGATCCGGTATCCGAAGCACCACGGGGGCTCCCCGCCCCTGGACACACATGGGAGGACTCGTGGGAGTCAGCCTCAGCAAAGGCGGCAACGTATCGCTGACGAAGGAGGCCCCCGGTCTGACCGCGGTCCTCGTCGGTCTGGGCTGGGATGTCCGGACCACCACCGGCACCGACTTCGACCTGGACGCCAGCGCGCTCCTGCTGAACTCGGCCGGGAAGGTCGCCAGCGACCAGAACTTCGTCTTCTTCAACAACCTCAAGAGCCCCGAGGGCTCGGTCGAGCACACCGGCGACAACCTCACCGGTGAGGGCGAGGGCGACGACGAGGTGATCAAGGTCAACCTCGCCGCGGTCCCTGCCGACGTCGACAAGATCGTCTTCCCGGTGTCGATCTACGACGCCGACAACCGCCAGCAGTCCTTCGGCCAGGTCCGCAACGCGTTCATCCGCGTCGTGAACCAGGCGGGCGGCGCCGAGATCGCCCGCTACGACCTGTCCGAGGACGCCTCGACCGAGACCGCCATGGTCTTCGGCGAGCTGTACCGCAACGGAGCGGAGTGGAAGTTCCGCGCCATCGGCCAGGGCTACGCCTCCGGCCTGCGCGGCATCGCCCAGGACTTCGGCGTCAACGTCTGAGCCTCACGAACGCCCCGGGGCGTTCGCACGTCCGCACTGTCCGGCGCCGCACCGTTTACGGTCGGCGCCGGACGCGCAGGACAACCGGAGAAACACCGCTAGGGGAGGACCATCATCATGGGCGTCACGCTCGCCAAGGGGGGCAATGTCTCCCTCTCCAAGGCCGCACCGAACCTCACCAACGTCATGATCGGACTCGGCTGGGACGCCCGCTCCACCACCGGCGCCCCCTTCGACCTGGACGCCAGCGCACTGCTGTGCCAGGGCGGCCGGGTCCTCGGCGACGAGTGGTTCGTCTTCTACAACCAGCTCAAGAGCCCGGAGGGCTCCGTGGAGCACACCGGCGACAACCTCACCGGTGAGGGCGAGGGCGACGACGAATCGATTCTGGTCGACCTGCCCAAGGTGCCGGCCAACTGCGACAAGATCGTGTTCCCGGTCTCGATCCACATGGCGGACGAGCGCGCCCAGACCTTTGGCCAGGTCTCCAACGCCTTCATCCGGGTCGTCAACCAGGCCGACGGCCAGGAACTCGCCCGCTACGACCTGTCCGAGGACGCCTCCACCGAGACCGCCATGATCTTCGGCGAGCTCTACCGCTACCAGAACGAGTGGAAGTTCCGGGCCGTCGGCCAGGGGTACGCCTCCGGTCTGCGGGGCATCGCGCTCGACTTCGGAGTGAACGTCTCATAGGACCTTCTCCGCCGGATTGGGGGCCGACCGAGCCGTAGGACACGGGTTCCCTCTAGACTTCGTGGTCAACAGTGAGTAAAGCCGAGTACGGCGCGAGCGAGACCCGTACATACACGATTGGGTAGCCAGTGCTTCTGAAAACCTTCGGCTGGTCGTTCGCGATCACCGCGCTCGGCCTGGTCGCCGCGGTCTTCTACGGGGGGTGGGAGGCCTTCGGCATCGTGGCCATCCTTGCCGTCCTCGAGATCTCCCTGTCGTTCGACAACGCGGTCGTCAACGCCGGAATCCTGAAGAAGATGAACGACTTCTGGCAGAAGATCTTCCTCACGGTCGGCGTCCTCATCGCGGTCTTCGGCATGCGGCTGGTCTTCCCTGTCGTCATCGTCGCGATCACCGCCAAGATGGGCCCCATCGAGGCCGTCGACCTCGCGCTCAACAACAAGGACCGCTACCAGCAGCTGGTCACCGACGCCCACCCGGCGATCGCCGCCTTCGGTGGCATGTTCCTGCTGATGATCTTCCTCGACTTCATCTTCGAGGACCGGGACATCCAGTGGCTGCGCTGGATCGAACGCCCCCTCGCCAGGCTCGGCAAGGTCGACATGCTGTCGGTCTGCATCGCCCTGATCGTCCTGCTGATCACCTCCTTCACCTTCGCCACCCACGCCCACCAGCACGGCGGCGGCCACACCGACAAGGCGCAGACGGTGCTGATCGCCGGTATCGCCGGCCTGATCACGTACATGATCGTCGGTGGCCTCTCCGGGTTCTTCGAGGACCGGCTGGAGGCCGAGGAGGAGCGCGAGCACGAGCAGGAGGAAGAGGCCGAGCGCACCGGCAAGAAGAAATCGGCGGTGCTGCTGGCCGGCCAGGCCGCGTTCTTCATGTTCCTCTACCTGGAGGTCCTCGACGCGTCCTTCTCCTTCGACGGCGTGATCGGCGCGTTCGCCATCACCAACGACATCGTGCTCATGGCCCTCGGCCTCGGCATCGGCGCCATGTACGTCCGTTCGCTCACCGTCTACCTGGTCCGCCAGGGCACCCTGGACGACTACGTCTACCTGGAGCACGGCGCCCACTACGCGATCGGCGCGCTGGCCGTGATCCTGATGGTCACCATCCAGTACCAGATCAACGAGGTCATCACCGGTCTCGTCGGCGTCGTCCTGATCGGCTGGTCGTTCTGGTCCTCCGTACGGCGCAACCAGCGGCTTGCGGCGGCCGAGGGAAAAGCGGGGTCGGACGACATGGCTGAGGTCTCGTCCGGGGTCTGAACCGGCTCGCGGGCCGAAAACGGAGGGTGTGACGCCCTCCGCGACGAGGAACGCTCTGATGGGGGCGGCCGACCGGTCGGCCGCCCCCAGGCATCGGCAGGAGCTACTGGGGGCGGGAATGGGTTTCTTCGACGGGCTGCTGGGCGGGAAGGCGGCCGAGTTCGACTCGGGCAGCGCCGCGTCCAACGCCATCGAGCTCACCAGGCGGCACCAGCAGGTGTCCCTCACCAAGCAGGGCGCGGCCACCGGCAACCTGCGGATCAACCTGAGCTGGCGGATGCGGACGTCCGACTTCGACGGCGAACAGCGCAAGAGTCTGCTGCGCCACCCCTTCAAGGCGCTCAGGCCGCCGGAGGTGATCGGACACGGGCAGAGCATGGTCAACGTCGACCTCGACCTCGGGGCGCTGTACGAGCTGGCCGACGGGGCGAAGGGGGTCGTCCAGCCGCTCGGCGGCCTGCTCGGCGACGTGAACGCACCGCCGTACGTCAAGCTCAGCGGCGACGACCGGTTCGGGTCGGCGTCCGGCGAGACGATGTACATCAACCTCGATCACCGGGACAACATCAAGCGGCTGCTGGTGTTCGTGTACATCTACGACCAGACGCCGGCGTTCGACCGCACCCACGCCGTCGTCACGCTGTACCCGAGCAACGGTCCGCGCATCGAGATCGGCCTCGACGAACGGCATCCCCAGGCCCGGTCGTGTGCGGTGGTGATGATCGAGAACGTGAAGGGGGAGCTGGTCGTCCGGCGTGAGGTGAAGTTCGTGTACGGCTTCCAGGGGGAGCTGGACCGGTTGTACGGGTGGGGGCTGCAGTGGGGACGGGGGTACAAGACGGCGGAACGTTAGTCCGCCCCTCCCTGGCCGCGGGCGCGGCGCCGTCGTGGGGCGCGCCCACGGGGCGGAGCCGCACATCGACACGGCCCCGCGCCCCAGACCTCCGGCTAGCGGCCGATGAACTGCGGGCCCTGCGGAGGCAGCCGGAAGTCCGGGTTGGGGACCGTCGCCACCGGGACCGGGGCCGGCGGGGGATAGCCGTAGCCCGATTGCTGCTGCTGGGTGTAGGCGGGCTGGGGGTAGCCGTGGGTCGCCGGTGGCTGCGGATAGCCGTACGCCGGCTGGACGGGTACCGAGGTCGGCTGCTCGGGCGGGAGCGGCATGGAGGCCGGCGGTTCCTCCGGCGGTTCCGATTCGTCCACCGAGATGCCGAAGTCCGTGGCCAGGCCCTTCAGGCCGTTGCTGTAGCCCTCGCCGAGCGCGCGGAACTTCCAGCCCTCGCCCCTGCGGTACAGCTCGCCGCAGATCAGGGCCGTCTCGGCGCCGGTCTCCGGCTTGATGTCGAAGTGGGCCAGCGCCTCGGCGTCGGGTGACGCGGCGTCGTACAGCAGGATGCGCAGGGCGGGTACGTGTTCGAACGGGACACCGTCCGCCGATGCCACCAGGAGGATTCGGCCGACGGTGGGCTCGACACCGGGGAGATCTGTCTGGATGGTGTCGGTGAGGCCCTCGGCCACCCGCTTCTTGCCGAGCCGCCAGACCTTCCCGGAGGGGTGCCGGGGCTGGTTGTAGAAGACGAAGTCCTCGTCGGATCGCACACGTCCGTCGGGGCCGAGGAGCAGCGCCGAGGCGTCGACGTCCGGGACTCCCTGTCCGGGCGTCCAGCGCAGCACCGCCCGGACTGTGGTGGCTTCCAGCGGGACGTTCGACCCCTTCAGCATCGCGCGCGTCATGCGGTCATCCTGCCCTCTCGGTCCTGGTCACGACAACGTGGGGGGCCTCGCGACCGACACGGGCGGGTTACCTGAAATTCATGCCAGGCGGGAACCTCCGACATGGCTTTGTACGTACTATTACCGGCCACCCTTTACCAATTTCACAGGCTCGCACGCCACGGGGGAGTTCTATGCGTCATTTCGGGCACATTGCACCTGAGGTGCGGCAGCGCCTCTTCCACCAGGAGCCGTGCGAGTTCACCGCCGACTCCCCGGCGCGGCTGCTCTCCGCGGCCCTGGGCGCCACGCTGTACAGCCCGGCCACCCGGCCGCGGCTCGCCGACGACATCGTCAAGCAGGCGGGTCTCGGCGTGGTCTCGATGGTGCTGTGCCTGGAGGACTCCATCGGCGACGAGGACGTGGTGGCCGGCGAGGAGAACCTCGTCCGGCAGTTCGCCGACCTGGCCGGGCGGGAGCGGGCGGGCGCGCCGCTTCCGCTGCTCTTCATCCGGGTGCGGGAGCCCGAGCAGATCTCCGACCTGGTACGACGGCTGGGCGCGAGCGTGTCGCTGCTCTCCGGGTTCGTGTTCCCGAAGTTCACCGAGGAGCGCGGCATCCCCTTCCTGCAGGCCCTGGACGGCGCCGTGCTGCACAGCGGGCGCCGGCTGTTCGGGATGCCGGTGCTGGAGACCCCCGAGCTGATGTACCGGGAGACGCGCGTGGACGCCCTGGAGGGCATCGCCCGCGCCGTCGGCAAGTACCGCGACAAGGTGCTGGCGCTGCGCCTCGGCGTGACCGACTTCTGCTCGTCCTACGGGCTGCGGCGGGCCCCCGACATGACCGCCTACGACGTGCAGATCATCGCCTCCGTCATCGCCGACGTGGTGAACATGCTCGGGCGGGCCGACGGCACCGGGTTCACGGTGACCGGCCCGGTGTGGGAGTACTTCCGGGTTCCCGAGCGCATGTTCAAGCCGATGCTGCGGACCAGCCCCTTCCTGGAGGGGCAGGCCGTGGAACTGCGCAACCGGCTCATCGAGCACGCCATGGACGGCCTGCTGAGGGAGATCTCCCTCGACCAGGCCAACGGACTGCTCGGCAAGACCTGCATCCACCCGTCCCACGTCATCCCCGTGCACGCACTGTCCGTGGTCAGTCACGAGGAGTTCTCCGACGCCCAGGACATCCTGCGGCCGGAACGCGGCGGCGGGGGTGTACTTCGCTCGGCCTACACGAACAAGATGAACGAGGTGAAGCCGCACCGCGCCTGGGCCGAGCGGACCATGCTCCGCGCCGAGGTGTTCGGCGTGGCCAACGAGGACGTCGGCTTCGTGGAACTGCTCGCCGCCGGGATACCGGGTTGACGGGCTCCAGGGGACGACGACACAGGGATCGCATGAACATCGCAGCGAACAACGGGGACTGGTCCGGCAGCTGGGTCGCCGAGCGGCTCGGCGTCGAACTCGTGGGCGACGACGGCCTGACGGCCCTCCTCGGCCTCGCCCTGCGCCGCAACCCCAGACGGGCCCACCTGCTGGTCTCCAACGTGCTCGGCAAGCACGTACCGCAGTCGCCGTCGGTGGTGTACGGGCACGGCTTCGCCCTCGGCCGGCGGGTACGTGACCTGCTCGGCGAGCGGGAGGCGGCGCGGGCGGTGGTCGTCGGTTACGCGGAGACGGCGACCGGCCTCGGCCACTCCGTCGCCGACGGCCTCGGCCTCGCCCCCTACCTGCACTCCACCCGCCGCCCGGTCGCCGGGGTGACCCCGGCCGGCGGCTTCGAGGAGTCCCACTCCCACGCGACGTCCCACCTGCTGCTGCCGGAGGACCCCGCACTGCTCGCCGCCGACGGGCCGCTGGTCCTGGTCGACGACGAGTTCTCCACCGGCAACACGGTCCTGAACACGATCCGGGACCTGCACGCCCGTTACCCACGGAAACGTTACGTCGTGGTGGCTCTGGTGGACATGCGGTCGCGGGAGGACGCGGGGCGCTTGGCGGACTTCGCCGGTGAGATCGGCGCCAGGGTGGACCTGGTGGCGGCGGCGTCGGGGACCGTACGCCTGCCGGAGGGCGTGCTGGAGAAGGGACAGGAGCTGGTCGCGCGGTACGAGGAGAGTGCCGCGACAGGTGATGCGCCGTCCGCGGCCGGGTCGGGGCCGGCCGGGCAGTTCCCCGCGCCCCTGGGCGGGTGGACCGGTGGTCGGCCTCAAGGGCAACGCCCCGAAGGGGCGCGGGGCCGTACTGAATCCGCGGCTGCCGCCGGGTGGGCGCGACCAGCCCCCACCCAGCCGCACCAGACCGGCAACCGCACCACCCCTCACCCCACCCGCGTCGACCTGCGCTGGCCGCAGGGCCTCCCCGACGGCGGACGGCACGGCTTCACCCCGGCCCACCGGATACGCCTCGAAACGGCCCTCCCCGCGATAGCGGCCCGGGTCGCCGAAGCGCTCCCCGCCGACGCCCGCCGCGTACTGACGCTCGGCTTCGAAGAGCTGATGTACGCCCCCCTCCGCATCGCCCGCGAGCTGGAAGCCCTGGTCGCCGCCGAGGTGCGGTACTCCACCACCACCCGCTCACCCGTCCTGGCCGTCGACGACCCCGGCTACGCCATCCGCAGCCGCCTCGTCTTCCCGGCCCACGACAACCCGGCCGACGGCCCCGGCGAGCGCTACGCGTACAACGTGGCCGGCGCCGGCTTCGACGCCGTCGTCCTGTTCGTCGACTCGGCCGGCGACACCCCCGAACTGCACGCCCCCGGCGGCCTGCTGGACCGGCTCGGTGCGCATGCCCCGCACGTCCTGCTCGCGGTTGTACCGTCGTACGTCCCCGCGCCGACCGAAGAGAGCCCCGCCATGCTGCCCGAGCCCCTCCGCGGCCCCGCCTTCTCCTCGTACCCGGCGGAGGACGTCGGCTGGCTGCTCCAGGACCTCTCGGACGTCACGCTGGAGGCACCGACCGAGGAGCGCGAGGAGGCGATCCAGAGCGGCGGCGCGCACTACGCCGAGTCGCTGCCGGTGGAGTACCAGCCCAGCGACCAGTACCAGGCCCTCTTCCACGCGGCCCTGGAGACCTCCGCGGCGCGGCTCGCCGAGGCGGTCGGGGTGGTCACCGAGACCGTGCTGGCCGAGCTCCCCCATTCTCGGCTTCGCTCGAACGGGGGGACCCCCATCCCGCGGCCGGTGCTGGTGTCGCTGGCGCGGGCCGGCACCCCGGTGGGCGTGCTGATGCGCCGCTGGGCGCGGTTCCGGTACGGCCTCGACCTGCCGCACTACGCGGTGTCGATCGTGCGCGGCCGCGGTATCGACGCGAACGCGCTGCGCTGGCTGGCCGCCCACCACGACCCGCGGGACGTCGTCTTCGTCGACGGCTGGACCGGGAAGGGCGCGATCACCCGGGAACTCGCGGACGCCGTCGAGGAGTTCGAAAAACGCTCGGGTGTCTCCGGCTTCGACCCGGAGATCGCGGTGCTGGCCGACCCCGGGTCGTGCGTGCGGACGTACGGCACCCGGGAGGACTTCCTGATCCCCTCGGCGTGCCTGAACTCGACCGTCTCCGGGCTGATCTCGCGGACCGTGCTGCGGGCCGACCTGGTCGGGCCGGACGACTTCCACGGCGCGAAGTTCTACCGCGAACTGGCCGGGGCCGATGTGTCGGTGGCCTTCCTCGACGCGGTGGCCGCGCGGTTCGCGGAGACCGTGGAGGCGGTGGACGCGGCCGTGAAGGAGCTGGCCGTCGCCGACCGCACGCCCACCTGGGAGGGCTGGGCGGCCGTGGAGCGGATCAGCGAGGAGTACGGCATCCATGACGTGAACCTCGTCAAGCCGGGCGTCGGCGAGACCACCCGGGTGCTGCTGCGCCGGGTGCCCTGGAAGATCCTGGCGCGGGCCGGGGCGGGCGCCGACCTGGATCATGTGCGGCTCCTCGCCGGGCAGCGAGGCGTACCGGTGGAGGAGGTCGGCGAACTGCCGTACACCTGTGTAGGGCTGATCCACCCCAAGTACACGCGCGGGGCGACCGGCGCCGACGGCAGGGCGGTGAACGTCTGATGGCGGTGCTCGTCGCGAGCGACCTCGACCGTACGCTCATCTACTCCTCGGGTGCCCTGGCGCTGACCATGCCGGACGCGCGGGCGCCCCGGCTGCTCTGCGTCGAGGTGCACGAGGCCAGGCCCCTGTCGTACATGACGGAGACGGCCGCGCAACTGCTGACCGAGCTGGGGGACGCGGCCGTCTTCGTGCCGACGACCACCCGGACCCGTAAGCAGTACGAGCGGATCAACCTGCCGGGGCCCGCGCCGAGGTACGCCATCTGTGCCAACGGCGGGCATCTGCTGGTCGACGGGGTGTCCGACGCGGACTGGCACGGGCGGGTGCTGGCGCGGCTGGCCGACGAGTGCGCCCCGCTGGAGGAGGTGCGGGCGTACCTGACGGAGCACGCCGACCCGCTGTGGCTGCGCAAGCACCGGGTCGCCGAGGACCTGTTCGCCTACCTGGTCGTGGAGCGGGAGCTGCTGCCCGAGGAGTGGGTGAAGAGCCTCGCGGTGTGGGCGGAGAACCGTGGCTGGACGGTGTCGTTGCAGGGACGGAAGATCTACGCCGTGCCGAAACCGCTGACCAAGAGCGCGGCCATGCGGGAGGTCGCGCGCAGGACCGGGGCCGAGCTGACGCTGGCCGCCGGTGACTCGCTGCTGGACGCCGACCTGTTGCTGGCCGCGGACCGTGGCTGGCGGCCGGGACACGGGGAGCTGGCCGACGTCGGGTGGACCGGGCCGGCCATCGGCGCGTTGCCGGAGCGGGGAGTGCTCGCCGGTGAGCGAATGCTGCGGGAGTTCCTTGAGGCGGTCAGGACGGCGGGCTGAGCGGGGAGCGGTCCGCGGGTCCCACTTGCCTGGAGTCGGCGCGTCTGACGGTACGGCGGCTGACTCGCAACCTGACCGAGCACTACTGGCGTCTGCGCCTGCGTCCCTTCGAGCGGCGGGGGTACGGGAAGAGGCGTGGGCGGCGTCTGGCCGCTACGTCCTCGATCCAGCCGAAGAGGACGATGGCCAGACAGATCAGGGGTACGGCGAGGAGCAGTGGTGTCCACTGGCTCGACAGCAGCCACTGGGCGTGGTCGTAGAAGAAGGTGTTGCTCCACAGGGGGTCGATCAGGGGCTCGGTCAGGACCAGGGCGAAGGAGTGCCACAAGTAGACGGTGACAGCACGGGAGTTGAGGAGGCTGATGACGCCGTTGAAGCGTTCCAGCGGCTTGGGCCACTGTTCCCAGGAGGGGCTCAGGTGGAGTAGCAGCAGCACCGCGCCGAACGACCAGATCGCCTGGGCGACCGGTACCGCCTCCAGGTCGTGCCCGATCCGGGGGTTGTCCACCGGCGACCGCAGCAGCCACCAAAAGCCGAACATGAGTATCAGCGGAGCGATGGACGGCACGACGTACTGCGGGATCTTGCGGAGCAGTCCCTCCTGGTGGGCCATGCCGAGCAACCAGCAGGAGCCGAAGGTGGTGAAGTCGGTGGCGGCCTCCATCAGCCGGCCGGACTGGTCGACCACGCCGGAGTTGATGAAGAACGCGAGCGCCAGCGGCACCAGGAGGGTGACCCAGGGC
Source organism: Streptomyces shenzhenensis (assembly GCF_021462265.1). Lineage (GTDB taxonomy): Bacteria > Actinomycetota > Actinomycetes > Streptomycetales > Streptomycetaceae > Streptomyces > Streptomyces shenzhenensis. The sequence goes on along the minus strand of NZ_JAJONF010000009.1, from coordinate 44,158 downwards.
AGCTTCCGCATCGCCTTGAGCATGAGCGGCGACAGCAGTACGTACCAGAGGTAGGCACGCAGATACCACAGCGGTACGGAGATCTGCTCGGCCCAGGAGGCAGGCAGGTGCCCTCCGAAGGTGTGCAGCGAGGCTCCGAACGGCGGCTCGCTGAGCGGCAGGACCCAGAAGGCCAGCTCGCCCCACCACCAGTGCGGGTGGTGGTTGTAGTGCGGGCCCCAGCCCTCCAGGATCATCAGCGGCACCACGACCGCGCCGAACAGCCACATCGGCGGCAGCAGTCGGCGTAGCCGGCCGCGGATCACGCTCAGCGCCGGTCTGTCGAGGGACCGCGCCATCAGCGACCCGGCCAGCGCGAACATGACCCCCATGGAGGGGAAGACGATCGGCAGCCAGGTCCAGCTGAAGTTGTGGTAGACAACCACGCGGACCAGGGCGAGCGCCCGCAGCAGGTCGAGGTAGCGGTCGCGGCCGGGCTTGGGCGCGGTTGCCGGGGCCGCCTCCTCCGGCTCCTCGCCGCGCAGCGCGGGGAACACTCCGGGGTCCAGGACCCGCAGTGCCAGGGTCTCTGACGAATCGTGGACGCCGCTGGCACCCCGTTCCACCGTACTCATGAAGACATCTCCCCTGCTGTCACGTCGAGCCCCACCTCGCCGGTGCGCTTCAGCTTCTGCCAGCGCAGCCGTCCCCCGGTCAGAGCGGTGATGGCGGACTGCAGCAGCACCATGTACATGAGCACCCTGTAGACCACCTGCTGAGCGGGCAGCGTGATCAGATGCCACGCCTTCTCTCTGTCCAGGTGGAAGGACCACCAGGCGCAGACGGCCTGCAGGGCCATCACCGCGAACCACGCCGCCAGGGTCTTGTACGCGTCGACGAAGACCACGCCGTAGACCATGCCGATGTCGAAGGCGGGTGCGAGCAGCGGGGTGACCACCATGAACAGGGAGACGAACGGCAGCCCCACCCGGCCGAAGTGGCCGGCCGGGCCCCGCTCCAGCACCGCGCGCCGGTGCTTCCACATCGCCTGCATGGTGCCGTAGCTCCAGCGGTACCGCTGCGACCACAGCTGCTTCATGCTGACGGGCGCCTCGGTCCAGGCGCGGGCGTCCTCGGCGTAGACGACCTTCCAGCCGGCCCTGTGCAGGGCCATGGTCACGTCGGTGTCCTCGGCGAGCGTGTCGTCGCTCATGCCACCCGCCTGCTGGAGTGCGGTACGGCGAAAAGCGCCGACGGCGCCGGGGATGGTCGGCATGCAGTTGAGCACGTCGTACATCCGGCGGTCCAGGTTGAAACCCATCACGTATTCGAGGTGCTGCCAGGCACCGATCAGCGTGTCGCGGTTGCCGACCTTGGCGTTGCCGGCCACGGCGCCGACGCGCGGGTCGGCGAAGGGCTGCACCAATTCCCGGACGGTGGCGGGTTCGAAGACCGTGTCGCCGTCCATCATGACGATGAGATCGTGCGACGCGGCGGCCACACCGGTGTTGAGGGCGGCCGACTTTCCCCTGTTGGACTGGCGGATCAGCCGGACCATCGGCAGGTCGAGCTCCTCCACGATGGCGGCCGTGTCGTCGCTCGATCCGTCGTCGACCACGATCACTTCGATGGGGTGGTCGCTTCTGGCCAGGGAGAGCAGGGTGTTGGTGATGCACTCCTGCTCGTTGTACGCGGGCACCACCACGGTGACCGGTTCGGTGACCGGGGCACCCCAGAAGAAACCTTTCTTCCGCACCCGCCGCACATGGACGGTGGAGAGCACCAGCATCAGCGCGAACCGTGCCATGACCAGCGCACCGACGACCGCGAGCAGGCCGACCAGCCACGGCATCAGCCTCACCGAGATGGTGGTGCACCACAGGAACGCCTTGGCGAGCCACAGGTTGTAGCCGCGGACCCTGGTGTTGGCGGAGCCGGAGCCGATCGCCTCGCCGGTGGTCTTGAAGGTGTAGCCCTGGGCCTTGAGCTTGTCGATGATGACTGGCAGTGCGGCCAGCGTCTGCGAGCGGTTGCCGCCCGCGTCGTGCAGCAGGACCATCTCGCCCTGGCCCGGGAGGTCGGGCATGGCGGCCTTGACTATGGAGTCGACGCCGGGGCGCTTCCAGTCGTCGGTGTCCTTGTTGATGAAGGCGGTGAGGTACCCCTCCGAGCCGGCCTGCTGGGTCACCGGCCACGACCAGTCGTCCAGTGCGTCCGCGGTGGAGGAGTAGGGCGGGCGGAACAGGCTGGAGTGGATGCCTGCGACACCAGCCAGCGCGAGCTGGGTCTCACTCAGCTCCCAGGTGAGCCGGGTGCCGGAGTGCAGCGCGAGGTCGGGGTGGGTGAAGGTGTGCAGCCCGATCTCGTGGCCGTCGGCCACGATCCGGCGGATCAGCGCCGGGTCGCGGGTGACCATGGAGCCGGTGACGAAGAAGTCCGCGTGGACGTTCTTGGCCTCCAGCACCTTGAGGATCTTCGGCGTCCACTCGGGGGACGGCCCGTCGTCGAAGGAGAGGACGACCGTCTTGTCCGGGATCGTGTAGCTGACCGGATTGCTGTTCTTGTCGCCGCGCGCGTCGACGACCGGGCCGCCCTCCAGCACGCGGGTGGGGACGGTGCCCTTGTCCACCGAGACGGCGATGCGCTCGTCGTGGAAGACCTCGTTGTTCGCCATGCCCCGGATCACCATCAGTGCGAGCAGGGTCGCCAGCACGGTGATCGGCAGGAAGAAACGCAAGGGGGGCGCGGCGAGTCGGCGCGGCCGCGCGAGGGACTGCCGTGAGCGTTGACGGCGGGAGCGGGACATGGACTTCCTGGTCGGTCGCGTCTGGCTACTGCGCGGCGGCGGTCACGGGGCTCGACGCCGTCGCGCCGTCCACTGGTGTCGCGATGACTGACGCGGTGGCGTCGGCGGTGGCTGCGGTGGCGGTGGTGCTGCCGGCGGAACCGGCGACGCCGGGAGCCGCGGGCACCGGCGCGTTCAGGTACTGGCTGGGCGGCGTGGTGTCCGCGGTGCGCGGGACGCGGAGCGCGGGCGCTCGCGACTGGGTCCCGACCAGGCCGGAGATCATCGCCACCACGAACCCGGTGCAGATGACACCGACCAGCCAGCCCAGACCGCGCAGACGGCGGCCTCGCTGACCGGTCTGGTCCACAAAGACGGGAGCTGGCTCGACCTCCGTGGAGGTACTGGTCATCGCAAGCCTTGAGCCTTCCTCATGGGGCGATTGCCGGTTCGGCGCCGCCGAAAGCAGTGAATGCAGAAAAGCGACAAATGTGAGAGATAACGGACATGATCCGTTCCGCCCTGATCGCACATCTAGACTAATATGCAGACTTCGTGAATGTCACGCGGGTCTCGTGGAGGTTCGGTGACTCGGCTTGCCTCTTGCCCGATGGGACCTGATGCGTGATGACAACCCGCCGCCGCGGCCGCCCTTCGGCCGCCGCGGCCCTCGTGGTCGCCGTCGTCTTCCTGGTGGGCGCCTGCGGTGGAGCGGGAAGCGGAAGCAACGCCACAGCGGTCACGGCCACCGCCCCGGCCGCGCGCTTCAAGGTCTCATCCATGCTCAAGCCGTCCAGCCCCGCACTGGGCGTCATCGACGACAAGACTCCCTGGCAGTACGGAATCGTCACAAAGTTCACCAAGGAGGCGGGCCGGGCGCCCGACATCCGCGAGTACTACAGCAACTGGGGCGACGACTTCGACACGGAAGGCAATGCCTTCCTGTGGCAGCACGGCCGGCTGCCCATGATGGCGCTGGTGCCCTCCGACACGCCGCTCGTCGACATCGCCGCGGGCAGGGACGACACCTACGTCCGTCATCTCGCGAACCAGATCGCCGCCTACGACGGGCCGCTGGCCCTTTCCTTCGCCGGCGAGATGAACGGCCCATGGAACTCCTGGGGCCCCGAGCATGCCAAGCCCGCCGCCTTCGTCGCGGCCTGGAAGCGCGTGCATGACATCTTCACCGCACAGGGCGTCACCAATGTGATCTGGGTGTGGACTCCACACGTGGTCGACTCGGGCACCCCCGCGAAACTGCGGCCCTACTACCCGGGTAACTCCTACGTCGACTGGGTCGGCCTTATCGGCTACTACGGACCCCTCGACGGCGTCGCGTTCTCCAGCCTGTTCACCCCGACCCTGCGCCAGATCTCGGACTTCTCCAGCAAGCCGGTACTGATCGCGGAGACCGGGGTGGCGCAGGACAAGAGCAAGGAAGCGCACATCCGTGACCTCTTCCAGGGTGCCGCGAAGGCCGGCGTCATCGGGATCGTCTGGTACGACCAGCGCAAGGACTGGCCGGGCAGCAAGCAGTTGATGGACTGGCGGATCAGCTCCTCGGTGGGTGCGCTGGCCGCGTTCAAGGTGGAGTCGTCCCGGAGCGGCTTCGGCCACTCGTTCAAAGGCGATTGATCCCGCGCGATCGCGGGAGTTCGGGCCGCGGCCCGCGACAGACAGCACTTGTCACGGCGCATCACTGCGGCTGGTACCTGCGGATGCCCGAACAGAAGAGAGTACGGAGATGACGACGCAATCGTCGCCGGGACAGGGCCCTCCGCAGGAGGAGCCGGGCTGGGCGTTCCGGCCCCGAGAGTCGGCCGCCCGCCCGCAGCCATACGGGAACCAGTGGCGGCAGGTGGAGGCCGACACGCCGAAGGACGCCCGGCCGGCGGCCGAGCAGGCCCACCACGCGGTTTTCGCCCCCCGGTTCGACGCCCACGAGGCCGTGCGCGAGCCGGGTGGCCGAATACCTCCGTACACCTGGCACGGCGGCGAACCCGCGGACCAGGAGCGCGAGCAGCACTCGGAGGTGACCGCGGTCCTCGGACGGGTGTCCCTCCGCTACCCCGAGCCGGTCGCCGCGCAGCCCTCCGCTGGCAGGGGCGGCAAGAGGCCCAGGAAGACCAGGCGGGCGGGCCGGACCGCGCTCGTTCTCGCCGTCCTCGCCGCCGTAGGCGGCTCCGCCGCTGTCCTGCTCAAGCAGGAGGACGCCGACGCCGTCGCCTCGAAGAACCTGACGCCGGTGTGGCAGATACCGGCGCTCGCCCACGACGACACACTCATCGGCAGCTGGCTCACCGACAAGCTGCTCGTCCGGGCCGGCACCCGGGGCGGCCTGCGGGCCTACGACCTCACCGACGGCAGACAGCTGTGGAGCACCGCCTCCTCCGCGGCCGCCGCCAAGCGCGGCACGGTCCCCTGCGCGATGTCACCGACACTGAGCGCCAAGGGCGTCGGCACGGTCGCCTTCGGCGAGGACGGCAGCACCTGCACCTGGCTGGCCGGCGTCAAGGCGTCCACCGGCAAGATCCTCTGGTCCATGCCGTTGACCAGCACCAGGCACCCGTCGACGGTGACCGCCTCGACCTATGTGCAGGGCGACGTCGCCACCATCGTCAGCGAGAACTTCCTCGGCGGTGTGAACATTCGCACCGGCAGCCGCGTGTGGGGCTACAAGCCCCGCGGCCGCTACTGCAACGCCTACGACTGGGGCACCGACGGCACCGTGCTGGTGGACGACTACTGCCTCGACAAGAAGACAAGGTTCACCCTCACCGCGTACAACGCGAAGACCGGGAAGATGATCTGGCGGAAGACCGAGAGCGCCCACTCGGATGTCACCCGCATCCTGTCCGGCTCACCGCTGGTCGCCGCCGTCCACACGGCCCGCCAGGATGCCGTGCGGGTCTTCGACGCCCATGGCAACGGCCGCAAGCTGGCCGTCGGCGATGACGAGCTCACCAGCGGCAACACCACCGAAGCCGACCACTCCGCCCGGCTCTACGGCACCGTCCTGGTCACCCCGGCCTCGGTCGTCGGCGGCACCGCCGTCGACGGCTTCGACACCACCACCGGCGCCAAACTCTGGTCCCGCCCGTCCATTGCGCTCGCCGTCCCGGCGCCCGGCGGGGACGAGACGGTGTACGCCGTCACCACGTCCGGCTCCCCGCAGCTCGTCACCATCGACCGGCATACCGGGCGAACCACTCCGGTCGCGGGCTTGCCGAAGGGGAGCGGCAAATGGAACTTCACTGCCGGGACGGTGTACATCACCCCGGACGGCGGCGTGCTGGAACTCAGCTCCCTCGGGTCCGACGGCGGCGTGCGCTTCTACCACTAGGTACCAAGGCCGTGAAGTCTGCGGCCGGGCGGGGGTGTCAAGGCGACCAGCACCCGACCGGGCACCGAACCTGAGGTTCCCGACTCGTATTGGCCGTAGCGGAGTGCGGTCGGGTTGGCCGCTCGTGGCGTTCGGTAGGACGCTGGGCTGGATGGCTCGTGAGGTTCCTGCCGCCCCTCGGGGTGTGCCACCGGCCCGGTGTCCGGCCACGGTCTGACTCAACACAGGTGTGTCCCGGCAGCGGTTCCGGAAGGCGGCGTGTCGGCCGTGGACGTCCTGTCGTCCGCTGTGGGTCACCGACCTGCCCATGAGAACGTCATTGGGAATCCTTTGCCAACCGCCGCCGATATCGCGTACGCGGTGAGACAGACGGGGTGCACAGGACCGAGGCAGGAGCGGCGCTACGCAAGCGCGCTGAGCGAGCCGGGCGTCCTGGATGTCGTGGCCCGGCCGGAGGTGCGGGCCGAGAACGGGGCGTGGGGCGCATACTCACCCCACGTGCGGGGTTCGGCTGTCCGCGCGGTGACGCCGACAGCGGCGCTGCTGCCGGAGCCGGACCTCAGGCGGACTTTTGGCGGACCGCTCGCCCGGCTACTGAGGGCGGCCGGATGCCGTCAGCCACGCGCGCACAAGGCGTTCGCCGTCGGGGACATCGCGGAGGGCGTGCACTGGGTGACCGCAGCCGGATCCCGGCCGGGTGCGGGGTCATACTGTCCGACCCCGACACAGGCCGAAGTGATCGTGGCGCCGGTTGCACACTGAACACGCCAATTCGCTGACGTCTCCTCACCGGATTCCACAGGAACACCCTTACCGAACCATGGCCTGGCGATGGCCCGCCCTTGGTGTCGAGCGCGTATTCGTGACCCTGTGCCACTGAATGCTCAGACCTGATCGACGTCCGGTGAACACCGGTGAGTCCGGTGCTCATTTTTGACTGCACTCGATCAGCTCACTGGCCTGAAATGAGTATGGACTGTGAAGATCCCTGGCCTGTATCTCTTGGGTGATCATGGGTGCTATCCGCGCCCGGACATCCCAGAGGAGTTCCGTGAGGACCAGTCGCACAGACCGCTTCCGCAAAAGACCCAGCCGTAGACCCCTGCCGGGCTCGCCTCGGCAGCTGGCGACGGTAACGGCCCTGGCGCTGCTGCTTGTCGCTGAAGCAGCCGTGACGCTCTCGACCACCGGGCAGACCTTCGCCGTCCCCGTTCACAAGACGCACACCACCCCGGTGGCGAAGTCTCGCTCCACCTCTGCCGGGCCGCTCTCGGCTCCTGACGTGGCGTCGGCATTCGCCACAGCCCGACTGCGTAAACGCAAGGTCGAGATCCTTGACCAACTTACTACCAGGACGACGACTTGGGCAAATCCGAACGGCTCGCTGACCACGCGGTCATATGCTGCGCCGATCCGCTTCAAGCGGGCTGGGAAATGGGTTGACGTAGATACAACCCTGCACACGGATGCCGAGGGCTCTGTCGCGCCCAAGGCCCAGCCAAATGGTTTGGTTCTCGCGCCCGGCGGCAAGAACGCCGTGCTTGCCGACATGGGTTCGGGCAGGCACCGGGTCGCGGTCGGCTGGAGGGGTACGCTTCCCAAGCCGTCCGTCAAGGGAACCACCGCCACCTACGCGAACGTCACACCGGGCGCGGATGTGACTGTGCAGGCGACGCGGACCGGCTTCGAGGAGAACGTGATCCTCAAGTCGCGCCCCAAGGCCGGTTACTCGGTGACCGTTCCGGTCTCCGCGAAGGGGCTGACGGCCAAGCAGCGCAAGAACGGCTCGATCACCTTCACCGATGCCCACCACAAGGTCGCCGGCACCATACCGGCGCCGGTGATGTGGGACGCCCAGGTCGACGCCAAGTCCCTGGAGCACCCGCACCGCGCCCGGGTGAGGATGACCATGTCCCAGTCCGGTGACACGGTGAATCTCACCCTGACCCCGGACGCGAGGTTCCTGGCCGACCCCAACACGCAGTACCCGGTCACGGTCGACCCGTCCACGAGCCTCTCCCCCCTGCTGGACACGTTCGTGGAGAACACCGACACGACCGCCGAGTACACGTCCACCGACCTGAAGCTGGGCACTTACGACAGCGGCACGGACGTCGCCCGCTCGTTCCTGGAGTTCCCGGTCCTCCAGCTCGACAACACGCTGATCCAGTCCTCGTCGCTGAACCTCTACGAGTACTGGGCCGGTGGCTGCGTCGAGTCGCCGTGGGAACTGTGGGAGTCCGGAGAGTCCTCCACGGACACGGTCTGGTCGAACCAACCCACCTGGAAGTCGAAGTACGCCACGACCTCCCAGACCAAGGGCTACTCCAGCGACTGCACCACCTCAAGCCCGGCCGGTTGGGTCTCCATCGACCCCTCGACCTTCCTCCAGTACGCCGGTGACAACGGCTACGACGTCGCCTACGTGGGCCTGCGAGCGTCCGACGAGACGGACAGCAACAGCTGGAAGCGTTTCTACTCGGCCAACGCCTCCGCCAACGTGCCCTACCTGTCGGTGACCTACAACTCGTACCCGATGCCGTCCGCTCCCACGGTGGCACCCGGTGTCTCCTCGGTCTCCGGCTCCACCACGACTCTCTACACCAACACGACCACTCCGCAGCTCCAGTCGACCGTCACCGACGCCGACGGCGGCAACGTGATGGCCCAGTGGAACGTCTACGACACCACCGGTGGTGGCAACACCAAGGTCATCTCCAACCTCAACGGCAGCTGGACGGCTTCCGGGGGTATCTCCAGCGCCTCCATCCCGTCCGGGACACTGGTCAACGGCCACACCTACACCGCGTGGCCCTACGGGTACGACGGCTCCCTGTGGTCGCGTCAGACGGTGCCGAACGGCCTGGTCTTCACGGTCGACACCACCAAGCCGGGCGCGCCGACGGTCGCGTCCACGGACTACCCGTCGGCAGGTTGGGCCAAGGGGGCCGGACAGAGCGGTGCTTTCACCCTCACTCCACCGTCCGGCGGCAACGACACCGCTGGTGTCGTCTGGCAGCTGGACTCCGGTGCGCAGACCTTCGTCGCCACCACCGGCTCGGCGGTCACCGTGTCGGCGACCCCGCCAGCGGACGGCCCGCACACGCTGACCGTCTACACCCGGGACGTGGCCGGCAATCTGTCGGACGCGGCCGTCTACTCTTTCAACGCCGGAGCCGGCGCGGTGACCTCCCCGAAGGAAGGCGACCGCACCGCGCGACGGGTGACCTTGTCTGCGGCGGGGCCCTCCACCGCGCAATCGGTGACACTCCAGTACCGGCGTTCTGCGGCCGACTCCTGGGCGAACATCCCGGTCGCAGATGTCACCAAGGGCGGCACCACCCTGTCCGCCTGGCCGGTGGCCATCTCCAGCGGTGCCTCGCCGTCTCTGGTGTGGGACGCTGCCGCCTCTCTCGGAGATGACGGCTCGGTGCAGGTCCGCGGGCACTTCACCGATTCCTCCAGCACCACCTACGACTCCTCCTCCGCCACCTTCACCCTGGACCGCAAGTCCACAGGAGCGGCGACCGAGCAGGTGGGTCCCGGGTCGGTGAACCTGTCCACCGGCGACTACACGCTCTCGGGCACCGACAGTTCCGCGTTGGGGCTGACGGTGACCCGTACCGCCTCCTCGCGCAGCCCGAGCAGTGGAGCCCCGGCCGGGCAGGCGGCTCCCTTCGGCCCGCAGTGGACGCTCGGTAGCGTCTCGGAGGTCGCTGCCACGAACTACACCGAGATTCGCCCGGTGACCTCCACCGCCGTACAGCTGGTCACCGCCGACGGCAGCGAGGTCGCCTTCACCAAGAACAGCGACGGCTCCTGGAGCCCGGAGCCCGGAGCCGAGAAACACACCCTCGTCTACGGTTCCTCCGCCGACCAGTACACCCTCACCGACACTGACGGCACGGTCACGGTCTTCGCCAAGTCCGCCGCCGACGCAGGCGTGTGGACAGTGTCCTCCACCACCCCGGCCGGCTCGGGCAACACCACCCGGTACCGGTTCGACACCGTCACCTCCGGCAGCACCACCTCGGTGCGCCTGGCCCGGATGGCGGCCCCGACCTCGGCGATCTCCGACCTGGGAACCTCCTGCCTGACCCCGGCCACCCCGGCGGCCGGCTGCCGTGTCCTGGAACTCAACTACGCCACGTCGACGACCGCCACCGGTACCACCAGTGGCACCTTCGGCAACTACACCGGCCGCGTCGCCAAGCTCACCCGCTGGGCCACTGACCCCTCCACCGGCGCCGAGGCCTCCACGGTCGTCGCCCAGTACGCCTACGACAGCAACGGCATGCTCCGTCAGGAATGGGACCCGCGCATCAGCCCCAGCCTGGTCACCCAGTACGGTTACGACTCCGCAGGCCGGGTCACCAGCCTCACTCCGCCCGGCGAGCTCCCGTGGTCCTTCACCTATGGGACGGCCGGTACCAGCGGCGACACCAACGCAGGCCGCCTGCTGAACGTTTCCCGCGCCACCCTCACCCCGGGCTCGGCGTCCACCACCAACGGCACCGCGACTACCACGGTGGTCTACGACGTGCCGCTGACCACCGGCGCTGGCGGCCCCAACGCCATGGGCACCAGCAGCGTTGCCACCTGGGCACAGACCGACACACCCACGGACGCCACGGCCGTCTTCCCCGCCGACCAGGTACCGTCCTCCAACACCGGCAGCGGCCACCTGGCCAGCGGCGACTACACCCGAGCCACCGTTCACTACCTGGATGTGAACGGACTGGAGGTCAACACTGCAGAACCGGGGGGGCACATCGCCACCACTGAGTACGACACCTTCGGCGACACCGTCCGTCAGCTCACGGCTGCAAACCGGGAACTGGCCCTGGCGAGCGGCTCCACCAGCGAGCTCAATGCCCTCGGCCTGGCCTCGATGGGCACCGCCCAACGAGCCACGCTCCTGTCGACCCAGAACGTCTACGACCCGACGGGCCAGCGGGAGACAGACACCTACGGCCCGCTGCACAAGGTGACCCTGCAACATGCCCTGGCCGCCTCCGGCACATCCGCCGCCCTCGCGGCCGGCGCCGTGGTCGCCGCCCGTACCCACACCCACAACACCTTCGACGAGAACCGGCCGGCCGACGGCTCCGCCAAGGTCTCCGACGAGGTGACCACCGCGGTGACCGGCGCGGCAATCACTGGGTACTCCGCGGACGCGGACGCCACCACCCGCAAGACGTACTACGACTGGACGCTCGGTGAGCCGGTCAAGACAGTGGTGGACCCTTCCGGTCTCGCGATCACCACGGTGACCGGCTACAACGCGGCCGGGCAGGTCATCTCCACATCCCAGCCGTCCTCTAGCGGCTCGGACGCGGGAAGCACCACGACGACCTACTACACCGCGACCGGTTCGGCTCCCTGCGGCGGCCACCCCGAGTGGGCTGACCTGGTCTGCCGGATCGCCCCGGCAGCCGATATCACCGGCGGTGGCTCCAACCCCGTCCAGCGCGTGACGATCACGACCACCTACACGATGGCCGGTCAGCCCGCCACGGTGACGTATACCGCCAACGGAGTCACCCGCAGTACCACGACCACCTACACCGCCGACCGGCCGTACCAGACCTCGGTCTCCGGCGGGGTCGGCCAGGCAGTGCAGACCACGACCACCAGCTACGACCCGAGCACCGGGAAGGAGGCCTCCGGCTCCACGCCGGACGGCAAGACGATCACCCAGGCCTTCGACCAGCTCGGCCGGCTGATGACGTACACGGACGCCGACGGCAACACTGCCAGTAGCCAGTACGACAGCCTCGGCCGACCCACCAAGGTCACCGACTCCGCCCCCTCTACCCTCACCTACACCTACGACACCACCAAGGACCCCCGCGGGCTGGCCACCTCCGAGAGCGACTCCAACGCCGGCACCTTCGCCGCCACCTATGACGCCGACGGCACCCTGGCCACCGAAACCCTGCCCGGGTCGGTCACTCTCACCGCAACCGTGGACGAGACCGGCCAGAGCACCGCACGGACCTACACCGACAAGTCCGGCAACGTCCTGGTCTCCGACCAGGCAGGCCTCTCCGCCAGCGGACAGGAGGTCACCCGGGCTCTGTCCACCTCCGGCGGTCTCGGTCTCAACGACGCCTATGGCTACGACGCGTTGGGCCGGCTGACTCACACGAACGAAACCGTCCTCCAAGGACAGGCACAGACCTGCACCGCGCGCACCTACGCTTTCGACAAGGACTCCAACCGGACCGGCCTGACCACAGCCACCGGGGTGACCACCACTGGCCGCACCACAGCCACCTGCCCGACCAGCGGTGGTACCACCGTCTCTCACACGTACGACACAGCCGACCGCCTGGCTGACACCGGTTACACCTACGACGCGTTCGGTCGCACGACCGCCGAGCCGAACGGCACCACAACCGCCTACTACAGCAACGATCTCGCCTACCGGCAGACCAGCGGAAGCAATCGCACCACCTGGCAACTCGATCCCGCCGAACGCTTCCGCGCCTACACCACCGAATCCAACGCATCCGGTACCTGGACCCAGACCGCATCCAGGGTCAACCACTACGACGGGTCCTCGGACTCCCCGTCCTGGACGGTGGAGAACACCTCCACCGGTGCCTACACCCGCAACGTCACCGGTCTCGACGGCGACTTGGGAGCCACCTATGCCTCCGCAAACGGTGACGTCGTCCTGCAACTGACCAACCTGCACGGTGGTGTCAGCATGGCCCTGCCCACCAACGACGCCAACATGGCCGTCATCGTCATGGCTACCGACGAATACGGCAATCCCCTGGCCGGTACGGCCACCGCCCGTTATGACTGGCTCGGCGGTGCACAACGTTCCGCCGAGACCCCGACCGGCGACACACTCATGGGCGTCCGCCTCTACAACCCCACCCTGGGACGTTTCCTGAGTACCGATCCCATCCCCGGAGGCAGTGCCAACGCCTACGATTACTGCAGCGGGGACCCGGTCAACCGTCTCGATCTCGATGGCCGTTGGTCATGGAGTCATACCTACCACTTCTCCTGGGGCCGTGTCTGGGCCCGGATATGGACTCAGGGTTTTGGAAGCAGCTACGGAACCGCGTATGCATCCGCGGTGTTCAACAAGACGTGGACCCGCCGGATCACCTCGTACGCGGCGTACATCTACGGTCCAGCAGCGGGAATCGCGGCGCTTTTCGGTCTGCCCGGCGCCGCGATTGCCGCAGCAATCTTGATAAGCGGCTCCTGGATCCAAGCCACGGCCCAGTACGCGAGGAACCACGGGAAATGCCTGGCCATCGTCGCGGGAGAGTCACTGGTCGTCGGCCGGTGGACGCAGATTCCCTACGGCGGGTACAGTGCCTGGGCCTATCCCTGGGTTTCTAGCTGCTGATTCTTGAAAGTAGTCAACTGGGGTCGCCTCCTCTGGCCTAACTCGCGAGAAGAGGCGGCCCCAGTTGTCGTCATAGATTCAAGAGAAGGATCTCATGCGCTACTCGAAATCGGTCGCCCTGTTCTTCGTCGGTATGACGATCGCGCTTATCGGTGTGATATTCGAAATATTTTTCGTGTCAGAGGCTGGGCTGCCTAATTTCCAGGTAGCTGTCCTTCTGCTTGCCGCTGCATGGATTGTGGAGCGGCGTTCGAAGTGATAAACGCTGCCGATTGATTTAGCCCGCTTGATCGTCGACGCCCGGTGTGGCCCGCTACTCCGCCTCCGGGTGGCGGGCCCGCCAGTACGGGTTGTCGTGCGGCAGGTTCGTGCTGACCCTGCCGTACATCCCGAACACCATCAGCACGAGGCCCACCACGAAGCTGAACAGCACGTTCTGGATCCTGAAGTCCAGGAAGTTCGAGCTGGTGTCGAGCAGGCCCAGGAACAGGAAGCCGTTCAGGATGAACAGCACGCCTAGCACCATGTTCAGCGTGGACGCGAAGTTCCCGCCGACCACCATGCCGATGAAGAGCAGTAGCCCGACACAGATCGACAGCACGCTCAGCGCGCCGTTCGTGTTCAGGCCGATCGCGGTGTTTCCGCCGGTGTCGAAGAAGCCGATGTTGTTGGTGAGTCCGAGGATCCCGAAGGCCAGCAGGAACAGGCCCATCAGGCCCGCCCCGATCCGGTAGACCCTGTTCAGGCGGTGGTCGATGGGCAGCGCTTCGTCGAAGGTGATCTTCTTTCGCCGCGTCCCCGGGTGCGTGACGTGTGAGGCCATCTCCGCCTCCTGGTATCGAATGCGGGACGCTACCCAATATCCGCCCGCGACGGCTCTTCGGCAAACGCCTCAGTGACCGCCGGTGCCCCGGTCCTCCCGGATCCGAGCGACCACCCGCGCGACCGACTGCCGTACCGCTTCCGTCTCCGTCAGGAAGTGCCAGTAGTCCGGGTGCCGCCCCTGCAGCGACCCGACCGCCCGGTCCAGCCGCGCCACCGCGTCGTCCAGTGGGTGCGCGTGCCGCGGATCGGGGCTGGTCCGCCCCGACATCGCGAGCCGCTGCGCGTCCCGGATCGCGAATCGGGTCCGCTCGACCTCCTGCTGCGGATCCTTCTGCACGGCGTTCAGCCGGCTCAGCCGGTCACCGGCCGCCGACACGGCCTCGTCGGTGCTGTTCAGCAGTGCCCGTACGGTGGTCAGCAGCGAGGTGGCCTCGGCCCACTTCTGCGCGTCCCGCGCGGCCTGCGCCTCCGTGAGTTTGAGTTCGGCCTGCCGCACGTTCGCCACGGCCTGCTCGGGCACCTGCTGAAGATCCTGCCAGCAGGCGGCCGAGAACCGCCGCCGCAGTTCGCTCAGCACGGGGTCGATCTGTCCGGCCCGGGTGGTCAGCGCCTGCGCGCGCGTCCGCAGGCTCACCAGCCGGTGATCGATCTCGGCGGCCTTCTCCGGCAGCCGCTCCGCCTCGACCCGGATCGCCTCGGCCTCCCGCTGCACCCGCCCGGCCCGCTCCAGCGTGGCCTGCGCACCATGCTGCGCGGCCCCCTGATTGAGCTTGGTCAGCTCAGGCGCAAGCGCGGCGAGCCGAGCCGCAAGATCATCGGCCCGCAGCTGGGTGGCTCTCACGGCGTCGAGGGCGTCGCTGGCCGCCAGCAGCGCCTGCCGGGCCCGCTCCACGGCTGGCGCGAGCCGCGCCAGCTGTGTCTCGGCCTTGCCGAGCAGCGGCGCGAGCGACTCCCCGAACCGGTCCAGCTCCCGCTTGACCCCGACGAGCTCGTCCTTGGCGCGGGTGATCTCCCCCCGGGCCCGCGAGGCGGCGGCGGCCTCCAGATCGTCCCGGTCCAGGTCGTAGGCGTCGATGGCCTGGATGTACCGATTGCTCACGTCGTCGATCCGCCGCCCCAGCGCCTCGAAGTCGGAGACGGCACGACGGGCGGCCGGCGAGTCGTCGACGGCGGAGATGGTCTCTATGGAGATCCGCAGATCCCGCTGGGCGGTGTCCAGCTCGTAGAAGGCGGCCGCGGCAGCGTCCTTCGCGGCCTGGGCCTCGGCCCGCTGGCCCTCGGCCCGCCCTCCGAACCACCGCCGGGTCCCGCCACCGGCGAACGCCGCGGGCACCACGAGCACGGCCACCAGCGGCAGACCCATGAGGGTGAGGGCGTCCCGGAGAGCGGCGGCGGCGCCGCGCCGGGGTGGCGGGGGAGGCGAATACGACTGCCCGGGTGTCGCCGTTGTCGCCGTCACATCCCTCTCCCGTGCCGCGGTACGCCCTGTGCTCAGGCGGTGAAAACATTCTCCCACCCGTGAAAGACGAACACACGGGGCGGTCAGTTCGCGGTTCGCGTGATCACTTCGGTTCCGCCGGAGGGGCCGGAGGGGTACGCGGCCCACTCCGGAAAACGCAATTGCGGGGCGGAGCCCGGGACGATGTAGGCTGTCGACTCGTCTCGGGTGCGTAGCTCAGGGGTAGAGCGCCTGCCTTACAAGCAGGATGTCGGCGGTTCGAAACCGTCCGCGCCCACCAGTCACAGGTAGCAGGTCAGCGGCCCTTCGGTGTGATCACCGAGGGGCCGTTCCCGTGGCCGCGGTCCCTCGGTCCGGGGCGCACCTCACTTTTGAGGGTTGCAGTCGTAGAGGCTGAAGCTGCCGTCGGCGCGGCGGCCGTAGGCGGTGGGCCGGATGCGCTTGCAGTGCGACTTCACCCACGTGGTGGCGGCACTCGTGGGGCGCTGGGTGGTGAGCAGTGCGTAGCGCACCTGGTGGGCGGCGACGAGGCTGCTGAACTGCTGGGCGGTGGGGAAGGGGGTGTCGCCGGTGAAGCCGCCCATGACGAGGACGGGCTCGGACTTCGCGCGCAGCAGGGGCTCCGCGGTGTAGGCGGCCTGGGTGGCGAGCAGGTACTTCTCGCCGTTGCGGTGCGTGGAGAGGTAGTCGAGCAGGGCGGTGTCGCGGGCGCTGGGCCGGTCGAGCCCTATCCGCCGCGGGGCGCGGTGCTGGTGGTTGTAGTACGAGTTGCCTACCGGTCCGGTCATCGGCGAGGCGGCGGCGCCCGCGTAGAGCGGGTCGAGGCTGGAGAGGGCCCACCCGGCCGGTACGACCAGGGTGGCCACGATCCCGGCGGCGAGGGCGGCGTGGACCATCCGCGGGGAGGTGCGCGGCCCTCGGCTCCACAGGCCCACCACGCCGCACAGCGCGAGCATCACGGCGACCGGCAGCAGCCAGGAGACGAACCGGGTCGGCCAGTCGAGCACCAGCGCCCATGCCGCCGTCAGCGCGATCGCCGCCGGCAGCGCAACGTGCCGTCGGCCGCCCGATTCTTCCTCGGACCGGTGTTCCGAATCGTCCTCGGACAGGTGTCCCGATTCGTGCGCCGATCCGTACGCTGCCACGTACGGCGACCAGGGCTCCGATTTGTCCGCCGACAGGTACGGCGACCAGGGCTCCGGCTCGTGCTCCGACCCGTGTTTCGGCTCGGGCTCCGGCTCGTGCTCCGACCCGTGCTCCGGGTCGTACGCCGACTCGTACTCCGACCGGAAGAGCGCGAGCCCGCCGCCGGCCAGCGCGGCGAGCGCCGGGGCGATGACGGCCGTGTAGTAGGCGTGGTTGCCGTTGGAAGCGCTGAACACCAGGGTGTGCATGGCCAGCCAGCCACCCCACATCAGAAAACCCGCGCGCAGCATGTCGGTTCGCGGTTGCCCGGTGCGCCAGACGATGCCCAGGACCGTGGCGAGCACGGCGATCGGCAGGAACCAGGCGACCTGGGGGCCGACCGTGTTGTTGATCAGCATGTCCCAGCCGGTGTTGCCGGTGGTGCGGCTGGTGGCGGTGCCGGCGACGGCGCCGAACGCGGTGGAATCGCTGCTGAAGCGGCTCAGGCCGTTGTAGCCGAAGACCAGAGCGAACGGATTGTTGTCGGTCGTTCCGTCGAGGTACGGGCGGTCGGCGGCCGGTGTCGCCCAGGCGATCAGCGCCCAGAGGCAGGAGACCGTCAGCGCGACCGCACCGCCCAGCAGGACGCGCAGAGCCCGCTTCAACGGCGCTCCGGGCGCGACGAGTTGGTACACGGCGGCGAAGACTGGCAGCACCAGCCACGCCTGCAGCATCTTCGTCTGAAACGCGAGCCCCACCCAGATACCGCAGGTGATCAGCGGCAGCACCCGTTCGGTGCGCACCGCCTTCTGCAGCGCCCCGGCGGCCGCCACCAGGAGCAGAGTGAGCGCGGTGTCCGGGATGGTGGCCCGGGCGAGGACCACGGTGACCGGGGTGAGGGTGAGTGCTAGCGCGGCGACCAGCGCGGCAAACGGACCGGCCCAGGCCCGTACGATCCGGTGCAGCAGCCATACGGTGAGCACGCCCTCGACGACCTGTGGAAGCGCGGCCGCCCAGGTGTGCGGGCCGAAGAGCCAGACGGAGATCGCGTCGGGCCAGAAGGCTCCGGGCAGCTTGTCGATGCTGATCGAACCGCTGGCGTCGAGCCCGCCGAAGAAGAAGGCGCGCCAGCCGCTGGCCATCGACCGTATCGCCGCCCCGTAGAAGGGATGGAGCGCGGCGTGCCCGATGCCCCAGGAGTACAGCACGGTGGCGACGACCAGCACCGCGGCGAGCGTCGGGCGCTCCCAGCGCGGGGCGTCTTCCGGCTGGCCGGAGCGTCGGTTCGCCGCCCGGCGGCCTCGGTGCGCTCCGGTGGGCCGGACGGCGGGGATGGCGGTCATGGCAGTGGTCCTCGGATCAGCAGGTCAGGTGAGGCGGCGGTGCACACTCGGCGGGATCACAGGCGACGGGCCGCCCGGAAGCCGCGGGCGTAGAAGTCGGTGCCGTCCAGCAGTGCGTGGCCCGACAGGTCGCCCATGGTCGGGCCGTTGGCGGCGGAGCGGCTCGAGTAGAAGCGGTGGCGGCCCTGGTCGTCGAGGCCCAGGTAGAAACCGACGTGGTCGATGAAGTTCGGCCGGTCCTTGATGATGGCGAAGAAAACCAGATCGCCGGGTTGCAGGACGCCCAGATCGGTGGGCCGCTCGTCGGTCTGGGGGATCACCAGGCGGCCGGGGCCGTAGGCGGCGATGGCGAAGGCGCGGCGCGGCAGGCCGACGCCCTTGGTGTTGGTGTTGTGCACGGGGAGGCCCATGCGGTAGCCCCACAGCAGACGCTGGAAGCCGGAGCAGTCGACGCAGCCGTAGCGGGCCTGCTCCGGCTGCACACGGGTGCCGTCCGGAAAGTCCCAGGGAACGCCCAGATAGTCGTAGAAGTCGGACTGTTCGTCGTAGTAGGCGAAGTCCAGCGGGTTGGTGACCTTGGAATTGCGCGGACCGAAGTGCGCGGTGCCCGCGTAGCGCACGCCGTCGGCGTTGTGCTTGTCGTGCGCCCCGGCGCTGCTGTACTGGAACGCCACTGCGAAGACGTCCGGGCTGGTGTCGAGGAGCGCCTTGCGGAACCAGGTCTGGAACCAGGCGGACTTCTCCATGCCCTGCTGCCACTCGTGCGGCAGCACCCGCACCCAGGCGTCCGTGGTCACCTTGGCCTCGGTGGTCCGCGGCTCGCTGAAGGTGCGGGCGGGCCCGGTAAGGACGGCCGTACGGGCTCCGTCGGTGAACGTGGCGAGTGTGCCGCCGTCGGCGGCACGGGCCACGGTGCGGTCGGGGGACGACAGCCGTTCGAAGGTGTGGGCTCCGGTGGGCCGGGCGCTCGGGCCGGTGCCCGTGCCGTCGGCGGCCGTACCGTCGCCGCTGTCGTGCCCGAGGCGGTCCCAGGCGAACGCGCCCGCCGCCCCGGCGGCCGCGACGCCCGCGATCGTCCCGAGCAGGGCGCGGCGGTTCGGATGGCCGCGCCTGCCGACGTGTTGGGAATGCATGGACGGTCCTCCTGGAAACGCGCGGTGAGAGGGCGGTGGGCGGGTCAGGCGGTGGGCAGGACCCCGATCAGCAGACCGGAGACCAGCACCACATAGGTGGCCAGTGTCACCGCGGTGGTCGAGATGAGCGTGGGCGCCAGCGGCTGACGGACCATCTGGTAGGAGACCAGGCCGGGCACGATGAAACCAAGTGTCTGTGACGTATAAAGCAACGGGAACTCATGGCTGAGGGCGAGCATCACGGTGGTCTGCATCAGCACCGCGCACAGCACGACGGCCGCGAACAGCCGCTTGCCGTAGAGGATCACCGTGCGCTGCAGCAGCTTCGTCATGAAGTACGTCAGCCCCGCCACACCGACCATCAGCCCGGCCATCTGCACGTCGGTGACGAGCGTGAGAGCGATCCAGCCCGGGGTGATCATCCCCCCGGGGGAGAGGTTGGTGGTCAGATAGCAGACGAGCGAGAAGACCAGCCCGAGGGCGATCCCGAGCGCGGCGGTCTGTGCGTTGAGATTGGCGGGGATCACGGGTTCCTCGTGGACTGGGACGGATCGTAGGAGTTACGCGGATCGTCTGTGGCGCTCGGGCCGTCTGGCGGGCCCGAGCGGGCGGCGACCCGGCGGGCGAGTTCGCGCTGTTCCGGGAAGTGGAAGGCCATCGTCGGTGTCTCCAGCGGCGCCACCCAACTGTACGGCTCCGGCTCCGGCGGCCGGGCCGTCGCGATCTGCGGCCGGACCAACGCGATCTGCATGGTCTCCTGGTCCAGTCCGTCGCCGCTGGGAACAGCGTCGAGCAGCTCCTCCGACTCGTCCAGCGGCAGCTCGGAGAGACATTCCAGGAACAGCTCGCCCTGGCCGTGGATGTTGCCGATCGCCACCAGCGAGGAGGCCGGGCCGAGTTCCGCGAGGATCGCCGAGGTCACCTCCTCGGGGTCCCGGCGGTCGCCGCCGAGATCCACCACCCGCCCGGTGAAGTCGGCCGGGATCGCGTCGCGGGCACTCTTGGTCGGGTGGCCGATCAGGAACACCGTCTCGGCGCCGAGGCCGGGGACGATCGCGCCCATCTGGCCGTTGCGCTCCACCCGGTCCGGGCGGCAGTTGATGACCGCGTTGACCGGCCGCCTGATCGCGCCCAGGTCCTCCAGTTGCTTGACGTTCATCAGCGTCGACTCGGGGTCGTTGGCCGCGAAGACGTTGGCGAACCGCAGCCGCTTGCCCTCGGGGGTGATGTAGCGCTCCACCGACAGCACACCCGGGTCGGGCGGCGCGTCCCACATACCCTGCATCGCGGTCTGCCGTTCCACACCGAGCAGTTCGGCGACGGTGAGCGCGATCGCCACGTTCTCCTTGAAGGTGAACCAGCTGAAGCCGCGCAGCTCCTCGTCGGTGACCATCTCGGGGTCGGCGTAGACCAGCCGGCAGTTACGGGCGTCGGCCTCCTCCTGGAGGATGTGGAAACGGTCCTTCTCCGCCGTCACGCACACCCCGCCCACCGGCATCGAGCGGGAGAGCGAGCGGGCGACGTCGTCCAGCGTCGGCCCCATCTCCTCCAGATGGTCCTCGCGGACGTTGCACAGCACGCCGATCGTGGAACGGATCAGCTTCTCCTGGTTGATCTCCTGCAGCGCGGGCATCACCGCCATGCACTCGATCACCAGCGCGTCCGGCCGGTAGGTCGCCGCCCGCCGTACGATGCCGATCTGCTCGACGATGTTGGACAGCCCGAACTTGCGGTAGATCGGCTCCTCGGTGGCATCCGGGTGGATGAACCGGGCCGCGGTACCGGTGGTCTTGGCTACCGTGACCAGACCGCCGCCGCGCAGCGCGCCCGCGCACAGCCGGGTGATCGAACTCTTTCCGCGGATGCCGTTGACCAGCACCCGCGTGGGTATCTGCTCCAGCGAGGCGAAGTGCCGCTGCTGTTCGAGGATTCCAGCGATCCACAGTGCGGCGCAGCACACCAGGACTATGACATAGAGGAAGAGCACGCCGATTCCGTCCTTCTACCGCTGGAGGGTGTTCTCGCGCAGAGGTCGGTAGGGCCCGGCGGCATGGCCGGATCTCGCCGCCCGGTCCTGTTCCGCCAGGGCCTGGCGGATCAGCTCCAGGCTACGGGTGACCGAGCCGATCTCGTCGTGGTTGACCGGGTGCAGCACGGTACGACGGTCTCCGCCGGCGAGCCGTGCGACGAGCACGGCGACCGAGCGCAGCGGCCGGATCACCAGGACGTGCAGCCAGCCCAGGCAGAGCGCGCCCAAGGTGAGGCCCAGGATCCCGGCGAGCATGGTGCGCTGCTGGGCCTGCATCGCGGGGATCTGGAGCGCCGCCGCGGGTTCCGCGGTCACCACGTGCCAGCCGAGGTGGGCCGTCGGACCGCTCTGCGCCAGCGGTGCGGCGGCGTCGACCGACGGGCCGGAGGACGTGCGGAGCACCGCGGAGGCCGCGGTGCCCGGGGTCCCGGGGGCGCCCTGGGTGGAGCGGGCGAGACGGGTCAGCCCGAAGTCGGGCAGCGACTGGAAGGCGCGGTAGCCCACACTCGCCGCCAGCACCTTGTTGTTGCGGTCCGTCACCCAGACGCTGCCCAGCTTCGGCCTGGGCAGAAGGGAGTTGAGAGCCTTCACGTCGATCTCGCCGAACAGCACCACCCCGGCTGCGGAGGTCCTGCCCTTGACGGCACGGACCTGGGCGTAGGCGGCGATCGCCGGGATCCGGCCCGAGGTGTTGACGGTGGTGATCCCGCCGCCCTCGGGCACGTGGACGAGGGTGCGCAGCGGTGCCTCGCCCACCCTCAGCGTGATGCCGCCCGAGCGGTCCAGGAGGTACAGCGAGCGGTACGACTTGTGGTCGGCGAGGGTGCGCCGCAGAACCTTGGTCTGGGCGGCCCGGCTGGTGCCCGGCAGAAGTGCGGCCGTCGCGGTCAGGTCGCTGTACGACTGGTCGAGGGACTGGCGGATCCGGTTCGTCGCGATCTCGGTGCGCGTCTGCTGGTCGGCGAGGACCGGAGCGGGAACCGCGGTCGCGGCGTCCGCCCGGTTCAGCACGAAGATCATCGGCACCGCCCAGCAGGCCACCACCACGACGCCGACCACGGCCAGCGCCCGGTAGCCCGGTCCGCGCTGGGTCGGGACCTCCTCGGGACCGCTCTCGCCGAGCAGTTGCCGACGCAGTGACTCCAGTGCCCGCCCGATCCGGGCCAGTTCCCCGAAGCCGTGCACCGGAACCGGTCGGTACAGCTCCTCCAGCGCGGCCGGGCTGTCCTCGGTCGCGCCCCGGGCCAGCCGGCCGGCGGACAGATACAGCCGCAGCAGCGGCCGCTGCACGGAGAGGTGCAGCGCCAGCCCGAGCAGCAGCGCGACCACGGCCAGCGCCCCGGCGGCCTTGAGGGCGAAGGGCAGGTAGTCGGTGGCGGCGGTCGTGACGGGCACCGTGCGGGAGGTGAACACCATCAGACCGAGGCCGTCGGTGGAGCCCGGACCGGTCGCTGAGGCGACCTGAGCCCAGCCGGCCACCGTGCGCCCGCTGCCCGAGGCGGCACCCAGCAGGCTTCCGGAGGCGTCGGCGGCACTCCCCGACTCCTTCGCCGCGCGGGCCGCCGTCGCGGGCAGGCCGCTGTCGGCGGCGGCCGGCGACGCCGTGCCGCGGGATGTGGTGGTGAGCGCCGTGCCACTCGCGTCCAGCACCTTGGCGGTGCGTCCGTCGCCGTACGTCGTGAGGGTGGGGAGGACTTCGGAGACCGCCAGCAGCCACTGCCGGTCGGGCCGGTTCACGAGCTGGTCCTGGTTGGCGTCGTCCTGCTGCGCGGGCACCGTGACCTTGGCGAAGTACAGCAGTTCCCGCGTGCCGCCCGCAGTCACCAGGCGGGGCGGGATCACACCGTGCCCGGACGCCGTCCTGGCGATGTCCACCCTGGCCAGCGGCACCGGCTTGCCGCCGGCCGCCAGCAGTTTGCCGGTGCGCGCGTCGAGCAGCGCACTGCCGACGACCGCCTTTCTGGCGGAGGTCAGCGCCTTGAGCGTGGTCGCGGGGGTCGACGCGCTCGTCGCGGGGTACGTGTTCGCCGTACGGTGCACCGAGCTCGCCTCGACGTCGATCGAGGTGCGCATCGACAGCGCGGTGTCCGCGGCGATCTGCTGCTCCCCGTTCAACACGGCCTGCGGCACCCGCGTCGCGTGGATGCCATCGAGGCCGGCCACGGTCACGACGGCGACCACCAGCAGCAGTACGACGAGAGCGGCTATCGGCGGGCGCACCCCGCCAAGCATCGGCATATCGGCGCGGCGGCGGACGCGGTGTCGGCGCGGCGCCCGGGGGGCGGAGGGCAGGGCAGGGGATCCTTCCTCAACTGGCGCCAAGCGTTCGAAAGTTTGACGTCGCAAACACTCTAGCCTGATGCCATCACATAATCGTCACATAATCATGCCAGTGTCGTATGTGTTAACTGGCTACGGGGGAGAAGGCCAGCCCGCGGCGGGCGGCCGCCCCGACACGCCGAAGGGCGGACCCGCGAACAGGATCCGCCCCTCGCGTCTCCGGTCGGTCGTCCGCTCAGCGGACGAAGGAGATCTCCGGGTACTTGGTAGAGGAGCCGTCGAGCAGGGTGCTGTGCTTCTTGCTCAGCTCCTGGTCGAAGAAGGCCGCGAGATAGACGCTCTGGACCGTGACCGCCCGGGTCGGGTCGATCGTGCCGTACTGCTGCTGGAGCTGCCACTGGGAGATGCCGAGCAGGCGCGCCTGCTGGGGCACCATCCACTCGTTGTCGCTGAAGGACAGGTGCGCCGAGCCCTTGAGCTTGATGTCGACCCGGTAACCCTTGAGGTGCGACCACATCGTGCGCCACGACGAGTCGTTGTTGCGGTTGTGGCTGCCGGAGCTGAAGAGCATGAAGGGGCGCTTCAGGTCCTTGTTCTGAGCCGACCCGAAGAACTGGCCGTCCAGGTTGGCGCCGGCGGCGATACGGCTGTCGAGCTGCATGGAGGTGGCGACGGCGGCGCCGCCCAGTGACCAGCCGAACATCCCGATGCGTGACATGTCCACCGACTTCGTCAGCCCGGAGGGGAGCGTGGCCTTGCCGGCGTCGGGGTTGCCGCCCTTGCTGAGCGTGCTCAGTTGGTTGATGACGAACTTGATGTCGGCCGCGCGCACCTTCAGCGTGTCGGAGGAGTGGGTGCCCGCCGGCATCGTGTTGACCTCCAGCCGGTTGCCCGGGAACTGCACCTCGTTGGCGTCGTGGGTGTGGTCGACGGTGACGACGAGGTAGCCGCGGCTGGCGAGATCCTGGGCGAGGGCGGTGCCCATCGCCCGGTCCGAGTGCAGCCCGGTCGAATACAGCAGGACGGGCAGCTTGCCGAGCTTGGTGTTCACCGGGGCGAGGACATGTCCCGCGGTCTTCGGCAGGGTCACCTGCTGCGGCGACAGGCCGCGGGTGGCGAGGAAGTGGGCGCCGGAGATCGACGGCATCCAAGGCGCCTGGTAGTGCCCGGACGTGTTGGTGGCCGGGTACCAGAGCGACACCATCAACTCGCGAGACTTGCTGCCGGAAACGTACGGATCCGCACGGGACTTGTCGATCAGGTGCAGGCCGACCATGCCGACGCTGTACTTCCCGGTCGGCGCCGGCATGGTGAGCTGGAGCCCGGACGTGTTAGCGCGGCCGGCTGCGAGGGTCTTGGCGCTGAGGGTCTTGGCGCTGATGGACTTCTGGAGCACCGCCTCGTCGTTCGTGGGCGCCCAAGGCGTGTTCTGTTCGGCTTGGTCGGTCTGGTCGGGCGAGAACCCGTTGGCCGCCGGCTTGGCGGCAGTGTTCCCGGCGGCCATCGCCGGCGTCATCCCCGCACCCAGGGCGACGGCCAGCGCACTCGCCGTGCCGGCCGCTCTGGCTATCACTTGGCGGCGGTGGCGCGGGCGGCGGTGTTTCATGGAACCCCCTTGTTGGTCCGCGATCGCGGATGGGCGATCGACTGTCGCACACCGTACCGCCACAGCGTCAGCCGGATCCGCCGCCTCGGGAGGTAGCCGCAACCACTCACGTACGGGATACCCGAGCTGTATACGCAGGGCTGAATTCGTGCGCTCCGTCCGAGGGGGCGATGTCTTCGAGGTGCCGTTGCGGCCGCACATCCCCCGCCTGGTTGCCGATGCTGCCGCCGAACCGGAAGCAGCCCTCCCCGGGCCGGGCATCGCCCTGCAGCCGCTCTGCCGGTGTGGCCACTGTGACGGCTGGTCGGCCGCGGACCGCTCAGGCGGGGCGGCCCCTGCCCGGCCGCAGGATCGACGCCGACAGCACGACCTGGACGAGGCCGGCCGACGCGGGCCCCCGCCTGCCGGTCCGTCAACTTCGCGTACACGAACTGCAATCCGGGCGCCGGCGCGCTGCTGCTCGCTCGCTCCTGCGGGCAGGATGCCGGGGGGCGTGTCCGTCCGTGCCCGCGTGATCAGAGGACCCCGGCCGATCGGCCGGGGTCCTTCCGTGTTCTCAGTCCTCCTCGTGCGCGTGCTTGAGCCGGCTCCGGGCGTCCATGCGGTCCGGGGCCGTGACCTCCGCCCAGAAGCGGTGGCCGCTGACGAACACCGCGAGTTCGTGTTCGCGGCGGCGCAGCTTCTCCACCTCGGCCTGTTCGTCCTCGGTCCAGCCCGGGGAGGCGGGGCGCTCCACCTTGCGCCAGCCGCCCTGGTCACTGAATCCGTCCAGCGGCTCGACCGACCAGGGCAGCCGCTTCAGCAGGGCCGACAGCTCGGCCCGGACCTGATGCAGCTCCTCCTGACCGGCGAGGAGGTCACTCGGAAAGTCATAGGTCGCAGCCACGCGACAATGCTACGCCTGTTCGATTTTAGGTGGCGAGTTTGTTCGTGGGGTTCATGTGTTCGATGTGCGATGCCCGTCGGATCGCGACGTCACGCGCGGCCCCAGAGGCCGGTCACCGCCACCAGACAACCCCCGGTGACCAGCCCTTGTACTGCCGCCGTGACCCACATCCGCGCGCTCCACGCCGCCGCCGCGATGATCCCCGTACACAGGGCGAGGCCGCCCCCGCACGCCAGCGGGACCCATGACGCCCCGGACGTGCCGAGCATCAGTACGGCCAGGACCCCGAACAGCGCGACCGCCTCGGACACCACCAGGGCCACAGCCGCGACCACGTCCCCGGCCCACCGCGCGTACCGTCTCAATCCGCCGTCCACCGCGGCAGCGTCTCCCGGAGCCGCGGACTCCGCCGGACCCGCCCTCATTCCGAGACCGGACCGGGACTCGACCGATGCGGAGGGATCCGGGGGTGCGGGTGCCCCGGCCCCCTCGGATCTCCGTCCGTGGGTGGAGGCTCTCTCCATCGACCCGTGGGTGGTGGTGATCGGCCGATGGCCGGAGGAGCCTTGAGGCATGGGATCACTGCACTCGGGACTTGTCGCTCTCACCGGGGCCTGCGTCCTGGTCTTCGTGGCCGCCTGGATCGCGGGTGCCGTCTACTTCGGCATGAAGAGCCAGGCCGGCCTGCGCGGTTGGGTGCGTGGGCTCCGGCGCACCCTGCCCCGCCGGGTTCTGCTGGTCGCCGGTGCCTGGCTGTTCTCCTGGTTGGTCGGGCACACCGACGGGTTCTGGCACCGTCTGCAGTACTGGCAGCCCGAACTCGCGCTGCTGGGCGCCCTGACAGCCGTCACCGCCACCGCTTGGCTGCTGTGGGCCCGCTGGGTCCTGGGCACGATGTGGGCCAGCGTGCCGACGCTCCAGGAGCACCATGAACTACGCACCGACGGGCCCTACCGGCTGGTTCGCCATCCCATATACACCGGCCTCCTCGGGCTGGTCGTCGGCGCCATGCTGGCCTGCGGTTTCGGTGTCTGGACAGCTGTCCTGGCGGTCACCGTGCCCTGGCTGCTGAGCCGGGTACGGACCGAGGACGCGCTCATGGCCGGGCGGTTCGGGGCCTCGTACCAGGCTTACCGCGCCGGCGTTCCGGCACTCATACCGTGGACGCGTCCGAAGCGGGTCCGTACCCGCCACGTGTAGCGCGGGCGGCAGGAGCCTCCGCTAGGACCGGTGCGGTACGAAACGGATGGTCAGGTATGGCTCGCCCGGGCCGGGGGCGCGGTTCCAGGGGCGGGTGCGGAAGGTGTGCAGGCGGCCCTGGGTGAGTGCGAGGCGCGGTAGGCGGACGCCGTTTCGGCCGCGAGGGCCTCAAGGGCGCGGTGCTCGTGCCGCCGGTGCGCGTCGGGGCCGCCCGCCGGGAGGCGGAGAGGCTCCGGGACGACGCCCCGGTGCTCGGCCGTGGTGCCGTGGGCGGTGCAGCCGTACAACTCCTCGCCGTTCTCCGCGACCGACAGATGGAAGACGCCGGGGCGGTGGTCGCGCGACGGCTCGCTCCACACCGTGACCGTGCGGGTGCCCCGGGAGGCGGCCAGGCCCGGGGAGGGCCCGGCCCGCAATGAGAGCCTGGACGGCACGATCACGTTCCCGCCGGGCGGGAGAACGGAGCAGGGGCGGATGAGCGGGCAGCGGTCGACGTTCGTGAAGGTGTGCGGGCTCACCCAGGAGCAGCAGATCGACTGGGCCGTCGAGCTGGGATACGACGCCGCCGGGATCGTCGTCACCCCGAAGAGCAAGCGGTACTGCCCGCCCGGACGGGCGGTGGCGCTCGCCGGCCACGCCCGGGGACGGATCCCCGTCTTCGCCGTGGCCCTGGCGTACGCCGAGACGGCGGCCGTCGCCGAGCACTTCGACGTCATCCAGATCTACGAGACGGCCGATGTCCCGAACCTCGCGCTCGCCTCCGCCACCCCGCCCGAGAAGCCGGACACCGCAGTTCCTCGCCTGCGGTGCGGAGCGTCGCGCGGGCTGGTCCCGGCGGAGCCGGGCGGTGCTTACACCGGCCGGTTCTGCTGTTCGATGTACTGCCTGACCACGCTGAGTGGGGCGCCACCGACGGTTCCGGCGAAGTAGGAGCCGGACCACAGCTTGTTGGCCCTCCAGTAGTGGCGTACCAGGTCGGGGAACTCCTGGCGCAATCGGCGGGAGGAGACGCCCTTGAGGGAGTTGACCAGTTTGGTCACGGCGACCTTGGGCGGGAAGTTCACCAGCAGGTGGACATGGCTGTTCTCGCCGTTGAACTCCACCAGCTCGCATTCGAAGTCCGTACACACCGACCGCATGATCTCTTCCATACGCCTCAAGTGGGCATCGGTGAACACCTTGTGCCGGAACTTGGTCACGAAGACCAAGTGGACGTGCATCACGAAAATGCAGTGCCTACCAGTTCTGATCTTCTGCATGTCACCCATAACCCAAGTATGTATCGTGATGGTCATGCAGCTCCGGTACTCCTTCAGGTTGTACCCGGACACCGGCCAGCAGAGAGCGTTGGCGAGGGCGTTCGGGTGCGCCCGTGTCGTGTTCAACGACGCGGTCCGCGCCCGTGAGGAGGCCAAAGCGGCCAAGCAGCCGTTCCCCAAGGCCGCAGAGCTGTCCAAGAGGCTGATTACCGAGGCGAAGCAGACGGTGGAGCGGTCCTGGCTGGGCGAGGTCTCCGCGGTGGTGCTCCAGCAGTCCCTGCGGGACGTCGAGACTGCGTACCGCAACTTCTTCGCCTCCCTCAAGGGCGATCGCAAGGGGCCCAAGACCGGTGCTCCCCATTTCAAGTCCCGCAAGGACAAGCGGCAGTCGATCCGGTTCACCGCCAACGCCCGATGGTCCATCACCGACAAAGGGCGCCTGAACCTGCCGAAGATCGGTACGGTGAAGGTGAAGTGGTCCCGCACGCTGCCCGCCACGCCCTCCTCCGTCACCGTCATCAAGGACGCGGCCGGGCGGTACTTCGCCTCCTTCGTCATCGACACCGGCCCCGCCGCCGACGTGACCCGGATGCCCGAAACCGACCGCACCATCGGTATCGACCTCGGCCTGACCCACTTCGCGGTCCTGTCCGACGGTACGAAAATCGACTCCCCGCGCTTCCTGCGGCGCGCGGAGAAGAAGCTGAAGAAGGCCCAGCGGGAGCTGTCCCGCAAGCAGAAGGGAAGCAAGAACCGCGAAAAGGCCCGCCTGAAGGTCGCCCGCGCCCACGTCAAGGTCGCCGACGCACGCCGTGAGTTCCACCACCAGCTCTCCACCAGGCTGATCTCCGAGAACCAAGGGATCGCCGTGGAGGACCTGTCGGTGGCGGGACTGGCCCGCACCAGACTGGCCAAGTCCGTGCACGACGCCGGATGGTCCTCGTTCGTCAACGGTCGTTCATACAGTCTTGGCTTCCTGAGGTCAGAAAGGCACACCCGCGCGTTTGGCCAGGCGGGTCAGCCTCGGATTGCTGCGGCGGTGCAGTGAGGTCAGCACGCGCATGAGCTCCTGGCTCGTCGGGTGGACGCGGGCCATCTCGGGAGCGACGTTCCAGGCCTCTTCGAGGGCTTCGAGGGCGCCGTCCCGGTCGCCGAGGGCGAGCCGCGACCGGCCGATGTTCATGTGCAGCGGCCCGACCCTGGTCGCGGGAAGCGTCAGGCCACTGCGGATCAGGTCGTGGGCGGTGTCCAGCGCCCCCCGGTGGTCTTCCATGTCGGACGTCGTGGAAATGACGTGTACCGCCGTGTTCTCCGGCCCGAAGTGGATGCCGTGATCCTCGATGTCCTCGGCGAACTCGTCGGCGACCCGCCATGCGGCGTCGATGTGCTGCTGTGCCGTGCGCCTGTCCTTGATCCGACCCGCGAGCGTCAGCCCGCGCAGGTGCAGGATGCCCAAGCCGTACGCCCGGTCACGCCCCTCAAGAGTTGACTCGGCCTCGACGACGGCTCGGTCAACGATGGCCAACCCGCCTGCGAAGTCGCCTGAGTTCAGAAACGTCCCGGCCTCGTCGCGGGCGGCCACCGTGGCGGCGATCGGGTGGGCGCGCTCAGCGGCCAGCCTCTGCTTCATGACGGCAAGCTCGGCGAGGTGCATCCACCGGAACCGGGCGGCCAGCCAGTACACAACCGAGTACACGTCGGCGACCCGGGTCCACGCGTCGGGCGACTGGGTGGCGTGTGCGTAGTTGGTCGACTTGGCCAGCACCCCGGGCAGCTTCTGGAGGACTGTCCCCAGTTCGGTGCGGTAGCGGTGCTCGTTCAGCTGGGCCAGTTCGCGTGGGAGGTCTTCGGGGTGCGGTGGCGGGGCGTCCGGGATGTCGAAGCGCCTGATGGCGTAGTTGAGGGCGGCCAAGCTCGCTTCGTCCGTCTTGGCGACGGGTTCCGTGCCCAGCAGCTCGTCGAGGGTGAGTCCCATGGCCTGTGCGAGGGAGGCGGCGATGCCCTGGGTGAGGGCTCGGTCTCCGATCTCGATCTTGCTGAGCAGTGAAACCGACAAGCCTGCCCGCCGGGCAAGGGCGACCTGGCTGAGGTCGCGTGCCTTGCGGCAGACGGCCACGTTCGTACCGGGTCCGGGAATCCTGATCGCGCTCATCCTGTACGTCTTCCCCGCTCGACGTCCGTTGCGTCCCATCGTCTCACTCTGTCCCTCCCGCTCCAGGCCGTTGTGCAAGAGCTGTGCAAGTTGGTTCTGCACACCGGGAGTTCTCTTGGGTGACACACGTATGCCCAGGTGGGACGAGGACTCATGACACAGATTGAGAAGCCAGCCACAATGTTCGATCACGGCACCCTGCCGTACCCGCAGGGCACGCTCGTCGAGGACAGAGCCTCGGGACGCACGGGTGAGCTCCAGGACGTGATCGAGGAACGGCTGAAGGACTCCGGCCGGATCGTCAGCCGGACCGCGTACATCCGCCCGCGAGGGGGTGGCATCGAGTGGGACACCCCTTTGGACCACATCCGGCGCGCCGAGACCGATTAGGTGTCCCCACGAAACGCGCTGCCCTCGTCGTTCCCGGTGACGTGATCGGCTACGAGGGTCAGTGGCGCAGGGTGAAGACAGTGAAGGCCGACCGGGGACCGATGGGCGGGCTGGCCGTCGTGGTCACCTGGGAAGAGGGCGGCACCGCCCGCTTCCCCACCGGGGACGAACTCCTCGTCGGTAAGCGGGACACCGACTGACACGTCTTTTCCCCGGTGAGCGGTGAGGGTGGGCACGTCGCCGGCCGCAGAGACTTTGGGCAGTAGCTGCCATGGGACGAGTGAACAGGGGGCCTTACGCTGGCCCGGCGAATCGGGCAGGTATGGGGCCTGCCTGCTGGTGTGCCCGATAGGCCCCCTGTTCTTCGAGGCTCGCCCCATGGGAGCTGCGTAAAGTCTCGGAGGCCGTCGACCCCCGGCCCACCACACCCCGGCCTCAAACTGCCCGTCATCGCCCTACTCCTCGGGCGGACTGCGTGCGGGGCGCCCGGCGACCGGACGGGACCGGCGCCCACGCCGCACGCCCGGCCGGGGCGGCCGGGTGGCCCGGCGCGCCGCAGGCGCGCCCTTGAGGAAGTGAAGGCTGTTTCGACCGATGCCCGTTGCTCACGCCGGGGGCGGGTAACTGCCCGTATTCCAGGCGGTGTTATTGAGGCCTCTTCTGTCAGACCCCGCTGTCATCATGTAAGGACGAGTGATGACCGAAGTGAAAGGAGCAACGCCATGGACTGCCGCGACCCACCGACACCACTGACACGGAGGCCTACACAGGTTGCGCGCACAGCGTTCCCAAGATGATCAACGCACACGTGCCGTCAGACGACAGGCGGCGAAATTCCCGGCACGGATAGGGCCGAAGAGCGCGGCACGGCTCGCACGGCTCCTCGGCCCTCATAACGATGACTGACGGCTCAAGACCTCATTCTGATTCGAGTCCTTAGCCCCGTGAACGGGGCTATCCAAGACAGCTCCGACGCCGTGATCACACCACCGACGCCAAGTTCCTTCTCAACTGCAGCCCGACTCGTCAGTCTCGCTAAGCAAGAGCCTTGGCGTACCAGCAATCTGCACTCCCATGGCCTTCATACGGCATGGTCTCGGCATATCCGTACCGCGTATACAGGGCCCGCGCCTCGGCGAGCTGTGTGTTGGTTTCGCACACCACCCGAGTAGCGCCCAAACTCCTGGCAGCCTCCTCGACGGCGACCAACAGCCCCCGACCCAGTCCCTTCCCCCTCCCGGAGGGGGACACGTACATCCGCTTGAGTTCCGCCGTCTTCGGACTGCCGCCAAGCAGCCGCACTCCCGCACAACCCAGAAACTCGCCCCTGTCGCTGCGTGCGACGAGGAACTCGCCGCCGGGCGGGCTGAGGTCATGGTGCGGGTCTTTGACAAGCACTGTTCGGAGTTCGGTCTCTGTAGCTGAGCGTCCCAGCACCCGCAGGCCCATCTCCGTGAAGTACTGCCGCATCACATCGTCCACTGCCGCGCCAGTGATGGGCTCGGGCTTGATAGTCCAGGTTGGCATGCAGGTCATGATCCCGGTCCTAACCACAGGCCGTCCACGGTTCGGCCGCCAGACAAAGGCGACTTCGAGCCAGAGCCAAAGATCGATACGGGACAGCCTTTAGTCGAGCGGGTTGGGCTCGATCTCTATGCGGTCGAAGTCCAGCCCCTGGCCCCGCTTGCTGGTGGGGTGGATGATCACTGCGGCGAACAGGAAACGGAAGACGGCGTTCATGCGGGCGTAGTCCTTCTCCTCCTCCAACCGTCGCCAGTTCTTTCGCGCGTCCGGTCCCACGATGCCTTCGAGCACCGCTACGGGCCGCTGCACGGTGCGGCGCTGCCGCTCCTTGATCCTGTCCTCGATGACGCGGCGCATGGACCGGTATTCCGGGGTCGGGATCTCCTTGGACAACCACATCTGGTTCAGCTCCGCGAGTTGCGCGGCGTCGTCCTCGTCGGCGGCCACGTCCTGTGACGGCCGGGTGGTGGTGGCGGGCTGGCGGCCGGAGATGTCGAGCTTCTCCAGCACCTCAAGCGCCACGTCCCGGGTGAAGGCTTCGAGAGGCTCGGCGGTGATGGCGCGCGTGCAGCGCTCCTGGCCGTAGGCGGCGGCCCGGGTGCACCGGTAGATCGGCTTGATCCGATTGCTGCTGCCCGACATCCGCATGCCACAGGTGCACATCACCACCCCGCGCAGCAGGTAGTAGCGGTGCTCGGCAGTGCTCTTGCCGCTGTGCGCAGCCCGGTAGGCACGGAGCTGCTGAACCTCCTCCCACTGGCCCACGTCGATGAGCGCAGGCCACTCGCCCATGCCGATCCGCTGGCCCCGGTGCACCTGGATTCCTGCCACGTACGGCATGGTCAGCAGATTGCGGACCTTGTTGGGCTGCCACTGCGCTCCCTCGGCCGTCGTGAGCTGTCGTGCGTGCAGGTCCTTGGCTATGGCGCTGGCCGTCTCTCCGTCCAGGAAGCGGCGGAAGACCTCCCGGACGACCTCGGCTTCTTCTTCGATCACGGTGCAGCCGTCCGTGGCGTAGCCATAGCGGCGTCCGCCGTGCGGCTTTCCGGCGCGGGCCCGGTCCTCCAGCGCCGCGCGGGTACGGCGGGAGGTGTCATCGGAGGAACGGCAGGCGTGCGCCACCTCGATACGCAGGATGAACCGGTCGTCCGGGTCCGACAGGTCCTTGCGGTTGGCCTGCCCGTGCAGCACCACGTGCTGATCGTCCGCGATGGTCAGCAGCTCTTCGAGATCCTTGGGCTGCCGCATCAGCCGGTCGGGGTGGTAGACGATCACGTGCCGGTACGCACCTTCACCCATCCGCACCAGTAACGCGTCCCAGCCCGGCCGCTTGCGGTTGCGCCGCCACGCGGAGCGGTTGTTGTCCACGAACACATCCGCCACCCGCGCCCCCAGCCGCTCCGCCACCTCCCGGCAGATCCGTTCCTGACGGTCCACGCCGGTCTGGTCATCGTCCCCGGCTTGCGAGATCCGGCAGTAGATCGCCGCATTCTCACCAACTGCGTTGTGCTGCCTGGCCGTTGCCACATCCCGAGTCATATCTAGACTGTATGAACGACCACTGACATTCACCAGCATGCTGGAGTACAAGGCGCAGCGGTACGGCCGCACCCTGGTCAAGATCGGCCGGTTCGAGCCGACCTCCCAGACCTGCTCCACCTGCGGAGTCAAGGACGGACCCAAACCCCTGAACATCCGGGAATGGACCTGTACCGCCTGCGGCACCGTCCACGACCGGGACACCAATGCCGCGATCAACATCAAAACGGCCGCCGGACTGGCGGTCTCGGCCTGCGGAGCGCCGGTAAGACCAGGAGCAATCCCGGCACAGCGCGAAGAAACAGGAAGCCACGGACTCCCGACCGAACCCCGCGCCGCGTAGCGGCACGGCAACGATCGAGAAGGCCAGAATCCTCGGGCTTCAACCCGAGGAGCAAGTCAATTCTTCTACGACGCCAGCGCGGGGGCAGCGGCGTGTTCGCGGACATCCCCGGCTGGGTCGGCGACGTGCCGGGGAACGTGGTGATCGCCGGCGGCCTCGACGAGCACAACGTGGCCGGTGTCGTCGAGGAGTTCGGGCCCTACGGCGTGGACGTGTCCAGCAGCGTGGAGACCGCGCCGGGGGTGAAGAGCCGCGAGAAGATGGCCGCGTTCATCGCCGCCGCCCGCACCCCCGGCGGTACCGCCGGACACGCCCCGGGGCTGAGCGGCCGCTAGCGCCCGGCCTCGCGCAGTTCGCTGACGATACGGGCCGTCACCGGCACGGGTACGCCGTGCCGGTCCGCCGCGCGCAGCAACGCGCCTCCGATCGCGTCGAGTTCGAGGGGGCGGCCGGCCTCCGCGTCGCGCTGCATCGAGGACTTGGTGGCGGGCGGGAAGGCGTCGTACCGGGCCAGCGCCTGGGCCGGGTCGACGGGGGCGCCGCAGGCGCGGCTGACGGCCGCCGTCTCCGCCACGAGGGACGCCAGTTCCTCGCGGTGCCGGGTGCGGGCCTCGCCCAGGGGGAGACGGTAGCGGGTGGTGAGGAGGGCGAGCGGTGCGAGGAACGCCATCTTCGCCCACAGGGCGGTGGTCTCGTCCTCCAGGACGCGGGTGGCCGGGCCCGCGGCGGTCAGGGCCTCGGCCAGGGCCTCCAGGCGGGGGCGGGGGACCTCGGCGCCGGTCAGGTCGATCTCGGCGAAGGGGCTGGTGTGTGCGACGCGGCCGGGGGCGGTGCGGGTCGACTCGACGCGGATCACGGCCGGGGCCACGTGGTCGGGGGTGTAGCGGGCGCGCAGCAGGGCGGGGTGTTCGACGCCGTTCAGGAACGGTATGACAAGGGCGTCGCCGAGGGCCGCGGGCGGGATCCGGGTGAGGGCCGCGTCCAGGGCGGTGGCCTTGACGGTGATCAGGCAGGCGTCGACGGGCTCACGGAGGGCCGTGTCGGCGTCCACGGGAGCCGTGAAGTCGCCGAACTGGGGGCTGTGGACGTGGATTCCGGTGGTGCGGAGCGTGCGCGCCGTCTCCTCGCCCGCCAGGCAGACGACGCGGTGGCCGGCGCGGCGGAGCAGAGCGGCGAGCAGGCCGCCGACACCGCCGGGGCCGAGGACGGCGACGGTGAGGTGGGGGGTGGGGGCGTTGGGGGTCGGCATGGTGGTGTCCTCTCGTCGGTCGGCCCCGGGATCGGTGGCCGCCTCGGGAAGATCCTCGCAGGAGGGAGGGGCGTTGCGGGAGACTGGGGAGATGTGCCGGAGTATCAAGACCCTGCGTCCGCCTCAGCTGGCCGAGGAGGCCACGGAGGACGAGATCCGTGCTGCCGCGTTGCAGTACGTGCGGAAGGTGTCCGGGTTCCGGGCGCCGGCCGCGCACAATCGGGAGGTGTTCGAGCGGGCGGTGGACGCGGTCGCGGAGGCGACCGCCGCGCTGCTGGGGGGACTGGAGGTGCGGGGGCAGGGGGCCGTGGGCGGGGGCTGAGGCGGGGCTCGGGCCGCCTGCCGGCGCTCGCCGGGTGCCTGCCCCGGCGGGGGCGTCCCCGGTGCGGCGCGACTCCTCCAGAGGGTGTCCCGGTGCGGCGCCCGCGGTGGGATCGGCGGACAGGTCAGGCCGGGCTGCGTCTTCGCATCAGGTATCCCGCGCCCGCTCCCGCGCCGAACAGGGCTGCCACCGACACGGCCGTGGCCATCCAGGTCGCGCCCAGCCACTGGGCGCCCAGCCAGCCGAGGGCGACGCTGTAGACCGCCCAGGCCAGGCCGGCCAGGGCGGACCAGGGGAGGAAGTCGCGGACGCTGCGGTGGGTCGCGCCGGCGCCGAGGGAGACGATCGAGCGGCCGGCCGGGGCGAAGCGGGCCAGCACCACCAGTGCGCCGCCGCCCCGGGAGAGGGCCTCGCCCAGACGTTCCTGCGCGTCGCTCAGCCGCCGGGAGCGGGCGATCGCACGGTCCAGGCGGGCCCCGCCGCGCCAGGCCAGCCGGTAGGCGACCAGGTCACCGAGGACCGACGCGGCCGCCGCGCAGAGGGTCAGCGCCAGGATGTCCGCCAGTTCGTGCGGCGGGACCCGTCCGGCCGAGGCGCCGGTGCCCGCCGCCGCTGCCGTGGCCGCGGTGATGACCAGTAAGCCGCTCGGCAGGACCGGCAGGAACACATCCAGGAGCACGGAGAGGGCCACCATGGCGTATATCCATGGCCCGTCCTCCAACGACCCCATGCTTTCCCACACGACTCTTCCCCCGCGATTGTCCTGGTGCGCCCCCCGGCGACAGCCATGCAGCGTACGCGGGGGGTGTGACAGGAGTGTCACGGGGGCTGCGTATGTTCGGCAAAGGGAGAGGCCATGTGCGGCGTGGCTCCGGCTCCCGGGCGGGTTGCGGCCCGCGGGTTGCGGCCCCGGGCAGGAAGACCGTCCGTACGGGATCGGGAAGCGCACGTTCCGCCTCAGGGTGCCTCGCGGGCAACGGAGGCCGACGCGCCCGCCGTCGCAACCCGGTTGCCGTCCGGCTGTCCCTCATGACGTGGTGAGGACGGACTCCTCCAGGGTCTCCAGGGTCCCGTCCCGTCGGGCCCGCTCCAGCCGCAGCCGGGCCGAACGGCCGTGCAGCGTCAGCGTCATGAGCTGGTTGCCGAACCACGGGCCGCCCTTCTTCCGCCAGGTCACCGGCGGTCGCGCACAGCGCCCGTGCCGGGTGAGGCGCCGCCCGAGGAGCCGGGCCAGGGCGCTCCAGCCGAACCGGAAGCCGGCCCGGATCGTCGGCGGCACGGAGTTGTGGACGGGGGAGCAGGTGAGTTGCAGCACGCGGGAGTCGGGCGCGGTACCGGCGGGCCACGCGGGTTCGGCGACGTACGCGTGATGGACGTCTCCGGAGAGCACGCAGATGGAGGCGGGCGCCTCGGGTCCGGAGCCGGTCCGGGCGAACAGGCCGGCCAGCTCCGCGAAGGAGGCCGGGAAGGCCGCCCAGTGCTCCAGGTCGGCCGCGCGGCGCAGCCGTTCCCCGAACCGTGCCCAGCGGGCGCCGCGTTCGCCCCGGCACAGCGCCGCGTCCCAGCTCTCGACGTCGTGTATCAGGTGCGGCAGCAGCCAGGGCAGTGAGGTGCCGACCAGGAGATGGTCGTAGGACTCCCGGCCGTCCAGCGCCTGTTCGCGCAGCCACCCGGCCTCGCCGGGGTCGAGCATGGCGCGGCTCCGCTCGTCGAGCACCCGGGCCGCCCGGGTGTCCACCATCAGCAGCCGGACCCGCCCGAAGTCACGCCGGTAGCTCCAGCGCACCGAGGCCGGGTCGGCGTCGGCCTTCGCGGCGAAGGCGCGCAGTTCGTCGGTGCCGTCGGGGGCGGAGCGTACGGCCGCGTACAGCGGATCGGCCGCCAGCTCGGCGGGGGACAGGTTCCCCAGGTGCTGATGGACCCAGTACGACATCAGCCCGCTCAGCAGCCGCTCCTGCCACCACGGCGTGGCGCGCAGGTCGGCGAGCCAGGCCGCGGAGGTGTTCCAGTCGTCGATCACGTCGTGGTCGTCGAAGATCATGCAACTCGGCACGGTGGAGAGCAGCCAGCGCACCTCCGGGTCCAGCCAGGACTCGTGGTAGAGGCGGGTGTACTCCTCGTAGTCCGCGACCTCGGCGCCGGGCGGGTCCGCGAGGCCGCGGCGGGCGGCCAGCCAGTGCCGGGTGGCCGCCGAGGTCTCGTCGGCGTACACCTGGTCGCCCAGCAGGAGCAGCACGTCCGGCCGCGCACCGCCACCGGCGGCGAGGCGGGCGGCCAGGCTGTCCAGGGCGTCCGGGCCGACCGGGTCATGGCCGTCGGCCGGGGGAGCGGCCCAGCGGCAGGAGCCGAAGACGACGTCGAGGCTTGCGCCCGCGGCCGGGACGCGGATCACCGAGGGCGGGAAAGGGGACCCGGGCAGCGGCCACACGCGCGTGCCGTCGAGGAAGACGTCGTACGACGGTGACGTCCCCGGGGTCAGCCCGGTCACCGGGACCAGGGCGTAGTGGTGGCCGGCCACCTGGAAGGTGCGCGCGGTGCCGGCGGCGCCGTCGGCGCAGCGCACCTCGGCGGTACACGGACGGCTCGCCTCGACCCAGACGGTCGCCGACGAGCCGTCGGTGTATCTCAGCAGCGGTCCCAGGCGCAGTCCGGCCACGATCGCCCCGCCCTCTTCCTCGGTCGTTCGCCCCCCGTCGCCCCGTACGGTACGGAACGACGGAGGCCGGCGGGGAGGTTCCGACGCGGAAAGAGGCAGGGAAAGAGGCAGGGAAAGCGGCGGGGGAAGAGGCAGGGAAGGAGAGCCGGCCGGCTGGTTCAGCAGGCGGAGAGGTAGCCGGTGAGGGCGCTCTTCTCGGCGGAGTCCACGGAGAGGCCGTAGTAGTACTTCACCTGGACCCAGGCGCGGACGTAGGTGCAGCGGTAGGACGTCAGCGAGGGCATCCACTCGGCGGGGTCCTTGTCGCCCTTGGACTGGTTCACGTTGTCCGTGACGGCGAGCAGTTGCGGGCGGGTGACGTCGTTGGCGAAGGCCTCGCGCCGCGCGGTGGTCCACCCGCCGGCGCCGGAGTCCCAGGCCTCGGCGAGCGGGACCAGGTGGTCGATGTCGACGTCGGAGGCGGCGGTCCAGGTGGCGCCGTCGTAGGGGGAGTACCAGCTGCCGCTGGTGGCGGTGCAGGCGGAGTTGGTGACGACGTTCGTACCGTCGCGCTTGAGGATCCACTCGCGGGTGTTGCAGGTGCCGCTGATGGTGTCCCAGGTCGGGAAGAGGTCGCGCGCGTAGCCGGTGCGGTCCTCGGTGGCCACGGTGAGCGAGGCGAGGTAGGTGCGGGCGGTGGACGCGCTGACCGGGGTGGGCAGCGCGGCGGAGGCGCTCGGGGAGTTGAACAGTGCGGCGGAGGCTATGAGTCCGGTGAACGCCGCGAGTATGCTGAGCCGTCGACGCGCGTAGAACTTCGGCATGCGAACTCCCTGGTGGGGGTGGGGTGTTGAGCGCGGGCGAGGGAATGCTCGCGCCGCCGTGTTGCCGGTGGGTGAGCGTTCGGTAAGAAACTAATGACGCGTTCATGACACGACAAGGGGTGCGGCGTGACTCACAGACTGCGGTCCCGGTCTTGGGGGCCATGGCTGGATCGCGTAGTCTTGACGGCGTTGAAGGGGAGTAGCTCTTCGCCGGACCGTCGACATACTGCTCAGCCCGTCTGAGCCGGCGCCCGGAGGCGGACCTCGGCCATTTCGGTCACGGCGCCGCCAGCGAGACCTTCGGCAAGCAGTGCACGCCTGTGCCGTTCGGCACGGGTGACCGTGTGCGCTGCCGTGCCGAGGTGTTCGTCTGCGTAGTGCGGTGCTCTCGGCGGGGCGGCCCGACCGATTGAGGACCCTTGATCAGCATCACCGTGACGGCGCTCGTCTTCGGCGTCATCTTCCTCGCCGAACTGCCCGACAAGACCGCGCTCGCCGGTCTCGTCCTGGGTACGCGCTACCGGGCGTCGTACGTCTTCGCCGGGGTCGCCGCGGCCTTCCTGCTGCATGTCGTGCTCGCCGTGGCGGCGGGCAGTGTCCTGACCCTGCTCCCGCAGCAGATCGTGCACGCGCTGACCGGCGTGCTCTTCCTCGGCGGCGCGGCCGTGCTGCTGCTGAAGAAGGGCGAGGAGGAAGAGGAGATCCGCAAGCCGGCCGACCAGTCCTTCTGGAAGGTCGCCGGTACCGGATTCACGCTCATCCTGGTTGCCGAGTTCGGGGACCTCACGCAGATCATGACGGCGAACCTCGCGGCGCGCTACGACGCCCCGCTGTCCGTCGGCCTCGGCGCGGTGCTCGGCCTGTGGGCGGTGGCCGGGCTCGGCATCGTCGGCGGCAAGGCGCTGATGAGGAAGGTGCCGCTGCGGCTGATCACGCGGATCGCGGCGGCGCTGATGCTGGCGCTGGGCGTGTGGAGCCTGTGGGAGGCGATCGCGGGCTGAGCCGGCCGCGTACCGGGGGGTCGCGACCTGAAGAGTCGGTGAACGGTCGGCGAAGGCGGTGGCGGGATCACCCCCCGTTTTGTACCGTAGAGAAACAAAGTGGCTCCCGCCCGTTCTCCCTGACCGGCGGGCGGGGCCGCCTTGTTCTTCCCGGCCTGCTTTCGGCCTGTGCACTAGGAGCTGCCCGATGACGGCCACCGTCCTCACCGCCCGCGCCCTCCTGCTCGACATGGACGGCACCCTCGTCAACTCCGACGCCGTCGTCGAACGCATCTGGCGGCGCTGGTCCGAGCGGCACGGGCTGGACGGCGACGAGGTCATGAAGGTCGTCCACGGGCGCCAGGGGCACGCGTCCATGGCGGTGCTGCTGCCGGACCGGCCGATGAAGCAGAACCTCGCGGACAACGCGCGGATGCTGGCGGAGGAGACGGCCGACACGGAGGGCGTGGTGGAGATCCCCGGCGCCGCGGCCTTCCTCGCCTCCCTCCAGGGGCTGCCGCACGCGCTGGTGACCTCGGCGGACGTGGCGCTGACCACGGCACGGATGGCTGCCGCCGGGCTGCCGCTGCCGGCGGTACGGGTGACCGCGGAGTCGGTGGGCGCCAGCAAACCGGACCCCGAGGGCTTTCTGAAGGGGGCGGCGGAGCTCGGGATCGCTCCGGCGGACTGTGTGGTGTTCGAGGACTCGGGCGCGGGGATCGCGGCGGGGCGGGCGGCGGGGATGCGGGTCGTGGGGGTCGGCGCGCGGGCGTCGGCGCACGGTCCGGACGTGGTGGTGCGGGACCTGACGGCGGTCCGCGTGGAGACGGCGGCGGACGGCTCCCTCCGGGTGCGGGTCGGCGGGGCCTGAGGCGGGGACGCTCACCGGCGCTTGCCGGGTGCCTCCCCCAGCCTTCGGCCGGGGGGACCCCCAGCGCCCACCCGTGCCGCCCCAGCGGCACGACTGCCCGCGGCTGATGAGCCCCGTAAGGGGCGCGGGGAACTGCGCGAGCAACCCCCACTCACCCGCAGCCACCCACAACCGCAACCGCCCCACCCCGCCCTCACCCACCCGCACCCCCCGTCGGCCCACCCCCTACGGCTTCGTCGTCTCCGACTCCAGCGCCGCGCGGGTAGCCGGTCCGTACACCCCCGGCTCGTCGGTCAGGATGCCCCGCGTGAACTGGTACGTGCGCACCGCGCTCTCGGTCTTGCTGTCGTAGTGGCCGTCGGCGTTCCCCGAGTACAGGCCCACCTGCTTCAGCCGGAGCTGGAGTTCCGTGACCTGCGCGCCGCTGTCGCCGGGGCGCAGGACCGGGGGTGAGGAGGGCTGCGCGGAGGCCGACGTGCCGGTCGCCGGGGTCGACCGGGTGGGCGCGGCCGAGCGGGAGGGGGTCGGCGAGGGCGTCGCGCTCGACGCCGTGGCGGAGGGGCTCGCACTCGCCGACGCCGACGCGGACGCCGAAGGGCTGGACGAGGTCACCGGCGCCGCGGCCGAAGGTGATGCCGTGCTCGGTGTGACGTCCGGGACGCTCTCCCTTACGTCCTGCGGCGCCGCCCCGTCCCGGGCCGGCGTCAACTGGGAGAAGAGGCCGCTCACGAAGCCTGCCGCGGCGAGGACCGCCACCACGGCTCCGGCCGCGGACAGCAGCAGGGGCCACCGGGAGCGCCGGCGGGATTCCTCCGGAGACCCCTCGGGCCCGTCGTCGTACGGCGGCGGCTCCACGCCGGAGACGGACCCGAACTCCGGCCCCGCCACCGTCGGCTCGTCCACCGCGGGCACCGGCACCGTCGGCTCGTCCACCGCGGGCACCGGCACCGTCGGCTCGTCCACCGCCGGCACCGGCACCGTCTGTTCGCTCGCCGCGGGCACCGGCTCGGTCTGCCCGTCGCCCGTGCCCGTGCGTGCGTCGGCTTCGGTGCGCTCCACGTCGATGTACGGGCGTATCCGCAGCGGGTCGAAGTCCTCCGCCGCCGCCTGTTCGGCGGTACGCGCGTCGCGCAACGCGTCGGAGGTCCGCTGGTTGCAGTCGCAGGAGGGGGAGCCGTCCGGCTCCTTCGGTGCCCCGCACTCCGGGCACTGGTGGCCCCCTGTCGTATCCGTCACGGCGTTTGTCCCTCTCCTCACGAACTCCACAGATTATGCGGAGCACCCACACGTACGTTCCCCCGGACCCCCTTTCTCAGGTCTTCCGAAAAGGACTCGACGGGCCATACCGGGTGGCGCCGTCCACGATGGAAGTCGGTCGGAAACCGTTCCTAGAGACTGAGTGGGAGTGAGTCCTGTTGCCAGGTCTCGTGCTCAGCCGAACGCCCCGGACGGTGCTGGGCGTTCTGGTCGACCGCGTTCGCCGCGCGTCCGGGCGGCATGGATCGTGTCCGTGGTCCGGGGATGCGGGGGCGGTGTCCCTCACGTCCTGGGTTGCCTGGTCGGGCCTGGACGGTCCGATGCCCGCATCCATCGCTCTGGTGGGTGCGGGGCGGTGCCGTCCGTCGCCGGATCGGGTGTCCCAGGGCGCGTCTTCCGATCGCCACGGCGGCAGCGTCGTGGCGGGTGCTTTTTCTGTTCTTGGTGGTGAGGGGTTTTTGCCAGTGCTGGGCGCCCCAGCGGCTGGTGTAGGCGGGGTCGACCGCGATGACGGGGATACCGAGTTCCGTCGCCATGGACACGAGCCTGGCCCGGAGCCGGGCCACGGGCATGCCGGAGATCAGGTTCCGGAACCGCTTCTGGCGGCCGTGCTTCTCCCGGGTGGTCTCCGACGTGAAGTCGAGGTCCTCGACGGCGATCGTCAGGTCGTGCCGCCGGGCGAAGTGCAGCAGGCGGATCAGGGCGTGTCTGACCTGGGCGTCGCGATGCGAAGCGGTGCCGGTGAGGTCGTAGCCGAAGCGCAGCGGTTCCCCGACGGGGTTGCCGTGTTCGTCCAGACGCCAGGCGGCCAGGTGGTCGGCGTTGGTGTCCACGCCGACCACACCCCTCGCGCGGACCGCATCCAGGGGGATGGTCTGGACGGGGGGCAGGGTCCAGGACGCGGTCAGGTACCAGCGCAAGCGTCCAATGTCCTCGTGGATGCGGTAGGCGACGGCCCGCATCGTGCTGACGCGGTCGGCCCACTGCTCGCCCCGGTGTGCGAACGACACCCGCGCGGCCAGGACGTAGCGGCCGTGCGGCGCGTTCGCCAGATACGCCAGCGGGGCGGGGAGTTTGAGGGAGACCTCGCCGTCGGGGGTGACGCGGAGGGTCTCGTTGCCGTACCGCTTGCCGGACTCCCCGTCCGCCTGGAGGAAGCGGCGTTCGGCCCGCCAACGGCGGCGCCATTCGGCTTCACCGAGCCCGGCGGCCTCAAGGTGGTGGCGGGTGTTCAGCAGCCGCTTGCCGCCGCGCACCACATGCACGATGCCGGCCTCCCAGTCGGCCTGTGCCGCCTGAAGCCGGTCTTCGAGGACCCGCAGACGCCGGGACTTGGCGAACCATTCCTGCCCGCTGCGATAACCGCCCGGAGCGTGCTTGGTGCCTTTCTCGCCCACGGGCAGCGACAGCCGGTGGGCGAGGGTGCGCACACCGGCCTGAAGGCT
>NZ_JAJONF010000089.1 GCF_021462265.1 Streptomyces shenzhenensis | reverse complement strand
CCTCGATCGCGCCCAGCGTCTCGGAGGCCGTGACGAGCCTTGCCCGGATCGTCGGAAAGATCAGTTTCTAGCCGTCGGTTTCAGGCCGTCCGACTGAATCGTAAGTGCGCCATTTATCCGGCACTGCGTGGCATCGGTTCCGATGCCTCCCCATCGCCAACCTTTCTTTCTACTTCGGGGATTTGATGACCTCGCGCGTATTGGATCCGGTCCTTTGGCTGTTGGCTCTTGCTGTGCTCGCGGCCGTGGCCACGGCCGTGCGCTTTCGTGCCGCGTCGCTCGACGGAAAGCGTCGCGTCGCCAGCCTGGAGACGTCCTTGCGGATGGAGCGGGAGGCGGTCGAAGCCCGTGACGACGAGGTGCGGCATCTCGCTCAGCAGCAGGTGCCCCACCTGATCCACACCGTGCTGAGCGGCCAGCAGGCAGCGGCCCCGCCCTCGCTCCACCCGGAAGTCAGCAAGAGCGAGTTCGGCCGGGCTCTGGCGGAAGTCCTGCGCACGGTGCACGAGACGACGGTCCAGTCCGCCGACCGTGCGGAGAACGTGACCCGCACGACTCTGGGCACCTTCATCCGCGCTATCCAGCCGCTCGTGAACGAGCTGCAGGGCGCGGTGGAGGTCATGGTCGAGCGTCACCACGACCCGAGAGTGCTCGCGGACGCGATCGAGATCTCCCACGGTGGCAACCAGCTGGCGCGGCGCCTTCAGGCCTTCA
The DNA here is from genome assembly GCF_021462265.1 of Streptomyces shenzhenensis. GTDB lineage: Bacteria > Actinomycetota > Actinomycetes > Streptomycetales > Streptomycetaceae > Streptomyces > Streptomyces shenzhenensis. The sequence goes on along the minus strand of NZ_JAJONF010000089.1, from coordinate 13,309 downwards.
GCGTGCTCATCGGCTCCTGGCCCGGGCGCCAGCGCGCCCCCGCACCCCTGATAGATGTGGTGCGCGGTGGCGTCTCGCGAATCCGCGACTACGACCGTATCGAGATCACCGGCGAGGCCCCCTTCGCCGTGACCAGCCGGGCGGTGGAGCCCATCGTGCTGAGCCTGGCCGAACTGCTCGACAACGCGGCCCGCCACTCCGAGCCGGGCACCAAGGTCCAGGTCTGGTACGTCTCGGCAGCCAACGGGGTGACCGTGTTCATCGACGACGCGGGCATCGGGATGACGCCCGAGAACCGCGCGAACGCCGGCCTGCTGCTCGCCGGTGGCCAGCGGATCTGGATCACCCAGATGCGTAACCCGCCCCAGCTCGGGTTCGTGACGGCCGGGCAGTACGCCGATCGTTACGGCTTCCGGGCGGGCGCCGACCAGGTATCCGCGACCGGCGGTGTACGGGCCTGGGTGTTCATTCCGCAGGAGCTGCTGGTGCCCCTCGCAGACGTACCGAAAGCCGCCGAGCAAGCACGAACGCACCCGCCTGTCACCACCCCCGCGCCGGTGCCACCGGCAGAGCCGGCCTCAGCGACCGACATCCCGCCGCAGTATCCGACACGCGCCGACAGCGGCCTTCCGCAACGCACCCGGCAGGGCGCCAGGCCGCGGCATGCCGCCTCCCCAGCTCACGAGCCCCAGACCCCGAGTGACGGCGGCCGTGCCGTGGGTGCCTTCCTGCGCGGCGTCGAGCGCGCCGGCGCCCAGGGCGGCCACCGCTCAGACCCGGGCTCTCATCTCCCCGAAGAAGGGAACCACACCCATGACGACCGTTAACAAGAAGCTCGACATGCTGAGCGGGCTGGGCTGGATGCTCGATGAGGAACTCCTCGCCCAGCCGGGCGTCCTGCGCGCCATGGTGCTGTCGGCCGACGGACTGCCGGTCGTGTGCTCCAAGGACATCGACCGCAGCCAGGACATCCCCCGGGCCATGTCCGAGCGGGTGGCCGCGGCCGTCACCGGACTGCAGGCCGTCAGCCAGGAGTCGACAGAGTTCGCCAGCAAGCCGAGGAGCGGCGCAGACGAGCCCTTCTCCGCCGGCCCGTGGCAGCGGACCCTGATCCAGTACGAGCAGGCGTACATCATCATCATCGCCGCCCGCGCGGGCACCTACCTGGCCGTGGCCATGAGCCAGAAGGCGGACGTCGAGGCCGTGTCGTACCAGATGGAGAAAGTCGTCGACCGCATCGGCGACTACCTCGGCCTTCCCCCGCGGCAACCGGCACCGTCCGCGTCATGACCGCGTCCCGGCGTGTCCGGGGGCCGGGGCTGGTGGGTCTGCACGTCGTGACGGGCGGACGCTCCGAGCCGAGCCGCAACCACTTCGACTTCGTCACCACCGTACGCATCTCCGGTCCCGGCCTGGAGCGCACGGGACTGTCCCCGGAACAGCGCCGCGTGCTGGAGCTGTGCCAGCCCGGAGCACTGACGGTGGCCGAGATCGGGGCGTATCTCGTGCTTCCCCTCAGCGTCCTGCGGGTCCTGCTCGCCGACCTGATGGAACGCGGCCACATCACCACCAACGGCAAGTTCTACGCCGTCCAGGCGGCCGACCGAGAGGTATTGGAGGCAGTCCTTGAGGGGCTCCGCAAGCTCTAACCCCGCCGAGGGGACCCATCTGCGCGGTGACGAGACCATCGTGAAGATCATGGTCGCGGGCGCCTTCTCCGTGGGCAAGACCACTTTGATCGGCACGATGTCGGAGATCCGCCCCCTCCGGACGGAGGAGGTGATGACCGCCGCCAGCGTCCCGGTCGACGACCTGGAGGGGCGCCCGGACAAGAGCGCGACCACGGTCGCCCTCGACTTCGGCCGGCTCTCCCTCAGCCCTGAACTTGTTCTCTACCTCTTCGGCGCTCCTGGGCAGCAACGGTTCTTCCCCATCCTGCGCCACCTCGCCCACGGCGCACTCGGTGCGCTGGTGCTGGTCGACACACGCCACCTCGCGCAGAGCTATCCCGTCATCGGCGCGGTGGAGGAGCTCGGGCTGGCCTACGCCATCGCGGTCAACGAGTTCCCCGACGCCCCGCGGCACACCCCCGAGGAGCTGCGGGCCGCCATGGACCTGTCCGAGCAGACCCCGCTCGTGTTCTTCGACGCACGCGACCGCCCCAGCTCCAAGAACGCCCTGATCAGCCTCGCCTCCTACCTCCTCACCCTGTTGCCGGAGCGAACCCGATGACCATGCCGACTCCCGGGCCCACGCCCCACTGGCCGCCTGCGGCTGGCGGCTGCCCCTACAACTCGGCGGGATACCCGCCCGCGCCCGTCCCGCAGCAGCCGCTACCGATCCACGGGCCCGAATTCAGCGCGGACCCGCGCCAGACGTACGAGCGGCTCCGGGCACAGGGCCCCATAGCACCGTGCGAGATCGACCACGGGGTCTACGGCTACATCACCGCCACCTACCGCTCCGCCCTATACCTGCTGCGCAAGACCCCGAGTATCTTCCTCAAGGACCCCCACCACTGGCAGGCCCTGCGCGAGGGGCGTGTGCCCGCCGACGCCCCAGCGTTGATGATGATGCGACCGCGTAAGAACGCGCTGTGGCTGGACGGCTACGACCACGCACGCCTGCGCAGTGCGGTCACCGACAGCCTTTCCTGGGTCGACACCCACGCCCTGACCGCCAGCGTGGCCCGCATCGCCGACGGTCTGCTCGACCACCTCATGGACCAGGAACACCCCGACCTGGTGACCGACTTCGCCGACCCCTTGCCCATGCAGGTACTGATCGAGATGTTCGGCTGCCCGCCCGACATCGGCCAGACCATCGTCACCTCGATCGCCAGGCTCTTCGACACCACCCAGGACGCGGCCCGGGTGAACACCGAGCTCGAAGAAGCCTGCCTGGCCCTCACGAGGCTCAAACGGCACCGGCCCGGCTACGACGTCACCTCCTGGCTCGTGTCCCACCAGGCCCAGCTGTCGGACGAGGAGATGATCCAGCAGATCCTCCTGCTGATCGGGGCCGGAACCACCCCGTGCACCAACCTGATCGCCAACGCCGTGCTCCTGCTCATCACCGACGACCGGTTCAGCGGTGACCTGCACACCGGCGTCCGGCCCATCTCCCACGCCCTCGATCAAGTCCTGTGGGACGACCCGCCGGTGTCCAGCTACTGCCCCCTCTACCTGCGTGAAGAACACATCTACGAGGGAATCCGGCTGCTTCCCGGTATCCCGATCCTGGTGTCCTTCGCCGCGGCCAACAGTGACCCCGCCCTCGCCGCCGGCTCCGACCGCCGCTCGGGCAACCGGGCGCACCTCGCCTTCAGCGCGGGCATCCGGGCCTGCCCGGCACCCGACCTCGCCCGCGTCATCACCGAGACCGCCATCGAACGCGTCCTGGACCGGATCCCCGACCTCACCCTCGCCTGCCAGCCCACCCAACTCGTCCGCCGCCCCGGCACCTTCCAGAGCGGCTGGACGCATCTCCCCGTCGCCTTCCCCCGGACGACCTCCACCGTCCCGAACCGGAACCCCAGCAGAGGACCGCGATGACCACCCAGCTCCCACCGTCCAGCTGCCCGTTCGCGATCGACCCGGCGGGCTCCGACCTCCACGCCGAGGCCCGCCAGCTGCGCGCCCTCGGACCGGCCGCCCGGATCGAACTCCCCGGAGGCGTCGCCGCATGGTCGGTCACCGACCCGGCCCTGATCGAGCGCCTCCTCCTCGACGACCGCGTCTCCAAGGACGCCCACCAGCACTGGCCCGCCTTCGTCGACGGGCAGATCCCGGAGAAGTGGCCCCTCCGACTGTGGGTCCAGGTCCGCAACGCCCTGACCGCCCATGGACCGGAGCACAAGCGTCTGCGCCGCCTGATCGGCACCGGCTTCCAGATCCGCCGTGTCCGCGCGCTCGCCCCCGCCATCAAGGACATCGCCCACGCCCTCCTCGACGACCTCGAACGCTACGGCGGCACCGGTAGCCCCGTGGACCTGCGGGAGTACTTCGCCTGGGTGCTGCCGCTGCGCGTCGTCAACAACCTCCTGGGCGTTCCGGACGACCTCCACGACACCTTTCGCGAGCTGATCGGCGGCGCTTTCGCCACCGACCTCACCGAGGACGAGGCCGAAGCCCGCAACCTCGCGCTCTACAAGGCCCTGGACCAACTGGTCACCGCCAAGCGCGAGATGCCCGGAGACGACGTCACCACCGACCTGATCAAGGCCCACGACTCCGCCACCGACACCCGGCTGTCCCAGCAGGAACTCATCGACAGCCTCCTGCTGCTCATAGGCGCCGGACACGAGACCACGGTCAACCTCATCGACCACGCCGCGGTCAACCTCATGGCCCACCCCGACCAGCTCGCCCTCGTCGCCGCCGAGACGGTCAGCATCACGATGGACGACGTCGTGGACGAGACCCTGCGCCACCAGGCCCCGGTCGCCAACATCCTTCCCCGCTTCCCCACCGTCGACATCCACGACGCCGAGACGGGTCTGACCTTCGACGCCGGCGACCTGGTCGTCATCAACTACGCCGCCGCCAACCGCGATGCCCGAGTCCACACCGACCCGGACCGCTTCGACGTCACCCGGCCCACGCGCAAGAACCACCAGTCCTTCGGCGTGGGAGCGCACTACTGCCTCGGCGCCGGCCTCGCCCGCCTCGAAGCCCGCATCGCCCTCGAATCCCTCTTCGGCCGGTACCCCCGTCTCACCCTGGCCACGGCGGCCGAGGACCTGCGTCCGCTCGCCTCGTTCATCTCCAACGGCCACCAGCAGATCCCCGTCCACATCGACGGCGCACCGGCCAGACCCACGGGCCCTGACCACCTCACGGTCCAGGTCACACCGTCGGCGGCTCCCGACCGAACGCCACCTCGTGGACACACCGCCGAGACACCCGCTGCCTGACCTGGTTCCTCCACCTCCACAGCACCGTACGGAGCACTCCCATGACAACCACCACTCCCGCCGCGTCCACGACGGGCACGGACGTGCCCACGGTGTTGATCAACGCGCGGCGGGAGCTGGACACCATCGCGCTCCGACTCCCGAGCGCTCCCATGGCTGTCGCAGCGACCCTCAGATCCCTCGAAGCACTCGCACTGCGCCTCGTCACGACCACCCATCCCCTTGCCGACAGCGTCCGGGGAGAAAAGCAGGCAGAACTCCGGTCCCTGATCGACCGCATCGAAGACCGTGCCGGTTCGAAGCCGCGGCCGGATCTGGCGTACGAACACCTGCTGGTGCTGCTCAGACAGACTCAGGAGCTGCTGCGCTGGCTGGAGCAGAGGCACGGGACCGAACCCCGCCGCATACAAGCCGCATCCGCCAACCGCCGGCGTGCGGCACAGCACGCCGCCGAGCCCGCTCGGGAGAGCCGAAGCGCGCCCGTCCTCCGCACCATCGGACCCTCTGCCCCACTGACTGCTCTGGGCGGGCCGGTCACTCTGCGGCAGTTGACCGCGAAGCCCAGCTCGGCGAGGGTCCAGGACTGTCTTCGACGAGGCAAAGACCACTACCGCGTCGACAGCGAACTGACCGAGCGACTCCTCGCCGTCGCCCCGTTCCTCCGGGATGCCGTGGCCATCAACGACGCGTTCGCTCTCCGAACGGTGGCCCTGCCCGCCGGCCGACTGGGCATCACCCAGTTCATCGATCTCGGATGTGGGCTCCCCACTTCCCCGACGCTGTACGAGACCGCCGCCGCAGCCCTGCCCCGCGGAAGCCGAATCGCCGTGGCCTACGTAGACCGCGATCCGATCGTCATGGCCCATGCCGCCACATTGCTCACCGCCCCGCGCCCCCACCGCACGGCGCATGTGCGTGCTGATCTCGCCCAACCCGACAGCATCCTCACCGACCCGGACCTGCTCGGCGCTCTGGACCTGTCCCGACCGGTTGCCGTGCTTGCCCACAACGTCCTGCACGAACTACCCGACCACTTCGCCTATCCCGCCATCTCGGCTCTCACCGGTCGGTTGGCCCCAGGCAGCGCCCTCTCCATCGCCCACCCCACCGCCGCACTCCATCCAGGCCCGATGAACGAGGTCGGCGATCTGTACACCGAGTCGATCAGTCCCATCGCCCTGCGCGGCCCTCATGAAATCGGCCGGTTCTTCGACGGATGGCACCTACTCGCCCCCGGGCTGGCGGAGACCGCCCACTGGCACGGCGTCCCGTCTCCTGGTTGTCCCTCTGGTGCGTCAGCAGCGTTCGCGGCCATCGCCGTCAAACCGTAACTTGGCCGCCTTCCAGGCCGGCCTGCCGACTGATCCGCCAGACCCACATGCCGCCCGTCCTGTCCGTGCTCCCCGTCGCGGACGGGGCGGGCTTCGGGTTTGCACCAAGGCGGACTTCCCACCAGTCCCATGGGGCACTTGCGTATCCGCTCGCGGCGATTCGGCCACGTTGCGCGACCCGGGAAGCGTGCTGGACAGCGGCCGGCGAGACGCGACCCCCGAAATCACGCGGCTGGGGATCCGACTCAAACACGCGTGTTCGAGTCGGGCCGTCGGGTCGTTGTCCCGGTCATCATCAGTCATCCCCAACGCAGTTCAGACATGGCGCACTTGGCGGTGGCCGGGACAGTCGTGGCCCGGTACCGCTGTCGTCCCGTCGTGTCGTCGCTCGGCCAACACCCGGAGGAACCATGAATCCCGTCCCTGTGCCTCTCCTTGCTCACCCGGTCGCCGCGCACCCTGAGGCCGTCCGGGCGGTCCGTCGTAACCACACGGTGGCCGCGGCCGACAGCCCCCCGGCGTACGCCCTGGATACGCCACGCCTGACACCGAGGTGGGGGGGCATGACCGCACAGCAGTCACCACCGGCACCCGTCATGGCCTGGGCGGAACGGACCCTGGGCCCGCTCGCCGTGCTGCGCGGCGCCATGGCCGACCCGCCGCTCGCCCACGCGTGGGACGTCGTACGCACCGGTGACGGTGCCCGCTTCCGGGTCAAGATCGCCCTGGAGCCGGGCGCCTTCACCCGGGAGACCTTCGCCCACCGGCACGCCGTGCCCGCCCTCGGCCCCGGTGCGGCCCCACGCCTGCTAGCCACCTCCGCGGCACACCTGGCTCTGATCGTGACGGCCGTGCCCGGTACCCCGGTCGCCCAACTACGGCTGACAGAGTCCACGCTCAGGACGGTCCACTGGCGGGCCGGTTTCCTCCTGGCCCAGCTGCACCAGGCCGGAAGGGGCACCGGCAGCGGGCACCACGATGCGCCGACGGTCCTGTCCCGCCTGGCCGACGAGGCGGCCGCGCGCCTCTGTACGGTCGGCGACTGCCTGTCGGCGGACGAACAGAAGCGGGTCATGGGCCTCGCCGACCGGCTGCGTTTCGTCGGCCGGCTGCCTCTCGGCTACATCCACGGTGGTCCCTTGGGCTCAAGTCTCCTCTGGTCCGCCGACGCGCAACTGGCCCTGCACGACTTCGAGTCGGCACGGTTCGCCCCCGTGGTCCTCGACTTCGTCCACTTCGCCTGCGGGACCTGGACGGCCCAACCCAGCCTGCGCACTGCGTTCTTCACCGGCTACGGCCGCACTCCCGGCCACGACGAGCAGATCGCCCTGCGCTGCCTGACGGCCCTCACCGCCGCACGCCGGCTGGCCGAGGCGCGCGCCCTTGGCGACCAAGTGGCCGCAGCCGGGTGGGCAGTCGTGCTCAACCGGCTGCACGACGAGGAGGGCGAGTGATGCCCGTACTTCAGTTCGGCTTCACAGCCCATCAGGCCCACTGCCCGGACCGTGAACGAGGAGGGAGCCGGTGAGCGTCATGTCCCGGCCGGAGCAGGTGAGCGGCGCGGTGGGAGCGGGCCGGGTGCCGCCTCCTCCGCCCGCCCAGCTGCGCTACGGCGGCAAGTACAGCAAGAACCCGCTGGAAGAGACGGGGTTCGTGCAACTGGTCCGGCGGCTGCCGTCGGTGCTGGCACGGACCGCGCAGACGGCGTGGGCGATCGACCGGGTCGCCGTGCTGTTGCTGGCGGGCTGCCAGCTGGCCATCGGCGTCGGCTCCGCCGTTCAGCTGACGGCGACCGCGCACGCGATGCGGGCCGTCTTCGGCGCCGGGGCGGTCGCCAGCCGGCTCCACCACGCGCTGCCCGCCCTGGTGGTGATCGCGCTGGCCGCGATGACGGGGCGGACGGCGAGTGCGCTGTCCTCGTACGCGGACGGACGGATCACGCCTCGGCTGACGACGGAGGCGGACAGCGCCCTGGTGGCGGCGGTGTGCGGGATCGAGGCCGCCGCCCGTGCCGAGGACGGCTGCGCCGACCGGCAGGAAGCCGCGGAGATGGGGGTGGTCCGCAGCCACGTCATGATCCAGGACGCCACCCGGCTCACCGCCGCCGCCATCCGCCTGGTCACCGCGAGCGGGGTGCTGACCGTCCTGCACCCGCTGCTGCTGCCCCTGCTGCTGCTCGCGGTCGTCCCCGCAGGTGTCGGCGCGGTCCTGCAGGCCCGGGTCACCTACGAGACCCACTACGCCAACGTCGGTGACCGTAACGTGCGGACCAATCTGCGCGTCTGGGCGACCTCGGCCAAGTTCACCGACGAGATCCGCGCCAATACGATGACCGGCTACCTGACCTTCTGGTACCGGGCCATCTCGGAGCGGATCGACGCGCGTACCCTGGCCGCCGCGCCGAGGATGCTGAAGATCAACCTGGCGAGTTCCGCGGTCAGCGGGGCCTTTCTCGTGGCCACCTGGGCCGCGCTGGCCTGGCTCGTCTCCACAGGGAGGATCGAGCCGGCGATCGCCGGGACCGCGGTCGTCGCCGTGCAGACCACGCTGGGCGCCCTGTCCCAGCTGGTCATCTACGGCGCGGCGATGTTCCACACCTCGCTCTACCTCGCCGACTCGGACTCCTTCCTCTGCTACGCCGCCGAACACGCCGCGCATCGAGGCCCGCTGACCGTCGAGGAGCCGCTGGAGGAGGTGACCGTGGCGGAGGCCGTCTACCGCTATCCGGGCAAGGAGAAGGCGGCCGTGGACGGTGTGTCGCTGACCGTGCGCCGGGGCGAGGTCCTCGCCCTGGTCGGGGAGAACGGCTCCGGGAAGTCGACCCTGGTGAGGCTGCTCGCCGGGATCTTCCTGGCCGACAAGGGCACGGTCCACTGGAACGGCGAGAGCATCACCGACCTGGACCCCGACAGCCTGTGGACGATGTCCGGACTGGTGCCGCAGCACTTCGCGCAGTGGCCGCTGTCCGTACGGGACAACGTCACCCTCGGCCAGCCCCACGAGGAAGACGACCACCTGGTGTGGGAGGCGCTGGAGGCGGTCGGTCTCGCCGAAGCCGTCCAGGATCTCCCGGCGGGTCTGGACACGCTGCTGGCCCGTGAGCTCTGGGGCGGCAGCGAACTCTCCGGCGGGCAGTGGCAGCGCCTGGCGTGCGCCCGGGCGCTGTACCGCCGGGCGGGGCTGCTGTTCCTGGACGAGCCGACCTCGGAGATGGACGCACGCGGCGAATACACCATCCTCCAGCAGATCAAGGCCCGCACCAGCGACTGCATCACGGTCCTGGTGACCCACCAACTGGTCAACACCAAGATCGCCGACCGGATCCTCGTCATGAAGGACGGCCGGATCGCCGAACAGGGTACCTACGACGAACTCGCCGACGGAAACGGCCTGTTCGCGGAACTCCTGGCCCTGTCCACAAGTCGCTGACACCCGAGGGGGTGCCGTGCCAGATCCGGCGGGCGCGGCACCCCCGTCCCCCTGTGCCCCGGCGCCAGTACGTATGGGGCCCATCTACGAGCAATGCCTTTGCTGCGAGGTTCCGTTGACCGCAGCAAGCCGCATCGCGTACACGGCCGTACCCATGACGACCCCGAGCTCATCCCACGCGGACTGCGCGCCCTGCGCACGGAAGCGTTCATCTGGCCCGATCCGGTCTTGCGTCCGCACTCACTGTGTCCCGCCCTGGTCGTGTCTCGTTGCGACGAGAGTGCGGCCAGGGCTGAGTCCCACGATCAGCCAGCCACGTCGCTCTCCGGGAGTACGTCGCCTACAGCGAGACGCCCTCTTCCGGTTTACTGATGTTGAACTCGGGTTGTCGTAGCTGCTGACAGGGCTTGATCCTCGCGGTACGCCGTTGTCATGAGGTATGCGCAGGGCGGCGGTTTGTCGGACGAGCGCTGGCAGTTCGCGAGGCTTCGGCGATCGCGAAGGAGTTACGGATCAGCGTCCGGTCCATCCAGCGGTGGCGGCGGGTCTGGACCAAAGGCGGCCCGCGGGCAACGCGGTCGGCCGGTTCGGCCTCGTCTGCCAGGCTGAGCGAGGGTACCTTCGCCCAACTGGAGGCGGAGTTGGCCTAGGGGCCGGTCGCGCACGGCTGGGCGGATCAGCGGTGGAGGCTCTGAAGGATCAAGACCGTGATCGGCCGCCGCTTCCACAAGAGCTACACCCTGCAAGGGGTGTGCAAGCTGCTCGTCCGACACGGGTACTCCTGTCAGGTGTCGGCCAGACGGGCCGTCGAACGCGACGAAGACAACGTCACCGGCTGGGTGAAGGAGACCTGGCCGCGGGTGGAAGCACCGCGGCGGCGCTCGACGCATGAATCGTCTTCGAGGACGAGTCCGGCTTCTCGATGACGCCGCCTATCGCCCGCACCTGGGCCCGCCGTGGACAGATACCCGTCATCCGGGTCCGCGGCCGCTCCCGCCGCAATCACCGGGACGCGGTTCTCGCCGGCCCGGCCAGCAGTACCATCACGCGCCGGTGGGGCACCGAACTGGTGCTTCCGCGATGCGCGATCAGCTGCAGCTTCTGCGCCTCCTGATCGGTCACTCTGTGCACCAGCACAGGCTCGGCTACGACACCCGGTTGGATGGACGTCTCCGCACATCCAACCGCCGCAAGCGCCCGCCTGGCAGAACCACCCCCACGTCGGTGGGGCACGTGGTCAGGGTGTTGTGGGGCCAAGGGCGAGGAGGGCTTGGAGTGGCCGGGTGGGCTGGGGGGTGCCGCGCCAGATCAGTGCTTTGCGGTAGGTGAGTGAGGGGCTGATTGGGACGGTGCGGATCCGGGAGTTTGCTGTGAGGGCCCGGTCGGTGCTCACGGTGAGGGAGATGCCGACTCCGGCTTCCACCAGGGCGGCGTGCAGGCCCCCGTCGTTGGTTGCGTACTGGGTGGTGAAGTTGATGCCGGCGGCGTCGAACGCGGACTGCAGGCGTGGCCGTAGTCCGCTGTCGGGGTCGTAACTGATCAGGGTCTTGCCGGACAACAGCTCGATGGGCATGTTCTCCCGGCCGGCCAGCGGAGAGTCGGCCGACACGACGGCCACGATCTCGTCATCGAGCACGACCACGCTGCGCAGGTCTTCGGCGAGGGGCTGCTGGGGCAGGGCCACCACGGCGGCGTCCAGTTCGCCTTCTTCGACGCGTGAGATGAGTGCGGCGCTGCGTCCTTCGACGAGCTGCACGGCGACGCCCGGGTACTGGCGGTGGAAGGTGCTCAGGAGTGCGGGCAGGGGGGTGTGCTCGGCCCCGTCTACGGTGCCCAGGACGAGTGTGCCGGTGACCAGGGCGGCGCGGGAGGCGAATTCGGCGGTCACTCGGTCGGCGTCGGCGAGGGTCTGGGCGGCCAGGGGGAGCAGCACTCGGCCGGCTTCGGTGAGTCGGACGCTGCGGGTGCTGCGTTCGAAGAGCGCTTCGCCGAGTTCTTTTTCCAGGGAGCGGATCTGGTGGCTGACAGCGGGCTGTGCCACCGACAGCCGCTCGGCGGCGCGGGTGAAGCTCTGCTCCTCGGCCACGGCCACGAAGACCCGCAAGGTCCTCAATTCCACGATCATCAACCTCATTTATTAATGGCATCGAAAATTGGTCTTTGACCTCTTGCTTGTTTATCTCCACTGTAGAGGCATGGCAGACGTGACACAGGCGCCGAGGCGCCTCGACGGGACGAAGACGAAGCTTGCGGACACCCTTGGCCCGTCCGGGCTCAGCAAGGGGCAGGTGACGTGGATGTCGGTCGCGGCCGGCGTGAGTGTCGCCAACGTCTACTACCTGCAGCCGCTGTTGCGGCCACTGGCGGCCTCCTTCGGCGTGTCCGACGCACTCGCCGGACTGCTGCCGATGATCACCATGGTCGGCTACGCTGCCGGGCTGCTGCTGGTGGTGCCCGCCCTGGAAAGGACGGGACTGCACCGGCTGATGCGCTGGCTGAACGCCGGCAGGCTGTTCGCCCTGGCGCTTGCGGCATCCGCCACCGACTACGCGCTGTTCGTGGTGGCATCAGTGCTGCTGGGAGCAACCAGCGTGCTGGCACAGATTCTGATGCCGGCCGCGGCGTCGCTTGCGCCGCGCGAGGCGGTGGGGCGCACGACGGCACGTATCACGGCTGGCCTTTTCGGCGGCATCGTCGGTGCCCGGGTCATCGCCGGGGCGCTCGACGGTCTCCTCGGCTGGCGTTCGGTGTATGTGCTGTCGGCGCTGATGACGCTGCTCGTGCACGTTGCGCTGCGAGGGTTGCCCGAGCCGCCTGTGCGCCACGGGCTGGGCTACCGGGCCCTGCTGGCTTCGCTTCTTCCTCTCCTGCGTGGTCAGCGCGGGTTGCGCCGGGCGGCGCTGACCGCGGCTGCCGGATTCGCCGGCTTCAACGTCTTCTGGACCGCGGTGACGCTGTACGTGACCGGCCCGGCGCACCGCTGGTCGACCACCAGTGCCGGACTGCTGGGCCTGGTGGGCGTCGTCGGCACCGCCACGGTACTGGCCATCGGCCGGTTCCTCGACGGCCGCATGCGGCGGCGTCTCGCGGTGGCGGCCGCGGGGACGATGGCTCTCGGCCTCCTCATCGCCGGTGTGTGGGGCCTGTCGGCCGGTGCCCTCATCGGCGGGGCACTGCTGCTGGACTCCGGTGCCCGCGTGAGCAATGTCGCCAATCAGACCCACGCCCTCACCCAGCATCCCGAGGCACGCGCCCGCCTCAACACCCTCTACATGACCGCGTACTTCGCGGCCGGTTCGCTCGGTTCCGCGGCAGGGGCACTGCTCTTCGCACACGGCGGCTGGACTGTCACCGCGCTGGTCGCCGCAGCCCTGGCCGCACTGGGAGCCGCGCTCGCAGCCAGAACATAGCGAGGGGGTGAAGGGCCTCGTCTCCGGGATGCCCACCGGCCATCCATCTCTCCCGCACTCTCATGAGCTGCGCGTGCTCGACGCGCGGTGCACGGTGGGTACAGCGGCCGTACGCTGACGAGCATGGACCCCTTGCCCACCGGTTCTACGGTGACGGCACAAGGCGGCGAACCCCTAGTCGCCCCCCTCCGGTCGATGGCCACAAGGCAGTCGGCGGATCACCA
>NZ_JAJONF010000088.1 GCF_021462265.1 Streptomyces shenzhenensis | reverse complement strand
TGCGGGCGCCCGGGGCACGAGCCCGGCATTGACCCCTCTCCCACTTTTGCACTATGCAAACCTACGATGTCAAGAAGGCCCGATGACGGCGTGTCCGAACGCGAAGGAGATCCTGAAGGATGCTTGACGCCTCAATGACGGGGCGACCGCACCGTCGCCGCTGCGGTCGCCCCGGCGCCCCGCCCGCGAGGGCGACAAGATACGCATCATGCGGCCGGGGCGGGTGGCCAAGGCGCACCTGCACGAGGCATGACCCTGACCCGGCCGCACCGGCAACCACCCGGCCGACTGGAGGTGCCGGGCCGGATCAGCCTGACGCCGGCGGCGACGGCCGCTCTGGCGACCCTGGCGGACATGACGCTGCGCGGCTGCCGGTCAACGGCCCGGCGACCCCGGCCGGGTGACCCCGGACGACTGACCCCCGGCCGATCCCGGACGGCTGATCCAGGAACGGATGCGAGCCGCAGCGACGACCCGGAGCGCTCCCAGCCCTATTTGGCATCATGCAATCTTTACCTACAACAAAGGTTCTCTTGTATCGTGGCCCGCGTACCTCCGGACGACGACCACCCCGTCCACTCCGGGAGGCACCGTGCCCATCTCGCGCAACACGATCGGAACCGCTGTCGTCGGCGGGGCCCTCACGGCCACCCTCCTCGCCCTCGCGCACCCCGGCGTGCCCGGCGTGCAGTGGTCGCGCAGGGGGGTCCGGCAGCACGCCCGAGTCCGCCCGCACGCCGCGAGGGGAGGCTTCCTCCGTCCGTCGGCGCCGCTGTCCCGCGGACGCCCCGCAGCGGCCGAGAACGCTCGTACGTCGCGGACACCGGGGCGGGCCCACGGCCCGCGTTCGCTTCCCTTGCGTCACGCAAGAACAGTGGGGCCCGGAGAAGTCCGGGAAAGAGGTGTCCGAGACGGGCTCCGCCGGCGGGCGCGCCGGTCCGGCTCCACGCCGGTCACATGCCGTGAACCATCGCCTCGTCCACGACCCAGCCGAGGGGGTGCGGGTCCGGGTTGCCGGCGGCGGGAGTCGCCGGCGGTTCTCCGCCCGCCCTGTTGAAGGCCCCCAGGGCCTCGATGAGCGCCAGCCGCTGCGTGGGACGGAGGCGCGCGACGATCGCGGCGATCTCCGTGCGGCGCCGCGCGGTGACGTCCTCGACGGCGCGCCGCCCTTCCTCGGTGAGCTGCAGCAACGTCTCACGGCGGTTGTCGGGGTTGGTCTGCCGGTCCGCGAGCCCGGCCGCGATGAGCCGGTCGACCATGCGCATCGCCGTGGAGGGGGCCACCTGGAGCAGGTCGGCCAGGGCCACCAGCTTGGTGGCTCCCCTGGTGGCCAGCACGACCAGCATCCGGAACTGCGGGAGGGTGACACGTTCCTCGACCTCGCCGAGCGACCGGGCGGAGACCGCCACCAGCAGGCGCGAGGCGGTCAACACCGCCTGGGTGACCGCGTCGACATCATCCATGGCCCCCGCTGGGGTCTCGTGCTCCGGCATGTGTCCTTTTTACCGCGCCGGAGTCGGGGTCCTCTCGCTCGATGGGAACAGTTTTTCCTTCCCCATGACCGGGGTACCGGAGCAGCGGCGTCGCCGCGTCGTCACGGAGCGGCCCGTCGGCACGTCTGACCAGGTCTTCTCGCAGCCTCTCCAGGGCACGGCCGGCGTCCGGCTCCCTGAGCAGGCCCACACGGTCGCCCAGGGGCCACAGGGGCGGGGCCCGCCTCACCGATCCAGCCGGCGTCCGCCTGCGGAAAGACGGTGTAGCCCAGGCGTCGCAGGCTGCAGAGCACGGTCAGCGCGGCCTCCCGCGCGGCGAGCTTCTCCCGCTCGGCGGCCTTCTCCCGCTCGGCGGCCTTCTCCCGCACGGCGAGGATCTCCCGCTGCCGTGCGGCCTCGCCGGTCTCTGCCTTGATCTCCGCCTGCTTCAGGTAGCGGATCCTGTGCGACGGCGATCTCCTCCTCGGCCTCCAGCCGGCCTGCTCGGCGGCCCGCCGGGCGACGGCCTCGGCGATGCCGGCCTCCTGCTGGGCGCGGGCGGTCTCCGGGCGGCCGAGGTGCTCCAGGTCGGGGCCCTCGGCGGTGGTGTCTCGCGCACGCCGCGTGCGTCCGACCGGCCCCGTGACCGGCGTGCACACCCCCGAGCAGGTCGCCGCCGTGTGGGGGCCGTACGCCGACATCGCGAGCCGACACCGTCGAACGCCCGGTGACCACCCCCGACGGCCCCCGCACCGCTCTCGACACGCCGGTCCGCGCCGTGCGGCCGTGACCTCCCGGAACAGATCCGCCACCGGGCGACTTGTAGCGCATACACCGGCGATTGCACGCGGGACCACATCGGGTCCCGGTGAGTACATCCTGATCTGGGCGGGTAGAATACCCCACGGGGTATGAATTCGAGGAGTGGTCGTGGAACTGGATCTTGAAGGCGCGGACCTGAAATCCGTACTGAACCGACTGCGCCGCGCGCAGGGTCAGATCTCGGGCGTGATCCGGATGATCGAGGAAGGCCGCGACTGCGAAGACGTCGTCACGCAACTCGCCGCCGCGTCACGCGCCCTGGACCGCGCGGGTTTCGCGATCATCGCGACCGGCCTCCAGCAGTGCGTCACCGACATCGACACCAGCAGGAAGAACGGCGAGGACACCGAGTCGATCCGCAACCGGCTGGAGAGGCTCTTCCTGTCACTGGCGTGACGACAACACGAAACGCCGCCCGTACCCGAACGCGCCTTTCCGGGGACCTCGTCGAGCACTGGTATGCACAGGCCGAGTCCTCACCCGATGACGCCGAGGTCAGGACGACGCCCCGTCCTCACCGATCCAAGAACTGCGCGCCGCGGCCGATTCAGCACGGCCTTCAATGGCGCGGCCTCGAGTTCGAGTTCCACCATCACTCCCGGAGAAATACCCCCACGGGTATTGTGAGGGCCGGTGCGGTGACGCCCGTCGGGAAGACCTCCCTACGGTGTCCCGTATGCCGGGGCATACGGGACACCGTACGGGTCAGAGGCTGCGCAGGCGTGCGAGCGTGGCGTCCAGATCGGCCTTGCGGGGCCGGTTGTAAGGAAGCTTGCCGAGCATGGCCGCCATGCCACAGGTGTTGGTCACCGCCGAGAACACCAGGCCGCCGGCGATACCGGCGGACAGCAGCCGGAAAGCCGGGTGCACGACCTCGCCGAGGGCCAGGCCGAGCAGGACGAGCGATCCGGCGGTGAGACGGACCTGGCGGTCCATGCTCCAGGCCGACTTGACGTCGCAGGCCAGCGGGCGGTCCAGTTCGTGGCCCTGGGCGGCCCAGGCTCCGGTGCCGCCCGAGAGCGTCACCGTGTGGATGCCCTTCCCGGCGAGCTGCACGCACGCCTTCTCGGAACGGGCGCCCGAGGCACAGACCACCAGCACCTCACCGCGCTCGGCGGCGTCGCGGATGTCGGGCAGCGCGCGGTCGAGTTGGTCCAGCGGGATGTTCAGGGCACCGGGAACGTGGCCGCCGGCGAACTCGCCCGGGGTACGGACGTCGATGACGACGAGTTCGTGCAGACGGGTCTTGGCCTGGCGGGGATCGATGGCGGCGATAGTCATGACAGATGTGTTCCTTGTGTGTTGATGTTGCCCCGGAGCGGAGGTGCCCGCGCCCCGTGGGGAGATGGTGAGAGCGGTCCCGGACCGCGGCGGGCCGGTCAGAAGATCGCGTCGACGAGCATGAACGCGGCGACCGCGAGCAGGACGTACGCGAAGACGCGTTGCAGCGTGCCGCCCTTGAGCCTTTTGGACAGGCGTTTGCCGTCCCAGGCGCCCAGAACGGCTGCCCCGGTGAACGGCGCGATGACGGCCCAGTCCAGGTGCGTCCCGGTGCCGGCGCGTGCCGCGAGCGCGGCCAGCGAGTTGATCGTGATGACCAGCAGGCTGGTGCCGACCGCCCGGCGCATCGGCAGGCGGAGCACGCTGACCAGCGCCGGTACGGCGAGGAAGCCGCCGCCCACGCCCAGGAACCCGGTCACCGCGCCGAGACCGGCCCCCGCGGCGCCAGCCTTGCCCGCGTTCACCTGGGCGCCGGACGCGGCGACGGCGGGGGCGGGTCGCAGCATCCGCACCGCGGCGAGTGCCGCGATGACCGAGAAGGCGACGGTCAGCAGAGCCTGGGGCAGATGGCCGGCGGCGGCGCCGGCGGCCATCGCCGGCACGATGCCCGCCGCGGCGAACAGCAGCCCGGTGCGCCAGATCACGTTCCCGTCCCGGGCGTGCCCGGTGAGCGCGGTGACCGAGGTGAGGGTGACGATGACCAGGCTGGCCGTCGTCGCCTCCGCCGGGGTGAAGCCGAGAAGATAGATGAGGGCCGGCACGGCGAGGACGCTGCCGCCCCCGCCGAGGCCGCCCAGGGCCAGACCGACGACGGCACCGGCGACGAGCGCGAGTATCAGAGCGGTCATGCTATCGAGCCGCTGTTCCCGTGGTCGTCCACGACCGGGTATCCGGCGGCGGCCCACGCCCTCATGCCGCCCTTGACGTCCACCACCCGCGTCCCCCGCGCGGCCAGCAGTTCGGCGGCCTGCTGGGAGCGCTGCCCGCTGCGGCAGATCACCACCAGCGGCCGGGTCCGAACCGCTTCCGGCAGCTCCACCCCCGCCACCAGTCCGGACAGCGGCGCGTACACGGCGCCGGGCGCGTGGCCGGCATCCCACTCGCGCTGCTCGCGGACGTCCAGCAGAACGGCCGGAGCGTCGGCGTCCCGGGTGCGCCGGACGGCCTCGTCGACGGTGACACGGTCCTCGCCCGTGGGGAAGAGGGACATCACACAACCTCTCGGAAATGGGGAGGGGCGGAACGGGAGGGGTGTTCAGCCGGTCGGCGCCCGCAGCGGTGGCAGAGGCCGGGCTGTCGTCCACGGCCGTCACGTCCGGCCCGGAAGCGTGCAGCGGGGCCGTGGTAGCGGCCCGTATCCCGCCGTCGGCTAAGGAAGCGGGTGGAGACACCCCGCCCGGGTTACCCCCGGGGGTATATGAGCACGATAACACAAGTACCCCTGGGGGTATTCTGCCCCTCGTATGGCACCGAGTGGACCGGCGGCCGGCGCCACCTTCCCGGCCGCGAACGACGCTCGCCCGCATGCGGAAGCCCCCAGGTCAGGAGGCCGCCACCACGATTGCGGGCCAACCGGGACGGCGGCACGCCCACCCCGCCGGCAACCCCCTCCGCCCCTTCAGGCGCGTGACTCCGGGCCCGCCGCCCGCGGGGCCGCCCGGGCCGGCGACACCCAGGGGACGACGCCGGAGTCGCGGCACATCCGCCGGTTACCGGCGGCGCGACCCCCCTGACCGCGAGGCCAGCTTGCCTCCATATACCCCCACGGGTATACAGTGCTCATCAATACCCCCGTGGGTATCCGCCTGAATACCCCTCGGGTGTCCCGGGACTCCGGTCCCCCGCACTACAGGCGCCAGGAGGCACCTCATGTACTTCGCGCAGCACTACCTCGACTGCCTGTCCCAGGCGGCATACGTCATCGGTGATCCGACCAGCGGCAAGGCGGTCGTCGTCGACCCGCGCCGGGACGTGGACGAGTACGTCGCGGACGCCGAGGCGCATGGATTCACCGTCGAAGCTGTGATCAACACCCACTTCCACGCCGACTTCCTCGCCGGTCACCTCGAGCTGGCCCAGCGCACCGGCGCCTGGATCGGTTACGGGCAGCGCGCCGTCACCGAATACCCGATCCGCAAGCTCGCCGACGGTGAGCGGATCTCCCTGGGAGAAGTCACCCTCCAGATCCTGGAGACCCCGGGCCACACCCCCGAGTCGATCAGCATCGTCGTCTTCGAGAAGCCCGAGGACACCGTCCCGTACGGCGTGCTCACCGGCGACGCCCTGTTCATCGGCGATGTCGGACGGCCTGACCTGCTCGCCTCCGTCGGCGTCACCGCCGAGGAACTGGGCGCGATGCTCTACGACAGCGTCCACCACAAGCTGATGGCCCTGCCCGACGAGGTCCGCGTCTTCCCCGCCCACGGCGCGGGCTCCGCCTGCGGCAAGAACCTCTCCACCGAACTGCAGTCGACCATCGGCATGCAGCGCCTGACCAACTACGCCTGCCGGCCCATGGACCAGGACACCTTCGTCCGCCTCGTCACCGAAGGCCAGTCCGCCGCCCCCGGCTACTTCTCGTACGACGCCGACCTCAACCGCCGCAACCGCGACCTCTTCGAGTCCCAGCAGAGCGCTCCCGCGCTGGACGCGACCGAGTTCGCCCGCCTGCGCACCGCCGGTGCCGTGGTCCTCGACGCACGCGACCAGTTCGAGTTCGCCGCCGGTCACCTGACCGGCTCGGTCAACGTCCCGCTCGACGGCCGCTTCGCCGAGCAGGCCGGCAGCGTCCTCACCCCCGAGGACGAGATCCTCATCGTCGCCCCCGCGGACCGCGCCGAGGAGACCGTCACCCGCCTCGCGCGCATCGGCTTCGACCGCGTCCACGGTTACGCGGCCGAGCCCGAGCAGCTCTTCCTCGCCCTCTCCGAGCAGACCACCCAGGCGGCCCGGCTGACCGCCGAGGCTCTGCGCGAGGAACTCACCTCCGCCCAGCCCCCGCTGGTCCTCGACGTGCGCAACTGCGGCGAGCGCGCGGACGGCCGCTCCATCGAGGGCGCTCTGCACATACCCCTGGCCGAACTGGCCAAGCGCCTCGACGAGGTCCCGGCCGAGGGCCGTCTGGTGGTCCACTGCGCCGGCGGTCACCGCTCGTCCATCGCCGCCAGCCTGATCCGGCACAGCGGCCGCACCGACGTCTACGATCTGCTCGGCGGCTACGGCGCCTGGGAAACGGCCGCCTGACCCGCCGAACGGCCGCGGGTACGAGCGACGAAGCGGCCGCCCGGCCCGCGGCGTTCCCACGCGCACACCCTTTCCGTGGCGACCGATACCACGGATCCTCACCTGAGAAAGGACGTCCGCCATGTGCCGACGTGTCACCTGTTCGAACTGCGGCAAGGCCACGTACACGGGCTGCGGGAACCACGTGGACCAAGTCCTCGCGGGTGTGCCGAAATCGCGGCGGTGCAACTGCCCGCCGGCCCCCAAGCGCTCCTGGTGGCCCTTCGGCCGCCGCTGAGCACGGCGCGCGGCGCCGGCACCGACCTCACCTCCGCCGCCAACGCCGGCCGGCGCAGTTGCGGCAGCACCGCCCCGTCACCGCCAGCCCCGCCACCGAGAGTTTGCAGGGGCGGCTGGCCGGCGAGGCCCTGGCCGACTACGTCTCGTCGTTCGGCGGCGGCTGCTTCCTGGCGCTGCCGGGGGTGCGGGACGCCTCCGACCGGCTGGGGCGCGGCCTGCCGGCTTGACCGCGCCTGCACGGTCGGCTCAAAAGAAGGTCAAGTCGTCATGAGAATCTCCTGACCATTCGTTCGCTCGCCTTTCATTGCCGCTCCCCCGGCCGGCCGTCACGATTGCCCAGGATCCGGCCATAGACGTCATGGTCACGCATGGGCGTGACAGTCGAACTCGGTGCTCCTGGAAGGCGATGCAGCATGATCGGCAGTGGAAGGACCTCCGGCGCGCGACGCCGGTTGACGCGCGTAGCCGCCCTGCTCGGCGCGGCCGCCCTGGCCACGGCGGGCGGTGCCGTACCCGCGGCGGCGGCCTCGGCGCACGGCGGTCACGGCCACGGCGGCACGCACACCGCCACGCCGATCAAGCATGTGGTGGTGATCTACGGCGAGAACGTGTCGTTCGACCACTACTTCGCCACCTATCCGCAGGCGGCCAACACCGACGGCACCACCTTCAAGGCGGCCCGGCACACCCCGAGGACCGACAACCTGCTCAACTCCGGGCTGCTGACGAAGAACCCGAACCTCTACACACCCAAGCGGCTGACCCCGGCGCAGGCGATGACCTGCGACCAGAACCACTCCTACGGTCCCGAGCAGTACGCGGCCGACGGTGGCAAGGCCGACAAGTACGTCGAGAACACCGAGGTCAGCAAGTGCAGCGGCGGGCTGTTCGGCGAGCCCGGTCTGGTGATGGACTACTACGACGGCAACACCGTCACCGCGCTGTGGAACTACGCCCAGCAGTACACCCTCAACGACCGCTCCTTCAGCTCGGTCTACGGTCCGTCCACGCCCGGCGCGCTCAGCCTGATCTCCGGTCAGACGCACGGCGTCGTCTCCACCGACCCGTCCACCGGCACCGAGAACCCGAAGCAGACGTCGACCCCGGACCCGTACACCGTGATCTCGCCGGACGCCAAGGGCGTCGGCACGGTCACCAACGACCCCGACCCGGCCTACGACGACTGCTCCGGCAAGGACCACACCAGCACGAACGCCCTCGCCGCGATGCAGGGCAGGAACATCGGTGACCTGCTCGACGCCAAGGGCGTGAGCTGGGGCTGGTTCCAGGGCGGCTTCCGCCCGTCGACCGCGTGGGACGGCAAGAGCGGCGACTACGCCAAGTGCGACACCACGCACACCAACGTCGGCGGCGCCGCCGTGGTCGACTACAGCCCGCACCACTCGCCGTTCCAGTACTACAAGTCGACGTCCAACCCGCACCACCTCGCCCCGAAGGACATCGCCGAGATCGGGCACGACGGCCGGGCCAACCACAACTACGACCTCGCGGACTTCGACGCCGCCCTCAAGGCCGGCAACCTTCCCGCGGTCAGCTTCCTGAAGGCCGCCGAGTACCAGGACGGTCACGCCGCCTACTCCGACCCGACCGACGAGCAGCAGTTCCTGGTCAAGGAGATCAACGAGCTGCAGCAGTCCCCCGAGTGGAAGTCCACCGCGGTCGTGGTCGCCTACGACGACTCCGACGGCTGGTACGACCACGTCACCTCAAAGGTCCTGAACGGCTCGACGAACTCCACCCCGGGCTCCAACGGCAAGGCCCTGGACGGCCCCGACTGCCAGGCCGGTCCGGCCGCCGCGGGCGGCTACGCGGACCGCTGCGGCCCCGGCACCCGGCAGCCGCTGCTGGTCATCTCCCCCTACAGCAAGGTGAACTCGGTCGACCACACCCCCACCGAGCAGACCTCGATCACCCAGTTCATCGAGGACAACTGGCACACCGGCCGCATCGGTGACGCCTCCTTCGACCAGCGCGCGGGCACCCTGGCCGGCATGTTCGACTTCCGGCACCCCAACAACAAGCAGGTGCTGCTGAACCCGGACGGCTCGGTCAAGTCGGTCAAGCCGATCCCGCACCACTACGGCCGTACGGCGTCCGCCGCCGCCACACACGCCCCCTACCCGGCGTACGTCCAGGACCTCAAGGCCCAGAACGTCGCCGACGGCACCTCCGCCTCCCCCGCCCTGCCGATCGCAGTCGGCGCCGGAGTCCTGACCGCGGGAGCGATGACCACCGCGTTCGCGCTGCGCCGCCGCAGGAACCGCCCCGCGGCCATGTGAACCCCACGGGTCCGCAGGCCTGAGAGCGGCGTGCCGGTCGGTGACCGGCACGCCGCTCTCGTGTGCGCACCGTTCGGACGCTGTTCCGCGTCGGGAACCGGCTCGGCCGGCCTGAAGCCGTCCGGACGGGCGGTGGACCTCGCCGCCGGGAGGGGCGCAACGCGGTGTGGCTCGCGGAGCGGGGCTGGGAGGTGGACGCCGTCGACTTCTCCGCCGTAGCTCTGGAGAAAGCCAGGACGCCGGCAGCCGGACGGGACGTGCGGCTGCGCACCGTGCACGCCGATCTCACCCTGTGGGCCGGGACGGTCACCCGGCCGGTGACCGGCACCGAGGGCGACAGCCGCACGGCTCTGGACGCGCTCGTCCGCGCCGTACGGAGATGACCCCCGCCGGCGCGTCAGGCCGCCGTACCGGGCTTCGTCGCCAGGTACCAGTCGGTGAGCTTGACGCTGTCGTCGGCCAGCCGGGCCTCCAGTTCGGCCTGGGTGCGCGGGGCGCCCAGCACGACGTCCAGCCGGGCCGGCTTCGAGCGCATGGGCCGGTTCCCGCCACCGTCCGTCCGCGTGGAACAAACACGGGCCGGCACCGGTTGAACCGAGCAGCCACAGATACCCCACCGGGTATACAGGAGCGGAGGGAACACCATGCCGACCGTCGAACTGACCAAGGACAACTTCGAGGAGACCGTCACCGGCTCCGACATCGTGCTGATCGACTTCTGGGCCGCCTGGTGCGGGCCGTGCCGCATGTTCGGCCCCGTCTACGAGAAGGCCGCCGAGCGCCACCCGGACATCGTCTTCGGCAAGGTCGACACCGAGGCACAGCCCGAACTGGCCGGCGCCTTCCGGATCTCCTCCATCCCCACCCTGATGGCCGTCCGCGACCGGACCGTCCTGTACTCGCAGCCCGGCGCACTGCCGCCGCAGGCGCTGGAGGAGCTCATCGGGAAGATCCGCGCCGTCGACATGGACGACGTGCGCCGGAAGGACACCGCGGGATCGGCGGAAGCGAACTGACGCCCAGGAAGCAGGAATCCGGGTCTGGTCGCGGGGCAGGGAGACGTGGTGGTCACGATGGGCACGCTGCTGATCACCCCGTCCTGCGCAGTCTGACCAGGATGGCGGGTTCCGCACCGCGACGGTCGTTCTGACCGGGCAGCGGCAGTAGCACCCGCTGCCATACGCCGGGCGGGACAATGGGAACAAGAGCGGCCCGGTGCGACGGGCCGTGTCGGCCGGGGGGGGGACGGGAGTCGTGCACCATGAACACCCACGCGGTCGGCAACGGCCCGGAAACCGCCGTTCGGACGGCTGCCCTGCCGGCCCTCGACTGGGCGTCCTGGCCAACCCCGTTCGTGTTCTTCACCGGCAAGGGAGGGGTCGGCAAGACCACCGTCGCGGGGGCCGCTGCCGTGGCCTTGGCCGACGCCGGCAGACGGGTTCTGCTCGTCAGCACCGACCCGGCGTCCAACCTGGGTGATCTGCTCGGTATCGCCGTGGGCCCGGAACCTGGCGCGGTGCCCGGTGTGCCCGGTCTCGCCGTGATGAACCTCGATCCCGAACAGGCGGCGACCGCCTATCGCGAGCGGGTGCTCGGGCCCTACCGAGGCGTGGTCACCGCGGAGGAACTGCGCGGCATCGAGGAGCAGATGGCGGGAGAGTGCACGGTCGAGGTGGCGGCCTTCGACCGCTTCACCCAGCTGATCGCCCATCCCGAGACCTTGGGACTCTATGGCCACGTGCTGTTCGACACCGCGCCCACCGGGCACACACTGCGGCTGCTGAACCTGCCCAGCGCGTGGTCGGAGTACATCGAGACCAGCGATGCCGCCGGGGCGAGCTGCCTGGGCCCCCGTTCAGGGCTCGCGTCACAGCGGGAGCAGTATCACCAGACCGTGGACGAGCTCGGCGACCCGGCCCGCACGATGATGGTGCTGGTCAGCCGTCCCGAGTCCGGGGCGCTGGCGGAGGCGGCGCGCGCGGGAGCGGAGCTGGCGGCCCAGGGCATCCGTAACCAGCGCCTGATCGTCAACGGCCTGTTCACCCGCCCGCTCGCCGGAGACACGGTCGCACAGGCCCTTGCCCTCCGGCAGCAGACGGCCTTGGCCGCCCTGCCCCGGCAGCTGCGCGAGGTTCCGGCGGCCTCGGTCGAGCTCTCGGCGGCAGACCTGACGGGGGTGCCCGCCCTCCGGGCCCTGGGTGCCGGACTCCCCTCGTCCGCGCCCGCGGACGGCGGCCGCGCCACCGACCGGATCGCCGCTGCGGCCCAGGGCGCGGCGGAGGGCATGCCCCTGGGCACGCTCGAGGCCCTCGTGAACGAGCTGGCGGCCGGTGAGCCGGGAGCCGTCCTGGTCGTGGGCAAGGGCGGTGTCGGCAAGACGACCATTGCGGCTGCCATCGCGGCGGGACTGGTGCGGCGCGGGCACGAGGTGCACCTGTCCACCACCGACCCGGCCGGGCGGCCCGACGAGATTCTGGGCGCCGGCGAGCCCGCGCCGCACACCGGGCCCCGCGCGGGCGGGCGGCTGACCGTCAGCCGGATCGACCCGGCCGCCGAACTGGCCCGTTACACCGCTGACCGGCTCCAGGCGGCCGAGCGGCTCGGGCCGGAGCGCCGGGCACTGCTGGAGGAGGACCTGCGCTCGCCGTGCTACGCGGAGGTGGCGGTCTTCCGCGCGTTCTCCGGACTGCTGAACCAGGCCGCGCGCGGCCGGTTCGTGGTCATCGACACGGCCCCCAGCGGGCACACGCTGCGGCTGCTGGATCTGACCGGCTCCTACCACCGCCAGGTCCTGGCCGGCGCCGACCAGGTGCACGGCCGGATCACCACCCCACTGATGCGGCTGCGGGATCCGGCCCGCACGCGCGTGCTCGTCGTCACGCTGCCCGAACTCACCCCCGTCTCGGAGGCCGCCGCGCTCCAGGAGGATCTGCGCCGGGCCGGTATCGAGCCGTACGGATGGGTGGTCAACGCCTCCCTGACCGGCAGCGGCACCCGGGACCCGCTGCTGCGGGCCCGGGCGGCGCTGGAGGAGTCGCAGCTGCGACGGGTCGCGGGTGAGCTCGCATCGCGTGCCTGGCTGCTGCCGTGGCAGGCGCAGCAGCTGACCGGCCGCCGACGGCTGGCCGCGCTGACCGGCCACGCCGACGCCACTGTCTGAGAGGTACGGATGGTGTCGGCGGCCCGCGGACAGCAGGCCGCGTGGGCGCGGTGCGCCGCTGCGCAGACGGTGCCCAGCAGCGGCGCACCGGCGGCTGGGAGGCCACCGGGCGGGACACCGCTTTCGTGCAGTCAGGGAACGCTCGGAGACTTCGGATAGGACGGAGCGGACGCCGGCTCCGCACTGGGCGCAGACGCCGGCCGCGGCGACACGCGCCCCGATACCGGGACTGTCCAGGCGGTGCGTCAGCCCTCCTGCGGTGCGGGCGTGAGCCGCTGGGCGGTGGCGAACTTGCGCCGCCAGGCCAGGGAAACGTACACCAGGGCGACCAGGACGGGTACCTCGATCAGCGGGCCGACCACGCCGGACAGGGCCTGGCCCGAGGTGACGCCGAAGGTGGCGATGGCGACCGCGATGGCCAGCTCGAAGTTGTTGCCGGCGGCGGTGAAGGCGAGGGTGGCGGTGCGGTCGTAGGCGAGGCCGATGGCCTTGCCGAGGGCGAAGGTGCCGAACCACATGAGCGCGAAGTAGGCGAGCAGCGGGAGCGCGATGCGGGCGACGTCCAGCGGCTGCGAGGTGATCGTCCTCCCCTGCAGGGCGAAGAGGATGACGATGGTGAAGAGCAGGCCGTACAGCGCCCACGGGCCGATCTTCGGCAGGAAGCCGGTCTCGTACTTCTCGCGGCCCAGCTTCCGCTCGCCGATGCGGCGGGTGAGGAACCCGGCCAGCAGCGGGATGCCGAGGAAGATGACGACGTTCACGGCGATCTTCCCCATGGAGATGTTCAGGTGCCGGCCGTCGCCCAGCCCCAGCCAGCCGGGCAGCAGGTCGAGGTAGAACCAGCCGAGCAGGCCGAACGCGAGGACCTGGAAGACGGAGTTGAGGGCGACCAGGACGGCGGCGGCCTCGCGGTCGCCGCACGCGAGGTCGTTCCAGATGATGACCATGGCGATGCAGCGGGCGAGCCCGACGATGATCAGGCCGGTGCGGTACTCCGGCAGGTCCGGCAGGAAGATCCACGCCAGCGCGAACATGACGGCGGGACCGATCAGCCAGTTGATGACCAGCGACGAGACCATGAGCCGTCTGTCACCGGTGACGGCATCGAGCTTGTCGTAGCGGACTTTGGCCAGGACCGGATACATCATGATCAGCAGGCCGAGGGCGATCGGCAGGGAGATGCCGCCGACCTCGACCTTGGCGAGGGCGCCGTTCAGGCCGGGGACGGCGCGGCCGAGTCCGAGGCCGAGGGCCATGGCGGCCAGGATCCAGACGGCGAGAAAACGGTCGAGCGTCGACAGCTTCGCGACGACCGAGGACTGCTCGGCGGTCGTGGGATCGGTGCGGGTCACGGGCAGGCCCTCTTGTTGTCGCCGGCACGGCGGGCGGACTCGGCCAGGTCGGCGAACTGACCGGCGAGCGAGGCGATGACGTCCGGGCGCAGCTTGTAGTACGTGTACCGGCCGCACGGCTCCGTCTCCAGGACCCCGGCCTCGCGCAGCACTCTCAGGTGGTTGGAGAGGTTGGTCTGCTTCGCACCGGTCTCCTCGATGAGGTGGGTGCTGCAGAGCGTCTCCCGGGCGAGCAGGGTGACGATCCGGAGGCGGAGCGGGTCCGCGAGAACCCGCATCAGATCAGTGTCGACTGATGTCATCATGGACTGATACTGTCACATCATCCCGAGCTGATACCAGTCTGGGCTGATCCTTGGGACCCGCGTCCCACGACCGCGGGGCCCCACTGACGAAGGAAGAACGATGTCCTCCAGCCCGCTCGCCTCCGTGCTGTTCGTCTGCGTCCACAACGCCGGCCGGTCGCAGATGGCCGCCGGATTCCTCTCCCACCTCGCGGGCGACCGGATCGAGGTCCGCTCCGCCGGTTCCGTCCCGGGCGACCAGGTCAACCCCGCCGCGGTCGAGGCCATGCAGGAGGTCGGCGTCGACATCGCCGACGCCAAGCCCAAGATCCTGACCACCGAGGCCGTCCAGGCGTCCGACTACGTCATCACCATGGGCTGCGGCGACGCCTGCCCGGTCTTCCCGGGGAAGAAGTACCTCGACTGGGCCCTGGAGGACCCGGCGGGCAAGGGCGTCGAGGCCGTCCGCCCCATCCGCGACGAAATCCACAAGCGCATCGAGTCCCTGATCGCCGAGATCGACGCGCAGCAGCAGGCGTAGCCTTCGCGACCGGCAGCGGGATCCGCGAGGTCGTCGTCATCGGCTCCGGCCCCGCCGGACACGCCGCCGCCCTCTGCACCGCCCGCACCGAACCCAGGCCGCTCGCCTTCGGCCAAGCCATTCTTCGCCGGCGGGGCCCTCACCACGACGACCGAGGCCGAGAACTTCCCGGCTTCCCGACGGCATCGACGGCCCCGGCCTCACGGCGAACATGCGCGCACAGGCCGAGAGGTTCGGCGCGGAGACGGTCGGTGGCTCCGCCGCCACAGACAGCGCACGACAGGCCTCCGTTCAGGCTGTGACGGGGTCAGCCAAGTTCCATGTCGTCGGTCGGCTCGCCGAGGTGTTCGGCGAGCCGGAAGAGGGCAGGCAGCGCGTCCGCGACGGCCGTGCGCGCGCCGTCGTCGAGTGCCGCGAGGGCG
>NZ_JAJONF010000087.1 GCF_021462265.1 Streptomyces shenzhenensis | reverse complement strand
TGCAATTCCCCACGATCTGCATGATCAGCGTCAAGTAATTCCCCACCCGGGCTGAGGCCGTGACGGGCCGCCCGACGGCTGATTGTGCGGCTGGTCCGGTCAGTCAAGGGCGCCTTCGGCGGCGCTTCGCGCTGGCCTCGCGGCCACCCTGGACTGCCCTGACCAGCCTGAACGACGGTCTGGCTATCGGGCGGCCCAGGAACCTCTGGCGTCCTGGGGATCTCGACGCACGGTCACCGTCGCCAGGTCCTCGACGGGCGCGGCGTCAGCTTCCCCCTGGCCCATTTCGTGACGTTCGGGGTGGGGAATTGACTGACCGTCGACACCCTCGTTTCGCACTGTCATCAGCCGTGTGCGGTCGGCATTGGCGGCCAGAGGCACGCGGCGACTGGCCCGGTGAAGTTCTGCAGAAGAGACGGGCCTGGTCAAGGAGATCTCGACGGCGTAGTGACGCGTCACAACCGGGCCCTCCGTCGTGCGTGGCAGCCAGGGCCGGAAGGGCGCCCGTGCGAGGGCAGGCGGGTGCGGATGAACTCGTGGTGGCAGAGTGAGTCGAACGGTTCCCAATCGGCAACCGTGAGGTCAGCCGCCGCCCGGCTCGCATCATGTTGGACACACCTTTGGGCCCGCCAGTGCAGTTGCTCCTGATAGGACAGCGCAGACAAGCTGTAGACCGCCATGACGTCGGGCGGCAAGGCCAGTTGGCCACGGGCCTCGCTCACGGGCACCAACGTCCACACTCCGCCCGTGGCGTCCGGGCTGAGGACCGTGGCGGTGCATCGGTGACGGTGCCGGGTCTGGGCGACGCACTGGATCTAGTCCACGGGGCACGACGCGAGATAGTGAACGTACAGCAGTTGCACGATGGGCCTTGCCGGGCGGCAGGCCACACCCCCTCTCAGCAGGCCGTCCGAGGGCACGGCAGACGGAACGAAGGCTCCGGCGTCCAGCAGCCGGCGCGTTCGCAGAGCGAGCGACCGACGCAGCTCGGACAATTGCGGCGCTGACGGCGGCGCCGGGCGGGCCGGGCGGGCCGGGCGGGCCGGGCGGGCCGGGCGGGCCGGGCACAGTACGGCGTGCGGCAGCCTGCACCAGCGGCTGCCGTCGCCCGCCGGGTAGGCGACGCTGGAGCTGACGTGCCAGCGGCAGTCCTCCGGCACCCGGTCTGCGGGCAGTTCCTTCGGATGAAGCCGAACCTGGCGCTCGTCGCCGCGCACGTACCACTCGACCGCATTGCCGCACTCGCGACAGGAACCGCTCTGGCCGCAGCGCAGCAGGCGGCTGATGCCGTCGGGGTCGACCCGCAGGGGCCGTCGCTGAGGGGCGTTCGCGCAGCTGCTTTCCCAGCGCCGCGAGGAGGAACGAGGTGAGGGGCTCTACGGGCGAAGCTGCCAGCCAACACGCCGTAGGCACAGCACCCGAGCCGTTCGTTCACTCAAGCGGCCTCCACCAGGGCAACGCTTGTGCGAACGGCTGATCATGCATTCGATGCAGTGTTGCCGTTCGGGTGATTCCCGGAATCCGCTACAGACCCCGGATCACTCCTCGGGCCCTCCGGGCAGATCGTGCCCGCGGCAGAGCAGGCTGAAGAGCTCATCCAACCGTGCGTCAAGGGCATGGGCGAGAGCGTGCCACGTCTTGAGTGTGCCGACGGTGCGCCCTTGCTCGATCTCGATCACAGTGCGCCTGGCCAGGCCGCTGCGGGCCGCGAGCTCGTCATAGGTCCACCCGTGGGCCGCCCGCAGACGCGCCAGCTCCAACCGCAGCGCGTCAAGGTCCGGGGCGGGCGGGAAGATCGTCACTCGTCCATCCGACGGTGCAGACCCCTGCCCTGTCAGCGCAGACCTCTGCCCTATTTTCCGAGGTGACGGCGGCGACGGGAGGGCAGAGGTCTGCACTACGGTGTCGGCCGTCCCGCCATTCGGGACGGCGGGAATGGCGCCAGATCGGGAAGGAGGGACGCACGACCATGAGAGTGCGCACGGTGTGCCCTCAGGCGCCGCGGACCTGGACGGTGGAACTGAGGCGTCGGACAGGCGAGTTCGTCCTCGTCTGCCAGCAGTGCCCGCAGAGTGGCCGACAGGTCTCTGCGGAATCCGCGCGCTCGGCGGCTCTGGCCCACCTCGCCCGGCATGCCCGTGGCGATCTCCGGGCGGCTTACCTACGGACCTGCCAATGCCATGAACGCGGCTGCCAGTGGCACCGCCGCCACCGCGGATGCGCCGGGCCCATCCGCCTGCTCCTTGCCTGCGAACAGGGTGGCCGAGTGTGGCGCCTCGCCGACGCCTGCGGCGCCTGCGCCGCAGCGACCGCCCAGGCCGCCGTCGTACCCGACACTCTGCTCGCCGCGCCGCTTCACCCCCCTCTCGCCCGGCCTCGCAGCACCCGCCGCCCAAGGGGACCGGGAGAACACGTCCGCGTGAGCGAGATTCTCAGCTACCTGGCCGTGGTGCTGCCCGCGGACGTCTCCGCCGACGCGAAGCTCCTCGCCCTGCAATGCGCGCTGCGAATGAACACGCACATGCGGGTTACGCTCTCCGCCGGCATCCTGCGCAGCCTGCGCATCAATGCCGTGGCAGCCTGCCACGAACTGGAGCAGGCACGGTGGCTGAGCACCGTTGACGGCCCCGGAGCGGCAGGGTTCGCCGCGGATCTTCGCGACACGACCCTGCTCGCCCAGTCACCGGCCCGCCCCGGCCGAAGGCGTGCTGCCGACTGGGCACTACGCAGCGGATGCCCCGCATCGGCGGGCACGGCAGAGCCTCTCCTGCGACTGCAGGCCATCTATGTGATGGCGCACAGTGATCCGTCGTCACAAGAAGGGGTGAGCGAATGTGACCGGATCATTCGCGACTGCGCCATGGTCGATCACGGGCTTCGTGGTGCACTGAACCGTCTGACAGCAACCGGAATCCTGGCGGAGTGGCAGATCTGGCCGGTCTCAGGAGACGTGAGCTGGACACTTGCGCCGAGACACGGGTGAGCACCCGCTATCCACTGTCCACGATGGTTGTTCGGCGCGTGCTGCCTCTGGTGGTCACGCAAGCACGCGGCGGCGGCCGGCTCTGGCTTTTCGCGATACGGAGACGGCCGCGTTTGCGTCCTGATAAGTGGTGTGCGGGTTCAACCTGATACGGACTGATCGCGGTCGGCGTCAAGGCCGACGGGCACCGCGAGATCCTCGGCCTCGACGTCGCCACCGCCGAGGACGGCGCCCCCTGGTTCACCTTCCTGCGCTCGCTGACCGCCCGCTGTCGGGGTCCAGCGATCGTCTCCGACGCCCACACCGGCCTGGCGAACGCGATCGGCGCGGTTCTGCCCGGCGCTTCATGGCAGCGATGCCGCACGCCCTAACGGAGTCCTACCAGTACTTGCTGGCCCGTATGCTTTTCCGGGCGAAGGGACATGGAACGCTGGGGCAGCAGTCACCTGGTTCCACACGTTCCGTCTCCTCCCAGCCACGCACTCGTACGGGGACTTCGCTTTGGACCGTTTTGAGCAGCCGTTCCCCACCGACGAACCCGGTGGCATGCAGCCACCTGTGCGGGGGCGGGAAGAGGAGCTGGACTTCATCGGTGCGCGGTTCGACGCGCTGGCTCAGGGCCGCGGCGGCATCGTGTGCGTCGAAGGCGCGCCCGGCAGCGGCAAGAGCCGTCTCCTGTCGGAGGCGCAGGCCGCCGCGGTGCGCCGTGGGCTGAGGGTGTTCCGCGGAGGCGCGGATCCCGACGGCCAGTTCGTTCCGCTGGGCCCGCTGTTGGACGGCCTGCTGACGGGTCCCGAGCCGTTGTTCGACCTGGACAAGCTGCGTGACCTCGCAGCGGCGCCCGAGCAGCGGTTCTGGCTGTTGCAGGAGTTGCAGGACCGGCTGGAACAGGCGGCGCTCAACACGCCGCTGGTCATCGTCCTGGACGACGTCCAGTGGCTGGACGACGTGTCACTCCTCGCGCTGCGTACGCTGTCGGCCCGCCTGTCCTCCCACGCCATCCTGTGGCTGGTGGCCGTCCGCAGCGGCACGAGGACACCCGGCGTGCGCACGACGTTGGACCGGCTGGATCAGGCCGGTGCCCAGCGGCTCCGGCTCGGACCGCTGGCCGACACCGCGGTCGCCCAGATCACCGAGGACGTACTGGGAGCGCCTCCGGATCCGGCGATGCTGAGTGCCGCCCGCCGGGCGGAGGGCGTGCCCCTGCTCCTGGTGGAGCTGCTCCGTGGCATGCGCGACGAGCACTCGGTGATTGTCGAGCACCACGTGGCGCGCCTGACCGGCGGACGCCTTCCCGACCGTTTCCAGACCTCCGTGCGACAGCGTCTCGACCAGCTCTCCGAACCGACCCGGGAGATCGTGCAGACCGCGTCCGCCATCGGCCGCACGGTCACCGTCGGCCTCCTGGCCGAACTGCTCGACAAGCCGACGGCGACGCTGATCGCACCGGTGGAGGAGGCCCTCGACTCTCATCTGCTCGTCGAACGGAACGACCGGTTGCTGTTCCGCCACGACCTGATCCGCGAGGCCGTCGAGGGCAGCCTGCCCGTGTCCGTACGCCGGGCTCTGCGGTGCCATGCCGCGGAAGTCCTGCTGGCGCGCGGAGCACCGGTCACCGAGGCAGCCGCCCTGCTTCTGGACAGTGCGGGGCCAGGTAACCGCAGAGCCGTGGAGCTGCTGAGAGCCGCCGCGACGGAACTCTCGACGTCCGCGCCGTCGTCAGCGGTGGAACTCAGCCGACAGGCGCTGGAACTCACCGCCGAGCAGGCCCCCGAGCGGCCGGCCATCATCGCCGAGACGATGCTGCTGCTCTGGCAGGCCGGACAGCCGGCGGAGGCCCAGGGGCTGGCCGCCGCAATCCCGCCTGGCAGCATGGAACCGGAGGCCGAAGCGCAGGTGCGGCTCGGCCTGGCGCGGGTGTCCGGCCAGTACGACTTCACGGAGGCGGCCCGGCAGGCCGAGGCCGGAGCCGCTCTTCCCGGTGTCCCGGCCTCGCTGCGGGCACAGTTGCTTGCGCTGCGGGCCCTCGACCTGTCGATGGTGGGAGACTTCGAGGCAACCGCCCACGCCGTGTCCGATGCCCTGCAGGCCGCGGCCGAGGCCCAGGACAAGGCCGCCGAGGCCACCGCGGTCGCCGTCGACTCGGTCGTGCGGTTCTACCGGATGGACTGGAGTGCCGCCTTCGAATGTGCGGACCGGGCTTCGGCCCTGGCGGCGGAAGTCGGGTTCGCTCATTCGCTGTGGGTTCCGGAGGCTCTTTGGACGGCATTCCTGCTGAGCGCGGCGGGCCGCTCGGTCGAGGCACTCGCCGAGTCCGAGGCCGGGGTCCGCGAGACTCAGCGGCAGGGCCAGGCCGCGGCCATGGGCTTGTGGATCATGAACAGGTCCCGGGTGCTGCTGGACGCGGGGCGACTGGAGGACGCGCGGGCCGAGGCCGAGGCCGCGGCCGCGCTGGCCGACGAACTGGGCATGGGCAACTTCGCCGACGCCACCCTCCTGTACACGCTGGTACGTGTCTCCCTGCACACCAGTGACCTGACGGCGGCGCGTGCCCACGCGGCCGACGTGAGGCGGATGCTGAACGACCCGGCGATCCTGGTGCGCAACGTCGGCTCGTGGCTGCTGGCACTGGTGGCGGACGCTGAAGACGATCCTGGCCGGGCCATGACTCTGCTCGACGAGTCCTTCGGGACGTTCGACCTGGAGGGCCCTTCCCTGGCCAGCCCGGACGATCCGGCCGACGCTCCCGTCTTTGTCCGCATGGCCTTGCGGGCCGGGGCACTGGAACGTGCCGCGACCGCGGTCGCCGTGGCGGAGCGGCGGGCAGTCCTCAACCCGCAGTTCCCGATCCTGGCAGCGGCAGCCGCGCATGCCCGGGGGCTGCTCGACAACGACCTCGTTCTCCTCCTTCGCGCCGTCGAGTTGTACGAGGGTCTCCCTCGGCTGATTCCGCGGGCTTCGGCGCTTGAGGACACTGGGCGCAAGCTGGCCGCACGGCGCGTCGTCTACGCCGTGCCTCACCTCGACCAGGCACTCGACCTCTACACCCAGGCCGGGGCGGAGCGGGACGCCGCACGCGTTCGCCATCGCCTGCGGGCCTTGGGGGCACCCAGGCGGCGTACAACGTCCAAGGGGTCCGTCACCGTGTGGCCGGAGCTGACCGCCTCGGAGGTCGCGGTGATCCGACTCGTGGCGCAAGGCCTGACGAACCGGCAAGCCGCGGAGCGTCTCGCGATCTCAGCGCACACCGTGAGCTCGCACCTGCGGCACGCCTTCACCAAGCTCGGCATCACCTCCCGGGTCGAACTCGCCCGCCTGGCAGCCGCCCGCGAACACACAGAGTGACTGCTTCGTATCCCATACCCTCCCCCGCCATCTTCCGGACTCGTGTGATGCGCGCGCCCACGGTCCATTGGCAGAATCGCCACTTCGAGGACGTGATGCGCTGCGGACAGGTGCGGTCACTCGTCCGCATGAGCTGAGCCCGGCTCCGGCAGGTGAGTACGGGCCGGAAGGGGCGTACGTGGTGGGGTCAGGCGGATTGCTGACCCGTAGTGGTCTGCGCGGTCGAGAGGCCGAACTCGAAAAACTTCAAGCACTGATCGCCTCGGTGGCCCGCACCGGAGGTGGCGGGTTGGCCCTGATCCGGGGAGAACCGGGCATCGGCAAGACCACGCTGCTCGCCGAGGCCGTCGCCATGGCCAAGGCAGCGGGATTCTCCGTGGGCCTCGGCAAGGCCGATGAGCTGCATCGCATAGTGCCACTCTCGTCGTTGGCGGCCTGCGTCCTGCAGGGCGACCAGCCGCTGCTGTCCGAGGACACCTTCGCCGATCTCGAATGGAACCAGGATCAGCGGATCTGGCTGGTGGAGCGGCTCGCGGAGGCGATCGAAGCCAGAGCCAGCGGTGCGCCGGTGTTCATCGGCCTGGATGACGTGCAGTGGGCCGACCCGCTCAGCCGGTTTGCCCTGAAGCAGCTTCCGGTACGTCTGCGGACCTCGCCGGTTCTGTGGGTGCTGGCCGGGCGACTGGACCCCGCCGGGCCGACGGAAGAGATTCTTGCGGCAGCTGCCGACGGGCTTCCGACGGTCACTGTGCCCTTGGGACCGCTATCCGTCGCGGCCATCCGCCAACTCGCCGACGACACCCTGGGGGCAGCCGTTGACGAACGGGTACGGGACCTGCTCGACGGGGCCGGCGGGAATCCGTTTCTCGCGGTCGAGATGCTCGCGGGGCTGGGGTCCGCCGAGACCTCGGGTGATCTCGTGCCCTCGACGCTCGTGGTGGGTGTGCGTGGCAGGCTCAGATCCCTACAGCCCGGCACACTGCGTTTCCTCCAGATGGGAGCCGTGCTGGGACGTCGGTTCGGCTTCTACGACGCCGCCGCGCTGTGCGGCCAGCCGCCCGCCGCGTTGATCTCGGCGCTGGAGGAGGCGGTCCGTGCCGGACTTCTACGCGATGAGGGCGACCAGCTGGTCTTCCGGCATGATCTGCTGCGCCAGGCCGTCTACGTCGACATCACACCGTCAGCCCGGAAGGCCCTGCACCGGGAAGCTGCCAGCCACCTCGTCGCCGCCGGCCGCCGGCCGGTCGACGCGGTTCCGCACATCCTCAGGGGCGCCCTGCCCGGAGACCAGGAGGCCGTAGCGCTGCTACGACAAGCCGCTGAGGACGTGCTGCCGGTCACGCCGGGACTCGCGGCCGACCTGATGACGCGTGCTTTGGACCTGGTGCCGTCCGCACGGCCGCTGATGTTCGAGGTGGGTGAACAGGCGATCCTCTGCCTGACTCGAGCAGGCAGGAGTCGAGAAGCCCTGTCGACCGGAGACCGGCTTCTGGCCTGCCGACCGCGCCTGGAGGTGTTCAGCCGGCTGCAGGCCGCCCTGGCCGGGACGCTGTGGAACATGGATCTTGCCGAGGAGCTGCGCCGCCGGGCCGAATCGGCCCTCGCGGTCGGAGGCGCCGCTCCGGAGGCTGGGGTGAGGCTGGCCGCCCTGCGGGCGCTGGCGCTGTCCCGGGGGCAGGATCTTGTCGCGGCGCGTGAGGCCGGCGAGGCGGCGCTGCAGGCCGCCATCGCGCTCGGGGACCGGGAAGCACAGGTCCTGGCCGTGTCAGCGCTCGGCGAGATCGCGCAGAACGCGGGTGAGAACGCCATCGCGCTGGAGCGCTTTGCCGCGCTCAGCACCATCGATTCCGCTTTCCTTCCCGAAGAGATCGTTGCGCACCTGCACGTGGACGACTTCGCAGCCGGCGGACGGCTGCTCCTGCAAGCAGCGGACAATGCCGGACCGGTGCGTCAGGCGATGATGCTGTGGGCACAGGGCCAGCACGATCTGGGGCTCGGCCGTCTCGACGACGCCGACGCCAGCTTCGTGACCATGGAGCGCCTGGAAGACGACATACAGGTACCCGTCCAGCAGGTGAACGCCCGGGTGATCCGCTCCCGGATCGCCTTGCTGCGCGGCGACCGGGAAGCAGCGCGGGAGCACCTGGCCGCAGCCCAGGAGAGACTGGCGGTCAAACCGAACCCGGGCAACACGGCCGCGGTGAGTTTCCTGGAAGCCGTCCACGCCGAGACCGACGGGGACCTCGGGCTTGCCGTCGACAAGATCCGACAGGTACAGCAGGAAGGTTTCTTCATGCGCTGGCGGCTATTGCGCGACTGGGTCGACTGCGCAATACGCATCGCTCTACGCGGCGCGGATCACGAGCTCGCCGAGGACCTGGCCGCACAAGCCGAGGCCCACGCCGAACGCAACCCTGCCGTGCCGACCGCCAGGGGCATCGCGGTCCAGGCTCGCGGGCTCGCTAAGAACGATCCCGCCTTGCTCGAAGACTCTGTAGCACTGCTCAAGGCAAGCCCGCGCCCGCTGGTCCGGGCCGCCGCCTACGCCGATCTCGGACAGGCGCTCCTCGCAGCGGGCCGGAGACCTCAGGCAGTGGCCGCCCTGACGCAGGCCAATGCCGTGTTCGCCGAGTCAGGCGCTCACGCCGCAGCGGCCCGTCTGCAGCGTGGCCTGGACGGTGCGGGGGCCGCCGGCGGCAGGGCCGTAACCAAGCAACGCCCCGTCCAGGGATGGGGCGCCCTGACGGCCTCGGAGAAGAAGGTCGCGCGCCTGATCGCCGACGGCCATACCAACCGGTCGGCCGCCGACCTCCTCGTCATCTCCCCGCACACCGTCAACACGCACCTGACCTCCGCCTTCCGCAAGCTGGCGGTGAACTCCCGGGTCCAACTCGCCCACCTGGTCATGGCCTTGCCCGACGCCGAGCGAACCTGCGGATGAATTGGTACGTTCACGCGATGCCGCTCCGTGCTGGAACCCACTTGGCTGGGACAGCGAACTCAATCGGAGGGCACGCCATGCCATCTCACCCCCCACCGCCGACCATCGTGCTTGTGCACGGGGCGTTCACCGATGCCTCATCCTGGGCCGGGGTCATCAGACTCCTTCACTCTGCCGGCTCGACCGTGCATGCCCCGGCGAACCCACTGCGCGGCCTGACCCATGACGCTGCCTACATCAAAAAGGTGCTGCGCGACATCGACGCCCCTGTCGTTCTGGTCGGCCACGGTTACGGCGGCGCGGTCATCACGCAAGCCGCCACCGACGCCGACAACGTCGTGGCGTTGTGCTACGTCGCAGCGTTCGGCCTCGACGCCGGCGAGTGCATCCTGGACATCACCAGCCGGTTTCCCCCCATGCCGGCGGCCGACGCCACCGTCACCGCCGACCTTCCCGAGCAGTTTCCCGGCGGCCCGGACAGCGAGCTCTATATCAGTGAGGAACGGTTCCCGCCGGTGTACGCCGGAGACCTTCCACCCCACGTGAACAAGGTGATGTCTGTGGCGCAGCGCCCGATCGTCCACAGCGCACTGACAAGCAGATCAGGCCCGCCCGCCTGGGCCTCCAAGCCGTCCTGGTACGCCATCGCAACCGCCGACCGGATGCTCAGCCCCACCGCTCAGCGCTTCATGGCACAACGCATGGCGGCCACCGAATACCTGCTGGACGGCTCGCACGCCGTTGTGCTGTCGCAGCCCGACGCCGTGGTGGCAATGATCCAGGAAGCCGCCGAACAGAACACCGGTCGCGGCGACGGCGACGGCGACGAAGGTAGACAGCCCTTATGAGCAGGGGAAAGAGATGATCAACGTCATCATGTAGAGCCCTATAGCATGCATGGGAACGGAAGACGCCGGTGTGGGCCACCTTGCGGGCACCCCCGGAATCCGAAGGCGGCCACCCCTGCGACGCCGATGCCGGTCACAGACGTCCATCGATAAAGGCACCAGCATGATCTCACCGGCCAGACTGCCGGCGCGGCGTCCGGCAGCTCTCCTGAGCGGAGCCGTCGCCCTGGCACTGGCCGTCGCCAGCTGTAGTGGCGGAAGCAGCGACGGGTCCGCCACCAGCAAGGTCACGTCCATCACGGCGCTCGACTACTACACCGACGAACCCGAACACAGTCAATGGGGCGAGATGCTCACCGCCTGCGGCAAGACCGCCGGCGTAAAGGTCGAGCAGACGAGCGTTCCGGGGGCGTCGCTCCTGCCCAAGGTCCTGCAGCAGGCGTCGTCGCGGACACTTCCCGACCTGTTGATGCTGGACAACCCGGACCTGCAGCAGATCGCGCAGACCGGCGCGCTGACCCCGCTGGAGCAGTACGGCATCGACTCCAGCGGCTTCGCCAAGGGCATCCTGTCGGCGGGCACCTACAAGGGCAGGTTGTACGGTCTGGCCCCCTACGTCAGCACGATCGCCCTCTTCTACAACAGGGACATGCTCGCCAACGCCGGTGTCGCCGTACCGAGGACCTGGGACGAGCTGGAGACGGCGGCGGCCAGGCTGACCCGTCCTGGGCGCTACGGCATGGCGGTGGACGCGAACCCCACGTTCGAGGGCACCTGGCAGTTCCTGCCCTTCCTGTGGTCCAACGGCGGCGACGAGAAGCGGCTGGACACTCCGCAGGCAGCGCAGGCACTGCAGTTGTGGGTCGACCTGGTCAAGAGCGGCTCCATGTCGAAGTCGGTGCTGAACTGGACACAGGCCGACGTCCACGATCAGTTCGTGGCCGGCAGGACGGCCATGATGATCAACGGGCCCTGGCGGATTCCGGCTTTGAACAAGGACAAGAACCTGCACTGGGGGGTGGCGCCCATCCCCGTCCCCCGGACGGGACAGACCCCGGTCACACCGCTCGGCGGTGAGGTGTGGACGGTCCCG
Organism: Streptomyces shenzhenensis; assembly: GCF_021462265.1. Classification (GTDB taxonomy): domain Bacteria; phylum Actinomycetota; class Actinomycetes; order Streptomycetales; family Streptomycetaceae; genus Streptomyces; species Streptomyces shenzhenensis. Next base: position 4,706 of record NZ_JAJONF010000087.1, on the reverse strand, counting down.
CAGAACGCCGAGTCCCGGCAGGAGAAGGCCGCCCAGGTCCTCGCCTGTCTGAACAGCTCCCCGAACCAGCTCGCCCTGGCCGAGCAGCACTTCACCGTGCCTTCCCGCACCGCCATGGCCTCCCAGTACGCCGAGCAGGTCCCGTCAATGGCCGCCTTCGTCAAGAGCGTGGAAGCCGCGCGCGCCCGTACCAGCGAACTCGGCGTCAAGTGGCCCAAGGCAGCGACCGGGATATACACCGCGATCCAGTCCGCGCTGACGGGCGAGCAGGCACCACAGGAAGCCCTCAGGCATGCCCAGCAGATCGCGACCAGTGACTGACCCGGCCCGGGCGCGGTGCTGGGAGCGGCTCGCCCAGTGGATGTACATCGTGCCCGCCGCGGCGTACCTGCTGCTGTTCTTCGGCTATCCGATCGCCAAGAACATCGTGATGAGCTTCCAGCAGTACACGATCACGACGTTCTACACGGGTGCCGCGCCGTTCGTGGGCCTGCAGAACTACTCGAAGATCCTTGCGTCGGACCTGTTCTCCAAGGCTCTGCTGACCACGGTCTTGTTCACCGCCGGGTCGATCGTCGGGCAGTTCGCACTCGGCCTGGCCTTCGCCCTGTTCTTCCAGCGGCGCTTCCCGCTCAACGGCGTCCTGCGCTCGCTCCTGTTGCTGCCGTGGCTGCTGCCGCTGGTCGTCTCCGGAACCGCGTGGAGGTGGATGCTCGACCCCGACACAGGAGTCGTCAACGCGGCACTGCGCGCCCTGCGTCTCTCGTCGTCCGGCATCCCCTGGCTCACCGGCACCTCACAGGCGCTGGTGTCGGTGATCCTCATCAACATCTGGGTCGGAATCCCCTTCAACACCGCGATCCTGTACGGCGGCCTGCAGGACATCCCCAGGCACCTGTACGAGGCGGCGAAGCTGGACGGAGCCGGCCCGCTGGCTTCGTTCCGTCATGTGACCTGGCCACTGCTGCGGCCCGTGGTGAGCGTCGTGCTGGTGCTGGGCGTGGTCTACACGGTCAAGGTGCTGGACATCATCCTCGTAGTGACGGGCGGAGGACCGGCGGGCGCCACGGAGACTCTCGCCACCCAGTCCTACGAGCTGTCCTTTCAGCAGTTCGAGTTCGGGCGCGGTGCCGCAATGAGCAACGTGCTCATCGTCATCTCTCTCGCCTTCGCCATCGTCTACCTGCGTGCCAACCGTCGCGCCCGGAACGTGTGAGAGGGGACCGTGCCCCGTGAAGCGCGCACCGGCCCGTGGGTGGCCGTCCACCATCGTCGGGATCGCCTTGCTCGCGCTGATGCTGTTTCCCGTTTACTGGATCGTGAACGCCTCCCTCCAGCCGGCGGGGAACACTCTGCGGGGAGGCTGGTTCCCCTTCCACCCGGACCTCAGCGGTTACCTCACCGCGCTGCGCGATCAGGGAGGCAACCTCGTCACGAGCCTCGTCGTAGCCCTCGGCAGCGTCGCCCTCAGCCTGGGGCTCGCCGCGCCGGCGGCCTATGCGCTGGCTCAGTTCCGCCTCCGCGGAACCAACCTCGTGCTCTTCGGCATCCTGGTCACACAGATGGTGCCGGGCATCGTCGTGGCCAACGCGCTCTACAGCGCCTACACCGACCTGGGGCTCCTGAACTCCTACCTCGGCCTGATCCTCGCCGACTCCACCGCCGGGGTCCCCTTCGCGATCATCATCCTGCGTTCGTTCATGCGGAGCATCCCCAGGGAGGTCATCGAGGCCGCGCACGTGGACGGTGCCGGGCGGCTGCGTGTTTTCCGCTCCGTGGTGCTCCCGGTGAGCAGGAACGCGTTGATCACTGCCGCCGTCTTCACCTTCCTCTTCACCTGGAGCGACTTCCTCTTCGCCCTCACGCTGACCACCACACAGACCGTACGGCCGATCACCTTGGGCATCTACCAGTACATCGGTGCCCACACAAACCAGTGGAACGCCGTCATGGCCACCACAGTCTTGGCGTCCGTCCCCGCCGCCCTCCTTCTCGTCGTCGCTCAGCGCCACCTCGCCGCCGGTGCCACCAGCGGAGCCGTCAAATGAAGTCATCTTGGCCCGGACCCTGGATCTAGCGGATTCACGCGATGTGCCCGACCGAGGCCGACTGGCACGGTCTTCTGGAAGGCACACCGCCTCTTCGGTGACCGGGCTATCCGGTGACCGGATCCGTACCGCCTGTCGATCAAGATGCCAAGGGGGCCAGATGTCCGTCGTCCTTTCCACCGCGGCACTGTCCGCAACCGACCGGATAGAGCGCTGGCATGAAGCGGTGACCCAGGCGTTCATACCGCTCGACGTCAATATCCTGGAGGAAAATCCGTCGCCGGGAAGAATCGTCACCCACCAGTTGGGCGCCCTCCAGGTGTCGGACGTCCAGACCGTGCCCCAAGAGGTGACGCGCAGCAAGCGCCTGGTAGCCCGGGACCAGAAAGAATTCCTCATCCTCACGCTTCATCACAGAGGCAGCGCCGTCAAGGAGCAGGACGGGAGAGAGTGCCTGATACAGTCGGGAGATTTCTCCATTTCTGATTCGTCTCGCGTGTTCAGAAAAAAGGTGGAGGGCAAGGTCTGCTTCACCTCCTTTCAGTTCCCTCGAAAGGAGCTTCGCGTGCGGGACGAGGACCTGCGGGCGTCGACTGCGACAGCCTTCTCGGGTCGTGGCGGAAGTGCCGCACTGGTGGCGACCTACTTCGCGCGCATGGCGCGCGAAGTAGCGGGTTTCGACGACTTCGTCGGCCGTCAGTTCGTCGCCACCGGACTCGACCTGCTGGCGCTGTTCATCAACGAGCGGCGCGGCCGCTTCAGGCCTCAGGCTCCAGAAACTGCCCCGGCCATGATCGTGCGGGTGAAGGATCACATCCTGCAAAACCTCTCCGACCCGGATCTGTCACCCACCGACATCGCCGCCGCTCACTTCATTTCGGCGCGCTACCTGCACAAGTTGTTCCAGACGGAGGGAACCACCGTCGGGGAGTGGATCCGGATGCAGCGACTGGAGCGGTGCCGTCGGGATCTTCTGCGGTCCCCGGCTCTGGGACTCGGGGTGGCGACCGTCGCCCGACGCTGGGGTTTCGCGAACCCCAGCCATTTCAGCCGTGTTTTCCGTGCCACTTATGGCATAGCGCCTCGCGACTGGCAGCTTCACGGCCTGTCCGGTGAACAGCGCACGGCCGAGTGACGTGCCTCGGCGGAACGATTCACCTGAAGCGGCTCGCGGAGAGCCAGCGCCAAACCACCGGAGCCGGAGACGGTCTGCCACCGGCACGGCGCTGATCGGCATCGGCCCTGCCCTGGCTGAGCCATCTGGCAGGCGGGGTTGAACCGCCTTGTCGAGCGGACCGGCTTCCAATCGCGTCACCCCGACATGTTCCTCGCGTCGGCCGTCTCCTCCGTCTTCGACACCACAGGACCCGCGGCGGCATCGAATGCACGGGTCACCTCTGCTGCCGTGACCTTCACCATCAGGCGAAGGCCCGCTCCTCGTAGCGCCGGTCAGTGGCCGGGAGCCGGTGATGCTGGGCGAGATGCTCCGGCCAACGGGGTCGTTGCCGTCCTGGTAGAGCCACCAGGCGAGGGCTCCCGTACGCCGACGTGAACGAGCCACATGATCCATGCAGTCGGTGAAGGCAGCCCGTCTCCCGAGGGCGACCCGGCAAGCCACGGAGGTGGAGAGGCGCGACACCCAGGGCATCGCGCCATGGCCCCCGTCACCCGCGCGGCCCTTCAACACCTGAAACCGCCGCTTGGCTTGGTTCTTTCTCGTGCCACGTTCCGTACATTCCTCGACAAGATACTAAGGCCCGGGATTTTAGGGTCATTCAAAGGAAATCCGCTCCTGCAGCCCGTGTTGGGGAATGAAATGATCCAGCCGCCAGCCTCGGTCATATGCATAGTGACCGTGCACATCAGTGTCCCGGACGAACTGCCAGCCCCGCTGTCTGCGGAGCTGCACTACGACATGTCCGACCCCTACGCCGTTCGACTCTCCCTCGGCGCACCTGCGGCAAGGCCCGTCCAGTGGGTGTTCGCCCGCTCGCTGCTCATGGAAGGCCTGCGCCGGCCTACTGGCACCGGGGACGTGCTGGTGATTCCCCAGCACCGTTGCCATCCGAACTCGGTCCGCATCATCCTGCGGTCCGCCGCCGGCGCGGCCCTGATCGACATCGCCGAGTCAGCGGTCGCCGCGTTCGCGAAGCGGACGGTCTCGCTCGTGCCTCCGGGCACGGAGAGCCTTCACCTCGACATCGACCGCGCCCTCGCCGAGCTCACTGGCAGGCGGGACTGAACCGGCCCGGGGCGAGGACGCCGGAGGCGACGATGCCAAGAACGGGCCGCCGCGATCGCGGCCGCCGTCCTGAAGGGGGCGCACCGCCATCACGGCGTGCTCACCCACCGGCTCTGTGGCACTCCTGCCGACGGCTCTGCTGCTTTCAATAAGCGGGCGTAAGGCCTACTCGAATTCAGCTTCAAGGGACGAACAGTGCGCTGAGGGGGATCCCTTGATGCAGCGGACAGCACGTACCACTTTCGGCCATCCCTACCGATAGGGCCGCAAAAATAACGTCAAAGGGAACATCGAGCGGAGGTTTTCGTGAAGACCCGAACCAAACCCCTTCTTGAAATTTGGAAGTGGCAAGCCGACGCCGCGTGCCGCGGCATGGACAGTTCCGTCTTCTTCTCGCCTAACGGTGAGCGGGGCCT
>NZ_JAJONF010000086.1 GCF_021462265.1 Streptomyces shenzhenensis | reverse complement strand
GGGGTGTCCGCGCCTTCGAGCATCCGCCCCAGCACCGCCCGCTGCAGCGGCTGTACCTCGGCGTGCAGGGCGCGGCCCTTCGCGGTGAGCGCGACCCACACGCCCCGTCGGTCCTCGACGCAGACGGACCGCTCCACCAGGCCGTCCTTCTCCAGCCGCGCGATCAGCCGGGACAGCGCGCTCTGGCTGAGATGGACCCGTCCCACCAGGTTCTGCACCCGGCAGTGGTCGCCTTCCGCGGGGGTCTCGGTGGCGAGCAGGTCGAGCACCTCGAAGTCGCTCGCGCCCAGCCCGTGCGGATGCAGCACCCGGTCGATCTCGCACATCGTGCGCGCGTGCACCGACAGGATGTCCCGCCATCGTTCCTCAAGCCGGGCCTCGGCCGTCTTCACTGCCATACCCGCACCGTAACACCGATCACGCCAATTGTTGAGTGTGCAACTAGTGCGGGTGCAAGCAGTCCTGCGACGAATGCCCGGGAAGTACGGCGGCGAGTCAGGCCACCGGGTCCTGGAGCAGGCCCACCATGTTCCCGTCGGCGTCCTTCACCGAGGCGACCAGCCGGCCGTTGCCGACGTCCCGCGCGTCCTGGACCAGCTCGGCGCCTGCCGCCAGCAGCGCCGCGAGCCGCTCCCGCAGGTCGGTGACGTGCCAGAACGGCGTCGGCCCGGTCAGCCCCTGGGCGTGCCCGTTCGGGTCGAGGCCGACGTCCTGCCCGGCGGCCTTGAACCCGATGTAGTACGGCTCGTCGGCATACGGCTCGACGCCCAGCAGCGCGCCGAACAGGGCCTTGGCCCGTGCCGCGTCCTTGACCGGGTAGATGATCGTCTGCACGCCTGAGGTCATGGCGTTCTCACTCCTCGCGATAAGGGAACCGGCGCTTTCCGGCCGGTGACCTCACGCTAGGACGGCGGAGCCCGCCGCGGCTTCTTCGATCCTGACCGGTTGAGAAAGCGCCCCGGAGGACGCGGGGCTGTACCGGTGTGCGGCTCCGCCGCGCGGGCGCGAGCGGAGCACGCGGCGGCCGCGGCCGCCCGACGGCGGAATCCCGGCACCCCCGATCGCGGCCGGCTCACGTCGACTCGCGCCGCACCAGCTCCGTCGGCAGGATCACCGCCGCCGGGTCCTCGCCCCCTATCTGGGCGAGCAGCACGCGCACCATCTCGGTGCTGATCCGGTCCCAGGGCTGGCGGATGGTGGTGAGCCGCGGGGTCACCGCGGTGGCCGCCGGGGAGTCGTCGAAACCGCCGACAGCGATGTCGTCCGGCACCCGCTTGCCGGCCCGCTGGAGTACCGCCAGCACGCCCTGCGCCATCAGGTCGGAGGCCACGAACACCGCGTCCAGGTCCGGGGCCTGCGCGAGCAGCCGCTCGGCCCCTGCCTCGCCGCTCGCCTTGCTGTAGTCCCCGGACACGACGAGCGCCTCGTCGACGGCGACGCCCGCCTCGGTGAGGACCTCCTTGTACCCGGCGAGCCGCTCGACACCGCCGGGGGTGTCCAGCGGGCCGGTGATCATGCCGATCCGGCGGCGCCCCACGTCCAGCAGGTGCCGGACCATGTCCCGGGCCCCGTCCCGGTCGTCGGCGGCCACGTAACTCACCTTCGAGCCGAGCCCGATCGGCTTGCCGCAGGCCACCAGCGGCACGCCCGCCGCGCGCAGCTCCTCCGCGACCGGGTCACCGGAGTGACTCGACACCAGCAGCACCCCGTCGACGTGTCCGGCGGTGATGTACCGCGTGATCCGCCGCCGTTCGTCCTTCGTGCCCGCCAGCATCAGCAGCACCGGGATGTCGTGGCTCGCCAGCGCCTGTGTGCAACCGCTCAGCAGGACGTTGAAGTTGGGGTCCTCGAAGAACCGCTCCTGCGGCTCCGTCAGCAGGAAGCCCACCGAGTCCGACCGCCCGGTGATCAGCGAACGGGCGTGCCGGTTCACGACGTACCCCGTCCTGCGGATGGCGTCGTCGACCGCCTGCGCGGCGGCGGGACTGACGTAGTGCCCGCCGTTGAGCACCCGCGAGACGGTGCCCCGGGAGACACCGGCCTCGCGCGCCACGTCATGGATCGTCGGCGGTTTGCGCCGGCCCCCCGTACTGCTGCTCATGGTCATGACTTTACGGCCCCGGAGAGCAGGTCAAGGCTCCAGAAGCGCTGAATGACGAGGAAGAGCGCGATCAGCGGGAGCACCGCGAGGAAAGCGCCGGTGATCACCAGCGTGTAGAGCGCGGGCTGGTTGGAACCCTGGGCCAGCAGTGTGTACAGGCCGAGCGTGAGCGGGAACTTCTCGTCGTCGCTCAGCATGATGTACGGCAGCAGGAAGTTGTTCCACACGGCGACGAACTGGAAGAGGAAGACCGTCACCATGCCGGGGATCATCATCGGCATCGCGATCCGCGTGAAGATCCGCCATTCGCCCGCCCCGTCCATCCGCCCGGCCTCCACCACGTCCGAGGGCACCGCCGCGGTCGCGTAGACGCGGGAGAGGTAGACGCCGTACGGGGAGAGGACCTGCGGCAGCAGCACGGACAGGTAGGAGTCCGCGAGGCCGGCCTTGGCGAGCAGCAGGTACTGCGGGACGGCGAGGATGATCGGGGGCATCAGCACGCCCGCGAGCAGCACGTTGAAGATCGGCTCGCGGCCCTTGAACCGGTAGGTCGCCAGGGCGTAGCCGCTGACCGCCGAGACACCGGTGGACAGCAGGGCGCCCAGGCCGGCGTACAGGGCCGAGTTGCCCATCCAGCGCCAGTAGATGCCGTCGCGGTAGGCGTTCAGGTCCTTGAGGTTGCCGGCGAAGCCGGTGCCGGGCAGGAAGGTGAACGTGGAGAACAGTTCGCTGCCGGACTTGGTGGACGCGATCACCACCCACGCGACCGGGAGGAGGGTGTAGACCGCGCCGAGCAGCAGCGTGATCGTCGGGAGCAGGGCGACCCGGCGGCGCAGCGGCGGGCCCTGGGCGGTGCCCGGGGTGGTGCCGGCGGCCGGGGCGGTCTTGCGGACGGCAAGAGAACTCACTGTGCTGCCTCCTGCTTGCTTCGGCGGTTCGCGGCCCGCAGGAACCCGAAGGACAGCACCAGCGTGGCGACGGCGATCAAGGTCGCCTCGGCCGCCGCCGAGTAGATGTCCCCCTTGCCGAAGGCGTCGACGTACACCTTCATCAGCGGACTCCAGGTCGTGCTGACCGAGTTGGTGAGGGGTTTGAGGGTGGTCGGCTCGTTGAAGACCTGGAGCGTCGCGATGATCGAGAAGAAGAAGGTCAGCACCAGCGAGGGCGCCACCATCGGGATCTTGATCCGCAGGGCGACCTGCAGCGGCGTGGCGCCGTCCAGCTTCGCCGCCTCGTACACCTCCGCCGGGATGGACCTCAGCGAGGTGTAGATGACGATCATGTTGAAGCCGGTGCCGCCCCAGACCGCGATGTTGGACAGGGCCAGGTACAGCGGCCCGCCGTCCAGCAGATCGGGCTGCGGCAGGCCCAGCCTGTCGAGCACGAAGTAGAAGGGGCTGACGTCCGGCAGGTACAGGAACCCCCACAGCAGCGCGGCCACCACGCCGGGGATGGCGTACGGCAGGAAGATCGCGAGCCGGGTGAACGGGGCGAGACGGACCCGCTCGGAGTCGAGCATCAGGGCGAACAGCAGGGCGAGGCCCAGCATCACCGGGACGACGATGCAGCCGTAGCCGAGGACGCGCAGCGCACCGTCGTAGAACTCGTTGTCGCCGAGGGCCTGGGTGTAGTTCTCCAGGCCGGCCCAGACCTCGCGGCGGGCGCCCGCGCCGAGGCCGAGGCCGGAGACGTGCACCTTGCGGAAGCTGAGCCAGACCGCATACCCGATGGGCAGTACGAAGAACAGCGCGAAGAGGAGCGTGGCGGGGAGGAGGAAGCCGTACGGGGCCCCCTTGACCCCGTACGGCTTCCGGCTGCGGGAGCTGGTCACCGAGAGACCTCGAAGCCCTGCTTCTTCATGTCGGCGACCGTGGCGTCCTGCATGGTGCGCAGGGCGGTCACGAAGTCCGACTTGTTCTTCGCGGCGGCGCCGAAGGCGTCGTTGAAGGACGTGTAGGCGACGTTCACGTTCGGGCCCCACGCGGAGGGCGCCGTGGTCTTCGCGATCTTCGCGGCCTCGGTGTAGAAGTCCGCCTGGTTCGAGAAGTACTCCGGCGGGCTGGTGAAGGCGCCGCTGGTCTGGGCGTTCGTGGCGGCCGGGTAGATGCCGCTCTCCTTGGCCAGCGCGTTGAGCGCGTCGCCGTCCGTGTTCAGCCAGGCCGCGAACTCGGCGGCGGCCGCCTGGTGCTTGGAATCGGTGGTGACGGCGGTGGAGGAGCCGCCCCAGCTGCCGGTGACGTTCTCGGACGCGGACCACTGGGGGAGCGGGGCCATGGCCCACTTGCCCTTGGTGTCCGGCGCGGCCGTGGTCAGGGTGCCCGGAGCCCACACCGCGCTGACCCAGGCGATCTGCTTGCCGGTGTCCAGCGCCTTGTTCCAGGCCGGGGTGTACATCGGCTGGTTGTCGATGGCGCCCTCCTTGACCAGGCCGCCCCAGAACCTGGCGACCTTCTGGGTGGCCGCGTCGTCGATGGCGACCTTCCACTTGTCGCCGGAGGTGGTCCACCACTTGGCGCCGGCCTGCTGGGCCAGGCCCGCGAAGAGACCGGAGTCGTTGGCGGAGAAGGTGGTCAGGTCGACGTCCGGGGCCTTCTTCTTCAGCGCGCGGGCGGTCCCGGCGAACTCGTCCCAGGTGGTGGGGACCGTCAGGCCGTACTTCTTGAACAGGTCCGCGCGGTAGTAGAACATCATCGGGCCGATGTCCTGCGGCACCGCGTACACCGCGTCCGTGCCCAGCGTGACCTGCTGCCAGACGCCGTCGGCGAAGTCGCTCCTGGCGTCGCCTATCTCCTTCGCTATGTCGGCGACGGCGCCGTTGCTGACCAGCGTCGGCAGTGCCTGGTACTCGGCCTGCACCAGGTCGGGACCGGACTTCGCCTTGTGCGCGGTGAGGATCTTGGTGACCAGCGTGTCGCCGGACGCCTGCTTCTTGAACGTGACCGTGATCTGGTCCTTCTTGCCCTGACCCCTGTTCCACAGGTCGACGACCTTGTCCATGCCCGGTGCCCAGCTCCAGAACGTCAGGTTGACCGGACCGGAGTCGGCCTTGCTGTCGTCGGAGGAGCCGCAGGCGGCGAGGGCGGTGGCGCCGAGCGAGACGGCGACGACGGTTGTCACGAGGCGGCGGCGCTTCGTGTGCGGCATGGATCTCTCCCCTGACCTGGGCCCCCGCACGTCGCGGGAACCAGCCATGCAGATGGTGTGTGAGCGTTCTCAGACCCGGATCATCGCCCGTCGCGAGTCCGTGCCCTGCTCTGTGAGCGTTCACAGTAGAGAAACGTTCCGGACACTTGTCAATGGTTAAGGCTGTGCGGTTATGTTGGGCTCACGCCACGATCCATGTGTGTGAACGTTCCCAAATGATCGATTAAACGGGAGAGATCCATGCCGGACACCACCCCCAGGGGCCTGACCAGGCTCGCCTTCGGTGGGGACTACAACCCCGAGCAGTGGCCGGAAGAGGTCTGGCACGAGGACGTCCGGCTGATGCGCGAGGCCGGGGTCACGATGGTGAGCGTCGGGATCTTCTCCTGGGCCCTGCTGGAGCCGGCGCCGGGGGAGTACGACTTCGGCTGGCTCGACCGGGTCCTCGGACTGCTGCACGGGAACGGCATCCGCGTCGACCTCGGCACCCCCACCGTGGCACCGCCCGCCTGGTTCTACCGCGCCCACCCCGAGGCCCTGCCGGTGACCGCGGAGGGCGTGCGCTACGAGTTCGGCTCGCGCGGCGCCATCTGCCACTCCAACGCCGACTACCGCGCCGCCGCCGGGAACATCACCACCCGCCTCGCCGAGCGCTACGGCCACCACCCCGCGCTCGCCATGTGGCACGTCCACAACGAGTACGGCGTCCCCGTCTCGGCCTGCTACTGCGACTCCTGCGCCGCCCACTTCCGCCGCTGGCTCACCGGCGCCTACGGCACCGTCGACGCGGTCAACGAGGCCTGGGGCACGGCCTTCTGGGGCCAGCACTACACGGACCTGGCGCAGATCAACCCGCCGCGGGTCACCCCGACCGTCGGCAACCCGGGCCAGGCCCTCGACTACAAGCGGTTCGCCGACGCCACCATCCGCGAGAACTTCCGCATGGAGCGGGACATCCTGCACCGCCTCTCGCCCGGCGTCCCGGTGACCACCAACTTCATGACCGCCCTGAGCCAGTGCGACTCCATGGACTACTGGGCCTGGGGCCGCGAGGTCGACCTGGTCACCAACGACCACTACCTGATCACCGACGGCCGTCGCACCCACGTCAACCTCGCCATGGCCGCCGACCTCACCCGCTCGGTGGCCGGCGGCGCCCCCTGGCTGCTCCTCGAACACTCCACCTCGGGCGTCAGCTGGCAGCCCCGCAACCCCGCCAAGGCCCCCGGCCAGATGGCCCGCAACTCCCTCGGGCACGTGGCCCGCGGTTCCGAGGGAGCCATGTTCTTCCAGTGGCGGCAGTCCCGGCGCGGCGCCGAGAAGTTCCACTCCGCGATGCTTCCGCACGGCGGCACCGAGACCCGGGTGTGGCGCGAGGTCGTCGGACTCGGGGCCGCTCTCGACTCGTTGAGCCGGATCAAGGGCACCCGCACCCAGGCCGACGTCGCCGTCCTGTGGGACTGGCAGTCCTGGTGGGCGCAGAACCTCCAGTGGCGCCCCACCGAGGACCACGATCCGCGCGAGCGTGCCGACGCCTTCTACGAGGCCCTGTACGACCGCCACCTCACGGTCGACTTCGCCCACCCGGAAGGCGACTTGTCGGCCTATCCCCTTGTCGTCGTACCGGCCCTGTACCTGATGACGGCGGCGGCCGGGAACAACCTGCGCGAGTACGTCGAGAACGGCGGCACGCTCGTCGTGTCGTACTTCTCCGGGATCGTCGACGAGTACGACGCGGTGCACGAGGGCGCCTGTCCCGGTCCCCTGCGCGAGACCCTCGGCCTCACCGTGGAGGAGTTCTCGCCGCTCCTGAAGGACCAGCGGGTGCGGCTGACCGGACCCGACGGCTTGGAGCTGACCGGCGACGTGTGGACCGAGTTCGTCGTCCCGCGGGGTGCCGAGACCGTCTGGACCTACGCCGACGGTCTCACCGCCGGCCTCCCGGCTGTCACCCGGCACCCGTTGGGGGAGGGCACCGCCTGGTACGTGTCGACGCGCCTGGACGCGCGCGGTCTGGACGCCCTGCTCGGCCGGGCCGCCGAGGACGCCCGGATCGCGCCCCGCGCCGAACTCCCGCGCGACGTCGAGGTCGTCCGCCGCACCGGCGAGTCCGGCTCCTTCCTGTTCGCCGTCAACCACACCGCCACCGACGCCAAGGTGCCGCTGGAGGCGCACGGCACCGAACTGCTGACGGGCGAGCGCGCCGCGGGCCGCCTCGCGGTCCCCGCGGGCACCGTCCGGGTGGTACGGCTCGACGGCTGAGCCCACGCGCCGGGCCGCGCCGTCGGCCCGGGCGAACCGAGACTCCCCTCCGTCCGCGAGTGCCATGAGAGCCGCGGGCGGAGGGGTCTCCTCCGGTCCCACCGGAGGACACCCCTGACCAGTCACGTCGAAGGGACGACGGACGATGACGTTCCATCCCGGACGCACCCTCAGAGCCCTGCTGCTGCCGCTCGTGGCCGGGCTCGCCCTCACCGCCCTGCCCGCCCAGACCGCCCAGGCCGCCGGCACCCTCGCCAACGGTGGCTTCGAATCGGACGGTGCGGGCGTGGCCACGCCCGCCGGCTGGTCGGAGTACGGCGACACGGGCGCCTCGTACACCGAGTCCGGCGGCCACAGCGGCAGTTACCGCCTGAGCCACTACTCGGCCTCCGCCTACAAGGTGGAGACCTACCAGTACCTGTCGGGCCTGGCCAACGGCACCTACACGCTCACCGCCTGGGTCCGCTCCAGCGGCGGCCAGAACTCCGCGTACATGTCCCTGAAGAACTGCGGCAGTCCGGACCAGAAGACCGACCTGCCGGTCTCCACCAGCAACTGGGTGCGGATCGTCACCTCGATCGCCGTCACCGGCAACCAGTGCACGGTCAGCGTCTACTCCGACGCCAACGCCGGCAACTGGATCAACGTCGACGACCTGACCTTCGCGTCCGGCTCGACGGGGCTGGCCGTCAAGGGCGCCGACATCTCGTCCCTGGCCAAGAGCGAGGCCAAGGGCGGCGTCTACAAGACCGGCTCCGGCACCACCGGGGACGCGGTCACCATCCTCAAGAACGCCGGCATGAACTACGCGCGCCTGAAGGTCTGGGTCGACCCGGCCGACGGCTACAACGACAAGGCGCACGTCCTGGCCATGGCCAAGCGCGTCAAGGCGGCCGGCATGAAGCTGCTGGTCGACTTCCACTACTCGGACACCTGGGCCGACCCGGGCACCCAGACCAAGCCCGCCGCCTGGGCCGGCGACTCCTACAGCCGGCTGAGGACCGACGTGTACAACCACACGTACGACGTCCTCAACGCGCTGAAGGCACAGGGCACCACGGCCGACATGGTGCAGATCGGCAACGAGATCAACGGCGGCATGCTCTGGTCCGAGGGCTCCACCGACAACTGGTCCCAGCTCGCCGGTCTCATCAACTCCGGCTACAGCGCCGCCAAGGCGGTCTCCTCCAGCACCCGGGTCGCCCTGCACCTGGCCAACGCGGGCGACGACGCCACGGTCCGCTGGTGGTTCGACAACGCCAGGACCTACGGCATCGACTACGACGTGATCGGGCTGTCCTACTACGGCTACTGGCACGGTTCGCTCGCCGCCGCCCAGACCACCCTGGACGACGTGGCCTCCCGTTACGCCAAGCCGGTCTTCGTCGCCGAGACCGCCTACCCGTTCACACTGGCCCAGGACGACTCGCTGGAGAACCAGATCGACACCAGCGGCGAACTGGTCACCGGCTACCCGGCGAGCGCGGCCGGTCAGCTGGCCTGGATGAACGCCGTCGCGAGCATCGTGGAGGCCGTCCCGAACGGCCGCGGGCTCGGCGTCTTCTACTGGGAGGCCACCTGGACCGCCGTCACCGGCAACGGCTGGGATCCGACCGACGCCTCCTCCGGCAACGGCTGGGAGAACCAGGCCCTGTTCGGCTACGACGACAAGGCCCTGTCCTCCATGGCGTGGTTCGGCCACCGCTGAACCAGCACTGACCGAGGGGCCCGGCCGTAAGGGGACGGCCGGGCCCCTCAGCCGTGCCCGGAACACGCTCCCCGGGCAAGTCCCCGACCGGCCGATGCCGTACGGCCGTTCGGTCTCGGACAACGCGTCCCGGCTCCCTGACGTGGTGCTTCGGCCGCGCGACAGCGGGAACACAGAGTGTGAGGGAGCGAGGACGGAGGCCGGTCGGATGCTGAGGAACACCACGAGCGCAAGCCGCCTGGACATCCTGCACTGGCTCAAGGATCCGGCGGCCCACTTCCCGCCCCGGCGCCACGCCGACCTCGCCGGGGACGGCGTCACCGTCCGGGCCGTCGCCGCCAAGCTCGGGGTCTCCCGCAGGGTCGCCGGCGCCCAGCTGGACCTGCTGGTCCGCCTCGGCCTGCTCCGTGCCAAGCGCGTCCGGTACCGGGTCCACTACCGGCGCGACGAGATCCGGATCGCCGAGGTGGCCCGGATGTTCGAGAAGGGCTGGTGAGGCCGGTCCGTCCTGCCGCCACGGGACTCATGGGCCGGCCCGCGCGCGTCGTCCCGCCGCGCCGCGCCGCGGTCGGCGGCCCGGGCCCCGAAGGCGCAGACGCAGGACATCCCCGCCCTGGCGGCCCGGAGCCCCGGACCGGCCGCCGCCTGTTGCTCCACCTGGCACCTGGCCATCCACCTGGTCCTCGGCAGTGTCCGGGAGCCCGGTGCCGCGGTCCGCGCGGCTCTCACCGCGAGGTGACCGCCTCATACGCCCGGCGGTACCCTGGGGCACCCGTCAGGGGCGGTGCCGAACAGGAGACGTACGACCATGACAGCCCCGGAAGCCGAGAGCCTCCGAGTCCAGCCGACCCCGCGGCGGCGGCCCGAGTGGCGCGGCCAGGCCCCGGTCGTCGCGGTGGTCGCCGTCGGCGGCGCACTCGGCGCCGTGGCCCGCTACGCCCTCGCGCTGGCCCTGCCCACGGCCACCGGGGGATTCCCCTGGGCGACCTTCTGGACGAACGTCATCGGCTGCGCGGTGATCGGTGCCTTCCTGGTCCTGATCACAGAAGGGCTGTCCGCGCACCGCCTGATCCGCCCCTTCTTCGGCACCGGCGTCCTCGGCGGCTTCACCACCTTCTCCACCTACGCCGTCGACATCCAGAAACTGGCCGACCACGGCCGGCCCGCCGTCGCTCTGGCCTACCTGGCCGCGACCCTGTGCGCGGCGCTCACGGCGGTGTGGTGCGCGGCCGCCGTGACCCGCCGTGTCCTCACCCGGAGGCAGCGATGACGAGACTGACCGGCCGCGCCCTGCGCCTGACCGTCTACATCGGCGAGGACGACACCTGGCACCACAAGCCCCTCTACACGGAGATCGTGCACCGCGCCCACGCGGCCGGGCTCGCCGGCGCCAGTGTCTTCCGGGGCATCGAGGGTTTCGGCGCCTCCTCCCGCATCCACACCTGCCGGCTGCTCTCCCTGAGCGAGGACCTGCCGGTGGCGGTGGTGGTGGTGGACACGGAGGAACGGGTGCGGGCGTTCCTGCCGCAGCTCGACGAACTGGTGACCGAGGGACTGGTGACCTTGGACGACTGTGAGGTCATCAGGTACGTCGGCCGCACGGGCGAACCGGACGAGGCGCGCGAAACGGACGCGAAGGGTAAGAAGTCGTTGTGAGCTGGCTGTTGGTGGTCCTCGGCGCCATGGTCGGTGCCCCGCTCCGCTATCTCACCGACCGCGCCGTCCAGGCCAGGCACGACTCCGTCTTCCCCTGGGGCACGTTCGTGGTCAATGTCACGGGTTGCCTGATTCTGGGCCTCCTGACCGGCGCCGCCGCGGCGGGCGTGGCGGGTCCCCACCTCCAGCTGCTCCTCGGCACCGGGCTGTGCGGGGCGCTGACGACGTACTCGACGTTCTCCTACGAGACCCTCCGGCTGACCGAGACCGGCGCCGGGCTCTACGCTGCCGCCAACGTCGCCGCGAGCCTCGTGGCGGGGCTCGGGGCGGCCTTCGCCGGGGTGGCGATCGCCCACTCGGTGTGGGCCTAGGACTTGCTTCACGCCCGCCCGTTGTAAGACTGTCTACAGCACTGTCGACCAAACTCTGCAGAACTGGATCTCATGAGCGCCATCTCCGTCGGTCAGGCCGCCGTCCTCGGGGTAGTCGAGGGGGTGACCGAGTTCCTTCCCGTGTCCTCCACCGGTCACCTCAAGATCACCGAGGGGCTCATGCACATCCCCGTCGACGACCAGTCCGTCGTCGGGTTCTCCGCCGTCATCCAGGTGGGCGCCATCGCCGCCGTGCTGGTGTACTTCTTCAAGGACATCAAGCGGATCGTCTCCGCCTGGTTCCGCGGTCTGACCCACAAGGAGGAGCGCTACCACCACGACTACAAGTTCGCCTGGTGGGTCATCTACGCGACCATTCCGATCGTCCTGGTGGGCCTTGCCGCCAAGCCGCTGATCGACGGGCCGCTCGCCTCGCTCTGGGTGGTGGCCGGCTCCCTGATCGTCGGCTCCGGTGTGATGTGGTGCGCGGACCAGATGGGCCGCCACAAGCGCGGTGAGGACGACACCTCCTTCAAGGACGCGATGCTGGTCGGCTGCTCCCAGATCCTCGCCCTGCTCTTCCCCGGCTTCTCCCGCTCCGGCGCCACCATGTCCACCGCGCTCATCCTCGACCTGGACCGGGTGGCCGCCACCCGCCTCTCCTTCTTCCTCGGCATCCCGGCCCTGACCGGCGCCGGCATCTACGAACTCAAGGACGCCCTCGGCGCGGGGGTGGGCGCCGCCCCGCTGGCTGTCGGCACGATCGTCTCCTTCGTGGTCGCCTACGCCTCCATCGCCTGGCTGCTGAAGTTCGTCGCCAAGCACTCCTTCAACGCGTTCGTGCTCTACCGGATCGTGATCGGCCTGGCGGTCTTCGGCCTCCTCGCCACCGGCACCATCAACGCCTGACCGGTCGACGTCCCACGAGTCACCGCTCCGGCACGGGGTGCGACGCCTGCGTTCGGGCGCCGCACCCCGCGTGTGTCTCCGCCCACCGGAAACCTTGACAGCGTCCGCCCGCAACCCGGACCATCTCTCTGTGAACCTGTCAGACAGCCCGACAGCCGGACAGCTCCCGCGTCGCGTGAGCGCCATGGAGGCGGTACTGGCGCATCTGCGCGGCGCCATCGAGCGCGGCGAGTACGCCGTGGGCGACAAGCTCCCTTCCGAGGCGGAGCTCTGCCGCACCCTGGAGATCAGCAGGCCCGTCCTGCGCGAGGCCCTGCGGGCCCTGCAGACCATGGGCCTGACCGTCTCCAAGACCGGCAAGGGCACCTTCGTGGTCGCGAGTGCCGTCGAGGACCCCACGTTCGGCGACTACGCGGCCAGCGACCTGCTGGAAGTGCGCCGGCACATCGAGGTCCCGGTCGCCGGGTACGCGGCGCTGCGCCGCACCCCGGAGAACCTGGACCACCTGGCCCATCTGCTCGACCGCATGGAGCGGGAGACGGACACCACCGCCTGGGTCGCGATGGACACCCTCTTCCACCTGGGCGTGGCCGAGGCAGCCCAGAACCCGGTCTTCCGCCGGGTCATCGAGGAGATCCGGGACGCACTGGCGCGTCAGTCGGCCTTCCTCAACCAGCTCGGCGGCCGCCGCGAGCAGTCCAACCGGGAGCACCGGGCCATCGTCGAAGCGCTGACGGACGGTTCCGAGACCGACGCCGTGGACGCCATGAGCCACCACCTCGACCGCGTCGAGACCACCCTCACCCGCATCGTGCGCCCCGCGCGCACGGACCAGCACAAGGAGGGCGATACCGAGGCGTGAGCGAACAGCGCTTCGAAGACGAGGCGCGCCCCGTCCCGGCACGCCGGCACCGGACACCACGGCTCCCGCAGGCCGCAACGCCACCGGCACGTCGACATGACCGCCGTCGGCAGCGGCCTCTTCCGCCTCGCCGGCACACGCCTCGCCGCGTCCACCGCGGCCGCCTCGCGCGCTCGTCCACCGGAACCGGCGCGTGCACCGCGCCCGGATCCGTCCCGACTCACCGAGACCAGGAAATGATGTACAGCAGTTTCCCCGCGGACGCACCCGTCGTCCGTGAACCACTCCACGCCGCCGTCGCCCACCTCGTCCGCGGCGGGGTCGTCGAGGGCATCCACTACGGTTCCGTCGTCGTCCTCGACGCCGGCGGCCAGGTCCAGTTCCAGCTCGGCGACATCGAGGCCGCGTGCTACCCGCGCTCGGCCCTCAAGCCCGTCCAGGCCGTGGCCATGCTGCGGGCCGGGCTGCCCCTCGACGGCGACCTGCTCGCACTGGCCGCCGCGAGCCACTCCGGCGAGGAACGGCACCTCGCCGGGACCCGGCGCATCCTCGAACTCGCCGGACTGACCGAAGCCGACCTGCGCAACGTCCCCGACATGCCGTACGGCCCCGCCGTCCGCGACACCTGGATCCGCGAGGGCCGGCAGCCTTCGCGGATCGCCCAGAACTGCTCGGGCAAGCATGCCGCGATGCTGTGGACCGCGAAGCTCAACGGCTGGTCCCTCGCGGACTACCTGGAGCCGGAGCACCCGCTCCAGCAGGCCGTCGCCGAGATCGTCGAGGACCTGACCGGGCAGCGGGTGGCGGCGACGACCGTGGACGGGTGCGGCGCGCCGCTGTTCGCCGTGTCCCTGCACGGCCTGGCCCGCGCGGTGTCGCGGATCGTGTCCGCCGCGCCGGGCACGCCCGAGGCGCGGGTCGCCGACGCGATGCGGGAGCACGCGGAGATGGCGTCCGGAGCGGGGCGCGATGTGGCCGCGCTGATGGCTGCCGTGCCGGGGCTGCTGGCCAAGGACGGCTTCGAGGGCGTCCAGGTCGCGGCGCTGCCGGACGGCCGGGCCGTGGCCGTGAAGATCGCCGACGGGGCGGACCGGGCGCGGGTGCCGGTGGCCGCGGCCGCTTTGGCCAGGGCCGGGGTCGATCCGGAGCTGCTCACCGGGTTCAGCGGTGCGGCACTGCTCGGTGGTGGCAGGGAGGTCGGGCGAGTACGGCCCGTCCGGTCCTTGGAGCCTGCGGTGGCTTCGGCCTGCGCCCAGGCCGGGTCTCTTGGAGCAGCCTGACTCGGCGATGCCGTCGGGGTTCGCGTGAGCGGACCGATGGTCTGCACGACGCGGACTAGGCTCGGCCCATGACAGAGCCGCCCCTCACTGAAGTCGAGATTGTCGAGGCCGAATGTGAACTCGGTGTGTCCTTTCCCGAGGAATACCGGGCGTATCTACGCGAGGTGAGCGCGGGCGGGGCGCTCTTCCGGCTCGAGCGGACCGGGCGTGGTTGGTGGTGGGCCGGCAATGACGAGTGGCGGCGCGAGTTGCTTGCCATTCCCTTTCCGCATCCCGATTCCTATGCCGAGAGCGACGACGACCTGATGGCGCGTGAGCCACAGGCTGAGGCGTTCGAGGACGACGCCGCGTATCGGGCAGCTTGGCGTGCCTGGGGCGACGAGGCCGACACGTTCGAGGACCTGAAGACGGCCGGCGCGGTCGTCATCCAGGAGCACGGCTGCGGCTTCTCCACCCTGTTGGCGCTGACCGGCTCGCTGGCCGGCACGGTGTGGTGGGACGGACGGGCTACTTGTGATCGAATCGTCCCACTCTCGTTGGACCACGTCACTGGCGCCGCACCCGTCCAATTCGGGGAGTGGTTGGACCACGGTTCATGGGCACTGTTGCCCCCGGACTGGGGGCCGCGCCTTGCACCAGATCCTGTTGTTCAACGCTAGGCGTATGAGGACTCGACGTTGGTGAGCTCTCGCGGAGGCGTGCTGCTGGCGGCCTTCCGGTGGCAGCACTATGCGGCCGGGGGTAGTTGTAGAGTCCGATGTTCCGACAGACAGCCCTCTGGCAGAGGTGCAGACCTGCTCCGCAGCAGCCCGATCCGTCAGCCGGGGCCCGACGATACCGAGCACGAAGTGAACGCTTCGGGAGCATGACAGCCGTGAAAGGGCGTCGCGGCTACCGCCGGGCCGAGGCCGACGAGCCCGAGACGTCCTGATTCGCCTTCGCGGCTGGGCTCCATACGTCATCCTGACTCCATGCCGACTGTGATCCGGGCCAGCGGGGAAGCCAAGGACATGACCCTCGACGAACCAGCGGCCTTCGTCGACGACGCGCGCAAGGCCGGCGTACGCGGTAACCGGAACGTCCGCGCCGAGGTGTCGTAGAGCGGGAAGATCAAGGAAGTCGAGATCGTCCTCAGCGAGGTCGACGACTGACCGCCCCGCTCTCGCCGCACTCCCAAGGAGTCGTTGATGTGGTCCACGATCGTCGCCGTCCTCGGCACCCTCGCCGGTGTCGCCCTGGCGGGCTACGCACAACGCTCATTCGATGAGCGGGCCCGGGAACACGCGCATCGCCAGGAGGTGGCACGCGCCATCGCCGAGTTGCTGGAGGCAGTCGTCCGTCACCGTGAAGTGCATTGGCTGTTCGTCGAATCCCGGCGCGCGGGCGAAGCCGAGACAGCGGAGGAGCGCGTGGCTCGGGCGACCACCCGCAGCGCGGCCACGGTCGCCCGCGACCGGGTCGGACTTCTCGTCGAATCGGAGCCTGCGCTTCTGGGTGCCATCGAGACCGCGTGGCGGACGGCTGTGGAACTGCCCAACATAGTCCTGGGCCCAGCGACCGATGGGCGGTTCTCACCCGATGTGGAGGCGGCTCTGGAGGCTGCGCGAGAAGGGTGTCGAGGCGCCCACACTGCGCTCCGAATCGCGGGCTCCGCCTACATACACAGCCGTTGAAGGGCCGCCTCACATGGCGACTCTCCAGCCGGTACGGCGTACGTTCTATCTATGCTCCGAAAATAATCGCCATTTCCCCAGTTGGGGTTGACGTATCGCCAGCGCGGCAGCCGGGATGTTCCCCACCGGGAGATCCCCGGCTCTCATGGATCTACGACTTCATAAAATTGGTACGCGCCTGCCCGTCCGGGCCAACAGCTCGACCACCGCCAACGGAAGGCAGGGGTGAGGTATGTAAGCCCGATTTGAAGGCTTTCTACCTCCCGCTTGAGTTGATCACCATGATGCATCCCCCGCCAACTGGTGCACCTGGCCTCAACGCCAAGCGCTGCACTCGGTCCCTTTTGGTGACCGAAGTCGGGCTCCGTAACTGGAGCGAAGGAGAAACCTGCGATCGGGCTATTTCTGTTTTCCGTAGAGGAGGC
>NZ_JAJONF010000085.1 GCF_021462265.1 Streptomyces shenzhenensis | reverse complement strand
GCGGGACTTTCGCAACACGCCCTAGGAGGCAGGTTTGTCCGAGTGGCCCAGGGGCTTCCCGGGGGCCACTCGGTCGCGTACGGCCTGCTTCACCGCGGTGGGCTCGGGGAAGCCCTGCTCGCGCCGGTCCCACACGACCTCGTCGCCGACCCGTACGACGAAGACCCCGCCCTTGCCCGGCTTCAGCGCCAGCTCCGTCAGTTCGGTCTCGAAGGTGGTCAGCAGCTCCTGCGCCAGCCAGGCCGCCCGCGGCAGCCAGCGGCACTGGGTGCAGTACTCGATCTCGACGCGCCCGCTGTCACTCATCCGAGGTGTACCGACCAATCCTGTTCCGCTGCCGGCTTCCCGTGCAGGTCGGGCACCCGCTTCAGCCACTTCGGCCGGCCCTGCTGGGTGCGCGCCGCCCGGAGGGCGTCCTCGGCGGCGAGTTCCTCCCGGCTGGGGAAGTCGGTGGGCAGCCAGGCCCCGGAGGCCCGCACCCGCGCGTACAGGTGGTCGACGTACGCCCGGCGCGCCTCGCCGGGCGTGGCGAAGTCCTCGGTGAGCCATTCGTCGGGGACCTCGGCGACGATCTCCCGGAGCAGTTCCTCCGACACCTTCGGCGCCAGCTCGGCGTCGGCCGCCCACACGTCGGGCCCGTAGTGGCCGAGGGCGTGGTGCCTGAAGTCGTAGGCCTTCGCCGGGTCGGTCCCGTCCCAGCGATGGTGGAAGACGAGGGCCGCGCCGTGGTCGATCAGCCACAGGCGAGGGGGCGCGATGCCGAGCGTCGGCCAGACCATCAGGTTGGAGCTGTGGACGGTACGGTCGACGTTCACGGTCAGGGCGTCGAGCCAGACGACCCGGCCCGCCTCCAGCGGATCCACCCGGAAGGTCTTCGCGACCTCAGGGGTGAAGTCCCGCGCCCCCGGCAGGAAGTCCATCCCGAGGTTGCGGCCGCGGCTGGCCGCGTGCAGGTCGCGGACCTCCTGGTGCGGTTCGGAGTCGGCGATCGCCGGGTCGAAGTGGACCAGGACCAGCTCGGGGAAGCGCAGCCCCAGCGCCCGCGCCAGCTCCCCCACGATCACCTCGGCGACCAGCGCCTTGCGGCCCTGCGCGGATCCGGTGAACTTCACGACGTACGTGCCGTCGTCGTCGGCCTCCACGACGCCGGGGACGGAGCCGCCGGAGCGCAGGGGCTCGACGTAGCGGGTCGCGACGACCTCTCTCATCATTTCCCCAGGCCACCCGACCCTTCAGTCCTGCGATCCACGGTATCCGGCTTCCGGCCTCCGCTATGAAGTGAGCATAGTAACCGAGGGTGATCGCCGGTGAGGAGCGCCCGGACCATCGTGCCACGGGCGCGCTTCTCCGGCCTTTTCGTCGCGCCCTGAGCTCAGCCGCGGTCCTCGACGCTGATGGCACCGACCGGGCAGGCGCGGGCGGCTTCCGGGACCAGGGGGTCGGCGGGGTCGCGTACGGTGCCGTAGCCGTCGTCGTCCTGGACGAAGGCTCCGGGCGCGGTGAGGGCGCACTGGCCCGCGCCGATACAGACGTCCTTGTTCACCTCGACGTTCACCTCGACGGTCATGGTCTGCCTATCAGTTCGGGGGGAGGCGGGGTCCCCGGCGTGGCGGGCGGTGGAGCCAGGGCGGTGCTGATCACCCGGGCCACCTCCGCGGCCTGCGTGGTGAGGTAGAAGTGTCCGCCGGGGAAGGTGACCAGGTCGAAGGCGGACGTGGTGTGTTCCCGCCAGGCCCGGGCCTCCTCGGCGGTCACCTTGGGATCGTCGGCGCCGGTCAGGACGACGACGCGGCAGTCCAGGGGCGGGTCCGGGACGGCCCGGTGGCTCTCGACGATGCGGTAGTCGGCGCGGATCGCCGGCAGCACCATGCGCAGGAGTTCCTCGTCTGCGAAGATCCGCGAGTCCGTGCCGCTGAGCGCGCGGATCTCCCGCAGCAGCCCCTCGTCGTCGAGCCGGTGGGCGGCCTCGGGCCGGTGCCGTGACGGGGCCCGGCGGCCCGAGGCGAACAGCGCCACCGGGGTGTGGCCGGCGGCCTGCAGCCCGCGGGCCACCTCGAAACCGAGGACGGCGCCGAGGCTGTGCCCGAAGACGGCCAGCGGCCGGTCGGTCCACGGCAGCAGCTCGGTGATCACCTGGCGGGCCAGCACGTCGATGCTCGGCGCGCAGGGTTCGCCGCGGCGGTCCTGGCGGCCGGGGTACTGGACCGCGAGCACGTCGACGCCGTCGCCGAGGAGTGCGGGCAGCCCGGCGAAGAACGTGGCCGAGCCGCCCGCGTGCGGGAGACAGACCAGGCGTACCGGGGCCGCCGGGCGGGGCTGGAAGCGGCGGATCCACAGGCTGCCGTGCGGCTCGCCGCTCATGACGCCGCGCGCACGGTGTCGTAGCGGTGGAAGCCGTGGCCGGTCTTACGGCCCAGCCGGCCCTCGCCGATCAGCCGGTCCAGCAGCGGCGGTACGGCATGCCGCGGGTCGCCCGTGCCGTCCTCCATGCTCCGGGCCACGTCGGCGATGACGTCGAGCCCGATGAGGTCCAGGACCGCGAGGGGGCCCATGGGATGGCCGCAGCCGAGGGTCATGCCGCGGTCGATGTCCTCGGCCGTGGCGACACCGGACTCGTACATGCGGACGGCGGCCATGAGGTACGGGATGAGGAGCGCGTTGACGACGAAGCCGCAGCGGTCCTCGGCGCGCACGATCTCCTTGCCGAGCACCTCGGTGATCAGCTCCTCGGCGCGGGCGGCGGTGCGGTCGGTGGTGTACGCGGACCGGATGACCTCCACCAGCGGCATGGTCGGCACGGGGTTGAAGAAGTGCAGGCCGATCACGTAGCCGCGGCGGTCGGTGGCGGCCGCCAGATCGGCGACGGCGAAGGAGGAGGTGGTGGAGGCGAGGACCGCCTCGGGGTCCTCGACGGTCTTGCCGAGCGCGGTGAACAGCCGCAGCTTGGTCTCCCGGTCCTCGGTGACCGCCTCGATGACGAAGTCCCGGTCGGCAAGCGCGTCCGGGTCGGCGCCGAACACCGCGCGCTCTTCGGCGGAGGCGCGCCGCGCGTCGTCGATACGGCCCTTCGCCTGTGCCCGGTCGAGCAGCCCGAGGACGCGGGTGCGGGCGCGGTCGGCGGAGGCCGGGCCGGAGCCCACGATCCGCACGTCCAGGCCGGCGCGCAGGCACTCGGCGGCGATGCCGGCGCCCATGGTGCCGCCGCCGACGACACCGACCCGGCGGGCCCTCATGCCGCGCTCCGCGCGACCGGCGCCGACCAGCGCAGCAGGCCCGCGGCGACCGCCATGCCGGCGCCGAACCCGGCGAGCAGCACCAGGTCGCCGGGGCGCAGCGCGCCGGAGCGGTTGGCCTCGTCCAGGGCGATGGCCACGGAGGCGCTGCCGGTGTTGCCCGAGTGGTCCAGCGGCAGATGGGTGACGGCGCCGGTCAGGCCGCAGGCGTCGACGAGTTCCGTGACCATCATGCCGTTGGCCTGGTGGGGCACGAAGTGGTCGACGTCGGCGGCCTTGTGGTCGCAGCGTTCCAGCAGGGCGTCGATGATGCCGGGCACGTTGTCCATGACGTAGTCGCGGACCTCCCGGCCGCGCATGTGCAGGACGTGGCCGCGGTCGGCGACCGTCTGCGGGGAGGCGGGGCGGCGGCTGCCGCCGCCGGGGATCTCGATCAGCCGGTGGGCGGCGCCGCCGCCGATCATGTCGAGGTCGAGGAAGCCGGAGCCGTCGTCGACGGCGGCGACCACGGCGGCTCCGGCACCGTCGCCGAACAGCACGCTGGTGGCCCGGTCGTCGAAGTCGACGAACCGGGAGTAGACGTCGGTGCCGATCACCAGAGCGCGGGCGGCGGGCCGCAGGCTGATCAGGGCACGGGCGAGAGCGAGCGAGGTCACGAAGCCGGAGCAGGCGATGTTGACGTCGAAGCAGCCCGCGCGGTGGGCGCCCAGCGCGTGCTGCACCAGGGTCGCGGTGGCCGGTATGGGAGCGTCGCCGGTGGTGGTGGAGACGATGAGGTAGTCGATGTCGCCGGCGCCGAGACCGGCCGCGTCCAGGGCGGAGCGGGCCGCGCGCACGGCGAGGTCGGAGGCCGCCTCGTCCGGGGCGGCGAACCGGCGCGAGACGATCTTCGTCTTGCGTTCGATCCACTCCGCGCTGGTGCCGGGCACCATCGCCACGACCTCGTCGTTGGTGACCACCCGTTCGGGCAGGTAGGAGCCGGTCGCGAGGATGCCGATGCCGCCTGCCGACAGGTCCGCTGTCATGTTCGTATCCCTTCGGGTCTCCGATGGCCGGGTCAGCCCGCGGCGGCCGCGCTGACGGACCGCAGCGGGGTGAGGGTCTCCTCGCCGATGCGGGCGCGCAGTTCGGGCGCGGTGACGCCGAGGCCGGGCTCGGGGGCGAGGCAGAGCACGCCGACCTTGCCGACGTGCTGGTTCAGCTGCACCAGGCGGGTCGCCTCACCGACGTCCGCCAGCGGGTAGACCCGGGAGACCACCGGAACGATGCTGCCCTGCTCGAAGAGGCGGGCGAACTCGGTCATCTCCTGGAGGTTGGCGATGTGGCTGCCGACGATCCGCTTGAGCTTCATCCACAGGTAGCGGTTGTCGAACGTGTGGTGGTAGCCGGTGCTGGAACCGCAGGTCACCACCACGCCACCGCGCCGTACGACGAACACGGAGATGCCGAAGGTGGCGCGTCCGACGTGCTCGAAGACGATGTGCGGGTCCTCCCCCACCTCCCGGCGGACGATCGCGCCGAGCCGTTTGCCGGCCTTGATGGCGAGTTCGGGGTCGTCACCGGTGTCGTCGCCGATGCCGATCTCCGCACGGTTGATCACCACCTGGCAGCCGACCTTCCGGGCGATGGCCTCCTTGGCCTCGGAGCCGACCACTCCGACCGCGATCCCGCCGCCGTTGCGGACGAGTTGGGCGGCGTACGCGCCGAGGCCGCCGGAGGCGCCCCAGATCAGCACGATGTCGCCCTGCTTCATCCGGGCGCCCCGGTCGCTGACCAGCATCCGGTAGGCCGTGCCGCCGCAGACGGGGATGCTGGCGGCCTCCTCCCAGCTCAGGTGCGGCGGCTTCGGGACGAGTTGGCTGGCGCGGGCCACCGCGTACTGGGCGAGGCCGCCGTAGTTGGTCTCGAAGCCCCAGGCGAGCTGGGCCTCGCTGAGCATGCCGTCGGTCTGGGTGGCCGGCTCCTGGTCGTCGACGTGGGCGGGGCTGACGACGACATGGTCACCGACGCGCCAGCGCCGTACGCCCGAGCCGACCCGGACCACGACACCGCTGCCGTCGGAACCGAGGACGTGGAAGGGCTGGTCGTGGCGGGCCGCCCAGCCGCCCTGCCTCGCGTAGGAGCGCAGGAAGCGGAACGTGGACAGCGGCTCGAACTTCGCCGACCAGACGGTGTTGTAGTTGACGGAGCTGGCCATGACGGCGACAAGCACCTCGTCGGGGGCGATGTCGGGCATCGGGACCTCGCCGACGTGCAGGGTCCGGCGGACGTCCTTGTCCGCGGCGTCGGCGAAGACGCCCTCGTCCTCGACGCGCAGATGCGCGGCGGTGAAGCGGTCGGGCAGCTCGGCGCGGGCCAGCTCGTCCGGGGCGGCCCCGGAGAGCACGGCGTCGGTCAGGGACATGGGTACCTCATTCGCCGGTGGGCGGTGCTATGGAGAGCGCGTGGTGGAAGACGTTGCGCGGGTCCCACTGCGCCTTGATCCGCTGGAGCCTCGGGTAGTTGTCCTTGTAGTAGAAGGTCGGCCAGGGCACGCCGGAGTCGTTGTGGGCGGGGTCGGCGAGATCGGCGTCGGCGTAGTTGATGTAGCAGCCGTCCCAGGTGCCGTCGGGCACGGGCACCCCGCCGGTGGCGGCGTAGACCTCCTTGTACATGCCGCGCACCCAGGCCAGGTGCCGGTCGTCCTCGGCCGGGTTCGTCCACCACGCCTGGTACTGCATCTTGACGAGCGAGTCCCGCTGCGGGATGGCGGTGGCGTCCGGGGCGACGGTGGCGATCTGCCCGCCGTACGGGAAGATGATCAGGGAGGCACCCGGGTTGCTGTAGTCCGTCGAGGTCAGGTAGCGGTGGATGGTCGCCGCCTGCTCGGCCGTGAAGTTGGTCCTGAGGTACGCCGACTTGGCCTTGACCCGGACGGCGGGGGCCGCGTAGTTCGAGGTGGAGACGAACCGGGTGACCTGGCCCCAGGTGGCCTTGGTGGGCGCGGCGGCCAGGGCCTGACGGACGGCGTCGGAGGTGCCCTCGCCGATCGCGGCGAGGTGGTCGGCGAGCATGCCCGCGGCGCCGTCCACGGTCGCGTCGACCTGGGTGATGAGGGTGAGCACGCCGGTGGCGACGTGGTTGAGTCCGAACAGGCTGGACAGCGCGTTCTCCTTGGCGCCGGGGGCGCTGTGGTCGCCCAGCCAGGAGATGAAGTTGGTGAGCAGCCGGGCGAAGTCGGCGCCGTCGACCGCGCTCCACGGGATGGCGGCGATGTTCAGCAGGACGTGCGAGGGCGGCTGGGGCAGCAGGGTGCGCGGGTCGTCGCCGGTCGCGCCGGGGCTGCGGAACCAGTACGTGGTGACGACCCCGAAGTTGCCGCCGCCCCCGCCGGTGTGCGCCCACCACAGGTCGTGGTTCGGGTCGTCGGGGTCGGCTGTCGCGACGACCGCGCGGGCCTTGCCCGCGGAGTCCACGACGACGACCTCCACCGCGTACAGGTGGTCGACGACCAGCCCGAACTGACGGGACAGCAGGCCGTAGCCGCCGCCGCAGGCGTGGCCGCCCATGCCGACCGAGTAGCACAGCCCGGCCGGGAGGGTGACGCCCCACTCGTGCAGCAGGGTGTCGTAGACGTTGAGGAGGATCGCGCCGGGCTGGACGGCGAAGGCGCCGCGCCGCGCGTCGTAGCGCACCTCGTCCAGGGTGGACAGGTCGAGGACGACCTCTATCTCTGGGTTGTAGACGAAGTTCTCGAAGCAGCCGCCGCCGCTGCGCACCGAGAACCGCTTGCCGGTGTCGACCATCTCCTGGACGGCGGCGACCGCCTCGGCGGTGGAGCGGACGACCCGGATCCGGTCCGGGGTGCCGATCCAGCGCTTGTTGTAGCCGCTGGTCATGTCGTCGTAGCGGGCCTCGTCCGGGGTGACGACGATCGGTTCGGCCGCCGCCTCGGCGGCCTGGGCCGGGCCCGCGCCGGTGCCTGCTGCCACGGTTGCTCCTGCCATCGCGTATCCCAGTAGCTGTCTGCGGGCGAGCTCAGCCACTGGCCGCCGCCGGCATCCGGGTGATGGCGCTGACGAAGTTGCTGGTGACGCGGACCGGCTCGCCGACCTCGAAGTCCGGTACCCGGCGCAGGAGTTCCTTGAGCAGGACGCGCAGCTCCATCCGGGCGAGGACGTTGCCCAGGCAGTGGTGGGGACCGCCGCCGCCGAAGCTGATGTGCCGGTTGGGGGTGCGGGCCAGGTCCAGGATGTGCGGGTCGGTGAAGACCCGCTCGTCACGGTTGCCGGAGGGGTAGAAGAGGGCCACCTTGTCCCCCTCGCTGATGTGCCGCCCGCCCAGTTCGGTGTCCCGGGCGGCGGTACGGCGCAGGGTGAGCACCGGGGTGGACCAGCGCAGCAGTTCCTCGATGGCCTTGCCCGAGCGGGCGTCGAAGTCGGCGGCGAGGAAGGCGCGTTGCTCGGGGAAGTCGGAGAGCGCCTTGCCGGCGTGGCTGATGGTCTGCCGCGGGGTGTCGAAACCGGCGCCGATCAGCAGCAGGAAGAAGGCGCTGATCTCGGCGTCGGTCAGGCCCTCGCCGTCGACGCGGGCCTGCACCAGGTCGGTCATCACGTCGTCCTGCGGGTCCGCGCGGCGCGCCTGGGCGATCGCGACGGCCTTCTGGGAGACGAGTCCGACGACCTCGTTCACGATGTCGGCGCGGTCCCGGCCGAGCTTCTCCGCCTCGTCCCGGCTGGCCAGCATGACGGTGATCGCCTCGGTGAAGCGGTCCAGCTCCGCCGTCTCCAGACCGAGCATGTACGTCATCGTCCAACGGGCCATCGGCATCGAGATCTTGGCGACGAAGTCGCAGTCGCCGGCGGTCGCGAAGTCCTCGACGATCCGGCGGACCTCGTCCTCCATCGACCCGCGCATCTGCTCCATCCGGGCGGGACTGAAGGCCGCGGTGACCAGGCTGCGGACCTTCAGATGGCGGGGCGCGTCCATGGCGACGATGGACTGGGTGGCCTGCAGGATGTCCTCGGGCAGCTCTTCGAACTGCACGCCCTTGCGGGAGATGTAAAGATCCGGCTGACTGCTCACGGCCACGATGTCGGCGTGCCGTACGACCGCCCAGAAGCCGTCGTCCTCGGGTGTGGGCAGCAGGCTGCCCTCCGGCGCCTTGTGCCAGGAAACCGGTCGTTCGTCGCGCAGGACGCGGAAGGTGTCGTCCCAGGCCGCCGGGGGCTGCGACCAGAACTCGATGGACGAAATGTCGGCGGTGTCGAACCGCCGGGCCGCGGTGGTCACCAGGGTCTCCTCCTCGGGGAAACGGCACGCGGGCCGAGGTGATCGGCGCGCGCCGGGCCGTACCGGAACGGGAGACCGCACCCGCCGGCCGTCGGGGACGGCAGGCGGTCGGACGGTCGCGTCCCGACGCACCGCCGAGCATGGGATCGGCTCCCTGCCAGGGCCTTGCACAGCGCTTGCGGCTTCCTTGCGGGCCGCCGGTCCGCCCGGGACCGCCGCCCCTGGTCGGGCCCGCCGCCCCTGGTCGGGCCCGACGGGTACCGGCGGCACCCGCTGGGACAGCGGGCGCCGCCGGTACCCGGCCGTTGGCGTGGGAGCACGGCTGTTCCCGCACCGTGCGTGCGGCGTGCCAGGTGCGGTCCGGCGGATCAGGTCGCGGGACGGCGGCGGTGGCTGCGTGGCGGAGCCGGCCGGCCGCGAGGCGGAGGAGGCGTGGCCGCTCGGCCTCCCCCACGCCCGGACGCGCTCGCGCGGGCGCACCCCTCGTCACGGCGGACGACGCGGTGGGGGCACCGCCGCCGGGGGCACCCCCTCCGAAGGAGGGCGTGCCAGACCCGGCGCGTCCGCGGCGTGCTCCGCCGGACAGCGCCTACCGCAGCCGGGTGCGGTGCCTTTCGCTCAGCTCCGCGAGCAGTACCTCCTGCGTCAGCGCGTCCCGGAACGCCAGCCGGAACGGCGGCCGGGTCTCCCAGCGGAGCAGCCCGCAGCGCGCGGCCTCCTCCAGGGCCGCCTCCGGGTCGCTGTCCCGCGGTACGGCCTCCCGGACCAGCGCCGGATCGAAGGCGGCGCCGAGCGCCGAACAGCAGCGCAGCACCTCCAGCACCGGCTCGGGCAGGGCCGTCAGGCGCCGGGCCAGTGCCTGGCGTACGCCCAGCGGCACGTCGGCCAGCGCGGCCTGTACCTCCGTACGGTCCTTGAGCGATTCGGGGTCGCCGACGCCCGCCAGGAACTGGTGCAGGAAGTACGGGTTGCCGCGGCTGCGTTCGTGCAGCACCCGCTGGACGTCGTCGGGCACCCGGACCCCCGTCTGGACCCCGACGAGTTCGGCGGTCTCGGCCCGGGACAGGCCGGTCAGCCGCAGACTGCGGGTGCGCGGGTCGCTGAGGACGCCGGTGACCGCGCCGCCGTGCATGAAGTCCGCGGCGACCCCCGTGTCCTCCGCGATCACGACGACGCCGAGCGGGTGGCCGCGCAGCCGGGCGCGCAGCAGGGTCAGCAGTTCCAAGGAGCGTTCGTCGGCCTGGTCCAGGTCCTCCAGGACCACGACCAGCGGCTCCTCGGCGGCCACGGCGAGCAGCGTCTCGCACATCGCGTCCTGGACGAGGAAGCGGGCCAGGGGCGTCTGGTCCTCGGCAGTCAGGCAGCGGCGGCTCGCCTCCGGGTCGAGCATCAGCGGGACCAGCAGCCGGCCGAAACGGGCCTCGGCGCGACGGAACGGCTCGGGGCGGGAGACGGCGAGCTGGCGGAAGACCTGGGACCACACCCAGTAGTCCGGTACGCCGTCCCAGGACGTGCAGCAGCCCCACACCACCTCCTGGAGCTGGTCGTTGAGGTGCGCGCCGACCTCCGCGACCAGTTCGGTCTTGCCGACGCCCAGCTCACCGAGCACGGCGGTGAGGTGGCTGCCGCCGTTCAGCGCGTCGAACACATGCCCACCGAGCACCGCACGCTCCCGCTCCCGGCCGACGAACAGCCCGCGGGCCCGGCGGAGATCGCCGAGCGCCGAGCCGAGGTGGGGGGCAGCCGCCGGCACCGGGGCGGCCGGGGCGGCCTGCGGAACCCTGTGCGGGAAGGGCGGCGGTGGCGGCGGTGCCGTCGTCGCGGAGGAGCCGGCGGGGAGCGGGGACGGGGTGGAGGCCGCGGACGAAGCAGGGGCCTGAGGGCGGCCGGCGGCAGGCAGACCGGGGGCCGCGGGCGGATCGGCGGCAGCGGGCGTCGCGGGTGCGGGCACGGGTGCGGGTCCCGGTGCGGGTCCGGCAGGAATGTCTGGAGCGGGCGCCTTCGCGTTCGGCTCGTGGGAGGCGGGAGGGGGGAACAGCACACCGGGACCGGACGAGACGTCGGCTGGGGAGAGCGGGGCCGGTGCGTGCGACGCGGCGGACGCCGGCCCCGCGGCGGACAAGTCCGAAACGGCAGGCGCCGGCACCGGGACAGCGGCAGGCGCATGCGCGACCGCGGGCCCGTGGGAGGCAGCAGGTGCGTACGCGGCAGCAGGCATGGAAACGGAGACAGGCCCGTGCGAAGCGGTGGGCCCGGACGCGGCGACGGGTGTCCGCGGGGCAGCGGTCGAGGTCGGGTTGCCCGGTGCCGGCCGCTGCCGCGCAGGTGCGGGACCGGTGTGGTCCGCGCCCCCCGGCGTTCTCGGCGCCACAGGGTCCACCGCACCCGACGGCACTGACCGCGCCGGGCCCGTCACACCCGCCGTTCCCGGCCCCGGCCCCGCCGGATCCGCTGCACAGGCCTCTCCGGAAGCCGCCCGTCCAGCCGGCGCTCCGGCCCCGTCGGCGGTCCCCGGCCGGGGGCGTTCCGGGGCTCCGGGGAGGGTGAGGCGCTGGCGGAGGATGTCCGTGTAGACGCCCCGGAGTTCGGCACCGGGATCGACGCCGAGTTCCTCGGCCAGGTGGCGGCGGGTCTGTTCGTACAGGCGCAGGGCCTCGGCCTGGCGGCCCAGCCGGTACAGGCCGGTCATCAGATGGCCGACGAGTCGTTCATGGGTGGGGTTGCCCTGGACTTCCGGGTACAGCGCTCGCACCACACGGTCCGCGTCGCCGAGGGCCAGGCAGGCGTCGGCCTGCGCTTCCAGCGCGGTCAGGCGCAACTGCCCGAGGCGTTCGTTCTCGTCGGCGATGGGGCGATAGGAGACGAGTTCGAGGTAGGGCTGGGCGCGCCAGAGCCCGAGCGCCCGCGTCAGCGCGTCCCGGGCCTGGCCGAAACAGCTGTCGGCGAGGGAATGCCGCCCTTGCTCAATCAGCCGTTCGAATCGGTAGGCGTCGACGAGTTCGGGGTCGAGGTCGAGGACATAGCCCGGGGAGAGGTGGCGCAGCCGCGCGTGGCCGCCCCCCTGCTCCCGCACCTTCGCCAGGGCCCGGCGCAGATGGGAGATGTAGGTCTGGAGAGTGGCGACGGGGTGCCGAGGAGGACGCGGGCCCCACAGTTCGTCGACCAGCTGCCCCACGGTGACAACGTTTCCCCTGCGCACCAGCAGCAACCCGAGCAACGCCCGGTGGCGCAGCGGACCGAGCGGCAGTGACTGTCCGGCCCGCAGCGCGGTCAGCGAGCCGAACACCCGTAACTCCCATGCGGCGGGGTGGTTTTCCTCCTCTCGGCTCGTGGTCCACCTGGTCGCGGTCGGCGTGGGGCTCATCGCGCTCCTTTGTTCCAGGGGTACGCGTCCGAACACTTCAGCCATACACTTCCTTTGTTCACCGGGAGGCACTCGGGGAATGTCGCAGGGCACCCGGTCGGAACGCGGCACACGAACTGCACGGACCGCGGCGGGAAATGAGTCAGAAGAGTCAACCGGACAGCGTCTGTTCCGGAATAATCCGGCCTGACGCGAAAACGTCCGGTGGCTATTCCGCCACGTATCCCTCTGCGGCCGTCCACCTCCCCCTCGGTGTCAGTGCGTGCGCCCAGCCCACACGGGCGAGCACGCCGCTACCGGACTTCCAAGCTCCATGCCCCGTTCGGCACTTGAGCGCGATCGTATGGCACCGGTTGTGTCGAAAATGTGACGCGTCGTAAGAGCTCTCCACCGACAGGATGCTTTCCGGCCAGCTCCCCGCCACGCCGCTGAGCCACCCCTGGATCGCATTCGAACTGGCTTACTCTCGAACGCGTGTGGTTGACCGTACTTGGGCCCCTGCGGGCCTGGCAGGACGA
The DNA here is from genome assembly GCF_021462265.1 of Streptomyces shenzhenensis. GTDB lineage: Bacteria > Actinomycetota > Actinomycetes > Streptomycetales > Streptomycetaceae > Streptomyces > Streptomyces shenzhenensis. Next base: position 5,810 of record NZ_JAJONF010000085.1, on the reverse strand, counting down.
GGTGGAGCTCGATCTCGGCCCCGCCAAACGCCAGGCCCTGCTGGCCCTGCTGCTGGTCCGGACGGGGCAGCCGACCAGCCTCGCCACGATCATCGACGTGCTGTGGGGACAGGATCCGCCGAGCAGCGCCGCCAACGTCGTCTACCGCCACACGGCCGCGATCCGCCGCCTGCTGGAGACCGGTGACCAGGGTCCCGGCCGCCCGTCCGCACGTCTGGTCCGGGTGTCCGGTGGATACCGGCTGGACGCCGGCCCGGCCACGCTCGATCTGCTGAGCTTCCGCCAACTGACGGGGCAGGCAAGGAGGCTGGCGGAGATGGGCGCGATGCGCGAGAGCGTCCGCCTGTTCACGCGCGCGCTGCGGCTGTCCCGGGGCCCCATCGCCTCGGGGATCCTCTCGCACGTGGCGCAGCACCCGTACTTCGTGGCGGTGGACGGCGAGTACCTGACGGCCGTGAAGGAGGCCGCGGTGATCGCCGGGCGGCTGGGCGAACTCGGCGCCGTCCTCGACGTGCTCCAACCGGCCGCCGTCCAGCACCCGTTGGACGAGACGCTGCAGGCGCAGCTGATGCGCACGCTCGCCGCCGCCGGCCGGCAGGCGGAGGCGCTGCAGGCCTATCACGCGGTCCGCACCCATCTCGACGAACAGCTCGGCATAGTCCCCGGACCCGAACTGCGGTCCGTGTACGAGGACATACTGCTGCGCGGGACGCAAGGCACCGAACCCGGCGCGGCCGGGCCGGCCTCTCCCACGTGCCATCCCTCGCTCGACAGCCTCTGCCCGCTCGCCGGGCACCGCGAGCGCGGCTGCCCGGCCCCGTGGCCGTCCGGTCCGCTCCCGCCGGAGGCCGCCGGCTTCGTCGGCCGGGAGGCCGAGCTGGCCCGCCTCGCGGCGCTGGTACCGGCAGACCAGGGCGCGGAGGGTGACGCGGTCCCGATCGGTGGCGAAGTGCCGGGCGGTGACACGACCCCGAACCGCGGCGAAGTACCAAGCGGTGACACGACCCCGAACCGCGGCGAAGTACCAAGCGGTGACACGACCCCTGACGGCGGCGAAATGCCGGGCGGTGACGCGGTCCCGGGCGCTGGGTCCGGCTCCGCACCGGCCGGCCGCGACGTCGGAGGCGGCGCCATGGGGCCGCGGGTACTCGGGGTGCCGTTACCCACTCCGGTGGCCGCCGGGGAGGACGCCGCGGCCGGGCTGCCCCCGGTGGCCTCTCCGGTGGCCGCCGTCGTGGGGCCGCCGGGTATCGGCAAGACCGCGCTCGTGGTGCGGGCGGCCCATCGTCTCGGCGCGCGCTTTCCCGACGGCCTGCTCTTCGTGGACCTGCGCGGGCACGCCCGGTCCGGTGACTCGGTCACCGCCAAGGAGGCGCTGCGCGGGCTGCTGGTGGCGCTCGGCACACCCGGACACCGGGTCCCGGCCGGGCTGCGGGAGCGGTCGGCGCTGTACCGGGACCTGCTGTCGGACCGCCGGGTCCTGGTGGTCCTGGACGACGCCCGTGACGCCGGCCAGGTACGGAACCTGCTGCCGCGTTCCCCCGGCTGTCTGACCCTCGTCACCAGCCGGGACCCGCTGGACGACCTGGTCGTCAGGGAAGGGGCCCGGCGGCTGGAGCCCGACGCGCTGGAACCGGCCCAGGCGTACGAGGCGCTGGCCTGCCAGGTGGGCGCGGCGCGGGCCGCGGCCGAACCGGAGGGGGCGGCGGCACTGGCCGCGTACTGCGCCGGCGTCCCCCTCGCGCTGGCCCTCGCGGGCGCCGTGGCCGTCCGTCGTCCGGACGACGGGCTCGACACGCTGGCAGAGGAGCTGCGGGCCCACGGTGCCCCGCCCGGCGGCACTCCCGACCCCCCGGAGACGGTCCGCCGGGTCCTGCTCTGGTCGTATGCGAGGCTGCCCGCCGAGACGGCCCGGATGTTCCGGCTGCTCGCCCTGCATCCGGGCCGGGACGTCCCGGTGTCCGCCGCGGCCAGTCTCGCCGGCGTGGCGCCCGTGCGGGCCCGTGCGATGCTCGACGAGCTGTCCCGGGCCCGCCTGCTCAGCGCACAGGACACCGACACCTATCTTCTGCACGATCTGCTGCGCACGTGCGCGCTGCGGCTGTCCCACGTGCACGATCCCGACGACATGCGCCGGCTCGCCGTACGCCGCATGCTGGACCACTACGTTCACACCGCCCGGGAGGCGGGCTACCGCCTCGCCCCGCACCGCAACGCGCTCGGGGCACTGCCCGCGCCGCAACCGCGCACCACACCGGAGCGGCTCGACGACCCCGCCCAGGCCGCCGACTGGCTCGACCGCCGGCTGCTGCCCGTGCTCAGTGGCGTGCTGCGCGAGGCGGTCGCACTGGGTCTGCACGCGCACGTCCACCAGTTGGGGCTGGCTCTGGAGCTTCCGCTGGACCGGTGGGCCCGCTGGGACGAGCAGCTCGCCCTGCAACAGACCTGCCTGTTCACCGCCGGCCTCCAGGCCGACCTGGTGGCCCGCGCGCAGGCGCACCGCGCGCTCGGCTTCTCCTACGGGCGGCTCGGCCGGCACACCGACGCGCAGACCCACCTGCACAGCGCGCTGAACCTGTTCGCGGAGGCGGAGGACGAGCAGGGCCAGGCCAGGGTGCACCGATGCATCGCGCTCCTGGCCAACGTCGCCGGCCGGCACGATCTGGCGCTGTCCCACTACCAGCAGGCCCTCGACCTGTACCGGCGGGCCTCGGACACGAGCGGCGAGGCCGACGTCCGCAACGAGATCGGCTGGACCCGTCTGATGAGGGGCGACCACACCGCCGCCCTCGATCCGTGCGCCCGCGCGGCCGGCCTGTGCCGCGCCGCGGACCGCACGGCCGGTGGGGCCATCGCCTACGACGGCCTCGGCCACGCCCGCCACCGACTCGGCGCGTAGGACGAGGCACCGACCCACGGCCGGTCCGCCCGCGGTCTCCGCGGCGCCCTGGACGAGCGCGGTCCGCGGGCCGGCACCCTGATCCGCGTCCGGCGCGGCCGGCGCGCCCGACCGAGCCCCGCAAGCGCCCTGCAAGGCTCCTGTCAGGGTTCGGCAAGGCCTGCCGCCAGTGCCCGGCAAGGGGTGCGGACCATGCTCCCGGGAGGAACACCCCAGGACCCGGAGCAGGGACACGGTCCCGTGGCCAGGAGGGCGCAGTCGTGCAGGAATCCCAGGTGACCGAGGAACTGGACGTCAGTTTCGTCCAGACCCCCCACGAGGTGCTGAAGCGGCTCCGCGAGGCCGGCCCAGCAGTGAAGGTGATGCTGCCCAACGGGTCGCTGGTGTGGATCGTGACCCGCTACGAGGAGGTCCGGCAGGCGCTCAGCGAGACCAAGCTGAGCAAGGACTTCAAGGGCCTCAACGAACTGATGGCCAAGCACACCAAGGAGGGCCACGCGCCCAAGCAGTACGACGAGGCACTCGTCGGGCACATGCTGGCCAGCGACCCGCCGGACCACACCCGGATGCGCCGCCTGGTCAACAAGGCGTTCACCCCGCGCCGGGTGGAGGGCATGCGGCCCATGCTGCGGGAGCTGACCGCGCGGCTGCTCGACGAGATGGCCGAGCACGACGAGATCGACCTGCTGGAGGCGCTCGCCTACCCGGTGCCGATGGAAGTGCTGTGCACGCTGCTCGGGGTGCCGGAGGCCGAGCGGCTCGCCTTCGGCCGGTATGCGGCCGTCGTGCTCTCCGACCTCGCCCCCGAAGGGTACGAGGAGGCCACCCGGGCGATGCGCGAATACCTGGTGAAGCTGATCCAGGTCAAACGCGAGAACCCCGGCGACGACCTGCTGAGCGCGCTGATCGCCGCCCGTGACGAGGACGACAAGCTCACCGAGGGCGAACTGCTCGCGACGATCTACCTGATGTTCTCGGCCGGTACCGAGACGGCCGTCAACCTCATCGGCAACGGCGTACTGGCCCTGCTCACCCACCCCGGTGAGCTGGAGAAGCTGCGCGCCGACCGGTCGCTGCTGCCGCAGGCGGTCGAGGAGTTCCTCCGTTTCGACGGGCCCGTGAACCTGGCCACCTTCCGGTACACCATCGCCCCGGTGTCGCTCGGCGACGTCACCATCCCGGTGGGCGAGGTGGTCATGGTCTCCCTCATGGCCGCCAACCGCGACCCCGACCGCTTCGACAACCCCGAACTCTTCGACATCACCCGGCCGATCGGCGGCCAGATGACGTTCGGGCACGGCATCCACTACTGCATGGGCGCGCCACTGGCCCGGCTGGAGGCCGAGATCGCCCTCGGCATGCTCCTCGACCGCTTCCCCGACCTGTCCCTCGCCTGTGACCCGAACGAGTTGCAGTGGCGGCTCAGCACCGTCACCCACGGCCTGGAGAAGCTGCCGGTCCGGCCGCACGGCACCGACGGCTGACGACAGGCGACCGACGCACGGTCGATCACCCTTTGGCGGTTCGGCGAAAGGAATGTGTGCAATGCGTGCGGTTGACGACTCGACCACGGGTGCCGGCGCTCCCACGGGCCCGCGTGACGAGCCGGTCGCGGTGATCGGCCTGGCGTGCCGGCTGCCGGGCGCTCCGGACCCGTCCGCGTTCTGGCGGCTGCTGAGCGAGGGCCGTGACGCGATCTCCGAGCCTCCGCCGCACCGGCACCCGGCCGCCGCCGACGCCCCGCAGGCCCGGCGCGGCGGCTATCTGGACCGTGTCGACGGCTTCGACGCGGCCTTCTTCGGCATCTCCCCCCGGGAGGCGCCGGCCATCGACCCCCAGCAGCGACTCGCCCTGGAACTGGGCTGGGAAGCGCTGGAGGACGCCGGTATCGCCCCCGACACCCTCGGGGGCACCCCCGCGGGCGTCTACGTCGGCGCGATCGCCGACGACTACGCCGCCCTCCTGCGCCGCGGCGGCCCACAAGGCATCACGCGGCACATGTTCACCGGCGTCCAGCGAGGTGTGATCGCCAACCGGCTCTCCTACTCGCTGGGGCTGCGGGGTCCCAGTCTGACGGTCGACTGCGGCCAGTCCTCGTCACTGGTCGCAGTCCACCTGGCCGCCGAAGCGCTGCGCCGCGGCGAGGCCGGACTCGCCCTGGCGGGCGGTGTCCAGCTGAACCTGGCGCCCGAGAGCGCCACGGCCGTGGAGCGCTTCGGTGCCCTGTCCCCCGACGGCCGCTGCCACACCTTCGACGCCCGCGCCAACGGTTTCGTCCGCGGCGAGGGCGGGGCCCTGGTGGTCCTGAAGCCGCTGTCCCGGGCGGTCGCCGACGGCGACCGCGTCTACTGCGTGCTCAGCGGCTCCGCCGTCAACCACGACGGTGCCGGCGAGGGCCTGGCCGTACCGAACGCCGAGGCCCAGCGGGAGGTCGTCACGGCGGCGCTCGCGGACGCGGGCCTGCGTCCGGGTGCCGTGCAGTACGTCGAACTGCACGGCACCGGCACTCCGGTCGGCGACCCTGTCGAGGCGGCGGCACTGGGCGCCGCGCTGGGTACGGCTCCCGACCGGACGACCGACCTCGCGGTCGGCTCGGCCAAGACCAACGTAGGCCACCTCGAAGGCGCGGCCGGCGTGGTGGGCCTGCTCAAGACCGTGCTGTCCCTGCACCATCGGGCACTTCCGCCGAGCCTCAACTTCGAGACGCCGAACCCCGCCATCCCCTTCGACCGGTTGCGACTGCGTGTCCGGACGGAGATGGGACCCTGGCCCCAGCCGGACCGGCCGCTGGTGGCCGGTGTCTCCGCCTTCGGGGTGGGGGGCACCAACGCCCATGTGCTCGTGACGGAGGCACCGCCCACGCGACCGGCCGCCGCGCCGACGGGCGAGCCGGTCGGCGCGGTGCCCCTGG
>NZ_JAJONF010000084.1 GCF_021462265.1 Streptomyces shenzhenensis | reverse complement strand
CGACGGGACACCGGGCGTAAGAACCCGTCAAGAACCGCCCGATCCGCATAAGAACCCCGTCAGTGCCGGCTCCGGAGCGGCCACCGGCCCCTAGCGTCGGCCTCATGGCGGACAGAAGACGCAGAGGCCGGGCGGCCGCCGGTGACCGCACCTGGCGCGGCAGCGCGCTCCTGGCCGTCGGCGGTGCCCTCGGCTTCGGCGGGCTGACGCTCCTGGTGGACTGGGACGCCGGCACCCTCACCCCGGCCCGCGCCCTGCTCTGGGTCACCCTGGCGGCCGCCGTCCTCACCATGCTGCTGCCCGCCCGGGTCACCGCGGGCCCCGGCTGGCTGGCGGTACGCGGCCCGCTCCGCCGCCGTACCGTGTGCACCGACTCCCTCGTCTACGTCGGCCGGTACGGGGACGTCTCCGCGCACCTGGTCCTGCGTGACACGTGGGGCAGCCGCCTGGAGTTCGACCCGGGCGTCCTGCACGCCAACCCCCTGCTCTGGCACGAGCTGGACACCGGTGTCCGCCGCTCCCTGGAACGCGGCACTCTCCGCCGGGGCGCCGAGGTGCTGACACGGCTCGGCCATGAGATAGACGACGTGAACGCGCGCGCGGTCCTCGCCGCGTCCGGCCTCGTCTGACCGTCCACCCCCTGACCGCCCGCCCCGCCGGCTGGGGCCTATCGTGACCTGCATGCAGTCCTACACGATCGGCCAGGCGGCGCGGCTGCTCGGCGTCAGCCCGGACACCGCCCGCCGCTGGGCCGACGCGGGCCGGATGGCCACCCATCGTGACGAGGGCGGCCGGCGGCTCATCGACGGCGCGGACCTCGCCGCCTTCTCCGTGGAACTGGCCAAGGCCGGCAGCGGCGAGGAGGACGCCTCCTACACCTCGGTCCGCAACGCCTTCCCCGGCATCGTCACCGCTATCAAGCTGGGCGATGTCGCCGCCCAGGTCGAGATCCAGGCCGGCCCGCACCGGCTGGTCTCCCTCCTGACCCGGGAGGCGGTCGAGGAACTCGGCCTGGAGGTCGGCATGGAGGCCACCGCCCGGGTGAAGTCCACGAACGTGCACATCGACCGCGTCTGACCGCTCACCCGCCGCGTCCGCTCACCCGCGCAGCCGCGCGGTGCGCCACCCGCCGCGTCCGGCGGTGCGTGGCGCTGACGTGCGGGTGCGGCGCCCTTGCCGTACCCGCCCAGGAGCCGTCGCAGGCCAGGACGGCCGCAGCGGGCCGGGCAGCGCGCAGCGGGCCGCGACGGGCGGGCGGGCGGTTCACGGAGCGGCCGCTGACACGCGACCGGGTGGGGCGGGCGCTGGAGGCCGGGCGCCGTACTCCCCGTCCACCCGTATCTCCGTGATGCCGCTGATGTGCCGGGCCCCGCAGCGGTCCTGCGGAAGCACCAGCTGCGGGCCCGGCCGGTCCAGCGGGGTGTCGTCGATGCTGACACCGAGCAGAACGGGGGCGTGGGCGAAATCGGGGTCGATCTCGGCCCAGGAGAGCAGCGCATGGTGCCCGTCGCCACCGGTGACCGTGATGAGGAAGCGGAGCCGGTCCTTGCGCCGGCCAGGGTCGAATCCGGGTCCGGCGTCGGCGAGGACGTCGTACAGCCGTGGACCGGTGAAGCCGTGGCACCGGATTCCGCTGGTGGCGCACTCGAAGCTGACCCGCACCCGGTGCTGGGGCCAGCGCAGGAGGTCGGGCACGGTCAGCCGGGCCGGCCGTGCCAGGTCTCCGGTGAGGACGAGTTCGGCGAGCGTCATGAGCGGTCACCTCCCGGATGACGGTACCCACGGCACGTCACCGTACAAACGCACATGCCAGATTCAAGCCGGTAAGCATGCGGCTCATGCGATGCGAAAGAAGACTTACGGCTGGCAGATGCGGCAGTATCATCGCCAGGCGGCTGGTAGCCAGGTCGCAGCAGGGCGCGACAGCTTTCTCACGACGTCAGAGGAGTTCACTCGTGAAGACCCGTTCCGTGCGCCGGACCCGGCGGACGCTCCAGGTGGGCGGTGCCTCGGCCGTGGCCCTGCTGGCCCTGAGCGCCTGTTCCTCCTCCGCCGACGACTCCTCGTCGACCACGAAGCCGGACACGTCGTCGACGGCGACGCCCAAGCTGTCGGGCTCGATCACCGTGTTCGCGGCGGCCTCGCTCAAGGAGAGCTTCACGACCCTGAAGGCGGACTTCGAGAAGGCCCACCCGGGCACCGAGGTCAACTTCAGCTTCGGCGGCAGTGACACCCTCGCCGCGCAGATCACCAGCGGTGCGCCGGCCTCCGTCTTCGCCGCCGCGAGCCCCAGGACCATGGCGATGGTGACGGACCGGAAGGACACCGCCGCCACACCGGCCACCTTCGTCCGCAACCAGCTGGAGATCGCCACCCTGCCGGGCAACCCCGACAAGATCTCCTCCCTGAAGGACCTCACCCAGTCGTCGCTGAAGGTCGTGCTGTGCGACAGGACGGTGCCGTGCGGTGCCGCCGCGCAGAAGGCCCTGGACGCCGCCAAGCTCAAGCTCACCCCGGTCTCCTACGAGGAGGACGTGAAGTCCGCGCTCAACAAGGTGGTGCTGAAGGAGGCCGACGCGGCGGTCGTCTACAGGACCGACGTGAAGGCGGCCGGCGGCAAGGTGGAGGGGGTGGAGTTCCCCGAGTCCGCCGACGCGATCAACGCCTACCCGATCGCCCTTCTCAAGAACGCCCCGAACCCCACGGTGGCCAAGGCGTTCATCGCCCTGGTGCGGTCCCCCGAGGGCCAGCGGGTCCTGAACGCCGCCGGGTTCCTCAAGCCGTGACGAAAACCGACGAGTCCGGCGCCGTGACGGGCACCCTCACGGGCGGCCCCCGGCGCCGGCGGTTCCGGCCGGCCGTACCGCTGCCGCTCCTCCTCCCCGGAGCGGTAGCTCTGGCCTTCCTGCTCCTGCCGCTGGTCGCCCTGCTGGTGCGGGCGCCCTGGAGCAGCCTCCCGTCGCTGCTGACCGACACGCAGGTGTGGCAGGCCCTCCGGCTCTCCCTAATCTGCGCGACGGCGGCCACGGGCGTGAGCCTGGTCCTGGGCGTTCCCCTGGCCTGGCTGCTGGCCCGTACGAAGTTCCCCGGCCGGGGTTTCGTACGGGCTCTCGTCACCCTCCCCCTCGTCCTGCCCCCGGTGGTGGGCGGCGTGGCCCTCCTCCTCGCCCTCGGCCGCAACGGGGTGGCCGGCCAGTGGCTGGACGCCTGGTTCGGCATCACCCTGCCGTTCACCACGGCGGGCGTGGTGGTCGCCGAGTCCTTCGTGGCCATGCCCTTCCTGGTGATCAGCGTCGAGGGCACGCTCCGCGCCGCCGACCCCCGCTACGAGGAGGCGGCCACCACCCTGGGCGCCTCCCGCTTCACGGCGTTCCGCCGGGTCACCCTCCCCCTCATCGCCCCCGGCATCGCGGCCGGCGCGGTCCTGGCCTGGGCCCGCGCCCTCGGCGAGTTCGGAGCGACGATCACCTTCGCCGGCAACTTCCCCGGCCGCACTCAGACCATGCCCCTCGCCGTCTACCTCGCCCTGCAGAACGACCCCGACGCGGCGATCGCGCTCAGCCTGGTCCTGCTCACCGTGTCGATCGCCGTGCTCGCGGCGTTGCGCGACCGTTGGATGACGGCCTCATGAGGACGACCCGCCGGACGAACACCCCGATGACCGACTCGCACCCCACACCAGCGGACGGCACCCGGCCGCCCCGCACCCATCCGCGCCCGGACGCCACCGGCCTGTACGCGCACCTCGTCGTCACCCGCCCCGCCTTCGGCCTGGACATCACCCTCACCGCCGCCCCCGGCGAGGTCGTCGCCCTCCTCGGCCCCAACGGTGCCGGGAAAACCACCGCCCTCCGCGCTCTGGCCGGCCTCACCCCCCTCACCGCCGGCCATCTCCGCCTGGACGGCACGGAGCTGGACCGCACGCCACCCGAGTCCCGCCCGGTGGGCGTCGTCTTCCAGGACTACCTCCTCTTCCCCCACCTCACGGCCCTCGACAACGTCGCCTTCGGCCCCCGCTGCCAAGGCGCCACAAAGACCGAGGCGCGCGCCGAGGCCGCCGCCTGGCTGGACCGCATGGGCCTCGCCGAACACGCCGGCGTCAAACCCCGCCGGCTCTCCGGCGGCCAGGCCCAGCGCGTCGCGCTGGCCCGCGCCCTGGCCACCCGCCCCCGCCTGCTGCTCCTGGACGAACCCCTCGCCGCCCTCGACGCCCGCACCCGCCTCGACGTACGTTCCCGGCTCCGCCGTCACCTGGCGGAGTTCGAGGCGGTGGCCGTACTGGTCACGCACGACCCGCTGGACGCCATGGTGCTGGCCGACCGCCTGACCGTCATCGAAGACGGCCGGGTCGTCCAGGAGGGCACGCCCGCCGACATCGCCCGCCGTCCGCGCACCGACTACATCGCCCACCTGGTCGGCCTCAACCTCTACCGAGGCCGCGCCGACGGCCACACCGTCGAACTGGCCGCGGGTCCCGCGATCACCACCACCGAGGACCTCACCGGTGACGTCTTCGTCGCGTTCGCGCCGAGCGCCGTCACCCTCTTCCGGGACCGCCCCACCGGGGCCAGCGCCCGCAACCTCTGGCGCTGCGAGGTGGCGGGCCTGGAGACCCACGGCGACCAGATCCGCGCCGATCTGACCGGCGAAATAGCCCTCGCCGCCGACCTCACCACGGTCGCCGCCGCCGAACTTGACCTGCACCCGGGTGCCCCGGTCTGGGCTACGGTGAAGGCGACCCAGACGCACGCCTACCCGGCGTAGCACGGCACAGGCCCCGCCGAAGCGGGGCCTGTGCCGAACGTGCGCGTCCTGGGCGCTCGGGGTGTCCCCCCGCGCCCCTGGGCGTCAGTCCTCGTACGCGTCCAGCGGCGGGCACGAGCACACCAGGTTCCGGTCTCCGTAGGCCTGGTCGATGCGGCGCACCGGCGGCCAGTACTTGTCGGCGGCGGACACCCCGCCGGGGAAGACGGCCACCTCCCGGCTGTACGCGTGCTGCCACTCGCCGCCCAGCGCGCCCGCGGTGTGCGGAGCGCCACGCAGCGGGTTGTCGTCGGCGGGCCAGTCCCCCGACCCGACCTTCTCGATCTCCGCCCGAATGGCGATCATCGCCTCGCAGAACCGGTCCAGCTCGCCGAGGTCCTCGGACTCGGTCGGCTCGATCATCAGCGTGCCGGCCACCGGGAAGGACATCGTCGGCGCGTGGAAGCCGTAGTCGATGAGCCGCTTGGCGACGTCGTCGACGCTCACTCCGGTCGCCTTGGTCAGCGGCCGCAGGTCGATGATGCACTCGTGCGCGACGAGCCCGCCGGGCCCGGTGTAGAGCACGGGGTAGTGCGGCTCCAGCCGCTTGGCGACGTAGTTGGCGCTGAGCACGGCCACCTGTGTGGCCCGCTTCAGCCCCTCGCCGCCCATGAGCCGGACGTACGCCCACGAGATCGGCAGGATCCCCGCGGACCCCCACGGCGCGGCCGAGACCGGCCCGACACCGGTCTGCGGCCCGGCGGCGGGCTGCAGCGGGTGGTTCGGCAGGTACGGCGCCAGGTGCGCCCGTACGGCCACCGGACCGACCCCCGGACCGCCGCCGCCGTGCGGGATGCAGAAGGTCTTGTGCAGGTTGAGGTGGGAGACGTCGCCGCCGAAGTGCCCCGGCTTGGCGACCCCGACCAGGGCGTTCAGGTTGGCCCCGTCGACATACACCTGACCGCCGGCCTCGTGCACCTGCGCGCAGATGTCGGCGACGTGCTCCTCGAACACCCCGTGCGTGGACGGATAGGTGATCATCAGTACCGCGAGCTCGTCGCGGTGCTGCTCGATCTTCGCCCGCAGGTCCGCGACGTCGATCTCGCCGTCCTCGGCGGTCTTCACGACGACGACCTTCATCCCGGCCATCACGGCGCTGGCGGCGTTGGTGCCGTGCGCGGAGGACGGGATCAGGCACACCGTCCGCTGCTCGTCGCCGCCTGCGCGGTGGTAGGCGCGTACGGCGAGCAGCCCGGCGAGCTCGCCCTGGGACCCGGCGTTGGGCTGCAGCGACACCTTGTCGTACCCCGTGACCTCCGCGAGGCGCTCCTCCAGCTCCCGGATGAGGGTCAGGTACCCCTGGGCCTGCTCGGCGGGCGCGAACGGGTGCAGCTGGCCGAACTCGGGCCAGGTGACCGGCTCCATCTCGGTGGTCGCGTTGAGCTTCATGGTGCAGGAGCCCAGCGGGATCATGCCGCGGTCCAGCGCGTAGTCCCGGTCGGCGAGCCTGCGCAGGTAGCGCAGCATCGCGGTCTCGGAGCGGTGCTGCTGGAAGACGGGGTGGGTCAGGTAGCCGTCGGTGCGCAGCAGTGCCTCGGGCAGCGTGTCCTCGGTGACCGCGTCCAGCGCCTCGACGTCTCCTTCGACGCCGAAGGCCGTCCAGACGGCACCCAGCTGGGCGCGGGCGGTGGTCTCGTCGCAGGCCATGGAGACGTGGTCGGCGTCGACGAGCCGCAGGTTGACGCCGCCGCGGCGGGCGGCGGCGACGATCTCGGCGGCCTTGCCGGGCACGCGGGCGGTGAGCGTGTCGAAGTAGGCGCCGTGCACGATCTCGACTCCGCCGGCCTCGAGGCCCGCGGCGAGGATCGTGGCGTACCGGTGCGTGCGCCGGGCGATGGCCTTGAGCCCGTCAGGGCCGTGGTAGACGGCGTACATGCCGGCCATCACGGCGAGCAGCACCTGCGCGGTGCAGATGTTGCTGGTGGCCTTCTCCCGCCGGATGTGCTGCTCGCGGGTCTGCAGCGCCAGCCGGTACGCCTTGTTCCCGTCGGCGTCCACGGAGACGCCCACGAGCCGCCCGGGCAGGCTGCGCGCGAACTTCTCGCGGACCGCCATGTAACCGGCGTGCGGCCCGCCGAAGCCCATCGGCACACCGAACCGCTGGGTGGTGCCGACGGCGATGTCGGCCCCCAGCTCGCCCGGCGAGGTCAGCAGGGTCAGCGCCAGCAGATCGGCGGCGACGGTGACGAGCGCGCCGAGCTCGTGCGCCTGCTCGACGACGGCCCTGATGTCGCGTACGGCACCGGAGGCGCCGGGGTACTGGACGAGCACCCCGTTGATCTCCCGCGCGGCGAGGTCCGCCGGGATGCCGTCCGCGAGGTCGGCGACGACGACCTCCATGCCCGACGGCTCGGCCCGGGTCTGGATCACGGCGATGGTCTGCGGCAGGGCGTCCGCGTCGACGACGAAGACGCCCTTCTTGTTCTTGCCCATGCGCAGCGACAGGGCCATGGCCTCGGCGGCGGCCGTGCCCTCGTCGAGCAGGGAGGCACCGGAGGTGGGCAGCCCGGTGAGGTCGGCGACCATGGTCTGGAAGTTCAGCAGGGCTTCCAGACGGCCCTGGGAGATCTCCGGCTGGTACGGCGTGTAGGCCGTGTACCAGGCGGGGTTCTCCATCACGTTGCGCAGGATGACGGGCGGCGTGAAGGTCCCGTAGTACCCGAGCCCGATCATCGAGTCGAGCACCTGGTTCCGGTCGGCCAGCGACCGCAGCTCGGCCAGCACCTCGGCCTCGGTCCGGGCGCCGGGCAGCTCCAGCCGGTCGGCGTTCTTGATCACGTCCGGCACGGCGGCCGCGGTCAGGTCGTCGAGCGAGCCGTATCCGACCTGGGCGAGCATCTTGGCGCGGGCCTCGTGGTCGGGGCCGATATGGCGCTGCTCGAAGGGAATACCCTGCTCAAGCACGGAGAGCGGAATACGCTGGGCGGTCATTGCGGAGGCCTCCTGGTCTGACGCGACCTTCGAGGGGTACCCCGGCACGGGCACCCCGACGGCCTCCCCCTCTGTCATCTCAACCTGAGAGCTTCACCGGTGCGCCCTTGCGGACTACCAGCTTTCACCGTCGGTGAGGGCGGACACCGTCGACGTCCGCCCTGCTTTCCAGAGTGACCTCGTCCGTGCGGTACGTGAGCCTGAGAGATTCCGGGGAGGAGTTGCTCCTTCGGCGCCTCCGGTTGCCCGAAGGACTCTCCCGCACGGGGTCAGCAGCCGTTTGCCAGCCTACCAGCGAGGCCGATGCCGGAGCCTTCGAGTGGCCGCCTCGTTGAATGTGCTCTTTTGTAGTGCTTACGGATGAGTTGCGACCAAGTGGAGGGCCCGTGCAGACCGACATCGATCCGCGCAACCTGATCGGCCGCAAGGCGTTCGACCGCAACGGCACGAAGATCGGCACGATCGACGAGGTGTACCTCGACGACGCGACGGGCGTGCCGGAGTGGGCGGCCATACGCACCGGCCTGTTCTCCCGGGACGCCTTCGTGCCCCTGGAGCCCAGCGAACTGGTCGAGGGCACCCTCCACGTCCCCTTCGACCGCGCCCTGATCAAAGACGCCCCCGACTTCGGCGTGGGCCGCCACCTCTCCCCGGAACAGGAACTCCAGCTCTACCACCACTACGGCCTCGACACGACTCCCCCGGACCACGTCCACCCGGACCACGACTTCGGCAAGCTGGCGGGAACGGAGGACGCGGGGGCGTAGTACTGAGACCGCGGGCCGGCGGGGGTCGTCGCGCCCACCCGGCGGAGCCGCACGTGAATACAGCCCCGCGCCCCTCAGGGGCGCTGCAGTCGCGTCAGCTGCATAGTCGCGGGCAGGCGTGCCGCTGGGGCGATGGGGGTCCCCCCGCGCGAGCGAAGCCGAGCGTGGGGGAGGGTGGGCGCTGGGGGCTCCCCCTCCGGGGGAGGCATCCTGCCGGCGCCGGTAAGCGCCCCGGCCCCGACGCACGATCACGCCGGCACCCCCGGCACCAACGGCAACGGCTCCGCGGGCTCCAGCTCAGGGTCCTCGACCCGAAACGTCCGCACTCTCCCCGGCTCCGAGGACCCCGGCGTCTCGAACCGCACCGTCACCCGGCCCAGCCCGCTCCCCTGCACCCACCCGTGCCCGTACTCGGCATGCCGCACATCGTGCCCCGCGGGCCACCGCCGCTCGGCGACCGCCTCCTGCTCGGCGACCGGCTCCGCCACGTCCTCCTCCGCCGCGAGCTCCGCCGCCCCCTCCCCGGCCGCCGCCTGGGCCTGCGCGAACAGGTCCTCCTGCGTGTAGTCGGCCAGCCCCGAAACACCCACCCCCAGCAATCGCACACCTCCCGTCGTGTCCACCGACTCCAGCAGCCGCGCGGCCGCCTCCCGCACCACCGCCGGGTCGTCGGTCGGCCCTCTGAGCGTCTCCGACCGGGTCAGCGTCGAGAAGTCGTACCGCCGTACCTTCAGCACGATGGTCCGCCCCGACAGCCCGGCCCCCCGCAGCCGCCGCACACACCGGTCGGCCAGTCGCTGCACCTCGAGACCCACGCGCATCCGGTCGTGGATGTCCACGTCGTAGGTGTCCTCGACCGACACCGACTTGGTCTCCCGCTCGGCGACCACGGGCCGCTCGTCGTGCGCGAGCGCCATCGCGTACAGGGCGTGGCCGTGGGCCTTGCCGAGCAGCCGGACCAGTTCGTCCTCCCCCGCCTCGGCGATCTCGTCGACCGTGGTGATCCCGGCCCGCCGCAGATGGTCCCCCGTCGCCGGCCCCACCCCCGGCAGAATCCGCACCGGCATCGGGCCCAGCATCGCCCGCTCCGTGCCCGGCTCGATCAGCACCAGCCCGTCCGGCTTGGCCTGCTCGGAGGCGATCTTCGCGAGCATCTTGGAGGCGGCGAGCCCGACGGACCCGCAGAGCCCCGTGACGGTCCGTATGTCCGTGCGCAGCCCCTCCCCCACCAGCCGCGCCGATCTGCCGTCCCAGGCCGCCCCAGCGGCCTCGAGGTCCACGAACGCCTCATCCAGGCTGAGTGGCTCCACCAGCGGCGACAGCCCGCGCAGCAGCGCCATCACCTGCTCGCTGACCGACCGGTACAGCCCGAAGCGCGGCACCAGATACGCGGCGTTCGGCGCCAGCCGCCGCGCCTGCGCCATCGGCATCGCGGAGTGCACCCCGAACACCCGGGCCTCGTAGGACGCGGTGGCCACCACACCACGCGGTCCGAGCCCGCCCACGACCACCGCCTTCCCGCGCAGGCTCGGCTTGGACGCCTGCTCCACCGAGGCGAAGAAGGCATCCATGTCGAGATGCAGGATGGTGGGCGCGTTTCTCACACCTCCGATGCTGCACCACGCCACTGACAATGCCCCGGCACTGACCCGTGCCGGGGCATCAGAAGAAGCTCAAGGGGCTTCGGGCGGGGACTTCAGACCGCCCGGTTGCGCCGTCTGGCCAGCTCGTCGGCGGGGTTGTGGCCCACCAGGGTCTCCCCGGTGTCGACACGCTCGCCGTGCAGCTGGGAGAGCGCGCTTTCCACGTCGCGCCAGACCACGCCGACCGCGATCCCGAAGATGCCCTGACCGCCCTGGAGCAGGGCGTGGACCTCGTCCGGTGAGGTGCACTCGTAGACCGTGGCGCCGTCGCTCATGAGGGTCATCCGCTCCAGGTCACGGAAACCGCGTTCCCGCAGGTGCTGGACGGCGGTGCGGATGTTCTGGAGGGAGACCCCGGTGTCCAGGAACCGCTTGACGATCTTCAGTACGACGACGTCCCGGAAGCTGTACAGACGCTGGGTGCCCGATCCGTAGGCAGGCCGCACACTGGGCTCGACCAGGCCGGTGCGGGCCCAGTAGTCGAGCTGCCGGTAGGTGATGCCGGCCGCCGCACAGGCCGTGGGCCCGCGGTAGCCGATCTCCTCGGTCGCCATGGACGCCGCCCCTCCGCCGCTCGGCACCGCGGTCGGCCGCTGGGGGGCGTGACCGGCGGTGCTGCTGTGAAGCGGGGACGGACCGCTCTCCCCGAAACCGCGTCCGGGGGCACCCCCAGCCATACCGTCGCCGCTGCTTCTCACGCCGACCTCCGTCCTTGACCTGCCTTCACGACGGTAGGCAGTCACCAGGGGTGCGTCAACGATCGCCACACTCGGCACGCCGAGTGATAATCACCCTAGGAGTGGTTTCCCGTGCCCCACCGCGGGGAAAGGCTAGCCGAATGCTCTGGCGGGGAGCCGTAGGACGCTCTCAGCGGCCGCTGGCAATTACCCATGAGTTTCGGCTGTGACAGCGGCCCAACGGCCCGTCGCCGACCCTCCGGCAGGTGACGGGCCGTTCGGGGCACTACTGGCTGCTGGTGCCGAAGTCCTCGGGCGAGATCTGGTCGAGGAACTCGCGGAACTTCTCCACCTCGTCCTCCTGCTCGTCCGGGATCGCGATGCCCGCGTCGTCCAGCACCGTGTCACTGCCGTAGATCGGCGTTCCGGTGCGCAGCGCCAGCGCTATGGCGTCGGACGGACGGGCGCTCACCTCGACCCCGCTGGCGAAGACCAGCTCCGCGTAGAAGACGCCTTCACGCAGATCCGTGATGCGTACCTCGGTGAGCTCCTGGCCGACGGCCTCCAGCACATCCTTGAACAGGTCATGGGTCAGCGGCCTGGCGGGCGCCATGCCCTGCTGGGCGAACGCGATCGCCGTCGCCTCCCCCGGCCCGATCCAGATGGGGAGGTAACGGTCGCCTCCCACTTCGCGCAGGAGCACGATCGGTTGGTTGGAGGGCATTTCCACCCGGACACCTACGACATCGAGCTCGTTCACACAGCAACCCTAGGCCGTGCCCGGGACGTTTGGGTAGTCGGGCCCGGAACGCGAGCCCGATCCGGCCTCCCGCCGGGCCCTGTCGTGGCCCTCACGGCAGCCGCACCCCGAGGGCGGTCTGCACCAGCGCGGCGTGCAGCTTCACCGTGAGCGCCGCCAGCTCCTTCGTACGGGCCTCCGCATGGGCCCTGGTCTGCGGATTACGATGGCGCTTGAGCGGGGCCACCACCTGGTCCACCAGGCCCGCCTCGCGGTCGACGGCGGCCTTCATCCCCCGCAGATGGCGCGGCTCGATCCCGAACCGCCCCAGCTCGGTCACGAGCGAGGCCACGGTGACCGTCTCGGCGTCGTACACGCCGTCCTCCAGCGGAGCGATCAGCCCGTACGACTCCCACTCCGCGAGGCAGTCCTCGTCGATGCCGGCGGCCGCGAGCAGCTCCTGCCGGCCGATCCGGGCGACCGCCGGGGCCTCGGGGGCCGTCGGCACGGCCTCACCGTCCCGCTGCCGCCCCAGCACGGGCAGCTGTACCGCCTCGCCGCGCTCCATGGCCTCCAGGTGCTCCCGGATGACCTTGAGCGGCAGGTAGTGGTCCCGCTGCATCCGCAGGACGTGTCCGAGGCGCTCCACGTCCCCGGCACTGAACTTCCGGTATCCGGAAGGGGTGCGGCGCGGCTCGATGAGCCCTTCCGACTCCAGGAAACGGATCTTGGAGACGGTGACTTCGGGGAACTCGTCGCGCAGCACGTTCAGCACCGTGCCGATGCTCATCAGCCCGGGTTCCGTGGCGGCGGCGCCGTGACCGGCACCGCCGCTCGGTGTGTGCAGCATGGACCTTCTTCCCTGGGGTCCCCCGGACGAGGTCCGGCGGGGTCAGATGCCCTGCCGGCTCGCGTAGAAGACCAGCCGGTACTTGCCGATCTGGACCTCGTCGCCGTTCGAGAGAGCGACCTGGTCGATGCGCTCCCGGTTGACGTACGTGCCGTTGAGGCTGCCGACGTCGGCCACCGTGAACGAGCCGTCCGGCTGGCGGCGGAACTCCACATGCCGGCGCGAGACCGTCACGTCGTCCAGGAAGATGTCGCTCTGCGGGTGGCGGCCGGCCGTGGTCAGATCGCTGTCCAGCAGGAAGCGACTGCCCGAGTTCGGGCCACGGCGCACGACCAGCAGCGCGGAGCCGAGCGGCAGCGCGTCGACCGCCGCCTGCGCCTCGGGCGAGAGCGACGGCATCTGGGTCTGACCGGTGACCTCGGCGTCGTAGGCCTCCAGGCCGGAGATCGAGATCGTGGACGTCGTCTCCGACGCACGCTCGGGCACCGCGCCCGCACGCAGCGGCGCTCCGCAGTTGGAACAGAAGCGGGCGTTCTCCGCGTTGCGGTTACCGCACCTCGTACAAACCAGGGCCGACATGGACGGATCCTCCTGCCGCGGCTGCCCCGCCGGGACGTTGGACGCGTACGGGCCGGAGGCGAACCCTCCACCCGCACCTGAGGTTGACGGTTGCCCGAAACCTATGCCGCCGGACTGGGACGGGTCAACTGACGGCGCGCCCTGACCTCCCGAAATGTCACCCGCCGGACCAGCCACCTGGTCCCGGAACAGCGGGCGCTGACCCTCCGCGTCGGGCTGTGCCCGATGGCGAGCGGTCGCGTTGTCGCTGCCCTCTCGCGCGCTCTTGCCGAACAACTTCGCAAACAACTTCACGGGCGATTCCCCTTGACCGAAACAGACCCGCCCGTGGGGCAGGACGAACCCTGACTGAATAAACCGGCCGACCCGGACAACCACACAACGTCCGTATCCACCAGACAGTTTCCACCACGCACCGGTTCCCCGGTGCGCCGACCCCCCGCATCCTCATGCCCCCGCCGGACGTCCGCCATGCACCGCCGGTTCACTGCGAGGACGACCGAGCGTAGTCAGGCTGCTTCGCCGGTCGCAAGGCGTCCACGACGATCTTGGTGGACCGCTCGACCGTCACAGTCGCCTGTTCCTTTTCGAGGGTCTGCACCACGCCTCCGGGGATGTTGAGAGCCGGTTCGAGGTCCTGCGGCTTGCCGATCACCCTGAAAACGTAGGGCTGGGTGATCTTGTTCCCGTCGACGCTCACGCTCTTCCCCGAGTCGGTGAGGTAGGTACCGGCGATCACCCGTACCCCGTTGACCTGGATCGCCTCCGCACCCGCCGCGCGCAGCTCCTGGATCGCGTCGAGCAGCATGTCCGCCTGCACCGTCCCCTTCGGGTCGTCGACCGTCATCGTGATGCCAGGACCCTGCGCCGCCACGGTGCCCGCGAGAATGCCGAGTTGCCGCTCCTTCTCGGCCGTCTGCTTACGGGCCTCCGCCGCCTGGTCGGAGCTGCTCTGCAACTCCTGACGCTGCTTTTCGAGTCCTGTCTTCTCGTCTTCAAGACGCTGCGTACGGTCGTCCAGTTCATCGAGGATGCGAACAAGATCCTCCTGCCGGGCCCCGCGCAGCGCGCTGTCGCTGTCGCTGTTCGACGCCACCTGCACGGCGAGCCCGAACCCGAGCCCGAACAGCAGCACGGCGACGATCAGTTGAGCCCTGCTCACCCGCGGTGGCCACAGCCCCTGTACCAGCCTCTGGCGGCCGGTCAGCCCGGACTCCGGCTTCGGCTCGCCGGCGGACTCGTCCTTCGGCGCCGTGACGGGCACCTCGGCCGGGAGTTCTCTGCGCAGCCGGTGCTCCGGCTCCTTGCCGTGCTCGCTCATGCCGCTCATGCCCGGAAGACGTGCCGTCGGATCGCCGCGGCGTTGGAGAAGATTCGGATACCGAGGACCACCACGACCCCCGTGGACAGCTGCGAGCCCACCCCCAGCTTGTCGCCGAGGAAGACGATCAGCGCGGCCACCACCACGTTGGACAGGAACGACACCACGAACACCTTGTCGTCGAAGATCCCGTCCAGCATGGCCCGCAGGCCACCGAAGACGGCGTCGAGCGCCGCGACGACGGCGATCGGCAGATACGGCTCGACGACCGCCGGGACCTCAGGCCGGACCAGCAGTCCGGCCACGACGCCCACGACGAGGCCAAGTACGGCGATCACGATGTGCCCTTCTCAGTCTTCTCGGTGTACGGCTGTGCCGTACGTACGATCACGCTCGGCGCGGCGGGCAACCGGACGTCGCTCTCCGTGGAGATCGTCGCCCGGATGCCGAAGTTCTCCTCCAGCGCATGCAGATACAACCCGTCGGGGCTGTCCTGGAACCTGGAGCCGAGCCTCTCCCCGTCGCCCACCGCCAGCACCGTGTACGGCGGCACCAGCGGCCTGTTGTCGACCAGTATCGCGTCCCCCGCGGCCCTGATCGCGGACAGGGCGGTCAGCCGCTGCCCGTTGATCGAGACCGCCTCGGCGCCCGAGGCCCACAGCCCGTTCACGACGCGCTGCATGTCATGGTCCCGCACCCGACCGGTGTCGGAGAACCCGGAGGTCTCCCGGGGGTTGCCGGCGTCACCGCCCGAGGAGGTCTCCTTGGCGTCGTTCACCACCAGCTTCACGCCGGGGCCGTGCACCGCCGTGGCGCCCGACAGCACGTCCACCAGGTCCGCCTGCCCGCTGCCGCCGCTGTCCTTCAGCGCGGCCCGCTGGCGGGCGCTGACGTCGTCCCGCAGTTTGTCGACATTGGTCTCCAGCTTGTCCGCGGCCGCCGTCTCCCGGTCGATCCTGTCGATCAGCTCCTGGCGCTCCTTGGCCACCACGGGCGCCGCCACGCGCGCCTGTGCCGCTCCCACGGTCACCACGAGGGCCGCCAGCACCAGACCGCCGGCGAGGCCCAGCCGGGCCCGGAGGGTCTTCGGCATGCCGCCGCCCTCCCCCTGGGCCCGCTTCCGCGCGGCCGCCTCGGTGTACCCGTCGTCGAGGCTGTGATCCATCACGTTGGTGATCAACGACATGGAGGCGTCCGGGCGCGACGGCCAGGAGACGCTGCTCCGAACGGGGGGTTGCTGCGGCATGCCGCACATCGTCGCACGTCGCGACCAGTACCTCCGAACGGCCCCACCGGCGCGCCGGACCGGCCCCCCATGGGGACACGTGTCCGGCACGCACGCGTGCAGCGATTTTACCGTCCGGCGCTGTCCACGATCGCCGACCACTCGTCCAACAGCGCCTGCGCGGAGGCGTCGTCGGGCCCCTCGGCCCACAGATGGGTGACCGCCTCGGCCGGGTCGGGCAGCACCATCACCCAACGCCCGTCGGTCTCGACGACCCGCACTCCGTCGGTCGTGTCGACGGAACGATCACCGGCCGCCTCGACGACACGCCGCATGACCAGCCCCTTGACAGCCCACGGCGTGGCCAGGTCCCGCTTCAGGACATGCGCCTTCGGGATCCGGGCGTCGATCTGGCTGAGCGTGAGCTGTGTCCGCGCCACCAGACCGATCAGGCGTACGAACGCGGCCGTACCGTCGTAGACACTGCTGAACTCCGGAACGATGAATCCGCCCTTGCCGTCACCGCCGAAGATGGTGCCTTCCTCACGCCCCACGCGCGTGAGGTCGTCCGGAGAGGTGGTCGTCCACTCGACCTGCGTGCCGTGGTACGCGGCCACCTGCTCGGCGATCCGGGTGGTGGTGACCGGAAGCGCCACACGGCCGCTGCGCCGCTCGGCGGCGATCAGGTCGAGCATCACCAGCAGGGCCCGGTCGTCCTCGATGATGCGGCCCTTCTCGTCCACCAGGGACAGCCGCTCACCGACCGGGTCGAACCGCACGCCGAACGCGGCTCCCGAGGACGCCACGATCTCGCCGAGGCGCACCAGCCCCGCCCGGCGCTGGTCGGCCGTCTCCGTGGGCCTTGCCTCGTTCAGACCGGGGTTGATGGTCAGCGAGTCCACACCGAGCTTGCCGAGCAGGCTGGGCAGCACGAGCCCGGCGCTGCCGTTGGAGGCGTCCACGACGACCTTGAGGCCCGATTCGGCGACCCCGGTCGTGTCGACGTTCCGCAGCAGCGACCCGGTGTACGAGTCGAAGACGCTGGCCGGGAAATACAGGTCGCCGATCTCACCGGGGAACGCGCGCCGGTACTCCTGCCGCGCGAAGATCCGGTCCAGCTTGCGCTGGCTGGCCTGGGACAGGTCGGCGCCCTGCCCGTCGAAGAACATGATGTCGACGGAGTCCGGCACCCCGGGCGAGGTCCGGATCATGATCCCGCCGGCGCTGCCCCGCCCGGTCTGCTGCCGCGCCACCGGCAACGGCACGTTCTCCAGGTCGCGTACGTCGATCGCGCTGGCCTGGAGCGCGGAGATCACCGCCCGTTTGAGCGCACGCGCACCACGGGAGTGGTCACGAGCGGTCGTGACGGTGGACCCCTTCTTCAGGGTGGTGGCATAGGCGCCGGCCAGCCGTACGGCCAGTTCCGGGGTGATCTCGACGTTCAGGATGCCGGACACGCCCCGGGCGCCGAACAGATGAGCCTGGCCCCGGGACTCCCAGATCACCGACGTGTTGACGAAGGCGCCGGCCTCGATGGTCTTGAAGGGGTAGACCCGGACGTTGCCCTGAACGATCGATTCTTCACCGATCAGGCACTCGTCGCCGATGACCGCCCCGTCCTCGATCCGCGCGGCCCGCATGATGTCGGTGTTCTTCCCGACGACACAGCCTCGCAGATTGCTGTGCTGCCCGACGTACACGTTGTCGTGGACGACGGCGCGGTGCAGGAAGGCGCCGCTCTTCACGACGACGTTGGACCCTACGACGGTGTGCTCGCGGATTTCCGCGCCGGCCTCGACCTTGGCGTAGTCGCCGATGTAGAGCGGCCCACGCAACTCGGCGTCCGGGTGCACCTCGGCGCCCTCGGCGACCCAGACGCCCGGGGATATCTCGAAGCCGTCGATGTCGACGTCGACCTTGCCCTCCAGGACGTCGGCCTGCGCCTTCACGTACGACTCGTGGGTACCGACGTCCTCCCAGTAGCCCTCCGCGACATAGCCGTAGATCGGCTTGCCTTCCTTCATCAGTTGCGGGAAGACGTCGCCGGACCAGTCGACGGGAACATCGGCCTCGACGTAGTCGAATACTTCGGGCTCCATGACGTAGATGCCCGTGTTCACCGTGTCGGAGAAGACCTGACCCCAGGTCGGCTTCTCAAGGAAGCGCTCGACCTGACCTTCTTCGTCGACGATGGTGATGCCGAATTCCAGCGGATTGGGCACACGCGTCAGGCAGACCGTGACGAGCGCGCCTTTTGCCTTGTGGAAGTTGATCAGCTCGGTGAGGTCGAAGTCGGTCAGCGCATCACCGGAGATGACAAGGAAAGCGTCGTCCTTCAACGCGTCTTCGGCGTTCTTGACGCTTCCGGCGGTACCGAGTGGCTTCTCCTCGTTGGCATAGGTGAGCTCCATACCGAGCTCTTCGCCGTCCCCGAAGTAGTTCTTGACCAGCGATGCCAGGAACTGCACAGTGACGACGGTCTCGGTGAGCCCATGCCTTTTGAGCAGCCGTAGCACATGCTCCATGATCGGCCGGTTGACGACCGGAAGGAGTGGCTTGGGCATGCTGGAGGTCATGGGGCGAAGGCGTGTGCCTTCACCACCGGCCATCACGACGGCCTTCATGTCGGAAGCGTCCTCCTCTAAGAGATGACGGTCTCGCCGACTTCACCCGTCAAGATTGTCCCGCACTTTTCCGCCGCGGGCCATCGAGAGCAATCGAGGGGCCACTACGTCCGGACAATCGCCGAGGCTCAGTCGGCTGTGGCGTCCGCACGAACCAGGCGACGGACCTGCACCACGTAAAGCACTCCTGCCCACCAATACAGGGTTGTACCCCACCCTGCGAACGCCCATCCGAAAATAGCAGCGAGTGACGAGATCCAGCCGCTTCCGTCACTGAGCAACAGGAGCGGGAACGCGTACATCAGATTGAACGTCGCGGCCTTCCCCAGGAAGTTCACCTGCGGTGGCGGATACCCGTGCCGCCGGAGGATCCCCACCATCACCAGCAGCATCAGCTCACGCAGCAGTAGTGCGGCCGTCAACCAGAGCGGCAGGATCTCACGCCAGGTGAGCCCGACCAGCGTCGACAGCACGTAGAGCCGGTCCGCGGCGGGGTCCAGTAGCCGGCCGAGGCTGCTGATCTGGTTCCAGCGCCGGGCGAGCTTGCCGTCCAAGTAGTCGCTGACGCCGCTGAAGAGGAGTACCAGCAGGGCCCAGCCGTCGCTCTTGGGCCCGCCGAACTCGGGCCTGAGGATCAACCACAGGAAGAGGGGTACGCCGACGAGACGGGCCATGCTGAGGATGTTCGGGATGGTGAGGACCCGGTCCGTCTGGACACGGGTCTCCTGGACCTCCACCCGGGAGCCTCCTGTGGTGGGAAACGAGCCAACTTTGCCCCCTGACCCTACCTCAACGCAAAAAAGCTCTGGCTCTTGGGCTTGTTGCCCAAGAGCCAGAGCTCTAAAGGGA
>NZ_JAJONF010000083.1 GCF_021462265.1 Streptomyces shenzhenensis | reverse complement strand
ACCCGCGGCCCGCCGGGGGAGCCTGAGACACCTCAAGAACGCCGGCCCGGGCGGGTTCCCACTGCCTCTCCGGCCGGCGTCCCGGACACCGGGACGCCGGCTCAGGCGGCCGTCATGATGCGCACGCCGCCCTTGCCGGGGTGGGCCGCCGCAACGGCGTGCTTCCCGCTCTCCTGCCCCGCGGGCACCCGGTCGGCGCGTCGGTGGGCGACGCGCGGGGACGCCTCCGGGTCCTCCGGAACCGTCAGGGCGGACGGCTGTGCCGTCGCCGCGTGCTCCGCGGTCCGGCGGGCGGTCGCCCGCGAGACTCCGGGGACAGACCGCTGCCCTGCCTCACGGGCCAGTTCGGCGGCGTAGGCGATGACCAGACGATGCGCTCCGTAACGGTCGTCTCGTACCGGGGTGAGAAGCCTGGCGCGTACCAGTTCTCCCAGGGCCGCGGTCGCCGCCCGGGGCGGCAGGCCCGCCGCGGCCGCCAGCTCCCCCGTTTCGAACTCGGCCGTCCGGCGCGAGGGCAGGAGACGGAAGATCCGCGCGGCCTCGGGGCCCAGCGTGCGGTACGACCAGGAGAAGACGGCCCGCAGGTCGTTGCCGCGGTCGTCGTCGAACCCGTCGAGCCCCTCCCTGACCGCGGCCAGTTCGGCTGCCGTCCGCCGCAGCGGCTGTTCAGGAAGGCCCTGCACACGGGCGGCCACGAGACTCAGGGCGAGGGGCAGGCGCCCGCACAGCTCGACGATCTCCTCCACCGCGCCGGCATCCGCGTCCGCGTGGCCGACGCCGGCCCGTTCCAGGAAGCACCCGATCGCCTCCGTGGACGGCAGCACGTCCAGACCGGTCAGCCGAGCCCCGTGGGCGGCGGCGATTGCGCTCAGCCGCCCACGGCTGGTGATCACCACCATGCACTGCGGGGCACCGGGCAGCAGCGGGCGGACCTGCTCCGCGTCGTGGGCGTTGTCCAGCACGACCAGGACCCTGCGGGTGGCCAGCACGCTGCGGAACAGAGCCGCGCGGGAGTCCGTCGTGGAGGGGATGCGCCACCGCGGCAGGCCCAGTGCCTCCAAGAACCCGTACAGCACCGCGCCCGGGTCCGACGGGCCCTTGCCCGACGTGAAGCCTCCGAGGTCGGCGAACAACTGGCCGTCGGTGAAGCGTGGAGCCACCCGGTGGGCCAGGCGCACCGCGAAAGCGGTCTTGCCGACTCCCGGGATACCGTCGATCGCCAGTACGGGCAGGGCCCCGCTCGCCTCGTTCGCGAGATCCAGTGCCTGCTCCATGGCACGTTCCCGGCCGGTGAAGCAGGGCAGTTCCGCCGGCAGCTGGGCAGGCACCGGGTGCACCGGTGACGGGTTGCGGGGCTCCGCGGCCGCCCGCGGTACGACGACACCCGTACGAGTCCCCGCCGCAGCGCCCGATCGCGGCGCCGGGTCCGAGGTCGTCGCGGTGCCCTGCGCCGGACGGGAGTCTTCCGCCCGGCCGCTCAGGACGTCCGCATGTGCGGCCCGCAGCTCCGCCCCCGGCTCCACTCCCAGTTCCTCCCTCAGCACGGTGCTCACCTGGCGGTACATCAGCAACGCCTCGGCCTGTTTGCCGGCCGAGGCGAGCAGAAGCATCAGCCGCGCCTGCAGTCGCTCGTCCAGGGGGTGACGCTGCGCGGCCTGGCGCACGGCCGGCAGGACGGAGGGAGGAGTGGCACCGCGCAGCGCGGCGTCGGCCGCCTCCGTCACCGCCGCCACGTACTCGTGTTCCACCGTGGCGAACAACGGGTGGTCACCCACCAAGACGTCCAGGTCGGCCGCACACCGTCCCTGCCACTGTTCCAGGGCCGCGCCGAAGCCGATCACCGCCTCCTGCGTGTTTCCCGCGGCGACCGCGGCGCGGGCCCGTCGCAGCGACGCGCGGAACGCCAGGAGATCGAGTTGGTTCGGACCCACCCGCATCAGGTAACCGCCGCCCTGCCGCACGAGCCATCTACCGGCTGCCCGGACCGGCAGTCCCGGTTCGAGCAGGCGCCGCAGCACACCCACGTACCGGTGCACGGCGTTGGCCGCGCTCCGGGGCGGGTCCTCCTCCCAGAGCAGGGCCACCAGTTCCGTCAGGGAGACGGGGCGTCCGGCCCGGGCCAGCAGCGCCGCCAGGACAAGTCGCTGCTGCCTGGGGCCGAGCGGCAACTCCGCCCCGGCCCGCCACGCGCGTATCGGACCGAGGATGCAGAAGCGAACGTCGTCGCCGGGCGATTCGCTCCCCACGGTGGGGGGTGCTGTGGTCATGGCGGTCTCCACTCGTTCCTGCGCGGGCCTCGGCATCGCGTTTCACGCCGGCCCGCCGTCGGACTCGACCGTGGCGACAGTGCGACACGGACGCTCGTCATCGTGCGGGCACTCCCGGCGGACGGGTGGACCTCGGCCCGCCGCGCCCATAACCGAACTGCCGGGGCCCGCTCGCCGGAGCCCGGGGGATGCGCAGTCCGGCCGGTCCAGCGGGACAAACGTAGGGTCTGCCGCGGCATCGGGCATCGGTCGGATGACTCAATCCCGCAACCCCGCCCCGAAAAGAAAAGGCGCACATGAGTCATTCGGCGGATGCGCGGCGGCTGGGCCAGGGCCATGTTTGGTGCGTGGGGTCACCGGGGCCGTGCGCTGTCACGCGTCTCCGGCCAACGCCGTTCGCAACTGGTTCACCTCCGAGAGGACGCACAGTCATGAACGATTCCCAGGACGTCGTGGAGGACGTCGACCTGCTGGTGGTGGGCGGTGGCAAGGCGGGCAAAACCCTTGCCATGGACCTCGCCCGAGCCGGTCGCCGAGTCGTCATGGTCGAGCGCGGGATGATCGGGGGCACGTGTATCAACGTCGCGTGCATCCCGACCAAGTCCCTGGTGACGAGCGCTCGGCTCGCCCGCCGGGCGGCCGCCGCGAACTCGCTGGGACTGAGCGTCGGCAAGCCGGAGGTCGACCTGGACCTGCTGCGTTCCCACAAGGAGGGCGTGGTCGCCGACATGGTGGACCTCAACCTTCGCCAGTTCCTGGACAGCGGGATGGACCTCGTCCTCGGGACCGCGCGTTTCGTGGCGGAGCGGACGGTCGAGATCGATCTCAACGACGGCGGGCGCCGTGTGGTTCGTGGCGCGGAGGTCGTGATCAACACCGGTACGGTCCCGCACCTGCCCTCGGTGCCGGGGCTGGCCGACATGAACCCGCTGAACAGCGAGACGATCATGCGTCTGGAACGCGTTCCGGAGCGTCTCGTGGTGATCGGCGGCGGATACGTCGGACTGGAATTCGCGCAGATGTTCGCGGCGTTCGGCAGCCGGGTCACGGTGCTCGACCGCAACGCGCGTCTGCTGCCCCGGGAGGACGCCGACATCGTCGAGGTGCTCACCGAGTGCCTGCGTGCGGACGGTGTCGAGGTACTCACGGGTGTCACCGTCAAGGAGGTCGCCCGCGACGAGGACGCCCTGCGCGTGCTGCTCGAGGACGGCCGGGTGCTCGTCACCGACGACGTGCTCGCCGCCACGGGGCGCGACCCGGTCACCCGCGAGCTGGGTCTGGACGCGGCGGGGGTGCGGACCGACGAACGCGGTTTCGTGCGGGTGGACGACACCCTCGCCACGGATGCCCCGCACACCTGGGCGGTGGGCGACGTCGCGGGCAGTCCCCAGTTCACACATGTGTCACTGGACGACTACCGCATCGTCAAGGCCAACATCGCGGGCGGTACGCGCAGCACCGTCGGACGCCTGGTCCCCTGGAACCTCTTCACCGACCCCGAACTGGCCCGGGTGGGCCTGACCGAGGAGCAAGCGCGGGCGACGGGCCGCCACATCCGGGTTGCCAGACTGCCCGTCAAGGCCATTCCGCGGGCCCGCACACTGCGCGAGACCCGAGGCCTGTGGAAGGCGGTCGTGGACCGCGACACCGAGGAGATCCTGGGGGTGGCGCTGCTCGGCCCCGACTCCTCCGAGGTCCTCACCGTGGTGCAGACCGCCATGTGGGCCGGCATGCCTTTCACCAGGCTGCGAGACGGCATGATCGCGCATCCCACCATGGCCGAGGGACTGAACGCGTTGTTCACCAGCTGGGTGGACTGAGAAGAAGAGGTCCTTGAGCAGCGGACGGTGCTCCTCGCCCCGGCCGTCGCGCAGCCGGTGGGGCAGCCTCTGCGGCAGGGCTTCCGGACGAGACATGTGAGACGGGAGGGCTTCCTCGCCCGGTGCCTGCGGAGGCGGCACCTTTGCCGCGTCCCCCGCCGTCTCGATGTCGTCGCCCGCCGGCGGACACGCCGACCGCGTGGTCGAAGCGCCGGGTGAATGCAACGCCGTTGCCCTGACGCGGAGGCGGGAGCCGCCGGGTACACGTGTTTCCCCACCTGCGAGTGCGATCTGGCGCGGACCTTGCCGGAGCTGACCCGGCCGCCGTGGAGCTACGAGGGACGGCCGGCGGCAGCCGCTCGATGGTCAGGAGTCGCTGGGGCAACGCCAGCGGTCGGACCGTACGGCTCCACACCGGTGAACACTCGGTTCAGAAAGTTCAGCACGTCCCGGGCGAACTGCCGGTGATGCTGGAAGAGGAAGCCGTGGCCGGAATCGGGATAGACCTTCACGTGCGCGTTCGGCAGCAGGCCGGCCAGCAGATGGAGCAGTCGAGGGGGCGCGACGAGGCCACGGTCTCCTCCGGCCACGAACACGGGATGACCGACGGCGGCGAGCCGTTGAAGTGCCCGGTGGTCCGGCACGCCCCACTCGGCCACGGCCTCGTATTGCGCGGCGCGCCCGGCCGTCGTGACCGGAAGGTCACGATCAACCTCACGCTCGATGTACCGGCCGACGGACCCGAGGCCGCTCCGCTGGCTCGTCTCGGTGTGGTTGAAGAAGATGCAGAGGTAGTCCTGGATGCCGAAATCCTCCAAGTCGGCATGCGCGAACACATCGTCCGGGTAGCCGTGGATACCGGCGGCGCCCCGGGGAGCAGTGGCCGCGAGGATCAGGCGGCGCACGGCGCCGGGGCGCACCAGGGCCATCTCCTGGGCCGTGCGGCCGCCCAACGAGTAGCCCAGCACGTCGGGCCGCCGCACCCCCAGGGCGTCCAGGAAGGCGAAGGTGTCCGCGGCCAGAGCACGCACGCTCCGACAGATCCGGCCGGTGCTGAGTCCCACTCCGGCGTTGTCGAAGACGATGACGTCCCGCTCGGCGGACAGGGCGTCGGTCAGGGCGCCGTCCCAGCTGTCGAGTGTGCCGCGGAAGTGCTCAGCAGGACGAGCGGGGAAGCTCCCGGAGGACCGCTGCGCCGGTAGGCGTACCGCACGCCGTCAGCGCCCTCGATCACCTGGTTGGCGGCATCCACATACCTATCGATTCCTCGGCTGTCGGGCGGTCAGGGCGGTCAGGGCGGTCAGGGCGGTCAGGTGAGAGGCGCGGCACATGCGGACGTCGTCGAGTGTGCCCGCGGGCCCCGGCCCGGCCATCGGCCATTCGACCGCAGACGTGGCCCTCCGGCCGGCGCCGAGTTCGCGCTCTTCGCCCGCCGTCCGTCGGCTGACAGATGCGTCCGGCCCACCCCGGCCTGCATCCTGGTGAGGCCGGCGGGGGCAACCGCCCGCCGGTGTGGGAGGAACGTTGTCGTTGGTGGGCCGTACGTCCGAGCTGAACGCTCTCCGAGCAGTGCTGTTCCGGCGTGGAGCACGACGGAACAGCACTGCTGCTGCAGGGCGACCCCGGAGTCGGGAAGACCGTGTTGCTGGATGCCCTGGCCGCGCGGGCCCGGGCCGACGGACTGCGCCTGCTGCGGCTGGTGGGCGTCGAGAGCGAGCAGGCACTCGCCTTCTCGGCTCTGCACCAGCTCCTCTACCCCCTCTTCGGCCATCTCGCGAAGCTTCCCTCGTTCCAGAGCCGGGTCCTTGAGCAGGCGCTCTCCCTGCGTGAGGGCCAGGCACCCGGACGGTTCGCCATATCCGCGGCGGCTCTGGCGCTCGTACAGGCCGCGTCCGACGAGCTGCCCCTGGCGGTCGTCGTGGACGACGTCCACTGGATCGACCGCTCCAGCGCAGAGGTGCTGACCTTTCTGACACGCCGTCTCGAAGGCTGCAGGGCCGCCTTCGTCATGGCCGCACGCGCCAAGGGCAACGGCTTCCTCGACACCACGGGACTGCGCGTGCCCGACATCGGCCCGCTCGCGCCCGCCGACGCCCTGACGCTGCTGGACGACAGGCATCCCGGGCTGGCCGAACCGGCCCGGCGACGCTTGCTGCAGGAAGCCGAGGGCAATCCCCTGGCCCTTGTGGAGCTTCCCGGTCAGCTCACCACCGCCCAGCGGAACGGCATTGAGGCACTGCCGGCGAACCTACCCCTCAGCAGCCGGCTCGAAAGCGTCTTCGCCGACCGTTTCCGCGCACTCACGCCCCCGGCTCGCCTCGCACTGCTGCTGACCGCGCTGGACGGGCAGCGCCCCGGGAACCTGCGAGACATCAGGGCAGCGGCGGCCCAGGCCGGTCCGGAGTGGGACGACGGCCTGCTGGAGGCCGGTGAGCGCATCGGGCTGATCCGCGTCGACCACCTGGCGGAGCAGATCACCTTCCGCCATCCCTGGCCCGCTCCTGCGTGGTGCACATGT
The DNA here is from genome assembly GCF_021462265.1 of Streptomyces shenzhenensis. GTDB lineage: Bacteria > Actinomycetota > Actinomycetes > Streptomycetales > Streptomycetaceae > Streptomyces > Streptomyces shenzhenensis. The sequence goes on along the minus strand of NZ_JAJONF010000083.1, from coordinate 13,625 downwards.
CTCCCGGCGGCCGGCGCAGAGCCGCGCACGGGATGCTGGCCGCGGTTCTGAAGGCGGAACCGGAACGACGGGCCTGGCACCTCGCCCACGCTTCGGACGGGCCCGACGAGGCGGTGGCCGTCGAACTCACCGAGGCCGCGGAACGGGCCCTGGCCAGGGGCGGCGCCGCGGAGGCCGCCGCGGCGTTCCGCCGTGCGGCCGAGCTCAGCCAGGACCTGGCCGCACGCACCGGCCGTCTGGACAAGGCGGCCTTCGCCGCCGGCATCGGCGGCCTGCTGGAGACGGCGCGCGAACTCGCCGACGCCAACAGAGCGGAGACGCTGCGGGGGACGGCGGCCGCCGCCTACGTCCTGTTCCACCGCGAAGGAGACATCGACGCCGTCTTCCGCGTCCTCCTCCCCGTCATGCGCACAGCCGCGGAAGGCGGCGTCCTGGAGGACACGGACGCGTTCGACGACGCCTTCTACGTCCTGCTCAACGCGGCGGTGTGGGCAGGGCGTGCCGAACTCTGGCTCCCCGTCCACCGCTTGCTCGACCGGGTCTCCGAAGCCGCACGGCTGTGCTTCGATGCCGTCGCCGACCCCGCTCGCACCGCTCACGACGTACGACAGCGGCTGGACCTGGCGACGGCCGCGCTCTCCCCCGCCACCCCCTCGTGGCGCGTCACCTGGCTGATCTATTCGGCCAGGTACGTGGACTGCTTCACCTTCTACGACGGCGTGTGGCGGGACCTTGTCGGCCACGGCACGTACGACAGTCTGCGCTTCGCCCAAGTCGCCAGGGCGCACGACGCCTTCATGCTGGGCGACTGGGACAAGATGCTCGCCGTGGGCTCGCGGAACATCGCGGACGCCGCCGGCCACGAGTACAACCTGCTCCACATGGTCTTCACTTACGGACTCGCCATGGTGGCCTCCGGCCGCGGCGATGAAGAAGCACTGCGCAGGCAATGCGAGGCCATCACCGCCTGGGCTCAGCCCCGGCGCATGAACCTGCTGCTGAGCACCGTGAACGAGACCCGCGCGGGTGCCGCGGTAGGACGCGGAGACTTCGAGGAGGCCTTCGCGCTGACCGCCGCGTTGACGCCACCGGGGGAGCTGCCCGAGCACTTTCCGCACTTCCCCCGCGTGTTCCTGGACCTCGTGGAATCCGCGATGCGCACGGACAGGGCGGCGAAGGCCCGCGCACACGTGGCAGCAGGCCGGCGAGCGCGCATCGGCGCCATCTCGCCGCACCACGCGCTCATCCTCGCCGCCGGCGAGGCGATCACCGCACCCGACGAGAGGGCGGAAGAGCTCTACGAGGCCGCGCTCGCCCTACCGGACGCCACCCTGTGGACGTACGACTACGCCCGCACCCGGCTGCTGTACGGCGAATGGCTGCGTCGCCGCCGCGAATACACGGCTGCCCGGGTCCAGTTGAGCGCGGCACTGGAACTGTTCGAGCAGCAGCTCAAGTCCCCGCCGTGGACCCGCCGCGCCCGCAACGAGCTCCGCGCGGCCGGTGTGGACGTCGGGTTGCCGCCGGGCGGAGGCAAGGTGCCGATGAGCGCGCAGGAGCGCCGGATCGCCGAACTCGCGGCCGGCGGCCTGTCCAACAAGCAGATCGGCCAGCAGCTCAACATCCCGCCCCGCACCGCGGGCGCACACCTCTACCGGGTGTTCCCCAAGCTGGGCATCACCTCGCGTGCCGCCCTGCGAGACGGGCTGAGGGCGTTCGACGAGGTGACGGACAGCATGTGACGACGGACAGTCCCCACACCCCCAGGCCCCCGCCGCGCGGCGGCGACACCCTCGGCGACCGCTGTCCTGGAAACCAGCGGCGCCACCGCGACTCCCAGCTGTGCGGCGTCCCGGAGTGGACACCGAGTTCCTCCGCGATCCCCGGGACCGGCCTGCCCGTCTCGATCACCAGCCCCGACCAGGTCCGCGACAGACCCGCGGGAGACACACCACACGAAAAGGGCCCCCACAGGCTCTCGCCCGCGAAGACCCTTCACACCGTCGGGACGACAGGATTTGAACCTGCGACCCCTTGACCCCCAGTCAAGTGCGCTACCAAGCTGCGCCACGTCCCGGTGCGCTCACTCGCGGTGACCCGCGTGATCGTGCGGACAGCACTTTACCCCACGTCCCCGGGCGGGCCGAAAGAGGGTGTGGGCCTGGGGGGACAATCGGGCGTATGGGAGACGCCGCAGGGGCAGGAGCACGGGACCGGGACGCCGAGGGGCGGGCGCGCAACGCGCGGCCGCGGGACGGGCTGGGGCGGCCGCTGCCATACGGCGCGCCCGGCGTCGAGCGGCAGCCCGAGGGGGTCGTACGGACTCCGGAGCAGACGGTCGCCGAGGCACAGGCGCTGCTGGACGCCGGGAAGCCCTTCCACGCGCACGAGGTGTTCGAGGACGCCTGGAAGTCGGGGCCCGAGGCGGAGCGGACGCTGTGGCGGGGGCTGGCCCAGCTCGCGGTGGGGCTCACACACGCGGCGCGTGGCAACGTGACCGGCGGGGCGCGGCTGCTGCGGCGCGGCGCGGGCGCGGTCGAGGAGTGGGCGGCCCTGGGCGGGGTGCGGCGGCCGTACGGGATCGACGCCGAGGGGCTCGCGGAGTGGGCGCAGGAGCTGGCCGGGCGGGTGGAGGGCGGCGCCGAGAGCGTCGATGCGGGAGGCGAGGCGCCCCGGCTGCGCGGCACCAGGTAGCACCGGGGTGACCCGCTGTCAGTGGCATGCGGCAGACTCGGGACCGTGCGAAATATCCATGTCATCGGTATCGGCGCGGGCGACCCCGACCAGCTCACCCTCCAGGCGGTCCGGGCGCTGAGGAGCACGGACGTGTTCTTCCTCCTCGACAAGGGCGAGGTCAAGAACGACCTGACGCGGCTGCGCCGGGACATGCTCGACACGCACATACCGGACGGCGGTTACCGGCTGGTCGAGGCCCGTGATCCGGAGCGGGACCGGTCCGCGGGCGGCGGGGCGTACCCGCCGGCCGTCGGCGACTGGCGCAGCGCCCGCGCGGACATCTACGAGCGGCTGATCCGCGAGGAGTTGGGCACCGACCAGACCGGCGCCTTCCTGGTGTGGGGCGATCCGTCGCTGTACGACAGCACGCTGGCCATCCTGGAGGAGGTGCTGGCCCGGGGCGCGGTGCGGTTCGCGTACGACGTGGTGCCCGGGATCAGCAGTGTCTCGGCGCTGGCGGCCCGGCACCGCACGGGGCTGAACCGGGTGGCCCGGCCGGTGCAGATCACCACCGGCCGGCGGCTCGCCGAGGGCCTGCCGGACGGGGTGGACGACGTGGTGGTGATGCTCGACGCCCAGCAGGCCTTTGGCCGGTACGCGGACCAGGACATCGACATCTACTGGGGCGCCTACCTCGGCACCCCGGACGAGATCCTGGTCTCCGGACCGATCGCCGAGGCCGGTCCGCGCATCGAGCGGCTGCGGGCCGAGGCCCGGGAGCGCAAGGGCTGGATCATGGACACGTATCTGCTGCGCCGCCATCCGGAGGTGCCGAAGGAGGGCTGAAAGGAGGGCTGAGCGATATCCGGGTGGTCCCCTTCCCGGGAGTCACGCGGTGCCGAACCCCAGCCGTTCCAGTACGCCGGCGACATCCGGTACCGCCGTCACGCCGTCCGGCAGCGGCGGCCGCCGTACGACGACCACGGGCAGCCCCAGCTCCCGTGCGGCCGTGAGTTTGGCGGCGGTGGCCGCTCCCCCGCTGTCCTTCGTGACCAGGACGTCGATCAGGTTTCCCTGCAGCAGGGCGCTCTCGTCGGCCACGGTGAACGGCCCGCGCGCCAGCAGCACTTCGGTGTGCCGGGGCAGAGGGGGCTCGGGGGCCTCCACGGAGCGTACGACGAAGTGCCGGTCCGTCAGGTGGACGAAGGCGGACAGGCCCAGGCGGCCGGTGGTGAGGAAGACGCGGGGGCCGAAGCGGGGCAGGGCGGCGGCCGCCGCGGGCAGGGAGGGGACCGGGTGCCAGTCGTCGCCGGGGCCCGGCCGCCAGCCGGGGCGGCGCAGGACGACGAGGGGGACCCCGGTGACCCGGGCCGCGTGTGCCGCGCTCGCGGTGATCGTCTCGGCGAACGGGTGGGTGGCGTCCACCAGCGCGTCCACGTGATGCCCGCGGAGCCAGTCGGCGAGGCCGGCCACCCCTCCGAACCCGCCGATCCGCACCTCACCGGCCGGCGAGCGGGGGTGCCTGACCCGGCCCGCGAGCGAGGTCGTGACACGGGCTCCGTCGCGCACCGACAACGCGGCGGCGAGAAGACGGGCCTCGGCGGTACCGCCGAGGACGAGGACGTGCCGGGACATGGGGGGAGCGTACGGGTTCCGCTGCCGGGGCGGCGGCTTGGGGCCGGGGGCTGGGAGGGAAGGGCGTCGTAGACACGCCGTGACGCACGACGGCCGCCCGGCGAAGTCGCCGGGCGGCCGTCGTGGGGCGGGACCTCCGTCAGCCCTGGCGGGCCTTGAAGCGGGGGTCCTTCCTGTTGATCACGTAGACCACGCCGCGTCGGCGCACCACCTGGGCGCCGGGCTTGGCCTTCAGTGAGCGCAGGGACTTGCGCACCTTCATGGTTGTGTTCTCCTCGGGTCGGTCACCGGGCCGGGTCAGCCGCGGGCGGCGGCGGTGCGGCCGTAACGGCGCTCGAAACGCTCCACGCGGCCGGCGCTGTCCAGGACCCGCGCCCTGCCGGTGTAGAAGGGGTGCGACGCGGACGAGATCTCCACGTCGATCAGCGGGTAGGTGTTGCCGTCCTCCCACTCGATCGTCCGGGACGAGCCGGCGGTCGAGCGGGTCAGGAACGCCGTGTCGGCGGCGCGGTCCCGGAAGACCACGAGGCGGGACGCGGGATGAATGCGGGCCTTCATGGGGTTTCCTCTCTGGGCTGCTGGTGCGCTGGTACTCGGCTTCAGCGCTCTTCGCGGAAGTCGACGTGCGCGCCGGCCACCGGGTCGTACTTGCGCAGGACCAGCCGGTCGGGGTTGTTCCGGCGGTTCTTGCGGGTCACGTAGGTGACACCGGTCCCTGCCGTCGACTTCAGCTTGACGACGGGACGCGCGGTGCTGCGTGCCATGAGGTCCTCCTCTCGCCCACACCCGGAATCTTTGATCCGAGCATGTCATTCACGATCTCTGCAACAACGCCCCCCGCCGTCGCATTCCCGGGGTGCCGCGCTGACCGGTCGGCCCGGTCGGACCGGTCAGCGCAAGAGGAGCTGCAGGCCGCCCACGACGGTCGCCGCGATGACAAGCTGCTCGAACAGCCGCTGGTTGATCCGGTGCACCGCCCATCTGCCGATGAGCGCGCCGGGGACGACGAACAGCACGAGCGCGGCGTCGAGGAGCAGCGAGTCGCCGTCGATCAGACCGAGTCCGGCGCTGAAGGGGACCTTGGAGGCGTTCACGATCAGGAAGAAGAAGGCCGAGGTGCCCAGGAAGCCGAGTTTCCGGAAGCCTGCCGACAGCAGGTACATCGACATCACCGGGCCGCCCGCGTTGGCGACCATCGTGGTGAAGCCGCCGAGCACGCCGTACGAACCGGCTTTCAGCCGGCCCGCCCGGGTGGTGACCTCGTCGGGGTCGTCGGGACGGTCGGCCGTGCGGCGCCGCCACAGTGTCACTCCGGCCATCAGCAGCAGGATCGCGCCGATCGAGGTCCGTACGACGCTGTCGTCGGCCCAGACCAGGAACACCGTGCCGATCACCACGCCGGCCGCGACCGCCGGGAACAGCCGCCACAGGGTGGGCCAGTGGGCGTGCCTGCGGTAGGTCGCCACGGCCAGCACGTCGCCCGCGATGAGCAGCGGGAGCAGCACCCCGGTGGAGGCGCGGGCCGGAAGAATCGCGGCGAAGATCGCGAGGCTGACGGTGTTGGCCCCGCTGACGGCGGTCTTGGAGAAACCGACGAGCAGGGTGGCGAGTGCCAGGGCGGCGAACTCCCAGCCGGATATGTGCCAGAGCGTCATCGTGTTCATGCGGGGACCGATGTTATGTCCGGACAACCGCGTGGTGTAAGTACCGTCTCGCCGGTTGGCCCCGGCACGGGCACGGGCGCCCTCCTGGGGGCTGCCGCCCCCGGACCCCCGCTTCGGCCTGAACGGCCTCGTCCTCAAACACCGGACGGGCCGAGCTGTGGCGCGGACCGGCCTTCGCCCCCGGGCCCGGTCGTGGGCGTTTGCCGTCGTGTCCTGGGGGCACCCGCGCAGCGATGAAGGCACAGCTCAGAAGGGAGATGCGCACCATGTCCGTGGTGAAGAGCACACTGCCCGACGAGGCGCTCCGGGTCACCGGCGGCGCTCTCCAGGAGACCCTGGTGGACCTGCTCGGACTGTCCCTGATCGGGAAGCAGGCGCACTGGAACATCGTCGGACCGCGTTTTCGCTCGATCCACCTCCAGCTCGACGAGGTCGTCGCCACCGCGCGCGCCTACTCCGACACCGTCGCCGAGCGCGCCGCCGCCCTGGGCGTGCCGCCGGACGGTCGCCCGGAGACCATCGCCGCGGCCTTCGCGCTGCCCGGCGCCAAGGACGGCTGGCTGCGTGACGACGAGGTCGTCGACCTGATGGTGCGGAGCCTGGCGGCGGCGATCGGCCGGCTGCGCGAGCGCATCGCCGCGACCGACGAGCCCGACCCGGTCACCCAGGACCTGCTGATCTCCCTCACCGCCGACCTGGAGAAGCAGCGCTGGATGTTCGCGGCCGAGAACAGCTGAGCCGCCGGAGGACACGGCCACGGAGGCGGGCCGGCCGGTCTGGGTGAACTTGCCCTCGGAGGTGGCCCACCCACCCCACGGCCTGCCCCGTGCCGTGCCACGGCGCGGCACGGAGCGGCACAGCGCGGCGCGGGCACGGCGCGGCGCGGGGCGGTGCGGGGCGCGGCACGGCGCGGCGCGGGGCGGCGCGGGGCGCGGCGCGGGGCGGCGCGGGGCGCGGCGCGGCACGGCGCGGGGCGCGGCGCGGGGCGGGGCGGCGCGGGGCGCGGCGCGGGGCGGCGCGGGGCGCGGCGCGGCACGGCGCGGGGCGCGGCACGGCGCGGGGCGGGGCGCGGCGGGGCGCGGCGCGGGGCGGGGCGGGGCGGGCATGGAACAGCACGGCGCGGCGCGGGGCGGGCACGGAACAGCACGGCGCGACGCGAACGTCGGCCGGCCCGGCCGGAACTCCCGTGACAGGACGATCACCGGACGGCACGATGTCGGCCACGGGGTGGTCGTGGCAGGGCGGACGGCTGCCGGGCGCGGCCGCGGGCCGCCGGGGCCGACTCCCCGGCGGCGGTAGCGCAGTTCGGCGCGCTCGCCGTGAAACCCTGACCGGGACGCGTGCATCCGAGCCCGTCGAGGAGGACGTCGTATGCCACCCCTGGCCGCCCCCGTTCCCGGCGGAAGCCCCGGCGATCTCGCCCGGGCCCATGCCCTCGCCCACGAACTGTCCGCTCAGGGCGTACGCGGGATCGTGCTGGCCTTCGTGGACACCGCCGGGATCTGCAGGGCGAAGACGGTTCCCTGGCAGGGGCTGCAGCCGGCGGTGGCCTGGGGTGTCGGCATGTCCCCGGTGTTCGACACCTTCCTGGCGAACGACGCGATCGTGCGCACCGACGTGCTCGGCTCGCCCGACGGTGATCTGCGCCTCTACCCGGATCTGGACCGCCTGGTGGTGCTGGCCGGACAGCCCGGCTGGGCCTGGGCGCCCGTCGACCGGCTCACCCAGGAGGGTGAGCGGCACCCCGGGTGCGCCCGTACCTTCCTGCGCCGGATCGTCGCCGACGCCGAGGACCGGCACGGCATCACCTTCAGGGCGGGCATCGAGATCGAGTGGGTGGTCGGCCGGGCCGCCGCGCCGGCCGACGAGTTCGTGCCGGCCACATCGGGCCCGGCGTACGGCGCGGCCCGGCAGATCGAGCTGAGCGACTACACCGCCGACCTGCTCGCGGCCTTCGAGAAGCAGGAGGTGCCGGTCGCCCAGTTGCATCCCGAGTACGCGCCGGGCCAGTTCGAGCTCTCCACCGGCGCCCTGGACCCGGTGGCGGCGGCCGACCAGAGCGTGCTGGTGCGGCAGACCATCCGCGCCGTCTCGCAGAAGTACGGCCTGCGGCCCTCCTTCTCCCCGGCCGTCGCCGAGCGGGGCGTCGGCAACGGCGGACACCTCCATCTCTCCCTGTGGCGCCACGGCGTCAACCTGCACGCCGGGGGCGAGGCCCGGTACGGCATGACGGCGGCGGCGGAGTCCTTCATCGCCGGACTGCTGACGCACCTGCCGGCGCTGACGGCGGTGACCGCGCCGAGCCCGGCCAGCTACCTGCGGCTCAAGCCCTCCCAGTGGGCGGGCGTGTTCACGGCCTGGGGCCGGGAGACCCGGGAGACCGCGGTCCGGGTCGTCACCGGCACGGCCGGCCACCAGAGCCAGGACGCCAACCTGGAGATCAAGCCGGTCGACCTGGCCGCCAACCCGTACCTGGCCCTCGGCTGCGCCATCGCCGCCGGACTCGACGGGCTCGCCTCGGCCGCGCCGCTGCCCGAGGAGGTCATCGACGACCCGGCCCGGCTGATCCCGGACGAGGCGGTGGCCCGGGGCGTGCGCCGGCTGCCGGCCTCGCTCCCCCAGGCCGTTGAGGAGTTCCGCGAGGACAAGGTGCTGCGCACCGCGCTCGGCCCGGTCCTCGCGGACGCGGTGATCGCCGTACGCGAGGGCGAGACGGCGGCCGTGGCCGGCCTGGACGACGCCGGGGTGGCGGCGGCCTACCGCTGGAAGTACTGATGCCGGAACCGATCCGGGAAGTCCTCGACGCGCTCCCGCTCGTCGACCACCACTGCCACGGCGCGGTCACCGCCGACCTCACCGGGCCGGAGTTCGAGTCCCTGCTCACCGAGGGCGAGGCCTGGCCGGGCGTCTCGCCGTTCGACAGTCCGGCCGGCATCGCCGTGCGACGGCACTGCGCGCCCCTGCTCGACCTGGACCGGCACGCTCCGGCCGCCGACTACCTGGCACGCCGGGCCGAGCTGGGCTGGCAGGAGGTCAACCGCCGGTTCCTGGCGGCCTCGCACACGGAAACGTTCTGCGTGGACACCGGCTACGCCCCGCACCCGGTCACCTCCCCCGCCGAACTCGCGACGGCGGCCGGGGCCGGCGCGTACGAGGTCGTACGTCTGGAGAGCATCGCCGAGGAGGTGGCCGCCCGGGGTATCGAGGCGGCCGAGTACGCGGCCGCCTTCCGGGCGGCGGCCGAGGAGGCGGTACGGCGGCCGGGTGTGGTCGCGGTCAAGTCGGTGGCCGCCTACCGCACCGGCTTCGCGCTGGACCCGGAGCGGCCGACGTACGCCGAGGTGACCCGCGCGGCCGCGCTGTGGTTCTCCCGGGGCGGCAGGCTCACGGACCCGGTGCTGACGCGTCATCTGCTGTGGACCGCCGTCGGTCTCGGGGTGCCGCTCCAGCTCCACGCCGGTTTCGGGGACTCGGACCTGCGACTGCACCACGCGGACCCGGTCCTGCTCACCGACTGGCTGCGGCTGACCGTCGGCACCGTCCCGGTGCTCCTGCTGCACTGCTGGCCCTACCAGCGCCAAGCCGCCTATCTCGCCGCGGTGTTCGAGCATGTGCACCTCGACGTCGGACTCACCCTGCACCATGTGGGTCCGGCCCGGGCCGCGGCGGTGCTTGCGGAGGCGATGGAGATCACCCCGTTCCGCAAACTGCTGTACAGCTCGGACGCCTATGGTGTGGCCGAGTTCCACCACCTCGGCGCGCTGTCCTTCCGGCAGGGGCTGGCCGGAATGCTCCAGGACCGGGTGGACGCCGACGAACTGAGCCCGGCCGACGCGGTGCGGATCGCCGCCTGGACAGGACGCGACAACGCCCGCCGCCTCTACGGACTTCCCGCCTCCGACTCCGACCCCGGCCGCGACTGACCGCGCGCCCCGCCCGGAAAGTATGATCAAGCAATGTCTGACATGACCGAAACCACGCCCGGTTGGCTGTCCTCCGACGAGCTGGAGATGGCTCGCGCCCGCATGCCGATCCTGTACGTGGAGGCCGTGCCCGTGCGCGTCGACGACAGCGGTGAAGTCACCAGCATCGGGCTGCTGCTCCGTATCGGCCCGGACGGCACGGTCAGCCGGGCCCTCGTCTCCGGCCGTGTCCTGCACCACGAGCGGGTCCGCGACGCCCTGCTGCGCCATCTGGAGAAGGACCTGGGCCCGGTCGCGCTGCCCCGGGTGCCGGCCTCGCTGCAGCCGTTCACGGTGGCCGAGTACTTCCCGACGCTGGGCGTCACCCCGTATCACGACCCGCGTCAGCACGCGGTGTCGCTGGCCTACATCGTGCCGGTCGCCGGTGACTGCCGGCCCCGGCAGGACGCTCTGGACCTGGTGTGGTTCAGTCCGCAGGAGGCGATGCTGGAGGCCGTGCAGAGTGAGATGCCCGGCGGCCACGGGGTGCTGCTGAAGCAGGCCCTGGCCCATGTGGGGTTCGTCAGCTAGGAAGCCCGCCGGGCACCCGGCCCGAGTGCCGCCGACGGCGGGCCGGCCGAGTCGTCCGTCGGTCCGGCGAACCCCGCCGGACCGCGGCGAGCCGGGCCCGGGGGTGCGGCGCCGGCGCGCCTGCGGGTGCCGTTCGGGATGTCCTGCTCGGTCCAGATGCACTTGGCGTCGCTCAGGTAGCGAGCCCCCCAGCGCCGGGACAGCGCGGCGACCAGTTGCAGGCCGCGGCCGCCCTCGTCGGTGTAGGCGGCCTGGCGGATGCGCGGGGCGCTGAGGCTGCCGTCGTAGACCTCGCAGGTCAGGATGCGGCTGCGCAGCAGCCGTAGCCGCATGGGGCCCTTGGCGTGCCGGATCACGTTGCCGACCAGCTCGCTCACCAGGAGTTCGGTGGTCATGGTGAGCTCGTCCAGGCCCCACCGGGAGAGCTGGTCGCGGACGAATTCCCGGGCCCGCCCGGCCGCCCGGGGATCGTCGGGCAGGCCGAAGGAGGCGATGTCGTCGGCGGACATGGCCCGGGTGTGGACGATGAGCAGGGCCGCGTCGTCGGTGGTCCGCTCCCGGTCCGGCAGCAGTTCCGTGACGACCTTGTCGCACAGTTCCTCCACGCCCCGGAGGTCCGCTTCCTGGTCGGCGCCGGTGAAGCGGGCCGGGCGGACCCCGGCCCCGGCCAGCACGCGCATCAGTTCGGCCAGGCCCTGCTCGGCGTCATGGGCGCCGGATTCGATGAGCCCGTCGGTGCACAGCACGACCAGGCTCCCGTCGGCGAGCCCGACTTCGTGGACGGCGAACGGCGGGGTGGCGGCACCGAGCGGCGGATCGGGGCTCACCACGGGGCTCTGCACGGTGCCGTCGGGATGCACGAACACCGGCGGCGGATGCCCGGCCAGGGAGTAGCGGCAAGTCCGGCCGACCGGGTCGTAGACGGCGTAGAGACAGGTGGCGTAGAAGTCCTCTCCCAGGTCGCTGACCAGGTCGTTGAGGTGGCCCAGCAGTTCGTCCGGGGCCATGTCGAGATCGGCGAGGGTGCATACGGCGGTGCGCAGCCGGCCCATGGTGGCGGCCTCGGCGATGCCGTGGCCCATCACGTCGCCGATCACCAGGGCGACCCGGTCGGCGGAGAGCGGGACCACGTCGAACCAGTCGCCGCCCACCTGTTCGCCCCGGCCCGTCGGCAGATAGCGCGCGGCCGCGACGGCGGCGGGCAGCCGCGGCAGCACCCGGGGCAGCAGGGCGCTCTGCAGTTCCTGCGCGCGGGCGTGCTCCAGGTCGTACAGCCGGGCCCGCTCCAGTGTCTGGCCGACCATGGTGCTGAGGGTGGTCAGGTGAGCGCGGTCCTCCTCACTGAAGGGGCGCGGCTGGTTGTAGGACAGCACCGAGATCCCGACGGCCCGCCCGGAGGCGACCAGCGGCAGGAAGGCCCATGCCGTCTTCGGTGAGGTCCCCATCATGATCTTGTCCACGACGGCGGGATAGCGCTCGTACATCTGGGCGGGCGACTCGATGAACTGCGGCCTGTGGGTGCGCAGCACGTCCGTCATGGGCATGCCGGAGACGAGCGGGCCCTCGAACCGCTTCAAGTAGTCCGCCGGGTAGCCGGCCTCGCCGACCTTCGTCAGCCTGCCGTTCTCGAACGCGCCGACGACCAGCCCGTCGGCGCCGAACGGTGACAGGACGTACTGTGCGAAGGCCCGCACCACGTCCTGGACGGTCACGGCCTCGGCGAGCGTCGCGGTCAGCTTCACCGTCCGGACCGCGCGCTCGTGCACGGGTGCGAGTTCCCGGGGCGGTGGTGGCTTCTCGGCGGCCCACTCCAGGCGCTCGGCGGCCCAGGCCGCCACCGCGTACAGGAAGGACATCTGTACGTCGTCGGGCTCGTCGGTTGCGCAGAGCAGCACCGAGAGAGCGCCGACGGGTCCGCCGGGCCCGGTCAGGGGGACCGCCACCGTGCCGGCCGCCCCGGTTCCGAGGCCGTCCCCGGCCACCTGGACGGGGACACCGCGCCGCAGCGCACGGGAGGGGGGTGCGTCCTGTTCCTCGCGCAGCTCCCGCCAGGCGCGCGCCGCCTCGGCGTCGACGCCGTCCACCGCCACCAGGGACAGCCGGCCCGCGCCGGGGTCCCACCGGTGCAGGAGGGCGCCTCGCCCGCCGACACTCGCCGTCGCCTGCCGCAGGGCCAAGGCCAGCGTCCGCGCCCGCGCCGCCTCGGGCGGGGACGACTCGGGTTCGGCCCCTTCCGGGTGGTTCGGGCACATAACCACAGGTTAACGCGGCAGGTCGGAACGACCACCGGGGCAGGGGGTGTGGCTTTGCGAGGCCTGGGGTGCGGCCACCGGCGAGTGCGTGCGCGGTGGTGCGGCTGATGCCTGGCGCGGCCGGGTCGGCGGGGGTGGTCCGGGCCGTCACAGAAGGCCCTGCCGCAGGGCGAAGGCGACGGCGTGGACTCTGTTGCGCAGGCCATGCCGCACGATCACCTCGTGGATGACGTATTTGACGGTCCGTTCCGAGTAGTGCAGAGCCGCGGCGATCTCCGCGGTGCTGGAGCCCTCGGCGAGCTGCCGCAGTACCTCGAGCTCCCTGGCGGTGAAGAACGACGATTCGTCGTTCGCGCCGCCGCTTTGGTCGTCCCGCCGGCGGGTGTGGATCTGCTCCGGCGGTGATCCGGGCAGCGGCCACGGCAGCGACGCGGCGCCGCGGGCCACCGCGCACAGCGTCTCGGTGATGTCCGCGAGGGTGGTCCGGTCCCGGGGCAGGAAAGCCGCGGGTCCGAGTCCGGCCGCTCGGACGAGTTGCTCGGCGGTGGGCTCGTCGGCCACGAGGACGAGCCGGGGTGCCTCAGCGGGACCCTCCGGGCAGCCGTGCTTCGGCGCCGAGAACATCCCCTCCCCCGGTTCGGCCGCGATGACCAGCAGGACGTCCGGATCCTCCGCGGCGCCCGCCGGCAGTACGTGCAAGCGTTCGTCAGCGGCGAGATGTGCTTCCACGCCCTGCGCGGTCAGCCTGTCTTCTGCCAGAACGACCACCTGTACGGGTCGTGACGGTCCGGAGCCGCTCACCTGGCGCCCTTCGGCAGGAGTCAAAGGGTCTTGACCTGCCCGCCGTCGATGACGATCTCGGCTCCGGTGATGTTGGCGGCGAGGGGGGAGGCGAGGAAGAGGAT
>NZ_JAJONF010000082.1 GCF_021462265.1 Streptomyces shenzhenensis | reverse complement strand
GCGCAGCACTAGCGACGCTGAGTCGCCTACGCCCGGTCCAAGCCAGCCAACCTGCTCTTCACGCACGAGCTGGCCCGCCGCCTGACCGTACCCGGGACAGGTGTAGTGGCCGTCGCTGCTCACCCCGGATACGCGGCCACCAACCTCCTGACCGTCCGCCCCGGGCAGAGGGCCGCCGGGTCGCCAAGCGGTTCCTGGAACTCGGCAACCGGATCGTCGCCCAGCCAGCCGAGGCAGGTGCCCTGCCTACGCTCTCCGAGGCGACCGCCCCCGACGTACGGCCCGACGCCTTCCTCGGCCCGTCCTTCGCCATGTGGCGGGGCACACCGGCCCCGTCACGGCGAGTACCGTGGACGCTCAGCGACCGGACGGGGAGCAGCTCTGGGCGGAGTCCGAACGGCTGACAGGCGTCACATACGACGCGCTGAAGGCGTGACAGCCTTGGAGAGAACCGCCGCCGTCCACCACCAGGTCGGTGCCGACGACGGAGGCGGTGTCGGCGGACGCCAAGTCCAGGACGGCGGCGGACAGGATCCGGGAGGATCAACGGACGCGCGCCTTGTACGCGGCGACCGCCACCGACTCGTCGTCCAGGCACTGCCCGGTGACCAGGTCGAACCGCTGCTTCAGCAGGGGCGCGGCGACGAACGGACGGCCCTGGTCGGTACCGGTCAGGCCGCGGGAGAGGACGGCCGCGCGGTCGAACGGGTCGCAGTTGTCGATGCCGTACGGACTGCCGTTCAGGTCCTGGAACAGGGCGACCTGGCGGCCGTCCGGCAGCAGCGCGGCCAGGGAGCTGAGGTCGCAGACCGTGAACCGGTCGTCGTCGAGTTGGAGCTGGACCTTCAGGTCGGTGGTCTCGGGTGCCAGGATCATCGCCAGGCGCTTCCTTCCAGAAGTTTTCGGTGGGGCGCATGCCGATGGACAGCAGCGGCAGGCCGGGCTTCATCTGGTCATGCTCGGGGACGAAGCCGACGACCGGGTCGGGGTGTCCGGGCGTTCACGAAGGACACGAACCGGGCCAGCTTCTCAGGGTCGTTGATGGTCTCGGCCCACTCGTCACGGTAGCCCGCGACGTTTGGCGCCATCAGCGCCTCCAGCTTCCCGCAGATGCCGAGCGAGTCGTGCACCACCACGTCCCGTAAGTGGTCCAGGCCGCCAGGAATGCGCTCCAGTCAGGTCGAGGCGCGTTCCAGGCGGTCGTCGGTACGGATGTAGCACATCAGGAACCGGTCGATCAGACGGACTAGTTCGTCGTCGGACAGGTTCTGGGCCAACAGGTCGGCGTGGCGCGGGGTAGCGTCGCCGTTGCCGCCGACGTACAGGTTCCAGCCGTTGGATGTGGCGATCACCCCAAGTCCTTCGACTGGGCCTCCGCGCACTCGCGGGTGTACCCAGACACGGCCGACTTCAGCTTGTGCGGGGAGCACGGCCCCCGGTAGCGCAGTTCCAGGTCGATCGCCATTCGGACGGAGTCCTGCACGCCGTACCGGCACCGAGGTGAAGGGCTGGCTTCACTTCCCCGGCGAGGCAGTCCGGGTCCGCCGGGGTTCCGGCCGCGGTGCCCGGGGACGCGGCGGGCTGCCGACCGTGCGCTGAGCGGTGCCGGGGTGCTACCCGGGGAGCGGGCCGGGGCGCACCGTGACGTCGTTGATCTCCGCGTCCCTCGGCAGGTCCAGGACGGTCAGGATCGTGGTCGCGACCGACTCCGGGTCGATCCAGCGCGCCGGGTCGTACTCCTTGCCCTCCTGCTGGTGCACCTTCGCCTGCATCGGGCTCGCCGTGCGCCCCGGGTAGACCGAGGTGACCCGGACGCCGTTGCCGTGCTCCTCGGCGCGGAGGGAGTCGGCCAGGGCCTTCAGACCGTGCTTGGACGCCGCGTACGCCGACCAGCCCGCGTGCGCGGCGAGGCCCGCGCCCGAGTTCACAAACACCACGTGGCCGCGGGCGGCGCGGAGCTGGGGCAGGAGGTGCCGGGTCAGCTCGGCCGGTGCGACCAGGTTGACGTTGAGCTGGTGGCGCCAGGACTTCGGGGTCAGCTCGCCGACCTCGCCCAGGTCGACGACGCCCGCGATGTGCAGCAGTGAGTCCACACGGTCCGGGAGGGGCTGGTGGGAGAAGGCCCAGGAGAGCTTGTCCGGGTCCGCCAGGTCGCCGACCAGGGTGCGGGCGCCGGGGAACGCGGCGGCCAGTTCCTTCGCGCGGCCCGCGTCGCGTGCGTGCAGCACGAGTTCGTCCCCGCGCGCGTGCAGGCGACGGGCCACGGCGGCGCCGATGCCGGAACCGGCACCCGTGATCACATGAGTTGCCATGGGGCCCATGCTCGCATCAGCGGGCGCCGGTCCCGCGCTCCAGGTGGGCCAGGGCCTGTGCGGGTTCCTCGGCGAAGAACATCAGCTCCGCCAGGGGCCGGGGCAGGAAGCCCTCCGCCTCCATCCGGTGGAACTGTTCCTTCAGGCCGTCGTAGAAGCCGGCGGTGTTGAGCAGGACGACGGGCTTGTCGGTACGGCCGTGCTTCTTCAGCTCCAGGATCTCGGTGGCCTCGTCGAGGGTGCCGGTGCCGCCGACCATGATGACCACGGCGTCGGCCTTCTCCAGGAGAAGCCGCTTGCGCTCGGCGAGGTCGACCGCGACGATCATCTCGTCGGCGCCGGGACGGGCCTTGTTGGCGAGGAAGTCCACGGAGACGCCGATCAGTTTGCCGCCGGCTTCCTGCACGCCGTCGGCGACGACCTTCATGAGGCCGACGTTCGAGCCGCCCCAGACAAGGGAGTGGCCGCCCTTGCCGATCAGTTTCGCGAAGTCGCGGGCGGGGCGGGTGTAGCGGTCGTCGAGATCTGCCGCGGAGAGGAAGACACAGATGCGCATGGGGTCAGGGTAGGCATTGCGCGGGGTGGCGGCTGCGGTGTGCAGCGGGCCGGTCGCGCGGAGAAGCCGGCCCTCGGGAACAAGTGGGCGTCCGTCAGCGTCAACCACTTATGGCCTCAGGACACACGATCACCATCGAGAACAGTGACCAGCACGTGCGCGTGACGCACAGCGATCTGGTCCTCGCCGAGAGCGACCGGTCCCTCGTCCTGCACGAGACCGGTTGTCCCCCGCGCTACTACATCCCCGCCGAGGACGTGCGTCTCGACCTCCTCACGCCCTCCGAGACGCACACCGTCTGCCCCTTCAAGGGGACCGCCTCCTACTGGTCCCTGCCGGACGCGCCGGACCTGGTCTGGGCGTACCCCGAGCCGAAGGAGGACGTCGCCCGGATCAAGGACCATCTCTGCTTCTACGAGGTCGAGGTGTCGTGAGCGATTAGTTCCGCGCCTTGGGGCAGTCTGCCGAGGCATGGACAAGAAGACCATTTCGCGCGACGGGACCCCCGTCGCGTACGAACGCACCGGTGAGGGCCCCGCGGTGATCCTGGTGAGCGGGGCGATGTCGACGGGGGGCCACGGTGGCGCCGTTCGCCGTGCCCCTCGCCGACCGCTTCACCGTGGTCTTCTACGACCGCAGGGGCCGGGGCGCAAGCGGTGACACCAAGCCGTACGAGGTCGCCTGCGAGGTCGAGGACCTGGCCGCGCTGGTCGAGGCGGTGGGCGGCGAGGCCTCGCTGTACGGCCACTCGTCGGGCGGCGCGCTGGTCCTTGAGGCGGCGGCGAGCGGGCTGCCGCTGCGTCAGGTGGCCGTGTACGAGGTGCCGTACGCCGTCTACGAGGGCGGCGCGAAGGAGCGGGCCGAGTACACCGACCACCTCACCGAGGCCCTGGAGCACGGCCGGCGCGGGGACGCGGTCGAGCTGTTCCTGCGGCTGACGGGCCTGGCCGAGGAGATGATCCGGGGTGCCCACCAGTCCCCCATGTGGCCCGGCATGGAGGCGCTCGCGCCCAGCCTCGCGTACGACAACGCCGTGATGGGCGACGGCCTGGTGCCCCAGGGCCGGCTGGCCTCGGTCACGGTGCCCGTGCTGTCCCTCGGGGGCGGCGCGAGTCCCGCCTGGATGCGCGAGGCGGCCCGGGCGGTGGCCGAGGCGGCGCCCCGGGGGACGTACCGAACGCTGGAGGGCCAGTCGCACATGGTGGACCCGGAGGCGCTCGGGCCGGCGCTGGCGGAGTTCTTCTCTTAGCGCGCCCCTGCCCGGCCTCGCGCGGGCCGCGCTGCGGGGCGCGGCGGGCTTCAAGGCGGCCGTGGCCGACCGCCACTTCACGTTGATCGTGCTCGACCGGACAACCCGACGGGTGAAAGCACGACCTTCCGCGACGCGCTCGTAGACTCGACCGGCTACCGCCTCATCGAGACCGTCCACTACGCGACGGCCTGGGGCAGCAGCCGGCTCGGGCGGTGGGCACTTTCCTAGTGCCTTGAGACAGCTCCGCGCCACAGTCGCGGCTCCTCCTGGGCGAACTGCCGTTCGCGCACGTCTGCGTCGGGTAGCGCGAGCCGGACGGCCCGTCGGAAAGCCGCTCCGTGGCCGGGGTACTTGAGGTGGCAGAGCTCATGGATCAGGACGAGGTCCACCAGGGCGACCGGCAGCTGTATCACCGCCCAGTGCACCGTGATCGCGCCCTCAGGAGAACAGGCACCCCAACGACGGCCGAGGTCCCGCACCTCGATGCCTGCCGGATCGCGCACTCCGGCCAGTGACGCCAGCGGCTGCAGCCGGGCAGCGAGCCAGCGCTCCCCGCGGCTGCTGTACCACTCCACAAGTGGCCCCGCATCAGCGGCGGCCGACCGCGATCGGGGCAGCTCCAGCCATCCCTGTCGCAGTCGTACGTGACTGCTGCCGTCGTCGGGAGTGAGCCTGAGCCGGTACCGGCGGCCCAGATAGGCGAAGCCCTCACCGCCGATCAGGTCCCTGACCGGTTCGGCCGCCCGCAGGTCCTGACGGCGGCGGACCTCGGCGGCGAGACGCGGCATCCGGCCACGCACCGCGTCAGCGATCTCTTTCGGATCTGCGCCCGCGGGAATCGCGAAGAGCACCCGGCCGTCCTCGGCGATCTCGATGCCAAGGGTACGGCGCCGTGGCCGCACGACGACGTCCCACCGCCACCCCCTGGGCACGGGGAGATCAGCGATGGCCTGTTCGACGACGGTGCTCACCCGCTCTTCCTACCATCCGGCAACGACATCACCCTGCCTGGCAGTCATCAGCGGTCACCGAGTCAGGTGTCCCCGCCGTCCGCCTCGTCGCGCGGCTGGTATCCGAGGAAGTACTCATACCTCTCCACAGCCAGCTCCGTCAGATGGCTCGCGAGGTCGCCGATGTCGTCCCAGTCCATGTCGAGCCAGATCTCCAGGTGCTCGCAGAGTTCGCTGCGCATGCGGTTACGGGCAGCGACCTGCGTGTGTATCTGCGGACGCCGGACGAGCACCGACATCTCCCTGGTGAGACCGCGGGCCGCCCGGATCAGATCGGTGCCCGGCGGCCAGGGTTCCCGCCCGGCTTCTTCGGCGTGCTGCTGGAGCAGTCCGAGGACCAGTCGTTCGGTCCGGGAGTCGAGAGAGTCGCCGTCCTCCGGCTCCCGCTCCGCCGCGGCCACGTCCCCGACAAGACGCTTCAGGTCGGCGGCGGCCTGCTCGAAGTCGTCCCGCATCCGCGCGATGATCTCTTCGAGACGGACGCTGAACCGCTGGTAGCCCGCCCGGTCGCCGCCGATCTTCGCGGTGATGCGCAGCTTCAGTGAGCCCGTCATGTACGAGCACCGCGCCCGGGGGTCGGCGTTCGCGTCGACCCGTTCCATGAACTCCGGATCGGTGAGTTCGACGGGTGGGATCCGCTGCCGGATCCCGGTGGTCTCGATGTGCTGTGAGATGAGCTGTCGGACCTTGGCCCCGTAGCGGCGCGGGCTGAACTGTTCGCGGCCGTCGAGGTAGCGGCGTCTGGCCATGTATTGCAGCGTGCCCAACTGGCCTGCCAGCTCACGGCACTTCAGTGCCTCCGGGTCCGGCAGGACCGCGTTGAGCGCGGTCAGGAAGTCGCGGACGCGTTCGTCGAACTCGCCGCGCCGCAGCGGGTCGTCGAGGCGTTGGCCGAGGAAGTCCTCCCACTGCGACTCGTCGCCGGGGTCGGTGACGTTCTGCCCGGCCAGGAAGCGGGTGACCTTCGCCCCGAGGTCTTCCAGGAGGGCCTTGGCGGCAGCGTCGGACCGCAGCAGCAGTCCGTCCCGGTCCGGGCTGCTGCCGTCGGGCTGCGGTCCCTGGTAGTCCGGCTGGAGGTGGTCCACGGATACGTTCCGGTAGCCGAGGACGTGGCGCAGGTGCTCCTGGTCGTAGGAGGCGAGCGAGTCGGCCAGTTCGGGGCCGATGCCGACGTAGTCGACGACCTGGCCCCACTTCTTGGCCGGGTAGGGCCGGTTGGTGCGGGCTACGGCCTGCAGAAGCCCCGCGCCGGACAGCTTGCAGTCCAGGTAGAGAACCTGCTCGACGGGTGCGTCGAAGCCGGTGAGCAGCATCGACTGGACCACCAGGAAGGCCATGGTCTCCGGCAGCGCGCTGCCCTCCGTGTCCGGCGGCGCGGGCGGTCCGCTGTCCGCGGGCAGGTCGAGGTCGACGTTCCACACCTGGCCGCCGCTCGCCGGGGTGCCGATACCGGACGGCTGCAGCCCGTGCGTCCTGACATTCCATGCCGGGTCGGCCGTGATGTCGCGCGGAGGCAGCCCCTTCTTGAAGCGTTCGATGTGCGTGTCCTGATGGCTCTTGGTGATCCACGGCCGCCATGCCTCCGGGTCGCCGCCGCCCTGCCTGGCCGGGGAGATGACGACGGCCGCGTCGAGCGTTCTCAGTACCTCGCGATCCGGCAGGAGCATGAGGAGCGCCCGCTCCTCGTCGTCGGCTTCGAGCGCGGCCATGGGGTCGGCGATCAGGGCCGGGTCGAGCGCGTCCAGGCGGGCGACGAGCCGGTCGCGGGCGGCGAGCAGCGCGGTGCGGTAGCGGACGGCGGCGAGCCGGGAGACGGTGGCGATCTGTGCCCCGAAGCGGTCGGGCAACGCGGTGCGGGCCCAGTGGCCGAGCATGTGCTCGGCCTTGGCCTCGATCACCGAAGGGGCCTCCAGAATCTCCTTGCGGCGGCCGAACTTGCGCAGCACCTCGGCCCGCAGCTTCGGGTCCGACGGCACCTTCTCGTCGAACCGGGCGTCGAGGGCGGTCCGAACTCCTTGTTGAGGTACCGCAGGTAGTCGTACTCGGTCACCTCGCCCTCACATCCCACGTAAAGCACCCGCTCGCGACGTGAGTACTGCGACGGAGGCGCCTGCGGCGGCATCACCGTGCTCGCCGCGTCCTTCTTCGACCTGCGCCTGCTGCTCATGCTCCGTGCCCACCCCGTTCGCTCACGCCGTCGCTGCCGCCTTCTCCTCCAGCCAGTACACCTCGCGGACGATCTCGCCCGGGGTCACCCGGGGCACCCCTCCGTACCGGCCACGCAAGTAGCCCCGCTCCAGGTCCTCGCCCTCCTCCGGATGAGCGGCGACCAGCGGATACAGCTCACTCGCGCCGGACTTCGTCTTGGCGGTGAGCCATACCTGATCGCGGCGGAGCGGACGGTCGAGTACGGCGTTGCCGAGCAGCGTGGCGTCATGGGTGGTGAAGATCAGCTGGGCGCCCTTGGTGTTGGCCTTGCGGTCCTGGAAGAGACGCACGACCTCAGCGGCCAGCGTGGGGTGGAGACTGGAGTCGAGCTCGTCGACCAACAACGTCGTCCCGTTGTCGAGGACGGCGAGCATCGGGCCGAGAAAAGCGAACCACGCGTGCGTACCGAAGCTTTCCTCGGTGAGGAAGTCGAGGGCCACCGCTTCCGCCCCCTCGGTCCGGTGCCGAAGTGAGACCGCGCCGGTGTCCGGATCGAGATCGAAGCCGGTGACGCCCAGGTCTGCGGAGGCCAGGAGTTGGACGAGTCGTTCGCGGTAGCCGGTGTCGGCGTGGAGCTCGGTGAGGCGGCGCTTGGTCCAGTCGGCACGGTGTGTGATGTCCTCACCCGGGGTCATCAGCCACAGGTTGTTCAGGAACCAGCGGTGCAGGGCGGACAGTTGAGGGTCGTTGAGGGTGGCCGCGGTGGAGAGGAAGAGGGCGTTCGGCCGGGTGAGCGCGACCAGGTCGTCGCGGCGGCCGGTGAAAGCAGGGCTCTCGAAGAGATACTCGTCGCCGTCCTCCGCCGGGCGGTCCGCCTCCCTGTCGAACCAGACCTGTCGGATGCCGCCCGGATAGGCGTGCAGCCATTCGGCCTCCACCCGGTCGTCAGAGAGCTCGAAGCCATACGTGTAACGGACGGGGGTGCGGACGCCAAGGACCAGGTCGACCTCGAAGAGGGTGGTCTCCTCGGCGCTGGCGGCGTCCAGCTTGAAGGGCTGCCGGTGAGGCACCCCGGGATACTTGGCCCAGTCCGCGAAGGAGGTGCGTACCGCCTCCCGCATGGCGTGGAACGCGCTGAGCAGGTTGCTCTTGCCGGAAGCGTTCGCACCGAAAATCCCGGCCACGGGTAGCACCGACACGGACTCGCCACCGTCCTGAGTGATCCCGCTGTCCCGCGCAACGCTGTCGGAACTGTTACCACTGCCTGCTGCGGCGACAAGTGTCAGCTCGGCCTCGTCCCGGATCGAGCGGTGATTCGCCACTCGAAAGCGCAGGAGCACCGTCCACCTCCCGAAGGGGCGGGGAGGTCCCGCCGCCGGCTCACACTGTGCGGGCCTTCCGCGGGGCCAGCCTATGCCGGGTGGTCGGGCCGTGCCAGCTCCTGCGAGTTCTCGATGATCAGGCTGTGGCAGCTTCCCGGCGAGCCGTGGTAGCGATGGTCGCTGAGCCGACGACGCGCGTGCCGTCGTACAGGACGATCGCCTGGCCGGGGGCGACGCCCCGGACCGGCTCGGTGAACGTGACGCGCAGTTCGCCGTCGGTCAGCTCCGCGCTCACCTCGGTCTCGCCGCCGTGGGCACGGAGCTGGGCGGTGTAGACGCCCGGACCGGCGGGGGCGGTGCCGCACCAGCGCGGCTTGACCGCCGTCAGTCCGGTCACGTCGAGGGCGGCGGCCGGGCCGACCGTCACCGTGTTGTCGACCGGCGAGATGTCGAGGACGTAGCGCGGCTTGCCGTCCGCGGCGGGGTGGCCGATGCGCAGCCCCTTTCGCTGGCCGATGGTGAAGCCGTACGCGCCTTCGTGGGTGCCGATCTTGGTGCCGGACTCGTCGACGATGTCGCCCTCGGCCTTGCCGAGCCGCTGGGCGAGGAAGCCCTGGGTGTCGCCGTCGGCGATGAAGCAGATGTCGTGCGAGTCGGGCTTCTTGGCGACCGCGAGGCCCCGGCGCTCGGCCTCGGCGCGGATCTCGTCCTTGGTGGTGAGGGTGTCACCGAGCGGGAAGAGCGCGTGGGCGAGCTGCTTCTCGTCCAGGACGCCGAGGACGTACGACTGGTCCTTGGCCATGTCGGAGGCGCGGTGCAGCTCGCGGGAGCCGTCGGGGAGCGTCACGATCTTCGCGTAGTGGCCGGTGCAGACGGCGTCGAAGCCGAGCGCGAGGGCCTTGTCCAGCAGGGCGGCGAACTTGATCTTCTCGTTGCAGCGCAGGCACGGGTTGGGGGTGCGGCCCGCCTCGTACTCGGCGACGAAGTCCTCGACGACGTCCTCGCGGAACCGGTCGGCGAGGTCCCAGACGTAGAACGGGATGCCGATGACGTCGGCGGCGCGGCGGGCGTCGCGGGAGTCCTCGATGGTGCAGCAGCCCCGGGCGCCCGTGCGGAAGGACTGCGGGTTCGCGGAGAGCGCCAGATGGACGCCGGTGACGTCGTGGCCTGCCTCGGCCGCGCGGGCGGCGGCGACGGCGGAGTCCACGCCGCCCGACATGGCGGCGAGGACGCGGAGGGGGCGGGTGCGCTGCGGGGTGTCAGTCATAGCCCCTCCAGGGTACGGGGGCGCGGGAACCGGGGCCCGCGAGTATCCGTTGGAGATCACATGGGGGGGGTGGACCGGACATGGAGCGGACGGCGGCGGGTGACCAGGACCGACGGATCGGACGGCGGGCGCTGCTGATCGGCGGGGCGGCGGCGGCCGTGGGCACGGCGGCGCTGACCAGGGACGAACTGACGCGGCTGTACTGGCGGCTGCCGGGAGTGCGCCGGGCGCGGGTGGCGGGGGCGGTGGACTTCAAGGGGGCGCGCTGGGTGGCGGCGTCACCGGCGAACTACCGCACGGCGGACCGGCCGGCGGACTACCCGGTCGACCGGGTGGTCATCCATGTCACCCAGGGCGGCTACGCGAGCGCGGTGAAGGTGTTCCAGGACCCGGCGCACGGGGCGGCGGCGCACTACATCGTGCGCGAGGACGGGCGGATCACCCAGCTGGTCCGGGAACTGGACGTGGCGTTCCACGCGGGGAACAGGTCGTACAACGAGCGCAGCGTCGGGATCGAGCACGAGGGGTTCGTGGACCGCCCGGAGGACTTCACCGACGCGATGTACGCGGCTTCGGCGCGGCTGACGGCCGCGATATGCCGGCGGTACGGCATGGCCGTGGACCGCGGGCATGTGATCGGCCACGTGGAGGTGCCGGGGACGGATCACACCGACCCGGGAAGGCACTGGGACTGGGGGCGCTACATGGGACTTGTCCGGCGGGTCGGACAGGCCTGACACCGGGTTCCGCCCGTGACCCGATCGTTATGCTGTGCCCGCGCTGCGCGCTGCCCATGTCCGTTGCGTCCCGCACCCCGGCCGCCAACTGCGTCTGCTCAACTCGGCCGTCCCGCAAGGGAGTTAAGCACCACCGGCAGCCACGGCCGCTTCACAGTTCCCCCGGTTCGCTCCTAACTTCACCCCAGATCTCACACAGTCCACGGGTCGAACATCCGGGGCCATGACCCACACCACGGATCCCGCCTTCGAGGCGGACAGCAACCACGAGCAGGGCGCCGGCGGCGGCAGGCGTCGGCGCGCCAAGGGCGCAAAGGCCGCCAAGGCGGAGCACTCCAAGGCCGAGCGCGTCAAGGACGGCGAGCACGCCGGGGAAGGAAAAGCCAAGCGCGGCAAGGGCGTTCACCGGCGGAGGTTCCTCGGCGGCATGGCCGGGGTCGGTCTGGGCGCCGTCGCCGCGGCCGGCTCCACCTTCGCCCTGCTGGCCGACGCGAAGGGCAACAAGGCCGGCGCGGCGACCAACACCGCCGCCCTGAACATCCCGGACCTGCTGGAGGGCACCACCTCCGGTGGCACCACCACCTTCACGCTGGAGGCCAGGACCGGCACCGCCGAGGTGCTCTCGGGGGTCACCAGCGACACGATGGGTTACAACCAGTCCTTCCTCGGCCCGACCATGAAGTGGACCAGCGGCGACACGGTCCTGCTCGACATCACCAACAGCCTGGGCGAGGACACCACCGTCCACTTCCACGGCGCCCATGTCCCGGCCAAGACGGACGGCGGCCCCCAGGTCGCCTTCTCCGACGGGGAGACCTGGTCCCCGACGTTCACGGTCAAGGACGACGCCAAGACGCTCTGGTACCACCCGCACGCCCTGGGCACCACGGCCAAGCAGGCGGTGCACGGCCTGGCCGGCATGATCATCGTCGAGGACGACTCGACCGCCTCCTCGGCCCTTCCCGGCACGTACGGCACCGATGACATCCCGCTGATCTTCCAGAGCCTCGCCACCGACAGCGCCGGCGACATCAAGTACAACCTCACCGGCTATCTGAGCAGCGGACTCAGCTTCCCGCTGCTGCTGAACGGCACGAACGTCGACGACACCACGCTCACGTTCACCGCGACCAGGACCCGCACCCGGTTCCGGGTGCTCAACGCCTCGCCGTCCGACATCATCACCATCCAGCGCGGCGACGGCGGCAACCTCGACCAGATCGCCACCGACCAGGGCTACCTCACCGCGGCCACCGAGGTGACCAGCATCCGGCTGGTGGCCGGCGCCCGCGCCGAGTTCGTCCTCGACCTGTCGGACGCCGTCACGCTCCAGGCCGTCGTCACCACCGGCTGGGTCCGTGGCGGCAGCGGGACCTACGACGTGCTCGCGATCACCGCGTCCGGCACCGACACCCCGGACGATCTGCCGGCCGCGCTCAACACGATCGACCGGTACGACACCAGCGACTTCACCGCCCGGACGATCACGCTCGGCCAGAGCGGCACGACGATGACGATCAACGGGTCGGCGGGGACGAGCATGTCCTCGATGGCCATGATCAGCACCACGCTGGGGTCCAAGGAGATCTGGACCATCAAGAACGGCACCCAGCTGGAACACTCGTTCCATCTGCACGACGTGCCCTACCAGCTGATCTCCGTCAACGGCGAGGACCCGACCGGAGTCGACCTCGGCTGGTTCGACACCTACGAGGTGGTCGGCGGCGGCTCCATCGAGATCGCCATGGAGTTCACGGACTTCTCCGACGACACCTACATGTACATGCTCCACTGCCATCTGCTGCAACACGAGGACGAGGGCATGATGGCCGCCCTCATGGTCACGGACAGCTAGACGTCTGGGCAGGCAGCCGCCGGCAGTGAAGGTGCCGGCGGCAGCCGTTCGCGGGGTTCCTGCCCGCGACGACGGCGAGGGTCCGTCGCCGCCGGGACGCGGGTCCCGGTCCGGTCAGCTGAGTCCGGCGGCCCGCGCCCGCTCCACCGCGGGGCCGATCGCCTTCGCGACCGCGTCGACGTCGGCCTGGGTGGAGGTGTGGCCGAGCGAGAAGCGCAGGGTGCCGCGGGCCAGGTCCGGATCGGTGCCGGTGGCCAGCAGGACGTGGCTGGGCTGGGCGACCCCGGCCGTGCACGCGGAGCCGGTCGAGCACTCGATGCCCTGGGCGTCGAGCAGCAGGAGCAGTGAGTCGCCCTCGCAGCCGGGGAAGGTGAAGTGCGCGTTGGCGGGGAGGCGGTCCACCGGGTCGCCGCCGAGGATCGTGTTCGGTACGGCCGCACGGACGGCGTCGATCAGCGCGTCGCGCAGCGCACCGATCTCCCCGGCGAACCACTCGCGGCGCTCGGCGGCGAGGTGTGCCGCCACCGCGAAGGAGGCGATCGCCGGGACGTCCAGGGTGCCGGAGCGGACGTGCCGCTCCTGGCCGCCGCCGTGCAGCACCGGGACGGGGGTGTACTCGCGGCCGAGGAGGAGGGCGCCGATGCCGTACGGGCCGCCGACCTTGTGGCCGGAGACGGTCATCGCGGCGAGGCCGGAGGAGCCGAAGTCCACGGGGACCTGGCCGAAGGCCTGGACCGCGTCGGCGTGCAGGGGGATGCCGAACTCGTTCGTCACGGCGGCGAGTTCGGCGACCGGCAGGACCGTGCCGATCTCGTTGTTGGCCCACATGACGGTGGCGAGGGCCACGTCGTCGGGGTTGCGGCCGATCGCCTCGCGCAGCGCCTCGGGGTGGACCCGGCCGTAGGTGTCGACGGGGAGGTACTCCACCGTCGCGCCCTCGTGTTCGCCGAGCCAGTTGACGGCGTCCAGGACCGCGTGGTGTTCGACGGGGCTGGCGAGGACCCGGGTGCGGGCCGGGTCGGCGTCGTGGCGGGACCAGTAGAGGCCCTTGACCGCGAGGTTGTCGGCCTCCGTGCCGCCGGAGGTGAGGACGACCTCGCTGGGGCGGGCGCCGAGCGCTTCCGCGAGGGTCTCCCTGGATTCCTCGACCGTGCGGCGTGCCTTGCGGCCGGAGGCGTGCAGGGAGGACGCGTTGCCGGTGACACTCAGGGCGGCGGTGAGTGCTTCTACCGCCTCGGGGAGCATCGGGGTCGTGGCGGCGTGGTCGAGGTAGGCCATGGTGAGTTGATTCTACGGGGGGCGGGGTGAGGGTCGCCCAGCCGCCGTAGGGGGGCGATCACCGTTCGCGAGTGCCGGTGGGCCGTGGCTGGTCGCGCGGTTCCTCCCCCAGCCTTCGGCCGGGGACACCCCCAGCGC
Organism: Streptomyces shenzhenensis; assembly: GCF_021462265.1. Classification (GTDB taxonomy): domain Bacteria; phylum Actinomycetota; class Actinomycetes; order Streptomycetales; family Streptomycetaceae; genus Streptomyces; species Streptomyces shenzhenensis. Next base: position 6,440 of record NZ_JAJONF010000082.1, on the reverse strand, counting down.
CCCTTCGGGCGCGCTGCCCCGAACCCCGTCACAGGCTCCAGGACACCGTGTTCGAGACCTCCATCGCGATCGCCAGGACCGCCAGGTCCGCCACGCCCAGTGCCAGGCCCAGGTAGGCGCGGCCCTTGCGGGCGGTGCCGCGCCACAGGGAGACCAGGGCCAGGATGATCGCGGTCGGGCCCAGGAACAGATTCAGGACCAGCAGGCCGAGCAGACCCAGGATGAAGGACGCCACGGCCATGCCGTCGGCATCGCGGGTGCGGGTCTCGGGGCGGGGGGTGGCCGGGGCGGTGAGTTGCATCATGCTCAGCTCCTCAGGTGAGCGGGGGCGGGAGGTCAGTGGGCCGAGGTGTGGCGGCGGCGGGCGAGGCGCTCGCGGAGCGCGAAGACGGCCAGCCAGACGGCGATCACGGCGGCGAGCGCCGCGGTGACGTCGAGCGGCGCGTGGGCCACGGTGCCCAGCACCACCCCGAGCAGCATGAGTGCGGCGACGAGGAACAGCATGGGGTCGATCCCCCTCCGTTACATTTGGGTGAACGGTTGTAGTAACAGTTGTTCACTGACTTTGAGTCTAGCAACTCACACCGCTTTCCAATTCCAGAGAACAGTTGTTAACTGGATGACATGAGTCACACCCTCGGCATCCGGCAGGCCCAGAAGCAGAAGACCCGCCAGGCCTTCCTGGACGCGGCGCTCACCCTGCTCGAGGAGCAGAGCCTGAGCAGCCTGGGACTGCGCGAGGTCACCCGGGCCGTGGGCGTCGCCCCGACCGCCTTCTACCGGCACTTCCGCTCCACCGCCGACCTCGGCGTCGCCCTCGTCGACGAGGCGCTCGGCAGCCTGCATCCGATGGTCCGCACGACGGTCGCCACGCCCGGCGCGGAGCGCATCACCCGGGCCGTGCGCCTGATCGCCGACCATGTGGCCGCGCACCCGGCGCACGTCCGGTTCATCGCCCGGGAGCGGCACGGCGGGGTGCAGCCGGTACGGAAGGCGATCCGGGACCAGCTCGCCCGGTTCGCCGAGGAGGTCAAGACCGAGCTGGCCAAGGACCCCGAGGCCGAGGGGTGGAACGACGACGACCTGCTGATGCTCGCCCACCTCTACGTGGACCAGATGCTCATCACCGCCTCGCTGTTCCTGGAGACCCTGGAGAACGAGAACCCGGAGTCCCCGGAGCCCTCGGAGACGGAGCGGGAGCGCGTCGCCCGGATCGCCACCCGGCAGATGCGGCTGATCAGTCTCGGCCGGCAGCATTGGCTTGACTAGGGGCTGTCCGCCTGGCAACGCGCAGGGGCGGCGCGTCCGTTCGCCGGACGCGCCGCCCTCTGCCGTACGAGCCCCGCCGTCAGCTCTTCGTCGCCTGCGCGGTCGGCGCCGCGCTGGGGGCGCCGCCGGCGCCGGGTCCGCCATGGCCGCCGCCGCAGCCGCCGCCCATGGCGCCACCGGGGCCGCCGCCCTGACCGCCGCCGCCCGGCGCGCCGCTCGGCATGCCGGTGGGGGTGCCGGTCGGCCTGACGGCCCCGGTGGGAGCCCCCGAGGGGGCGCCGCTCGGACGGCCCGACGCGTTGCCGGTCGGCATCCCGGACGGCATTCCGGACGGCTGCCGGCAGGACTGCGTCTGGCCGGAGCTGCCGCTGCCGGAGGAGGACGAGTCGCTCGAACCGCACGCGGTCAGCAACAGCGGGGACACGGCCAGCACGGCGACGGCGGGAACGAGGCGCGCACGCTTCATGAGAGACAACTCCGTAAAGGATGAGGGAGTCCTGAGGCGTGGCACTCAACCAACGGCGTTTAGGGCGTTCTTTGGCCCGCCCTGTCGGCAGCCTGTGATTCGGGTCATGGCAAGCCCAAGAAACGGCTCCGGCCTGCGCGTTCCTGGCCGATCACCATGGAGGCGCCGGTACAGGTCCGTGACAGAACAGGGTCGTCGCGAGGTCAGCCGAGACGGACCCGGGCCAACTGCCGTGACTGGGCGACCAGACGGTCGGCACTGTCCCAGACCTCGGCGTCCTCCTCCAGGAAGCCGCCCGCCAGGTTCCGGGTGGTGATGGAGACGCGCAGCGGGCCCGGGGCGGGGCGGTGGCGGACATGGACGGTCAGTTCGACCGTGGGGACCCAGCCCTTGAGACCGATCTCGAACGCGGTGGGCGGCAGCGCGTCCACCGCCAGGAGGAGGGAGAACGGGTCGGCGTCACGGCCGTCCGCGAGGCCGAACCAGGCACGCATCTCACCCTTGCCGGAGGGGGCGCCGAGGGCCCAGCCGAGGGTGGCGGGGTCCAGTTTGAGCATCAGGCGTTCGGCGATGGCGGAGCTGCCGTCGACCGGGGCCGGTCCGTCCGCGGGGCCGAAGCAGTGGGCCATGGGCGGGAACGCGGGCGGGGTCGCCGTCGTGCGGACGTCGTCGGGGAGGCCGGTGAGGTCGCCGTAGGAGGCGAGGACGCGGATGCGTTCGACCTCGTTGCCCTCCTCGTCGTGCTGGAAGAGCGAGGCCTGGCCGGTGGAGAGGGTGCGGCCGGTGCGGACGGTGTCCGTGCGGATCACGGCCGGGCCCGGCTGGGACGCGGTCAGGTAGTGCGCGGAAATGGTGAACGGGTCGGGGTGCGGCAGCGTGTCCGCGAGCGCCCGGCCGAGCACGGCCAGCAGATAGCCGCCGTTGACGGCGCTGATGATGGTCCAGCCGGCCGAGAGGTCGATGTCGTAGAGCCCGGGGGCGCGCCGGGTGACCGCGGTGTCGCGGTCGAACTCGCTGTCGCCGATCACGGCCCGCGTGGCTGCTGCTTCTGGCATGCCTGAACAGTACAAGAAGTGATTACTAAGCGGTAGCTTTTACGATCGGGCACCGGCGGCCGGGCCGGTAAGGGATCCCTCCGCCGAGTGAGGTTCCGGCAATTTCTAGGTAAGTGTCCGGACACGTCCGTAACCCTGGGGCCCCGATTCCCCTCTATGGGGACATGAGCCTCACCGGGACTCCGTTCCTCTACACGACCATCGTCCTGTCCCTGGTCGCCCTCATACTGCCGCTGTTCCTGTGGTCGAGGCTGCGGGGGCCCAAAGCCGTGCGTGCCGCGGCCCGGGTCCTGATGCTGCTGTTCGCCCAGGCCACGGCGGTGACGCTGATCTTCGTGCTGGTCAACAACCAGAACAATCTGTACGACAACTGGGCCGACCTGCTCGGTACCGGCAACCATGTCCAGCAGGCCGCGAACCTCGGGCAGGACGGTACCGGCGGCATAGCGCTGAAGCGGCTGCCCAAGGTGCGGCAGACCTTCACGGCGGCCGACGGACCGGGCATGCGGGCGGCCGGCGGGGTCGAGGTCACCCAGCTCAAGGGCCGGGTCTCGGGCGTCGACGCCGAGGTCTACGTCTGGCTGCCGCCCCAGTACCACGATCCCGCGTTCCGCAACCACCACTTCCCGGTCGTGGAGCTGCTGCCCGGCTACCCCGGCTCGGCCAAGGCCTGGTTCGGTTCGCTGAAGGTGACCGAGCAACTGGAACCGTTGATGAAGAGCGGCAGGGTGGCGCCCTTCATCCTGGTCGCGCCGCGCACCAACCTGCTGGCCGGGGTGGACACGGGCTGCGCCAACATCCCGGGCACGGTCAACGCGGACAGCTGGCTGAGCATCGACGTGCCGAAGATGGTGACCGACAACTTCCGCGCCGCGGCCGCCCCCGCCCACTGGGCCGTGGCCGGCTACTCGGCGGGCGCGCACTGCGCGGTCAAGCTGGCGGTCGCCCACCCGGACCGCTACCGGGCCGCCGTCAGCCTGTCCGGCTACAACGACCCGATCGGCGAACGCAACTCGCTCGCCTCGCAGAGCGTGACCCTGCGTGAGCAGAACAACCCCTACCTGCTGCTGCGGAAGGCGGCCGCACCGCCCCGGATCGCCCTCTACGTCTCCGGCGAGTCCGGCGACGGCTACCAGGCCGGAGTCGCGCTGGAACAGATCGCCAAGGCACCGACCACCGTGCACGTGGTGTACCTGCCGCGCAGCGCGGGCGGCCACAACATGGCGCTGTGGCGGCCCCAGGTGCCGACGGTCTTCGAGTGGCTCACCCTCAACATGGGCCAGAGCCACGTCAGGGCCGGGACTGCTCCTCTCGAACCGTCGAGCGCCGGTTCCACGCACGCGGCGCTCGCCAGTGGTACCGCATCGCGAGCAGGCGCAGTACGAAGGCGGTGACGACCGCGAGCCCGCTGGTGAACGGGGTCAGCGCGTCGTAGCGGATGCACAGCACCACCATCGTCGCCCCGACGATCGCCGGGACCGCGTAGAGGTCGCGGTCCCAGCGCAGCAGCGAGGGGATCTCGTTGGCGAGCACGTCCCGGAGCACCCCGCCGCCGACGGCGGTGGCGAGGCCCAGGGCGGCGGAGGCGAACAGGTTGAGTCCGTAGGAGTACGCCTTCGTCGTCCCGCTCACGGCGAACAGCCCGAGGCCGGCCGCGTCGAAGACCAGCACCGCCGACTGGATCCGCTCGACGTGCGGATGCAGGAAGAACACCACGAGCGCGGCGAGGAGCGGGGTGATGAAGTACCCGAGGTCCGTGAAGGCGGCCGGGGGCACCGCGCCGATGATCACGTCCCGGAAGATCCCCCCGCCCAGCGCGGTGACCTCGGCGAGCACGGCCATGCCGAAGACGTCGAAGTTCTTGCGGACGGCCAGCAGCGCGCCGGAGATCGCGAACACGAAGATGCCGATGACGTCGAGCGTGTGCTGGACGGAGGGGGAGAAGAGTTGCTGGAGCTGCACCCTGACATTGTGTCCTGTCAGGGTGCGTGAACCTTACAAACCCAGGCTCACAGGGCGGGTTTCCCTGTGGTGAACAGCCAGGTCCGGAAGAGGTCGTCCAGCTGCTGACCGCTGACCTTCTCCGCGAGGCGGATGAAGTCCGCGGTGTCCGCGTTGCCGTAGCGGTGCAGCTTCGTCCAGGCCGGGAGCAGCTTGAAGAACGCCGTGTCGCCGATCCGTTCGCGCAGCATCTCCAGGGTCATCGCGCCGCGCTGGTAGACCGCCGAGGCGAACATGGTGTCGCGCTGCGGGTCGGCGACGGTGATCTGCCAGAAGGGGTTGTCGGCGGCCCGTGCGTCGTAGGCGGCGAGGAACGAGTCGTGGGCGGACCTGGTGCCCTGGTGCTCCGCCCACAGCCACTGGGCGTAGGTGGCGAAACCCTCGTTGAGCCAGACGTCCTTCCACTGCGCCACGCTCACCGAGTCGCCGAACCACTGGTGGGCCAGCTCGTGCACGATCGTCGACTCGTTGCGCACCGCCGAGTAGGCCGGCTTGCTCTGCACCTCCAGCGAGAATCCCGCCTGCGGCATGTCGTCGACGATGGCCCCGGTCTCCTCGAACGGGTACGGCCCGAAGACCTGCGACCAGTAGTCGGTGGCCGCGGCGGTGACGGCGTACACGTCGACGCTGTTGCTGTCGGCGAGGACCGGGTCGATGGCGACGTAGACCGGGATGCCGGAGGGGGTCTTGCCGGTGCGCACGTCGAACTTCCCGATGGTGGCGGTGGCCAGGTAGGTCGCCATCGGCCTGCCCTCGTGCCAGTGGGTGTACGTCGAACCGCCCTTGTCGTACGTCGAGACCAGCCGGCCGTTGGAGACCGCGGTCAGGCCCTCGGGCGCCTTGATCCGGATGTCGTAGGTGGCCTTGTCCGAGGGGTGGTCGCTGGACGGGAACCAGGTGGAGGCCGCGTTGGGCTCGCAGGCGACGAAGACGCCGTCGGGGGTCTTCATCCAGCCGTAGTCGGAGCCGAAGACGATGGGCCCGTTGAGGGGGACGGGTGTCCCGCCGTAGGTGACGGAGACGGAGAAGTCCCGGCCCTTGGCGAGCGCGTTCCTCGGCGTGACGGTGATCTCGTCGCCGGAGCGCGTGAACTGGGCGCGTCTGCCGTTCACTTCGACCTTCGTGACCGCCAGCTTCTGCAGGTCCAGGTCGAAGGCGGAGAGGTTCTGGGTGGCGCGCGCGGTGATCGTCGTACGGCCGTCCAGTCGGCCGGTGGCCGGGGCGTAGGCCACGTCGAGGTCGTAGTGGCGGGCGTCGAAGCCACCGTTGCCCAGCTGCGGGAAGTAGGGGTCGCCGATGCCGTCGGCGCCCGGGGTGGGGGCGGGCGCGGCCGCGATGACCAAGGAGGCGGCCGCCGCGGTAGCGACAGCCGCCAGACGTGCCGAACGGGAGAGGCGCATGGGGTCCCTTTCGAGCGTGCCGGTCGGTGAACGGACACGGTCGACTCTGCGCTCTCCCGTTAAGGCATGTACATGATTTTGCCCAGTTGTGTCATGGGCTACTTGCCGGTTGACTCCTGTGACGTCTGTGACTCGGCTGTGGCGTCGCCGGTGTCCGCGCTCTCGGCCACCGGTTCCTCAGCCGCCGGTTCGGTGTCCGCGGTCTCGGCCGCCGGTTCCTCAACCGCAGGTTCGGTCTCCGCGGTCTCG
>NZ_JAJONF010000081.1 GCF_021462265.1 Streptomyces shenzhenensis | reverse complement strand
TGCCCTCGCCGCCCTCCATGACAGTGAGCGCGAGGCCATCGCGAATGCCCTGCCCGCCCTCTTCCAGCTTGCCGAACACCTCGGAGAGCCGGCCGAGGGCGCGGACCTGGAGTGACCGCGGCCGCGGCCTGACGGGAGACTGGTCGTCCGCGGCCCATGATGCCTGCCTTGGGGGAGGGGGATGGCTGTCGGGCGTCGTGCTTGTCAGGGCGGACGTGGCGAGGTCGTCGTTGCAGTCGATGGGCGGACCGTCGGTGCAGGTGGCTGCCCTTCGGCGGCGTCGGATTTTCGAGGGGGAGACCACCGGAGTCCTCGTCGGCGGGCTGCCCCTGAGGAGCTGTCGCTGATCGGCGGACCGACTTTCCTTTCGGTCGCTGTCCGCCCTCGGCCGGCTTCTGCGAGACATGTCGTCGGCTCCGGTCGTGAGGCATTCCGTCCCTGCAGGTACGCTCAGTCTTTTCCCGCCGGTCACAGAATATTTCTGTTGCCGATGTAACCTTTGGGGGTCGGAGCGGCGCACCACCTGCCCGCCGCGGTCGGGACGCCGAGGAGGATCTGTGAGCGGGCATGCCACGCGGACGACGGGGGAGAAGGCCCAAGTCGGGTGGTCGGCGGTGCTGGTGCGGGAGCGCCCCCGTCCGAAGGCGATCCGTAACCGTCCCGACGCCTGGTGGTTCGCGGTGGCCACGGTGTGTTTCGGCGCGTTCATGGGGCAGCTCGACGCCAGTATCGTCACGCTCACCTACCACAGCCTTCGGGTGCAGTTCGACGCTCCGCTGGCAGGTGTGGAGTGGGTCTCGCTGGCGTACCTGCTGACGCTGGTGGCGCTGCTGGTGCCGGTCGGGCGGCTGGCCGACGCGCGCGGACGCAAGCTCTTCTACCTCTACGGGTTCGTGGCCTTCACCGCTGCTTCGGCGGCCTGCGGGCTGGCTCCGTCGCTGGGTGCTCTGATCGGTTTCCGGGTGGTGCAGGCGGTCGGTGCGGCGATGCTCCAGGCGAACAGCGTGGCTCTGGTGGCCACGAGCGCGCCGCCGGAGAGGATGCGTACGGCGCTCGGGGTGCAGGCCGCGGCCCAGGCGCTCGGGCTGGCGCTCGGGCCCACGGTGGGCGCGGCACTGGTGGCCACCGTGGGCTGGCGGTGGGTGTTCGGCATCAACGTGCCGATAGGCGTGGTCGCCCTGGTGGCCGGCCACTTCCTGCTGCCGCGTACCCGCAGCCGCAACCCGGTGTCCGAGTTCGACTGGTGGGGGCTCGCATGGCTGGCGATCGCGACGACGTCGCTGCTGCTGGGCGTGTCCGCGGCATCAGGCCTGCCCTTGCCGCCGTGGGCGGTGGCCGGGCTGTTCGCCGCGGCCGTGGCGGCGGGACTCGCGTTCGTCCTGCGGCAGCGCCGGGCACGGGTGCCGCTGCTCGATCTGGGACTGTTGCGCCTTCCAGCCGTCTCACCTGGACTGATCGGCGCGCTCTGCGGCTACCTGGTTCTCTTCGGCCCGCTGGTGCTGGTGCCGATCGTGCTGGTGCGCGCGGGCTGCTCGGAGGTTCTGACCGGCTTGGTGGTCAGCGCGCTGCCGGCCGGATTCGCCCTGGCCGCCACCGGTGCGGAACGGCTGCTGCCGCGCTCGGTCACCGATCGCGGCCGGTGCTTGCTGGGCGCGGTCATCGCCGTCGGTGTGCTGGTGTCCATGGCGCTGGTGCCCGTGGCTGCCGGAGGCACGGCGCTGCTCTTGGCGCTGCTCGGCGTGGGCCTGGGCCTGTTCACTCCGGCGAACAACACCTTGATCATGCGTGCGTTCCCGGTGGCCGCCGCCGGTACAGGCGGCGGCCTGGTGAACATGACGAGGAGCCTGGGTACGGCGCTGGGTGTCGCGCTGGTCACTTTGGCCCTGCATCTCGCTCCGGCCGGGAGTGTGGCACCGGCGGCCCACAGCGCGGCGAGGGTGCTGCTGATCGCTGCCGGGGTGATGCTGCTGGCGGCCTGGCTCAGCCCGCGGCGGACCGCGAAGGGCACCGACGCCGAGTAGCCCCCTTGGGTGCCGCTCCGCCTTCGACCTGGCCCGGTCGTGTCCGCGCTGCTCAGCCGGACCGCTCGGGCCGAGGCGACCGGCCGGTCTGTGGATGGTTCTGGCGAGGCACCAGAACATCGGGAGTCACCGCCTCCGTGTCCGGGATATTCGCTCCCCGCCTGTCCGTACGCCGGCGTGGGGACAGCGCGTCGGCGACACGTAGCACGGGCTGGGCAAGTGCACGGCCGATTCCCATCACCAGGACCCCGGCAACGGTATCCATCAGGTAGTGGTTGGCGGTGCCCAGCACCACCAGGACGGTCACCACCGGGTAGATCGCCCCGAGGACGCGCACCGGCCGGCGTCGTCCGAAGCGGACGAGCATGAGTCCGCACCACAGCGCCCAGCCGACATGCAGACTCGGCATGGCCGCGTACTGGTTGGTGAGAGACCCCATGCCGCGCGGAGCGCTCGCGGCGGCACCCCACCAGCCGTAGGAGCCGTACTGCGCCATGGTGTCGACGAATGCGTAACCGCCGGGCATCAGTCGTGGCGGGGCGGTGGGCAGCAAGGTGAAGCCGACCAGGCCGATCAGGGTGGAGATGAGCAGCCAGGTCCGGGCTGTTCGATAGTGCGTCGGATGGCGCCACCACAGCCACACCAGGATGGCGGGCGTCACCAGGTAGTGCAGCGAGGCGTATGCGAAGTCGGCGGGTACCCCGAGGAAGGCGTGCCTCGTCAGGAGCCGGTTGAACCAGTGCTCGGGGTCCAGGTGCACCAGTTGTTCGTAGCGCAGGATGTCGGCCCCGTGCCTCATGGCGTCGCCCGCGTTGCCGCCGACGAGGAGGCGAACGCCGGAGTAGAGGGCGTAGACGACGGCTATGAGCGGTAGTTCGGTCCGCCGGCGAAGGCGATCGTGGTGCGTCGCGGCGGCGGTGCTCGTCATCCTGGTGCGTCTCCGGGTTCTCCGACGGCCGCGGGCCGACGGTCGTGGCGTGTGTCGCTCTCTTCCGTCTCGTTTCCCGGTCCTCACCGAGAGTGATACGGACGCCGAACAAGTGGCTGTGCGAACATGTCGCGGCCCAAATATATCGGTGTCCGAATAGATTTGCCGCCGATGCACGGCCCGTTCACCTGTGTTCGCCTTGTGTTTCACCGCACGCTCCTAACTTCGCCGGTGCCTGCGCTTGACAGGCTCACGAATCCGGCAGCGGGACCTGCCCCCAGGGGAACCGGTTTGCCCAGGAAAGGACAATTGCGGTGAAGCTCCAGCGGTTTGCGCTTGCGGCGGGTGTCGGTCTGCTCGCGACGGCCACGCTCTCTGCGTGCGGGAATGACAACAACGACGCGGGCTCGTCGGCCTCGTCCAGCGCGAGCGGGGCGTCGTCCTCGTCGGCATCCGGCGTTTCGTGCGGTTCGGGCACGCTGACGCTGGCTGGCTCCAGCGCGCAGGCCAACGCGATATCGAAGTGGACCAAGGACTACCAGGGCGCCTGCTCCGGGGCGACGGTCAACTACAACCCCAGTGGCTCCGGCGCGGGTGTGACCGCGTTCGAACAGAAGCAGGTCGACTTCGCCGGTTCCGACTTCCCCCTGACGGCGGACGACCAGCCCAAGGCCGACGCGCGGTGCGGCAGCGGCAACAAGGCGATCAACATTCCGCTCGTGCCTGGCGCGATCGCCGTGATGTACAACGTCTCCGGCGTCAGTGCTCCGCTGAACCTGTCGGCGCAGACGCTCGCGAAGATCTTCAACGGGAAGATCACGACCTGGAACGATGCGGCGATCAAGAAGGACAACCCGGGCGTGAAGCTGCCGGGTACGAAGATCACCACGTTCCACCGGGCGGACAAGTCCGGTACCTCGTACAACTTCTCCAACTACCTGAACCAGACCGACCCGGCCGACTTCCCCGCCAAGGCGAACAAGCAGTGGCCGGGCAGCGGGGGCCAGGGCCAGAACGGCAGCTCCGGCGTCGCTCAGGCGGTCAAGACCACCGCGGGCGGCATCGGCTACGCCGAGATCTCCTACGCCAAGGCCAACAGCCTGCCCACGGCGAAGGTGGGCAACGCGAAGGGGCAGTTCGTCGAAGCCACCACGGCGAACGCGTCCGCGTTCATCGCCAAGGCCAAGACCCAGCAGAGCGGTGCCGACCTGCAACTGGCCTTCGACTACGGCTACTCCGACCCCAGCGCCTACCCCGCGGTCCTCGTGACGTACGAGATCGCGTGCGCCAAGGGCAACTCCTCCTCGCAACTGCCCCTTATCAAGGGCTTTTTGAGCTACGGCGCCGGGGACACCGCGCAGGGCGAACTGCCGGACGCCGGCTACGTCCAGCTGCCCAAGAACATCCAGGCGCTGGTCCAGTCCTCGGTGAAGTCCCTGAGCTGACGATTTCCTCGACTCCGGCTGCCGCCCCACTGCCTTGGGCGGCAGCCGGGCCGGCCGGCGCGAACCTCGCCCCCACCCGCCAACGAACACCCGTACCGGCACTGACTGGAGAACTATGAGCGGCACGTCGCCGACCGCGGCCGATCCGTCCGGCGCTGGACAGGGGCGCCCCCGCCCCGCAGGGCCCTCCTCGTCCGGCCGGCCGACACGGCGCCGAGGCGTCCAGCGCGGTGACGCGGCCTTCCACGGGGCGGCGACCGGGGCGGCGGCGTTCCTGCTGGCACTGATGGGCGCGATAGCCGCCTTCCTGGTCACCCAGGCCCTGCACGCCATCACCGCCGATCAGGCGAACTTCCTCACCTCGTTCGCGTGGAGTCCCGACGAGGATCCCTCGGTGTGGGGTGTCGGACTGGTGGCCTGGGGCACCCTGGTGACCTCCCTGTTCGCACTGGTCATCGGGGCACCGGTCGCCATCGGAACCGCCCTGTTCATCACCCAGTACGCCCCCAGGCGCCTGGCCCAGGCACTCGGCTACATCGTCGACCTGCTGGCGGCCGTGCCGTCGGTGGTCTACGGCCTGTGGGGGATCATCTTCCTCGTCCCGCACATGGGCGGCGTATCCAGGCTAGTGGACGCCGTCCTGGGCTGGATCCCCATCTTCTCCTACGACGGCTCGCCCGCCCCGCGCTCGGTGTTCGCGGCCGGCATCGTGCTGGCCATCATGATCCTGCCGATCATCGCGGCCCTGTCGCGGGAGGTGTTCCTCCAGACCCCTCACGAGACTCAGGAGGCCGCCTACGCCCTGGGCGCCACCCGCTGGGAGATGATCCGGCTGGCCGTCCTGCCCCACGCGCGGTCCGGCGTGATCAGCGCCATCGTCCTCGGTTTCGGCCGGGCGCTGGGCGAGACCATCGCCGTGGCGATGGTGTTGTCGCAGACCCAGACCTTCTTCAGCCGCTTCCTCGACCCCGGCGGCAACACCATCGCCGCCAACATCGCCATCCAGTTCAAGAACGCCTTCGGCACCGGCCGCGGCGCCCTGATCGCCTCGGGCCTGGTGCTGTTCGTCATGACGCTGCTGATGAACTACCTCGCCCGCTGGATCGCCCGCCGCGGCATCGCGGCCCAGTACCGCCGCACCGACACTCCGCCACCGCACGCCGCGCCCGCCGCCGACACGGCTTCTGGTGAACTCCACGACCTGCTGGACGCTGAACCACACACCACCCAGCACCCGGAGCGCCGCCCGAGCCCCGTCCTGGTCCCGGACACGGGTACATCGATCGGACGCCGGATACGCGACCGCGCCGCCCAACTGCTGGCCGCACTCGCCTTCGTCGCGGCCGTGCTGCCGCTGGCGTCCATCCTGTGGCTGGTGATCGGCAACGGAGCCAAACGGTTCGACGGCATGTTCCTGAACAACTCCATGCGCAACATCGCCGAATCCGACCCGGGCGGCGGCGCCTACCACGCCATCCTCGGCACCCTGGAACAGGCCGGCATCGCCACCCTGATCGCCGTACCCCTCGGCCTCTTCGTCGCCATCTACCTCGTCGAATACGGTCGCGGCGCTCTCGCCCGGATGGTCACCTTCACCGTGGACGTGATGATGGGCCTGCCCTCGATCGTCGCCGGCCTGTTCATCCTCTCCCTGTGGATCCTGACCTTCGGCTTCCAGGACTCCGGCTTCGCCGGCTCCCTCGCCCTGGTGATCCTCATGCTCCCCATGGTCATCCGCTCCTGCGAGGAGATGCTCAAACTCGTCCCCGACTCGCTGCGCGAAGCCGCCTATGCCCTGGGAGCGCCCCGCCGGCGGACGATCATGCGCGTGGTCGTACCCACCGCACTGCCCGGCATGGTCACCGGCATCATGCTCGGCATCGCCCGTGTCATGGGCGAGACCGCCCCCGTCCTGCTCGTCGTCGGCTTCACCTCCTCCATCAACTTCAGCCCCTTCAGCGGTGCCCAGGGATCGCTCCCCGCGTTCATCTACAACGAGGCCACACAGCCCTACGCCCCCGCCGTCGACCGGGCCTGGGCCGGCGCGCTGACCCTCATCCTGATCATCATGCTGCTCAACCTCGCCGCCCGCCTGATCGCCTGGTGGAAGAGACCCGGTCGCGCCTGAGACCGCGCCCACTTCCCGCCCAACCGAACAGGAGGCTCGCATGGCACCGACCGGCAGCGGCCCCGACGCCCCCACAGACCACGGCCCCTACGTCGTCGTCCCTCCCAGCACGCAGGGGCGGCTGCGCCTGCTGACCGTCGGGTCTGTGGAACTCGACCTCGACGGCAGGCAACTGCGCATCGCCGGCGAGGTCATGCACATCCCGCTCAAGGAATTCCTGCTGCTGGCGACGCTCATGGACAACGCGGGACGCGTCCTGACCCGCCGCCAGCTCCTGGACACCTGCTGGGCACCCGGACACCCCGACGGCACCAAGACCCTCGAAGTCCACATCAAACGCGTACGCGAACACCTCGCCGCCGCCGACCCCGCCCTGCGGACCCGACTTCGCACCGTCCGGGGCCTGGGCTACGTGTTCGACGTCAGCCCAAGCCGCTCGCTCACGCCGCCCGCCACCGGCACACGCAGCCCCGGCCCGGACCTCGCTTGAGCCGACGACCCAGGGTGCGTACGAGCTGACCGCCCGCGCAGGGCGTCGCGTTCGGTGAGGGCGAGCATCGTGCCCGGCGCGAGGGCCGGCACCGGTGATGCGGCCGCCGTAGTGGTGGAAGACCACGTCGCAGGCATCAGCAGGCCGATGGCGGGGGGCGGGCCAGGTCCTCCGCCGGAACGGCGACCGCTCTCGCCCTTCGGCGGCGGAGCGGCTCGTGTGCGGTCAGTGAGCGGGACAGCCGGCGGCCCGGCCATGTCCATCGGACTCGACCGCGTCCCGCTGCGGATTCACTGGCTTTTGGACGTGACCGGCAGCGGGTGGTTCGGCATACGGCCGGCTGCCTCAAAGCGGCGCACTGCGGCGGCTGTTTCGCCACAAGGTGGTGGGCACGGGGACGCGGACGCGGCCGGAGCCCGGCTGCCACGAAGAGGCGAGGGCTGGACAACGCGACACGGGGATCCCTCAGAGCTGTGGGCGAAGCCGGGCGACAACCCGGAGGGCAGGGGTCGTCACCCTCCCGAAGAACCCTCGGCAGCGCTATCGCCGGCCCTCGACTCCGTCATTCGTCAGCGCGGGCGGGCTGACGAGAACGCCAGATGGCACGGTGGCAGAATATTTCGGTGACCGATATAATATTGAAGTATGGACACTCGCATAAGTCCGCACTTGTCCAAGAGGCGCTGGTCCACGCTGCTCACCGCGGAGCGGCCCCGCCCCGAAGGGGTGAGGTCACGGCCCAATGCGTGGTGGCTGGCCGTGGGCACGGTCTGCTTCGGCGCGTTCATGGGTCAGCTGGACGCCAGCATCGTGACGCTGACCTACGGCAGCCTGCGCGCCGAGTTCCACACTTCGCTGGCGGCGGTGGAGTGGGTCTCGCTGGCCTATCTGCTCACCCTGGTGGCACTGCTGGTGCCCGTCGGCCGGCTGTCGGACGCGCACGGTCGCAAGCTCCTGTATCTGTACGGCTTCGCCGTCTTCACCCTGGCCTCCGCCGCCTGCGGCCTCGCCCGCTCCCTCTCCGCGCTTGTCGCGTTCCGGGTGGTGCAGGCGGCGGGAGCGGCCTTGATGCAGGCCAACAGTGTGGCGCTGGTGACGACCAGTGCGCCGCGGGAGCGGATGCGCACCGCGCTGGGGGTGCAGGCCGCCGCCCAGGCACTCGGGCTCGCGCTGGGACCTACAGTGGGCGGGATTCTGGTGTCGACGCTGGGCTGGCGCTGGGTGTTCGGCGTGAATGTGCCCATCGGGGTGATGGCGCTGGTCGGCGGACACTACTTGTTGCCGCGCACCCGGGCACGGACGCGTGTCGCCCGCTTCGACTGGGCGGGGCTCGCGCTGATGGCGGTGGCGACCACAAGCGCCCTGATGGGAGTCTCCGCGGCATCCGGTCTCGCGGTGCCGGGGTGGGGGGTGGCCGTGCTGTTCGTCGTGGCGGCCGTGGCGGGCTGGGGGTTCGTCCGGCGGCAGCGGCGGGCGCAGACGCCGCTGCTGGATCTCGCCCTGCTGAGGGTGCGGGCGGTGGCGTTCGGGCTGGTCGGGGCGCTGAGCGGGTATCTGGTCCTGTTCGGGCCGCTCGTGCTCGTGCCGGTCGTTCTCACCGCTCGGGGCACGTCCGAGCTGACCTCCGGGTTGGTGCTGACGGCACTGCCGACCGGCTTCGCGCTTGCCGCGACCGGCGGCGACCGGCTCGTGCCGCCTGGACTTGCGGACCGCATGCGGTGCATGGCGGGCGCCGCGGTCTTCATGCTCGCGCCGGCCGTCCTGCTGATCGTCCCGCTGACCGTCGCCTGGCTGGTGCCGGTACTGGCTGTGACGGGACTGGGGCTGGGGATGTTCACTCCGGCCAACAACGCCATGATCATGGGGGCGATACCGGCCCGGTCCTCAGGTACCGGCGGTGGCCTCGTCAACATGACACGCGGTCTGGGTACGGCTCTGGGCGTGGCCCTGGTGACACTCGCTCTGCACCTGGCGGGCGGCGGCGGGTCGCAGGCCGGGGCCCGGGCGGCCGCCGCCATCCTGGTGGCAGCCTCGGCGGTCGCGATCGTCTCGGCATGGTTGAGCCCCCGCACGGATTCCGCAGCGTCGCAGCCGAAGCTGTGACGCGTGACATGGAAGCATCACATGGGCGGCCCGAGGCGGGCCGCTGTGGCTGCCGTGTGGTCGGTGTCGGCTCGTGACAGGGACGGCCGGCGATCAGAGCGCGTCGCCGGAAGGGGCGGTGGGGCCGGACGGCCGGGCAGTAGCCGCTGGATGAGCAAGCCGACCGTGAGGGCGGTGGTCCCGGCGGCGAAGCGGTCCGTCCTGGCCAAACTGACCGTGCGGCCGATGCTGCGGACAGACGTCTTCGTGCGGGGTAGGACGGGGTGGGGGACGATGCGCCGGGCGCCACCGCCGGGCGAGCGGGGCTCAGGGGCGGCTGAACGCGCCGACCGTGTTCCGAACGCGGGAGCGGATGGGGGCGGCCAGCCGGGCCAGTAGGGACGCGGCCAGTGCGACGAGCAGGGCCTGGTCCAGTGGTGTCTGGGTGGCGGCCAGGAAGGTCACCAGCAGCACTGCGGTGGGAACCCGGCCGGAGTTCAGGATGCGGCGGATGTCCTGGGCCCGGGCAGCGATGAGTTTGCAGCCGATGACGGCGACCAGGGCGCCGATGACGGGCAGCGGGATGCGGGCGGCGAGCGGACCGGCGGTGGCCACGAGTGCGGCCAGTACGAGACCGGAGATGAGGCCCGCCCGGCGGCCTGCTGGCTCACCGGCACGGCGGCAGGACCACTCTTCACCTTCGCACCGGTGACCCGGACCGTCGGGCCAGGGACGGACCTTCTTCGCGGCGATGGCCCAGGAGGCGAAGACGGGCTTCCCTGCCACGGGACCCCTGTGTCCGCACCTGCGGGGTCGGCTTTGGCGGCTCGTGTACCGCGCGCTCGGCTCGTTCCACCCCACCTGATGGTCTGGCGGGGCTGTCGCCTCTGCGTGGACCCTTTCAGACGGCTGTCCTATTAGGACTCCGTTAGGTCTTCCTATCAGTGCTGATCACGAGCATGTCGGACGTGTGGACGCACATGAAGTGAACCGTGTCCGGGCCAAGTTGGCGTTGTACGTGGCTGATGTGTTCGCGTCGGTGTCGCGCAAGGATCAGCGCGCCAAGGGCGACTGATATCTGCGGGGATTGATGCTGGACGGTCGCCGTAAGTCGATCCAGGCGATGGCTGCGCGGCTGCCGGACGGCAACGAGCAGAACCTGTAGCAGTTCGTGAACCAGTCGACGTGGGATCCGGTACCGGTGCAACGGCGGATCGTTGAGCGGATGGTGCCGCTCATCCGGCCGGCGGCCTGGGTGATCGACGATGTGTCGGTGCCCGAGGACGGACAGATGTCGGTCGCCGTGGCTCCGCAGTACTGGGGAGCGTTGGGCAAACGGGCGAACTGCCAGGTCGCGGTCAGTGTCCATGCTGCGACCGACACGGCTTCCTGCCCGCTGCAGTGGCGGCTGTTCCTGCCCGGGGAATGGGCGTCGGACACCAGCCGCCGGGCCGTCACCCGTGTTCCGCCCGAGGTCACGCACCGCGTGAAGTGGCGGCTGGCTCTGGACATGCTCGACACCCTGGACAGCTGGGGCATGAAGCCGCCGGTCGTGGTGGCCGATGCGGCCTACGGCACCAACGCCCACCTGCGGACCGCGCTGTCCGAGCGTGGACTGGCCTACGTCCTGGCCATCCGCTCGGATGTCAGCGCCCACCCCTTCGAGGCACAGCCCGTGGCCCCGGCGCGCAACGGGCCCGTCGGATCCTGGCCCCGCCCGCGATACCGGCAGGCCGCACCGTCGGTGGCCGCCTTGGCCGCCAGTCTCGGGCAGAAGGCATTCACCTCTCTCACCTGGCGCAACGCCTCCCGAGGAGAGTTACGTTCCCGCTTCGCCGCCGTGAGGGTCCGCCCGGCCAGTCCCTCGAAGCCCTCCAGGGCATCCTGAGGTGCTGGACCGGCGTCTGCAGCACATGCCACCAAGCCCTGCCCGCCAGGCCGCCCATGACTCCAAGATCCAGACAGACCAACGGAGTCCTACTATTGTTCTGGCGTGGCGCACCGGTGGCGGCCTGCGGCGAATGCGTTCTGGGCTCTGGACCGGTTTCTGGGCGGCAACGGCCTCCGACTCGGTTCCAGAACGGGCTGGGGTGGCGGCCTGCTGGACAGCCCCAGCGCGGCCGACCAGCCCTCTGCCCTGGATACCGAAACCCGCAGGCGATGACACCCGCTTGGAGAATGGGGACGACGGCCCGTCGGCGTTCGTGCGCGAACTGCACCGCGGTCCGGGCCGAAGCGGGCGACTGCCTCGATGCTCGCGCCGCCGCCCGGGCAGGTGCCGCAGCCCGGGGCCGCGGCCCGGGGCCGAATGGCCCGTGAAATGGGGCCGTTCGGCGGTCCTGCCCAGGACAGGTGGCCGATTCGCCCAGTGGCTCGGCCGAGCTACGTTTCAATCATGGTTGATTCAATTCAGGTTGAGGTGAAAGGGGTGTCGCCCGCCAGGACGTCCGGCGCGGACGCGTCGGTGTCGCTGCTGCAGGTAGCGGCCGACCCGGTCCGCTGGGCGGTGCTGCAGCAGTTGGCCGCGCAGCCGTCGTGTGTGTGCAATCTGCAGGAGCATGTGCCGATCCCTGCGAACCTGCTCAGCTACCACCTCAAGGTGCTGCGGGAAGCCGGACTGGTCACCACCAGCCGCCGGGGCCGGTGGATCGACTACGCCCTGGCCTCCGATGCCCTGGAGCGCCTTCATGCCGCGCTTCCCGGGGCCCCGAACAGCCGGGAGGCGCGGCCATGAGCATCGCCGAGCGGTTGCCGGAGACGCCCCGGGGCCGGTGGCTGGCCCTGTCCGCCACGGCCGCCGTGTGGGCCGGCGCGTACTGGGTGAACGGATGGATCTGGGACCGTCTGCTCTACGACGCGGCCGGGATGGCGTCGACAGCACGGCTGACCGAGACCGTCCACTTCTTCGTGTACGACACCGTCAAGATCGGCCTGCTGCTCACCGGGATCATCTTCGTGGTCACGGTGCTGCGCTCCTACGCCAGCGTGGAACGCACCCGCGCGCTTCTCGGCGGCAGGCGCGAGGGCGTCGGCAACGTCATGGCGGCCGGGCTGGGTGTGATCACCCCGTTCTGCTCGTGCAGCGCCGTGCCCGCGTTCATCGGGTTCGTCGCCGCCGGCGTTCCGATCGGGGTGACGCTGAGCTTCCTGATCGCCAGCCCGCTGGTCAACGAGATCGCCATCGGCATGCTCTTCAGCCTCTTCGGATGGCAGATCACCGCCCTCTACATCGGTGCCGGCCTGACCGTGGCCACCGTCGCCGGCTGGACCCTGGGCCGGCTCGGCGTGCAGCGCTGGGTCGAGCCGTTCGTGTTCGAGACCAAGCTCGGCGGGCAGGCCATCGACTCCACCGCCGGCCTCACCTTCGGCGAGCGCATCCAGATGGGCGCCGAAGAGGTCGCCACCATCTTCCGCAAGATCTGGCCCTATCTGCTGGTGGGTATCGGCCTCGGCGCGGTCATCCACGGCTGGGCGCCGGAGGACTTCTTCACCACCTACGCCGGATCCGGCAACGTCTTCGGCGTCCTGATCGCCGTCGTCATCGGCATCCCGTTGTACTCCAACGCCGCCGGCATCATGCCGCTGGTCCAGGCCCTGCACGACAAGGGCCTGCCCATGGGAACCCTGCTCGCCTTCATGATGAGCGTCGTCGCCCTCTCCCTGCCCGAGATGATCTTGCTGCGCCGCGTCCTGAAACCCCGGCTGCTGGTCTCGTTCATCGCCGTCGTCGGCACCGGCATCGTCGCCGTCGGCTACCTGTTCAACGCGCTCCTCGCCTGAATCCCCAGCCCCAACCCAAGCCCGAACAGAATCCGGAACGGAAGGATCTCGTCGTGATCATCAAAGTGCTCGGCCCCGGCTGCACCAACTGCGTCACCCTCGAACGCGTCACCCGCGAGGCCGTCACGGCCCTCGGCCTCGACGCACGGATCGAGAAAGTCACCGACTACGCGGCCATCGCCGGCTACGGCGTCATGTCCACCCCTGCCCTCGTTGTCGACGAGAAGGTCCTCGTCGCCGGCCGCGTCCCCACCCCTGCCCAGGTACGCGAACTCCTCGCGTCCCCGGTCTCCTCCTGAGACGGCGACCGCAGCCCCGCCCCCTGGACGGACCGGTACAGCGACCAGGGCGGTGTAGCTGCTCCGGCGGCCGCGGGCCACCCGGGGCTGATCGTCGTACCGCCGTCGCCGAACCGTGATTCTCGACGAGAGTCTGCTCGACTGGCTTCGTTCACTTCAGGCAGCGACTTTGCCGGGTGCCGGAAAACAGCCGCACCTGCGCTCTGCCATGCCCTGCAGATGATGTGTCGTGCCCGCACGGCCATCATGCTGAACCGGGGCGGCCCTGACGTTGGAGTCCGCGTGACGTGAGAAGGCGAGGCGCGGACGCTCGGGATCCAGACCGATGCGTGGGGCACGGCCGGAGCAGTGGTCATGGCTGTCGCGGGGCTGGACTGTCCAAGTTTCGGAGGGCTGGCTGTGCTGCGGCCGCGCAGGCTTCCGAAGCCGTTCGAGGGCCTGTGTGGGTGGTACGCGCCTGGGGGCTCGGCTACGTGCTGCTGGGGCTCGGTACGGCTGTCAGGATGGGGGTGATGCTGGTTGGCAAGGAACTGGCGTGGTTGACGGCCGTGACCTACTTGGTTGTCACTCCGCTTCTCATCTGTTCGATCACGGTTGCGTACGTAGTCCAGCGGCGGGCGCGCCGCCGGGCCCCGGTTGCCTCGGCCGGGCGGCACAAGCGAAGCGGCCGTCCCCTGGGGTGGAGCGGCACTCGTGATCGCCGTCTTGCTCGCCACCCTCGACAAGCCGCAGTTGTCCGTCGCACCTGTGATCGGCACGGGACTGGCTCCGTGGTTCTTCGCACGTCACCGCTGTCGGCGGGCCGCGGTCGTGGCGGGTCTCGCGGGGGCTGTCGTGCTGTTCGTGCCGTCAGGGCTGGAACCGTGTGGCCGGCGTTGCTCACGAGCTACGTCAGTTGTTCATGAGATTGGAAGGCACCCGAACTCTGTGCCGGTGACGTTCACACGCCGCAGGCCTTCACCACCGGTCCAAGCCCGTGCTCGGCCAGCAGCCGCAGTACCACGGGTGCGATCTCATCGACCGGCTCGGAATCGAGGCTCACCACACGGATCCCGCCCCCGCCCGGTGCCGCAACAGCGCAGCGGCCAACTGGGAGCGTCCCGCGTTCTCGGTTCACACGAACAGCGCTTCGGGCAGCACGGCGGACTGCGTGTGCCTCCGCCCCGTCAGGGACCGCGGCCAGTCGGGGTGTGTGGGCAGGCCGGCGGAGGCGCCCGGAGTTCCCGCCGGGGGGGGCTAGCCGAGGTGGTCGACGAGGTCGCGTTCCAAGGCCGCCCTGGGCTTGGCGCCCACGATGGTCTGCACGACCTCACCGTTCTTGTAGACGTTCATCGTCGGGATGGACATCACGCCGTACTGGGCGGCGGTGGACGGGTTCTCGTCGATGTTGAGCTTGACGATTTCGATCTTGTCGCCGTGTTCGGCGGCAATCGCCTCCAGGGAGGGGGCGAGCTGCCGGCACGGGCCGCACCATGCGGCCCAGAAGTCGACCAGGACCGGCTTGTCGTTCTTGAGGACGTCCTGATCGAAGGAGTCGTCCGTCACGCTCTTGAGGGCCATGGCGGCCTCCTCTCATACAGCCCGTACGACTGTGGGCGCGGGCAGGGGTCAGACGGCAGCCGGATCTTTTTCCGGCTCCGTGGGCCTTTCGTGGGCGAGGGCGGCCAGGTATCGCTCGGCGTCCAGGGCGGCCTGGCAGCCGGAAGCGGCGGCGGTGATGGCCTGACGGTAAGTGTGGTCGACGACGTCGCCGGCTCCGAAGACGCCGGGGATGTTCGTCCGGGTGGAGGGGGCGTCCACCTTCAGGTAGCCCTCGTCGTCCAGGGCGAGCTGGCCCTTGAACAGTTCGGTGCGTGGATCGTGGCCGATCGCGATGAACAGGCCGGTCGCGTCGAGGTCGCGTGTCTCGTCGGTGACGACATCGCGCAGGACGACGCCGGCGAGCTTGCCGTCCTCTTCTTTGATCGCCGCGATCTCGCTGTCGAACGCGAAGGAGATCTTGTCGTCGGCGAAGGCGCGGTTCTGCATCACCTGCGAGGCTCGCAGGGTGGAGCGGCGATGGACGACGGTGACGGAGCGCGCGAAGCGGGTGAGGAAGGTCGCCTCTTCCATCGCGGTGTCGCCGCCGCCGACCACGACGATGTCGCGGTCGCGGAAGAAGAAGCCGTCGCAGGTCGCGCACCACGACACGCCCCGGCCCGACAGCTCCTCCTCCTTGGGCAGGCCGAGCTTGCGGTAGCCGGACCCGGTCGCGACGATCACCGTGCGCGCCCGGTGGACGGTGCCCGCGGTGTCGGTGACGGTCTTGACCTCCCCGGCGAGGTCGACGGCGACAACGTCGTCGTCGACCATCTCGGCACCGAACCTCTCGGCCTGGGCGCGCATGTTGAGCATGAGGTCCGGGCCGTCGATGCCCTCGGGGAAACCGGGGAAGTTCTCGACCTCGGTCGTCGTGGTCAGCGCGCCGCCGACGAAGATCGCGCCGCCGAAAACCAGCGGCTTGAGCTGGGCGCGCGCGGTGTAGAGCGCGGCGGTGTACCCGGCGGGACCCGAGCCGATGACGATGACGTTCCGCACGTCCTCAGCGGGTCCGCCCTGAGCGGGGATCGAGGGGATGCTCATGCCGTCTGCTCCGGGGCGATCTCCTTGATCAGGCCTTCGACCAGTGCCTTGATCTCGTCCCGGATCGGGCGCACGGCCTCGACGCCCTGGCCCGCCGGGTCCTCGAGCTGCCAGTCCAGGTACCGCTTGCCGGGGAAGACGGGGCAGGTGTCGCCGCAGCCCATGGTGATGCAGACGTCCGACTCCTTGACCGCGTCGACGGTGAGCATCTTCGGGACTTCGGCGGAAATGTCGATGCCGACCTCGGTCATGGCCTGAACGGCGGCCGGGTTGACGTTCGCGCCTGGGTTGGAGCCGGCGGAGCGGACCTCGACACGGTCCCCGGCCAGGTGAGTCAGCCAGGCGGCGGCCATCTGGGAACGGCCGGCGTTGTGGACACAGACGAACAGCACGGAGGGCTTGTCGGACATCAGAGATCTCTCTTGTCTCGGCAGCAAAGGCGGGGCACGGGATCACATCAGCGCCCGGTGGTGTCAGCCACCACTGATATGAAAGTATCAGTCCATGATGACGTCAGTCGACACTGACCTGATCCGGGTGCTGGCCGACCCGCTCAGGCTCCAGATCGTGACCCTCCTGGCCAAGGAGACGCTGTGCACCACCCACCTGGTGGAGGAGACCGGCGCCCGGCAGACCAACCTCTCCAACCACCTGAGAGTGCTGCGCGAGGCCGGGGTCGTCGAGACGGAGCCGTGCGGGCGGTACACGTACTACAAGGTGCGCCCGGACGTCATCGCCTCTCTCGCCGGTCAGTTCGCCGACCTGGCCGAGTCCGCTCGTAACGCCGCCGACAACAAGAGGGCCTGCCCGTGACCCGCACCGAAGCACCCACGACCACCACCGAGGAGTCCTCGGTCGTCGCGAAGCTGTCGACGCTCGACCGTTTCCTCGCCGTCTGGATCCTCGCTGCCATGGCCGTCGGCCTGGGTCTCGGCCGGCTCATCCCCGGCCTGAACGACGCCCTGGCCAAGGTCGAGATCGGCGGCATCTCCCTGCCGATCGCCGTCGGCCTGCTGATCATGATGTACCCGGTCCTGGCCAAGGTCCGCTACGACAAGCTTGACGCCGTCACCGGCGACAAGAAGCTGATGGTCTCCTCGCTGATCATCAACTGGATCGTCGGTCCCGCGGTGATGTTCGCCCTGGCGTGGATCTTTCTGCCGGACCTGCCGGAGTACCGTACAGGCCTGATCATCGTCGGTCTGGCCCGCTGCATCGCCATGGTCATCATCTGGAACGACCTGGCCTGCGGAGACCGCGAGGCCGCCGCGGTCCTCGTCGCGCTGAACTCCGTCTTCCAGGTCCTGGCGTTCGGCCTGCTGGGCTGGTTCTACCTCGACCTGCTGCCCAACTGGCTGGGCCTGGGCGACGGCCGGCACCTGGACATCTCCATGGGGAAGATCGCCCTCAACGTCGTCATCTTCCTCGGCATCCCGCTGCTGGCCGGCTTCCTCACCCGCCGCATTGGCGAGAAGAAGCTCGGCCGCGAGCAGTACGAGAGCCGCTTCCTCCCCAAGATCGGCCCCTGGGCGCTGTACGGCCTGCTCTTCACGATCGTCGTCCTCTTCGCCCTCCAGGGAAAGACGATCACCTCACAGCCGCTGGACGTGGCCCGGATCGCACTGCCCCTGCTGGTGTACTTCGCGGTGATGTGGTTCGGCGTCTTCGCCCTCGGCAAGGCCATCGGCCTGGCATACGACCGCACCGCCACGCTCGCTTTCACCGCGGCCGGCAACAACTTCGAGCTGGCGATCGCGGTCGCCATCGCCACCTTCGGCGTCACCTCCGGCCAGGCCCTGTCCGGCGTGGTCGGCCCACTCATCGAGGTGCCCGTCCTGGTCGCCCTCGTCTACGTCTCGCTGGCCTGGCGGCGCAGGTTCAGCGCCGGCCGGCAGCCTGCTCCGGTCACCCAGGAGGGCTGATGCACTGTCTGGACTGCTCCGGCCTTGGAGCGCAGGTCGCCGCGGTAGGCGTCTGCGCCCAGTGCAGAGCCGCCGTCTGCCCGGTCCACTCAGAGGTTTTCGAGCAGTTCCTGACCTACACGAAGCCGGTCTCCCGCCCGGTGGCCACCGAGCCGCCGGTGCGGCGGCTGCTGTGCGGCAACTGTGCCGCCGCTCACCGCGCTCATGCGGCGTGCTGCCCGCAGACCGCCAGCGCCATCCGCACCTCGTGACGGGGGACCGGCACACCCAGGTGGTGATCATCGGTGGCGGGCAGTCCGGGCTCGCCGCCGGCTACCATCTGCGCCGCCTGGGGGTGGACTTCGTCATCCTCGACGCCCAGTCCACGCCGGGCGGTGCCTGGCAGCACACCTGGGACTCGCTGCACCTTTTCTCCCCGGCGGGCTTCTCCTCCCTGCCCGGCAGGCTCATGCCGCCGCAGCCAGGAGAGGAGTACCCGGACGCCGAGCACGTCGTGGCGTACCTGGGCGACTACGAAAAGCGCTACGAACTGCCCGTGCAGCGTCCGGTGCGCGTGCTTGGCGTGCACCGGGAGCGCGAACTCCTGCGCGTGGAGACCGACTCCGAGTCCTGGCACGCCCGAGCCGTGATCAGCGCGACCGGCACCTGGTGGCGTCCCTTCCTCCCCGCCGTTCCCGGTCGCCGGGACTTCGAAGGGGTGCAGCTGCATACGGTGCAGTACCGGCGTCCGCAGGTTTTCGCCGGTCAGCGGGTGATCGTGGTCGGTGGCGGCAACTCGGGCGCCCAGATCGCCGCCGACCTCGCCCTGGACAGCGACGTGGACGTGACGTGGGTGACCCAGCGCCCGCCGCGCTTCCTCGCCGACGACATCGACGGCCGCGCTCTCTTCGACGTCGCCACCGCCCGCCGACGTGCCCTGGACGAAGGCCGCACCGACACCGGTGGTGTCGCCTCGCTCGGCGACATCGTCGCCGTCCCGCCTGTACGCGAGGCCCGCGACCGCGGCCTGCTCACTGCGCGGCCCATGTTCACCCGGTTCCACGCCGACGGCGTGGAGTCAGCCGACGGCCGTCGGGCAGGCGTGGACGCGGTCATTTGGTGCACCGGCTTCCGCCCGGCTCTCTCCCACCTCGCCCCGCTGAACCTGCGCGGTGCGCGCGGGCACATCCCTACCGACGGCACGCGCGCCATCGGCGAACCGCGGCTGCACCTGCTCGGCTACGGGGACTGGACCGGTCCGGCGTCGGCCACCCTGATCGGTGTGGGACGCTCGGCCAGAGACGCTGCCGGCGAGATCGCACACCTTCTGCGCGGCTAGCCGGTGCCCTGCAACGACCGCGGGCCGGCGCCCACCCCAAGGGTGGGCGCCGGCCCGACGGGGTTGTCGGTGTGTCAGTGACTGGCCGCGAGTTCACCGCTGAGCTTGCCGTGCAACTGGGCGCTTGGGTCGTTCAGGCCCGTGATCTCGACGCTCTTGCCGCGCTGGGCGTACTTGGTCTCGACTGCGTCCAGGGCCGCGACGGAGGACGCGTCCCAGATGTGCGCGGCCGACAGGTCGATGACGACCTTCTTCGGATCGCCCGCGTAGTCGAACTGGCCGACGAGGTCGTTGGAGGAGGCGAAGAACAGCTCGCCGGTGACCCGGTACACGACGCTTGTGCCGTCGGGGTCGGTGACGGCGGTGACCTCGGCGAGGTGGGCGACACGCTTGGCGAAGACGACCATGGCCGTGATCGAGCCGACGACGACGCCGATGGCGAGGTTGTGGGTGGCCACGACGGCCGCGACGGTGATGATCATGACGGTGATCTCGCCGTCGGGCATGCGCTTGAGGGTCTTGGGGGCGATGGAGTGCCAGTCGAAGGTAGCGAACGACACCATCACCATGACAGCGACCAGGGCGGCCATGGGGATGTCGGAGACGACCGGGCCGAAGACGA
The DNA here is from genome assembly GCF_021462265.1 of Streptomyces shenzhenensis. Lineage (GTDB taxonomy): Bacteria > Actinomycetota > Actinomycetes > Streptomycetales > Streptomycetaceae > Streptomyces > Streptomyces shenzhenensis. Next base: position 1,989 of record NZ_JAJONF010000081.1, on the reverse strand, counting down.
TGCACAGCACCATCAGGAACGCGCCGGCGAGGAAGGTCGAGACGCGGGTGCGGGCGCCGGAGACCTTGACGTTGATCATCGTCTGGCCGATCATCGCACAGCCGCCCATGCCGCCGAAGAAGCCGGTCACGATGTTGGCGATGCCCTGACCGATCGACTCGCGGGTCTTGTTGGAGTGGGTGTCGGTGATGTCGTCGACGAGCTTCGCGGTCATCAGCGACTCCATCAGGCCGACCAGCGCCATCGCGAACGCGTACGGGGCGATCGTCGTCAGGGTGTCGAGGGTGAACGGCACGTCCGGCAGGCCCGGCACCGGGAGGGACGAGGGGAGCTCGCCCTTGTCACCGACGGTCGGCACCGCGATGGCCGCGCCGACGGTGATCACGGTCAGGATCACGATGGAGACCAGCGGGGCCGGGATCACGGTGGTGACCTTCGGGAAGAACACCATCAGCGCCAGGCCGCCGATGATCAGCGGATACACGGCCCAGGGCACGTTCCGCATTTCCGGCACCTGGGCCATGAAGATCAGGATCGCGAGAGAGTTGACGAAGCCGACCATCACCGAGCGGGGGATGAACCGCATCAGCTTCGCCACTCCGAGCGCACCGAGGGCGACCTGGAAGACGCCGGCGAGGATGACGGCGGCGACCAGGTAGCCGAACCCGTGCTCGCGATTGAGCGGCGCGATGACCAGGGCGACGGCACCGGTCGCAGCGGAGATCATCGCCCGGCGTCCGCCGACGATGGAGATGACCACGGCCATAGTGAATGAGGCAAACAGCCCGATTGCGGGATCGACACCGGCGATGATCGAGAACGAGATCGCCTCGGGGATCAGCGCCAGGGCGACGACCAGGCCCGCGAGGACCTCGGTGCGCCAGACTTTCGGATCGGTCAACCAGTCAGGCTTCATGCCGCGCAGGAGCGCGGCCGGGAACACTGCAGTAGCGGAAGGCAAAAGTTCGGGAACCTGTCGTGCTCGGGCACACCCCGCGCGGCAGGCCGGGGAAGTACTGGAGGAGCGGAGGGGCCGGGGCGGCACCCCGCGGACGGCTCCATCGGTACGGAGCCGGAAGATCAGAGGGGGACGGAGCAGGCCGGGGCGGCCGGGCCGGGGCTCACATCCGGGGGCTAAGCGTCACGGCGGGCAGGCGGCGGCGCCGGGCGTCATGGGCTCGCGCACGCGTCTCTCCTGCAAGAATCGGAACTTCGCCGGGGGCGGCATCGGCCCCGACACGGCAACAGTGAGACAGCAGCACGCCGCCCTCGCCGCCAGCAACTCTACCCTAACGTTAGAGTAGACGTCGGCGGGCCGCTCAGGAGGCACCACCTGACGGAAGGCCAGGCGCAGGGACGTGGACGGCAAGCACATGCAGATCGGCGAGGTCGCCGCGCGCACCGAGTTGTCCCTGCGCACCATCCGGCACTACGAGGAGACCGGTCTCGTCACCCCATCTGCCCGATCCCAAGGCGGCTTTCGCCTCTACACCAACAACGACGTCGCCCGCCTCATGGTCATCCGCCGGATGAAACCGCTCGGCTTCACCCTGGACCAGATGCGCGACCTGCTGGACGCCACCGACCGCCTCGACACCGGCGCCGACCTGGACGCCGACGAGCGCGAAGAGCTTGTGGAGCGCGTGCGCGGATACGAGCGGACCGCGGCGGAGCAGGTGGAAAAGCTGCGCGTCCAGCTTTCCCGCGCCGAGGATTTCGCCGCGACCCTGCGCGCGCGCCTGCCCGAGAGTGCATCGGCCCGCCCCTGACCGTGCCGGACGCCTGCCAGAGCGTCCTTCTCTCACAGGTCAGGTGATGGCGGTTGCTGCGGCGCTCGACGAGGACGATGTCGCGTCAGACGCCGTGATGGTCAGTCCGGCACCCGAACAACAAGCAGGTGCTGCTGAACTCGGACGTCGTCTCCAAGGGATCCCTGGAGGGGATCTACCCGGCCCTGATCATGGCCAACGGCGCCCGCGCCGAGGGCAT
>NZ_JAJONF010000080.1 GCF_021462265.1 Streptomyces shenzhenensis | reverse complement strand
GTCGGAGAGACGTTCCACCAGCAGGGTTCCCACGCCCTCGCTCCAGGAGGAGCCGTCCGCCGCGTCGTCGAACGCCTTGATACGGGCATCGGGGGCGAGCCCCCGCTGGCGGGAGAACTCGACGAAGGACTCCACCGTCGACATCACGGTGGCACCGCCCGCCACCGCGAGGTCGCACTCACCGCCGCGCAGCGATTGGACCGCCAGATGCAGCGCGACCAGCGACGACGAGCACGCGGTGTCGATGGTCAGGGCCGGGCCCTCCAGGCCGAAGACGTACGACAGCCGGCCGGAGGCGATGCTGCCCGCCGTACCGGCGCCGATCATGCCCTCGAAGCCCTCGGGCGCGGGCGTCAGCCGGGTGCCGTGGTCGTGGGAGAGGATCCCGATGAACACACCGGTACGGGAACCGGCGAGGCCGAGCGGGTCGAGGCCCGCGCGTTCGAACGTCTCCCAGGTCGTCTCCAGCAGCAGCCGCTGCTGCGGGTCCATCGACAGGGCCTCACGGGGCGGGATGCCGAAGAGGCCGGCGTCGAAACCGGCCGCGTCCTGGAGGAAACCGCCCTCCTTGACGTAGATGTGGCCGACAGCGTCCGGGTCGGGGTCGTACAGTTCGTCGACGTCCCAGCCGCGGTCGGCGGGCATCGCCGAGATCAGGTCGCGTTCCTCGACGACCGCGCGCCACAGGTCCTCGGGCGAGTCGATGCCGCCGGGGAAGCGGCAGGCCCCCGAGACGATCGCGACGGGCTCCTGCCGCCCCGACTCCAGCTCCAGGAGCCGGGCGCGTGCCCGGTGCAGATCGGCCGTCACCCGCTTCAAGTACTCGATGATCCGCGTGTCTTCCATGGAAGGAACGCGTCCCTTTCTGCCAGCGGCCCGGAAGCAGCCCGGACCGACGTCGGTGAAGGTCAGAAGGTGCCCATGTCGTCGATGAAGTCGAGGAGTTGGTCGACCGAGGCGTCCTCCAGTCCGAGACCGTCGGCTGCTGCCGGGGTGTCGCCGTCGCTCCAGCGGGCCACCAGGGAGTGCAGCCGCATGGTGACCTTCGCGCGCAGCGCCGGATCGGAGGTGTCGGCGCCGAGCAGCGCGAGTTCCAGCCGGTCCAGGTCGGTGAGGACCGGAGGGGTGACCTCGACCGGGGTGCCGAACAACTTCTCGTCGAGGAACTCGGCGATCGCCCGTGGGGTGGGGTGGTCGAAGGCGAGCGTGGCCGGGAGTTTCAGGCCGCTGAGCGCGGACAACCGGTTGCGCAGGTCCACCGCGGTCAGCGAGTCCAGGCCCAGCTCCCGGAAGGCGCGGCCGTCGTCGACCTGGTCGGCGGAGCCGTGCCCGAGGACGAGGGCGACGGTGGAACGTACGGCGTCCAGGAGGCCGGCGGCGCGTTCGGCGGGGACCTGCGCGGCGAGCCGTTCCCGCAGGCCGGTCTGCGCGGCGGCGCCCGCGCTGCGCCGGCCGGCCCGTACCAGGCCGCGCAGCAGCGCGGGGAGGGTGCCGTCGCCGGCCTGGGCGCGCAGGGTGGGGAAGTCGAAGCGGGCGGCGACCAGATGGGCGTCGGGACTGTCGAGGGCCGCGTCCAGCAGGTCGGTGCCCTGCTCGGCGGTCAGGCCGCGGGTACCGGAGCGGGCCATCCGGCGGGCCAGGTCCTGGTCGGTGAGCCCGGCGCCCATCTCGGAGCGGTCCTGCCACAGTCCCCAGGAGACGGACAGGCCGGGCAGGCCCAGTGACCGGCGGTGCCGGGCGAGGGCGTCCAGGAACGCGTTGGCCGCGCCGTAGTTGGCCTGGCCCGCGCCGCCGAAGGTGCCGGCCATGGACGAGTACAGGACGAACGCGGCCAGGTCGGCGTCCCGGGTGAGGCTGTGCAGCTGCCAGGCGGCGTCCGCCTTCGTCCGCAGCACCGTGTCGACATGGTCCGGGGTGAGCGAACCGAGGGCCCCGTCGGCGAGGACGCCCGCCAGGTGGAACACCCCGGTGAGCGGATGCCGTTCGGGGATCCGCGCCAGGAGCCGGGCCAGGGCTTCGGGGTCGGCCACGTCGCAGGCGGCGGCCGTGACCGTGGCCCCGGCCCCTGTCAACTCGGCGGCGAGTGCTGCCGCGTTGGGGGCGTCGGCGCCGCGGCGCCCGGTGAGCAGCAGATGGCGCACGCCGTGCCGGGTCACCAGGTGGCGGGCGAGGATGGCGCCGAGGGTGCCGGTGCCGCCGGTGATCAGGACCGTGCCCTCCGGGTCGAGCGGGCGGTGGCCGGGAGTGCCGTCGGCGGTCACCCGCGCCAGCCGCGCGACCCGCAGCACCCCTTCCCGCAGGGCGAGTTGGGGTTCGCCCGAGCCGAGGGCCGCCGCCAGCACCACCGGGGGGACCTCCGCGGTGTCGCTGTCCAGCAGGACGAACCGGTCGGGCTGCTCCTGCTGCGCGGAGCGGACCAGGCCCCACAGCGGGGCGTGCGCGAGGTCGACGGCCGTGTCCGGGGCGCCGTCCGCCACCGCGTCCCGGGTGAGGAAGACCAGCCGTGCCTCCGCCCAGCGTTCGTCCGTCGTCCACGCTCGGCACAACTCCAGTGCGTCCAGCAGCACGTGCCGGTCGCCGGGCTCGCCGCCCGCGCCGGCCACCAGCACCGCCTCGGGCACCGGTGCGCCCCCGTCCACGGCCGCGGCCAGCGCGGCCAGGTCGGTGTAGTGGCGGCGGGGGTCCACCTCGGCCGGCCACACCGCCTCGCACCGCTTGCCCAGTACCGCCCAGCGGGCGGCGGTGGTCTCGCCGGACGGCAGTGGCGTCCACTCCAGGCGGAACAGGGAGTTCTCCGTGGCGGTGCGGCTCGCGGTCAGGTCGGCGCCCGTCATGGGGCGTACGGCGACGGACTCTGCGGTGAGCACCGGCTGCCCGGCACCGTCGTACAGGTGGAAGGCGAAGGAGCCGTCACCGAGCCGTACCGCCCGCACCCGCAGCTCGGTGGCGCCCTGTGCGTGCAGGGTGACCCCGCTCCAGCTGAACGCGAGCTGCCCGCTGTTCTCCAGGCCGTCCAGGACGACGACGTGCAGGGCCGCGTCCAGGAGTGCCGGGTGGATGCCGTACTCCTGCGCGGTCTTCGCCTCCGGCTGCGGGAGCCGCACCTGGGCGAAGAGTTCGTTCCCGCGCCGCCAGGCGGCCCGCAGGCCGCGGAAGGCGGGGCCGTAGTCGATGCCGGCCGCGGCGATGCGCTCGTAGGCGTCCTCGGCCGGCAGCGGGCCGGCGTCCGGCGGGGGCCAGCCGGCGAGCGGCTCGGGCGCTGCTCCGGCCGGGGCCAGGACGCCCTCGGCGTGCTGCGTCCACGGGGACTCCTCGTCGGCGTCCGGGCGTGAGTGGACGCGTACCGCGCGCCGCCCGGAGCCGTCCGGTGCGTCGACCGTCACCTGGACGACGGTCCCGCCGTCCGCCGGGATCACCAGCGGCCGCTGCAGCGCCAGCTCCTCCACGGCCGCGCAGCCGACGGCGTCACCCGCCCGCACCGCCAGTTCCACGAAGGCGGCACCGGGCAGGATCGCCGTCCCGCCCACCGCGTGGTCGTCCAGCCAGGGCAGCGTCCGCCGCGCCAGCCGCCCCGTCAGCAACGCACCCCCATGGGCGAGTCCGACACGCACGTCGAGCAGGGGATGCCCGGTGCCGCGCACTCCGGCGCCCACCGGCCCGGTCACCGGCTCCAGCCAGTAGCGCTCCCGCTGGAAGGCGTACGTCGGCAGGTCGACCCGGCGGGCGCCGGCCCCGTCGAACACGGCGGCCGCCCAGTCCACGTCCACGCCGTGCGCCCAGGCGTCCGCCAGGGCGCGCGCGGTGCGCTCCGGGCCGCCGTCCTCGCGGCGCAGGGTGCCCAGCGCGGCGACCCGTACGTCCTGGGTCGCGGCGATGTCGGTGACCGGGCCGGGCAGCAGCGGATGCGGGCTCATCTCCAGGAACACCCGGTGGCCCCGCTCCAGCAGATGCCGTACGGCCTTCTCGAACTGCACGGGCTCCCGCGCGTTGCGGTACCAGTACGCGGCGGACATCCCGGTGGTGTCCAGGAGCTCCCCGGTGACCGTCGAGCACAGCGGGACCGCGCCCGGCCGCGGAGTCAACCCGGCTAGGGCGTCGAGGAGTTGGTCGCGCAGCCGGGCCATCTGCGGGGCGTGGCCCGGTGCCACCGCGCCGCGCACCCGGCGCACCTGGGCGCCTTCGGCCTCGGCCACCGCGAGGAACTCCTCCAGGGCCGTCACGTCTCCGGTGACGACCACCGACTCCGGCCCGTTGACGACGCCGACGCTGAGCTCCGACTCCCACGGCCCGAGCCGGGCCGCGACCCACTCGGGGGACTTGGACACCCCGGCCATCGCGCCCAGGCCCACCACGTCCACGATCAGCCGGCTGCGCAGCGCCACCACCCGGGCCGCGTCCTCCAGCGACAGGGCGCCCGCCACGTGCGCGGCGGCGATCTCGCCCTGCGAGTGGCCCACCACCGCCGCCGGGCGCACACCGGCCGCCTGCCAGGTGTGCGCGAGGGCGACCATCACCGAGAACAGCACCGGCTGCACCACGTCCAGCCGCTCCAGCGACGGCGCGTCCGGATCCCCGGCCATCGCGCCGGTCACCGACCAGCCGACCAGGTCGGCGAAGACCCGCTCGCAGTCCGCGAACGCGTCCCGGAACACCGTGGAGCGCTCCAGCAGCGCCGAGGCCATCCCCACCCACTGCGAGCCCTGCCCGGGGAACACGAACACCGCCTCGGCGCCGGTGGGTGTCCCGGTGACCACGTGCGGCGCCTCCTCGCCCGCGGCCAGCGCCGCGAGCCCGGCACGGGCCTCCCGCAAGCCGGCGGCGAGGACCACCGCGCGGTGCGCGAGCGCCGTGCGCGTCGCTGCCAGCGACCAGGCAACGTCGGTGAGGTGCGGAGCGTCCTCGGCCGCCAGTACGCCGGCCAGCCGGGCCGCCTGGCCGCGCAGCGCCGCCGGGGTGTGCCCGGACAGCACCAGCGGGGTGACCGGCAGCGGCAGCCGCGGCTCGTCCGCCACCGGCGCGGGCGGCGCCTGTTCGAGGATCACATGCGCGTTGGTACCGCTCGCGCCGAACGCCGACACACCTGCCCGGCGCGGCCGGTCCACCGCCGGCCACACCTCGGCCTCCGTCAGCAGCCGCACCGCACCCAGCGACCAGTCGATCCGCGTCGACGGCCGGTCCACGTGCAGGGACCGCGGCAGCAGCCCGTGCCGCAGCGCCAGCACCGTCTTGATCACCCCGGCCACACCCGCCGCGCCCTGCGTGTGGCCGATGTTCGACTTGATCGAGCCGAGCCGCAGCGGCCGGTCCGCGGGCCGGTTTCGGCCGTACGTCGCCATCAGCGCGTGCGCCTCGACGGGGTCGCCGAGCCGGGTGCCGGTGCCGTGCGCCTCGACGGCGTCCACGTCGGCCGAAACGAGGCCCGCGTCGTCGAGCGCGGCCCGGATCACCCGCTGCTGGGCGGCGCCGTTGGGCGCGGTGAGCCCGTTGGAGGCACCGTCCTGGTTGACCGCCGTACCGCGGACGACGGCCAGCACCCGGTGCCCCGCCCGCAGCGCGTCCGATAGCCGCTCCACGAGCAGCATGCCGACGCCCTCCGACCACATGGTGCCGTCGGCCGCCTCGGCGAAGGACTTGCTGCGCGCGTCCGGTGCCATCAGCCCCTGCCCGGAGAATCCCACGAACGCGCCGGGCGTCGCCATCACCGTCGCCGCCCCCGCCAGCGCCAGATCGCACTCCCCGGCGCGCAGCGCCCGCACCGCCTGGTGCAGCGCGACCAGCGCCGACGAGCACGCCGTGTCCACGGTCACCGCCGGGCCCTCGAAACCGAAGGTGTAGGAGATCCGGCCGCTGGCCATCGACCCGCCGATGCCGGTGGCGAAATACGGCACCAGGTCGTCCGGCATCCGCTCCGGGCCGAGCAGGTAGTCATGGCCGACCAGCCCCGCGAACACCCCGGTACGGCTGCCGCGCAGCGCGCCCGGGTCGAGGCCGGCCCGCTCCATCGCCTCCCAGGCCGTTTCCAGCAGCAGCCGGTGCTGCGGATCCATGGCGAGCGCCTCACGCGGTGAGATCCCGAAGAACGCCGGGTCGAACTCGCCCGCCTCGTGCAGGAATCCGCTCTCCCGCGCCTCCGTCGAGGTGCCCGGGTCGCCGGCCGGGGCGAAGAGTTCCTCCAGGTTCCAGCCCCGGTTGTCGGGGAAGCCGCCGAGGACGTCGCGCTCGTCGGCCACCAGCCGCCACAGGTCCTCCGGGCTGGTCACCCCGCCCGGGAACCGGCAGCCCATGCCGATGATCGCGACCGGTTCGTCGGCCCTGCGCCGCGGACGCGGCCGGGCCGGGGCCGGCGGACGGGCGGCTTCGCCCTGGCCCTCCCGGTCCAGCTGGGCGGCGAGCGCCTGGGGGGTGGGGTGGTCGAAGACGGCCGAGGCGGGCACGGACAGCCCTGTCGCCGCGCGCAGTTCGGCGCACAGCTCGACCGCGCCGACCGAGGTCACGCCCAGCTCGGCGAACGGCCGGTCGGCCGCCACGGCCTCCCGCGAGGCATGGCCGAGGACGGCGGCGGTGGCGGAGCGGACCAGTTCCAGCGTCTCCAGCCGCGCCCGCGGGACATCCGGCCGGGTGTCGACGAGCTCCACGGGCGCCGCCGTGCCGTCGAAGGAGCGGCCGGCCGCGAGCCAGTACCGGCGGTGCTCGAAGGCGTACGTCGGCAGCGGCACGCGCGCCGCGCCCGTGCCGGCGAACACCGCGTCCCAGTCGACGCTCACCCCGGCCGTGTGCACCTGCCCCAGCCCGAGGAGCAGGGAGCGGGTGTCGGGGCGGTCCTTGCGCAGGGTCGGGGCGAGGACCGCCGCCGAGCGGTCGGCCAGGCAGTCCGCCGCCATCGACGCGAGCACCCCGTCGGGGCCCAGCTCCAGGAAGACCCGCCCGCCGTCCGTCTCGGCGGCCCGCACCGCGTCCAGGAAACGGACCGGCTCGCGCAGGTGCCGTACCCAGTACTCGGGATCGGTGACCTCGCCGGGCCCGACCAGCCTGCCGGTGAGCGCCGAGACCAGCGGGATGCGTGGCTCGTGATAGCCGGCGCGGCCCGCCACCTCGCGGAACTCCGGCATGGCCGGCTCCATCAGGACCGAGTGGAAGGCATGGCTGACCTGGAGCCGCCGGATCTTGTGCCCGCGCTCCGCGAGCGTGCGGGCCACCGCCTCGGTGTCCTCGGCCGCGCCCGACAGGACCACGGACCGCGGTCCGTTGACGGCCGCGATGCCCACCCCGGGCGTCAGCAGCGGGGCCACCTCGGCCTCGGCCGCCCGCACCGAGATCATCACCCCGCCGGCCGGCAGCCGGTCCATCACCCGGCCGCGCGCCGCGACCAGCGCGCACGCGTCCGGCAGCGACAGCACCCCGGCCACGTGCGCAGCGGTCAGCTCCCCGACGGAGTGCCCGACCAGCCGGTCCGGCACCACCCCCCAGGACTCCACGAGCCGGAACAGCGCCGTCTCGACGGCGAACAGGGCGGGCTGGGTGAACGCCGTCCGGTCCAGGGCCGCCGCGTCACCGGACAGGACCGGCCGCAGCGGGCGTTCGAGCAGCGGGTCGAGGTGCGCGCAGACCTCGTCGAGGGCGGCGGCGAACACCGGGAACTCGTCGTACAACTGCTGTGCCATGCCCTCGTACTGGGCGCCTTGACCGGTGAACAGCAAGGTGAGCGAGGGCTGTTCGGCCGTCTCGGCGCGTACGACGCCCGCGCCGGGGGTGTTCTCGGCGAGGGCGCCCAGTCCGGCGAGCAGTTCCTCGGCGTCGGCCGCGACGAGGAGGGCGCGGTGCCGCATGCGAGACCTGGTGGTGGCCGTCGACCAGCCGAGGTCGAGCGGGCGGAGCCCGGGGTGGGCGCGTACGTGGTCGGCGAGCCGGGCCGCCTGGCCGCGCAGGGCACCGGGGGTACGGGCGTCGAGCAGGACGGGAACGGCGGAGAGGACACGGCCCTCCGCGGACCGACCGCCCGCCGCCGGTCCGCCCTTCTCCGCCGGTCCGCCCATGTCCGTCGGCCGGCCGCCCGCCGTCGATCGCTCCGTCTCCGCCGGCTGGTCGTCCGCCGTCGGTCGGTCGTCCGCCGTCGGGGGGCCGCCAGCCGTCGGTCCGGCCTGCTCCCTCGGCCGGTCGTTCGTCGTCGGTCGGCCGTCCGCGGTCGGCCGGTCCTTCTCCGTCGGTCGTCCGGCCGCCGTCGGCCGGCCGGCCCCCGCCCACCGGGTGGCCTCCGCCGGTTCGGCCTCCTCCAGCAGGACGTGCGCGTTCGTCCCGCTGATTCCGAAGGACGACACCGCCGCCCGGCGCCGCCGGTCCGTGCGCGGCCAGCGCTGCTCGTCGAGGAGCAGCCGGACGCCGGACGTGCTCCAGTCGACGTGGGCGGTCGGCGGGTCGGCGTGCAGGGTGCGGGGCAGGACGCCGTGGCGCAGCGCGAGCACCGTCTTGATGACACCGGCGACTCCGGCGGCGGCCTGGGTGTGCCCGAGGTTGGACTTGACCGAGCCGAGCCACAGCGGCCGCCCGGCGTCCCGGCCCCTGCCGTACGTCGCGAGCAGCGCGTCCACCTCGATGGGGTCGCCGAGCCGGGTGCCGGTGCCGTGCGCCTCGACGGCGTCCACGTCGGCCGGGGCCAGGCCCGCGTCCTTGAGCGCGGCCCGGATCACCCGCTGCTGGGCCGTGCCGCTCGGCGCGGTCAGGCCGTTGGAGGCGCCGTCCTGGTTGACGGCCGAGCCCCGCACCACCGCGAGGATCCGGTGCCCGTTGCGGCGGGCGTCCGACAGGCGCTCCAGGAGCAGCAGACCCACACCCTCCGACACCGCGGTGCCGTCGGCGCGGTCCGAGAACGTCTTGCAGCGGCCGTCCGGCGCCAGCCCCCGCTGCCGGGAGAACTCCACCAGCGTCCACGGGCTCGACATCACCGTGGCACCGCCCGCCAGCGCCAGCTCGCACTCGCCGCCGCGCAGCGCCCGCACGGCCTGGTGCAGCGCCACCAGGGACGCCGAGCACGCGGTGTCCACGGTGACCGCGGGCCCCTCCAGGCCCAGCGCGTAGGCGAGCCGGCCGGACAGCACGCTCTGGGTGGAGCCGGTGCCGAGATAGCCGCCGAGCTCGGCGACGCCGTCCATCATCGGCGGCACGTAGTCCTGGCCGTTGGTGCCGACGAACACGCCGGTGCCGCTGCCGCGCAGCGCCGAGGGGGCGATCGCCGCGTCCTCCAGCGTCTCCCAGGCGACCTCCAGCAGCAGCCGCTGCTGCGGGTCCATGGCGAGTGCCTCACGGGGCGAGATCTCGAAGAAGCCCGCGTCGAAGTCGCCCGCCGTGGCCAGGAAGCCGCCCTCCCGGACGTAGGCCGTGCCGGGAGCGGCCGGGTCCGGGTCGTACAGCGCGTCCAGGTCCCAGCCCCGGTCGGCGGGCAGCGGCCCGATCGCGTCCCGGCCCTCGGCCAGCAGCCGCCACAGCTCCTCGGGGGAGCCGGCGTCCCCGGGGAAGCGGCAGCCCATGCCGACGATCGCGACCGGTTCCGACCGCCCGGCCTCCAGCTGTGCCAGCTTCCGCTTGGCCGCGTCGAGTTCGTGTGCCATCCACTTGAGGGTCTCGACGACCTTGTCGCCGCCGGGCGGGGGAACCTCGCTGCTCGTCACTGCACGTGTCTCCTGTGCTGCTGGGGCCTGAGCCGGGGTCGGGAGTGTGGGCGAGCCGGTCACCGGCCGAACCGTTCCTGGATGAAGCCGAGAACCTCCTCGGCGCTCGTCGCGGACGCCAGGGCGTCGCCCGGGTCGGCACCGTCACCGTTGCCGTCGCCGTCGGCTGCCGGGGCGTCCGGGAGCCGGGTCAGCAGGGTGCGCAGCCGGGCCGCGACCGCGGCCGACGCGGGGCCGTCCAGGCGGTCGAGCACGGCCTCGAGACGGTCCAGTTCGTCTTCCGCCGAGGGGGTCGCCGAGGACGCTTCGTCGTCGACGTCCAGTTCGGTGACGACATGGGCCGCCACCGCCTGCGGAGTGGGATGGTCGAAGACGACGCCGACGGGCAGCCGCAGCCCGGTGGCCGCGCCGAGCCGGTTGCGGAACTCCACCGCCGTGAGCGAGTCGATGCCCAGTTCCCGGAAAAGCCGGGTGGGTGAGATCTCGTCCGGATCGGCGTGCCCGAGCACCGCGGCGAGCTGACGCAGCACCAGATCCAGTACCACCGCCGTGCGTTCGGCCGGCGCGGTGGCCGCGACCCGGTCCCGGAAGCCGGTCCCGGTCTCCGCCGGGTCGGTGCCGGCCTCCTCCTGCCCGGCGGCGGGCTGCAGTGCCGCCCGGTAGCCGGGCAGGCCCAGGAACAGCCGGTTCGCGCGGGCACCGGCCGGATCGGCGTTCAGGCGGGTGAAGTCCACGTCGGCGACGACCAGATGGCCGCTGTCGGAACCCACCGCCCGCTCCAGCGCGCGGACCGCCCGCCGCGGGTCCATGGACTCCATCGCGAACCGGTGCAGCCGGTTCGCGATCACCTCGCCGCCCTCCAGCCCGCTGCCGCCCGCCCAGTGTCCCCAGCCGACGGACAGCGCGGGCAGACCGAGCGCCCGGCGGTGCAGCGCGAGCGCGTCGAGGTAGGCGTTGCCGGGCGCGTAGCCGCCCTGCCCGGCGTCCGCCGTGACGCCCGCGAACGACGAGAACAGCACGAACGCCTCCAGCGGGAGGTCCCGCGTCAGTTCGTCGAGGTTGCGTGCCGCCCGTGCCTTCACCCGGAGCGAGCGCTGGAGCTGGGGAAGCGTCAGGGAGGACAACAGCGCGTCGTCCACGGCCGCCGCCGTGTGGACCACGGCGGTCAGCGGATACTCGGCGGGTACCTGGCGCAGCAGCTCCGCCAGCTCGGCCCGGTCGCCCAGGTCGCAGGCGGCGACGGTCACCCGGGCGCCCAGCGCGGCGAGTTCGTCCGCCAGCTCCCGCGCCCCCGGCGCGTGCGGGCCCCGCCGTCCCGTCAGCAGCAGATGGGGCGCCCCGAGGGCGGCCAGATGCCGGGCCACGTGTCCGCCGAGCGCGCCCGTGCCACCGGTCACCAGCACCGTACCGTTCGGCTTCCAGCCCTCCGGCCGCTCCGGCTGCGGGGCCGGCACCAGACGCCGGGTCAGGGCCGCCGACGCCCGGATCGCCGCCTCGTCCTCGCCGGTGGCCCCGGACAGCACGGCCGCCAGCCGGGTCAGCGCCCGCGGGTCGAGGTCCCCCGGCAGGTCGATCACCCCGCCCCACCGTTCGGGATGCTCCTGACGGGCCGTGGCTCCGAGCCCCCACACCATGGCCTGCTCCGGCGCGGTCACCTGGTCCGTCGGCTGCGCAGCGACCGCGCCCCGGGTGAGCACCCACAGCGGTGCCGCCCGGTCCAGGTCACCGAGGGCCTGGTCGACGGCGAGTGTGGCCGCCAGCGCGCGCGGCACGGCGTCATGTCCGGCGGCGGCGCCGTCGAGCAGACCGGTCAGTGTCAGCACTCCGGCAGGCGCCGCGAACTCGTCCAGCCCGTCCAGCGCTTCGGCGACGGTCGCACGGTCGGCCCCGGCCGGGACACCGAGCCGCGTCACCCGCGCCCCGTGCGCCCCGAGCGCCGACTCGACCTGCGCGGCGACCGGTGCGGCCGCCGGGTCGTCCGGGACGAGGAGCAGCCAGTCCCCCGTGAGCACGGGCCGCGCGGGCGTGGCGACCGGCTCCCACACCACCCGATGCCGCCACCGGTCCAGCGCCGCGTCCTCCCGGGACCGGTGCCGCCAGTCGGCGAGGGCCGGCAGCACATCCTGAAGTGAAGTCAACTGTCCGTTCACCAGCGGCAGTTCGCCTACGAGCGCGTCGACGTCGCCGTTCTCCACGGCGTCCCAGAAGCGCCGCTGGGCCGAGTCGTCGTCCGTGACCGGCGCCGGTACGGCCGCCGCGGTGGCGAAGTAGGCCGACTGGCGCGGCGCGTCCAGCCAGTAGCGCTGCCGCTGGAAGGCGTACGTCGGCAGGTCGACGGGGCCGGACGGGACCTGCGCGTACAGCGCGCGCGGCCAGTCCACCGGCACCCCGGCGACGTAGGCCGCCCCCAGCGAGGCGGCGAGCCGGCGCGGCCCGCCCTCGTCCCGGCGCAGCGTCCCCAGCGCGACCGCCGAAGCAGCCGTGTCCTCCAGAGTCTCCTGAAGCCCGGTCAGCAGCACCGGGTGCGGGCTGACCTCCAGGAACACCCGGTGCCCGCGGGCCGCCAACTCCCTTACGGCCGCGTCGAAACGGACGGGTTCACGCATGTTGTCGTACCAGTAGCCGGCGTCCATCCCGGAGCCGTCGGCCACGGCCCCGGTGACCGTGGACACGATCGGCACCGAGCCCGCCCTCGGCGCGACCGGGGCCAGTTCCGCGAGGACGCGCTCGCGCACCAGCTCCACCTGCGCGGAGTGCCCGGCCGCGATCGCCCCCTTCACCCGCCGGGCCCGCAGCCCCGCCTCCTCCGCGTCCGCCAGGAACTCGCCGACCGCGGCCGCCTCGCCCGACACCACCACCGAGGCGGGCCCGTTGACCGCCGCCACACTCAGCCGGTCGCCCCAGCGCGCCAGCCGTGCCGCGACCGACTCCCGTGGCGCGGCCACCGACGCCATCGCGCCGAGCCCGGACAGCTCCTCCTGCATGGTCCTGCTGCGCAGGCAGATGATCCGGGCCGCGTCCGGCAGGGACAGGGCGCCCGCGACACAGGCCGCGGCCACCTCGCCCTGCGAGTGCCCCACGACCGCCGCCGGCACCACCCCGGCCGCCTCCCAGGTCCGGGCCAGCGCCACCATCACCGCGAACAGCAGCGGCTGCACCACGTCGAGCCGCTCCATCGACGGCGCGCCCGGACGGTCGTACAGCACGTCGAGGACCGACCAGTCGACGAACTCGCCCAGCGCCGCGTCGCATTCGGCCAGGGCCTGACTAAATGCCGGTGAGCTGTCCAGAAGTTCGACCGCCATGCCCGGCCACTGCGAGCCCTGGCCCGGGAAGACCAGTACCGGCCCGGCGCCCGGCGCCGCCGCCCCGGTGACCAGCTGGGCGTGTGCCCCGCCGTCGGCCAGGGCGGCCAGCGCGGCCAGGGCCTCGTCCCGGCCGCTCGCGACCACGGCCGCCCGGTGCTCCAGCTCGGTCACCCGCGCGGTCGCCAACGCCCGCCCCACCACCGGCAGTTCAGGTTCGGGGTGGTCGGCGAGGAAGTCGTGGAGCCGCCGGGCCTGATCGCGCAGCGCGGCCGCGGTGGCCGCGGACAGCGGGAGTACGGCGGGACCGGCGGCGAGCGCGACGGCACCGGCCGGAGCGGCCGGGGGCGCCACCGGGAGCTCCTCCGCCTGCTCCAGGATCACATGCGCGTTCGTCCCGCTGATCCCGAACGCCGACACGGCCGCCCGCCGGGCCCGCCCCACCTGCGGCCACTCCCGCGTCCCGGCGAGCAGTTCGACCCCGCCCGAGGACCAGTCGACGTGCGCGGAGGGCTCGGCCAGATGCAGGGTGCGGGGCAGCACACCGTGCCGCAGGGCCTGCACCGTCTTGATGACGCCCGCGATGCCCGACGCGGCCTGGGTGTGCCCGATGTTCGACTTCAACGAGCCCAGGTAGAGCGGTCGTTCGGCGGGACGGTCCTGACCGTAGGTGGCGAGCAGCGCCTCCGCCTCGATGGGGTCGCCGAGCGGGGTGCCGGTGCCGTGGCCCTCGACGGCGTCGACGTCGGCCGGCGTCAGCCCGGCGTCGGCCAGGGCCTGCCGGATCACCCGCTGCTGCGACCGGCCGTTGGGCGCGCTGAGCCCGTTGGAGGCGCCGTCCTGGTTGACCGCCGTGCCCCGGATGACGGCGAGCACCGGATGCCTGTTGCGCCGCGCGTCCGACAGCCGCTCCACGACCAGGGTGCCGATGCCCTCGGAGAACGCGGAACCGTCCGCGTCCTGCGAGTACGAACGGCAGCGCCCGGTCCGCCCGAGCACTTGCTGCCGGCTGAACTCCACGAAGCCGCCCGGTGTCGACATCACCGTCGCACCGCCCGCCACCGCCAGGTCGCACTCCCCGCCGCGCAGCGCCCGCACCGCGAGATGCAGCGCGACCAGGCCCGCCGAGCAGGCGGTGTCGAGCGTGAGCGTCGGCCCTTCGAGACCGAAGACATAGGCGACCCGGCCGGACAGCACACTGGCGGTGTGCCCGAGCAGCAGATGGTTGGCGACCCCCTCGGGAGCGTCGGACACCCCGCCCGCGTAGTCCTGCTCGCCCGCGCCGACGAACACCCCCGTGTTGCTGCCGCGCAGCGAGGTCGGCGGGATCCCGGCCCGCTCGAACGCCTCCCAGGTCGTCTCCAGCAGCAGCCGCTGATGCGGGTCCATGGCCAGCGCCTCACGGGGCGAGATCGCGAACAGGCCCGCGTCGAAACCGGCGATGTCGTCGAGGAAACCGCCTTCGCGCGAGTACGACGTCCCCGTCGCGGCCGGGTCCGGGTCGTAGAGGGCGGCCAGGTCCCAGCCCCGGTCGGCGGGGAAGTCGGTGACGGCGTCCCGTTCCTCGGCGACCAGCCGCCACAGGTCCTCGGGGCTGACCGTGCCGCCGGGATACCGGCAGGCCATGCCGACGACGGCCACCGGTTCGTCCGCCGGCCGGACCGGCGTCGTCTCGTGCCCCCGCTGCACGCCGGCGAGCCGGTCATGGACCGCGGCGGCCAGCTCGCGCGGGGTGGGGTGGTCGAAGACGACCGTGGCGGGCAGCGCCAGTCCGGTCGCCGCCACGAGCCGCCCCCGCACCTCCACGGCGGTCATCGAGTCCAGGCCCAGGCTCTTGAAGGTCCGGGTGACATCGAGATCGTGCGCCGGGTCGTGCCCGAGCGCCGCCGCGACCTCGTCCCGCACCAGCGCGAGCACCGCCCGCTCCCGCTCGACGGGCGGCAGTTCCGCCAGCCGCCGGGCAAGGCCGCCGGCCGTCTCCCCGCTCTCCGCGCTTTCGCCGGTCTCCTCGCTCCGCGGTGCTGTCAGCGCGAACAGCGGGCCGGGCCGTACGGCGGCGAAAACCGCCGTGAGCCGGTCCCAGTCCACGTCGGCGACCACCCGGCAGGCCTCACCCGACCCCAGCGCCTGCCCCAGCGCGGTCAGCGCGTCGGCCGGATCCAGGGGCCGCAGCCCGCTGGCGCGCAGCAGGCCGGCCAGCGTGTCGTCGGCGGCCATCCCGGCCCCCGCCCAGGGCCCCCACGCGACACTGGTCGCGGGCAGCCCGTCGGCGCTCCGCCGCTCGGCGAGGGCGTCCAGCATCGCGTTGCCGGCGGCGTAGGCGGCCTGCCCGGTGCTGCCCCACACCCCGGCGATCGACGAGAACAGCACGAACGCGTCCAGTTCCAGTCCGAGTTCCCGGCTCAGCTCGTCCAGGTGCCGCGCTCCGGCGGCCTTGCCCGCCAGCACCGTGGACCATCCTTCGCCCGACAACCCGGCCACCGGACTCGCCTCGAAGACACCGGCGGTGTGGAAGACGCCGTCCGGGCGATGGCGGGTCAGCACGTCGGCGACCGCGGCCCGGTCGGCGGTGTCACAGGCCTCCACGGTCACCTCGGCGCCGTGCTCACGCAGTACCGCCACCAGGTCGGCCGCCCCCGGGGCGGCCTCGCCCCGGCGGCTGGTCAGGACGATCCGCCGGGCGCCGTTCCCGGCGAGCCAGCGGGCCACCCGGGCGCCGAGCGCCCCGGTGCCGCCCGTGACGAGCACCGTGCCGGCGGGGCGCCAGGGACGTGCGGGAGGTACGGGGGCCGCCGGCTCCGCGCCGGGTACGACACGGCGGCCCAGGACCCGCCCGGCGCGCACCGCGACCTGGTCCTCACGGCCGGGCCGGCCACCGTCGGCCAGCACGGCGCACAGCGCGTCGAGATCGAGCTCGCCGAAGCCGCCCACATCGGCCAACCCGCCCCAGACAGCGGGCAGTTCGAGCGACACCACCTGACCGAGACCCCACACCGCGGCCTGCCCCACCTCCCGCACCGAACCCTCCGGTCCGGCGGCGACGGCGCCCTCGGTCAGGAACCACAGCGGGACGTCCGCGACACCCCGGGCGGCCTCCAGCGCGAACAGCCCGGGGTCGGCGGCGAGCGCGGCCACGGCCACGGCCCCCGCGAAGTCACCGGCGTCGGCCACGGCCTGGCCGGCGTCATCGGCCACGTCCACCACGGCCTGGGCACCGGCCCTCTCCAGCGCGCCGAGCAGAGCCGTCACCCGCCCGTCCGCCGGATCGGTGCCGGGCGGCAGCATCACCCGCCACCGGCCGCGCAGGCGTGCCCCGCCGCCGGCCACCGGCCGCCACTCCACCCGATGGGTCAGGCGCCGCAGGCGGTTCGCACGGTCCGGCGCGGTCAGCAGGGCGTCCAGCGCCCGCGTCTGCTCCTCGCTCAGGCCCAGCTCGCGGACCGCGTCGGCGAAGTGGGTCATCGACGCCGCCCTCGGCGCCGGCGTGTCGAGCCAGTAGCGCCGGTGCCGGAAGGGATAGGTGGGCAGCTCCACGACACGTGCGCCACTGCCCTGGAACGCCCTCGACCAGTCCACCGTCAGCCCCGACAGGTGCAGGGCCGCCAGCGCCGTCACGAAGGCCGGCGCCTCGGGCCGGTCCGCGCGCAGCGCCGCGAAGACCGCGGGGGACGCCTCCGCCGGCACACTGTCCCGGACCGCTCCGGCCAGCACCCCCGCGGGCCCCAGCTCCAGATACGCCGTCGCGCCCGCCGCGTGCAGCGTGCGGACACCGTCGGCGAAGCGGACCGTCTCCCGGACATGCCGCACCCAGTAGGCGGGCGAGCACAGCTCCTCGGCGGCGGCCAGGGCACCGGTGACGTTGGAGACGACCGGCAGCGCCGGGGGACGGAAGCCGACCTGGGCCAGGACCTCGGCGAAGCCGGCCAGCATCGCGTCCATGTGCGCGGAGTGGAAGGCGTGGCTGACCCGCAGCCGCCGTACCCGCCGGCCACGTTCCCGCAGCCGCTCCGCGACCTCCGCCACGGCCTCCCGGTCACCCGAGACCACCACGGCCGACGGCCCGTTGACCGCCGCCACGCCCACCCGCCCGCCGTACCCGGCGAGTTCGGCCACGACCTCGGCCTCCGTCGCCTCCACCGCGGCCATCGCCCCGTCCGCGGACACGCCCCGCATCAGCCGCCCCCGCGCGGCCACCAGCGCACAGGCGTCGGCGAGGGACCACACCCCGGACACGAAGGCCGCCGCGAACTCACCGATGGAGTGCCCGATCAGCAGGTCGGGCGTCACACCCCAGTGTTCGAGCAGCCGGTACAGCGCCACCTCCACGGCGAACAGCGCCGCCTGGGCGTGGTCGGTCCGGTCCAGCAGATCCGCGTCCGAACCGAACACGACATCGCCCAGGGGCGCTTCGAGGTGGGGCGCGAAGTGCGCGCACACCTCGTCGAAGGCGGCGGCGAACACCGGCTGGGCCGCGTACAGTTCACGGCCCATGCCGAGCCGCTGGCTGCCCTGCCCGCTGAAGACCACCGCCAGCCGGCCCTCCTCACCCGCCCGGCCCGTCAGCACCCCGGCGGCCGACCGCCCCTCCGCCAGCGCCCGCAGCCGCTCCCCGGCCTGCTCCCGCCCGTCGGCGACCACCGCGGCCCGCCAGGGCAGCGCGCTGCGCGTGGTCGCCAACGACCAGGCCACGTGGACAAGTTCGGTACCGTCGGCCGCCACCGTCTGGGCGATGCGCGCGGCCTGCGCGCGCAGCCCCTCCTCGTCGGCCGCCGACAGCAGCAACGGTACGACGGCGGGATCCGGACCGCGCTCCGCGGGCTCGGGCCCCGACGGCGCCTGCTCCAGGATCACGTGGGCGTTCGTCCCGCTGATCCCGAAGGACGACACGGCGGCCCGCCGCGGCCGGCCCACCTCGGGCCAGGCCCGCGTCCGCGCCAGCAGCGCCACCCCGCCCGACACCCACTCCACGTGCGACGAGGGCGTGTCCGCGTGCAGGCTGCGCGGCAGCACCCCCTCGTTCATGGCCATGACGGTCTTGATCACGCCGGCGACTCCGGCGGCGGCCTGGGTGTGCCCGAGGTTGGACTTGACCGACCCCAGGTACAGCGGCCGTTCGGCCGGCCGCTGCCTGCCGTAGGTCTCCAGAAGGGCACCCGCCTCGATCGGGTCGCCCAGCACGGTGCCGGTGCCGTGGCCCTCGACGGCGTCGACGTCGGCCGGGGCGAGCCCGGCGGCGGCCAGCGCCTGCCGGATGACACGCTGCTGGGCGGCACCGTTCGGCGCGGTCAGACCGTTGGAGGCGCCGTCCTGGTTGACGGCGCTGCCGCGGAGCACGGCCAGCACCCGGTGCCCGTTGCGCCGGGCGTCCGACAGCCGCTCCACCAGCAGCATGCCCACTCCCTCCGACCAGCCGGTGCCGTCGGCGTCCTCGGAGAAGGACTTGCAGCGGCCGTCCGCGGCCAGTCCGCCCTGCCGGGAGAACTCCACGAAGGTGTCCGGTGTGACCATCACCGTGACCCCGCCGGCCAGCGCTAGATCGGACTCCCCGCGCCGCAGCGACTGCGCGGCCAGGTGCAGCGCCACCAGCGACGAGGAGCACGCCGTGTCCACCGTCAGCGCCGGCCCGTGCAGCCCGAGCGCGTACGCGATCCGGCCCGAGGCGACACTGCCCGCCCCGCCCGTCAGCAGATACCCCTCCACGCCCTCCGGCACCTCGGCCGTACGGCTGCCGTAGTCGTGGTACATCAGCCCGGCGAACACCCCGGTGCGCGAGCCGTGCACGGCCTCGGCCGGGATCCCCGCGTGCTCCAGCGCCTCCCAGGACACCTCCAGAAGCAGCCGTTGCTGCGGATCCATGGCCAGCGCCTCGCGCGGCGAGATCCCGAACAGCGCGGGGTCGAAGCCGGCGGCGTCGTCGAGGAACCCGCCGTCGCGGGTGGCGCTGGTGCCGTGGACGCCCGACGTCGTGTCGAACAGGGCGGCCAGATCCCAGCCCCGGTCCGCCGGGAACCGGCCCACCGCGTCCCGTTCCTCCAGCACCAGCCGCCACAGGTCGGCGGGCCCGTTCACCCCGCCCGGGTAACGGCAGGCCATGCCGATGATCGCGACCGGCTCGTCGTCACCCCGCACCGCCGCGACGCCCTCCGTACCGGCCGGCACCGCGTCCGCGCCGGACAGCCGCCCGTCCAGGAAGCGGGCCAGCGCCCGGGGCGTGGGATGGTCGAAGACCACCGTGGACGGCAGGGCGACACCGGTGACCGTGGCCAGCCGGTTGCGCACCTCCACCGCCATCAGTGAGTCCAGGCCCAGCTTCCGGAACTCGTCGGACGCACCGAGCCGTTCACCGCTCGCGTGCCCGAGCACCAGCGCCGTCTCGTCACGCACCACGCCCAGCAGCAACCGCTCCCGCTCGTCGCCGGACAACCCGGCCAGCCGCGCCGTGAACCCGCCCGCCCCGGCCGAGGGCGCGGCCTGCGCGGCCGCCCGCCGTACGGTCCGTGGCGCGAGCCGCGACAGCAGCGGCGGCACCGGACGCCCGTCCCGCCCCAGCGCCCCCGCGTCGAGCCGCGCCGGCACCAGGGCGGCCGGGCCACCGGCCCGGGCCGCCTCGGCGAGACCGGCGTCCAGCAGGGCCAGCCCCTCCTCGGCCGACAGCGGCAGCACGCCGGCCCGTCGCATCCGGGCCAGGTCCCGTTCGTCCAGATGCCCCGTCATCCCGGACGGCCGCTCCCACAGTCCCCACGCCAACGACAGGCCGGGCAATCCGAGTTGGGCCCGGTGGGCGGCCAGAGCGTCCAGGCAGGCGTTGGCGGCCGCGTAGTTGGCCTGCCCCGGGTTGCCCAGCACGCCGGCCACGGACGAGAACAGCACGAACGCCGACAGCTCCGCCTCGGCGGTCAACTCATGCAGATGCAGGGCGGCCCGGGCCTTGGGCCGCAGCACGGCCGTCACCGCCTCGGCGCTCAGCCCCGCCACGGTGGCGTCCTCCAGGACACCCGCCGCATGCACCACGGCCCCCAGCGGATGCCCCGACTCCTGGATGTCCGCCACGACCCGCGCCAGCGCCTCCCGGTCCCCGAGATCACAGGACCGCACCTCGGCCACGGCACCCGACCCGGCCAGCTCGCCGACCAGCTCGGCCACCCCGGCCGCCCGCGCGCCGGACCGGCTGAGCAGCATCAGCCGCCGCACCCCGTGCACGGTGACGAGATGCCGGGCCACCAGCGCCCCCAGGCTCCCCGTGCCGCCCGTGATCAGCACGGTACGGGCGGCGTCGAAGGACGGCGCCGCCACGTCGTCGGCACGGGGCTGCCGTACCAGCCGCGGTACGTACACCACCCCGTCCCGCAGCGCGAGTTGGGGTTCCTCCCCGACCACCTCGGGAGTGACCTCGGCATCCGCGTCGACCAGCACGAACCGGCCGGGATGCTCACTCTGCGCCGACCGCACCAGCCCCCAGACGGCGGCCGCGCCCGGGTCGGTCACCCGGTCGCCCTCGCCCACCGAGACCGCGCCCCGGGTCCGCACCACCAGCACCCGGTCCCGAAGCGCGGGATCCGCCACGAACCGCTGCACGGCCTCCAGCGCGGTCAGGACCGCGTCCTCCATCTCCACGGCCCCGGGGGAGCCTAGATCCAGCAGCACGGGGGAGCGGCCGCCGTCCGGCACGGAGCCCCGCGCCGTGTCCAGCACCGCACCCCACTCCGCCGCCCCGGACCCGCCCACCGCACCGGCTTCCTCCCACCGCACGGCAAGCAGCGACCCGGACCGCGAACCCGCGCGCAGCGTCTCCCCGGCCACCGGAAGCAGCACCAGCGACGCCACCGACACCACGGGCGCCCCGGCACCGTCCACGGCGGTCAGCTCCACCGAGTCCGCCCCCGTACGACGCACCAGGACCCGCAGCACCCCCGCGCCCGTGGCGTGCACCCGCACCCCGGACCAGGCGAACGGCAGCCGAATGCCCGCTCCTTGGGGCAGCAGCCCCGTGGCGGCCACGGCGTGCAGGGCGGAGTCCAGCAGCGCCGGATGCACCAGGAACCCTTCGGCCGGGCCCGCCTCCGCGGGCAACCCGACCTCGGCGAAGACCTCGTCACCACGGCGCCACAGCGCACGGACGCCCTGGAAAGCGGGGCCGTAGTCGTATCCCCGGGCGGCGAGTTCCCCGTACACCCCGCCGACGGGCACGGCATGGGCACCGGGAGGCGGCCAGGCGCCGAGACCGGCGGGCGCGCTGCCGAGGTCGCCCTCGCCCTCGGCCAGCACGCCCTCGGCGTGCAGCGTCCACTCCGCCACCGAACCGCCCGGACGCGGCCGGGAGTGGACCGTCACCGGACGACGTCCCTCCGCACCCGCCTCGCCCACCGCGACCTGCACGGTCACCGGCCCGGCGAGCGCGAGCGGCGCACGCAGCGTCAGCTCTTCGACCGAGCCGCAGCCGACCTCGTCACCGGCCCGCACCACCATCTCCACGAACGCGGTACCCGGCAGCAGCACCGTCCCCGCGACCGCGTGATCGCGCGACCACGAGGGAGTTCCCACACCGAGCGCACCCGTGAACACCACCCCCGCACCCGCCAACGGCACCGCCGCACTCAGCAGCGGATGATCACGCCCGTCGACCCCGGGCTGCGCGGCGGCGGCCGGAGTGCGCTCCAGCCAGTAGCGCTGGTGCTGGAAGGGGTAGGTGGGCAGGGACACACGGCGCTTCGGGGCGTGGGTGGTCCAGGTGGGGGTGGTGCCGGTGACATGTGCCCGGGCGAGCGCGGCGAC
>NZ_JAJONF010000008.1 GCF_021462265.1 Streptomyces shenzhenensis | reverse complement strand
CGGCGTGAGCCGTTCAGGTCCGAGGGGCCGATGTTGGCCAGTGCGTGCATCAAGCTGGGCACGGTCACGATCCGGGCGCCGGGCGTGGCGAGCAGCGCGGGAAGCAGCAGGCCAGTGAGGGCGAAATAGCCCAGGTGGTTGACGCCGAACTGGGTCTCGAAGCCGTCGGCTGTCGTCCCGTACGGGAGCGCCATCACGCCGGCGTTGTTGACGGGCGGGTCGACACGGTCGTACGGCAGCCGGTCCGTGAACTCCCGCACAGACGTGAGGTCGCCGAGGTCCAGCCGTACGAACTCGGCGTGCGCCCGCGGCACCTCGGCCACGAGCCGGTCGGCCGCCGCGTTGCCACGCACCTTGCTCCGGCAGGCGAGCACCACCCCGGCCCCCCCCGCCGCGCCAGCTCCCGCGCGGTGACATACCCGAGGCCGCTGTTGGCACCGGTGACGACGGCGGTGCGGCCGGTCTGGTCGGGGATTCGGCGTTCCAGGCGGGCATGACCGAGTCCTTCCGTGGGGCGGAGTGCCGGAAAACACTGGCCACAAGCATGTCCACTCGGGATCATGCGGTCCATGACAGCCCCCGAAAGGCCGATTCCGCGTAACCGCCCGGCACCCTGCGCGACGTCCTCCCCGCGGCCCGCGGCCCGCGCCCGCGCCCCCGCCCCTGGTGGTACCGGTGCCAGGCCGACGGCGCGGAGGGGCGGCGAGCCACAGGCGGCACGGAGTTGCGGCGGTCGGGACCGGTCGCACACGGCACCGGCGTGCGGTGCTTCGTGTTCCTGGTCGGTACAGGAGCCGTCGCGACGGAGCCCTGATCAGATCCAGTAGTCCGGGGCGACTCTGTCGAGGAGCCTCAGCAGAGCGGCCCACACCAAGTCGTACGCCAGAGCGTCCTGCAGGCCTGGGTCCTCTGTTTCGACGTTGAGCTGCCGGGCGGCATACTCGCACACCACGTCACCCGGAACGACCAGTTGTGCACCGCCCGACTGCGCCAGGATCTGGATCCGGCAGGCCTTCTCCAGGTAGTACATACGCAGAAATGCCTGAGCCGCCGAACTCCCGACGCTCAGCAGCCCGTGGTTGCGCAGGATCATGACGGGGTGCGGGCCCAGATCTTCCACCAGTCTCTCCTGTTCGTCGGGATTCAGTGACACCCCCTCGTAGTCGTGGTAGGCGACGCGCCCATGGAACTCCATCGATATCTGGTTGACAGGCCGCAGACCGTCCCTCTGGGCTGCGACCGCACAACCCCATTCGGTGTGGGTGTGGAGTACACAGTGGGCGTCGGGGCGTGCCCGGTGGATGGCACTGTGAATGACGAAACCGGCGGGGTTCACCGGGGGCCCCGCCGCGTCGAGGGGCTGCCCATCGAGACCGATTCGGACGAGGCTGGAGGCGGTGATCTCCTCGAAGAGAAACCCGTACGGATTGATCAGGATGTGGTGGCCGGGCCCTGGCAGACGAAGAGAGATGTGCGTGAATATCAAATCCGTCATCCCGAAGTGGGCGACCAAACGGTAGACAGCCGCCAGTTCACGCCGCAGACGCAGTTCTTCGTCGTCGGCCTCGCCGTGATGCACCGGTTCGTCTTTCACCAGCGAACTCCTGCTTTCCTGCCGTGCCGCACCGCCGATAGAACGGTCAGCGGCCTGCCCGGCACCTCACGAGATAGAACTCTGAGTCATGCCGGTATCGGCCGCCGTTGTAGTCGCCGGCCTCGTCCGCGATCATCAATCCTGCGTACCGCAGCATCGCCCTGATCTCTCCCGCCATGGCGTAACGGTTCACCCACAGCACCTGGTGCTCCACTTCACCGGCCCGGTCCTTCACCGTGTACGTTCGGACCTGACGGGCTAGCTGTGTCGCGGAGTCGAACGCGTAACGACAGGTGAGAGTGACCACCCGCTCGTTCGTCCGATCCTGTTTGACGACGCGCTCCTCAGCCCCATGGAGCCAATCACCGAACGTGGCCCAGGCAAGGGCTTCGAAGGCGAAGACCCCGCCGGGGCGGAGGACACGCCGCACCTCGGCGAAGAGTCGGAGCCAGTCCTCCTGATCCAGAAGGTAGTTGACGGACCCGAAGGGGCAGATGACCGAGGTCAGGGAGGCCGTTCGGAGGGGGAGGTACTGCATCCTGGCGCATAGCTGCCGCACCACGACGCCCTCCGCCACCGACCTCTTCCCGAGCGCGTGCAGCATGTCGGCCGAATGGTCCAACGCGATCACGTCGACGCCGGCGGCCGACAGCGGCACGCTGATTCTCCCGCTACCCGCTCCCAGCTCCAGCACCGGGCCGGTACCCACCACGGACCGCCAGTACCCTAGGTCCTCGTTGTACCCCTGGTAGGTCCAGTCGTAGAGGTCGGGCCGGTCCTCCACACGCGAGGGGACGGGCGACGCGGCCGGCGCATGGGCATTTCCCATTCCCGAACCCCCTACATGGTGTAGTAGGCAACACGGAAGCCAAGGTCCACATAGGCGTTCTGCGGCGGGTCATAGGACCTGAACTGGATCTTTCGTGCATTCATCTCACGTGAGAACCACGATCCTCCGCGGACAGTCCTGTCACCCTGGTCCGAGATATCCTCGCGCCCGGGACGGGCGTCCGAGTACGACCAGGCCAGGGATTTAGTCCATTCCCAGACATTACCCACCATGTCTTGTGGTCCGCCCTCCCAGGTCGCCCATGGAAAGATCCCCACGGGCACTGACTGCTGAATCCAGTTCACTTCGGTCCGGACATGGGCCATGTCGTCCTCCCAGGCCTCCCCCCACGGATAGGGCTGCGAGACCGGACCGCGCAGACAGGCACGCTCCCACTCGAACTCCGACGGGATGTCCACGAAACCACGGTCGTCCAGGGAACCGTTCTCCCGCAACCTCTTCGTCAGCCACCGGCAGTAGGCCAGCGCCTCCCACCAGTTGACGCCGACTACCGGCTGGGTCGGTTGGTTGTACCTGGGGTCCCACCAGTAGAGCGGTACCTCGCGGAGCAGGAGTTGGTCGACATAGTCCTGCAACGCGTTCTCATCCACGATGCCCTCTCGCATTTCCTTCCGGAGATGCAGGCGCTGGGAGGCGGTCGATCCGATGCGTGGGCCCTCGGGGCCATCGATGAACGCGGGATCCTGCATCGCCCACAACCGGGCCGGCCCCTCGGGCCAGCAGTCGAGGTCACGGTAGCCGCCGGAGAGGATGAACTCCGCGTATTCCCTGTTGGTCACCGGGAACTTCGCGATCCGGAAGGACGGGATCTCCTCATTCCGCTGTGGATGCCAGTCGATGAGTCGATATTTTTCGTCCTCTGAGTCCAACGGACTGACGCTGCCCACTGGAAATGTCCCGCCAGACATGCACATGCTTTCCGCCACTAGGGCGCGTGAGCTTTCCTCCCAGGTGACCGGGTTGAGCTGTGCGTAGAGCGTCGCTGACTTGGCGCGTTTGTCGAGCGGGATCGCCCGGTCCGTTGATGCGGCGGTCAGGGCAGCCGATACGGTGCGATGCAGACCGCGGCTGAGACCCGTGGCAGGGACGTCCGGCATGGCCACCCGGAGGGCAGCCATCAGTTCACCGGCGAGGATCTGATAGGTGAGGGCGCAGGCCGCGTCGTCTTCGGCCGCGCTCACCAGCTCCGCGGTGACGGCCGTGACCAGGCGGTACCCCTCGAAGGTCGACTGGGCACTGGCCCAGTACTTCAACGGTGCGTGCCAGACGACGCTCCGGCAGGACTCCACAATTGTCTGTGAGCTTCTGTGCGCCATCGCGCAGCCGGCGAAGTAGTCACGAAACAGGCTCTCCCGGAAGGAGAGCCGAGCGGAGCCGTCCACAGCCAGGATGCCGTGGCCACGCCGAAGGAAACCGACGTAGTCGGCCACGGCCGGATACGCGTCGTAGAACTGGTCGTCACCCCCCAGGGCGCGCACGATGGGCGCTTGCGTGGCGGATGCCGGTATCGCATTGGCCAGTGGGTCGACGGCTCGCAGCGAAACGACCTCGAAGCCGATCTCCTCCATGATCCGCTGTATCTCGGAGTCGTATTCGGCCCGCAGTAGGCACGTGTTCTGCGATTCTCCTGGCCGACGCCGAGGGCGCTTACGCAGGAATTCGTCCGCGGCCAGCCGGCAGAAGTGACCGATCGACGTGGGGATCTCACGGTTCTGCTCCACCGATACGACCAGGAGATGCAGGAGGTAGGGAACTCGGGCGGCGGACGCCAGCGCGCTGTCCGCACGGACAGCCGCGATGAGTTGTCGGGCGAGGTCTCCGTCACGTCTCGGCATCAGCCACCGAACCAGGTGTTGATGTACGTCTCGACATCCTGATGCCGCGGCGGACGCAGGGTGTAGACCTGGACCTGACGTGACCGCGCGCAGTCGTTCGAGAACCAGGTGGAATCAGAGATCGTCATGAGGATCCGCAGGTTCGGGTAGTGGACCTGGAGTTGCGCCACCGTCGACAATATGGTCTTGCAGGACCAATTACCTGAGCTTCGATGACCGTTCGTGGGGACGTCCTCGACCCCGTCCACGAAGAGGAAGGCGTTGTCGAGCGAGTTCTGAAGGGCGGATCTGGCGGTTTCGCCGTAGCCGCCTATCTCGGCACGTGCCACGGCGGCCTGGACGATCGCTTCGGCTATGGACACGAAGTTGTCCTGTGCCGGAACGTCCAACGCGTCGAACAGCAAGGGCACGGGGCCGTCGGCCTCACCGGCGAGTAAGCGCTTCGCCAGTTCAGAGGCGTAGTGGACACAGACCGATGTACGTCCTGAACAGGGTGGCCCGATCAGGACGAGTGACCGGCTAGTGCCGTTCAGGATCAACCCGTCGAGTGGCAAGCCGGGAGCATCCTCGTCATCAGGAGGAAGGCTTCTGGACAGGCAGACGATCTCCCGCGCCTCCCGGGGCATCCATACCGATTCCAGGGGCCGGTCCGGCAGGACTCCTGTCTCGGATCCCTCGGGGGCGAGGTCTGGAAGCGCCCGGATGGCCCCCAGATAATGGGACAGTTCCGGAACCCGCTCGGAAGACCGCCCCTGCGGGACAGGCGTACGGCCTTCCGTGCTCTCAGAGGAGGACCGCTCGGGGGAACCACGGAATGCCTGAGGATGAACACGCCGAACCGACATGCCTCGCTGATCACTCGCGTTGTCTCCTGCCGCCATCTCACCTCGTGCCTAACTACTAGTGCCGGTCTGGTGCCACGTGATGGGGCCGCGCACCTTGCTGATGCCGCCCATTTCGGATCGGCTCCAGAGCTGCCCGCCACTGTCCACGAACGTCATCTTCAGCGGAAGCGCGTGTGACTGGTCTGCCTGAGCCGGTACCGCTACCTCGTAGTCCGTCCTTCCCGGTGTGATGGGGCCGAGTTCCTCATGGCACAGATGCACGGCGCCGTCGGGGCTGTCAATTCGCCAGCGGAAGACGGGGAGCGAGGCCGAGTTTTCGATCTGCACGGCCCAGTAGGGTTCGTTGACATCGGACAGCACATTCATCCACGCCGCGACGGAGGTTTGCTGTCGCTCGCGGTCCCTGTGCTCCGAGCGGAAGACCACGCCGATCGCCGTCGCCACGGCCGCGAACTGGCCCAGACCGCTCACCCAGTCCCCCCAGGTACCGGCCGCTTTGTAGTCGAACTGCTTTCCGTAGGGCTGCAGTCCCCAGAGTGGCATCATCAGCACCAGCACCAGAACGGCCAGCAGTCCCCAGCGCATACCGGCACTGCGCCATATGCGCTTCGCTCTACCGATCACGCTCTCCCTCAGTTTCCTGGCCTACATGAAGCGCCTAGGGTTCATCATGCGTAGGGCCGCGAGGTGACTCTCGCTCACACGGGTCCTCGAGAGGAGTGCGGTCACCAGAGCTCCGGTTACCGGCGCCAAGGTGATACCGACGCCGAAGTGTCCAGTGGCGAGGACGACACGGCCGTCCTCATCGATCGGTCCGATGAGGGGGTAGCCGTCAGCGGTGCCCGGTCGGACTCCCGCCCAGGACCTCAGAAGAGCCCAGCGGTCAGAACTCGGCACCATGATGTGCAGGGCATCCAGCAGGCTTCGGGTCGCCTGCTCTTCCGGAGCCTCGTCCCAGCGGTCCTCGTCGTACGTCACTCCGACCACCACGCGCCCGTCGCTGCGTGGCACCACGTACGACGAGACGGTTTCTCCCTCGACGGGGATCTTCGAATAGATGTGGTGTCGGAGGGAGTAGGCCCGGCTGCCTGGCACCCTTAGCTCCGCCGCCTGCCCACGGACGGGGAACTGCGCCCGCTCGCCCGTGGGCACCAGTTCGGGGCTCCAGGCGCCTGCCGCGACCACACACGCGTCGCCGCGCAGCGTGCCCCTCGTACCCAGGTCGATTTCCGCACCGCTGCCGGAGCGGCGGACGCCCTCGACCCGCACCCCGCTCATGACCGTGACCCCCGGATCTTTGGTCAACGCTCCGACCAGCGCCGACATCAGCACGGCGGGCTCGAGGGCCGCTTCGCTCGGGAGCCTGACAGCCGACTTCACCTGACGGGACAGCAGCGGCTCCGCCCCGGCCACGGACTCGGGGGCGAGGTGTTCCACGGCGAATCCCTGGGCGATCCATTGAGGCACCACCTGATCGTGGAGCCTGTCGGCTTCTTCCTCGTTCAACGCCACCTGAAGAAGGCCCGACTGCAGGAACGGAACGCTCACCCCGGACTGGCTCTCAAGGAACTTGAGCCAGTCCGGGTACATCCTCCGGCTTTCCTCCGCCAGTACCCGCAACGGCCCTCGGCAGAAGTCGTCACTCTGCGGCGTGATCCCTCCGATGGCTGCCGAACTGGCGGCCAGGCCCAGACCTTCCCTGGCGTCGATCAGGACGACGCTGTCGAATATGTTCCGGGCTTCGAGGGCGATCGCACAGCCGACGACGCCTCCTCCCACGATGAGCAGCTTGGATTCCACACTCAGTCTCTCTCGTTCACGACGTAGGCATCCGGCGCTCCAGTGACCACGTTGATGATGGACTGGATGCACTTCAGCGCCATGGCATCCCGCGCGTCGTGCGTGAGCGACGCGATATGGCCGGTCACGAGGAGTTGGGACTCCGGCAGGGCGAGAAGTTCGGCGGTCTCGGCGACCTCGACGTCGTAGAAGCCGTCGAATGCCGCGGTACGGATACGGCCGCTCGTCAGGCCCTGGAGCAGCGCACCAGGCGCCACGACGGATGGCCTGGCGGTGTTGATCAGACACACGCCCCCGGGCGGCAGAAGCCCGATCTCATCGCTCCCGATCAACCCACGGGTCTCCGGTGTCTCGGGAACCATGAGGATGACGCTCTCGGCCCAGGACAGCAGGTCGGGCAGCTCTTTGTACGTGATACCGAGACGCTCCTCCTCAGCGGGCTTGCGGGTGCGCGAGAAGTACGCCGTCTCGGCATTGAGCCCGATCGTCGCGATCTCCGCAATCCTCGTGCCGATCGCGCCCAGCCCGACGATGGCCAGCCTGTGACCGGCCACGTCCCGCTGCTTCTGCTCGTTCCCCCCTCGGCCGGCCCGGAAGTCGGCGGCGTAGGAGGGGATCTGCCTGCGCTGGGCCAGAAGCAGGCCGACGGTGAACTCGGCGACGCTGCTGGTGAGCGTGCCGGGGGTGTTTGTCACTGCGATACCGAGATCGCGGGCCGCGTCCGCATCGACGAATGACATGTATCCGACGCCGAGGAACCCGACCACCTTCAGCGATTTCGCACGGCTCAGAACCTTTCTGGAGGCGTACTCGTCTCCGCCCAACAGGTAGCCGGTGCACCCTTCGAGTTCGGCTGCCAGCTCATCCTCGTTGAGGAGTCCGGGCACCTGGTGCACCCGGAATCCTTCCTGCGTCAGCCTGTCGAGATGCTCCTCGGCAACACTGCTGCCCGTGACGAGGATCTTTCCAAGATCTGCCATCTGTACCCCAAGCTCAGGCATGGATTGTCAGTACCTACGCGAGAATTTCGTACAACTCGTCGTAGTACTCCTTGCGCGCGATTACGGATCCACGAGCAGCCGCCAAGTAACCATCGGCCAGCGACGGGTCCCGCGTGATCAATTCGGACGCGATGTGGGCCATGATCGCGGAGTGGGCCGTGTCCTCATCGATGTTGGCATGGAGGAACTCCGCGTAATCCGCGTCCGGCGCCGCACTTTCGAATGCCTGCTTCACCGCTCCGTATTCCGGAACAAGCATCTGCTCGTTACCGACCCCCAGGCCGCCCAGAGCATTCACAGGGGTGTCCATGAACCCTGCCAGCGCACGCAGGAACGTGTGCGTCGGGGCGGCCACGGTCACAGCCTCCTGCGGGATGCCCATGCTCTCCCTCAGCCTGTGCAGCAGCCAGGGGTGCGAGGCACGGGCCGCCCCTTTCCTGACTCCACCGTGTTCGCCCTGGATGACCAGGTTGAGTCTCGCTCGCTGGTGCACGTTGACCACCGCGCTGGCGGTCAGATTGAGCAGTTGTGCGAACACCCCGGTGACGAACAGTTCCTGCGTTACCCAGAACTCCAGTGCCTTTCGTGAACCGGCGGCGACCCTGAAGAACGGATGGTCCTCTATCCCGCTGTCCGGCACCAGTCGACTCGCCAGTTCGACCACCGGATGGAGCGTCGAGGTTTCAACGGGCACGAAACGCGACTCGTAATCCCAGGCATCCACGTTCGAGTCCACGAGGCGAAGCGCGGATTCCGCATGCCACGGACCGATGTAGGTCATCCCCCTCCCTCCCTTTGCGACATCGCATGCCTACAAGTGACCGGCACTCGCAGATGGCGCTCGTACCCCTTGACCCTGGTGGCACCTCATCGGCGGTCAACACCGAAGACCTCGGGCCCGATACCCGTTCATCTTGCCTCATGTGGACGCGACTTGACGAGGTTTCGGGTCATGCAGACGGATTGATACTGCGGCTGCGGGCTGCGATCTTCATTACCGCGATGCGGTTTTGTTCGCTAATGACTCAGTGGTGATCGTCTCCGGTGGCGTAGCCGCCAAGCGGACCGGCTGAGCCGGCGAGCCGCTCCGTGCGGGCGCTGATCTGCTCGGTGCGCTGGCGGCGTGCGGCTTTCTCAGCGCCGTGCCACTACTCCACCGCTTCCGCCCGCTTCTCGAGGTGTCGAGGATCTTCTCCGCCTCGGTCAGTGACTCGGCGAGTAGGGGCCATAGGACCAGGACCACGTCGTCGACCAGGCCGCGGGGCTGGAGCTGAGCGAGCAGGACCTCGCGGATCTGCGGGTTGTCGCCGCAGGCGAGCTGATGCGCGGCGAGACGACGCTGATCCTCTCGGCGGTCGATGCCGTGGGCCGCGCTGCCGCTGAACGTGTCTACGGCGAGTGCCTAATGCGCCGCGCCCTCCTGCTCGAGAATGGCTCCCGCAACTCGCTGATGACCTACGGACACCGGTAGG
The DNA here is from genome assembly GCF_021462265.1 of Streptomyces shenzhenensis. Taxonomy (GTDB): domain Bacteria; phylum Actinomycetota; class Actinomycetes; order Streptomycetales; family Streptomycetaceae; genus Streptomyces; species Streptomyces shenzhenensis. Next base: position 257,269 of record NZ_JAJONF010000008.1, on the reverse strand, counting down.
AGGCCGACGTGATCAAGACGACCAACTCCACCGCACGCCGAGCATAGGCTCCTCACGTGAACGAAATCTCCGACTTCGGCCCCGCCACAGCCATCGGCTCCCTCCCCGGCACCGACGCCCGCGAGGCCGCCAAGACCGCGACCGGCAGCTTCGAGGACTTCCCCTTCCTGCCCGAGCTGCCCGCCCGCGGCCCCGGCGCCGACATGATCGGCCGCACCGCCGGCCTGCTCGTCGAGCTGTACGCGCGCGTGGAGCCCAGCGGCTGGCGGATCGGCGACCGGCCGGGCCGGGACACCCGGCGGGCCCGGTCCTGGCTGGGCGAGGACCTGGACGCGCTGGAGGAGTTCACCCAGGACCACCAGGGACCGGTCAAGGTCCAGGCGGTCGGGCCCTGGACCCTCGCCGCGGCCCTGGAGCTGAGGAACGGCGAGTCGGCCCTGTCCGACCCCGGCGCCTGCCGTGACCTGGCCGCCTCCCTCGCCGAGGGCCTGCGGCTGCACCTGGCCGAGGTGCGGCGGCGCATCCCCGGCGGCCGCCTGGTGCTCCAGCTCGACGAGCCGTCCCTCACCGCCGTCCTGCGGGGTCAGGTGAAGACCTCCTCCGGCTACCGCACCCACCGCGCCGTCGACCGCCAGATCATCGAGTCCATCCTGCGCGACGTGCTCGGCGTGCACGCCGACGGCCCGGTCGTCGTCCACTCCTGCGCCCCCGACGTCCCCTTCGCCCTGCTCCGCCGTGCCGGAGCGGCCGCCGTCTCCTTCGACTTCTCGCTCCTCACCGAACGTGACGACGACGTGATCGGCGAGGCGGTGGAGGCGGGCACCCGGCTGTTCGCCGGTGTGGTGCCGAGCACGGACACGGCATTGTCAGACCCTGCCGGTAGCGTCATGGGTGTCAGAACGCTGTGGCGCAGGCTGGGGCTGCGGCCGGGACTTCTCGCGGAGTCCGTCACGGTCACCCCGACGTGCGGGCTGGCGGGCGCTTCCCCCGCGTACGCCCGGCAGGCGCTCGCCCACTGCGTACGGGCGGCGAGATCACTCGCGGACAACCCAGAGTAACGGGAGGAACACGGTGGCCGGCGACAAGCAGCAGGCTCGGACGGCAGTGCCCGCCGAGGCACGGGAGAAGCACGCGCGGCTCGCTGAGCAGATCGAGGAGCACCGCTTCCGGTACTACGTGAAGGACGCTCCCGTCGTCAGCGACGCGGAGTTCGACAAGCTCCTGAAGTCCCTGGAGGCGCTGGAGGACGAGTACCCCGAGCTGCGCACGCCCGACTCGCCGACCCAGAAGGTCGCGGGGGCGTACGAGACGGAGTTCACGGCCGTCGAGCACCGCGAGCGGATGCTCTCGCTGGACAACACGTTCAACGACGACGACCTGGCGGCCTGGGCCGACCGGATCCACCGGGAACTGGGCGAGCAGGAGTACCACTTCCTGTGCGAGCTGAAGGTCGACGGCCTCGCCGTCAACCTGACCTACGAGCACGGCCGCCTCACCCGCGCGGCGACCCGCGGCGACGGCCGCACCGGCGAGGACATCACGCCCAACGTCCGTACGATCGCGGAGATCCCGGACCGGCTGCACGGCGAGCGCGTCCCCGACCTGGTCGAGATCCGCGGCGAGGTCTACTTCCCGATGGAGAAGTTCGCCGAGCTCAACGAACGCCTGGTCGCGGCCGGCGACAAGCCGTTCGCCAACCCGCGCAACGCGGCCGCCGGTTCGCTGCGCCAGAAGGACCCGCGGGTCACCGCCAGCCGTCCGCTGCACATGGTCGTCCACGGCATCGGCGCCCTGACGGGCTTCGAGGGCCTGAAGGGGCTCTCCGAGGCGTACGACCTGCTCAAGACCTGGGGCCTGCCCACCTCCCCGCACAACAGGGTGGTCGACGACCTCGACGGCGTACGGGAGTTCATCGCCTACTACGGCGAGCACCGGCACTCCGTGGCGCACGAGATCGACGGGGTCGTCGTGAAGCTCGACGAGATCCGCCTCCAGGGGCGCCTCGGTTCGACGGCGCGTGCCCCCCGCTGGGCGATCGCGTACAAGTACGCGCCGGAAGAGGTCAACACCAAGCTGATCGACATCAAGGTGGGCGTCGGCCGCACCGGCCGGGTCACGCCGTACGCCCAGGTCGAGCCGGTCACCGTGGCCGGCAGCGAGGTGGAGTTCGCCACCCTGCACAACCAGGAGGTCGTCAAGGCCAAGGGCGTGCTGATCGGCGACACCGTGGTGCTGCGCAAGGCCGGTGACGTCATCCCCGAGATCCTCGGCCCGGTCGTCGACCTGCGGGACGGCAGCGAGCGGGAGTTCGTGATGCCGGCCGAGTGCCCCGAGTGCGGGACGCCGCTGCGGGCGATGAAGGAGGGCGACATCGATCTGCGGTGCCCCAACGCCCGTGCCTGTCCGGCTCAGTTGAGGGAGCGGGTGGCGTACCTCGCGGGCCGGGAGTGCCTGGACATCGAGAACTTCGGGGCGGTGGCCGCGGCCGCGCTCACCCGGCCGCTGGAGCCCGCCGACCCGCCGCTGGTCGACGAGGGCGACCTGTTCGACCTCACCGTCGAGAAGCTGCTGCCCATCAAGGCGTACGTCCTCGACCCCGACAGCGGGCTGCCCAAGCGCGACCCCAAAACCGGCGAGGAGAAGGTCGTCACGGTCTTCGCCAACCAGAAGGGCGAGCCCAAGAAGAACACCCTCGCCCTCCTGCAGCACATCGAGGAGGCCAAGACCCGCCCGCTCGCCCGCTTCCTCAACGGCCTGTCCATCCGGCACGTCGGACCGGTCGCCGCGCAGGCGCTGGCCCGCGAGTTCCGCTCCATCGACCGCATCGAGCAGGCCACCGAGGAGGAGCTGTCGAACATCGACGGCGTCGGCGGCATCATCGCGACGGCGCTCAAGGAGTGGTTCGCCGAGGAATGGCACCGCGAGATCATCCGAAAGTGGAAGGCCGCTGGAGTCCCGCTGGAGGACGAGTCGACCGGGGAGGACGAGGGGCCGCGTCCGCTGGAGGGCCTCACCGTCGTGGTGACCGGCACCCTGGAGCACCACACCCGGGACGGCGCCAAGGACGCACTGCAGACCCGCGGAGCCAAGGTGACCGGATCGGTGTCGAAGAAGACGTCGTTCGTGGTCGTCGGTGACAACCCCGGATCGAAGTACGACAAGGCGATGCAGCTGAAGGTTCCGGTTCTGAACGAGGACGGATTTGTCGTCCTTTTGGAGCAGGGACCGGACGCGGCGGCCGAAGTCGCCCTTCCGGTCGAGGAGTAGCGGTTGAAGGCCACCCGTTCGGTGCATATCAGATGCATACGGGTGGCCGGTGCGCAATCGGGCAACCGTCGACGACCGCTGCCCGTGGAAGCGTTCCGCGGCCTACTGTTGAGCTATGCGCCTGCCGTGCCCAGCTGCGGTCGGGGCATTGCCGTGCTCGGGCAGGGCACGGACCGCATGGCGTGGGCACCGCCGGCTGTGAGAGGGACGGGAATGGAACCGACCGAGAGCGCCGCCCCGGGCGCGCGGCTGCCGCTGCGCCGCCGGGCGTCCGCGTGGCGGGGGAGCCGGTGGACGGTGCGGGGCGATCGGCGCCCGGGTGTGCCGGCCATGCCGGGCGGGCCGGTGCTGAGCCTCGCGGCCGAGGCACGCGACCCACGGCCGCTGGCCGTCGTCGCGGCGCCGTCCCACCTGTCCGGCACCGATCACGAACGGCACCGTTCCTGGCCGGCGCTGCCCGCCGGGGTCGTCGCGGCCGCCGCGTTCGTCCTCGGCGCCGGCTTCTACCGCGCGTTCTCCGACCACCACGCCCTCTTCCCGTCCGGCACGGTCGGCTGGTCGCTGGCCGTGCTGACCGGCATCATCGTCGGCCACCTCGTCCTGCTCGGGCGCGCCCGCTGGTGGGGCGGCACCGGCTCCGGCGCCGCCCTCACCCTCGCCGTCCTCCTGCTGTACGGCTGGTTGCCGGCCGGCCTGGTCAGCCTCACCGTCGTCGTCCTGGTCGGCATAGCCAGGCGCCACCGCTGGCGGCAGGGTGTCCTGCACGGCGCGGTGGACATCCTCGGCATCGGTGCCGGCGCGGTGGTGCTCGGTGTGTGCGGCCGCGTCCCGACCGTCGAGTCGCCCTGGGACCCGACCGGCTGGAGCGTCGCCACCGCCCCCGAGGTCGTGCTCGTCGCGGTCGCCTACCTCGCCGTCACCCGCGCCCTGCTCTGGTACCTGCAGGCCCCGCGCGGCGGCGGCCTGCCCACCGTCGCCCGCACCGCCCTGATGCGTCAGGGCCTGGTCGCCGTCGCCCTGCTCGGCATCGCCCCGCTGATCTGCGTGGTCGCCGTCGCCCAGCCGCTGCTGCTGCCGCTGTTCTCCATCCCGCTGGTCGCCCTCGACTCCACCCTGTGGATGGCCCGGGCCCGCGCCGAGGAGCAGTTGCGCGACCCGCTGACCGGACTGCCCAACCGGCAGTGGCTCCTGGAGCGGATCTGGACCGCCCTCGACGACGCCGAACGCATCGGAGCCCGCTCCGCCCTCATGCTGATCGACCTTGACCGGTTCCGTTCGGTCAATGACACGCTCGGTCATCTCGCCGGTGACCGGCTGCTGCTCCAGATAGCGGACCGGCTGCGGGCCGCGCTGCCGCGCGGTGCGGAGGCGGCCCGGCTCGGCGGCGACGAGTTCGCGGTCTTACTGCCGGTGGCCGACTCCACGACCTCGGCCACCCGGGTGGCCCGGGGCCTGGTCACGGCCCTCTCCTCCCCGCTCGACCTCGACGGGCTCACCCTCGTCCTGGAGGCCAGCGCGGGTGTCGCGGTCTTCCCCGACCACGCGCTCGACGCGGAGGGGATGCTGCGCCGGGCGGACGTGGCGATGTACCAGGCCAAGCGGGACCGTACCGGCGTCGAGGTGTACGAGTCCAAGCGGGACTCCAACACCCCCGACCGGCTGGGTCTGCTGGGCGATCTGCGGCGCGCCCTGGACGCCCACGAGGTGCAGCTGCACTACCAGCCGAAGGTCCGTTTCGACGGGCAGGTGGCCGGACTCGAGGCGCTGGTGCGGTGGGTGCACCCCGAGCGGGGCAAGGTGCCGCCGGACGAGTTCATAGCGATCGCCGAGTCGTCCGGGCTGATGCCCCATCTGACGGAGTACGTGCTGGAGACCGCGCTCGGGCAGGTCGCCGAGTGGCGGGCGCAGGGACTGCGGGTGCCGGTGGCGGTCAACGTCTCGCCGCGCGACGTGCACACGCCGGGGTTCGCGGGCCTGGTGGCAGCGCGGCTGGCCCGGCACGGCGTGCCGGCCGGGGCGCTGCAGCTGGAGATAACCGAGCATGTGCTGCTGGAGGACCCGCAGCGGGCCGCCGACACCCTCGCCGGGCTGAACGGGCACGGCGTGAAGATGTCGCTGGACGACTTCGGCACCGGGTATTCGTCGCTCGTGCATCTGCGGCGGCTGCCGGTGAGCGAGCTGAAGATCGACCGCTCCTTCGTGGCCCGGCTGGCGGTCGACAACGAGGACGCGGAGATCGTGCGCTGCACGGTCGACCTCGCGCATTCGCTGGGGCTGCTGGTCGTCGCGGAGGGCGTGGAGGACGACGAGACCTGGGAGCGGCTGCGGGACCTCGGGTGTGACGCCGTGCAGGGGTGGCTGGTGGCCGCGGCGATGCCGCCGGACGAGACCACGGCGTGGCTGCGGGCGCGGGGGTCACGGGGATGGCAGCGGCCGCGGGCGGCGTTGCCGGCCGCCGAGTAGCTTTCCCGCCCGCCCGTTCACCGCTTTCTGCGGAGGCGGGCGTCTCCCGTGAGGGTGCGGCGCCGTCGGCGGCCGGTGGTGACAGGCGTGACTTTCCCGCCCGGTGCCCGTTCGTTCGCCGTTGGAGATCTTGATCCGCGGCTGCGGCTGCGTGGCTGAGCCGCACGTCGGACACAGCCCCGCGCCCCTTTGAGGGCGCGAAACCTTCAGGGCGTCGACAAGCTACCGGGCGCTGAAGTGGTCGACCAGCAGCGTCAGCCTCGTCTCGTGTGCCTTCTCCGGGAGGCGGCCGCTGCGCATCAGGGTCACCAGGCCGTGCAGGGCCGCCCAGAAGGTCTCGGTCAGGACGCCGGCGTCCTCGTCCTCGCCGGTGATCGGCTCGACCACCCGCAGGATCTCACCGAACGCCGCCTGGAGAGCCTCCGGGGCCTCCGGTGTCGCGAACGGGAGGTCCACCAGGTGGGTGAACATCGCGTCGTAGAGGGCCGGGCGGCGGCGGGCGAACGACGTGTACGTGGCCGCCACCGCGGCCAGCGCCTCCCGGGTGCCCGTCGCCGACGCGCGCGCCGCCCGTAGCTCCACCGCCAGGTCCGCGCACCCCTGGACCGCCACCGCGGCCATGATCGCGTCCTTGCCCTTGAAGTGGCTGTAGAGGACCGGCTGGCTGTACTCGATCCGGGCGGCCAGGCGGCGGGTCGTCACCGCGTCCCAGCCCTCCGTCTCGGCGAGTTCGCGGGCGGCCGTGACGATCAGCTGCTCGCGCTCTGCCCGTTCGCGTTTCCGGCGGTTCTGAATCGACATGCTCAGGATTCTAGCAGCGCTAGCCAATCTGTCGATGCTCTGCTAGCTTCGCTCTCAGTCCTAGCGCCGCTAGAAAACAATCGACAGGGGGGTCATCGTGACCGTCACCGCCTATACGCTCGCCGTCGTGCTCGACCTGTTCTGCGTGTTCCTCGGCTATCGGTTCCTGTTCCAGCCGGGGCCCGCCGCGGCCGGCTACGGCGTGCCCGCCGACCCGGAGGGCGACGCGGCCGCCTACCTCACGGTCAAGGGCCTCAGGGACGGCACCTTCGGTGTCCTCGGCCTCGCCCTGCTGGCCTTCGCCGGGGCCCGCGCCGAGGCCTGGTTCATGCTCTGTGTGGTACTCGTCCCGCTCGGGGACACGCTGACGGTGCTCCGCAACGGCGGGACGAAGGCGGTCGCCTTCGGGATCCACTTCGCCACCGCGGTCGTCGTCCTGATCGCCGCCGCCCTGCTCTTCCTCGTCTGACCGTTCGGCACGCCGCCATCAACCGGGGGTTCTGACATGTCATTGTTCGTACCGAAGTTCGACGAGTCCGTGATCGTGCGGGAGGCCGCCGCCGAGGTGGTCGGCGGTGACCCGGCCCGGATCCGGCTGCTCGCCGACAGCAGCGCCACCGGCGGCGCGCTCTCCACCGTGCGTGTCACGCTCGGCGCGGGCGCCGACGGTGCCGTACCGCATCTGCACCGCAACTCCGCCGAGATGTTCTACCTGCTCGACGGCGCCGCCGAACTGCTCTCCGGCGACGACGTCGTCACCGCCGAGCGCGGCGACCTGGTCGTCGTCCCGCCCGGAGCGCCGCACGCCTTCGCCGCCGTCCCCGGCAGCACCGCGGACATCCTGATCGTCATCACCCCGGGTGTGGAGCGCTTCGAGTACTTCCGCCACCTCCAGCGCCTGCGTCTGGGCGAGGCCACCCCGGAGAGCCTCCTTGCGGTGCAGGAGCTGTACGACAACCACTTCCTGCGCAGCGAGGCCTGGGACACCCGGCACTGAGCCGCGGCCGCGCGGAGGGCACGGGGGCGCGGAGGGGAGGGCGCGGCGGGCGCGGAGGAGACGCAGGTTCCGGGGTCCGGGGGAAACCGTTTCACGGTCATCGGGCCCCGCCCCATAGGATTGGCTCCAAACCACACACACTCACCCCAGAGGAACGCTGCATGCCTGGCATCACGCGCGAGGAGGTCGCCCACCTCGCCCGGCTGGCGCGTCTGGAGCTGAAGCCCGAAGAACTCGAACACTTCGCCGGCCAGCTGGACGACATCATCGGCGCGGTCGCCCGCGTCAGCGAGGTCGCCGACCAAGACGTACCGCCGACCTCGCACCCGCTGCCGCTGACGAACGTCATGCGCGCGGACGAGGTCCGTCCCTCGCTCACCCCCGAGCAGGCGCTCTCCGGCGCCCCGGCCCAGGAGCAGCAGCGTTTCAAGGTGCCGCAGATCCTGGGGGAGGACTAGACAGCCATGACGGACATCATCAAACTGACCGCTGCCGAGACGGCTGCGAAGATCGCCTCCGGCGAGCTCACCGCCGTACAGGTCACCGAGGCCCACCTCGCCCGGATCGAGGCCGTCGACGAGAAGGTGCACGCCTTCCTGCACGTCGACCGCGAGGGCGCCCTGGCGCAGGCCCGCGCCGTCGACGAGAAGAGGGCCCGGGGCGAGAAGCTCGGCCCGCTCGCCGGCGTCCCGCTCGCGCTCAAGGACATCTTCACCACCGAGGGCGTCCCGACGACCGTCGGCTCGAAGATCCTCGAGGGGTGGATCCCGCCGTACGACGCCACCCTCACCAAGAAGCTGAAGGCCGCTGACGTCGTCATCCTCGGCAAGACCAACATGGACGAGTTCGCCATGGGGTCGAGCACGGAGAACAGCGCGTACGGGCCGACCGGCAACCCCTGGGACCTCACGAGGATCCCCGGTGGTTCGGGTGGCGGTTCGTCCGCCGCGCTCGCCTCCTTCCAGGCCCCGCTCGCCATCGGCACCGACACCGGCGGGTCCATCCGCCAGCCGGCCGCCGTCACCGGCACGGTCGGCGTGAAGCCGACGTACGGCGCGGTGTCGCGGTACGGCATGGTCGCCTTCTCCAGCTCCCTGGACCAGGGCGGCCCGTGTGCCCGTACGGTCCTCGACGCGGCACTCCTGCACGAGGTCATCGCCGGACACGACCCGATGGACTCCACGTCGATCGACGCTCCCGTCCCGCCGGTCGTCGAGGCCGCCCGCAACGGCAGCGTCGAGGGCATGCGCGTCGGCGTGGTCAAGCAGTTCCGCGGCGAGGGCTACCAGGCCGGCGTCATCCAGCGGTTCGACGAGTCCGTCGCCCTGCTGAAGGAGCTGGGCGCCGAGATCGTCGAGCTGGACTGCCCGTCCTTCGACCTCGCGCTGTCGGCGTACTACCTCATCGCGCCGAGCGAGTGTTCGAGCAACCTCGCCCGCTTCGACGGCCTGCGCTACGGCCTGCGGACGGGCGACGACGGCGGCCACTCCGCCGAAGAGGTCACCTCCCTCACCCGTGAGGCGGGCTTCGGCCCCGAGGTCAAGCGCCGCATCATGCTCGGCACCTACGCGCTGTCCAGCGGGTACTACGACGCTTACTACGGCTCCGCCCAGAAGGTCCGCACGCTCATCACGCGTGACTTCGAGAAGGCCTTCGAGCAGGTGGACGTCATCGTGTCGCCCACGACGCCGACCACCGCCTTCCCGATCGGCGAGCGTGCCGACGACCCGATGGCGATGTACCTGGCCGACCTGTGCACCATCCCGACGAACCTCGCGGGCAACGCGGCGATGTCGCTGCCCTGCGGTCTCGCCCCGGAGGACAACCTCCCGGTGGGCCTGCAGATCATCGCCCCGGCGCTGAAGGACGACCGGCTTTACAAGGTCGGCGCCGCCGTCGAGGCCGCCTTCGTGGAAAGGTGGGGGCACCCGCTCCTGGAGGAGGCACCGTCGCTGTGAGCAACGCACTGTCGAAGGCCAAGGGCTTCAAGAAGTCGAAGTCCGGTACCTACCTGTCCATGGCCACCACCGCGTTCGGCGCGGTCGGCGTCACCAAGCAGATCAAGAAGGCCCGCGCCGAGCACGACACGCTCCGGCTGATCGACGCCACCGTGTCCGCCGTCGCGATCGTCACCGGCCTCGCCATCCTCTACCGCGAGCTGAAGCGGCTGGGCGACGACGACGTCCTGCTGGGCTGAGAGGGAAGTTTCACCGTGACCACCACGACCGACCTGGTGTCGTACGAGGACGCGCTGGCGTCGTACGACCCCGTCATGGGCCTTGAGGTCCATGTCGAACTCGGCACCAAGACCAAGATGTTCTGCGGCTGTTCGACGACGCTGGGCGCCGACCCGAACACCCAGACCTGCCCGACCTGCCTCGGCCTGCCCGGCGCGCTCCCGGTCGTCAACGAGACCGGCGTCGAGTCCGCGATCAAGATCGGTCTCGCGCTGAACTGCGAGATCGCCGAGTGGTGCCGCTTCGCCCGGAAGAACTACTTCTATCCGGACATGCCGAAGAACTTCCAGACCTCCCAGTACGACGAGCCGATCGCCTTCAACGGCTACCTCGACGTGCAGTTGGAGGACGGCACGTCCTTCCGCGTGGAGATCGAGCGCGCCCACATGGAGGAGGACACCGGCAAGTCCACCCACGTGGGCGGCGCGACCGGCCGTATCCACGGCGCCTCGCACTCGCTGCTCGACTACAACCGCGCCGGCATCCCGCTCATCGAGATCGTCACCAAGCCGATCGAGGGCGCGGGCGAGCGGGCTCCGGAGGTCGCGCGGGCGTACGTCCGTGAGCTGCGCGAGGTCATCCGGGCGCTCGGCGTGTCCGAGGCCCGTATGGAGATGGGCCAGATGCGCTGCGACGTGAACCTGTCGCTGCGCCCGCACGGCACCGCGAAGTTCGGCACCCGCTCCGAGACGAAGAACGTGAACTCGCTGCGGTCCGTGGAGCGTGCGGCCCGCTTCGAGATCATGCGGCACGCGGCCGTGCTGGGCGGCGGCGGGACGATCATCCAGGAGACCCGGCACTTCCACGAGGACACGGGGTCCACGACCTCCGGCCGCGTGAAGGAGGAAGCCGAGGACTACCGGTACTTCCCGGAGCCCGACCTGGTCCCGGTGGCGCCGTCCCGCGCGTGGGTCGAGGAGATCCGCGCCGCGCTGCCGGAGCTGCCGCTGGTCCGCCGCACCCGGCTGCTCGCCGAGTGGGGCATCTCGGTCACCGACATGCAGGCGATCCTCAACGCCGGTGCGCTGGACCTGATCGTCGCCACCATCGACGCCGGGGCCGACGCGGCCGCCGCCCGCAAGTGGTGGATGGGCGAACTGGCGCGCAGCGCCAACGAGTCGGGCGTTTCGCTCGACGAGCTGGCGATCACCCCGGCGCAGGTCGCCCGGGTCACCGAGCTGGTCGCGAAGGGTGACCTGAACGACAAGCTGGCCCGGCAGGTCATCGAGGGCGTCCTCGCGGGTGAGGGCACCCCGGACGAGGTCGTCGACAAGCGCGGCCTGAAGGTCGTCTCCGACGAGGGCGCGCTGACCGCCGCCGTCGAGGAGGCCATCGCCGGCAACCCGGGTGTCGCCGACAAGATCCGCGGCGGCAAGGTGGCCGCGGCCGGTGCCCTGGTCGGTGCCGTCATGAAGGTGACCCGTGGCCAGGCGGACGCGGCCCGCGTCAAGGAGCTGATCCTGGAGAAGCTGGGCGTCAGCGAGGGCTGAACAGCCACCCGCACGTGAATACGGCCCCGGAGGCGGCGCTTCCGGGGCCGTATCGCGTCATGCGGCGTTCCCGGGGGCGTATCGCGTCAGCCGGCGCTCTCGGGACCGTATCGCGTCAGCCGGAGTTCCGTGGCCGTACCGGGTCAGCGGCGGCGGCCCACGATCCGGGCGAAGCCGAGCAGTCGCCCCCGGTCGGCGGTCAGCAGTTCCACCGACTCCCGGGCCATCCGGGCCATCTCGGGGTACGGGCTCTCCGCGGCGCACACCTCGCTCCACAGCAGCCGGTCGCGCCAGCCCGTCCTCCAGCCAGTCGGGGCCTCGACCTGCACGGCCCCGCTGCGCGTCCAGTGGCGGTGCCACCAGCCGGGGGGAGCGCAACGCCCGGAAACCGGGGTCCCATTGCGCCCTCAGATGCTCCGCAGGGGAGGGGCAGACGGTCAGTGGGGGAGGTGTCCTTCGAGGGTGCGGGAGAGACGGCGTCGGCCATGGCTGAACGGGCTCCTTGTGATCTTCGTAGTGGAAGGCGATGCGCAGGAGCTCATTCGGACCGTCAGACAACGCACCCGCTTCGGTCGTAGGCGAGGGGCCGGTCAGGGCTGACCAGCGGAAGCCAGCAGTTGTCGACCTGGTCCGCAGCCGGTTTCCCCAGGTGCGGGTACTACGCTCGCCCGCCATGACCGCACACGCCGAGTCCGAGGCCGAACCCGAGGTGCCCGGGACGGAGACTGCGGACGACGAGGACGAGGAACTCTACGAGGACGCCCGCCGGGCCCGCTGGACCGCCACCGTGACCGGGGTGCTGCTGGCCCTGATGGGGCTCACCGCCGCGTCGATGAGAGTGGGCGGGGGCGTACCCGCCCTGGTGCCGGCCGCCTACGGCTCCGGATCCGCCGTGTGCGTGCTCGCGGGGGCGGTCGGGGCCCGCGGCCGTACCCGCTGGGCCCTGTGGCTGATGATCCTTGGCACCATGGTGATGGCGCTCGGTGACCAGTTCGACTGACGCGTCCGCGCCGGGCCATGAGAGGCTCGGCGGCGTGGTGAGGGAACGGGACGAGGAGCGATCGCACGATGTACGCGACATCCCTGGGTGACGACGGCGCCGAGCTGCGGCCCCTGGAGGTCTGGCACGCCGAGGAGTTGCTGGCCGACATCGACCGGGGGCGGGAGCACATCGGCCGGCACATCGCCCTGCCCGACGTGATCGGGAACGTCGAGCAGGCCCGCGCCTATCTGCGCTCCTACGCCGACAAGCGCGCCGCCGACGCCGGCAGCCTGCACGGGGTGTGGCTGGACGGGAAGCTCGTGGGCGGGCTGCTGTTCCGGGTCTGGGACACGCCGACCGGGGTCTGCGAGGCCGGCTGCTGGCTGGAGCCGGCGGCCGTCGGGCGCGGTCTGGTGACCCGCGGGATGCGGACGCTTCTGGACTGGGCGTTTGACGAGCGTGGCATGCACCGTGTGGAGTGGCACGCGTCGTCGGCCAACGAGGCGAGCATCAACGTGGCCCGGCGGCTGGGCATGACCCGCGAGGGCGTGATGCGGGAGAACTACCCCCACCGGGGTGTGCGCACGGACACCGAGGTCTGGTCGGTGCTGGCTCCCGAGTGGCGTGCGGCACGCGCGCGCGGCGCCGCGAACGATCATTAAGAGACCTCTCAGACAGCGTCCGTACGGTGCGAGGTATGGGAACCAAGACAGTGGACGGGGCCGGGACCGGCGCCGAGGCGAAGAACGACCAGACGGCGACCGGCGAGACGGCGACCGACCAGACGGCGGCGGAGGTCACCGAGGCCGCCGCCGGGCCCGAGGGCGAGGTCTCCGCGGAGGCCGCCGAGGCGAAGGACGCGCGGGAGGCGGAGCAGTCCGCCGAGGAGACCGGCGAGACCGACGACGAACCGGCCGAGGACGAACCGGCGGCCCTCACCGAGGACGAGCCGGCGGGCCCGTCCGGGGTCGGCCAGGGCGCCGGCGCCGTCGTCTCCGTCGTGCTCGGCCTGGTCTCCCTCACGGGTGGCTGGATCGGTACCGTGGCCGCCGCCCGCGAGACCCTCATCGGCCAGCTGCAGACCTCGTCGTCCGCGAGCGTCGCCAAGCAGGTCAAGGAGGTGTACGGCGACGCGTGGGCGACCACGGCGCTGTGGGCCGGCCTGTTCGCGCTGGCCGCGCTGCTCACCGGCGTCGTGGTGCTGGCACGGCCCGCGTTCGGCGCCCCCGGAAAGCCGCAGGCGCCGTGGATCAAGTCGGTTGCCTGGGCCGGCGTGGCGCTCGGCGTCATCGGCCTGCTGCTGGCCGTCCTCAAGTACTCCGACGCACTCCTCGCGCTGCCCTCGACCAGCTGACCCGGCCGCGACAACCCCAGGTCATAAGGGGCCTTAGGCCGTCCGTAAGCACCTTGCGGACGGCCTAAGGCCCCTTATGCGTGTCCGGGGGCCGGCGGCCCCGCGAAGATGCGGAACTCTCCCGATGTGGCGCACCCCCCTGGGAGACGAAGGTGGAGGCATCGCGGAAAGCGAACTCCGATCACCCTCTCTCCCAAGGGACACCACATGTTCGAGTACGAACTCCACCAGATCCGTTCCGCCGAACTGCGCCGGCAGGCCGACGAGGCCCGTCTCGTCCGCGAGGCCGTCCGCTCCCGCCGCGCCGCACGCCGCGACGCCCGGCAGGACGCGGTGCCGGCAGACGACGCGGCGGCGCGTGAGTCCCATACCGACCGCCGCGGCCGGGGCCGGCTCCAGCGCGCGGCGTGACCACGGGGCGGCCGGGCGGCGCCGACCGCCCGAAGACCGGGAACGGGGAAGCCGGTGGCCGTACGGGGACGGGCCACCGGCTTCCCCCCTTGCCGCCCACCGGTACGACAAGCGCACCGGCGCTGTGGAAAACCGCTGCCGTGGGCTTCGGGGCCCATGCGATGCTCTGGCCTGTGGAAACCAGGTCCGTGAGTCCCGTATTCGTAGGCCGCAGCGACGAGTTGGACACCTTGAACGACGCGCTGGCGCGTGCCGGCGCCGCCGAGCCGCAGGCGCTGCTGCTCGGCGGCGAGGCCGGCGTCGGCAAGACCCGGCTGGTCGAGGAGTTCGCCACCGCCGCCTGCCGCCAGGGCGCGGTCGTCGCCCTGGGCGGCTGTGTGGAGATCGGCGCCGACGGCCTGCCGTTCGCCCCCTTCTCCACCGCCCTGCGCGCGCTGCGGGCCGCCCTGCCCGACGAACTGGCCGCCGCCGCGGCCGGCCAGGAGGACGAACTGGCCCGACTGCTGCCCGAACTCGGCGAGGCCTCCTCCGGCCGCCACGACGAACAGGGCATGGCCCGTCTCTTCGAGCTCACCGCGCGCCTGCTTGAGCGGGTCGCCGCCGAGCGCACGGTGGTCGTCGCCCTGGAGGACCTGCACTGGGCCGACGCCTCCACCCGCCACCTCCTCGCCTACCTGCTGCGCACCCTGCGCACCGGCCGGCTCGTCGTCCTCGCCACCTACCGCTCCGACGACATCCACCGCCGCCACCCGCTGCGCCCGCTGCTCGCCGAACTCGACCGGCTGCGCACCGTCCGCCGCCTCGAACTCGCCCGGTTCACCCGCGAGGAGGTCGGCCGCCAGATCGCCGGCATCCTCGCCACCGAACCCGACCCCGCCCAGGTCGACGAGATCTTCGAACGCTCCGACGGCAACGCCTTCTTCGTCGAGGAGCTCGCGGTGGCCGCCGCCGAAGGCTGCTGCACCGGGCTCACCGACTCGCTGCGCGACCTGCTGCTGGTCCGGGTCGAGGCCCTGCCCGAAAGCGCCCAGCGGGTGGCCCGGATCGTCGCCGAGGGCGGCTCCACCGTCGAGTACCGGCTGCTCGCCGCCGTCGCCCAGCTCGCCGAGGACGACCTCATCGAGGCGCTGCGGGCCGCCGTCGGCGCCAACCTCCTCACCGCCACCCCGGCCGGCGACGGCTACCGCTTCCGGCACTCCCTGGTCCGCGAGGCCGTCGCCGACGACCTGCTGCCCGGCGAACGCTCCCGGCTCAACCGGCGTTACGCCGAGGCCCTGGAGAGCGACCCGACCCTGGTGGCGGCCGACGCGCACGTGACCCGGCTGGCCAGCTACTGGTATCAGGCCCACGACCCCGCCAAGGCCCTGCCCGCCGTCCTCGACGCCTCCGTCGTGGCCCGCCGCCGGCACGCCTACGGCGAGCAACTACGGCTTCTGGAGCGGGCGATGGAGCTGTGGGACACCGTCCCCGAGGAGGTCCGCGCCGCCCTGCGCCCCGTCGACTTCACCGACGTCTACCCTCCTTGCGGCTGCGATCCCGCCACCACTCCGCTGCGCTACCTCGACCTGATGGCGGAGGCAGCGGTCGCCGGCCGCTTCTGCGGGGAGCGCGAACGCGCTCTGAAGATCACCAAGAAGGCGCTGCGGATTCTCCAGGACGAGCACGACCCGCAGCGCGCCGCCTGGTTCTGGGTGCAGCGCTCCCGGCTGGTCCAGGGCCTGGCCCGCGGTGACGGCTGGCAGGAACTCGCCAACGCCCAGAACCTGGTGCGCGGCCTGCCGCCGTCCCAGGTGCACGCCGACGTCCTGGCCAACGCCGCCACCTGGTCCATGCTGCACCAGCCGGGCCCCGAGGCCTTCGCCGCCGCCGAGCGGGCCGTGGAGTACGCGCGGATGGTGGGCGCCCGGGAGATCGAGCTCAACGCGCGCGTCACCCTCGGCTGTCTCATGGTCGACTCGGGTGACGTCGACAACGGCCTGGCGGAGCTGTACCGGGTCAAGGACGCCGTGCTCCAGGACGGCGTGGCCCATGTCGTCGGCCGGGCCTATGTGAACCTGCCGTCCGAGTTGGAGTCGGTCGGCCGCTCCCGAGAGGCCGTGCCGATCCTGCGCGAGGGCCTCGCCTTCACCCGCAGGTACGGCCTGCTGGACTCCGAGGCGTGGATCTGGGGCAACCTCGCCGACTCGCTGTACGCGCTCGGCCGGTGGGACGAGGCCGCCGAAGCCGCCACGGGCGCCCTGGGCTCCGCGGCGAGCGCCAAGCCCCGGGGCGTCGGCGCCCTGCACCTCGCCCATATCGCTCTCGCCCGGGGTGACGCGGAGGAGGCCGCCCGCCGGCTGGCCATCGCCCACGCCCACTACGGCACCCACGACCCGATGCCCCAGGTACTGCTGCCGGTCGCCCGCATCGCCATCGGCGTCGCCGCCGAGGAGGGCAGACTCCTCGACGCCCGCGCCGAACTGGACCGCGCCCTGGCAGCCGGCTTCCCGCCCGGCACCCACCGCTACGGCTGGCCCCTGCTGCTGGCCGCCGCCACCGCCGAGGCCGACGCCCGCACCCTGCCCGCGGCGGCCGACGGCCGCGCCGAGGCCCTCGACCGGCTCGCCGGGACCGCCCGCACCCTCACCACCGGCGCGCCCCTGTGGCAGGCGTACGAGCGCTGGACCCGCGCCGAACTGCACCGGGCCCGGGGCACCGGCACCGCCGCGGTCTGGTCGGACGTGGTCACCGACTTCGAGCGCCTGGACCGCCCCTACGACCTCGCGCGGGTCCGCCGCCGCCTCGCCGAGGCCCTGCTGGAAGAAGCCGCCGGCGACGACGAACGCGACCGCGCGACGCAACTCCTCCGGCTCGCCGGGGCCGTCGCCGACCACCTGGGCGCCCGCCCGCTCGCCGGGGCCGTCGCCCTCCTCGCCCAGCGCGCCCGCCTCACCCTGACCACCCGCGCCGCCCCCCGGGTTCTCGATCCGGCCGAGGGCCTCGGCCTCACCGGCAGGGAGCGCGACGTCCTCCGTCTGGTGTCGGCCGGCCGCAGCAACCGGCAGATCGCCGAGGAGCTCTTCATCTCCCCGAAGACCGCGAGCGTCCATGTCTCGAACATTTTGGGCAAGCTGGGCGTTGCAGGGAGGGGCGAGGCGGCGGCGGTGGCCCACAGACTGGGGTTGTTCCCCGTCGAGGCCCTCGACCCGACCAGGTAGGGGGACCGGCGGAGGAGGCACCGTGTTCAACATGTTCGAGGAGCTTTTCGCACCCGGCCGCAAGCACACCCACGAGGAGCAGAAGCGGCTGGAGCTGACCCGGGAGGACGTGGGGGACACGGATCCAGGACGCGGGCCGATAGACCTCGCGTCCGGCAAGGTCGTCATACGCCTCCCGCAGGAGGAGCCCGAAGCGGAGCCCCCGGCGGACGCCGGGGACGACGAGGCGTGAGCGGCGGCGGCTACTTCACCTCCAGCTCCAGAATCCGGTCGTCGCCGGTCTTCGGCTTGCCCCGCCCGTCGGTGTTGCTGGTCACCAGCCACACCTTGTCGCCACCGGCCGCCACGACGGTGCGGAGGCGGCCGTACTCACCGGTGAGGAAGGCCTGCGGCGCGGCGGCCGCGGTCGTGCCGTCCAGCGGGATGCGCCACAGCCGCTGGCCCTTCAGGGCCGCCATCCAGATCACGCCGTGGACATACGCGATGCCGCTGGGGGAGGCGTCGTCGGTGTGCCACTGGGCGATCGGGTTGACGTACTTGGGGTCGGACGACCTGCCCTCCGCGTTCGGCCAGCCGTAGTCGCCGCCCGGTTTGACGGCGTTCAGCTCGTCCCAGGTGTCCTGCCCGAACTCCGAGGCGAACAGCCGCTCCTTGTCGTCCCAGGCCAGGCCCTGCACGTTGCGGTGGCCGTAGGTGTAGACGGGGGAGCCCGGGAACGGGTTGCCGGGGGCCGGGTCGCCCTCCGGCGTCAGCCGCAGGATCTTCCCGCCGAGCGAGCCCTTGTCCTGCGCGAGGTTCCGCTTTCCGCTCTCTCCCGTGCCCGCGTAGAGCATGCCGTCCGGGCCGAAGGCGATCCGGCCGCCGTTGTGGATGACCCCCTTGGGAATGCCCTTGAAGATCGTGTCGGGGGCGCCCAACTGCTCCTTGGCCGGCTTGCCCTCGTCCCAGAGCATGCGCACGATGCGGTTGTCGGAGGCCGACGTGAAGTACGCGTAGATCATGTGGTCCGAGGCGAAGCCGGGGGAGAGGGCGATCCCCAGCAGGCCGCCCTCACCGGCCGCGGACACCCCGGAGACGACGCCCAGTTCCGTGGTCTTCCCGGTCTTCTCGTCGACCTTGCTGATCGTCCCGTCGTCCCGGTCGGACACCAGCAGCCCGGCCCCGCCCGGCAGCGGAGCCAGCCCCCAGGGCGACTTCAGCCCCTCGGCGACCGTACGCAGCACCTTCACCGACCCCTTGGCGGGGGCGGCCGACTCGCCGGCCCCGGCGGACGCGGCGGCTCCGGAGGAACGCGTCGACGACCCCCCGGCCCAGGACGGCGTGGGCAACCCCCCACCCCCGCCGCCCCCGGAGGAACAACCCGCCACCAGCAGCAGTCCGGCCGCGGCCAGCAGGGCGGGCACAGCTCGACGTCGCACGATCACGGTCCCTTCGAAACGACCAGGCGGATCCTGGTACCGACGGTAGTGCAGCGCCCCGTCGGGGGCGCGGGGCTGTACCGATATGCGGCTCCGCGGCGTGGGCGCGACCAGCCACGACGGTGCCGCACCGAACCACTCGCGGAGCACGGCGATCGCCGTGCTAGTCCCACGACCCCTGCGCGGCAGGCAGCCCGCCCAGTTCCCTCAGATCCTCCGCAGTCAGCCGCACATCCACCGACCCGGCGTTCTCGGCCACCCACCGCCCCTGCTTCGCCCCCGGCACCGGCACCACATGCCGCCCCTGCGCCAGCACCCACGCCAGCGCCACCTGAGCGGCCGTGACACCGTCCCCCCGCCGGGCCGCCACCCGCCGCAGCCCCGCCACGATCGGCTGGTTCGCCGCCATCATCTCCGCCGTGAAGCGCGGATGCCGCGCCCGCAGGTCATCGGGTTCGAACCCCTCACCCGGCGTGAGCGTCCCGGTCAGGAACCCGTTGCCGAGCGGCATCGCCGCGAGGAACCCCACCCCCCGGGCCGCGCACCACGGCAGCAGCGACTCCAGCGCCTCCGGCGACCACACCGACAGCTCCGCCTGCACCGCGGTCACCGGAAACACCTGCTGCACCCGCCGAAGCTGCCGCAGGGTCGCGTCATGCAGGTGCGCGCCGGATCGGCGCCCCCCGCGCGCCCCCACGGCGCACAACCCCAGCGCCCGCACCTTCCCCGCCCGCACCAGTTCCGCCATCGCGCCCCAGGTCTCCTCGACCGGAACCTCGGGGTCGGCGCGGTGCAGCTGGTAGAGGTCTATGACATCGGTCTGGAGCCTGCGCAGCGACGCGTCGCACGCCCGCCTCACGTAGCCGGGCCTGCCGTTCGCCACGATGTGCTGCTCGCCCACCAGCAGGCCCACCTTCGTCGACACGAAGGCCTCCGCACGGCGTTGCCTGAGCACCCGCCCCAGCAGCAGCTCATTGGTGAACGGGCCGTACATGTCGGCCGTGTCAAGGAGCGTCACGCCCAGATCCAGCGCCCCGTGCACCGCCCGCAGCGACTCGTCGCCCCGCTGCCGCGACCCGCTGTACGCCCAGCTCATCGGCATGCACCCGAGTCCGACGGCCCCCACCGCGAGCGCCCCCGCGCCGATCGTCCTGCGCTCCACCAGCCCGTGAACCTCCTTCTCCGTCCCCCAACCTAACCCGCTCGCCCCCACACCTCTGACATAGCCTCCTGACCATGACCTCCGACGTATGGCTCCCCATCCCGCCGGCCGAGTTCCAGGAGCTCCCCCAAGGGCTCGACTACCTCTTCTGGGACGGCGGCCAGGAGTTTCCCGGTGACCCCGCCGACTGCGCCGTGTACGTCGTCCCCTACATGAAGCGGCAGCAGGTCAAGGTGCGGCCGCTGGCGGAGATGCGGAACGTCCGGCTCATCCAGACCCTCACCGCCGGTGTCGACGACATGATCGCCGCGATCGGCCTCATCGCGCCCGGCGTACCGCTGTGCAACGCGCGCGGCGTGCACGAGGCGAGCACCGCCGAACTCGCGCTCACGCTCACGCTGGCGTCCCTGCGCGGCATCCCGGGGTTCGTGCGTGCCCAGCAGCGGGAGCACTGGGAGGGGGGCTTCCGCCCGGCCCTCGCCGACAAGTCCGTCCTCATCGTCGGCTACGGCGCCATCGGCGCGGCCATCGAGGACCGGCTCGCGCCCTTCGAGGTTGCGCGGGTGGCGCGCGTCGCGCGCTCCGGGCGCGCCTCGGCGCGCGGTCCCGTGCTTCCGCTCACCGAACTGCCGAATCTGCTTCCGGAAGCCGATGTCGTCATCCTTTCCACGCCCCTCACGGACACCACGCGTGGCCTGGTCGACGCGGAGTTCCTCGCGCGGATGAAGGACGGCGCGCTGCTCGTGAACGTCGCCCGCGGGCCCGTCGTGGACACCAAGGCCCTCCTCGGCGAGCTGGAGACCGGCCGCCTCACCGCCGCCCTGGACGTCACCGACCCCGAGCCGCTGCCCGCCGGACACCCCTTGTGGCAGGCGCCCGGTGTGCTGATCAGCCCTCATGTCGGCGGCCCCACCTCGGCGTTCCTGCCGCGCGCCAGGCGCCTCGTCACCGAGCAGTTGAAGCGGTTCGTGAACCAGGAGCCGTTGCGGAACGTGATTTTGACGACGGGGTCCACCGACAACTGACCGTCGCGGCAAGAGGCGTGCGATCCGCTTCCGGTACGTTCCGCAATCCTCCGGGCGCGGTGCGTACGCGCATAGCCGCTGGTCGTCACGGAGCGTAGAGAAGCTATGTCCCTGAGTGACGAGACTGGTGTATCGTCCGGGAGGGGGCAGCGCCGTGCACCGTTCGGCGCCGGGGTTGGACATTTCAGATTCGTGAGGGGGGCGACGGGCGATGCACGGCCTATGGACGAACGATCCGACGCGGCGGAGCCGCCGGCGGCGACCCTGGCGCACGGCTGCGCGCAGACGCGGCCACCACACCAGCCATCACCACCACCGCGGGCACGGCGGACGCGGGAGGCACTCCCACCCGGCGCACCGGGACCCGAGGGACCCGAAGGCGACGGGGACCGGGAGCATCCGGTGACAGCGTCGACGCCTGTGACGACCACCCTCCCCGGGAGGCTGCGGGCACAGCCTCCGGTGGGGATGCCGCACCCCCGGCCGCCGGTCACCGACGGCGGGACCGGCATGGTCCGCCAACTCGTCCTGGCCCTGATCTGCGCGGGATACGCCGTCGGTGCCGCGTTCGACTGGGGCTCGAACCAGATCGCCCTGTTCATGGGCGACTTCGGTCTGACCGCGGCCGCCGGCACCGCCGCCGTGTCGTGCTTCCTCTACGCCCGCTCCCCGCGGGTCCGCTTTCGACCCGCCTGGCTGCTGTTCGCCCTCTCCTCGGCGATGGCGGCCCTCGGCAACGCGGTCTGGGGGTGGTACGAGGTCGTGCTCCAGCGGCCGGTGCCCAGCCCCAGCTACGCCGACCTGTTCTTCCTCTGTTTCGCGCCGCCCGCCATCGTCGGCCTGCTGGTGCTGGCCAAGCGGCCCATGACCAGGGCCGGCTGGATCTGCCTGGCGCTGGACGCCTGGCTGATCGGCGGCTCCCTGCTCACCCTCTCATGGAGCCTCGCGCTCGCCCAGGCCGCCCGGTTCGACGGACCCAGCGTCGAGCACACCGCGCTCTCGCTGGCTTACCCGCTGCTGGACATCGCTCTGGTCAGCATGGTGCTCGCGCTGCACTTCCGGCGCTCGCCGGGCAACCGCACCGCGGTGAACACCGCGATCGGCGCCCTCGCCCTGACCGTGATGTGCGACGCACTGTTCACCTCGCCGCTGCTGCACAGCAGTTACCGCTCCGGCCAGCTGCTGGACGCGGGCTGGTTCGCCGGCTCGCTGCTGCTGGCGTACGCCCCCTGGGCCGCACCCCAGTCGCAGGGCGCCCCCGATCCCGAGGGGCACACGCGCGTGGTGCACGAGCACATGCCCGGCGGGCGGGCCACGGCGCCCAAGCAGCCGTCCGCGCCCGCGCCGGGAGGCGATCACGGCCGGTACCCGGCGGGCCGGCCGATCACCGGTTCCCTGGCCGCGCTCACCCCGTACCTGGCCGCCGCCGTGTGCACCCTGGGCATCCTCTACAACGTCCTCAACGGCCGCAGCCCCGACCACGTCGTCCTGATCACCGCCGGCTGCGTGGTCCTCGCGCTCGTCGTGCGCCAGGGCATCATGCTGCTCGACAACATCACCCTCACCCAGGAACTGGCCCAGCAGGAGAACCACTTCCGGTCCCTGGTGCAGGGCTCGAGCGACGTCATCATGATCGCCGCGCCCAACGGCATCCTCCGGTACGTCTCCCCGGCCGCCGCCGGGGTCTACGGACGGCCCGCCGACGAGCTGGTGGGTTCTGAACTGGCCAACCTCATCCACCCGGAGGACCTGGGCTGCGTGGTGCACGAGGTGCGCCGCTTCCTCGCCGCCAGGCCCCAGGAGGAACCCACCACCCGCATCGAGTGCCGGTTCCGCTCCGGCGACGGCGGCTGGCTCAACGTCGAGTCCACCGTCAACCGCCACCACGGCGGCCTCATCTTCAACAGCCGGGACGTGACCGAAAGAGTGCGCCTGCAGGCGCAGCTCCAGCACAACGCCGAGCACGACCCGCTCACCGACCTGCCCAACCGCGCCCTGTTCACCCGGCGCGTGCAGCAGGCCCTGTCCGGCCGCCGTTCCTCCGACCGGGGCCCCGCCCTCAGGAACACGGCGGTGCTCTTCATCGACCTGGACGGGTTCAAGGCCGTCAACGACACGATCGGGCACCAGGCCGGGGACGAACTGCTCGTCCAGGCCGCGCGCAGACTCCAGGACGCGGTCCGCCAGGGCGACACCGCGTCCCGGCTGGGCGGCGACGAGTTCGCGGCGCTGATCGTCGGTGACGGCACCCGTGACCGCAGTGCCCGGGAGCGGCACATCCTGGAGCTCGCCGACCGCCTCAGGGTGACCCTCTCCCAGCCGTACGCCATTGACGGCAACGATGTCCGTGTCAACGCGTCCATCGGTGTCGCCTTCGCCGAACCGGGCCTCGGCGCCGGTGAACTGCTGCGCAACGCCGACCTGGCGATGTACCGCGCCAAGGCGGCCGGAAAGGGCCGCGTCAAGCTGTACAAGCCGCAGATGCAGCAGGACGTCGTACGCAAGGCGGAACTGGCCACCCGGCTGCGGGCCGCCCTGCACGACGGTGAGTTCGCGCTGCTGCACCAGCCGGTGGTCTCCCTGGAGAGCGGCCGGATCGCATCGGTCTCCGCGCAGGCGCGCTGGCGTTCCTCGCAGGGGGTGCTGTTCACGCCGGCCGAGTTCCTGCGGGTCGCCGAGGACAGCGACAAGACGGCCGAGCTGGACCGCTGGATCCTCCAGGAGGCGGTCGAGCAGGCCGCCGAGCGGGCCGCCGGCGGGCTGCTGGTGCCGGTCGCCGTCCGGACCTCCGCCCGGCGGCTGCTCGACCGGTCCTCGCCGCTCGGTTCCGTGGAGGCCCTGCTCACCCGGCACGCGCTGCCCTCGGGCGCGCTGGTCCTGGAGCTGTCCGACACCGATCCCAGGGTCCCGCTGGACGAGCTGGAGCGGCGGCTGACCGCGCTCAGCCGGCACGGTGTCCGGATCGCCCTGGACGGCTTCGGCAGCGGCTACGCGGCGATCACGGCGCTGCGGAAACTCCCCGTAGACGTGCTCAAGCTCGACCGCGGTCTGGTCGAGGGAGTCGTCGAGTCGGCCCGGCTGCACAAGATCACCAGTGGTCTGCTGCGGATCGCCTGCGATCTGGGCCTGGAGTCCGTGGCCGAGGGTGTGGACCTGCCCGAGCAGGTCACGGCGTTGCGCGCGATGGGCTGCACGCACGGGATGGGCATGGCGTTCTCCGGCCCGGTGGACGAGTACCGGCTGCGCCGGGCGCTCGGTTCCGGCCACTACCCGGTTCCGCACGCACCCGCCGAGCCGGCCTTCGCGGGCGTCGTGAGAGAGCCGGAGGGGCGCGTCGGTGTCGAGGGCGCGGCCGCACGGAGGCCCGAAGGACTGAGCACGGTCGTGGCCCCGACACCGACGGGAGCGCCCCGGAGGTGAGCGGACCATGAGAAGAGGCTCAGGGGTGTACACCGGTGGGGTGCACGCTGGCGTGCCCGTAGTACCAGGCGGCGGAAGTTCCCCTACGCTCACATGATGAGACTCCCGTCCCACTCACTTGACACGTGGTGCGCGTCGGGGGGAGGGTCAGTTCCATGCGCACCCGAATCCTCGTACTTGGACAGCGCGTCGGCTGAGCTGGGACCCACCGGAGAAGACTCCGGAAACCCCAGCGACCACACCGGCGCGCTCCCCTCGCTTGCCTTTTGGCACGAGGGGTTTTTTGTTGCACCAGCACCAGACGTACGGCAGCGAAAATCCGTACGAACCTCGCGAAAACCCTCAGCATCGAGAAGAGAATGCCGATGACCGAGCAGGCCACCGGGGCCCACCATCCGCAGCCGCGGCCCCGTTCCGGAGGACAGCAGTCCGCCCCCGTCGAGCACGTCACGGGTGCGAAGTCCCTCATCCGCTCGCTTGAGGAGGTCGGCGCTGACACGGTATTCGGCATCCCCGGCGGCGCGATCCTGCCGGCCTACGACCCGCTGATGGACTCCACCCGGGTGCGCCACGTCCTGTGCCGGCACGAGCAGGGCGCCGGACACGCGGCCACCGGCTACGCGCAGGCCACCGGCAAGGTCGGCGTCTGCATGGCGACGAGCGGCCCGGGGGCGACGAACCTGGTGACGCCGATCGCGGACGCGCACATGGACTCGGTGCCGCTCGTGGCGATCACCGGGCAGGTCGCGTCCTCCTCGATCGGCACGGACGCCTTCCAGGAGGCGGACATCGTCGGCATCACCATGCCGATCACCAAGCACAACTTCCTGGTCACCAAGGCCGAGGACATCCCCCGGGTGATCGCGCAGGCGTTCCACATCGCCTCCACCGGCCGCCCCGGCCCGGTCCTGGTCGACATCGCCAAGGACGCCCTCCAGGCGAAGACCACCTTCTCCTGGCCGCCGGTCCTGGACCTGCCCGGCTACCGCCCGGTGACCAAGCCGCACGCCAAGCAGATCCGCGAGGCCGCCAAGCTGATCACTTCCGCGAAGCGGCCCGTCCTCTACGTCGGCGGCGGCGTGATCAAGGCCGGCGCCACCGCCGAGCTGAAGGTCCTCGCCGAACTCACCGGAGCGCCCGTCACCACCACCCTGATGGCGCTCGGCGCGTTCCCCGACAGCCACCCGCTGCACGTGGGAATGCCGGGCATGCACGGTGCGGTCACCGCCGTCACCGCGTTGCAGAAGGCCGACCTGATCGTCGCCCTCGGAGCCCGCTTCGACGACCGCGTCACCGGCAAGCTGGACAGCTTCGCCCCGTACGCGAAGATCGTCCACGCCGACATCGACCCCGCGGAGATCGGCAAGAACCGCGTCGCCGACGTGCCGATCGTCGGCGACGCCCGCGAGGTGATCGCCGACCTGATCCAGGCGGTGCAGAAGGAGCACAGCGAGGGCCACCAGGGCGAGGCCGCCAGGACAAGGTACGCGGCCTGGTGGAAGGACCTCAGCCGCTGGCGCGAGACCTATCCGCTGGGCTACGACCTGCCCGACAACGGCTCGCTCTCGCCGCAGCAGGTCATCGAGCGCATCGGGCAGCTCGCCCCGCAGGGCACGATCTTCGCGGCGGGCGTCGGCCAGCACCAGATGTGGGCCGCGCACTACGTGCAGTACGAGAGGCCCGCCACCTGGCTGAACTCCGGCGGCGCCGGAACCATGGGATACGCGGTCCCGGCGGCCATGGGCGCCAAGGCCGGTGTTCCCGGCCAGACGGTCTGGGCGATCGACGGCGACGGCTGCTTCCAGATGACCAACCAGGAACTGACCACCTGCGCCCTGAACAACATCCCGATCAAGGTCGCCATCATCAACAACGGCGCCCTCGGGATGGTCCGCCAGTGGCAGACCCTCTTCTACAACCAGCGGTACTCCAACACGGTGCTGCACTCCGGGCCCGACGACGTCAACCCGGACGCCCGCGGCACCCGGGTCCCCGACTTCGTCAAGCTGTCGGAGGCCATGGGCTGCCACGCCATCCGCTGCGAGTCCCCGGACGACCTGGACAAGGTCATCGAAGAGGCGAACTCGATCAACGACCGCCCCGTCGTCGTCGACTTCATCGTCCACGAGGACGCCATGGTGTGGCCGATGGTCGCCGCCGGCACCTCCAACGACGAGATCATGGCCGCCCGGGACGTCCGCCCCGACTTCGGCGACAACGAAGACGACTGAGCGAGAGACGCAAGAGAGAGACGCAGAAGAAAATGTCCAAGCACACGCTCTCCGTCCTGGTGGAGAACAAGCCGGGCATCCTCGCCCGGATCGCGGCCCTGTTCTCCCGTCGCGGCTTCAACATCGACTCGCTCGCCGTCGGCGTCACCGAGCACGCCGACATCTCCCGCATCACGATCGTGGTGAGCGTCGAGGCGCTGCCGCTGGAGCAGGTCACCAAGCAGCTCAACAAGCTCGTCGAGGTGCTCAAGATCGTCGAACTGGAGCCGGGTGCGGCCGTTCAGCGGGAACTCGTTCTGGTGAAGGTGCGCGCCGACAACGAGACGCGCTCCCAGATCGTCGAGATCGTCCAGCTCTTCCGCGCCAAGACCGTCGACGTCTCCCCGGAGGCCGTCACCGTGGAGGCGACCGGCAGCAGCGAGAAGCTGACCGCCATGCTCAAGATGCTGGAGCCGTTCGGCATCAAGGAACTGGTGCAGTCCGGCACCATCGCGATCGGGCGCGGGGCCCGTTCGATCACCGACCGGTCGCTGCGCGCCCTCGACCGATCTGCGTAAGGCTTGAGCAAGGCCCGGCACGGGCGGCCGGCGGTCCCTCCCGGCGCGCCGTCCGCCCGTATGCCGAGACCCCGAGACTTCCCTTCCGCCCGCCGTCATACGGTGGGACGCAACACCTGCACACCAAGGAGAGAACCCAAAGTGGCCGAGCTGTTCTACGACGCCGACGCCGACCTGTCCATCATCCAGGGCCGCAAGGTCGCGGTCATCGGCTACGGCAGCCAGGGTCACGCCCACGCGCTGTCGCTGCGCGACTCGGGCGTCGACGTGCGTGTCGGTCTGCACGAGGGCTCCAAGTCCAAGGCGAAGGCCGAGGAGCAGGGCCTGCGCGTGGTGACCCCGGCCGAGGCCGCCGCCGAGGCCGACGTCATCATGATCCTGGTCCCGGACCCCATCCAGGCCCAGGTCTACGAGGAGTCCATCGCCCCGAACCTGAACGACGGCGACGCCCTGTTCTTCGGCCACGGCCTGAACATCCGCTACGGCTTCATCAAGCCCCCGGCCGGCGTCGACGTGTGCATGGTCGCCCCGAAGGGCCCGGGCCACCTGGTGCGCCGCCAGTACGAGGAGGGCCGCGGCGTGCCGTGCATCGTGGCCGTCGAGCAGGACGCCACCGGGGGCGGCTTCGCGCTCGCGCTGTCGTACGCCAAGGGCATCGGCGGCACCCGCGCCGGCGTCATCAAGACGACCTTCACCGAGGAGACCGAGACCGACCTGTTCGGTGAGCAGGCCGTCCTCTGCGGTGGCACCTCCGCCCTGGTCAAGGCCGGTTTCGAGACCCTGGTCGAGGCCGGTTACCAGCCGGAGATCGCCTACTTCGAGTGCCTGCACGAGCTGAAGCTCATCGTCGACCTGATGTACGAGGGCGGCCTGGAGAAGATGCGCTGGTCGGTCTCCGAGACCGCCGAGTGGGGCGACTACGTCACCGGCCCGCGGATCATCACCGACGCCACCAAGGCCGAGATGAAGCAGATCCTCGCCGAGATCCAGGACGGCACCTTCGCCCGTAACTGGATGGACGAGTACCACGGCGGCCTGAAGAAGTACAACGAGTACAAGAAGCAGGACTCCGAGCACCTGCTGGAGACCACCGGCAAGCAGCTGCGCAAGCTGATGTCCTGGGTGAACGAAGACGCGTGAGCCCCAGGTGACAGGGCCGGGGCGGTGCCCCGGCCCTGTTGTCCGTCCCGTCGAATCCCAGACGGGTGATCCTTCCGCCGAGGCGCAGGACGACCTCCGCCACGCCACTACACTGCGGTACTACATACGCGTCAGGCCCACAGCGTCGTGCGTCTCCACGCGGCTAGCCAACCTCCACCGCCTGCGGCCGTCGGGACGGCCGTCCGCATTGGACATGTGAGGACTCACGTGAGCTCGAAACCTGTCGTACTCATCGCTGAAGAGCTGTCGCCCGCCACCGTCGACGCGCTGGGCCCGGACTTCGAGATCCGGCACGCGAACGGAGCAGACCGAGCCGAGCTGCTCCCCGCCATCGCCGACGTGGACGCGATCCTGATCCGCTCCGCCACCAAGGTCGACGCCGAGGCCATCGCGGCCGCCAGGAAGCTGAAGGTCGTCGCCCGAGCCGGCGTCGGCCTGGACAACGTCGACGTCTCCGCCGCCACCAAGGCCGGCGTGATGGTCGTCAACGCCCCGACCTCCAACATCGTGACCGCCGCCGAACTGGCCTGCGGTCTGCTCATCTCCAGCGCCCGCCACATTCCGCAGGCCAACTCCGCGCTGAAGAACGGCGAGTGGAAGCGCAGCAAGTACACCGGCGTCGAGCTCGCCGAGAAGACCCTCGGTGTCGTCGGCCTCGGCCGCATCGGTGCCCTGGTCGCCCAGCGCATGTCCGCCTTCGGCATGAAGGTCGTGGCGTACGACCCCTACATCCAGCCCGCCCGCGCCGCGCAGATGGGCGTCAAGGTGCTGTCGCTGGACGAGCTGCTCGAAGTCGCCGACTTCATCACCGTGCACCTTCCGAAGACCCCCGAGACGGTCGGTCTGATCGGCGACGAGGCGCTGCGCAAGGTCAAGCCGTCGGTGCGGATCGTCAACGCCGCGCGCGGTGGCATCGTCGACGAGGAGGCGCTGTACGCGGCGCTCAAGGAGGGCCGGGTGGCCGGCGCGGGCCTCGACGTCTACGCCAAGGAGCCGTGCACCGACTCCCCGCTCTTCGAGCTCGACCAGGTCGTCTGCACCCCGCACCTCGGCGCCTCCACCGACGAGGCCCAGGAGAAGGCGGGCATCGCGGTCGCCAGGTCCGTCCGCCTCGCCCTCGCCGGCGAGCTGGTCCCGGACGCGGTGAACGTCCAGGGCGGTGTCATCGCCGAGGACGTCAAGCCGGGCCTGCCCCTCGCCGAGCGCCTGGGCCGTATCTTCACCGCGCTCGCCGGTGAGGTCGCGGTCCGCCTCGACGTCGAGGTCTACGGCGAGATCACCCAGCACGACGTGAAGGTGCTGGAGCTGTCCGCGCTCAAGGGTGTCTTCGAGGACGTCGTCGACGAGACGGTGTCGTACGTCAACGCCCCGCTGTTCGCGCAGGAGCGCGGTGTCGAGGTACGGCTGACGACCAGCTCGGAGTCGGCCGACCACCGCAACGTCGTCACCGTGCGCGGCACCCTCGCGGGCGGCGAGGAGGTCGCGGTCTCGGGCACGCTGGCCGGCCCGAAGAACGTGCAGAAGATCGTCGCGGTCGGCGAGTACGACGTCGATCTCGCGGTCGCCGACCACCTGCTGGTGCTGCGCTACGAGGACCGGCCGGGCGTTGTCGGCACCGTGGGCCGCATCCTCGGGGAGGCCGGCATCAACATCGCCGGCATGCAGGTCGCGCGCGCGGCGGCGGGCGGCGAGGCGTTGGCCGTCCTCACCGTCGACGACACGGTGGCGCCCGGCGTACTGGCCGAGGTGGAGGCGGAGATCGGGGCGACGTCGGCTCGTTCGGTGAACCTGGTCTGACGCAACGCATCAAGAACGCCGGTCGGGTGAGAGCTCCTCAGCCGACCGGCGTTCTGCTGTCCACCTACCTGTCCTTGCGCAGGCTCACGCCCCCCCCGCTGCCGTCCGGAACCGGTTCGGCCCGGCCAAGTCGCCGCCCAGCGTCTCCCAGGCCCCGCCGCAGGCATCTCGTGCCCATCGTGGTGAAGCGCCTGCGACGGACCAACCTCGCCTACGATTCCTCGTCTCCATCCGTGGACCTGCGGGCGACCTCGTACGGTCAGTGGTGGCGGTGAGTCGAAGGCCGTGCGGTCGGGGGGCCTGGACGGCGGGGCGTGGGGGTCACTCTCCCGGGTGATGTTGATCGAAGGCGTGCACGGGTGGGGAACGTGGTGGCTAGTTTCGTGGCATGTCGCGTTTCCGGATGTACCCGACGCCCGTGCAGGTGGAGCAGATGCTGCTGCACTGCGCGCACGCCCGGTACGTGTGGAACTTGGCGGTGGAGCAGCATGCGTATTGGAGGCCGGGCCGCGGGTCCGCGCCCGGTTTTGCGGAGCAGTGCCGCCAGCTGACCGAAGCCCGGTGTGAGAACGAGTGGCTGGCAGCCGGGAACGCGGACGTGCAACAGCAGGCCCTGAAGGACTTCGCAAAGGCCAGGAACGCCCGCTTCACCTCCGGATTTGGCGAGCCGACCTGGCGCAGCAAGCACGTGCACGAGGGCTTCCGCGTCATCGGTACTGACCGCGTGCCCGAGTTCGAGCCGGACGGCAGGGCGAGGCTGAACCCGAAGACTGGTAAGCAGGTGATGGCCCGCTCCGTGGTCGTGCAGAGGCTGAACCGGCGGTGGGCGCAGGTGAAGGTACCCGGCTGCAGCTGGGTGCGTTTCCGTCTCACTCGTGCCGAACTGCCCGCCGCGAAGACGTTCCGGGTCACCTTCCGTAACGGACAGTGGCATATCGCGTTCGCCGTCGTCCCTGAACCCATCGACGTGCTGGCCACGGGTGAGGTCATCGGCATCGACCGGGGCGTGACCATCACCGCCGCTCTGTCCGACGGCCGCAAACTCAACTGCCCCCAGCTCACGGTCAGAGAGCGGGCACAGATCCGCAAACACCAGCGGCGTGCCGCCCACGCCCCCAAGGGCAGTGAGGCCAAGGCCGCCGGGCACGCGAAGGTCGCCCGGTTGAAGGCGCGCGAGGCGAATCGGCGCAAGGACTGGTGCGAGAAGACCAGCACCATGCTTGCCAGGTCGTACGGCCTGGTGCGTTTCGAGAAGTTGAACATCAAGAACATGACCCGCTCGGCGAAGGGAACCGTCGAGCAGCCCGGCAGGAATGTCCGGCAGAAGGCCGGGCTGAACCGGGGCATCCTCGCTCAGGGCTGGGGTCTGCTGCGTCGGCGCACGGAGCAGAAGGCTCCGGGCCGGGTCGAGGATGTTCCCGCGCCTTACACGAGTCTGCGGTGCAGTGCCTGCGGATGGATCGAGAAGAAGTCGCGCAAGAGCCAAGCCGACTTCGTCTGCGTGTCCTGCGGCTTCACCTGCAACGCGGATGAGAACGCAAGCATCAATGTCGCGGCAGGACAGGGCGGGATCCCCCGCCCCCGGCGAACAGCCGGTGCCGGAGGGGTGACAACGGCCACCGGCCGTTCGAGCGCCCGTGAACCTCAACCCGCCTGGGTTGGAATCCCCGTCTTTTAATAAGGGGGAGGATGTCAATGCGGCTCCAAGGACGCGGCGGGCGGCGATTTGTCCCATGCGAAGCGCGAGGGCAGCCGTGGGCTGGTCTCGCTGCTGATGGACGCACCGGAGGAGGCCGTCTCCGACGAGGCCGCCAGCACTCTCGGCCGCTGCTGCATGGCCCTGATGTCGGACCTGATCTCCCAGTGGACCTTCGACCCGACGACCGCACCCGACGGCAAGGCGCTCACTGAGGGCCTGCGCCAGACCGTCGAGGCCGCCACTCGCAAGTGACCCGTCCCGCCCGCAGCAGGGCCTCGGACGGAGGGGGTGGGTTACAGCCGCGCCCTCTTCAGTGCCATGTGCAGCAGCAGCCGGTCCTCGCCGTCGTCCAGGTCGAGGCCGGTGAGCTGTTCGACGCGCGAGAGGCGGTAGTACAGGGTCTGCCGGTGGACGCCGAGCGCGGTGGCCGTGCGGCCCGCCTGGCCCGCGTGGTCGAGGTAGACCTCGGCGGTACGGGCCAGTTCGTGGTGGGCCGGGGTGAGCAGCGGGGCCACGGCCCGGTCGTGGGACGCCTGTGGCGGCAGCGCGGTCAGCAGGCGGTACGGGCCGATGTCCGCCCACCGCGCGACCGGCCCGAACCGCGGCTCCGCCAGCGCGGCCCGGGCGGCCGCCGACGCCTCCTGCCAGACCGCGCCCAGCTCCGCCAGGCCGGTCCGGGCCTCGCCCACGCCCACGGCGCAGTCCTGCACCGCAGGCACCGGTCCCGCGGATCCCGCGGCCCCCGCCGCCGGCCGCCCCCCGGCCCCCCGGGCGGCCGCCGACCGGGCCTCCTCCGCCTCCTTGAGCAGCCGGGCGGCGGCCGTCAGGGCGGGGGTGGCCGTGTCCGTGCTGCGCAGCCGGACCAGCACGGCGAGGCTGTGGCCGGCGGCTCCCCAGGGCAGGACGCACAGCGCGGTGGCGTGCGGGACCGTGCGCGGGGAGGGGGCGTCGTCCGGGGCGGCGGCCGGCCAGGGGGCGGCACAGAGCAGGGTGTGCGGTCCGTCCGCGCGGGCCCCGAGGGCGGTACGGAGTTCGGCCACCGCCATCTCCCGCTGCCAGCCGCCCTCCGCGACCAGCACCGCCCGCAGCTCCCGGCCCAGCCCCGCCCCCGCCTGCGCCTCGTCCGCGAGCAGCGCCCCGATCCGCCCGGCCACCCCCATGGCGGCGGCCAGCTGGGCGTCCGTCGGGCCCGGCTCGGAGTCGAGCAGCCAGACGTAGCCGAGGACGACGCCCCGATGGCGTACCGGCAGACAGATCCGCCCCCGGTACACCCCGGCCTCCGGGGTCGGCGGGATCCGGACCGGTGCGGCCGCCCGGGTGATGCCGAAGCCCTCGAACCAGGTGCGGACCGCCGCCGTGGAGCGCCGGGTCAGGATCGAGCGGGTGCGGACCGGGTCCAGCGCCGACGGATCGAGGTCGCCCTCACTGTCGTACGCGCCGAAGGCGATCAGCTCGAAGTCGCGGTTCTCCAGGGTCGCCGGGACGCCCAGCAGCTCCGAGATCTCGTCGACCAGCTCCTGGTAGTCACCCTTGAATTCCGACGTCACCCGGGCATTCTCCCGCAATTCACGGCCGCCTTCATACATCTGTCTGAGATCCGCGGCACGGATGCGTGACAGCTGTCGATGGCCCACGATCGGGAGGGATCCTTAACTTTCACGGTGGTTCCCCGTGCCGTGTCCACAACCGTCGGATCGCGGCCTGTCTGGCATGTGCTGTGGAGGTGCCCCGTGCTGGGTCCCGTGATTCTCGCCGCTTCGCGCAGCGACCGGATGCGACGTCTGATCTCGGCGGCCCCGGTGACGAAGCAGGTCGTCGACCGCTTCATCCCCGGGGAGTCGGTCGCCGACATCGTCCCGATCATCGAGGAGCTCACGGGCCGCGGCCTGGAGCTGACGATGGACGTCGTGGGTGAGGACATCACGACCCCCGAGCAGGCCGCCGCCGCCCGGGACGCCTATCTCGCGCTGATCGACCGGCTGCGCGAGCTGGACCTCGGCGAGCGGGTCGAGATGTCGGTCAAGCTGTCCATGTTCGGGCAGGCCCTCCCGTCGCCCACCACCGCCCTGTTCGAAGGGCCCTCCGGGCCCGCCCCTACATTCGACGAAGGCCACGAACTGGCCCTCGCCAACGTCCGCCCGGTCGTCGAGGCCGCCGCCGCCATCGGTACGACCGTCACCCTCGACGCCGAGGACCACACCACCCTCGACTCGATGTTCGCCATCCACGAGGAACTGCGGAAGGACTTCCCGCAGACCGGCTGCGTCATCCAGGCCTACCTCTTCCGCACCGAGGCCGACGCCCGGCGTCTCGCCGCCGCGGGCAGCCGGGTCCGGCTGGTCAAGGGCGCCTACAAGGAGCCCGCCGAGGTCGCCTACCAGCAGAAGCACGAGATCGACAAGGCGTACGTGCGGATCCTGAAGACCCTGATGGAGGGCGCGGGGTACCCGATGGTCGGCTCCCACGACCCGCGCCTCATCTCCGTCGCCCAGGAACTCGCCCGGCGCGCCGGCCGCAAGCCCGACGAGTACGAGTTCCAGATGCTGTACGGCATCCGCGGCGACGAGCACCTGCGCCTGGCCGCCGAGGGCCACCGGATGCGCGTCTACACCGCCTACGGCACCGACTGGTACGGCTACTTCATGCGCAGGCTCGCGGAGAAGCCTGCCAACCTGCGCTTCTTCCTGCGGAGCATGATCACTCATGGCTGATGCGACCGACCTGTGCCGTGGCCCCGGCCAGGGGTCCGGGGGTTGCCCCCCGGGAGGGCACAGCATGCGCAGGCTCGCGGAGAAGCCTGCCAACCTGCGCTTCTTCGTCCGCTCGATGATCAGCAAGGGGTGATCGCGCTGGATGAGCCACGGCTGTCGGTCTCCGAGGAGTTTCGGAGGCCAACAGCCGCAGCCCTGCGGCCGGCTGAGCCGGACCCAGATCCGTGGAAAGGAGTTACGGATCCCGTGACTCCGCCCCCGAAGGGGCTTCTCATGGCTCGCCACAGCGAGTCCGTGACGGTCAAGCCCTGACCGCTGCTCACCATACGCAACTGCTTCAGCTCCCTCGGGCTGAAGCCAGGGAATCACTCGGAAGAGGTAACCCATGGACGCTGTGACCCAGGTCCCCACCCCCGTCAACGAGCCGGTGCACGGCTACGCCCCCGGCTCCGCCGAGCGCACCCGCCTGGAGGCGAAGCTCAAGGAGCTCGCCGAGAACCCGATCGAGCTGCCGATGACCATCGGCGGTGAGAAGCGCCTCGGCGGCGGCGAGCCCTTCCAGGTCGTCCAGCCGCACAACCACAAGGCCGTCATCGGCACTGGCCGGCACGCCACCCGGCAGGACGCCCAGGACGCGATCGACGCGGCCCTCGCCGCCGCGCCCGCCTGGCGCGCGATGTCCTTCGACGACCGCGCCGCGATCATCCTGCGCGCCGCCGAACTGCTCGCCGGCCCCTGGCGCGAGACCATCGCGGCCGCCACCATGCTCGGCCAGTCCAAGACCGCCCAGCAGGCCGAGATCGACGCGCCCTGCGAGCTGATCGACTTCTGGCGGTTCAACGTCCACTACGCCCGTCAGATCCTCGCCGAGCAGCCCCCGGCCAACTCCCCGGGCGTCTGGAACCGCCTCGACCACCGCCCGCTGGAGGGCTTCGTCTACGCGATCACGCCGTTCAACTTCACCGCGATCGCAGGCAACCTGCCGACGGCTCCCGCCCTCATGGGCAACGTCGTGGTCTGGAAGCCGTCCCCGACCCAGACCCACGCGGCCGTCCTGCTCATGCGGCTGCTGGAGGAGGCGGGACTGCCCAAGGGCGTCATCAACCTCGTCACCGGCGACGGCATCGAGGTGTCGAAGGTCGCGCTGGTCCACCGGGACCTGGCCGGTATCCACTTCACCGGCTCCACCAAGACCTTCCAGTACCTGTGGAAGACGGTCGGCGAGAACATCGAGAAGTACCGCTCGTACCCGCGTCTGGTCGGCGAGACCGGCGGCAAGGACTTCCTCGTCGCCCACCCGAGCGCCGACCGGGCCGTCCTCAAGACGGCCCTCACCCGCGGTGCCTTCGAGTACCAGGGCCAGAAGTGCTCGGCGACCTCCCGCGCGTACCTCCCCGCGTCCATCTGGAACAACGGCTTCCGCGAGGAGTTCACCGCCGAGGTCGACTACCTGACCATGGGTGACGTCACCGACCTGTCGAACTTCATCGGCGCCGTGATCGACGAGCGTGCCTTCGCCAAGAACAAGGCCGCGATCGACCGCGCGAAGACCGACCCGTCCTGCGAGATCGTCGCGGGCGGCTCCTACGACGACTCGGTGGGCTACTTCGTCCGCCCGACGGTCGTCGTCTGCAGCGACCCGGAGAACGAGGTCTTCCGCACCGAGTACTTCGGCCCGTTCCTCGCCGTACACGTCTACGAGGACGACAAGTACGACGAGATGCTGACGCAGATGGAGTCGGTGTCCGACTATGCGCTGACCGGTTCGGTCATCTCCAACGACCGCGCGGCGGCGGCGTACACGATGGAGAAGCTGCGCTACGCGGCCGGCAACTTCTACATCAACGACAAGTCGACCGGCGCCGTCGTCGGCCAGCAGCCCTTCGGCGGCGGCCGCGCCTCCGGCACCAACGACAAGGCCGGCGCCCCGCAGAACCTGCTGCGCTGGACCCTGACCCGCGCGATCAAGGAGACCCTGGTCCCGCCGACCGACTACGCGTACCCGCACATGGGCTGACCCCCGGCCGGCCCCGCCACGGCCCGGGAAGCCCGGCCCGCGAGCGGGGCCGCACGCCCGTCCGCAGGCCCGGGCGCCGGCCGACGGCACGGCGCGCCGGTTTCCACCAGGGCCCAAAGTCCCTGCCACAGGGGGCCTGTCGGCACTGCCGGTGCGCCGCCTCCCGGTGATGAGATGCGGAGGCGGTCTCCGGCCTCCTCCCGAGGGTGCCGACGACGGGACCGCGGACATGCCGTCGCGCGTGGCCGTTCGGCATCCGTGACGGTCAGGGCGCACGCACCACGAGAGCCGGCAGGAGGGCACCGATGTTCCGCCGAGCCGTCGCCGTCGCGGGCATCCGCCTCCTGGCCGCGGGTGTCGCCGTGCTGTCCTTCGCCCGGGGATCCCGGGCGGGGGCGGCCCGGCTGCTGACGGCCGGTACCGCCTGGTACCGCGCCCGCGGGGCGAAGTCCCGGGAGCACGCGACCGCGGCCGGCGGCTGCGCGAACAGCGGGGCATGCGGCACCCGCGTGAGAAAGGTCCACGCATGACCGACGACTACCACGCGCTGCTCGCCCGCCGGGAAGCCATGCGCCTGCGCGATCGCCTGCTCGCCCCCGCCCCGCGCGCGGGAAGCGCCGCCGCGCCGCTCGCACCCGCGCCCGGCCACGACACCCGCCCGGCCGGCGCCTACGACGGGGCCGCCGACCAGCAGGTCATCACCCTGAACCTGGCTCAGGCCGCGCCGTTCGACCGGCTCATCGCCCACCTCTACGAGGCCATGTTCGGCCGGCATCCGTATCTGCGGAAGCTGTTCCCGCAGTCCATGGAGTTCCAGCAGACCCACCTGGAACGGGCGCTCTGGTACCTGATCGAGAACCTGCACCGCCCCGACGACGTGACCGCCTTCTGCACGCGGCTCGGCCGTGACCACCGCAAACTCGGCGTGCTGCCCGTGCACTACCGGGTGTTCGAGGAGGCCCTTGTCGAGGCGCTGCACCGCAGTGCGGGTGGCCGGCTGGGCGTGGACGTGGAGCGGGCGTGGGTGCGCATGGTGCGGTTCGCCGCCGCCGCCATGGTGGACGGCGCCGCGGGGGCGCTGGCCGAACCGGCGTCCTGGAGCGGCACGGTCGTCGACCACCAGCGGCGCCGCCCGGATCTCGCGGTGCTGCGCGTCCGCCCCGGCGAACCGTACCCGTACCGCCCGGGTCAGTACGCGACCCTGCAGACCCCCCTGCTGCCGCATACCTGGCGCCCGTACTCGCTGGCCGGCGCCCCGGGCCCGGACGGCGAACTGGAATTCCACATCCGGCGTACCGGCCCCGGCGGGGTGAGTGACGCCCTCGTGACACGGACCGGCGTCGGTGAAACGTTGCGCCTGGGACCCGCGCAGGGGACGACCACGCTGGACGCCGACATCACTTCCGACGTCCTCGTCGTGGCCGGCGGCACCGGCTGGGCCACCGCCAGGGCCCTGTTGGAGGACCTGGCCGCCCGGCGCCCGTCGGGCCGCCGCGCTCACCTGTTCCTCGGCGCCCGCACAGCCGACGACCTGTACGACGCGCCGGCCCTGGCCCGGCTGCAGAGCCGCTGCACCTGGCTGCGGGTGGTATCCGTGATCGACGACGGCCCTGGGGGGTCCGCGCACCCGCCGATCGCCGAGGCGCTGGCCGGGCATGGCGACCTCAGGGGGCACACGGCCTACGTCAGCGGCCCGTCCGGGCTGGTCACCACCGCCGTGCGGCTGCTGACCGGTCTGGGGCTCCGCGCGGACCGTATCCGCCACGACCCGGTGGCCGCCGGGACCCCCGCGGCGCCGCCTCGTTCGTGGCCCACGGGCGCCTGACCGCGCGGGACGGCCGTCGTACCAACGCCCCGCGCGCCTCTGGCGAGTGGCTCCCGAAAAGTCCCGGTTCGTGGCCCCGTGGCGCGTCCAGCGTCTCAGATAGTAGGAAGTCCGAGTAATTGTGCAGACAGAACCGGGCCGCTCCCTTATTTTTGTAGGAGCCGAACGTCTCGCTAGATCAAGCGAATGGCGGTCGTGAGCCGGGCCCCGTGCAGGCAACCCCTGCGGCACCGCTCCCCGCCCCTTCCGGCGTCTCGTATCCCCCCTGCCGTACTCCAGGTATGCCGAAGGAGTCGATTTCCATGGCCGAGACGACCGTCCGCCGCCGCGTCCGCCACGTGTCCCGCACGAGCGAGTCCGACCGCAAGAACGCCGCCGCCGCCCTCCAGCGCGCCCTCGACCGCCGGGACAACGGCGGCGAGACCGGCCACTGAGCCGCTGACGAGCCGTTGGCGCACCGTTGGCGACACGTCTGACAACCCCTGACGGGAGCCGCGCCCGCAAGGGGTGCGGCGCGGCCGGGACAGTCGCGCCGTACCCTGCGGAGCACTGCCCGCGCCGACGCCTCCGGGCGGCCGGTGACCAGCCCGCCGCCCCCCTGCGGCCCCCGCCGTCACACGGCTGACGGGACGACGCGCGGTGTCCGTATGCCGGACGCCGCATGTCATCCCATGGGACGAGGGGTAGGGTGCCGACATGTCTCGCAGCATCGATCTCGCAGTGATCCCCGGTGACGGCATCGGGCAGGAAGTCGTGGCCGAAGGCCTCAAGGTCCTCTCCGCCGTCCTCCCGGAGGACGTGAAGCTGGAGACCAAGGAGTACGACTTCGGTGCCAGGCGCTACCACGTCACCGGTGAGACCCTCACCGACGCCGACCTCGACGCGCTGAAGCAGCACGACGCCATCCTGCTGGGCGCCATCGGCGACCCGAGCGTCCCTTCCGGCGTCCTGGAGCGCGGCTTCCTGCTGAAGCTCCGCTTCGCCTTCGACCACCACGTCAACCTGCGCCCGTCGAAGCTGCTCCCCGGTGTCGCCACCCCGCTGGCCGGTGAGCCGCAGATCGACTTCGTCGTGGTCCGCGAGGGCACCGAGGGTCCGTACACCGGCAACGGCGGCACCATCCGCAAGGGCACCGAGCACGAGGTCGCCACCGAGGTCTCCGTCAACACGGCCTTCGGTGTCGAGCGGGTCGTCCGGGACGCGTTCGCCCGCGCCCAGGCCCGCCCGCGCAAGAAGCTCACGCTGGTCCACAAGAACAACGTGCTGACCTTCGCCGGGCACCTGTGGACGAACATCTTCAACCAGGTGGCCGCGGAGTTCCCCGAGGTCACCACGGACTACATCCACGTCGACGCGGCGACGATCTACCTCGTCACCGACCCCGGCCGCTTCGACGTCATCGTCACCGACAACCTCTTCGGCGACATCATCACCGACCTCGCCGCGGCCGTCTCCGGCGGCATCGGCGTCGCGGCGAGCGGGAACATCAACCCCTCCCGCGAGTTCCCCTCGATGTTCGAGCCGGTCCACGGCTCCGCGCCCGACATCGCCGGCCAGGGCAAGGCCGACCCCACCGCCACGGTCCTGTCCGTCGCCCTGCTGCTGCGCCACCTCGGCTACGAGGCCGAGGCCGCCCGGATCGACGAGGCCGTCACCGCCGACCTCACCGACCGTCAGGGCAAGCCCGCCCGCTCCACCTCGGAGATCGGCGACGCGCTGGCGGTACGAGTAGCCGGCTGACCCTCAAAGCCCGAAAGGCCTGGGGGGACCCCCGGGTCTCCCGCAGGACTTCGAAGCCGCCGGGTCGCACACGCGCCCGGCGGCTTCCCCATGCCTCCCGCCGGGTGCCACCATCTACCCTGGTCCGCATTCACCCCGATTCCTTCCACCCCGGGCGCCCGCGCGATAATCGAACGCGGAGCCGCGCCGTGAGGGAATGCTCGGACGTCCTATGACAGGGCATTCGCCCTGCTACGGGGCACCGGCCGTACGGGTGTGAGCGCGGCCCATCACTACAACTGGTGAAGGACACCTACTCATGACGACGCCCACGATCGAGCTCAAGCCGTCCGCGCACCCGCTGCCTGCCGCGGAGCGCGAGGCGATCCTGGCCAACCCCGGATTCGGCCGCCACTTCACCGACCACATGGTGACGATCAAGTGGACCGAGGGCCGCGGCTGGCACGACGGCCAGCTCGTTCCGTACGCGCCGATCCCCCTCGACCCGGCCACCAACGTCCTGCACTACGCCCAGGAGATCTTCGAGGGCCTGAAGGCCTACCGCCGTCCCGACGGCTCGGTGGCCACCTTCCGCCCCGACCAGAACGCCAAGCGCTTCCAGCGTTCCGCCCGCCGCCTCGCCATGCCCGAGCTACCGGTGGAGACCTTCGTCGAGGCCTGTGACCTGCTGGTCCAGCAGGACAAGGAGTGGGTCCCGGCACACGGCGGCGAGGAGTCGCTCTACCTGCGCCCCTTCATGATCGCCACCGAGGTCGGCCTGGGCGTCAAGCCGGCCAACGAGTACCTCTTCCTGGTCATCGCCTCCCCGGCCGGCGCGTACTTCCCCGGCGGGGTCAGGCCCGTCTCCATCTGGGCCTCCGAGGACCGCGTCCGCGCCGTTCCCGGCGGCATGGGCGACGCCAAGACCGGCGGCAACTACGCGGCCTCCCTGCTCGCCCAGGCCGAGGCCGCCGCCGAGGGCTGCGACCAGGTCTGCTACCTCGACGCGGTCGAGCACAAGTGGGTCGAGGAACTCGGCGGCATGAACCTGTACT
The DNA here is from genome assembly GCF_021462265.1 of Streptomyces shenzhenensis. GTDB lineage: Bacteria > Actinomycetota > Actinomycetes > Streptomycetales > Streptomycetaceae > Streptomyces > Streptomyces shenzhenensis. Next base: position 216,273 of record NZ_JAJONF010000008.1, on the reverse strand, counting down.
TCGTGTACGGAAACAAGATCGTCACCCCGACCCTCACCGGCTCCATCCTAGAAGGCGTCACCCGCGACTCGCTCCTCACCGTCGCCCGTGACCTCGGCTACGAGTCCGAGGAGGCCCGGATCTCCATCGACCAGTGGCAGCGCGACTCCGAGAACGGCACCCTCACCGAGGTCTTCGCCTGCGGCACCGCGGCCGTGATCACCCCGGTCGGCACGGTCAAGCGCACCGGCGCCCAGTGGCAGCAGTCGGGCGGCGAACTCGGCGAGGTCACCCTCAGGCTCCGCGAGGCCCTCCTCGACATCCAGCGCGGCACGGCCGAGGACAAGCACGGCTGGATGCACCAGCTCGGCTGACGCCGCCGCTGGACCCGCCGGCCCCTCACACGTCCCCCGGTCCCCGCCTCCCAGCCGGAGCGCGGGGACCGGCGCGCATCGGACGGATCGTCAAAGACACGTCGCTGACGGTAGTTTGGTGCACACGGCCGTATGGGGGGTGAGGGCGTGAGCGCGCCTGGCGGGGAGCGGATCGAGATCGTGCGCGCGACCCAGGAGCATGTCCCGAAGATCCTCGAACTGGCGCGGTCCAGGAGCCTGCAGGGCACTGATCCGGCCGCCGCGAGCCAGGAGGGGTTCCTGGTCTCGGAGTACACAGAGGAGGTGTACCGCGCGCAGGTGGTGCGCGCGGAACACTTCTACGTGGCGGTCAAAGGGGCCGACGTCCTGGCGTTTCTGCTGGCGTACAGCGACGAGCGGATCGAACAGGACGAGTGGCTGAACCGCCGGATCAAGACCACCCTCGGCAGTTTCCTGGTGATCAAGCAGGTGTGTGTGGCCCGCGCCGCGGCACGTCAGGGGGTCGCGTCGCTGCTCTACCACCATGTGCTGGAGCAGTGGACGTCCAGCCCGGTGATCGCGGCGGTGGTGAGCGAGCCGCCGAACCAGGCGTCGACACGGTTTCACGGGAAGCTGGGGTTCGAGGAGCTGACGCGGCTGAGGCCGCCGGACGGCCGGCTGCGGACGGTGTGGGTGTGGCGGAAGCCTCGCGAGTCCATGCTGCAGGCGCAGTACGCGATCGCCGTGGACCTGTACAAGCACGAGGACAACACCAACTGGAACAAGCTCACCAACTTCCTCTACATCACGGCGGGTCTCGCGGCCACGCTGGCGTTCGTCCTCGGCAAGGACGGCGCGCAGTCCGAGGGGGTGGCCCGGGGCATCGGGGTGATCATCACGGTGGTCGGATTCGCGTCGGCGCTGGCGTTCGCCGTCATGTTGCGCTTCGGGCGGCGGTATCTGCAGGCCCGTAAGAGCGCGGTGGTGGACCTGGAGGAGCACATGGCCTGGCACGGCGGGCAGCGGATCGTGGGGCGGCAGGCGGCCGATCCGGCGGCGGCCTGGCTGCATTCGTCTCCCACGGGGCTGGTGATGATGCTGCTTCCGGCCTTCGTCTCACTGTGCTGGGTGGCGATGCTGGCCGTGCTGATCGCCGCCTAGCGGCCCGGTCGTCCAGGGCGGTCCGCGATGTTCGGGCGCATGTTTTGAGTGGCATTCCATGTGAATGATCTCATGGTCGGCGTCAACCGGTCTTCTCCTTGCTTCCGCGTTTAGAGTGATGTTCTAATTCGAGGAGGAAACGAGGAATCGAAGGAGGTGCCGGGCTGTGCGACTGACTCCCACGGAGCGTGACCGGCTGCTGCTCTTCGGGGCCGCCGAGCTGGCCCGGGCCCGGCGCGCGCGGGGCCTCAGGCTCAACGTGCCGGAGGCCACCGCGCTGATCGCGGACACCGTCTGCGAGGCGGCCCGGGACGGCAGGCGGCTCGCCGAGGCGGTCGAGGCGGCCCGCTCCGTCCTCGGCCCGGCCGACGTGCTGCCCGGCGTCGCCGACATCGTCACCGAGGTGCACGTCGAGGCCGTCTTCGACGACGGCTCACGGCTCGCGGTCGTCACCGACCCCATCGGGGGCGGGGGGCTGGGAGAGGAGGGGCCCGGTGCCCTGCTTCCGGCGCCCGCGCACGCCGATCCGGAGGCGGTCGTGGTGCTGACCGTCACCAACACCGCGGCCGTCCCGGTCTCGGTCACCTCGCACTTCCACTTCTTCGAGGCCAATCCGCGCCTCGACTTCGACCGCGCCGCGGCCTACGGTCTGCGGCTCGCCGTGCCCGCCGGGTCGTCCGTGCGGTTCGGGCCGGGGGAGTCGCTGGAGGTCGGTCTCGTACCGATCGGCGGCGACCGGGCCGCCATCGGCTTCGCCGGGCTCGTCGACGGCCCGCTGGACGCGCCCGGCGCCCGCGAGGAGGCGCTGCGCCGCGCCGCCGCCTGCGGGTACCTGGGCGTACGGCAGACAGCGCAGGACGAGCGATGAGCCGCCCCGGAGGGCATCCCGCCGAGGCCCGCCGCCTCACCCCGCACGAGTACGCGGCCACCCACGGCCCCCGCGCCGGCGACCGCGTCCGCCTCGGGGACTCGGGGCTGGTGATCCGGGTCGAGGACGACTCCCAGCGCCCCGGCGACGAGTTCCTGGCCGGTTTCGGCAAGACCGCCCGGGACGGACTGCACCTGAAGGCCGCCGCGGTCCGGGAGACCTGTGACGTCGTCGTCAGCAACGTCGTCGTGATCGACGCCGTGCTGGGGATCCGCAAGGTCTCCATCGGCATCCGCGAGGGGCGGATCTGCGCCATCGGGCGGGCCGGGAACCCCGACACCCTCGACGGGGTGGACGTCGTGGTCGGCACCGGCACCTCGATCGTGTCCGGCGAGGGGCTGATCGCCACCGCCGGGGCCGTCGACACGCACGTCCACCTGCTGTCGCCGCGCGTCCTGGAGGCCTCGCTGGCCTCCGGCGTGACCACCGTCATCGGCCAGGAGTTCGGTCCGGTGTGGGGCGTCGGCGTCAACTCGCCCTGGGCGCTGCGGCACGCGTTCGGCGCCTTCGACGCCTGGCCGGTCAACATCGGTTTCCTGGGGCGGGGTTCGTCCTCGCACCCGGCCCCGCTGATCGAGGCCCTCGCCGAGGGAGGCGCCTCGGGCTTCAAGGTGCACGAGGACATGGGCGCCCATACGCGGGCGCTGGACACGGCGTTGCGGGTCGCCGAGGAGCACGACGTCCAGGTCGCCCTGCACAGCGACGGGCTGAACGAGTGCCTGTCGGTCGAGGACACCCTGCGGGTGCTGGAGGGCCGGACCGTCCACGCCTTCCACATCGAGGGCTGTGGCGGCGGGCACGTGCCCAACGTCCTGAAGATGGCCGGTGTCCCCAACGTCATCGGGTCCTCCACCAACCCCACCCTGCCCTTCGGCCGGGACGCGGTCGCCGAGCACTACGGGATGATCGTCTCCGTCCACGACCTGAAGACCGACCTGCCCGGTGACGCCGCCATGGCCCGCGACCGCATCCGCGCCGGAACCATGGGCGCCGAGGACGTGCTGCACGACCTGGGCGCGATCGGCATCACCTCCTCCGACGCGCAGGGCATGGGCCGGGCCGGGGAGACCGTCCGCCGGACCTTCGCCATGGCCGGGAAGATGAAGGCCGAACTCGGCGCCCCGGGCGACGGCCACGACAACGAGCGCGTGCTGCGCTACCTGGCCAAGCTGACCATCAACCCCGCGATCGCCCACGGCCTCGCCCACGAGATCGGCTCGATCGAGGTCGGCAAGCTCGCCGACATCGTGCTGTGGGCACCGGAGTACTTCGGGGCCAAGCCACAGCTGGTGCTGAAGGCCGGATTCCCGGCGTTCGGCGTCACCGGCGACCCGGGCGCGGCCACCGACACCTGCGAACCCCTGGTACTGGGGCCGCAGTTCGGGGCGCACGGCGCCACCCCCGCCGACATCTCCGTCGCGTTCGTGGCCCAGGCCACCCTCGACCAGGGCCACGACACCATGCCCACCCGGCGCCGCCGGGTGGCCGTCCGCGGCACCCGCGGCATCGGCCCCGCCGACCTGCGGCGCAACTCCCGTACCGGAGCGGTCGACGTCGACCAGCGCACCGGCCTGGTCACCCTCGACGGCGAGCCGATCCAGTCCGAGCCCGCCGACTCCGTCTCTCTCAACCGCCTTTATTTCCTCTGATATCTCCCATGAAATGCCACAGCCTGTGAGGATCACCATGTCCGCTGCCGCCGACGGCTTCCGGATGCCCGCCGAATGGACCCCGCACGAGCGCACCTGGATGGCGTGGCCGGGCCCCAACCCCACCTTCGACGACCCCGGCGACCTCCTCGCCGCACGGACGGCCTGGGCGTCGGTGGCCCGTGCGGTCCGCCGCTTCGAACCGGTGACGGTGGTGTGCGGCCCCGGTCAGTCGGCGGACGCGCGGACGCTGCTCGGTCCGGGCGTCGACACCGTCGAGCGCGAACTGGACGACGCCTGGATGCGGGACATCGGCCCCACGTTCCTCACGAACGGCCGTGAACTGGCCGCCGTGGACTGGACGTTCAACGGCTGGGGCGCCCAGCACTGGGCCCGCTGGGAGCACGACGCGAAGATCGCCGCGGAGGTCGCGGACCTCGCGGGCGCGCGGACGTACGCCTCGCGTCTGGTCAACGAGGGCGGTGCCGTCCACGTCGACGGCGAGGGAACCGTGCTGCTGACCGAGACCGTGCAGCTCGGCCCCGAGCGCAACCCGGGCTGGACGAAGGAGGAGGCCGAGGCCGAGATCCACGGGATGCTCGGCACCCGCAAGGCGATATGGCTGCCGCGCGGCCTCACCGGGGACTACCCTCCCCCGCTGCCCGAAAGGCGTGGGGGGACCTCCAACGGCTTCGGCACCCTCGGGCACGTCGACATCGTCGCCGCCTTCGCCCGCCCGGGAGTCGTGGTCGCGCACTCCCAGCCCGACCCGGCACACCCCGACCACGAGGTGACCAAGGAGGTCATCGGCCTGCTGCGGTCCCAGAGCGACGCGCGCGGCCGCGCGCTGGAGGTCGTCGAGGTCCCGGCGCCGACCGTCCTGGAGGCCGACGGCCACTGGGCGGACTACTCCTACATCAACCACTACCTCTGCAACGGCGCCGTGGTGCTGTGCGGCTTCGACGACCCGCGCGACGAGACGGCCGCCGGGATCTTCCGCCGGCTGTTCCCGGAGCGGACGGTGACCCTGGTGGACGCCCGTACGATCTTCTCCGGCGGTGGCGGCATCCACTGCATCACGCAACAGCAGCCGAGGATCTAGGAGCGGAAGATGGCCGGTGGGCGCAGACAGGCCCCGCCCCGCGAGGACGTGCTCGCCGCCGCCATGTCGATGATCGCCGAACGGGGCCTGGAGAAGCTGACCATGGCCGCGCTCGGCCGCGAGGTCGGCATGAGCAGCGGCCATCTCCTCTACTACTTCCACTCCAAGGACGAACTGCTGCTGGAGACCCTGGAGTGGAGCGAGGGCCGGCTGGGCGCCGAGCGCGGCCGGCTGCTCACCCGGCGCGGCACCGCCCGCGCCCGCCTCGACGCCTACGTCGACCTGTACGTGCCCGACGGGCACCGGGACCCGCACTGGACCCTCTGGCTTGAGGTCTGGAACCGCTCGCAGAACGCCGACGACACGGCCCGCGACCGGCAGGCCGCCATCGAGGGCGCCTGGCACCGTGACCTGGTGGCGCTGCTCGCGGAGGGCGTCTCGCGCGGCGAGTTCCGGCCCGTCGACCCCGACCGGTTCGCCGCCCGCCTGCGCGCCCTGCTCGACGGCTTCTCCATCCATGTGGCGATCGGGCTGCGCGGCACGGACCGCGCGCAGGTCCTCGGCCATGTGCGCGAGTTCCTCCGGGCGGATCTGTTCGCGGACGCCTGACCTTCCGGCCGGGCCGTACGCGATGAGGTTCCCGCCGCCGTAGCGGGGCCGGCTCACCGACGTGCGGTCCGGCGCCGGCGGCCGCGCGGCCGGGTTGCTCTCCGGCGCCCGTGACCTGGTACCGGGCGACGCGACGCCGGCGGCGTGCGCGACGTCTTCGTCCAACACCCCGCGTCCGTGAGCCGTGAGCCGTGAGCCGTGAGCCGCGTCCGTGAGTCGTGAGTCGTGAGTCGTGAGTCGTGAGCCTTCAGCCGCGGCTGGCGTCTCATGCGGTGCCTCGGCGGCGACCGCATCCTGAGACGGTGCGTGAGCCGGGGGCGGGGCTGTGCCAGACTGCCTCCGTGCTCTCGTTCGCCACGATTATTGGCAGCAGGCGCGCCGGTCCGCAGTGACCACCACGTACGACCAGGTACGGGTGGCCATCGTCGTCCTCGACCCGCGCGCAGACCTCTCGCACCCGCGAGGGGTTTTTTCGTTTTCCGGCCCACCTACAGCCGGACGGCGAGCGCGAGGGACCATGGAGGGACGGTGGAGCCGGTCATTCCGGTACGACCGAGACAAGACATCAGGAGCCTTGAGACCATGACCGAGACGGAAACCCACGAGCTGGACGACTCGTTCCACGTCTTCGACACCACGCTGCGCGACGGCGCCCAGCGCGAGGGCATCAACCTCACCGTCGCGGACAAGCTGGCCATCGCACGGCACCTGGACGACTTCGGGGTGGGCTTCATCGAGGGCGGCTGGCCGGGCGCCAACCCCCGGGACACCGAGTTCTTCGCCCGTGCCCAGCAGGAGATCGACTTCAGGAACGCCCAGCTGGTCGCCTTCGGCGCCACCCGCCGGGCGAACGCCAAGGCGGCGGAGGACCCCCAGGTCAGAGCACTGCTGGAGTCCGGCGCCCCGGTGATCACCCTGGTGGCCAAGTCCCACGACCGGCATGTCGAGCTGGCCCTGCGCACCACCCTGGACGAGAACCTGGAGATGGTCCGCGACACGGTCTCCTTCCTGAAGGACCAGGGCCGCCGGGTCTTCGTCGACTGCGAGCACTTCTTCGACGGCTACCGCGCCAACCCCGAGTACGCGAAGGCCGTCGTCCGGGCCGCCGCCGAGGCCGGCGCCGACGTGGTCGTCCTCTGCGACACCAACGGCGGCATGCTTCCCGCCCAGGTCAACGCTGTCGTCTCCACCGTCCTCGCGGACACCGGGGCCCGGCTCGGCATCCACGCCCAGGACGACACCGGCTGCGCGGTCGCCAACACCCTGGCCGCGGTCGACGCCGGCGCCACCCACGTCCAGTGCACGGCGAACGGCTACGGCGAGCGGGTCGGCAACGCCAACCTGTTCCCGGTGGTCGCGGCCCTGGAGCTGAAGTACGGCAAGAAGGTGCTGCCCGAGGGCCGGCTCCGCGAGATGACCCGTATCTCGCACGCCATCGCCGAGGTCGTCAACCTGACGCCCTCGACGCATCAGCCGTACGTGGGAGTCTCGGCCTTCGCGCACAAGGCCGGCCTGCACGCCTCCGCGATCAAGGTCGACCCCGACCTCTACCAGCACACCGATCCGGCCCTGGTCGGCAACACCATGCGCATGCTGGTCTCCGACATGGCCGGCCGTGCCTCGGTGGAGCTCAAGGGCAAGGAGCTCGGCGTCGACCTCGGCGGCGACCGTGAACTGGTCGGCCGGGTGGTGGAGCGAGTCAAGGAACGCGAGCTCCAGGGGTACACCTACGAGGCCGCCGACGCCTCCTTCGAGCTCCTGCTGCGCGCCGAGGTCGAGGGCAGGCCGCGCTCGTACTTCCGGGTCGAGTCCTGGCGGGCCATCGTCGAGGACCGCCCCGACGGCACCCACGCCAACGAGGCCACGGTCAAGCTCTGGGCCAAGAGCGAGCGCATCGTCGCCACGGCCGAGGGCAACGGCCCGGTCAACGCCCTCGACCGCGCCCTGCGGGTGGCCCTCGAAAAGATCTACCCGCAGCTCGCCAAGCTGGACCTGGTCGACTACAAGGTCCGCATCCTGGAGGGCAAGCACGGCACCGAGTCCACCACCCGCGTGCTGATCTCCACCTCCGACGGCAGCGGCGAGTGGTCGACGGTGGGCGTCGCGGAGAACGTCATCGCCGCCTCCTGGCAGGCCCTGGAGGACGCGTACACCTATGGCCTGCTGCGCGCGGGCGTGGAGCCCGCCGAGTAGCCCCGGTTCAGCAGGAGTCCTCGGCGAGCTTCTCGAACTCGCCGAGGCCCATCACCCGGCCGTCGGCCCAGACCTGGCCGGGGCGCAGCGCGGTGATCTGTTCGGTGGTGAAGTCGGCGATGCCGTTGTACGAGTCACCGGTCACGTAGTGCCCGAAGCTCAGCGTGTAGTGGTGCCGGGGGAGCAGCTTCTGTGCCCCACGATGCCGTGCCCGCCACGTGCCGGGCGGCGAGAACAGCGGGAACCGGGCATCCCCGGACCGTTCGCCCTTGGCGTCCCAGCCGGTGGTGACCGGCCTCTCCTGTGTGCCCCTGGCCCAGCCGTCGAGCGCGAGCCCCTGGTAGTGGTCGTCGCCGCACGGCCGGATCAGCGCGTACGGGGACCCGTCCGCCCCAGCCTGCACTCCGGCCAGCGGCAGATCGACGGCCCCGCACCCGCTCAGCAGCAACGCACCGGCGGCCGTGCCCAGCACGGCCGCCGCCCCCGTCGTACGTCTCACGGCGCTCCTACTGCAGATGCCACTTCTGGTTGGCGGCACCCGTGCAGGACCAGATCTGTGCCCTGGCCCCGTTCGCCGACGAGTTGTCGGTGACGTCCAGGCACTTGTTCGCCGCCGTGTTCACGACATCACCGGTGGACGAGTTGTACGACCACTGTTGCGCACCGGTTCCGTTGCAGTCGTACAACTGCACCTTCGCCCCGTCCGCCGTCGAACCGGACGTCACGTCCAGACACTTGCCGAGCGCCTGGACGGTCCCGTCGGTTCCCACCGTCCACTGCTGGGCGGTGGTGCCGTTGCAGTCGTAGAGCTGGACGGCCGTGCCGTTCGCGCTCGAACCGCCCGCCACGTCCAGGCACTTGCTCGCGAGCCCCACGAACGCGCCGGTCCGCGCGGCGCCGCCCGACTGGGTGCCGGACCAGGTGAAGGTCGCCGAGGTCTTCCCGGGGAGCGAGTAAGTGGCGTGCTGCGCACCCCAGTTGATGGTCACCGTCTGCGCGCTGGACGAGTCGTTGTAGGCGATCAGCGCCTTCGAGCCGTCCGGGTTGCGCCAGGCCACGTTCGGCACGGCGCTGGACGCGGTGGAGGCGATCCGCTGGGCGCCGGGCCGCACGAACTTGGTCAGGTGGCCCATGTCGTAGTACTCGACGGTGTAGTCGACGGTCCCGCTCGCGCCGTCCCCGTTGTGCACGGTGATCAGACCGGTGCAGGTGCCGCAGCCGCCGTTGTGCGGGCCCATGTTCTGGTCCACGGCCAGCGACCACTTGGTCACCGACTTTGCCCAGTTGCGGGTGTAGTCGATGATGTTGGACATGTCCTCCTTCTGCTGGTCGGCGACCCAGGTGCCGCCGGAGTGCTCGGTGCCGAAGGCGTCCAGCGTGGGGTACTTGTCGTGCACGGTGGTCTGCTCGGAGACGTCGCCGCCGTAGCCGTGCCAGGCGATCCCGCCGAAGTTCGGGTGGTCGCGGATCGCCGGGTCGTCGACGAGGGCGGCCGCGTAGGAGTCGTACACGTCCCAGTTCCAGTCGTGGGCCAGGACCTTGGTGGACAGGCCGGCCGACTGGAGCTGCGGCAGCAGGTCGTTCTTGAGGAAGTACTGCAGGCCGGAGGCGTTCCAGCTCATCGACGGGTAGCCGGAACAGCAGGTGGGTTCGTTCTGCGGGGTGACGTAGGAGACGTTGACGCCCTGGGCCTGGTAGGCCTGGAGGTACTTCACGAAGTACGCGGCGTAGGCGGCGTAGTCCTCCGACTTGAGCCAGCCCCCGTTGAGCGAGCCGCTGTCCTTCATCCAGGCCGGCGCCGTCCATGGCGAGGCCATGACAGTCAGAGAGGGGTTCAGTTGGAGCGCCTGCCTGGTGAGCGGCACGACGTCCGCCAGGTCGTGCGCGATGGAGAAGCCGTTCAGGCTGGGGTCGGTCTGCCCGGCGGGTACGTCGTCGTAGGTGTACCCGTACCGCGCCAGGTCCGAGGCGCCCATCGGATTGCGCAGGAACGACAGCCCGATCCCGTTCGTCGGCGAGAACAGCTTCTGCATGGTGGCGTCCCGGGTGGCCTGGGACAGCGCCCCGCTGCTGTTCATCAGCCAGGCCGCGGTGTCCGTGAAGGACGCGCCGCCGCCGGTGAAGGTCTGGTAGCGGGTGTTCTCGTCGACCGTGATGTTCGTGCCGCCGCCCCCGGTCCCGGACTGGAAGGCGAACGGCGTCTGCGCCTGCAGCCCGCGGGTGACATGGCGTCCCGCGGAGTCGTCGGTGGTGGTGAGGTACGCGGTGACCTGCTCACCGGCCGCGTGCGCCGGGGGCACGACGGCGCTGAAGCCGGCCGCGGTGAGCAGGCCGGCCAGCAGCAGGCGCAGTGCGTGGGGGGTGCTTCTCATGGACACATCGCCCTTCCTGACGGGACGTCTTGACGGGGGTGCGAGCCGTTAGTTAACTCACGACGTGATCTAAGCCATGAGTGAACTGTGAGAGCCCCGAGTGAACCAGAGAGTCGAGGGAAGGTCCATGGCAAGAACCGCCCTGCTCGTCTCCACCGCCCTGCTCGCAGCCCTGATCCCGCTGTCGGCCGCCGATGCCGCCGCCGGCGCCGCCGACCCGGCCCCCACCCCCGTCGACCGCTTCGAGGGCGAGGTCCCCTTCGCCTCCCAGCCCGCCGAGGGCATCTTCACCTGGGGAAGCGACAGCGACGACCCGCCCGCGCTCCGGTTCGCCGACCGCGCCGACGCCCCCGAGGGAGCCAAGGTCCTCTCCGGGACCTACGACATCAGCGGCTACGGCGGCTTCACCCACGACTTCGCCGCCACCGAACCCGCCCACGACTGGTCCGCCCACCAGGGCATCCGCTTCTGGTGGGACGGCCAGGACAACGGCGGGAAGGTCGCCTTCGAGATCAAGGACGGCGGTGCGAACGGCGAGGCCTCGGAGCTGTGGACGACGTCGTTCACCGACGACTTCTCCGGCTGGAAGCAGATCGAGATCCCGTTCACCGACTTCGTGTACCGGACCGACTACCAGCCCGTCGGCGGCATCGACCACGTCCTCGGCCTCACCCAGATGTGGGGCTACGCGGTCACCCTCCCCGTCGGGGTCCAGGGCCGGTTCGCCATGGACGACGTCGAGCTGTACGGCAAGGCGGACCAGGCGCTGCGGGCCTCCGTCAGCACGGACGCGGCCGTCTACCCGGTCAGGGAGGGCGGCACGGCGACCGTGAAGGTCACCGTCGCGACCACCGGATCCGCCCCGCTCGACGACCCGGTCACCGTCGCGTACGAGACGACGGGCGGGACCGCCGGCGCGGGCAAGGACTACGCCCCCGTCTCCGGCACCCTCACCTTCCCCGCGGGCACGGCCTCCGGGGCCACGCGGACCGTCGAGGTGCCGACGCTGCGGGACCGGTCCGCCGAACCGGCCGAGACCGTCCCGCTGAAGCTCACGGTCACCGGCGCCAAGGCCCCCGCCGAGACCCCGCAGGTCGTCATCGACGCCCACGGACTGCCCTATCTGGACACCAGACTGCCGGTGCGGAAGCGGGTCGCCGACCTCCTCGCCCGGATGTCCCTTCAGGAGAAGGCCGGCCAGATGACCCAGGCCGAACGCGGGGCCGTGGGCAGCGGCGGTGACGTCACCGCGTACGACCTGGGCTCGCTGCTCTCCGGCGGCGGCTCGACGCCCACGCCCAACACGCCCGCGGCCTGGGCGCGGATGATCGACGACTTCCAGCTCCGGGCGCAGGCCACCCGGTTCCAGATCCCGCTGATCTACGGCGCCGACGCCGTGCACGGCCACAACAACCTGGCCGGCGCCACGATCATGCCGCACAACATCGGCATCGGCGCCACCCGCGATCCCCGGCTCGCCGAGCGGACCGGCGCGGTGACCGCGTCCGAGGTCCGCGCGACCGGCGTCTCCTGGGACTTCGCACCCTGCCTCTGCGTCACCCGTGACGAACGCTGGGGCCGCTCCTACGAGTCCTTCGGCGAGGACCCGGCGCTGGTGAAGACCATGGAGACCGTCATCCAGGGCCTCCAGGGGCGCGCGGACGGACGCGACCTGAAGGACGCCGACAAGGTCCTGGCCACCGCCAAGCACTTCGTCGGCGACGGCGGCACCGCGTACGGCTCGTCCACGACCGGGACCTACACCATCGACCAGGGCGTCACCACGGTCACCCGGCAGCAGCTGGAGGCGATCCACCTGGCGCCGTACCGGACCGCCGTCGACCGGGGCATCGGCAGCGTCATGCCCTCGTACTCGTCCCTGGAGATCGTCGGGGACGGCCAGGGCCCGGTGAAGATGCACGCCCGGGCCGACATGATCACCGGGGTGCTCAAGGGCCGGATGGGCTTCAAGGGCTTCGTGATCAGCGACTGGAACGCCATCGACCAGCTCCCCGGCGACTACGCCGCCCACGTCCGCACGGCCGTCGACGCGGGCGTCGACATGATGATGGTCCCCTACGGCTACAAGGACTTCAGCTCGACCCTGATCGACGAGGTGAAGGCCGGCCGCGTCACCGAACAGCGCGTCGACGACGCGGTGTCCCGCATCCTCACCCAGAAGTTCAAGCTGGGCCTCTTCGAGCACCCGTACACCGACACGTCCGGCGCCGCGAGGATCGGCTCCACCGCGCACCGGGCCGTCGCCCGGCAGGCGGCCGCCGAGTCGCAGGTGCTGCTGAAGAACTCCGGTGGCGTCCTGCCCCTGAAGAAGTCCCAGAAGGTGTACGTGGCCGGGTCCGACGCCGACGACCTCGGCAACCAGACCGGCGGCTGGACCATCACCTGGCAGGGCGCCTCCGGCACCCACACCACCGGCACCACCATCCTCCAGGGCATGAGGAACGCCGGGGGAGACGTCACCTACTCCCAGGACGCCTCGGCGCCGACGAGCGGCTACGACGTGGGTGTGGTCGTGGTCGGCGAGACCCCGTACGCCGAGGGCGTCGGAGACGTCGGCAACGGCAACGACCTGGTGCTGTCCGCCGCCGACCGGGCGGCCGTGGACAAGGTGTGCGCGGCCATGAAGTGCGCGGTGCTGGTCGTCTCCGGACGGCCGCAGCTGATCGGCGGCCAACTCGGCGAGATCGACGCCCTGGTGGCGTCCTGGCTGCCGGGCACGGAGGGCGACGGGGTGGCCGACGTGCTCTACGGCAGGAAGGCCTTCACCGGTCAGCTCCCGGTCACCTGGCCGAAGTCCGAGGCGCAGCTGCCGATCAACGTGGGCGACGCGTCGTACGACCCGCAGTACCCGTACGGCTGGGGGCTGACCACCCTGACGAAGGCGCCCAAGGGCGGCGAGGCCACCCTGAAGGCGCTCGGCGCGGCGGCGAGGGCGGCTGAACGGGCGGGTTCCGGCCCGGCCGGCCGGAAGCTGGTCACCGAGGCGCGGCTGCTGGTCCAGGCGAAGGCCGGGCAGTCGCTCACGGCGGCCGTCTCGAAGCCCTTCGCCGACGCGGACCACCTGCTGCTGACCGGCAGGTACGCGGCGGCGGTGGAGAAGCTGACGGAGGCGTACCGGGCAGCGTAGGGGGACATCCCGCTCCGGGAGGCTTCGGGGTACTTTCGAACCATGAAGGCGGTGCGACGGACCACCCGAAGCCTCCCGGCCCTGCTGTTCCTGGCGTGCGCGCTGGCGCTGGTCGCCCTGACCGCGTCCGCCCGGCCGGCCGGCGCGGCGACCGGCGTCTCGGCGATCGCCGACGCCCTGCGCCGCAGCCCGGTGTACGTCGACCCGGCGGCCGCCGGCCAGCTCTCCGCGGCCGACGCCGACAGCCTGGCCCGGCAGATCAAGGACGCGGACAAGCCGCTGTTCATCGCCGTCCTGCCGGCCGGCTACCCCACCGGGAACCTCTTCACGAACCTGCGCACCGCCACCGGCGTCACCGGCCTCTACGCGATCCGCCTCGGCGACCGCTTCGACGCCCGCGCCGACTCCTCCGTCGTCCCGCGGACGGCCGTGCAGAACCTGGTCACCAGCGTCCAGGGCGAGACCGCCAAGACCCAGCTGACCGATTTCACCGACCGCGCCCTGACCAACATGGGCGGCAAGGCGCCCGCGTCCTGGGGCAGCCGCGGCACGGGCGGCTCAGGGGCGTCCGGTACGGCGCTGATCGCGATCGGAGCCGTGGTCGTGGCCGCCGGGGCGGGCACGTACGCGCTGGTCCGCCGGAGCCGCCGGCGTCACGAGGAGGAGCGGCGGGCCGCCCTGGACCGGCTCCGGGTGGTCGTGGACGAGGACATCACCGCGTTCGGCGAGGAACTGGACCGCCTAGAATTCCACCCGGCCGAGCCGGGCGCCGACGACGCGATGCGAGCGGACTACGAGCGGGCACTGAACGCCTACGACCAGGCGAAGTCCGCCATGGCCGCCGCCCGCGGACCGGAGGACGTCAGGTCCGTCACCGAGGCGCTGGGAGGCGGCCGCTTCTCGCTCGCCCAGCTGGCCGCCCGCCGGGAGGGCCGCCCGCTCCCGGAGCGCCGCCCGCCCTGCTTCTTCGACCCCCGGCACGGCCCCTCGGTCACGGACGCCACCTGGACGCCGCCCGGCGGCGCGCCCCGCGAGGTCCCGGTCTGCGCGGCCGACGCCACCCGCCTGGCCGACGGCCGCGACCCGGCGGTCCGCGAGGTCGACACCGAATACGGCCGCCGCCCCTACTGGGACGCGGGCCCGGCCTACGGCCCCTGGGCGGGCGGCTACTTCGGCGGCGGCATCCTCCCCGGCCTCCTGATCGGCACGGCTCTGGGCGGCTGGATGTCCGCGCCCGCCTACGCGGCCGACTACGGCACCGGGTACGGCGACTTCGGCACCGGCGGCTACCAGGGCGGCGACGTCTCGGGCGCGGACTTCGACCCCGGGGACTTCGGCGACTTCGGGGGCGGGGGCGACTTCGGCGGCGGGGGCGGGGACAGCGGGGACTTCGGCGGCGGCTTCTGACCTACCCGGCGTCGCCCAGCCGCTCCATCACGGCGGCCGCGAGCAGCAGGACCCCGCGCTCGGTCTCGCCCAGTGACTCAAGGGCCCCCGCCAGCCAGGCGTCCCGCTGCGCCATGTCGTCCTCCAGCGCCCGCCGCCCCGCCCCGGTCAGGCTCAGCACGGACTGCCGCCGGTCCGACGGGTCCGGCGCCCGCCCGACCAGCCCCTCCGCCTCCAGCTCCGCGAAGACCCGGGTCAGCGACTGCGGCCGCTGCCGCTCGGCGGCCGCGACCTCGCCGGGCGTGGACGGCCCGTGCCGGTACAGATGGCCGAGCACCGACAGCTGATTGGGACTGAGGCTCCCGTCCCCGCGCTCCTGCCGCAGCCGACGGTTGAACCGGAGGACGGCACGACGGATACGGGCGGCTTCGGTGAGGTGCTCCATGGCAGCAGATCGTACGCGCAAACTTACTACTGGCCGCCGCGAAATACCCGTACTCTCGCCTCTGTGACCGTCAAACTCATACGCAATGCGTACGAAGCAGCTCTCACGATGGCGGCCGTGCTGCTCTCCTGGGGAGCCGCGCTGGCACTGGAGAGGACGGCCGGGCTGCACACCGACGTGCTGGTCCTCGCGGTCGCCCTCACCCTGACCCTCGCCTCGACCCAGCGCACCGCAGACACCCGCCGACGGCTGATCTCACTGGTGCTGCTCCCGGCGACGGCCGCCGCCTCGATCCTCGTCGGCCGCCTGCTCGCCTCCCACTACACGGCGGGCGCGGCCGTCTACACGGCCGGGATGGCACTGGCCATCTGGATCCGCCGCTACGGCCCGGCTGCCACCAAGGCCGGCACGCTGATCGCCCTCCCCCTGGTGGCCCTGCTCGTGGTCCCCGGCCCCGCACTCCCGGCGCGGGCCCAGAGCGGGCTGGTGACCTGGGGCTGGTCCGCGCTGATCGGGCTCATGGCGTGCTGCTCGGTGTGGCTGGTCCAGGGCCTGGCCGACCGCTACGGCCCCTGGCGCGCGTCCCCGGCTCCCGACCCGCCCCCGCGCCGCTCCCGTCTCCACCCACGCCCCAGCACCCGCATGGCCCTGCAAATGGCGGCGGCCGTCGCAACCGCCTTCGTGCTGGGCCGTTTCCTCTTCGACAACCACTGGCCGTGGGCCGTCCTGACCGCGTATGTCGCCGCGAGCGGCAACCGCGGCCGGACCGACGTCCTGCGCAAGGGGATCGAGCGCCTGGCCGGGGCGTGCGTGGGGACGCTCCTGGCGACGGCGGTGGCGGAGGCGGGCGTCACGGGCCACACCTCCGTGGCCCTGATGTTCGCCGTCCTGGCCGTCGCCCTGTGGCTGCGCCCCCTCAACTACGCGTACTGGGCAGCCGGCATGACCACGGCCCTGTCCCTGCTCCTCGGCTACTTCGGCCAAGACGCGGCGTCCCTGCTGCCGACCCGCCTGGCGGCCATCGCGGTGGGCGCGGCCCTGTCGGTGGCCTCGGCGTGGTGGCTGCTGCCGGTCCCGAAACGCCGGGCCGCAGCACGCCACCATCAGGACGAAGCCGGACACGCGGTGGCGTAACGCAGCCCGGCGGCATGTCACCAGGCGGGCGGGGAAGGCCCGTTGACGGCGGCGGAGGGCTGGTCCGGGTGCAGCCCGAGCCGCCACGACTGCATCCCGACGCACTCGGAAAACGGCCGGGGGCTGCTGCTGGCCAGCCTGCTCGCGGACAAGTGGGGGGTGATCTCGGGCATGGCCACAGGTACGGGCCGTGACTGATGCGAGCCGAGCCTCGTTAGGGGAAACGTACTTCCGGGAAACGTACTTCCCGTAACTTCGCTCTGGAGGCGTCCATGCCCCGGTCTCGCTCCCACCTTCCGAAACCCCCGGACATGTTCGCCCGCGACTGGGAGTGGAGCGAGCTCACCGCCTTCGCGGGCGACGAAGGGCCGGAGGCCACCATGGCCGTCGTCTCCGGTCGGCGGCGGCAGGGCAAGTCCTTCCTGCTCGACTCGCTCGCCCGAGCGGCCGGGGGCTTCTACTTCTGTGCCTACGAGGCCACGGAGGCCGAGTCGCTGCGCCGCTTCGGTGAGGAACTCGGCCAGTACGGCGGCAGCATCGCGCCGATGCGGTTCGACCGCTGGGAACAGGCGATCGACGCGCTCCTCGTCCTCGGGAAGGAGCGGCCCCTCCCCGTGGTCATCGACGAGTTCCCCTACCTGGCCAGAGCGACCCCCTCACTGCCCTCGATCGTGCAGGTGGCGTACGGCCCCCGGCGGCCGGAGCGGCTGGAGTCCCGAACCCGCCTCCTGCTCTGCGGAAGCTCTCTGTCCTTCATGGGCAAGCTGCTCAGCGGCACGTCGCCGCTCCGCGGCCGCGCCGGTCTCGAACTCGTCGTGCATCCGCTCGACTTCCGCCAGGCCGCGGCCTTCTGGGGCATCGACGACCACCGGCTCGCGCTCCTCGTCCACAGCGTCGTCGGCGGAACTCCCGCCTATCGCAGGGAGTTCGTACGCGACGACACGCCTGCCGGCCCGGCCGACTTCGACGCCTGGGTCTGCCGTACCGCGCTCTCGCCCCGCTCGCCGCTCTACCGTGAGGCCCGCTACCTCCTGGCGGACGAGTCCGACCTGCGGGATCGGGCCCTGTATCACTCGGTACTCGCGGCGCTCGCGTCCGGCAACGCCACGGCGGGCCGGATCGCCGGCAGTCTGGAGCGGCCCACCAGCGACATCACCCATCCCCTCACCGTGCTCCAGGACTGCGGACTGGTGCGCCGGGAGAAGGACGCGTTCCGCAGGAACCGCAGCGTCTACCGTGTCGGCGAGCCGCTCATCGCCTTCGACCATGCCATCTCCCGGCCCAGACTCCCTCTGCTGGACCGGGGCATGGCGGAGCAGGTCTGGGAGAGCTCCCGGGCACGGTTCCTCTCCGCCGTGGTGGGGCCGCACTTCGAACAGATCTGCCGGGAATGGGTCACCCACTTCGCGGCTCCAGAGACCTTCGGGGGCATGCCGATCGATGTCTCGTACGGGACCGTCCCGGATCAGGCGGAGCGCACCGGACATGAGATCGACGTGGTCGTACGGGGAGCTGTGGGCCAGGACAGCGGAGTGCTGCTGTCCCTGGGCGAGGCCAAGTGGGACCAGGTGATGGGGCTGGGGCATCTGGAGCGGCTGCGTCACGTCGCCACGCTGCTGGCCGGCCGCGGAGCCGACATGTCCGCCGTCCGGCTCGCCTGCTACAGCGGAGCCGGGTTCACCGACGACCTCCGGGCGGCGGGCGACCGGGGAGAGGTGGTGCTGGTCGACCTGGCGCGTCTGTACGAAGGTGAGTGAGCCAGGTGACCTCGAAGGGCCCGGCGACCTGGACGCCGGTGGCACCCGGCTCGCGACGTCGCGTCGAGCGGGCCGGTCTCCGGGGGCCGGACACGGCCGAGCGCCCGGCCTCAGGGGAGTGGGAGGCGGGCGCTCGGTGGGCAGTGAGGGGGTCGGCGGGGCGGCGCCGCGGGCTCACGCGTTCTTGATCGCCGAGATGTCGAAGTGCAGCTTGATCTTGTCGGAGACGAGGACGCCGCCGGTCTCCAGCGCCGCGTTCCAGGTGACGCCCCAGTCGGAGCGCTTGATCTCGGCCTTGCCCTCGAAGCCGACGCGCTCGTTGCCGAACGGGTCCTTGGCGGCGCCGTTGAACTCCAGGTCGATGGTGACCGGCCTGGTGACACCGAGGATCTCGAGGTCGCCGGTGATGCGGTAGTCGTCGCCGCCGAGGGACTCCGCCTTGGTGGAACGGAAGGTCATCGTCGGGAACTCGTCGGTCTTGAAGAAGTCGGCCGACTTCAGGTGACCGTCACGGTCGGGGCTGCCGGTGGTGATGCTGTCCATCTTGATGTCCAGCGACGCCGTGGACTTCGACGGGTCCACGCCGTCCAGGTGCAGGGAGCCCTCGAACTCCTGGAAGCTGCCCTTGACGTTGGTGACCATCGCGTGGCGGGCCACGAAACCGAGCGTGGTGTGCGAGGGGTCGATCGTGTAGTCACCGGTCAGCGCGGCGGTGTCCGCGGTCGTGCCGGCGGCGGTCGTCTCGTCGTTCTTGCGGCTGAAGATACCCATGACGTGCTCCTTGGGGGACGGGGGTCGCGACTTCGGTGCGGCCTTGATGTTTAAAGTTCAATGAACTCAACGGGAGACACCGTAGACCTATTCCGTTCAATATTCAACATCATTGGGGTGTGTCGGAGTGTCGGGGTGTCGGAGTCGTCGCTTGTCGTGCTGTCGCGCCGCCTGCCGGGGTGGCAGGGATCTGCTGGGGGGCTAGGCTCTGTGTGGGTGAACCGCCGTCCGGAGTCCTTCGTCACTCCGTGGGTGGTATGGACCGGCCGTGAATGTGAGGCGGGTCTCAGTATCCGCTTTGTGGCACCCCTACAACAGCCAAGCCCCCTGAGCAGTCGGAACGGCTGCATGCGGTCCTGGTTCTGTTCGGTGGTTCCAGGAAAACACGCCGGAGACTGTACGGAGTCGACGTCTCGCATTCCTTGGTGTCCTTCGTAAGGTCACTACATGACCGTTTTGGAAGAGACGACGGGCGACCCCACCGGTGAACCGACGGACGCGCGCGGGCGGGTCGCCGAGCTGCACGACATCCGTGCGGTGGCCGTGGCGGGCCCCAGCGAGAAGGCGACCGAGGCGCAGCACGCCAAGGGCAAGCTGACGGCCCGGGAGCGCATCGAGCTGCTCCTGGACCCGGGTTCCTTCCAGGAGGTCGAGCAGCTGCGCCGGCACCGCGCGGTGGGCTTCGGCCTGGAGGCCAAGAAGCCGTACACCGACGGTGTCGTCACCGGCTGGGGCACGGTCGACGGTCGTACGGTCTTCGTCTACGCGCACGACTTCCGGATCTTCGGCGGCGCCCTGGGCGAGGCCCACGCCACCAAGATCCACAAGATCATGGACATGGCCATCGCGGCCGGCGCCCCGCTGGTCTCGCTGAACGACGGCGCCGGCGCCCGTATCCAGGAGGGCGTCAGCGCCCTCGCCGGCTACGGCGGCATCTTCCAGCGCAACACCAAGGCGTCCGGTGTCATCCCGCAGATCAGCGTGATGCTCGGCCCGTGCGCGGGCGGCGCGGCCTACAGCCCCGCCCTCACCGACTTCGTCTTCATGGTCCGCGAGACCTCGCAGATGTTCATCACCGGCCCGGACGTCGTCAAGGCGGTCACCGGCGAGGAGATCACCCAGAACGGCCTCGGCGGCGCCGACGTGCACGCGGAGACCTCCGGCGTCTGCCACTTCGCGTACGACGACGAGGAGACCTGCATCGCGGAGGTCCGCTACCTCCTCTCCCTCCTCCCGCAGAACAACCGCGAGAACCCGCCCCGGGCGGAGTCGGCGGACCCGATCGAACGCCGCGGCGACGCCCTCCTCGACCTCGTCCCGGTCGACGGCAACCGGCCGTACGACATGACCAAGGTCATCGAGGAGATCGTCGACGACGGCGAGTACCTGGAGGTCCACGAGCGCTGGGCGCGGAACATCATCTGCGCGCTGGCCCGGATCGACGGCCAGGTGGTGGGCATCATCGCCAACCAGCCGCAGGTGCTGGCGGGCGTCCTGGACATCGAGGCGAGTGAAAAAGCTGCGCGCTTTGTTCAGATGTGTGACGCTTTCAATGTTCCGATCGTCACATTCCTGGACGTACCGGGCTTCCTCCCGGGTGTCGACCAGGAGCACGGCGGGATCATCCGCCACGGTGCGAAGCTCCTCTACGCCTACTGCAACGCGACCGTGCCCCGGATCTCCCTGATCCTGCGCAAGGCGTACGGAGGTGCCTACATCGTGATGGACTCCCAGTCGATCGGTGCCGACCTGACGTACGCCTGGCCGACGAACGAGATCGCGGTCATGGGTGCCGAGGGAGCGGCCAACGTGATCTTCCGCCGTCAGATCGGCGCGGCCGAGGACCCCGAGGCCATGCGGCAGAAGATGGTCAAGGAGTACAAGGCCGAGCTCATGCACCCCTACTACGCGGCCGAGCGCGGTCTGGTCGACGACGTCATCGACCCGGCCGAGACGCGCGAGGTGCTTGCCAGGTCCCTGGCGATGCTGCAGACCAAGCACGCCGACCTGCCGTCCCGTAAGCACGGCAACCCCCCGCAGTAATCCTGCGGAAACCTCTCTCACGGAGACTGACACCCATGAACGTGCCTGACATCCGCGTCGAGAAGGGCAATGCCGACCCGGAGGAAGTCGCCGCTATCACGGCGGTCCTCCTGGCCCGCGCGGCCGCCCGGCCGACCGCCGACGACACCGAGCAGACCCACCGAGGCCGCGCCAAGGCCGGCTGGCGCCGCCTGGAGCGCGAGAACGGCTTCCGCGCCCCGCACAGCTGGCACGGCTAGGCTGCGCCGCTCAGCCGACAGCACGTAGGACAAGGGCCCCTCTTGCTTGAGAGGGGCCCTTCTCCGTGTGCGCCAAGGGCTCTCAGGCCGTCCGGCACCGCCGTCGGGACTCAGCGCCGTTGCCGCGGGAAAAAGTTCGGGCCCCTTCACCGGAAGGGGCCCTGCACGCGCCCCTTCAGGGGCGCTGGGGGTGCCCCCAGCCTTCGGCTGGGGGAGGAACTGCGCGACAGGCCACGGACTACCCGCAGTCGGCGAGCGACCAGTCGCGGCAGCCCGGTCGCCGAACTCAGCGCAGCCGAGCCATAAGAGCATGCTCCACCAGCGTGATCAGCGCCGACTTCGCATCGGCCCGGTGCCGCGCGTCGGTCGTGATGATCGGCGTGTCAGGCCCGATCTGCAGCGCCTCGCGGACCTCTTCGGGGTTGTAGGGCTGGTTGCCGTCGAAGCCGTTGAGGGCGATGACGAACGGCAGGCCCGAGTTCTCGAAGTAGTCGACCGCGGGGAAGCAGTCGGCGAGGCGGCGGGTGTCGACCAGGACGATCGCGCCGATGGCGCCGCGTACCAGGTCGTCCCACATGAACCAGAAGCGGTCCTGACCGGGGGTGCCGAACAGGTACAGGATCAGGTCCTGGTCCAGGGTGATGCGGCCGAAGTCCATGGCGACCGTGGTGGTCGTCTTGTCCCCGGTGTGGGTGAGGTCGTCGATGCCGGCAGACGCGGACGTCATCACGGCCTCTGTGCGCAGCGGGTTGATCTCCGAGACAGCGCCGACGAACGTGGTCTTGCCCACGCCGAAGCCGCCCGCCACCACGATCTTCGCGGAGGTGGTGGAGCGGGAAGGACCGCCGCTAGAGCTTGCGAAGTCCACTGAGCACCCTTTCGAGCAGTGTCACGTCTGGCTGGCCGCCGGCGTTCTCGTCGCCGCCGGGCTGATGGATGGCGACCAGGCCCGCCTCCGCCAAGTCGGCGACGAGGATCCTGGCCACGCCGAGAGGGATTGTCAGGAGGGCCGAGATCTCGGCCACCGACTTGATCTCCCGGCAGAGGTTGCAGATCCGCTGATGCTCGGGCAACTGGCCCTGCATCTGGTGCGGCTGCGCGGTGGTGTGCACCAGCGCCTCGATGGCGAGCTGGTACCGCGGGCGGGTCCGGCCGCCGGTCATGGCGTACGGACGCACCAGGGGGTTGTGCGCCCCGGAGGCCGGTGCCGACTCGGGGCGGCGCTGCGGCTGCACCGGCTGGATGCGCGGCGCCGGCGGCTGGTCGTACGGCGACGGGCCAGGGCCCTGTGGCGCGTACGGCTGCCGGTGGCGTGGAGCGGAGGGGAAGTTGTACCGGTTCCCGGAACCGTCGGTCGGGCCCTGCGCAGGCCCGTACGACCAGTCGCCGTGATTAGAACCGCCTGGGGGTGTTGCCACTCTCTCTCCTCCTCCGACCGTGCCGGGCACCCATCCTTGTGGAGCCGCGTCCCGAAACCTTACGGCCCCGGGACGCCAAAACGCACCGTCTGACTATTAGTTGAGAAGGCTTCCCTGGAGTTCCGCACGCAGATCCGGGGTAAGAACTGTGCCCGCACGGTCCACCAAAAGGGCCATCTCGTACCCAACCAGGCCGATGTCGGCCTCCGGGTGGGCCAGGACCGCAAGCGAGGAACCATCGGAAATGGACATGATGAACAGGAACCCCCGCTCCATCTCCACAACCGTCTGATTCACACTGCCGCCCTCGAAAATCCGGGAGGCGCCTGCCGTCAGAGACGTCAGACCGGAGGCGACGGCCGCGAGCTGGTCGGCGCGGTCGCGGGGGAAGCCTTCGGACATCGCCAGAAGGAGTCCGTCGGCGGAGACCACCACCGTGTGGGACACCCCCGGGGTGTTGTCCACGAAGTTGGTGATCAACCAGTTCAGGTTCTGTGCCGCCTGGCTCATCGGGCTCACACTAACGCTCCTGGTTGTAGGTGCTGTCAGGACCGAAGCCCTGGCCGTTCGTTTCACTGCCTGCGTTACGCCCGCGTTGGACGCCTCGGCGCAGGTTGCTCAGCCTGCCCCGGACATCCTCCGGAGCGCGGGAGACCTGTGGGCCTCCCTGGGGGGTGCTCGCGGCGGCTCCCTCGACCAGGTTGGCCTTGGGCACCCGCCTCGGCAGGCCGGAGGAGGTGACCCCGCCCGCCTTGGGCTTGCGCAGCGCCGAGGCCTGCTGCCAGCGCTCGTCGTTCTGCGAACGCCAGGAGCTGTCGCCGCCCGGCTCCGGAGCCGAGGCCGCCGGTGCCGAGGCCGGAGCCTGCTGCTCGGGACCCGCGCCGTTCGGGCTGCCGGCGGCGGAGCCCCGGCGGGGCAGCCCGGCGTCGGTCAGCTGGTGGCCGGCGGCGGGAGCCGCGCCCGGACGGTCGAAGCCTACGCGGTTCCGCTCGTCCACGTCACCGGCCTGCGCGGACTCGGCCTCCGGAGCGTACTGGGCCGGGTAGCCGTTCTGGTAGCCGTCCTGCTGCGGCCAGTCGTCCTGGTAGGGCTGCTCGCCGAAGGCCGGGAACGCCTCGGCGGCGGCCTGCGTGGCCGAGGGCTCCTCCTGGACCGGCTCCTGGTAGGCGGTCTCGGGATAGCCGCCGTTCGCGGAGAACGCCTCGGGCGAGAAAGCCTCGGGTGTGAACGCCTCGGCTGAGAACGCGTCGTTCTGCGGCAGGCCGCCGTTCGGCGCGTAGTACTGCCCGTCGTACGTGCTCTGCGGCTGTTCCTGGTACGCCGGCTGCCCGTCGTAGCCCGTGGGCTGCTCCTGGAAGCCTGTGCCGTTCGTGCCGTAGCCCTGTTGGCCGCTGTCGAACTCGTCGGCGTACGCCGGGATCTCCGCGGTCTCCTGCGGGTTCTGGGCGGTCTGGGGGAGCTCCGCGCCCTGCGGGGGCTGCGCCTGGGACTCCAGGGCCGCGCGGCGCTCCTCGCGCAGCAGGGAGCGGCCCACGGGGTCGAGGTCGCGGATGTCGTCGGGGACCTCGATGTAGCGGCTGTCGTCGAAGCCGAGTTCGGCCGCCGTACGCATCGGCTGGAGCTGCGGCTGCTGGAAGCTCTCACCCTGGAACTGCTGCTCCGGGATGATCTGCGAGACGGTGAACTCGTCGCGGTCCAGCGGCTGTTCGCCGCCACCGCCGTGCGTGATCGCGTCCGGCAGCATGACCAGCGAGGTGGTGCCGGCCTGCTCGCCGGAGGGGCGCAGCTGGACCCGGATGCCGTGCCGGTCGGACAGCCGGCCCACCACGAAGAGGCCCATGCGCTGGGAGATCGCGGCGTCCACGGTCGGCGGGTTGGCCAGCTTGTGGTTGATGTCCGCGAAGTCCTCGACGGTCAGGCCGATGCCCTTGTCGTGGATCTCGATCATGACGCGGCCGTCGGGGAGACGGGTCGCGGTGACGCGGACCTTGGTCTGCGGGGAGGAGAACGTGGTGGCGTTCTCCAGGAGCTCGGCGAGCAGGTGCACGAGGTCGGTGACCGCGCGGCCGTGGATCTCCGCCTCCGGGACGCCGGAGAGCTCGATGCGCTCGTACTGCTCCACCTCGGAGGAGGCGGCGCGCAGCACGTCCACCAGCGGGACCGGCTGGTCCCAGCGGCGGCCGGGCTCCTCGCCGGCGAGGACCAGGAGGTTCTCGCCGTTGCGGCGCATACGGGTCGCGAGGTGGTCCAGCTTGAAGAGGTTCTCCAGCTGGTCCGGGTCGGCCTCGTTGTTCTCCAGGTCGGTGATCAGGGTCAGCTGGCCCTCGATCAGCGACTGGTTGCGGCGCGACAGGTTGGTGAAGATCGCGTTGATGTTGCCCCGCAGCAGGGCCTGCTCGGCGGCGAGCCGGACGGCCTCGCGGTGGACCTGGTCGAACGCGCGGGCGACTTCGCCGATCTCGTCGGTGGTGGTGATCGGGATCGGCGCCACCCGGGTGTCGACCCGGCCGGGGTCGGTGCGGGAGAGCTGGTCGACCAGCATCGGCAGGCGCTGCTCGGCGATGCCGAAGGCGGCGTTGCGCAGCTGGCGCATCGAGCGGGACATCTGCCGGGCCACCATGCCGGCCAGGATGAACGCGGCGAGCAGCGCGACCATGACCGCCGCACCGGTGATGAAGGCGTCCGTCTTGGCGTTGTCGGCGATGGTGGAGGCCTCACTCACCGCCTTGTCGGCCAGGTCCGACTCGATGGTGCGGTAGGCCTGGTACTTGAGGGTGTTGACCGTCCACCAGTTCTCGGCGGTGATGCCCTGGGCGGCCAGCGCCTGGCGGGTGACGGGGTCGGTGTTCTGCAGCGTCGCCAGCGCCGAGACCATCGTGGTGGTCTTGGACGGCGGAGCCACGTACTTCGGGTCCTTGGCCTTGGCCTGCTGGACCAGTGCCGCGCCGTCGGCCTTGATCTTCTTTTCGAGGTCGGTCAGCTTCTGCGCGTCGGCCTCGGTACCACCGCCGAGGTACTCCTCGACGGCGATGCCTTCGAGATAGGCGTACGACGAGAGGGCGACCCGCTGGGTGGCCAGGTTGCCGTCGTCCGGGCCGGGCTTGACCAGCAGGTGCATGCCGATCGACCGCTCCAGCGACAGGGCCGCCTTGGTGAGCGAGATGGCGTAGACGGTACGGCCGTAGGAGGTGATGTTTCCGGTGCCCAGACCGAGCTCGTTGGCGAACTCCATCAGGGGGTGGGCGACCTCGACGTACCCCTCTTCGGTCTTCACACCGGTGAGCTTGTTGGTGTACGCGAGGGTACGCAGGGCCGCGAGTTTGGGCTCGGCCTCGCGGAACAGCTTCAGGCGGCGCTCCAGGCCCGGCTTCTTCGGCATGTTCTTCGCGGCGGCGTCGAACGCGTCGGCGGCCTTGTCGGTCTCGGCACGCGCCTGGGTGACCGTCGCCTTGTCCTTGTTCAGGAGCAGCGGTGCCGCGCTGACGTCACGCTCGTTGTAGAGGGCGTCGCCGTAGGTGAGGGCGGCACGGACCAGGCGCGCGGTGTTCTCCGCGTCCCGGGCGTCCTGCCAGGTGTCGATGGAGCTCTTCACCTGGAAGCCGCCCATGACCAGACCGACGGCCACGGGTATGAGCAGAATCGCGTTCAGCCTGGTCGGCACACGCCAGTTCCGCGGCGAGAAACGGCCGCCGCTCTTCGCGGGCGCGGCCGGTGGTTCCGCGGCTGGCACAGGGGTGGGCGCCGCAGCGCGCGGCGGCGGGGTGAAGTTGCCCCGTGCCGACGGCTCGGGACCGTTCTTGCTTCGCCTCACTCGACCAACAACCTCTCGGCGGCGGGCACCTGTCGTCGTGCCGCAGTCTCTCAGAGCCCGGTGTGTCACAGACCACTACTCAGTACGTCTCGGACCATTGGGCAGTTCAGGCATTCCAGCATGGGGGCCGGTGCACTTCCAAACAGTCCATCGGGGCAGAGTACGGCGATGTAAGCCACAGATAAAACGGTCATAAAGAGCGAGCCCCGCCAAAAGGCGGGGCTGTTGTGAGCACAGCGGCATCGCATGACCGCGACGCGTTGCGACACCACCGGATTCCTCTGCCGAAACGTTATGAACACCGGAGCCGACCGTGTCAAAGGCCACAGTCGGCTCCGGTTTCCGTACGACAACCGCCGTACATGACGACTGATTCGGGTACGGCGCCGCCGCTACCGCAGGCGCGCCATGAGGGCGTGCTCGACCAGCGTGATCAGCGCGCTCTTCGCGTCGGCCCGGTGCCGCGCGTCGGTCGTGATGATCGGCGCGTCCGGTCCGATCTGCAGCGCCTCCCGCACCTCTTCGGGTGTGTAGGGCTGGTGTCCGTCGAAGCCGTTGAGGGCGATGACGAACGGCAGGCCGCTGTTCTCGAAGTAGTCCACCGCCGGGAAGCAGTCGGCCAGGCGCCGGGTGTCCACGAGCACCACCGCGCCGATGGCACCCCTGACCAGGTCGTCCCACATGAACCAGAAACGGTCCTGGCCCGGCGTGCCGAAGAGGTACAGGATCAGGTCCTGGTCGAGCGTGATACGGCCGAAGTCCATGGCCACCGTGGTGGTGGTCTTGTCCCCGGTGTGGGTCAGGTCGTCGATGCCCGCCGAGGCGGACGTCATCACGGCCTCCGTGCGCAGCGGATTGATCTCGGAGACCGCTCCCACGAACGTGGTCTTGCCGACGCCGAAGCCGCCCGCCACCACGATCTTCGCGGAGGTGGTGGCCCGGCCTCCGTCAGAGCTTGCGAAGTCCACTGAGCACCCTTTCGAGCAGCGTCACGTCAGGAGCGCCGCCGTTGTTCTCGTCGCCGCCCGGCTGGTGGATGGCGACCAGGCCGGCCTCGGCGAGGTCGGCCACCAGGATCCGGGCCACACCGAGCGGCATGGCGAGCAGCGCCGAGACCTCGGCCACCGACTTCACCTCGCGGCACAGGTGGCAGATGCGCTGGTGCTCCGGGAGCAGCCCCATGAGCGCTGCCGGGTCGGCCGTCGTGCTGATCAGCGCCTCGATGGCGAGCTGGTAGCGCGGCCGGGTCCGGCCGCCGGTCATCGCGTAAGGACGTACCAGCGGCTGGTCGCCCTCATCCCCGTACGGCTCCGCGTACGGGTCATGAGAGGCGGTGGGCGGGGTCATCGTTCCTCCGGGCGGGACAGCAAGTCGGTCGGGCTAGCCGTCTGACGGGGCCGGTGGGGGGATTGTGGCGGCCGGACGGTGATTTGGT
This sequence comes from Streptomyces shenzhenensis, assembly GCF_021462265.1. Lineage (GTDB taxonomy): Bacteria > Actinomycetota > Actinomycetes > Streptomycetales > Streptomycetaceae > Streptomyces > Streptomyces shenzhenensis. Next base: position 188,340 of record NZ_JAJONF010000008.1, on the reverse strand, counting down.
GAGGCGGGTTGGATCCGGGCGGTCAGTGGAGCAGACTGCCTTGCAGTTCGGCGCGCAGGTCGGGCGTGAGGACCGCGCCCGCGCGGTCGACCAGCAGCGCCATCTCGTAGCCGACGAGGCCGATGTCGCACTCGGGGTGGGCCAGTACGGCGAGGGACGAGCCGTCGGAGACGGACATCAGGAAGAGAAAGCCGCGTTCCATCTCGACGACCGTCTGCGCCACGTTGCCGCCCTCGAAGATCCGGGAGGCCCCGGCCGTCAGCGAGGTGAGCCCGGACGCGACGGCCGCCAGCTGGTCGGCGCGGTCGCGTGGGAAGCCTTCGGACATCGCCAGGAGGAGACCGTCGGCGGACACGACGACGGTGTGGGACACCCCCGGGGTGTTGTCCACGAAGTTGGTGATCAACCAGTTGAGGTTCTGTGCCGCCTGGCTCATCTGACTCAACTAACGCTCCTGCTGGTGAGTGGGGCTCGGGAAGTTGCCGGTCTGCGGGGGGGTGCCGGCCTGTCGACCCTGTGCGATACCCCGACGGAGGTTGGTCAGCCGGCCGCGGACGTCATCAGGCGCACGCGAGACCTGCGGACCGGTGTGGTGCTGTTGCTGCTGAGCCGTGCCCGGCACGAGGTTCGCCCGGGGCACCCGGCGCGGCAGGCCGGAGGTGGTGACGCCGCCCGCCGCCGGCTGCCGTACACGCTCCGCCTGCCGGACGAGGTCGTCGTTCGGGGAGGTGCGCCAGGCAGTCTGGGCGGGACGCTGGGGGGCCGCGGCGGACGCCGGCGGCTGGGAGGGCACCGGCGGAATCGAGGCCGCGCCGTTGCCGTTGCTCTGCGGCTGCTGTACCTGCTCCTGCTGGCCGCCGTGGAACCAGTTGGTCTCCAGCGTGTCGTACAGCGGGGTACGACCGTCACCGGGACCGGTGGCCGGCGGCAACGCCTCCGGCTCCTGGCGGACCGGCGGCCGCTGCGGCGCGCCGTAGTCGATGCCGCGGCCGTTGGTCCCCGGACGCTCGAACTGGCCCGTGCCGTGCCGGCCGTTGCCGTTCTGGCCGTTGCCCGGGTAGCCGTTCTGGCGGCCGGGCAGGGAGTGCTGTCCGGTGGAGCCGCCGTCGAAGGACGGCGCGGCGTACTGGCCGGTGGAGCCGTTGTCGTAGGCCTGCGGAGCGGCGAACTGCCCGGTGTTCTGCGAGCCGTTCTGCGGGGCGGGCGGCGTGCCGAAGACATCGGAGCGCACGAACTGGCCGGAGTCCTGCTGGCCGTTGACGTTCGGGCGCGGGAACGAGCCGGTGTCCTGGGGGCCGCTGGTGCCCGGCCGCGGGAACGAGCCCGTGTCGTACTGCCCGTTGCCGTTCGGGCGCGGGAAGGAGCCGGTGTCCTGCTGGCCGTTGCCGTTCGGGCGCGGGAACGAGCCCGTGTCGTACTGGCCGTTGCCGTTCGGGCGCGGGAAGGAGCCGGTGTCCTGGGGGCCGGTGGTGCCCGGCCGCGGGAACGAGCCCGTGTTCTGCGTGCCGTTCGGCGTGTTGAAGTCGGGGCGCGGGAACTCACCGGTCGGCGGGGACTGCGGGATCGCCGGCATCTGGGAGGTGGCGCCGAGGTCCTGCCGGTCGTCGATGCGGGGCATCGGCGCGGTGTGGGTCGGGTCCTGCTCGTCGTGGCCGCGCGGGGTGTCCAGCGAGGCACGGGAGAGCGGCGGCTGGGCGTTGTCGTCGCTCCAGCTGGGCCGGCCCGCCGACGGGTTGCCGCCGGGCAGCTCGGCCCGCGGGCCACCACGCGGCGGCAGCTGGGGCTGACGGCCCTGGTCGGAGGAGTTCGCGGAGCGCTGGGGCGGCACCTGGCCGCGGTTGCCGAAGGCGTCCTGACCGCCGAAGGCGTCCTGACCCCCGAAGGAGTCCTGCGGGTTGCCGAACGCGTCCTGGTTGCCGAAGGCACCGGCACCGGTGTTCGGCCGGCCCTGCGAGCCGCGGCCGCCGCCCGGTCCACCGGGACGGCCGCCGTTCGGGCCCGCGCCGGGCAGCGCGGCCCGGGGGCCGAGACCGGCGCCGACCTGGCCGCGTGAACCCGCACCGCCGCCGAGCGCCGGGGCCGGGGCACCCGCGCCGAGCGGACCGGGAGCGCCCCCCTGGCCGTTGCCGCGACGGGCGGCGGCCGCACCGGCCGCGGCCTGCGCGGCGGCCGGACCACCGGACGGCGCCGGGGCGCCGGGCTTGCCGGGAGCGGGCTTCTTGCCGCCCTGGGCCACGTCGACGGGGAGCATGACCAGCGCGGTCGTACCACCGGAGTCGGACGGGCGCAGCTGGATGCGGATGCCGTGCCGCTGGGACAGCCGGCCGACCACGAACAGACCCATGCGGCGGGAGACGGAGACGTCCACGGTGGGCGGCGAGGCGAGCCGCTCGTTGATCGCCGCGAGGTCCTCGGGGGAGAGGCCGATACCGGTGTCGTGGATCTCGATCAGCACGCGGCCGTCGGGCAGCGCGTGACCGGTCACCTTGACCTTGGTCTGCGGCGAGGAGAACGAGGTGGCGTTCTCGAGGAGCTCGGCGAGCAGGTGCACGAGGTCGTTGACCACGCGGCCGGCCACTTCCGTGGTCGGCACCGCGGCCAGTTCGATCCGCTCGTACTGCTCCACCTCGGAGGCGGCGGCGCGGAGCACGTCGACCAGCGGGACCGGGCGGGTCCAGCGGCGGCCGGGCTCCTCACCGGCGAGGACGAGGAGGTTCTCACCGTTACGGCGCATACGCGTCGCGAGGTGGTCGAGCTTGAAGAGGGAGGACAGCTGGTCCGGGTCGGCCTCGCGGGACTCCAGTTCGGAGATGAGCGAGAGCTGACGCTGGATGAGGCCCTGGGAGCGGCGCGAGAGGTTGGTGAACATCGCGTTGACGTTGCCCCGCAGCAGGGCCTGCTCGGCGGCGAGGCGGACCGCCTCGCGGTGCACGTCGTCGAAGGCCGCGGCCACCTGGCCGATCTCGTCCCGGGAGTGCACACCGACCGACTCCACGGACGTGTCGACGTCCTGCGGGTCGGACTCGGACAGCTGCTTGACCAGCTCGGGCAGGCGGTCCTGGGCGACCTTGGTGGCGGTCTCCTGGAGGCGTCGAAGCGAGCGGATCATGGAGCGGGCCACGATGAAGGCGCCGACCAGCGAGACACCGAGGACGAGCAGGATCAGCGCACCGGAGATGATCGCCGACTGCTCGGAGGAGCTGCGCAGCTCGCGCGCCTTCTGCTCCATGTCCTCGAGCAGGGTGTGCTCGATCTTCTGCATCTGGTCGATCTTGGTCGAGCTGTCGTCGACCCAGTCGAGGTAGGACCGCTTGCTGAGCTCGTTCAGGCCGTTCTGGGCGCCGAGGGCACGCTTGGCGTAGGTGTCCGCGGCCTCGATCGTCGGGTTGTTCCCGTCGATCGGGCTGAGCAGGTCGGCCGCGTTGCCGGCGTAGATCTTCCGGAAGATCGTGAGCTCGGAGGTCTCGCTCTCCTCGGCGGACTGGCCGTACAGGCGGTCGTTCTCGGAGAGGTCACCGGTGCTCGTGCCGTTGGCGGGCAGGGCCGCGGCGATGACGGCGCGCTGCACGGACGCGTACTCCTTGGCGGTGGAGAACGCCGCCAGGGCGCGGGTGCGCTGGATCATCTCCGGGTTGCTGGAGGCCTGCGCCATGTCCTGGGAGAGGTCGATCAGCTGGGTGATCAGCCGGTGGTAGGCCTCGACCGTCTGGGTCGAGTTCTCCTTCTGCTGGTAGGCGTCCTTGCGGATCTTCGCCAGGTCGTCCAGCTGGCCGGCCAGACCGACGAGGCTGTCGCGGACGCCCTGGAGCTGACCGGTCTTGCTCGCGGTGTCGATTTCCTCGGAGGCGTTGAGGAAGTTGTCGCGGGCGCGGTCGGTCTTGTCCTCGAAACCCTTGACCGCGACGTTCGTGGGCGACGCGCCGTGCGCCAGCGGACCGGCCGTCTCGTCGCGCTCGTCCTGGAGCGCGGCGGCCAGTTCGGTCGCCTGCTTGGTCATGTCCGTCAGCAGCTTCATGTTGTCGAGCTGCTGGATGTCGTCGAGCGACTGGTTGATGCGCACCGCGCCCAGCGTCGTCGCCGCCACCACGGGGAGCGCGAGCAGCGACACCAGACGCGTGGAGATACGCCAGTTGCGCAGGGCTATGCGCGAGCCCGGGCCGGACGTGCCCTGCGGGTGCTTGATGGGCGGAGTCGGCGCGGCGGCCGGTTGGGGGCCCGAAGACGCCGATACGGCGGGGCGCCCGGAGCGCTCGCCGCCGTCACCGACACCACCGGCCGGAGCCGGGCCCGGATTCTGGGCGTGCTGGGGCGAGGAACCGCGGTCGGTCCCGCCGTGCGCCTCCGGCTCCGCCGGAGCGCTGCCATCCCTCTTGAAACGTCCCTGCACTAGCGTCGCAACCTCTGGACCAGGCGCCCCTCCGGGAACGGAAGGACACGGTGTCGGCGTGGTACGGGGAGCGCCCTGAATGCGCCCCCTGGTGGTGTGAGTGTGACCGGCGCTGGTTCCCCCTGTCTCACCGCCACTCGGCGCTGTTGCGCCCCCTGCGCGCCGGCTCGATCCTGCGGCGGTCCGTGGAATTCCAGCACAGTGGGGGATCTCCAACAAGGGCCGTGGACCGAGCTGTGACCTCCGTGACAGCGTGTGAGTGACGTGTCACGAGATGTGGAAGCCGATCGCGTACATAACGGACGTATGCCTGTCAGTGGGCTAGGGGTGGGCCGTGTCCCAGTCGCCATGATCGGGAGCGGAATGACAGCTTCAGTTCGTCAATGTCCGTTTCGTTGCCCTGAGTTGCCGGCCGGAAATGACCGCCTTGTCCCTGGCCTCGTGAGCAAACTCACACCTGCTTCCAGGCCTCTTGGCGGCTTCGGCCGGGAATTCGATGTTTAGCCTGACGCTTTACAAGAGGGAAGTCTCTGCCAACCCACACACGACGGGGTCCACTGCAACCGTGAAGACGACGATGATGTTCCGCAACATAGCCAACCCCCGCCGCACCACCCTCGCCCACCTCAAGGACGCCGAGGAACTGCAGACCCCCGAGCTGCCAGAGCACTCCCTCGACCTGCCCGCCCAGACCGCCAACCCCCGGCGCACCATCCTCATGGAGATCCCGGCCGGGACCCCGGCCGCGGAGTAGTACGGGACCCGGCCGCCGTTCACTCACCCACCCGGTGACCGGGTTATTCCGCGGCGGCCACCCCTCACCGCGTTAGCCTGGAGCGTCAGACTCCAGCCGGCTCAGTGAGGGGCGCCAGGATCCCGTGCGCATCGCCAGGTTCTCCATCGACGGGAACGTCGCCTTCGGTGCTGTCGAGGGCGACAAGCAGGACGAACTCGTCCTCGACATCATCAAGGGCATTCCGTTCGCGGACTTCGAGCTCTCCGGTACGAAGGTCCCGGTCAGCAAGGTCCGGCTGCTCCCGCCGGTGCTCCCCAACAAGGTCGTCGCCTACGGCCGCAACTACGCGGAGCACGCGAAGGAGCTGGGCAACGAGGTCCCGGACGTCCCCTTCGCCTTCTTCAAGCCGTCCACCTCGGTGATCGGCCCCGGCGACGACATCCAGTACCCGTCCTTCTCCCAGGACCTCCACCACGAGGCCGAACTGGCCGTGGTCATCGGCCGCATGTGCCGCGAGGTCCCGCGCGAGCGCGTCGCGGACGTGATCCTCGGCTACACCTGCGCGAACGACGTCACCGCCCGCGACGTCCAGCGGCGCGAGAAGCAGTGGGCGCGGGCCAAGGGCTTCGACTCCTCCTGCCCGCTCGGTCCCTGGGTGGAGACGGACCTGGACCTCGCCACCGCGTCCGACCTGACCATCCAGCTCACGGTCAACGGCGAACAGCGCCAGCTCGGCCGTACGAGCGAGATGATCCACTCCATCGCGGACCTGATCGTCAACATCACCGAGGCCATGACGCTGCTCCCCGGCGACGTCATCCTCACCGGCACCCCGGCAGGGGTCGGCCCCCTCCACGTCGGCGACGAGGTCGCCGTCACCATCGAAGGCATCGGCACTCTCACCAACAAGGTTGTCAAGCGTGGCTAGCGCACCCTCCCCCAGGCCCTCGACTTCGCTCGCGCCGGGGGTACCCCCGCGCGTACGTTTCTGCCCCTCACCCACCGGCAACCCCCACGTGGGCCTGGTCCGCACCGCCCTGTTCAACTGGGCGTTCGCCCGGCACCACCAGGGCAGCGGAGCCCAATTCGTATTCCGCATCGAGGACACCGACGCGGCCCGCGACTCCGAGGAGTCGTACCAGCAGCTGCTCGACGCGATGCGCTGGCTGGGCTTCGACTGGGACGAGGGCCCCGAGGTCGGCGGCCCGCACGCGCCGTACCGCCAGTCGCAGCGCATGGACATCTACGCCGACGTCGCCGCCAAGCTCCTGGGCGCCGGCCACGCCTACCACTGCTACTGCTCCCAGGAGGAGCTGGACAGCCGCCGCGAGGCCGCCCGCGCCGCCGGCCGGCCGTCCGGCTACGACGGCCACTGCCGCGACCTCACCGAGGAGCAGGTGGCGCAGTTCAAGGCCCAGGGACGTACGCCGATCGTCCGGTTCCGGATGCCCGACGAGACGATCACCTTCACCGACCTGGTCCGCGGCGAGCTGACCTTCACCCCGGAGAACGTCCCGGACTACGGCATCGTCCGCGCGAACGGCGCCCCGCTGTACACGCTGGTCAACCCGGTCGACGACGCCCTGATGGAGATCACCCACGTCCTGCGCGGCGAGGACCTGCTCTCCTCCACCCCGCGCCAGATCGCCCTCTACCAGGCGCTGATCGAGCTCGGCGTCGCGAAGCAGATCCCGGCCTTCGGCCACCTCCCCTACGTCATGGGCGAGGGCAACAAGAAGCTGTCGAAGCGCGACCCGCAGGCCTCCCTCAACCTCTACCGCGAGCGGGGCTTCCTGCCCGAGGGGCTGCTCAACTACCTCTCCCTGCTGGGCTGGTCGCTCTCCGCCGACCAGGACATCTTCACGATCCAGGAGATGGTCGCGGCCTTCGACGTCTCCGACGTGAACCCCAACCCGGCCCGCTTCGACCTGAAGAAGTGCGAGGCGATCAACGCCGACCACATCCGCATGCTGGAGGTGAAGGACTTCACGGAGCGCTGCGCGCCCTGGCTGAAGGCACCCTTCGCGCCCTGGGCCCCGGAGGACTTCGACGAGGCGAAGTGGCAGGCGATCGCCCCGCACGCGCAGACCCGCCTGAAGGTCCTCTCGGAGATCACCGAGAACGTCGACTTCCTCTTCCTGGCGCAGCCGGTCGAGGACGAGGCGTCCTGGACCAAGGCGATGAAGGAGGGCAGCGACGCCCTTCTGGCCACGGCCCGCGAGCGGCTGGCGTCGGCCGACTGGACCTCTCCCGAGTCCCTGAAGGAGGCCGTCCTGGCCGCCGGCGAGGCCCACGGCCTCAAGCTCGGCAAGGCCCAGGCCCCGGTCCGGGTCGCCGTCACCGGCCGCACGGTCGGCCTGCCGCTCTTCGAGTCCCTGGAGATCCTGGGCAGGGAGAAGACCCTGGCGAGGATCGACGCGGCGCTGGCGAAGCTGGCCGCGTAACCCGCGGACGCAGGTGAGGGGCGGCATCCGGAGTCCCCGGACGCCGCCCCTCACGCGTTCACGTCAGACGGCGTCGGCCTCGTCGACCAGGTACGCGAACTCGTCGGAGATCTCCAGGACTACGACGACCATCACGGCGCCCGCCACCACGTACTCCAGCATCGGGCCAGGGCTCACATAGGTCCTTCGCAGGTGTTCGGCGGGCCCGAGCGGTGCGGTCGCGATCTTCCGGAACGGGTCACGGGCCAGTGTCCGCAGGGCCTTGTCCAGCTGTGCCCGCCGCTCCTCGGGCAGGTCGTCGTACCTCGCACGCGCTTCGGCGGTGAACTGGACGCGGTACTTGATCATCGCCCCAGTGCGCCAGCCCGCGCTACCGTCGGAACCATGAGCATTCGCGCCGTGGTGTGGGACGTCGACGACACCCTTTTCGACTACACGACCGCCGACCGTGAGGGCATGCGGGCGCATCTGGCGACGGAGGGGCTGCTGGCGGGCTGGGGGAGCGCGGAGGCGGCGCTGGTGCGGTGGCGGGAGATCACCGACCAGCAGTGGGCGCGCTTCTCGGCGGGCGAGGTCTCCTTCGAGGACCAGCGCCGCGACCGGGTGCGGGTGTTTCTGGAGGCGAGGCTGACCGACGCCGAGGCCGACGACTGGTTCCGCCGGTACCGGGCGCACTACGAGGCCGTCTGGACCCTCTTCCCGGACGTCCTGCCCGCCCTGGACGCCCTCGCGGCCGGCTACCGGCACGCCGTGCTGTCCAACTCCAGCCTGCACGTCCAGGACCACAAACTGCGCACGCTCGGCGTCCACGACCGCTTCGAGGCCGTCCTGTGCGCCGCCGAACTGGGCGTCTCCAAGCCCGCGGCCGCCGCCTTCCTCGCGGCCTGCGAGGCGCTGGAACTCGCCCCGCACCAGGTGGCGTACGTCGGTGACCACCCGGAGATCGACGGGCGGGGAGCCGCCGACGCCGGGCTGCTGTCGGTGTGGCTCGACCGCCACGGACCCGCGGCCGGACCGGCCGCCAGGACCGACGCACCCGCCGGTGCGCACCGGATCGACTCCCTCGCCGAACTGCCCGCGATCCTCCGCGCCGATACCCGTTTTGGAGCCCCGTCCACCTTCAGGTAATGTTCTTCCTGCGCCGCCGGGGAGCGGGCCGTAAGGCCGGAACCGGAGGCGCGAAGCTAGAACAAAATCCCCTCAGGGGCTTGCGTTCCAGTGGCCTATGGTGTAATTGGCAGCACGACTGATTCTGGTTCAGTTAGTCTTGGTTCGAGTCCAGGTAGGCCAGCTCGCAGAGCTCATCTGCAAAGCCCCCGTTGTGTAGCGGCCTAGCACGCTGCCCTCTCAAGGCAGTAGCGCCGGTTCGAATCCGGTCGGGGGTACGGAGACCATCCACGGATGGTCGCTAGGGCCCCCGTTGTGTAGCGGCCTAGCACGCCGCCCTCTCAAGGCGGTAGCGCCGGTTCGAATCCGGTCGGGGGTACGAACTGGTCTAAACCATCATTGGTCTATGGTGTAATTGGCAGCACGACTGATTCTGGTTCAGTTAGTCTTGGTTCGAGTCCAGGTAGACCAGCTCGGATCTGCGGCGTTGTACATTAAACGCTTGTAAGATCCACGCCCCCGTTGTGTAGCGGCCTAGCACGCCGCCCTCTCAAGGCGGTAGCGCCGGTTCGAATCCGGTCGGGGGTACATCCAGAAGGCCCTCCGCCTCGGCGGGGGGCCTTTGCCGTGGCATGCGGCGCGCTACTCGAAGCCGTAGCGCCGGGCCGACTCCTCCTCCTGGGCCAGCCGGTGCAGTGCCTGGAGCATCGGCTCCACCAGCACCGCGCTGGCCACCGCGGCCTCCGCCTTCTCCGCCTCCGACGGACGCGTGTCCATGAAGTCCAGGTCGGCGACGGCCGCCTGGTACATCAACTTCGCGCGTCGTACGAGGAGTTCGGCGTCCCAGTCGTAGCCGAGCCGGCGGAACGCGGCCAGTGCGACCACCAACTGGCGGTAGGCGGGCGAGATCGTCGTCAGCTGCCTGGCGTTCTCCCAGCCGAGCTCGTCCAGCAGGGTGTCGGCCTCCCGGTGCGCGGCCCGCACGTACTCGTCGTCCTCGTCCGGCTCCGGCACCTGAGGCAGCGCCCACAGGGCGGCCCCCACCCGGATCGTGCGGCCCAGCGAGTCGTCGTCGACGTGCCCGAGCACCTCGCGGACCGTCGCCACGGGGATCCGCCCCACCTGGATCATCGCCCGCACCAGCCGCAGCCGCCGCAGGTGCTCCTCGTCGTACTCCGCGGTCGTGGTGTTGACCTGGCGGCCCGGCGGCAGCAGCCCCTCGCGCAGGTAGTACTTGATCGTCGCCGCGGACACCCCGCTGCGCTCGCTCAACTGGGCAAGCCGCATGCCTTGCGCGCCTCCTTGGTAAGTGCCACTATCCAAACACCGACAGAAGGATAGTGACGCTATCCGACAAGGTTCCGGGGGTGGGGTTCCTCATGTTCGCCAAACCGATTCCGGGCCGTACCACCGCTGCCCGCGAGGGCGACGCGGTGGTCCTGCTCATCGGCATGCGCATCAACCACTTCTGGGCGGTCCATCAGTGGCTCCCGGTCATGCTGTCGATGTTCCGCATGCTGGGGGAGCTCGCACGGGACCCGGACCGGGGGCTGCTGGGGCGCGTCCTGCTGACCGCCTCGCCGCGGACGTACTACGTCGTCCAGTACTGGGAGTCCAAGGAGAAGCTGTACGCGTACGCGAGCGCGGTCGGCCTGCTCCACCACAAGGTCTGGGGCATCGTGAACCGCAAGGAGCGGTCGGGGCGGGTGCGGGGCCATGTGGGCCTGTGGCACGAGGCGTACGTGGCGCCCGAGGGCTCGTACGAGTCGATCTACTTCGACATGCCGGAGTTCGGCCTGGGGCGTGCGGCAGGGGTTGTCCCGGTCGAGCAGCGGGGCCGGTACGCGAAGGACCGGTTCGCACACCGCTCCGCGTGAGCGCGGCGCCCCGTCAGGGGTGCGGGGAACCGCGCGACCGGCCGTGAGGGCGTGGCGGTCGGCTGGCTGTCGGTGGCGGCACATGCTCGGCCGTGGGGTTGTGCTCGCTGGGCGGGTGCGGGCAGGCGGCGCTCTGCCAGGGGTGCGGGGAACTGCGCGATCAGCTACGACGGCGTGGCGGTCGGCTGGCTGTCGGTGGCGGCACATGCTCGGCCGTGGGGTTGTGCTCGCTGGGCGGGTGCGGGCAAGGGGCGCTCTGTCAGGGGCGCGGGGAACTGCGCGGCCAGCCACGACGGCGTGGCAGTCGGCTGATCGCGGACGGGGCAGTCGCCGCGCCGCAGCGGCATGGGCTGCGGGGAAAACGCGGGCCGCACGCGGCTGGTCGCGCCCGCGCGGCGGAGCCGCATATCGCGTACCGCCCCGCGCCCCTGGGTGGGGCCAGTCCCCGCGTAAAAGTCTCACCCCGCTGAGGAAGGGCCTGCCGCGGCGTTGAGGCCGGCCCCTTCCGACGGGAGTGTCAGCCGGAACGGCGCAGCGCCTCCGAGAGCCGGGCGGCGGCGTCGATGACCGCCTGCGCGTGCATACGCCCGGGGTGGCGGGTCAGTCGCTCGATCGGGCCGGAGACGGAGACGGCCGCCACCACCCGGTTGGAAGGCCCCCGCACCGGCGCCGACACCGACGCGACGCCCGGCTCGCGCTCGCCGATGGACTGGGCCCAGCCGCGGCGGCGGACGCCCGAGAGGGCCGTCGCCGTGAAGCGGGCGCCCTGCAGGCCGCGGTGCAGCCGCTCCGGCTCCTCCCAGGCCATCAGGATCTGCGCCGAGGAACCGGCCTTCATCGTGAGCGTCGAACCGACCGGGACCGTGTCCCGGAGACCGGACAGGCGTTCCGCCGCGGCGACGCAGATACGCATGTCGCCCTGGCGGCGATACAGCTGCGCGCTCTCCCCGGTGATGTCACGGAGGTGCGTGAGCACCGGCCCTGCCGTCGCGAGCAGGCGGTCCTCGCCGGCCGCCGCGGCCAGTTCCGCGAGTCGCGGGCCGAGAATGAAACGGCCCTGCATGTCCCGTGCCACCATGCGGTGGTGTTCCAGAGCCACGGCCAGCCGATGGGCCGTGGGCCGTGCCAGTCCGGTGGCCCCGACCAGACCCGCGAGGGTGGCCGGACCGGACTCCAGAGCGCTCAGGACAAGGGCCGCCTTGTCCAGAACGCCGACGCCGCTACTGTTGTCCATGCAACGATACTCACGTCTCACTCTGTGAAACGCAAGTTCAATTTTCCGTGGAACGCGCCACCCTGGAACCACACAGCGGCCCGCAGACCAACGGGCCCGGCGGCGGACGCCCGGAACCACGATTTCAGGGGCCCGGTACCCGGGCAGCCGCTTCCTCAAGATCTCTAGTTGGGCCGGTGCACGTCTGCCGGCCGGAGGGAAAGCGATGGGTAGGACACTCGCGGAGAAGGTCTGGGACGACCACGTCGTCCGGCGCGCCGAGGGCGAGCCCGACCTCCTCTTCATCGATCTGCACCTGCTGCACGAGGTGACCAGCCCGCAGGCCTTCGACGGGCTGCGGGCGAACGGCCGCCGGGTGCGCCGCCTCGACCTCACCATCGCGACCGAGGACCACAACACCCCGACCCTCGACATCGACAAGCCCATCGCGGACCCGGTCTCCCGCGTCCAGCTGGAGACGCTGCGCAAGAACTGCGCCGAGTTCGGGGTGCGCCTGCACCCGCTGGGCGACGTCGAGCAGGGTGTCGTGCACGTCGTCGGCCCGCAGCTGGGCCTGACGCAGCCGGGCACGACGGTGGTCTGCGGTGACTCGCACACCTCCACGCACGGCGCCTTCGGCGCGCTGGCGTTCGGCATCGGCACCTCCCAGGTGGAGCACGTGCTGGCCACCCAGACGCTGCCGCTGGCCCGCCCGAAGACCATGGCCATCACGGTCGACGGCGAGCTGCCCGAAGGCGTCACCGCCAAGGACCTGATCCTGGCGATCATCGCCAGGATCGGTACCGGCGGCGGCCAGGGCTACATCCTGGAGTACCGCGGCTCCGCCATCGAGAAGCTCTCGATGGAGGCCCGCATGACCATCTGCAACATGTCGATCGAGGCCGGCGCCCGCGCGGGCATGATCGCCCCCGACGAGACCACCTTCGCGTACCTGAAGGGCCGCGCCCACGCCCCCGAGGGCGAGGACTGGGACGCGGCGGTGGCGTACTGGAAGACCCTGCGCACCGACGACGACGCGGTCTTCGACGCCGAGGTGCACATCGACGCCGCCGCCCTCTCGCCGTTCGTCACCTGGGGCACCAACCCCGGCCAGGGTGCGCCGCTTTCGGCGGACGTCCCCGACCCGGCTTCGTACGAAGACGCTTCGGAGCGCCTCGCCGCCGAAAAGGCCCTGGAGTACATGGGGTTGGAGGCCGGCCAGCCGCTGCGCTCCATCAAGGTGGACACCGTCTTCGTAGGCTCCTGCACCAACGGCCGGATCGAGGACCTGCGCGCCGCCGCGGACATCCTCAAGGACCGCAAAGTCGCCGACGGCGTACGGATGCTGGTCGTCCCCGGCTCCGCGCGGGTCGGTCTGCAGGCCGTCTCCGAGGGCCTGGACGTGGTCTTCAAGGACGCCGGCGCCGAATGGCGGCACGCGGGCTGCTCGATGTGCCTCGGCATGAACCCCGACCAGCTGGCCCCGGGCGAGCGCTCCGCGTCCACGTCCAACCGCAACTTCGAGGGCCGGCAGGGCAAGGGCGGCCGTACCCACCTGGTATCGCCGCAGGTCGCGGCCGCGACCGCGGTCCTGGGCCACCTGGCCTCCCCGGCCGACCTGTCCGACGCTCGCACGCCCGCTGGAGTCTGATCAGCCATGGAAGCATTCACCACGCACACCGGCCGGGCCGTCCCGCTGCGCCGCTCCAACGTCGACACCGACCAGATCATCCCTGCTCACTGGCTCAAGAAGGTGACCCGGGACGGCTTCGAGGACGGTCTGTTCGAGGCCTGGCGCAAGGACGAGAACTTCGTCCTCAACCGCCCCGAGCGGCAGGGCGCCACCGTCCTGGTCGCCGGCCCGGACTTCGGCACCGGCTCCTCCCGTGAGCACGCCGTCTGGGCGCTGCAGAACTACGGCTTCAAGGCCGTGATCTCCTCCCGCTTCGCCGACATCTTCCGGGGCAACTCGCTGAAGAACGGCCTGCTCACGGTGGTCCTGGACCAGAAGATCGTGGAGGCGCTGCAGGAGCTCGCCGAGAACGACCCGCAGGCCGAGATCACCGTCGACCTGGAGAACCGCGAGGTGCGCGCCGAGGGCATCACCGCCTCCTTCGAGCTGGACGAGAACTCGCGCTGGCGGCTGCTGAACGGCCTGGACGACATCTCCATCACCCTCCGGAACGAGGACGACATCGCCGCGTACGAGGCCAAGCGGCCGTCGTACAAGCCGAGGACGCTCCAGGTCTGAGCCGGGGCGCGCTTCGGCGTGAACCACCACATCTGAATACGGCTGGTTTCAGCCACCGCGACACCCCGCCTGTACCCCCGATCGCCACGATTGGGGGTACAGGCATGTCTGCACCCGAACGGGCGCTCGCGTTGTCGCAGGTCTTGCCAACTTCCCACGTTAGGGCGGATGTTGTCGGGGTACGTGAGTGCTGTGTCCGTGGCTTCCGCAAGTGCTCGGAAGGCCATTTGAGGCGGCAGTTGCACCCTGCGCAGGCGACAACTCGCCCCAGATGGCACAATCTGTGCATGGAACACGACGGCCAACTCCAGCTCTATGCGGCGGTCGCGGGCCAACTCAAGGAAGCGCACACAAAAGTGCGCGCACTGCAAGTCCCGGAGGGCGTACGGATGGCGCTGGCCCGGAAGCTGCTGGTCATTACGGCCGCGGCCAAACACGACGTCGCCGACGCGGCACGGCGGCTCGAACGGTTCAACGCGGACCTCGACGCGGGGCGAATCCCCGAAGAGGACCGCTGACCGGACCGTACGAGCAGTCCGAGTCCGTTGCGGCACGAGGGTGATAAGCCCGTTTCGTGTTTGATTTGCGGTATATATCTGCCTAACGTGCGAAAAAGCTTGAACACATTCGTTCTGGCGATGTCTCCGAAGGGGAAGACGTGAACAAGGCGCAGCTCGTAGAAGCGATTGCTGACAAGATGGGCGGCCGCCAACAGGCCGCCGATGCTGTCGACCATGTCCTGGACGCCATCGTCCGCGCGGTCGTCGCGGGTGAGCGGGTCTCAGTCACCGGCTTCGGGTCCTTCGAGAAGGTGGACCGCCCCGCCCGCTACGCCCGCAACCCCCAGACGGGCGAGCGGGTTCGGGTCAAGAAGACCTCCGTGCCGCGCTTCCGTGCCGGCCAGGGCTTCAAGGACCTGGTGAGCGGTTCCAAGAAGCTTCCGCGGGGCGGCGAGGTGGCGGTCAAGAAGGCGCCCAAGGGCAGCCTGACCGGTGCCGCGTCGGCGACGGTCAAGAAGGCGGCGGCGAAGAAGACGGCGGCGAAGAAAACCACGGCCGCCGCGAAGAAGACCACGGCGGCGAAGAAGACGGCCGTGAAGAAGACCACGGCCGCCGCGAAGAAGACCACGGCCAAGCAGGCGGCCGCGAAGAAGACCACGGCGACGGCGAAGAAGACGGCCGCGAAGAAGGCGCCGGCCAAGAAGGTCACCGCCAAGAAGGCGCCGGCCAAGAAGTCGACGGCACGGAAGGCCACCGCCAAGAAGACCGCGGCTCGCTGAGGGTTCGCTCAGCAGGGCGGTCGGGATACTCACGCGACGGGCCGGATTCCCCCGGGGAGTCCGGCCCGCGGTGTGTGCGGGGGCGGAGCCGCGTGGTGTTTCGCATACCGCCCCGCGCCCCGGCGGGGCGCTCGCCGCTCAGAACGTCTGAAGGGTCACCAGGGTGACGCGGAGGCCGGGTCCGCTTCCCTCGGTCTCGATCCGCACTCTCTGCCCCGGCCTGAGCAGGCGCAAGCCGCCCGCCTCGAAGGCCGCGCCGTCGAACGCCACCGGCGTCCCGTCGTCGAGCAGTACCTGACCGCTGCGGGTCTCGGGGTCGTACGTGTATGCGGTCGCCTGCATGAGCGCAGCCTACTGGTCCGGGATCAGCAGGCGGGCCGCCACCGTGGCGGTGCGGGGGCCCACGCCCAGGGCCAGGGCCGCTCGCAGGTCGGCGCCGGTGTCCACGTCCTGGCGAACCGAGTCCACGCCCACCAGGGCGAGTTCCGTGGCGCCCGAGGCGGCGTGACGGGCGCGGGAATCCAGGCCGAACGCGGGCGCCAATTCATGGCCGGGGGCGGCCGCCAGCAGAGTGGTGCCGATTGTCGCCGCGTCCGGGAGAAAAGCGCGCGGGAATTCCGCGGCCGCATCAAGGACCCGGGCCAATTCCAGCGGGCGAACGGCCGGAAGATCGGCGTTCAAGGCCGCCACCGGGCTTTCCGGACGCGATGCCCGGACGGCCGCCGCCCCGTGCCGCAGTGCCGCGTTCAGGCCACTTCCCGGCGTGTCCGGGACAATGCGCGCGCCGAGCGCCGACAACTCGCGCCCGGCCAGTGCGTCGTCCGTGACCACTGCCACATCCTTCACCGACTGGCAGGCCAGGGCCGCCGCCACCGTGTCCTGGGCGAAGGCGAGGGCCAGTGACGGACGCACCCCGTCCGCCGCGGTGTCCGCCAGCCTGCTCTTCGCCCGAGCCAGCGGCTTGAGCGGGATGACCAAGGTCCACTGCACAGTCGTACCGTCCCTCCCTTGTTGCCTCATTGTCACCCTGGCTCACGGGGCGGCCGCGACACCGAGGCGTACGGTGTTCTCGACAGTCCGGCGGGCCGGGGCCACACTTCTTCCCGATCCCAGGCCGGGAAGAAGTCCTAGAGGAAGGTGTCCGCGTGCCCCGCCGGAGAATCGGCTTCTGGTACCGCTTCGCTGCGGTGCTCTGCAAACCTCCGCTGGTGGTTCTGATCAAGCGGGACTGGCGCGGAATGGAGAACATTCCGGCCGAAGGCGGTTTTATCACCGCGGTGAACCACAATTCCCACATCGATCCTTTCGCCTACGCCCACTATCAGTACAACACCGGCCGTGTTCCGCGTTTCCTCGCGAAGAGCGGCCTTTTCAAGAAGGGATTCGTCGGCGCCGCCATGCGGGGCACCGGCCAGATCCCGGTCTACCGCGAGTCCACCGACGCGCTCAGCGCCTTCCGGGCCGCGATCGACGCCGTGGAGCGCGGCGAGTGCGTCGCCTTCTACCCCGAGGGAACGATCACCCGCGACCCCGACCAGTGGCCCATGATCGCCAAGACCGGTGCCGCCCGCGTCGCACTGCAGACCAGGTGCCCGGTGATCCCGGTGGCCCAGTGGGGCGCCAACGAACTGCTCCCGCCGTACGCGAAGAAGCCCAGTCTGCTGCCCCGCAAGACGCACCACGTGCTCGCGGGCCCGCCGGTGGACCTCACGCGCTTCTACGACAAGGAGATGACCCAGGACCTCCTCAAGGAGGCGACCGCGGTCATCATGGCGGCCATCACCCGCCAGCTTGAGGAGATCCGCGGCGAGAAGGCTCCCGAGACCCCCTACGATCCACGCGAGGTGCGGATCGAACAGCGGCGCCGCACGCGTGCGCAGAGTGGTCTGGAAGAGGAGAGCAGCAAGTGAGCATGCCTGCCAAGGCGGCGGTCTTCAGCGCGGGTTCGTGGGGTACGGCCTTCGGGATGGTGCTCGCCGACGCGGGGTGCGAGGTCACCCTGTGGGCGCGGCGCGCGGAGGTGGCGGAGGCGATCAACTCCGGGCGTACCAACCCCGACTACCTGCCCGGCGTGGAACTCCCCGAGAACCTGCGGGCCACCACCGACCCCGCCGAGGCGGCCGCCGGCGCCGACTTCACCGTCCTGTCGGTGCCCTCCCAGACCATGCGGGCCAACCTCGCCGAGTGGGCGCCACTGCTCGCGCCCCACACCGTCCTGGTGTCCCTGATGAAGGGCATCGAACTCGGCACCACCATGCGGATGAGCGAGGTCATCGCCGACGTCGCCAAGGTCGAGCCGACCCGTATCGCGGTGGTCACCGGACCCAACCTCGCCCGGGAGGTCGCGGCCCGGATGCCGGCCGCCGCGGTGGTCGCCTGCACCGACGAGACGATCGCCCAGCGGCTCCAGGCGGCCTGCCACACCCCGTACTTCCGCCCGTACACCGAGACCGACGTGATCGGGTGCGAGCTGGGCGGCGCGGTGAAGAACGTCATCGGCCTCGCCGTGGGCATCGCCGACGGCATGGGGCTCGGCGACAACGCCAAGGGTTCGCTCATCACGCGCGGTCTCGCGGAGACCGCGCGGCTCGGCCTCGCCCTCGGCGCCGACCCGCTGACCTTCTCGGGACTCGCCGGGCTCGGCGACCTGGTGGCGACCTGCTCCTCGCCGCTCTCCCGCAACCACACCTTCGGCACCAACCTCGGCAAGGGCATGACCCTGGAGGAGACCATCGCGGTCACCAAGCAGACCGCCGAGGGCGTCAAGTCCTGCGAGTCGGTGGCCGATCTGGCCCGCCGGCACGGCGTGGAGATGCCGATCACCGAGACGGTCGTCGACATCGTGCACGAGGGAAAGCCCCCGGTGGTCGCCCTCAAGGAGCTGATGTCGCGCAGTGCGAAGCCCGAGCGACGCTGAGCGAACCCGGCCCGCCGACGCTGTCTCGGACCCCTGCCACCGGGTACTCTCATCGCGATATGAGCACCGAGAACCTCCCCCAGAGCCCTGAGCGGTCCGCTCGCAAGCCGCGCGTGGCCGTCGTGTTCGGCGGCCGCAGCTCCGAGCACGGGATCTCCATGGTCACCGCCGGAGCCGTCCTGAGCGCCATCGACCGGACCAAGTACGAGGTCCTGCCGATCGGCATCACCCGGGAAGGCCGCTGGGTGCTCACCGCCGACGACCCGGACCGCATGGCGATCACCGAACGCCGTACCCCTGAGGTCGCCGACCTCGCCGAGTCCGCCGAGGGCGGCGTGGTGCTCCCCGTCGACCCGGCCAACCGCGAGGTCGTCTACAGCGAGCCCGGCTCGGTGCCCAAGGCGCTCGGCGAGGTCGACGTGGTCTTCCCGATGCTGCACGGCCCGTACGGCGAGGACGGCACCCTGCAGGGCCTCCTGGAGCTGTCCGGCGTCCCGTACGTCGGCTCGGGCGTGCTCGCCTCGGCCGTCGGCCAGGACAAGGAGTACATGAAGCGGGTGTTCGCCTCGTTCGGGCTCGCCGTCGGCCCGTACCTGGTGATCCGTCCCCGTGAGTGGCGGCAGAACGAGTCCGCCGCCCGCAAGCGGATCGTCGACTTCGCCGGCGAGCACGGCTGGCCGCTGTTCGTGAAGCCCGCGCGCGCGGGTTCGTCGATCGGCATCACCAAGGTCGACGGCCTCTCCGGCCTGGACGAGGCGATCGCCGAGGCCCAGTCCCACGACCCGAAGATCCTGATCGAGGCGGCCGTGCGCGGCCGGGAGATCGAGGTCGGCGTCCTGGAGTTCGAGGACGGCCCGCGCGCCTCGGTCCCCGCCGAGATCCCGCCGCCCTCGGAGCACGCGTACTACGACTTCGAGGCCAAGTACATCGACTCCACCCCCGGCATCGTCCCGGCCCCCCTCACCCCGGAGGAGACCGCCGAGGTCCAGAAGCTCGCGGTGGACGCCTTCGAGGCCGCGTCCTGCGAGGGCCTGGTCCGCGCCGACTTCTTCCTCACGGAGACCGGCGAATTCGTCATCAACGAGATCAACACGATGCCCGGATTCACCCCGATCTCGATGTACCCCCAGATGTGGCAGGCCACGGGAATCGCCTACCCTGAACTGATCGACCGCCTGATCCAGGCGGCGCTCAACCGGTCGACGGGGCTTCGCTAGAAAACGCCCCGAGCTGAAGCGCCCCCTAGGGGCGCGGGGCTGTATTCGATATGCGGCTCGGCCGCGTGGGCGCGGTCAGCCCCACGCATCGTGGGCCGGCCGACCACCGATCCCCGCGCGGCGACTAGTCGGCAATCCCCTCCGGAATCGCCTTCTTGATGGCAGGCGCCAAGCTGACCAGCGGCGCCATGCCATTCCCGGTCCGCCCCGCCGGAATCGTCACCTCGACATACGCCTTCCGCAGCGTCGTGGTGAACCGGAACGATTTGTCGGCCCGTTGTTCCAGCAGCCAACCCACCCCGTTCACCTCGACCCCGTCGGCCTCCGGATCGGCCATCCTCGCGGGTCGCGGGACCCCGCACCGCAGTATGATCGCCGGGTCGCCGCCCCAGCCGGCGGTCAGCACGGAGGCCGGTTCCGGATCCCGCCGGCCCAGCTTGTCGACCTTCGTCGGCAGCACCCCGTCGAGGCGACGGCACAGCTTCGTTACCGCCCCGCCCGGACTGGGAACCGCCGCCGACGGGGCGTCGTCTGCTGATGAGCAGCCCGCTGCCGCGATCATCAGCGCGGCGAGCGCGGGCAGACCGAATGGCCGGTGACGGAAGATGTTCACCGGCCAAGGGTAGACGGGGGCTACAGATGGACGACCGGGCAGGTCAGGGTGCGCGTGATGCCGTCCACTTGCTGGACCTTCGCGACCACCATGCGACCCAGTTCATCGACCGTTTCGGCTTGCGCGCGCACGATGACGTCGTACGGTCCTGTCACGTCCTCGGCCTGCATGACGCCGGGGATCTCGCTGATCGTCTCGGCGACGGTCGACGCCTTGCCGACCTCCGTCTGGATCAGGATGTACGCCTGTACCACGGAACCTCCAGGGCGGCCACGAGGATCATGTGGGGAAAAGGAACGCCACGGTATCGCGTCGTCGCTCACCGCGGGGAGACCTGCGCGGACAGGGGCTCGCGCGCCGGGGTGCAGGCACGGCAGATGTTGACGGTCACCCCGACCGTATCCAGGACGACGGTGACGCGCGAGCGGGCACGGCAAGGCAGAGAAGGGGCGTAAGGGCAATGAAGGGCACTGTTGGTGAGCTCGGGGAGTTCGGGCTCATCAGGGAGCTCACCTCCCGTCTCACCACCACTCCGGCGGTCCGGGTCGGCCCCGGCGACGACGCCGCGGTGGTCGCCGCGCCCGACCGCCGGGTGGTGGCGAGCACCGACATCCTGCTGGAGGGCCGGCACTTCCGCCGCGACTGGTCCACGGCCTACGACGTGGGCCGCAAGGCGGCCGCGCAGAACCTCGCGGACATCGCCGCCATGGGCGCCGTGCCGACCGCCCTGCTGCTCGGCCTGGTGGTACCCGCCGAACTGCCGGTGACCTGGGCCAGCGAGCTGATGGACGGCATCCGGGACGAGTGCCAGGTGGCCGGCGCCTCGGTGGTGGGCGGCGACGTGGTCCGCGGCGACACGATCATGGTGTCGATCACCGCGCTCGGCGATCTGCGCAACCAGGAGCCGGTCACCCGGGCCGGCGCCCAGCCCGGCGACCTGATCGCCGTCACGGGCTGGCTGGGCTGGTCCGCGGCCGGTTACGCGGTGCTCTCCCGCGGCTTCCGCTCGCCACGGGCGTTCGTGGAGGCGCACCGCCGCCCCGAGCCGCCGTACCACGCGGGCCCGGCCGCCGCCGCCCTCGGCGCGACCGCGATGTGCGACGTGAGCGACGGGCTGATCGCCGACCTCGGGCACATCGCCGAGGCCAGCAAGGTCCGCATCGACATCCGCTCCGGCGCGATCGACATCCCGACCCAGATGAACGACATCGGCCAGGCCGTCGGCGTCGACCCCCTCCAGTGGGTGCTGACCGGCGGCGAGGACCACGCCATCGTGGCCGCCTTCCCGCCGGACGTGAAGCTGCCCGCCCGCTGGAAGGTCATCGGCGAGGTCCTGAACCCCTCCGCGCTGCCCCAGGTGACGGTCGACGGGGCGTCCTGGACCAGCAAGGGCGGCTGGGACCACTTCGGGGACATCGAGACGTGAGCCCGCCGCGCGTGCTGACGGTCGCGGGCTCCGACTCCGGCGGCGGGGCCGGGATCCAGGCCGACCTGAAGACGATGCTCGCGCTCGGCGTGCACGGCATGAGCGTGCTCACGGCGGTGACCGCGCAGAACTCCCTGGGCGTGCAGGGTGCCTGGGAGCTGCCGGTGGCGGCCGTGCGCGCCCAGTACCGGAGCGTCGTGGACGACATCGGCGTCGACGCGGTGAAGACCGGCATGCTCGCCTCGGCCGAACTCGTGGAGACGGTCGCGGAGTTGCTCGCGGGAACCGACGCACCCGTGGTCGTCGACCCGGTCGGTGTCTCCAAGCACGGCGATCCGCTCCTCGCCGCCTCCGCCCTGGACTCGGTCCGCACCAGGCTCCTCCCGCTGGCCACCGTGGCCACCCCGAACCTCGACGAGGTGGCCCAACTCACCGGCGTGCACGTCGAGTCGGAGGCGGATCTGCGCCGGGCCGCGGCGGCCGTGCTGTCGTACGGGCCGAAGTGGGCGCTCATCAAGGGCGGTCATCTGCCCGGCGAAGCCGTCGACCTGCTCACGGACGGCACCGACGAACTCCTGCTGCGCGCCCCGCGCCACGACAACCGGCACACCCACGGCACGGGCTGCACCCTCGCGTCCGCGATCGCGGCGCAGCTCGCCAAGGGACGGCCGGTGCCGGAGGCGGTGACGGCCGCCAAGGAGTACGTCACCGGGGCGATCGCGGCCGGGTTCGCGCTCGGCTCCGGGATCGGGCCCGTGGACCACGGCTGGGCGCTCAGGCCCGGGACAGGGCCGGGTACTCCCGCGGCCTGACGTCCGTGGCCGCTTCCGGGGGTGCGTCGCCGGTGGGTACGGCAAAAAGCCGGCCCACCCTGAGGTGGACCGGCTCAATGCAGCGAACCAGCGGTGGCCGCGCGCTCAGCGACAGTGCGTCAGCGCGAGACCTTGCCGGCCTTGATGCACGAGGTGCAGGCGTTCACGCGCTTCGGCGTCCCGCCGACCACGGTACGCACACGCTGGATGTTCGGGTTCCAGCGACGGGGCGTACGGCGGTGCGAGTGCGAGATGTTGTTGCCGAAGCCCGGCCCCTTGCCGCAGACGTCGCAGTTGGCAGCCACGGGTCACTCCAAAGACTTCAGATGCACTTACGGTTGGATCCCGGCGTGCCGGGATCGAGATCCTTGAGATCGAAGATCCTGAGTGGCGTTGCCAGGGGAATGGCCCGATCAGATCGGGCAACCGGAGCAGCATACAACGGCTGCGTCCGTTAGACGAAACTAGCATGGCAGCTCAGGGGCCCGCCCCCGGCCCTCTTCCGGCGCACACCCTTGCGGGGTCTACGCTGCGTCCACGTCCAGCCAGCTCAAGGAGGCGCAGGTGGCGCAGGTGCCGCAGACATTCTTCGATGCTCTCGCGGTACGCACCTGGTGCGGACTGTCGCTCGGGGCGCTCGGGCGGTCACGCGAGGAGATCGACGCGATCAATGTCTACCCGGTGGCCGACGGTGACACCGGTACGAACCTGTACATGACGGTGGAATCGGCCGCGGGGGCCGTGGAGGCCGTCTTCGCCGGCTACGAGCTGGGCGAGGAGGTGCCGACCCTGGCCGACACCGTCCGCGCGATGGCGCACGGTGCCCTCATAGGCGCGCGCGGCAACTCCGGCACGATCCTGGCGCAGCTGCTGCGCGGTATGGCCCAGGTCCTCACCGAGGGTGAGGCGACTCACATCGACGCCGACGGGCTGCGGCTGGCCCTGCGGCACGCGGCCGACGCCGCCCGCCAGGCCGTCGCCCACCCCGTGGAGGGCACCGTGCTGTCGGTCGCGGCGGCCGCGGCGGACGCCGCCGCCGCGGCCGACGGAGACTGCGGGGCGGTCGCCCGGGCCGCCTACCAGGGCGCGTGCGAGGCACTCGCGGCGACCCCGGGACAACTGGCGGTGCTGGAGCGGGCCGGGGTGGTGGACGCCGGCGGACGGGGCCTGGTCGCGGTGTTCGGGGCGCTGGTGGAGGCGTTCACGGGGGAGGCGCCGACGGCTGACCCGCACGCGTTCGTGGCGGGCCCGGGTGTGCACGCGCGCGTGGACGCCGTTTCCGACGCCCTGGCCGAGGGCTGCGCCGGGCCCGCCGGGGGGCCCGCCTTCGAGGTCGTCTACCTCCTGGAGGCCGAGGACGCCGCCGTGGACCGGCTGCGCGCCCGGCTCGACGCCCTCGGCGACTCCCTGGTGGTGGTGGGCGGCGACGGCCTGTGGAACGTCCATGTGCACGTCGACGACGCCGGCGCCGCCGTGGAGGCCGGGGTGGAGGCCGGGCGGCCGTACCGGATCCGGATCACGCACTTCGGCGCCGGGGACGTGCACACCGGCGGGCAGCGGCCGGCGCGCGAGCGGGTGCAGCGGGCCGTGGTGGCCGTGGTGCCGGGGGAGGGGCTGGCCGGGCTGTACACCGAGGCCGGCGCGACCGCCGTGCTCGCCCGCCCCGGAGAGCCGCCCGCCAGCGGGGAGCTGGTGGACGCCGTACGACGGGCCCACGCGCGCGAGGTGGTGCTGCTGCCCAACGACGCCGACCTGCGGCACACGGCGGCCGCGGCGGCCGAGCAGGTCCGCGCGGAGGGCATCCGGGTCGCCCTCATCCCGACCCGCTCCGCCGTCCAGGGCATCTCAGCGCTCGCGGTGCACCAGCCGGACCGCCGCTTCGACGAGGACGTCGTCCAGATGACCTCGGCGGCCGGCGCCACCCGCTACGCCGAGGTCGTGGTCGCGGAGCGGCAGTCCTGGACCATGGCCGGCATCTGCCAGGCCGGGGACGTGCTGGGCCTGATAGACGGCGACGTGGCGGTGATCGGCTCGGACGTGACGGCCACCGCCGAGACCGTCCTGGACCGCATGCTCCAGGCCGGCGGCGAGCTGGTCACCCTCGTCCTCGGCGACGAGGCGCCCGAGGGCGTCGCCGACCGGCTGGAGGCCCGGGTGCGCGAGGCGTACCTCGCCGTCGACACGGTGGTCTACCGGGGCGGCCGGCAGGGGGCCCCGCTCCTCATCGGCGTCGAGTGAGCCCCCTTTCCAGGCCTCTTCGCCCCCTCTCTCACTCCTCCGTGGGCTCCAGCAGCTGCCGGGCCTCCGCCCGCCGGGACCGGACCGTCTCGTCGGCCGGGTCGGCGCCCTCGTAGGCGTCCAGCACCGCACGCGCGCGTGCCGTCGCCGCGGCCGGACGGCTCAGGTCGGCCTCCAGCCAGCCGGCCGCCAGTTCCGCCGCGGTACGGCTGTGCAGGCCGTCCTCGCCCAGCCCGGCGAACACCGAGATCGCCGCGGTCATCTCCGCGAGCGCCGCCTCGAACGCCTCGTGGATCGCCGGGTCGTCGGCGTCCTCCGGCACGGAACGCGCCAGCAGGTCGCCGAACTGCCGGTGCGTCTGCCCGAGTTCACCGGCGAGCCGCTCCGCCGCGGCCGGATCGTCCGCGGCCGCCAGCGCCGCCTCGCACTCCTCGACCGCCTCCGCCATCAGCGCCCGCGCGCCCTTCGGCCCCGCCTCGGTCCGCAGCGCCAGCCACGCGCGGGCCCGCAGCGCACGCACCAGGAAGTGCACATTGCCCATCGCCCGCCACAACTCGCCCGCCCGCGTGTACGCCTGGTCCGCCTCGGCGGGCAGTCCCGCGTTGCCCAGCGACTCGCCGGCCAGGTGCGCAAGGGTGGCGTGGTCGTGCTGCTCGGGCCAGTGCCGGGCGATCTCGGCCGCCTGCAGCCGCCGTTCGGCCGCCGCGTGGTGCTCGCCCAGCTCGCTCAGACAGTCCCCGAGCCACCACTGGGTCTGCACGACCGCGCCGTCACCGTGCCTCTCGGCGCTCAGGTCGGGCAGCGCCGACTCCAGCACCTCGGCGGCCTCCGCGAACCGCCCCTGCCGCAGCAGGAAGCCGCCCAGCTGGTGCCGGGCCCACGCGCCCAGCGTGCCGCTCTCCCCGGCCTCGTCGGCCCAGTGCGCGGCCTGAAGGGCGTGCTCGGCGGCCTCCTCGGCCGCGCCCCGCCCGCCGACGACCTCGGCGAGCTGGAGATGCAGCTGGGCCCGCCCCACCGGCTCCACGTACGGCCCGCCGTGCTCCAGCGCCGCGCGCAGCGCCCGTTCCGCCTCGGCCAGATCGCCCTGCTCATGGGCGAGCGCGGCCACCCGCACCTCGTACTCGACCGCGAACCACGGCAGCTCCGCGCCGACGAACTGCGCCGACGCCTGCCGGAACAGCTGCCCCGCCCGCTCCCCGTCCCCGGCGTGCTCGGCCAGTTCCGCGAGCATCGCCCGCCCCTCGGCCGCCCGGGACACCAGCCGTACGTCGGACCCGCCGCGCCCGCCGACCAGCGCCAGGAGCTCCCGTACGGCCTGCTCGGCCGCCCCGGCGCCCAAGGACCGCTCGTGCACCTGACGCATCAGGATCCGCGCCCGGCTCATGAGCACGGACGCCGTCTGCCGGACGCCCGTCGCGTCGTCGGCGTACAGGGCGAGAATCCGGTCGTACGGATCGTCGATCCGGGCCAGCGCCTCGTCCAGGTCCCCGGACAGCGCGCGTACGTACGCGGCACGCGCGCGTGCCGCGATCGCCTCGCCCTCGTCGCCCGCCTCCGCGTACAGCTCCGCCGCCCGCTCGAACAGCTCCACACCCGCGGGACCGCGCCCCATCGCCATGTGGTCGGCGATCTCCGCACGGACGTACGTGTCCACCTCGGTCTCCTCGGCGGCCCGCGCGACCGCTTCCCAGGCCTCCAGGGCGTGCGGCCGGAGGGCGTCCGAGAGCCGGCGCGCCTCGGCCAGGAGCGCGGGCAGCGACGGCTGCTCCGCCGGCTCCGGCGCGGGCGCCGGGACGGGCGGCGCGGGCGGTCCGGCGGGCGCCGTCCGTACCGCGCGCACACCCAGCGGCAGCCGGTCCGCCAGCGGCCGCTGCGCCATCCGCTCGCGTACCTGGTCGCCGACGTAGGAGGTGCCGTTGCGGGCGTCGAACCGCGCGGCCAGCTCCAGGGCCCCGGCGCGCGCGTGCCCGGCGAGTTCCCCGGCGGTCCACGCCCGCCCGGCCGGCCCCGGCACCCGCTGGCCGCCGAGCCCCAGCTCGGTCAGCCGGTCCATCAGCAGCGTCACCACCGTCAGGAACTCCATCCGGCTGCGCGGCTGCCCGGTGTCCGTGAAGTAGGCGGGACGTTCCGCCAGCAGCTCCAGACCGCGCGCCTCGTTGCCGGTCAGCGCGCAGAACTCGACGTGGTCCGCGTAGGCGCCCCGCATGCTCTCCATGGGGCGGACGAGCCGGAAACCACGCAGGTGGTGCGCGCGGGCCTCGTCGAGACGGCCGAGCCGCAGCAGCGGGGCCAGGGAGGAGGCCAGCACCGTGTGCGGCTCGTGGGCGCAGCTGTACTCGCCCTCCAGCACCGGCCCCCACACCTCGAGAGCCTCCGCGTCCCGGCCGTTCCTCAGCTGCCAGCCGCCCTGCCCGTGCAGCTCGCACGCGGGACAGTCGGCCATCCGGTCCCGGTCCGCCGCCAGCCACGCCGCGTACGCCCGCTCCGCGCGCGGGAGGTCACCGATGTGCCCGGCGACACTGAACTCGGCGCTGCGCACCGCCCGCTCGGAGTGCCCGGCCAGCCGGTAGCGGTGCTCCATCTCGCCCAGCCACTTCTCGATCGAGGCGAGCGGGACGTGCGGCTGGTCGAGCATGCCGGCCGTCATCCACTTGAAGACCCAGTGCAGCGAATGCGTCTCGTACTCGTCGAAGTCCCCGGGCCGCTCGTCCCACATCCGCAGCAGCCGCGCGAAGGGGACGAACATCTTGTCCTTCTCGGAGCTGTAGTTGTAGACCTTCAGCTGGTGCCCGAGCGCCTCGATCACGGCGAGCGGGATGTTCAGCTTCTCGGCCGCCACCAGCAACTGCTCCGCGCGCGCGTTGCGGGCGGGCCCCTCCGGCTGCTCGGAGTTCTCCGCCATGGCCCGGCGCAGCGCGTCGAAGTCGGCAATCTCCATCAGCGATCGCCCTCCCCGTGAGTGGCCCATTCCAGGAGGCCGATGAACGAGCGGTTGAGCAGCGCCGAGTCGGCCGGCCTGAGCGGGCGCTGGGCCATCAGCAGCGCCTGACCGTAGAGCGACTCGGTCGCGGTGCCGATCAGCTCCGGGTCCTTGAGGGCACTGATCCGCCGGATCAGCGGATTGAGGTGGTTGAGCACCAGACGGGCGCGGGGCGCGCTGCCGCGCAGCGAGCCCAGGATGCCGGCCCACAGGTCGTCGGCCTCTTCCTCGGCCTGCGCGCGGGCCTGTTCGTGACGGGCGGCGCGGTCGTCGAGGTGGAGGGCTGGGACCGAGAGAGGGTGGAAGGCGCGCAGTACGATGTCACATTGCAGAGGGTCGAGCTTCGCCCGCGCCACCCCCAGGAACCCGGCCACCGCCAGCTCCTCCGCCGGATCCACCGTGTCCAGATGCGCGGTGACGGTGTCCGCGTCGAGCTCCGCGACCACCGTTCCGGGCCGCACCGACGGCAGCGCCTCGACCAGCTCACTGTCGTACGTGTAACCGCCGTTGATCACCCCGACGCCCTGCGCGGAGGCGATCGGCGCGACCTGCCGGTACTCCTCGACCGTCCGCGTGAAGTGCACCACCGGGTGCCGCTGCGCGAACTCCTCCAGCGAGAGCTGCCCGTCCGTGGTCTCGAAGGGGAGCCACGGCAGCATGGTCCGCAGCATCTCCTTGTCGTGCCGCGCCAGCGACTTCACCCCGAGGTGATGCACGGACAGGAAGGCGGAGAGGCGCTCGGGATCACCCGCCGCCAGACCGGTCAGCCAGGACCGGATGCGCTCGCCGAGCGCCTCCCGTACGGCGGCCAGCGTCTCGTCCTCGTACAGCGACTCGCGCGAGGCGGTCGGCCGCAGACTGTCCGTGTCCAGGACACAGCGCACGAAGAACGCCCAGTCCGGCAGCAGCTGTTCGGCCCGCTCGGTGAGCAGCATGCCCTTGAGGTGTACACGATGCGTGGCCCGCTGCGCCGGACTCACCGCCGACGGCAGCACGTACGCCACCCCCCGGATCCCGGCCAGCGGCACGTCCAGGGCGATCGAGTCCAACGGCGTGAACCCGAACAGCTCGTGACAGTGCCGGGCCAGCGCCACCCGCCGGTTGCTGGGGGAGGGGTACGGCCGGTCCCAGGGGGCGGGCAGATCGGTGACCGCCTCGTCGCCCACCCGTACGTCGTACGGCAGCAGCGACCCGAAGTCCCGCGCCAGCGCGAGCACCCGCCGCTCGTCCAGCCACTCCGCCGCACCCGCCCGCGCCACCAGATGCACGGTGGTACCGGGCTCGGGCCGGGCCTCGGGCGCCAGCGTCCGTACGGTGTACGACCCGTCGTCCCGGGCCGTCCACTCCACGGGCGGCGCGTCCGGGGTCCGCGCGCTGCGGCTGACCACCCGGATCCGCTCGGCGACCACGAAGCAGGCCAGCAGCCCGATGCCGAACTGGCCCAGGAAGTCGGAGCGCGCCTCCTGCAGCCCGTCTCCCCGCTTGGAGCTGCGCCCGATCGTGGCAAGCAGGTTGTGCACGTCCGACTCGGTGAGCCCGACGCCGCTGTCCTCCACCCGAAGGGCGCTGCCGTCGGCGTACAGCCGCACCCGCGCCGGGGCGTCGGGCTGGTCGGCCCGTCTCGCGGTGATCGCGTCCACGGCGTTCTGCAGCAGCTCGCGCAGGTAGACCTTGGGGCTCGAATACAGGTGATGGGAGAGCAGGTCCACCAGACCGCGCAGGTCGACCTGGAACGTGTGAGGTGGCTGTGATGCCTGGGATGACTGTGAGGTCTGGGAGTCCATCGTCGCTGCGCCGGAGGGGGGAAGACGTGGTCGGCGCGGGGTCGGGCGGTCCCGAGTGGGGTGGTGACCGCGGAAGGATGGCCGGAGCGCGCCATCCTATGACTCGAAACGGCCGTCTGACCAGGAGTTTCCCGAACCGTATCCGGCATTGTCGGTGGCGTGGTGTGCAATGGATCCTGTGCCCGCACTGGAAGAACCACTGAAGAAAGTGCTCGGCCCAGCCACCGCCAAGGTGATGGCCGAGCATCTCGGCCTGCACACCGTCGGCGACCTCCTGCACCACTACCCCCGCAGATACGAGGAGCGCGGCCAGCTCACCCACCTCGCCGACCTGCCCATGGACGAGCACGTGACGGTGGTCGCCATGGTCGCCGACGCCCGCCTGCTCACGTTCGCCTCCGCCAAGGCGCCCCGCGGCAAGGGCCAGCGCCTGGAGGTCACGATCACCGACGGCAGCGGCCGGCTCCAACTGGTCTTCTTCGGCAACGGCGTGCACAAACCCCACAAGGAACTCCTGCCCGGCACGCGCGCGATGTTCGCCGGCAAGGTCTCGGTCTTCAACCGCCGCCTGCAACTGGCCCACCCGGCCTACGAACTGCTGCGCGGGGACGACCCGGCCGAATCCGTGGAGACCTGGGCAGGAGCCCTGATCCCGCTCTACCCGGCCACCGCCAAGCTGGAGTCCTGGAAGATCGGCAAGGCGGTCCAGACGGTCCTGCCCAGCGCTCAGGAGGCCCTGGACCCCCTTCCCCCGTCCCTCCGCGAGGGCCGCGGCCTGGTCTCCCTCCCCGAAGCGCTCCTCAAGATCCACCGCCCGCACACCAAGGCGGACGTCGCGGCCGCCCGTGACCGCCTCAAGTGGGACGAGGCCTTCGTCCTCCAGGTCGCCCTGGCCCGCCGCCGTCACACGGACGGCCTGCTTCCGGCTGCGGCCCGCAAGCCGGCCCCCGACGGCCTCCTGGCGGCCTTCGACGACCGCCTCCCCTTCACCCTCACCGAAGGCCAGCGCAAGGTCTCGAAGGAGATCTTCGACGACCTGGCGACGGAACACCCGATGCACCGCCTCCTCCAGGGCGAGGTCGGCAGCGGCAAGACGCTCGTCGCCCTCCGCGCCATGCTCGCAGTCGTCGACGCGGGTGGTCAGGCGGCCATGCTCGCCCCCACCGAGGTCCTGGCCCAGCAGCACCACCGCTCGATCACCGAGATGATGGGCGAGCTCGCCGAAGGAGGCATGCTCGGCGGCGCGGAGCACGCCACCAAGGTCGTCCTCCTCACCGGCTCGATGGGCACCGCCGCCCGCCGCCAGGCGATGCTGGACCTGGTCATGGGCGAGGCGGGGATCGTGATCGGCACCCACGCGCTGATCGAGGACAAGGTCCAGTTCCACGACCTGGGTCTGGTGGTCGTGGACGAGCAGCACCGCTTCGGCGTCGAGCAGCGGGACGCCCTGCGCGGCAAGGGGAAGCAGCCGCCCCACCTGCTCGTCATGACCGCGACCCCCATCCCCCGTACGGTCGCGATGACGGTCTTCGGCGACCTGGAGACCTCCGTCCTCGACCAGCTCCCGGCCGGCCGCTCCCCGATCGCCACCCATGTCGTCCCCGCCGCCGACAAGCCCCACTTCCTGGCCCGTGCCTGGGAGCGGGTCAGAGAGGAAGTCGAGGGCGGCCATCAGGCCTACGTCGTCTGCCCCCGCATCGGCGACGACGTCGATGAGGCGGCCGACGCCAAGAAGGCGAAGAAGTCCGCGGAGGACGAGGCGGAGAAGCGCCCCCCGCTCGCCGTCCTGGACATCGCCGACCACCTCGCCAAGGGCCCGCTGGGCGGCCTGCGCGTCGAGGTCCTGCACGGCCGTATGCACCCCGACGACAAGGACGCGGTGATGCGCCGCTTCGCCGCGGGCGACACCGACGTCCTGGTCGCCACCACGGTCATCGAGGTCGGCGTGAACGTCCCGAACGCCACCGCCATGGTCATCATGGACGCCGACCGCTTCGGCGTCTCCCAGCTCCACCAGCTGCGCGGCCGGGTGGGCCGGGGCTCCGCCCCCGGCCTGTGCCTCCTGGTCACGGAGATGCCCGAGGCGAGCGCCGCCCGCCAGCGCCTCACGGCGGTCGCCTCGACCCTGGACGGCTTCGAGCTCTCCCGGATCGACCTGGAACAGCGCCGGGAGGGCGACGTCCTGGGCCAGGCCCAGTCCGGCGCCCGCTCCAGCCTCCGCGTCCTCGCGGTGATCGACGACGAGGAGATCATCGCCCAGGCGAGGGAGGAGGCGACGGCCCTGGTGGCGAGGGACCCGGAGCTGACCGACCTCCCTGGACTGAGAACGGCCCTGGACGCCCTCCTGGACGAGGAGAGGGAGCAGTACCTGGAGAAGGGCTGAGGCGAAACGCCCCGTCCAGGGGCCGCCGGGCCGGCTCAGCCGCGCGGGCGCGCGCGACCACGACGCACCTGCTGCCAGACTGAATCCGCAACCACCCCGGAAAAACCCTGACCGAGGATTCAAAAATGACCCGCGTGATCGCCGGCCAGGCAGGCGGACGGCGCCTCTCGGTGCCTCCCGGCACAGGTACCCGGCCCACTTCGGACCGTGCACGCGAAGCCCTCTTCTCCACCTGGCAGTCCCTGCTCGGCGGCCCCCTGGACGGCGAACGTGTACTCGACCTCTACGCGGGCTCAGGCGCCGTAGGCCTGGAAGCCCTCTCCAGGGGCGCGGCCCACGCCCTCCTCGTCGAAGCGGACCCGAGAGCCGCCCGCGTCGTACGGGAGAACGTCAGGAACCTCGGCCTGCCCGGCGCCGAAGTACGGGCGGGCAAAGCGGAACAGATCATCCAGACCCCGGCGCCCGACCAGGCGTACGACCTCGTCTTCCTGGACCCGCCCTACGCCGTCACAGATCACGATCTTCGGGAGATTCTCCTCACACTCCACTCGGGGGGCTGGCTAGCGCCGGAGGCGATCGTCACCGTGGAGCGCAGCACCAGAGGCGGCGATTTCCACTGGCCGGCCGGCTTCGAGGCCCTCCGGTCCCGTCGCTACGGCGAGGGAACGTTTTGGTACGGTCGCGCCGCCTCTACGTGCGAAGACGCACGATGACCGGACCGGAGAGCGAGGGATCACTAGTGCGCCGCGCCGTCTGTCCCGGGTCGTTCGACCCGATCACCAATGGACACCTAGACATCATTGCCCGCGCGTCCCGTCTGTACGACGAGGTCTACGTCGCGGTGATGATCAACAAGTCCAAGAAGGGCCTGTTCGAGATCGACGAGCGGATCGACCTGATCCGCACGGTCGTCGCCGACTACGGCAACGTCCGGGTCGAGGCCTTCCACGGCCTCCTCGTCGACTTCTGCAAGCAGCGCGACATCCCGGCCATCGTCAAGGGCCTGCGGGCCGTCAGCGACTTCGACTACGAGCTGCAGATGGCCCAGATGAACAACGGCCTGTCGGGTGTCGAGACGCTTTTCGTGCCGACCAACCCGACCTACAGTTTCCTCTCCTCCTCACTGGTCAAGGAGGTGGCCCAGTGGGGCGGCGACGTCGCCCACCTGGTTCCGCCGGCCGTTCTGGAGGCCCTCAACAAGCGTCTCAACAAGGGCTGATGGGACTACAGTCGTCCCGTCCGTCTCCAACCCAGCTGTAGAGAGTGGCGAGCACAGGTGGACGTGCAGAAGAAGCTGGACGAGATCGTGAGCACGGTCTCCGGCGCCCGGTCCATGCCCATGTCGGCGTCGTGCGTGGTCAACCGCGCCGAGCTGCTCGCGATGCTCGAAGAGCTGCGCCAGGCGCTGCCCGGCTCGCTCGCGCAGGCCCAGGAGCTGATCGGCGACCGGGACCAGATGGTCGAGCAGGCCCGTATGGAGGCCGAGCGGATCATCGAGAGCGCGCA
Source organism: Streptomyces shenzhenensis (assembly GCF_021462265.1). Taxonomy (GTDB): domain Bacteria; phylum Actinomycetota; class Actinomycetes; order Streptomycetales; family Streptomycetaceae; genus Streptomyces; species Streptomyces shenzhenensis. The sequence continues at coordinate 155,170 of NZ_JAJONF010000008.1, read as the reverse complement.
CGCCGAGCGCGGCTCGCTGATCTCCGGCACCGAGGTGGCCCGCCGCTCCCAGGCCGAGGCCGACCGGATCCTCGCCGAGGCCCGCCAGGAGGCCGAGGAGGTCCGCGCCGAGGCCGACGAATACGTCGACTCCAAGCTCGCCAACTTCGAGGTCGTCCTCACCAAGACCCTCGGCTCGGTCGGCCGCGGCCGCGAGAAGCTGCTCGGCACCGGCCCCGGCCTGGACGAGCAGGGCTACGAGGACGAGGACGCCCCCGAGCGCAGCCACGACCCCGAGACCCTGCGCCGGGACGCCGACGCGTACGTCGACGTCAAGCTGGGTGCCTTCGAGGCGGTCCTCGCCAAGACCCTGGAGGCGGTCGGCAAGGGCCGCGCCAAGCTGCACGGCCGGATCGCCTCCGACGCCCTGGGTGCCCTCGCCGACGACCGCACGACCTTCCAGCACTCCAGCGACGCCGACTACCTCGCCGACCTCGCGGCCCTCGCCGACCAGGACGAACGGGCCGCCCAGGCCGAACAGGCCGCCGCCCAGCCCGCCCAGCCCGCGCAGCAGCCGCAGTACGACCAGCAGCCCATGCAGCAGCCCGCGGCGCAGGATCCGTACGGCTACCCCCAGCAGCAGCCCGTCTACGCCCAGCAGGACGCCTACGGCTACCAGCAGGACCCCTACGGCTACCAGCAGGCCGATCCGTACGCCGCCGCCTACCAGGGTTACGACACCGGCCAGCAGCCCGTCTACGACCCCCGGCAGCAGCCGGCCCAGCAGCAGCACCAGTCGTACGACCTCGACGAGACCAGCCTCTTCGACACCGGCATGATCACGCCGGAGCAGTTGCGGGCCTACGAGCAGGGCCGGGGCCTGTAGGGACCGGGTGGAAGGCGGCGGAAGACCGCCGGATTGGGCCGACAGCGAAAGGTCCAGTATCCTGGCTCTTCGGTCGCGTCTACGTCCGCGATCCACGCTGCCCGGAGACATCTCCGGACGGCGCCCTCTGAACTCGAAGATCGAAAGCAGGAATGGCTCCTCACGCGCGCCTCGACCACCGCAACCCGTTCGTGTTCGACACACACGAGCTGGGGAGGCGTCCCGGTGCGCTGCAGCGCCTGACCCGCACGGTCGACGCTCCCGAGGACTTCGGGATCAAGGGGGTCATCGGAGTGCCGCAGGGCGCCCCGGTGGAGCTGGAACTCCGGATCGAGTCGGTCATGGAAGGTGTGCTCGTCACAGGCACCGCCCGTGCACAGGCCGAGGGGGAGTGCGTAAGGTGTCTGGAGCCGGTCGAGCAGGAGCTCGAAGCGGACTTCCAGGAACTGTTCTCGTACCCTGACGCCGACGACCGGGGCCGCGTGATCGCGGAACCGGGCGACGACGCCGAGGACGACGAGGACAGGTTTTTCATCGAGGACGGCCTGTTCGACCTCGAACCCGTGCTGCGTGATGCGGTGGTGCTCGCACTGCCGATGCAGCCGGTGTGCCAGGACGACTGCCTGGGCCTGTGCTCCGAGTGCGGAGCCCGGCTCACGGACGCCCCGGACCACCACCATGACGCCGTCGACATCCGTTGGGCGGCTTTGCAGGGACTCGCCGGTTCCATGAAGGACGGCGAGAAGGACGAGATGAGCGGCGCTGACGCGGAAGCGGGCGTCGACGAGAAGCAGGAGAAGTAGCCGTGGCTGTTCCGAAGCGGAAGATGTCGCGCAGCAACACGCGCCACCGCCGGTCGCAGTGGAAGGCTGCGGTCCCCACCCTGGTTGCGTGCGAGCGCTGCCACGAGCCCAAGCTGCAGCACATCGCGTGCCCGTCTTGCGGCACCTACAACAAGCGCCAGGTCCTCGAAGTCTGAGCGGCCAGGTGAGAGGCACTGTGTCCAGTCCAAAGAAGGGCGATGAGCCCAAGGCGGACCCAACCGCCAAGAAGAAGGCGGACAGCACGGCCTCGTCCCACACGCTTCTGGAAGGGCGGCTCGGCTACAAGCTTGAGTCCGCCCTTCTGGTGCGTGCGCTGACCCACCGTTCCTACGCGTACGAGAACGGCGGTCTGCCGACGAACGAGCGGCTGGAGTTCCTCGGTGACTCCGTCCTCGGTCTCGTCGTCACGGACACGCTGTACAACACCCACCCCGACCTGCCTGAGGGCCAGCTGGCCAAGCTGCGGGCCGCGGTGGTGAACTCGCGTGCGCTCGCGGAAGTGGGCCGCGGTCTCGACCTGGGTTCCTTCATCCGGCTCGGCCGCGGTGAAGAGGGCACGGGCGGCCGGGACAAGGCGTCCATCCTCGCCGACACCCTGGAAGCGGTGATCGGTGCGGTCTATCTCGATCAGGGCCTCGACTCGGCGTCCGAGCTGGTGCACCGGCTCTTCGACCCGCTGATCGAGAAGTCCTCGAACCTCGGAGCCGGCCTGGACTGGAAGACCAGTCTCCAGGAGCTCACCGCGACGGAGGGCCTCGGCGTACCCGAGTACCTGGTCACGGAGACCGGCCCCGACCACGAGAAGACCTTCACTGCTGCCGCCCGCGTCGGAGGCGTCTCGTACGGCACCGGCACCGGCCGCAGCAAGAAGGAGGCGGAGCAGCAGGCCGCCGAGTCCGCCTGGCGCGGCATCCGCGCCGCGGCGGACGAGCGTGCCAAGGCCGCGGCGGCCCAGCAGGCCGCCGAAGCCGAGGCCGAGGAGGACGACGGCCCGTCGTCGTCCGCCGCCTCCGTCTGACGAACAGCGCAGTCCGAGCGCCCGCACCCGGTAGCCCTGGGGCGGGCGCTCGGAGTCTTATGGTCCTTCCCGGGAGTCCCGATGCCTGAATTGCCCGAGGTGGAGGTCGTACGGCGCGGCCTGGAGCGGTGGGTCGCCCATCGTGTCGTGGCCGCGGCCGAGGTCCTGCACCCACGTGCCGTACGTCGGCACCTGGCCGGCGCCGACGACTTCACGCACCGGCTGAAGGGCCACCGCGTCGGCACCCCGAGCCGGCGCGGCAAGTACCTGTGGCTGCCGCTGGAGGACACCGGCCAGTCGATCCTCGCGCACCTCGGTATGAGCGGCCAGCTGCTGGTCCAGCCGCACGAGGCGCCTCAGGAGAAGCACCTGCGCATCCGCGTCCGGTTCGCCGACGGCCTGGGTACGGAACTCCGCTTCGTCGACCAACGCACCTTCGGCGGGCTGTCGTTGCACGACAACACCCTCGACGGAGTGCCGGACGTCATCGCGCACATCGCGCGTGACCCTCTCGACCCGCTGTTCGACGACGAGGCCTTCCATCAGGCGCTGCGCCGGAAGCGATCCACCATCAAGAGGGCGCTGCTCGACCAGTCGTTGATCAGCGGAGTCGGCAACATCTACGCGGACGAGGCCCTTTGGCGCGCCCGTATCCACTACGAGCGGCCGACCGCCGGCTTCACCCGGCCGCGCACCGCCGAACTCCTCGGCCATGTACGGGACGTGATGAACGCGGCCCTGGCCGTCGGCGGCACCAGCTTCGACAGCCTGTACGTCAACGTCAACGGCGAGTCGGGGTACTTCGACCGCTCGCTGGACGCCTACGGCAGGGAGGGGCTGCCCTGCCGTAGGTGTGGTACGCCGATGCGCCGGCGGCCCTGGATGAACCGGTCCAGTTACTTCTGCCCGACGTGTCAGCGGGCGCCACGCGTCTCGTCGTAACGCTCCCGGGCGGCCAGCACCTCGTCCATCCGGCTCTCCACGAAGTGGACGACGGCCAGCAGGCGTTCGGCGACCGCGTGGCCGAGCGGGGTGAGTTCGTAGTCGACGCGCGGCGGGTTGGTCGGCTGCGCCTCGCGGTGCACCAGGCCGTCGCGCTCCAGGGCCTGGAGGGTCTGGGAGAGCATCTTCTCGCTGACGCCGTCCACGCGCCGGCGCAGCTCGTTGAACCGGAACGACCCCTCGTGCAGCGCGCTGAGCGTGAGCCCGCCCCAGCGGCCCATGACGTGCTCAAGGGTGGTGCGGGAGGGACAGGCCCGGGCGAAGACGTCGTACGGAGGCTGCGGCTCCGCGACGCTGTCCTGGGTGATGGTCATGGGCCAAGCGTACGGGAGCACAGTGCTAACCGACAGTATGCGCTAACTATTGGTTAGCGCGGTCTGCCCGGCAGCCCATGGCCCGATGGCTCGACAGCCGATGACGACGCGGTGGCAAGTGCGGCTAGTACCCGAAGTCCTGCGTCCACCACGGGCCGCCCTCGCCGAAGTGCACCCCGACCCCGAGGGTCTTGAAGTCGCAGTTCAGGATGTTGGCGCGGTGGCCCTCGCTGTTCATCCAGGCGTCCATGACGGCCTGGGCGGTGGCCTGGCCGCGGGCTATGTTCTCGCCGCCGAGGTCGGATATGCCGGCCGCCGTGGCCCGGTCCCACGGGGTCCTGCCGTTCGGGTCGGTGTGGTCGAAGAAGTCCCGCGCGGCCATGTCGTCGCTGAACGACTCGGCCAGCCGGGTCAGCGAGGAGCTCGCCGACAGCGCGCTGCAGCCGACCTTGGCCCGCTCCCCGTTCACCAGCTTCAGCACCTCGGCCTGGACGACGGCCTCCGCGGAGGTGGTGATCGGCGCCGCGGTTCGCGCCGGGGCCTGGGTGGCCGTCCGGCTCGGGGTGACCGCCGGCGTCCTGGACGGCGTGGCGGCGGGCGTCGGCTCCTCGGTCGCCGACCCCGTCGGGGTGGGCGACGAGGCGGCGGCGGACTTCGAGGCGGACGCGGACGCGGACTTCGAGGCGGACGCCGTGGGCGAGGTGGAGCGCTGGGTGTCCCGGCTGGTCGACGAGCCGGTGCCGCGGCTCTCGGCGTTGCCGGAGGTGCCGCCCTGCTCGGCGGCCGTGTTGCTGGGCTCGTCGGCGGCCTGCACCCGCTCGCCGCCGGTCGTGCCGCTGCCGCCGCCGAGCTTGTAGTTCTCCAGGCCCGGCACCATACCGGTGGCCACCGCGACCGTGCCGATGGCGACGGCGGCGGAGACCCCGAGCAGTCCGGTGGCGACGGGCCGCCCGGCCTTCTTCCGGCGCCGGTGCGCACTGCCGGAGGGGCCGCCCCCGGACGGGCTGAACTCCGCGGCCGGGAAGACGGCCGTCCCGGTGTCCCTGGCGTAGCCGTCGTCGGTCGCGTACAGATAGGCCGAACTGCGCGCGTTGGTCTCGGTGTAGCCGTCCTGGTGCAGGTAGGCGGCCGTGCCCTTGCCATAGGGGAGGGCCGCGAACGAGTCCTGCGGGTCGTGGTCGCCCGGGTACCAGTCGTCGCTCTCCGTGACCTCCGGGGGGCGGCCCGTGGCGGCGCGGCCGGCGGCGTGGCGTCGGTGGCGTCCCATGTCCTTGCCCTCTTCCCTCGTCCTCGCGGTCGGGGCCGACCAGGGGCCGGCGTGGCCGATGACTCCTTCTGGTCAACCAGACTCACCCGATCGAGTGAGTTTCATCCGAGATTCGTTTGGGTGGGGACGGTACCCCATACCGCCGCGGGAGGAAGTGCCCCGAGTGAGATTGGCCAGTTAGGTTGCACCCATGAGCGAGGATGTGCGACTGGTCGCCTGGGTCCGTGGACGGGTACAGGGTGTGGGGTTTCGCTGGTTCACGCGGGCCAAGGCGCTGGAGATCGGCGGCCTGAGTGGTTTTGCTCTCAATCTGGGCGACGGCCGCGTCCAGGTGGTCGCGGAGGGCTCCCGGGCGGGTTGCGAAGGGCTGCTCGACTGGCTCCAGGGCGGTGACACGCCCGGCCGGGTGGAGGGTGTCACCGAGATATGGGACACACCCCGCGGCGGCTACGACGGCTTCGTCATTCGCTGAGCCCGTCGTGCGAGACCGCGGGATCGAAGCGGCCCGAATTGCCACTGGCATGTGCCCCGAGCAGAAAGGGCCTGGTGGTTGCCAAGAACGGCGGGTCGTGGCAGGCTCCGCAGTTACAGATGATCGCCACGCCCTGAGGGCCCCGCAGGAGTCGCAGTGCCGCCCGGCCAGGGCCGCCCGACCGCGGGTTCGCCCGCCAATACGGGGTGTGATCGTGTTGACCGTCAAACTTTTTGGTGAGACGCTGAAAGCCCCGCGCACCTTAGCTGTTTGGCATGGCGCAACAGCCGAGTACCACTCGGATGTGTCAAGCACCGCGGGTGCGAATCCCTCACGACCCACACCGCTTCGGTCGGTCACTCAGTGTGGAGGACCATCCATCATGGCAAAGGCGCTTCTCGGTTACGTCGGCGGCTCCGACCCGCGACTCCTCGCCGAGATGCGACGGCTCCAGCAGCGTGTCCAGGACCTCGAATCCGAGCTGGTACGGATTCAGGCCGAGAACGACGCGCTGACGGCTGCCGCTTCTCACGACAGGATCATGGAGAGCATCGACGCAAACCAGGCGGAGCCTGCGCTCACCTGATCGCTGCATCGCTCCACGACAGCACATGCGGCGATGGGGAAGCCCATATCAACCGCTCAAGTTGTCAAGATTTGCAAGGGACGCCTCAGGCGTCCCTTCTTTCTTGTCCTTCTGCTCGTCCTTGCTCGTCTTCCCGGCTTTGCTGCCCCCGAGCCCGAGCCGGATCCTTCCAGCCCCGCGCATCCTTTCACCTTCTTTAACGTCTGGTGTGCCCTGCGTGTTCATGCGTGAAACCGCGCGGTTGCGAGGCTTCGTGGAGTGCGCTAGCGCCGCCGGGTAAAGTCCGACGGCGTGCACCTCAAGGCCCTGACCCTCCGCGGGTTCAAGTCGTTCGCCTCGGCGACCACGCTCCGGTTCGAGCCGGGGATCACGTGCGTCGTCGGTCCGAACGGCTCGGGCAAGTCCAACGTGGTGGACGCGCTCACCTGGGTCATGGGCGAACACAGCGCCAAGTCGCTGCGCGGCGGCAAGATGGAGGACGTCATCTTCGCCGGCACCACCGGGCGCCCGCCGCTGGGCCGCGCCGAGGTGTCCCTGACCATCGACAACTCCGACGGCGCGCTGCCCATCGAGTACGCCGAGGTCACCATCACGCGGATCATGTTCCGCAACGGCGGCAGCGAGTACCAGATCAACGGCGACACCTGCCGTCTCCTGGACATCCAGGAACTCCTCTCCGACTCCGGCATCGGCCGCGAGATGCACGTCATCGTCGGCCAGGGCCAGCTCGACTCCGTCCTGCACGCGGACCCGATGGGCCGGCGCGCCTTCATCGAGGAGGCGGCCGGCGTTCTCAAGCACCGCAAACGCAAGGAGAAGGCCCTCCGCAAGCTGGACGCGATGCAGGCCAACCTCGCCCGCGTGCAGGACCTGACCGACGAACTCCGCCGCCAGCTCAAGCCGCTCGGCCGCCAGGCGGCGGTCGCCCGCAGGGCCGCCGTCATCCAGGCGGACCTCCGGGACGCGCGCCTGCGCCTGCTGGCCGACGACCTCGTCCGCCTGCGCCAGGCCCTCCAGAACGAGGTCGCCGACGAAGCCGCCCTCAAGGAACGCAAGGAAGCCGCCGAGCAGGAGCTGAAGAAGGCCCTCCAGCGGGAGGCCCTCCTGGAGGACGAGGTACGGCAGCTCACCCCGCGCCTGCAGCGGGCCCAGCAGACCTGGTACGAGCTCTCCCAGCTGGCCGAACGCGTCCGCGGCACCATCTCGCTGGCCGACGCCCGGGTGAAGAGCGCCACCTCCGCGCCCCCCGAGGAACGGCGCGGCCGCGACCCCGAGGACATGGAGCGCGAGGCCCACCGCATCCGTGAGCAGGAGGCCGAACTGGAGGCGGCCCTGGAGGCGGCCGAACGCGCCCTGGAGGACACCGTCGCGCACCGCGCCGAGCTGGAGCGCGAGCTGGCCGTCGAGGAACGGCGCCTGAAGGACGTGGCCCGTTCCATCGCCGACCGCCGCGAGAGCCTGGCCCGGCTGAACGGCCAGGTGGGCGCCGCCCGCTCACGCGCCGCGTCCGCCCAGGCCGAGATCGACCGGCTGGCCGCCGCCCGCGACGAGGCCCAGGAGCGGGCGCTCTCGGCGCGGGAGGAGTACGAGGAGCTGAAGGCGGAGGTCGACGGCCTCGACGCCGGCGACGAGGAACTGGCCGCCCAGCACGACCAGGCCAAGCACCGGCTCACCGAGGCGGAGACGGCTCTGACCGCGGCCCGCGAGGCGGTCACGACGGCGGAACGCAGGCGCGCCGCGACCCAGGCCCGCCACGAGGCGCTGGCGCTGGGCCTGCGGCGGAAGGACGGCACGGGCATACTGCTCGGTGCGCGGGACCGGCTCACGGGCGTCCTGGGCCCGGCGGCCGAACTGCTCACGGTGTCCCCGGGCCACGAGGTCGCCCTGGCAGCGGCTTTCGGCGTGGCGGCGGACGCGATCGCGGTGACGACCCCCGCATCGGCGGCCGACGCGATCCGGCTGCTGCGCAAGCAGGACGGCGGGCGGGCCGCGCTGCTGCTCGCGGGTGCCCCCGAGCCGTCCCGGCCCGAAACACCCGGGTCCGAAACGCCCCGCTCCGAAGCGCCCTGGTCCGAAGCACGCTTCGCGGCAGATCTCGTCCGGGGTCCCTCCGACCTCATGCCCGCCGTACGGCGCCTCCTGGGCGACATCGTCGTCGTCGACAGCCTTGAGGCCGCCGAAGACCTCGTCCACCGCCACCCCCACCTCACCGCGGTGACCGCCGAAGGCGACCTCCTCGGTGCCCACTTCGCCCACGGCGGTTCCGCCGGCGCACCCAGCCTGCTGGAAGTACAGGCCTCCGTGGACGAGGCCGCCGCCGAACTGGAGGAGCTCGCCGTCCGCTGCGCGGAGCTGGCCGAGGCCCAGATGTCGGCCCAGGCGCACCGCGAGGAGTGCGCCGCCCTCGTCGAGGAACTGGGGGAGCGGCGCCGCGCCGCCGACCGCGAGAAGTCGGCGGTCGCCCAGCAGCTCGGCCGCCTCGCCGGACAGGCGCGGGGCGCGGCAGGCGAGGCGGAACGGTCCACGGCGGCCGCCGCCCGCGCCCAGGACTCCCTCGACAAGGCCCTCGAAGAGGTCGAGATCCTCGCCGAGCGGCTGGCCGTGGCCGAGGAGATGCCCGTCGAGGAGGAACCCGACACCTCGGCACGCGACCGGCTCGCCGCCGACGGCGCCAACGCCCGCCAGACCGAGATGGAGGCCCGTCTGCAGGTCCGTACCCACGAGGAGCGGGTCAAGGGGCTGGCCGGCCGCGCCGACTCCCTCGACCGCGCCGCCCGCGCGGAACGCGAGGCACGCGCGCGTGCCGAGCAGCGCCGGGCCCGGCTGCGCCACGAGGCGGCGGTCGCGGAGGCCGTCGCCGCCGGTGCGCGGCAACTGCTCGCGCACGTCGAGGTCTCCGTCGGCCGGGCCGAGCAGGAACGTGCCGCCGCCGACGCCGCCAAGACCCGGCGCGAGCAGGAACTGGCCGCCGCCCGCACCGCGGGACGCGACCTCAAGGCCGAACTCGACAAGCTGACGGATTCAGTTCACCGGGGCGAGGTACTCGGCGCGGAGAAGCGGCTGCGGATCGAGCAGCTGGAGGCCAAGGCACTGGAGGAGCTCGGTGTCGAACCGGCGGGACTCGTCGAGGAGTACGGTCCGCACCAGCTCGTGCCGCCCTCGCCCCCCGCCGAGGGCGAGGTGCTGCCGGACGATCCCGAGCACCCGCGCAACCAGCCCAAGCCCTTCCACCGGGCCGAGCAGGAGCGCCGGCTCAAGGCGGCCGAGCGGGCCTATCAGCAGCTCGGCAAGGTGAACCCGCTGGCCCTGGAGGAGTTCGCGGCCCTCGAGGAACGGCACAAGTTCCTCAGTGAGCAGCTGGAGGACCTGAAGAAGACCCGCGCCGACCTGCTCCAGGTCGTGAAGGAGGTCGACGAACGGGTCGAGCAGGTCTTCACGGAGGCGTACCGGGACACGGCGAGGGAGTTCGAGGGCGTCTTCAGCCGCCTCTTCCCGGGCGGTGAGGGACGGCTGATCCTGACCGACCCCGACAACATGCTCACCACGGGTGTGGACGTCGAGGCCCGGCCGCCGGGCAAGAAGGTCAAGCGGCTCTCCCTGCTGTCCGGCGGCGAACGCTCGCTGACCGCGGTCGCGATGCTGGTGTCGATCTTCAAGGCCCGCCCCAGCCCGTTCTACGTCATGGACGAGGTCGAGGCGGCCCTGGACGACACCAACCTGCAGCGGCTGATCCGCATCATGCAGGAGCTCCAGGAGTCGTCCCAGCTCATCGTGATCACGCACCAGAAGCGCACGATGGAGGTCGCCGACGCGCTGTACGGCGTCTCCATGCAGGGCGACGGTGTGTCGAAGGTCATCAGCCAGCGGCTGCGCTGACGGCGGGTCCTGGCCGACGGCTTCGGGTGCGCCGCCGTCGTGGCCGGCCCGCCCCGCGACGAAGCCGCAGATCGAGACGGTCCCGTGCCGCTTCTGGGTGCGTCACCTCCCTCTTTTCTTCAAGTAATGAACGCATCTTCGATGTGTGGTCTCTGCAACTTCACACCACGCCAGCTATTGACTTCGAAACTTGAAGGCATAGTCTCTGCAACGTTGCTTTTACCTTCAGGTGTGAGTGCACCCCCCCACCCCGGCAGCGTTGCCGGCGCCCGAGGAGTTCTTCTTGTGACCAGCACTGCGCAGGCATCCCAGTCAGGAGCCAGGACGGCTCACCCCGATCACCTCGGGCATGTCATCTTCATCGCGGCGGCGGCCGCCATGGGCGGTTTCCTCTTCGGCTACGACAGCTCCGTCATCAACGGTGCCGTCGAGGCGATCCGAAGCCGTTACGACATCGGGTCCGCGGCCCTCGCCCAGGTCATCGCCATCGCCCTGATCGGCTGCGCCATCGGCGCCGCGACCGCCGGCCGGATAGCCGACCGGATCGGCCGTATCCGCTGCATGCAGATCGCGGCCGTGCTGTTCACCGTCAGCGCCGTGGGCTCGGCGCTGCCCTTCGCGCTCTGGGACCTCGCGCTCTGGCGGATCATCGGCGGCTTCGCCATCGGCATGGCCTCCGTCATCGGCCCCGCCTACATCGCCGAGGTCGCCCCGCCCGCCTACCGCGGCCGCCTCGGCTCCTTCCAGCAGGCCGCGATCGTCGTGGGTATCGCGATCTCGCAGCTGGTCAACTGGGGTCTGCTCAACGCCGCCGGCGGCGACCAGCGCGGCAAGCTGATGGGTCTGGAGGCCTGGCAGGTCATGCTCGGCGTCATGGTGATCCCGGCCGTCCTGTACGGCCTGCTCTCCTTCGCGATCCCCGAGTCCCCCCGCTTCCTGCTCTCCGTCGGCAAGCGTGACCGGGCCCGCGCGATCCTCGAAGAGGTCGAGGGCAAGAGCGTGGACCTGGACGCCCGGGTCGCCGAGATCGAGCACGCGATGAAGAGCGAGCACAAGTCCACGTTCAAGGACCTGCTCGGCGGCTCCTTCTTCTTCAAGCCGATCGTCTGGGTCGGCATCGGCCTGTCGGTGTTCCAGCAGTTCGTCGGCATCAACGTGGCGTTCTACTACTCCTCCACCCTCTGGCAGTCGGTGGGCGTCGACCCGACGGACTCGTTCCTCTACTCGTTCACGACGTCGATCATCAACATCATCGGCACCGTGATCGCGATGATCTTCGTGGACCGCGTCGGCCGCAAGCCGCTGGCCCTCATCGGTTCGGTCGGCATGGTCGTCGGCCTCGCCCTGGAGGCCTGGGCCTTCTCCTACTCCCTCGTCGACGGGAAGCTGCCCGCCACACAGGGCTGGATCGCCCTGGTCGCCGCCCACGTCTTCGTCCTCTTCTTCGCCCTGTCGTGGGGTGTGGTCGTCTGGGTCTTCCTCGGCGAGATGTTCCCCAACAGGATCCGCGCCGCCGCCCTGGGCGTGGCCGCCTCCGCGCAGTGGCTGGCCAACTGGGCCATCACCGCGAGCTTCCCGTCGCTGGCCGACTGGAACCTCTCCGGCACCTACGTGATCTACACGGTCTTCGCGGCCCTCTCCATCCCGTTCGTCCTCAGGTACGTCAAGGAGACGAAGGGCAAGTCCCTGGAGGAGATGGGCTGAGCCGGCCCCCTCGACTCGGGGAGAAGGGCCAAGTCCTCGCTGCCCCTCTCCTCGTCTCCCCCCGCCGCCCCGCCCGGTCACTGGCCGGGCGGGGCGGCGGCTCGTGCACCCGGCCCAGCCACTCGGTCTCCTGATCCCGTCGCAGCCGTTTCTTCCGCCGCGACGCCGATCGGCCACGATGACGCTGTCCGGCGGTGCCGAACCGTCGCGCAGCCCCCTGTTGCGCGGGCTTCTTGGTCTCGTGGTGGACTTCGGTCGCGGCCGTTTCTTCCGCCGCGACGTTGATCAGTCACGATGGCGCTGTCCGGCGGTGCCGAACCGTCGCGCAGCCCCTGTCGCGCGGGCTTCTTGGTTTCTTGGTCTCGTGGTGGACTTCGGGCGCGGTCGCTTCTTCCGCCGCGACGTCGGTCAGCCCCGACGGCGTTGCCCGGCGGTGCCGCGTCCTCGCGTGGCCGGTCGTCGGGGTGCCTCGTCCCGCTACGCCGGCAGCGCCGGAAGCACGGCCTCCGCGAACAGCCGCAGGCTTCGCCAGCCCTCCTCCACGGGCATCCCGCCAGCCAGCGGATGCAGGACCAGGTTGTCCAGCCCGGCCGTCACGCACTCCTCCGGGGTGAGGATGCGGTAGACGCCCTCCTCGCGCAGTTCCCCGACCGTGGTCGCGGCCGACCGCACCGCCGAGTGGATGTCGCCGGACTGCCAGGACGCGTAGGTGCGCGCCTCGTGCAGGAAGTGCTCGCCGTACCGGGCCCACGTCCGGTCCGGGTCCTCGGCGATGTGCAGCAGGGGCGTCTCGGCCGTGGGCATCATCGTCCAGCCCTCCGTGCCGTACTCGGTGAGCCTCTCCTTGTAGTAGGCCTCCAGCTCCGGCAGATGCGCGCTCGGGAAGAACGGCAGGCCCAGGCGGGCGGCGCGGCGGGCGGCGGCCCTGGAGGAGCCGCCGACGAGGAGAAGGGGGTGCGGGTCGGTGAAGGGGCGGGGCGTGATCCGTACCGTACGGCCCCGGTACTCGAACTCCTCCCCGGTCCACGCCTTCAGCAGCGTCTCCAGCAACTCGTCCTGGAGCCGCCCCCGCCGCTTCCACTCCACGTCGAAGAGGGCGTACTCCTCGGGCCGGTAGCCGATCCCGGCCACCGTCACCAGCCGGCCTCCGCTGAGCAGGTCGAGGACCGCGATGTCCTCGGCAAGCCGCAGCGGGTCGTGCAGCGGGCCGATCACGGCCGACACGGTCACCGCGATGGTCCGGGTCGCCCCGAACACCGCGCCCGCGAAGGCGAACGGCGAGGGCAGCCAGTTGTTCTCGACGCCGTGGTGCTCCTCGGTCTGCACGGTGGTGACCCCGTGCTCGTCGGCGTACGCGGCCATGTCGAGGGCCGCTCGGTACCGGGCGGCCAGGGTCGCCGGGGAGGCACCGGGTTCGACGAGGTTGAAACGGACGACCGAGACGGGCATGGGGGACCCCCTTCACCGGGCGGCTGGTGCGAGGGACGTTAGCTGACGATGCGTCAGACAGCCATAGGCGAGCGTCGTCCGGCGGCGGCTCCCGGCACCACCGCCGGCTTCGGCAGCACCGCGTACAGCAGACCCGAGACGGCGATCGTCGAGAGCCAGCCGAGACCGTACCGGCCGACGGGGTTGTTGGTGGCGAGCGGGCCGGTGAACCAGTCGCACGTGGTGAAGAGCAGACCGGCGGCCAGGCCGAGCGCCCAGGCCGCGACGGCGGCGGGGGAGAAGCCCGCCCGGTACCAGTAGGCGCTGGTGCGCGTGGTGTCGAGGAGGGCCGTGGCGTCGTACTCCCGGCGGCGGAGCATGTCGGCCCCGAAGACGCCCACCCACGCCGAGAGCGCCACCGCCAGCAGCGACAGGAAGGCGATGAAGGAGGCCAGGAAGGAGGTCGCGACCAGCATGAGGGCGGCACCGAGGACCAGCGAGATCACCGCGTTGACCGATACCGCCCAGTGCCGGTGGACGCGGAAGCCCAGCGTCTGCGCGGTGAAGCCCGCCGAGTACATCGACATCGCGTTGATCGTCAGCATCCCGGCCAGGGCGATGAGGAGGTAGGGGACCGCCAGCCAGCGGGGGAGGGCCTCGCCGAGGAAGGAGACCGGGTCGGCGTCCTTGGCGAGGCCCGGCGAGGCAGCTGCCGTCACCGTGCCCATCAGGACCATCGGGAGTACGACGATCCCGGCGCCGCCGACCGTGGTGCGGACGATCGCCGCCGAGGACGCCGTACCCGGCAGATACCGTGCGAAGTCCGGCGCGGACGGTGCCCAGCTGATCCCGCCCGCCGCGATCAGCCCGGCCCCGGTGACCATCGCGGCCGCGGAGCCGGCGGGCCGGCCGAACACCCCGGCCCAGTCCGTCGCCGCGATCAGATGGCCGAGGACCAGCAGCGAGAAGGCGCCGAACAGCCAGGTCACCCACCGGTTGCAGTACCGCACCGCCCTGATGCCCATGCCCGAGATCGCGAACGTGGCGACCACGAAGAGCAGGAGCGCGACCACGACCAGGGCGGTGTTGCTCCTGATCCCGAAGGCGACGTCCACCACGGTCAGCAGCGCGTAGGCGCCGGTCACCGCGTTGATCGTCTCCCAGCCCCAGCGCGCCACCCAGATCAGTGCGCCGGGGAGCAGATTGCCGCGCTGGCCGAAGACCGCGCGGGAGAGGGCCATGCCCGGTGCGCCGCCGCGTCTGCCCGCGATGCCGACGAATCCCACCAGACCGTACGACACGACCGGCGCCGCGAGGCCGACCACCAGGGACTGCCAGAAGTTCAGTCCGAACGACACCGCCAGGCTCGCGCCCATGGTCACCAGCAGGACGGTGATGTTGGCGGCGATCCAGGTGGGGAGCAGACCGCGGGGCGTGCCGGTGCGCTCGGAGTCCGGGACCGGTTCGAGGCCCCGGGTTTCGAGGCCGCGGTGTTCCAGGGACTCCTCGAGATGTTCGAGCGCACCATCGTGGCGGGCGGTGGAGCTCATGGTCAGTCATCGTACGGGAGTCCGACCAATCCCATCAAAAGGTGCCAACAGGGTGTGACTGGATTCCGGGGATCACCCAGAAACTCCCGCGCGAGGGAACAAAGTCGGCCGTGGGGGAGGGATGGATACTGGACCCGTTATGGAAACCGTCATCCTTGCTGTAATCATCGCCGTGGTCGTGCTCGGCGTGCTCGGCGGGCTCGTCGTCGGCAGCCGGCGCAAGAAGTCGCTGCCCCCGCCGCCCCCCGCCGCGCCCGACATCACCGCGCCCCCGGCCGAGCCGCACGTCGGCGACGAGGCCGAGACGCCGCGCGACGAACCGCGCCGGACGATAGAGGAGGTCGACCTCCCCGGCGGCCCGGCTCCCGTCGTCGTGGAAGAGCTCCCCGTCCCCGAGATCGAGATCCCGGAGCCCACCGCCGGCCGGCTGGTCCGGCTGCGTGCCCGGCTCTCCCGTTCTCAGAACGCCCTCGGCAAGGGGCTGCTCACGCTGCTCTCGCGCGAGCACCTCGACGACGAGACCTGGGAGGAGATCGAGGACATCCTGCTCACCGCCGACGTCGGCGTGCAGCCCACCACCGAGCTGGTCGACCGGCTGCGCGAGCGCGTCCGGGTGCTCGGCACCCGCACCCCCGACGAGCTGCGCGGCCTGCTCCGCGAGGAGCTGCTCAACCTCATCGGCACCGACGTCGACCGGGTGGTGAAGACCGAGCCCGCCGACCGCAAGCCGGGCATCGTGATGGTCGTCGGCGTCAACGGCACCGGCAAGACCACCACCACCGGCAAGCTCGCGCGCGTCCTCGTGGCCGACGGCCGTACGGTCGTGCTCGGCGCCGCCGACACCTTCCGGGCCGCCGCCGCGGACCAGCTCCAGACCTGGGGCGAGCGCGTCGGCGCTTACACCGTGCGCGGCCCCGAGGCCGGCGACCCCGCCTCCGTCGCCTTCGACGCGGTGAAGGAGGGCAAGGAGATGGGCGTCGACGTGGTGCTCATCGACACCGCCGGGCGCCTCCACACCAAGACCGGCCTCATGGACGAGCTGGGCAAGGTCAAGCGGGTCGTCGAGAAGCACGCCCCGCTGGACGAGGTGCTGCTCGTCCTCGACGCCACCACCGGCCAGAACGGCCTGGTCCAGGCCCGGGTCTTCGCCGAGGTCGTCGACATCACCGGCATCGTCCTCACCAAGCTGGACGGCACCGCCAAGGGCGGCATCGTGATCGCGGTCCAGCGCGAACTGGGCGTGCCCGTCAAGCTCGTCGGCCTCGGCGAGGGCGCGGACGACCTGGCGCCGTTCGAGCCCGAGGCGTTCGTGGATGCCCTTATCGGTGACTGACCGGGAGGGGGTGGATTTACCCACCCCGAGATCGCCAAGAAGCGCCCGATCCCCGAAGACCCAGTCGGGGACGGGCGCTTCGGCGTATCCGCCCCGGGCCCTGCGGCTACGCCCGCGACCGGTGCGCCACGTAGGCCAGCGTCCCCAGCAGCAGCCTCGCCGCCGGTGGCCTCGTCGCCGAGTCCAGGGCCGGCGGGCGCAGCCAGCGGACCGGGCCCAGGCCGCCCCGGTCGGACGGCGGGGCGGTGATGTGGCTGCCCGAGCCGAGGCCGCGCAGGTCGAGGGAGGCCGGGTCGTCCCAGCCCGTGCGGTAGAGCAGCTCGGGGAGCTCGGCGGTGGCGCCGGGGGCGACGAAGAAGTGGGCGCGGCCGTCCGGGGTGGCGGTGACCGGGCCGAGCGGGAGGCCCATGCGCTCCAGGCGGACCAGGGCGCGGCGCCCGGCGGGCTCGGCGACCTCGATCACGTCGAACGCGCGGCCGACCGGCAGCATCACCGCCGCGCCCGGGAACTCTCCCCAGGCCTTGATGACCTCGTCGAGCGTGGCGCCCGCGGACACCTGGGGCGCGAAGTCCAGCGGATGCGCTCCCGGCGCGGGGCAGTCGGCGTGCCCGCAGGAGCAGGAGCAGGCGCCGGCCGCGGCCCGGGCGCCCGGGACCACGTCCCAGCCCCACAGTCCGGTGAACTCGGCGACGGCGGTGCAGTCCGATGAGCGACCGCGCCGACGGGTGCCGGAGCGGATCTCGCGAATGCCGCCGATCGTGAAGCCCATGCCCCCTCCAACGGGTCCGGCGCGCCGGTGGTTACGACACGGAACGGGACGGAAACGGAACGTGACGCTACGGCTCCGCCTTCCCTCGCGCCCGCAAGGTCACGGCAGCGCCCTGAAGCGCCCGGGGTGGTGTACCTGGAGGCGCGCGCCCCCGAGTGCATCGCTCCGCCTACTCCCGGCCGTCCTATGTCAAGTGAATCGCGCCAAAGGCATCGTGGGTTCATTCAAAGGGGTGGCGAATGGTGGCGTTTCCGGGATCGCCATGGCTGGAGCAGTGATCGTAGGATTACTTTGAGTGCACGAGGCCTGGGGGCACTTGCACTCGTGGGTATGCCGGAGGCAACTCGGCTTCCCGTTCGAAGGGTGAGAACCACCGGACGGGCGGCCGTATTTACCGGCATTCTGATAGGGCTTGGCGCATCCGGCATCAAGTGGTCTCAGGGATGGGGGCGTTCCAGTGGGCGGCAACAGCGGTAGCGGGACGACCGCGGCCAGCGTGGACAAGCGCCCCAATGAGCTGCTCAACTCGTGGTTCGTGCGCAGCGGCTGGTCGAAGGGCGAACTGGCTCGGCAAGTGAACCGCAGGGCACGCCAATTGGGCGCCAACCACATCTCCACGGACACCTCCAGAGTGCGCCGCTGGCTCGACGGGGAGAACCCGCGCGAGCCGATCCCCCGGATCCTCTCCGAGCTGTTCTCCGAACGGTTCGGCTGCGTCGTCTCGGTCGAGGACCTGGGGCTGCGGGCCGCCCGTCAGTCACCCTCGGCGACCGGCGTCGACCTGCCCTGGACGGGCCCGCAGACGGTGGCCCTGCTCAGCGAGTTCTCGCGCAGCGACCTGATGCTGGCGCGGCGCGGCTTCCTCGGAACGTCGCTGGTGCTGACGGCGGGCCCGTCCCTCATCGAGCCCCTGCAGCGCTGGCTGGTTCCCTCGCCGGGCGGCCCCCAGCCGCCCCCCGAGTCCGCCGCCGACTCCCGCCGCCCCGGCCGCCTCTCCCGGCCCGAGCTGGAGCTGCTGGAGTCCACCACGGTGATGTTCCGTCAGTGGGACGCCCAGTGCGGCGGCGGCCTGCGCCGCAAGGCGGTCGTCGGCCAGCTGCACGAGGTGACCGACCTCCTCCAGGAACCCCAGCCCGAGGCCACCGCCCGCAGGCTCTTCAAGGTCGCCGCCGAACTGGCCGAGCTGGCCGGCTGGATGTCGTACGACGTCGGGCTCCAGCCCACCGCCCAGAAGTACTTCGTGCTCGCCCTGCACGCGGCCAAGGAGGCCGGTGACAAGCCGCTGGGCTCGTACATCCTCTCCAGCATGAGCCGCCAGATGATCCACCTCGGCCGGCCCGACGACGCCCTGGAGCTGATCCACCTCGCCCAGTACGGCAGCCGGGACTGCGCCAGCCCGCGCACCCAGTCGATGCTGTATGCGATGGAGGCCCGCGCCTACGCCAACATGGGGCAGCCCGGCAAGTGCAAGCGGGCGGTCCGGATGGCCGAGGACACCTTCGCCGAGGCCGACGAATGGGACGCCCCGGACCCCGACTGGATCCGGTTCTTCTCCGAGGCCGAGCTCTACGGCGAGAACAGCCACTCCTTCCGTGACCTCGCCTATGTCGCCGGCCGCAGCCCCACCTACGCCTCGCTGGCCGAGCCGCTGATGCGCAAGGCCGTCGAGCTGTTCGCCAAGGACGCCGAGCACCAGCGGTCGTACGCACTCAATCTGATCGGCATGGCCACCGTGCACCTGCTGCGGGGCGAGCCCGAGCAGAGCACGGTACTGGCCTCCGAGGCCATGGGCATCGCCAAGAAGGTGCGCTCCGAGCGCGTCAACACTCGTATTCGAAAGACGGTCGACTCGGCCGTCCGCGAACACGGCGATCTCGCGGCCGTCGTCGACCTCACCGAACAGCTCGCCGTCGACCTCCCGGAGACCGCCGAGGCGGTCTGAGCCCCGGCGAACCCGAGACCCCGGCCGCGGCCGGTCCTCCCGAATGCCCGACTCGGCTCCCCCACGCCAGGTCGTCGGAAGGCCGCCGCGGCCGGTTTCGTTCCTCTGGGTGAAGGTTGCGTCACGATAACGATCCGGTCGGCGAACATCAGGCAGTTCATCGAGGCGTAACACCCACGACTCCTTCGTCACTGCGGCGAAACAACGAGGGGCGGTGTCCGAAACCGCGCTGCGTCAATCTCATGGCGCATAACCGGCCCACCCCCCGCTTGACCGGACCGCATTCAGGCCAACGCCCGCACCCGGGGCCGTATCAATCGACGAGGAGACGCCGATGGCACCAGCCGCCATCACGCTTGCCGCGGAGGCACCCAAACTGTCCTCCGCGAACACAGGCTTCATGCTCATCTGTTCCGCCCTGGTGCTGCTCATGACACCGGGCCTCGCCTTCTTCTACGGAGGCATGGTCCGCGTCAAGAGCACCCTGAACATGCTGATGATGAGTTTCGTCAGCATCGGGATCGTCACCATCCTGTGGGTGCTCTACGGCTTCTCCCTGGCCTTCGGCTCCAGCAACGGCTTCATCGGCTTCAACTCCGACTGGCTGGGCATGAGCAACGTCGGACTGACGGAGCTCTGGGACGGCTACACGATCCCGATCTTCGTGTTCATGGTCTTCCAGATGATGTTCGCGGTCATCACCCCGGCCCTGATAAGCGGCGCCATCGCCGACCGCGTCAAGTTCTCGGCCTGGGCGCTCTTCGTCGCCCTGTGGCTCACGATCGTCTACGTCCCGGTCGCCCACTGGGTCTGGGGCGCCGACGGCTGGGCCTACAAGCTCGGCGTGATCGACTTCGCCGGTGGTACCGCGGTCCACATCAACGCCGGTGCCGGCGCCCTCGGCGTCATCCTGGTCATCGGCAAGCGCGTCGGCTTCAAGAAGGACCCGATGCGCCCGCACAGCCTCCCGCTGGTCATGCTCGGCGCCGGTCTGCTGTGGTTCGGCTGGTTCGGCTTCAACGCCGGCTCGTGGCTCGGCAACGACGACGGCGTCGGCGCGCTGATGTTCGTCAACACGCAGGTCGCCACCGCCGCCGCCATGCTCGCCTGGCTCGCCTACGAGAAGATCCGCCACGGCGCGTTCACCACCCTGGGCGCCGCCTCCGGCGCGGTCGCCGGTCTGGTCGCGATCACCCCGTCCGGTGGCGCGGTCTCCCCGCTCGGCGCGATCGCCGTCGGCGCCATCGCCGGTGTCGCCTGCGCCGCGGCCGTCGGACTGAAGTTCAAGTTCGGCTACGACGACTCCCTCGACGTCGTCGGCGTCCACATGGTCGGCGGCATCATCGGCTCCCTGCTCATCGGCTTCTTCGCCACCGGCAAGGGCCAGTCCACCGCGACCGGCGTCTTCTACGGCGACCACAGCTGGACCCAGCTGTGGAAGCAGTTCGCCGGTGTCGGCGCGGTCCTCGGCTACTCCCTGGTCGCCTCCGCTGTCCTCGCCTTCCTCCTCGACAAGACTCTCGGCATGCGGGTCACCGAGGACGAGGAGATCTCCGGTATCGACCAGGCCGAGCACGCCGAGACTGCATACGACTTCAGTGGTGCGGGCGGCGGTGTCGTCGGCTCCGTCTCCGCCGCGGCCCTGGCCGGTTCGAGCAAGAAGGTGGACGCATGAAGCTCATCACCGCCGTCGTGAAGCCCCACCGGCTCGACGAGATCAAGGAGGCCCTGCAGGCCTTCGGCGTGCACGGCCTCACGGTCACCGAGGCCAGCGGCTACGGTCGGCAGCGCGGCCACACCGAGGTCTACCGTGGTGCCGAGTACACGGTCGACCTGGTGCCCAAGATCCGCATCGAGGTGCTGACCGAGGACGAGGACGCCGAACAGGTGATCGACGTCGTCGTCAAGGCCGCCCGCACCGGCAAGATCGGTGACGGCAAGGTCTGGTCGGTCCCGGTCGAGACCGCCGTACGGGTCCGCACCGGCGAGCGCGGCCCGGACGCGCTGTAGAACAGAACCACCTGAACACAGGCAGGAGTCGCTGGGTGACGGGTACGGAAGTGCGGAACGACGCGGAGAACACGGGACCCAGCGGCTACGCGGCGGCCCGGCTGCGCCTCCTCAGCGAGGGGGCGCGGTCCGGGCCGCCGCGCCGTGCCGCCCTCGCCGAGCTGACCGACGCATGGCTGACCGGGCTGTTCGCCGCCGCCACCGAGGGCGTCAAGGGCGGCGTCTCGCTCGTCGCCGTCGGCGGCTACGGCCGCGGCGAGCTCTCCCCACGCAGCGACCTGGACCTCCTGCTGCTGCACGACGACGGCGACTCCGGCGCGCTGGCCGCCGTCGCCGACCGGCTCTGGTACCCCGTCTGGGACCTGGGCCTGGCCCTCGACCACTCCGTGCGCACCCCCGCCGAGGCCCGCAGGACCGCCGGCGAGGACCTCAAGGTCCAGCTCGGCCTCCTCGACGCCCGACACGTCGCCGGAGACCTCGGCCTGACCTCCTCGCTGCGCACCGCGATCCTCGCCGACTGGCGCAACCAGGCGCCCAAGCGCCTTCCCGAACTCCAGGAGCTCTGCGCCGAGCGCGCCGAACGCCAGGGCGAGCTCCAGTACCTGCTGGAACCCGACCTGAAGGAGGCCCGCGGCGGCCTGCGGGACGCCACCGCGCTGCGCGCCGTCGCCGCCTCCTGGCTGGCCGACGCCCCGCGCGAGGGCCTCGCCGACGCCCGCAGGCGGCTCCTCGACGTCCGCGACGCCCTGCACCTGGCCACAGGGCGCGCCACCGACCGCCTGGCGCTCCAGGAGCAGGACCAGGTCGCCGCCGAACTGGACCTCCTCGACGCCGACACCCTGCTGCGCCAGGTCTACGAGGCCGCCCGCGTCATCTCGTACGCCAGCGACGTCACCTGGCGCGAAGTCGGACGGGTCCTGCGCTCGCGCGCCGTCCGTCCCCGGCTGCGCGCCATGCTGGGCGGCGGCAAGCCGGTCGCCGAGCGCTCCCCGCTCGCCGAAGGGGTGGTGGAGCAGGACGGCGAAGTGGTGCTCGCCCGCGCCGCCCGCCCCGAACGCGACCCCGTGCTCCCGCTGCGCGCGGCGGCGGCCGCCGCCCAGGCCGGCCTCCCGCTCTCCCTGCACGCCGTACGGCGCATGGCCGCCACCGCACGCCCCCTGCCCACGCCCTGGCCCGCCGAGGCCCGCGAGCAACTGGTCACCCTGCTCGGCTCCGGCCGCCCGACCGTCGAGGTCTGGGAGGCGCTGGAGGCGGAGGGCCTGGTCACCCGCCTGCTGCCCGACTGGGAGCGGGTGCGCTGCCGGCCGCAGCGCAACGCCGTGCACATCTGGACCGTCGACCGGCACCTGATCGAGACCGCCGTCCGCGCCTCCGAGTTCGCCCGCCGCGTCCACCGCCCCGACCTGCTGCTGGTCGCCGCCCTGCTGCACGACATCGGCAAGGGCTGGCCCGGCGACCACTCGGTGGCCGGCGAGATCATCGTCAAGGACGTGGCGGCCAGGATCGGCTTCGACCGCGCCGACGTGGCGGTCCTGTCGGCCCTCGTACGGCACCACCTGCTGCTCATCGAGACCGCCACCCGGCGCGACCTCGATGACCCGGCCACGGTCCGCCTGGTCGCCGACGCGGTCGGCACCCAGAGCACCCTGGAGCTGCTGCACGCCCTCACCGAGGCCGACGCGCTGGCCACCGGCCCGGCGGCCTGGTCGACCTGGCGCGGCTCGCTCGTCGCCGACCTGGTGAAGCGGGTCGCGGCGGTCCTCGCCGGGGAAACCGCCGACGAACCCGAACCGGGCGCGCCCACGGCCGAGCAGGAGCGGCTGGCCATCGAGGCCCACCGTACCGGCGCCCCGGTCCTGGCCCTGCGCGCCCAGACCGAGCCGGCGGCCGCCGGCGAGGAGCCCGCGGGCGACCCCGAACCGCTCGGCGTCGAACTGGTCATCGCCGTACCGGACCAGCCGGGCGTCCTCCCCGCCGTCTCCGGCGTGCTGGCCATGCACCGCCTCACGGTCCGCACGGCCGAACTGCGCGCCCTCCAGCTGCCCGCCGACGTCGACGACGGCACCGTCCTGCTCCTCAACTGGCGGGTCGCGGCCGAGTACGGCTCGCTGCCGCAGGCGGCCCGGCTCCGCGCCGACCTGGTCCGCGCCCTGGACGGCTCCCTGGACATCGCCGGCCGCCTCGCGGAACGGGACGCGGCCTATCCGAGGCGCCGGGGCTGGGTGGCCCCGCCGCCGCGCGTGACGGTGGCCTCCGCGGCCTCCCGGCACGCGACGGTCTTCGAGGTCCGCGCCCAGGACGCGCCGGGTCTGCTGTTCCGGATCGGGCGGGCGCTTGAGGACGCCGGGGTACGGGTGCGCAGCGCGCATGTCAGCACGCTCGGCTCCAACGCCGTCGACGCCTTCTACGTGACCGGCACCGACCACGCGCCGCTGCCCGCGGAGGAGGCGGCCGCTGTGGCCAGGAAGCTGGAGGAGACGCTGCGGGCGTGACCCCGGGCTCGCGTCACGCGTTTCACCGGGTGTGCCCCCCGCCGAGGCGGGGGGCCCGGATCTTCGCGGGAAGGGCCGGGCCGGCGATGCCTGCTCCCCGCCGCTGCGGGGATCCCGTCCCCGGTCACCGTCCGCGGATCCGGCAGGCGGGGACGAATAGCTTGCGCGGCCAGATACCCTGGAGGGCAGCCCAGACTGTCGCCTAAGCCGAGGACCGACGCAGCCGTGTTCGATACCCTTTCTGATCGCCTCTCAGCCACTTTCAAGTCCCTCCGGGGCAAAGGTCGGCTCAGCGAGGCGGATATCGACGCCACGGCCCGGGAAATCCGCATCGCCCTTCTTGAGGCGGACGTGGCCCTCCCGGTCGTCCGCACGTTCATCAAGAACGTCAAGGAGCGCTCGCTGGGCGCCGAGGTCTCCAAGGCGCTGAACCCGGCCCAGCAGGTCCTGAAGATCGTCAACGACGAGCTGGTCACGATCCTCGGCGGTGAGACGCGCCGGCTGCGGTTCGCCAAGCAGCCGCCCACCGTGATCATGCTGGCCGGTCTCCAGGGTGCCGGTAAGACCACCCTCGCGGGCAAGCTCGGCCGCTGGCTCAAGGAGCAGGGTCACTCGCCGCTGCTCGTCGCCGCCGACCTCCAGCGCCCCAACGCCGTCAACCAGCTGAGCGTGGTCGCCGAGCGCGCCGGTGTCGCCGTCTACGCGCCCGAGCCCGGCAACGGCGTCGGGGACCCGGTCAAGGTCGCCAAGGACTCGATCGAGTTCGCCAAGCAGAAGGTCCACGACATCGTGATCGTGGACACCGCCGGCCGGCTCGGTATCGACCAGGAGCTGATGCGGCAGGCGGCCGACATCCGGGACGCCGTCTCTCCCGACGAGATCCTCTTCGTCGTCGACGCCATGATCGGCCAGGACGCCGTCACGACCGCCGAGGCCTTCCAGGACGGCGTCGGCTTCGACGGTGTCGTCCTGTCCAAGCTCGACGGTGACGCCCGCGGCGGTGCCGCGCTCTCCATCCGCCAGGTCACCGGCAAGCCGATCATGTTCGCGTCGAACGGCGAGAAGCTGGAGGACTTCGACGCCTTCCACCCGGACCGGATGGCCTCCCGCATCCTCGACATGGGTGACCTGCTCACCCTCATCGAGCAGGCGGAGAAGACGTTCAGCCAGGAAGAGGCCCAGAAGATGGCCTCCAAGCTGGCGTCGAAGAAGGGCCAGGACTTCACCCTGGACGACTTCCTGGCCCAGATGGAACAGGTCAGGAAGATGGGCAGCATCAGCAAGCTGCTCGGGATGCTGCCCGGCATGGGGCAGATCAAGGACCAGATCAACAACCTCGACGAGCGGGACGTCGACCGCACCGCCGCGATCATCAAGTCGATGACCCCGGGCGAGCGCCAGGACCCGACGATCATCAACGGCTCGCGCCGCGCCCGTATCGCCAAGGGTTCCGGTGTCGAGGTCAGCGCCGTGAAGAACCTCGTCGAGCGGTTCTTCGAGGCCCGCAAGATGATGTCCCGCATGGCACAGGGCGGCGGCATGCCGGGCATGCCGGGGATCCCGGGCATGGGCGGCGGCCCCGGCCGGCAGAAGAAGCAGCCGAAGCAGGCCAAGGGCAAGCAGCGCTCCGGCAACCCGATGAAGCGCAGGCAGCAGGAGCTTGAGGAGGCGCAGCGCCGCGAGGCCGCCGCGCAGGGCGGGAACGCCTTCGGGCTGCCGCAGCAGGGCGCCGAGGACTTCGAGCTGCCGGACGAGTTCAAGAAGTTCATGGGCTGAGGTCGCCCACCGCGAGTGCCGGGGGCCGCAGCGGCCTCTGGCGAGCGCGGACGACGGCGGCTCAGCTCGACCGTGTGACGGCCGCTTCAGGGGTCGCTGACCCAGGTGCGCACCGGCGCGACGTGATCGGCGCGCTCCGGGACGCCGGGTGTGGTGCCGGAACGCTCACCACACGCGGGCGATCAGATACCGGAAGACGTTCGGCATCCACACCGTGCCGTCGGGCCGCAGGTGCGTGTGGAGGGCCTCGGTCAGCTCCTTGCCGGTCTGCTCCTGGCCGACCGCCGCGATCCCCGTGTCGAACAGCCCGGTCGACAGCAGCCCCCGCACGGCGCTGTCCATGTCGGCGTACCCGAACGGACAGGAGACCCGCCCGGAACCGTCGATCCGCAGACCGGCCCGCTGGGCCACTTCCTCCAGATCGTCCCGGCAGACGGGCCGCCAGCTTCCGGCGCTCCGCAAAGGATCGGCCAACTTCGCGGCCACCCGGAGCACGGACGAGGTCGCGCAGCGTTCCGGCGGACCCCAGCCGGCCAGCACCACGGCGGCGCCGTGCTCCGCCAGGGGCGTCGCCTCGGCGAGCAGGTCACCGAGTTCCTCGGCGTCGCCGGCCAGGCAGCCGATCGGGTCGAAGGCGGTGATCAGGTCGTACGCCGACGCCTGCCCGACCGCCGCGTCCCGGGGCGTGCCCTCGACGATCCGGGCGGAGCGGCCACGCGCGCGTGCGCTCTGGGCCGGGTCGGGCAGCAGACGCTCACGGGCGAGCGCGAGCCGTTCGCGGCAGGAGTCGACACCGGTGACCGAGGCCCCTCTGGCCGCCGCCATCAGCAGGGCGAGACCGGAACCGCAGCGCAGGCCGAGCAGCCGGGTGGCGGGGCCCACTTCGAGTCGTTCGTGGACGGTTTCGTAGAGCGGCACCAGCATCCGCTCCTGGATCTCGGACCAGTCACGCGCGCGTGCGCCCAAGTTCACACGGGGTGGTGAGTCCGCGTGAGACAGGTGGCGCCGCACGAGCGTAGGTGTCATAGGTAAGCGCCCCAATCCGCCGAGAGTTACGCACTGACCGATTCCGTGGCCCCCGTGTCGTGCGCTCGCACGTCCCACGTATGCCACATAACTCCGGGCTCGCGACGGCGTCCAGAGGCCGCGGGTCCCGGCTTGCGCGTGGGCCCTGACTGTGGCGAGATTTCACATCCCGGCAACTTGGGGCTCTACCATCTGACCCACGGCCCGGCGGTTCCGGCCATGGCCGGGCGGACCGGCGACCGCACGGTCCGGCCGCCGGAGCGGGGCCGGTGCCGGAGGGCGACGGGCCGCGGGTAACGTCGGGGCCGCCGCGCGCGCTGACGGGGTGGGGCTTCGGCCACGAGGCGACCGAAACGCCACTTGCGTATCCGTCGGCCTTCGTCGTCCAGGCGTCCGGGCCATGGGTACGTGGCGGGTCGTACGTCAGGCTACGCACCGGCTTGGTACGGCCTGTGCGGCTTCTCCGCAGATCAGCGCACCCGTACTCGTCTCCACGCATCAGCGGCAACTGACGGGTAAGTGCAAATTATTTGGGATGCCCCGGAATAGGAACACAGAGGCACTCCCGCTCGTTCTCATTACGTGAGCACGACACAGACACCACCTGTTCTCGCCGCAGAGCTGGCACAGGCGTGGGCCGACATTCAGCGGTACCACCCCGAGCTGCCGGACCTTGCCGCGCCAGAGTCCCTGATCGGGGAGTCGTCGTCCGCGTGCGGGCACGAGCTCTCCTTCGAGCGACTGCTCCATGAGGCAGTCCACGGCATCGCCGCCTCCCGGGGGATCCGCGACACCTCCCGGGCCGGCCGCTACCACAACCGCCGATTCCTCGCGATCGCCGAGGAGCTGGGCCTGGACCACCCCGACGAGCCGCATCCCAGCAGCGGCTTCTCGCTGGTCACGCTCAACCCCGAGGCGAAGCGCCGCTACCGCCCCACCATCGACAGACTGCAGCGCGCTCTCAAGGCGCACACGGTGGCCACGTCCGCCGACACCACCCGCGCCTTCCGCGGCCCGGCCGCCCGCCACGGCTCCTCCGGCGGCGGCGTCCGGGTCAAGGCGGTGTGCGACTGCGGCCGCAACGTCCGGGTGGTCCCGTCGGTCCTGGCCCAGGCCCCCATCGTCTGCGGCGGCTGCGGCAAACCGTTCCGCATCCCGGAGGTCGCGGGGGCGGCATAGGCCACGGCTGCTCGTGGCAGCCGCAGCCATTGCTCCGCCGCCGGCTCGCGGACCGGACGCCCGTCTCCCCGCGCGCGGCAACTTCACAGCACCGGTCCCTCGCACCCGACGTGACCTCACCTCCACGCCGGGTGCGACCCGGGCATGCCCAGGCGCCCCCGCCCGACCGTCGGCCGAAGGGCCCCGCAGGGTGTGGCACAATGGCTAGCTGTACTCGACAGCCGCACAGGACCCCTCTCTCCTCCGGCTGACGCGTCCGTCGGGCACTCGGGTACCGCAACCCCACGCGGCAGCCTCGCCGTGCCCAACCACGTCAAATCCAGGAGAACCCACTCCCGTGGCAGTCAAGATCAAGCTGAAGCGTCTGGGCAAGATCCGTTCGCCTCACTACCGCATCGTCGTCGCCGACTCCCGCACCCGCCGTGACGGCCGTGCGATCGAGGAGATCGGCAAGTACCACCCGACCTACAACCCGTCGGTCATCGAGGTGGACGCCGACCGCGTGGCGTACTGGCTCGGCGTCGGCGCCCAGCCGACCGAGCCCGTGCTCGCCATCCTGAAGAAGACCGGCGACTGGCAGAAGTTCAGGGGCGAGCCCGCCCCGGCGCCGCTGCTCGTCGCCGCGCCGAAGGCCGCGCGTCCGTCGTTCGAGGCGCTCGGCGGTGACGACGAGGGCAAGGGTGAGGCGATCACCCAGAAGAAGAAGGCTGAGAAGAAGGACGAGGCCGCGGCTGAGTCCGAGTCGACCGAGGCCTGAGCACCATGCTCGAAGAGGCGCTTGAGCACCTCGTGAAGGGCATCGTCGACAACCCTGACGACGTGCAGGTCGCTTCGCGCGACCTGCGCCGGGGGCGTGTGCTGGAGGTCCGGGTGCACCCCGACGACCTCGGCAAGGTGATCGGTCGCAACGGCCGCACCGCGCGTGCCCTGCGTACCGTCGTGGGCGCCATCGGCGGCCGCGGAGTCCGTGTCGACCTCGTCGACGTGGACCACGTCCGCTGACGCTTATCGCAACCGGCTCGGGCCGGGGAGGGCCACTGGCCGTCCCCGGCCCGCAGTCGTATGAGCAGGCCGAGCAGGAGATGACAGGAGAACAGGCACAGTGCAGCTGGTAGTCGCACGGATCGGCCGCGCCCACGGCATCAAGGGCGAGGTCACCGTCGAGGTACGTACCGACGAGCCGGAGCTCAGGCTCGCGCCCGGCGCCGTACTCGCCACCGATCCCGCGTCGGCGGGACCGCTCACCATCGAGACCGGCCGGGTGCACAGCGGCCGTCTGCTCCTGCGCTTCGAGGGCGTCAAGGACCGCACCGGCGCCGAGGCCCTGCGCAACACCCTCCTGATCGCCGAGATCGATCCGGAGGAACTGCCCGAGGGCGAGGACGAGTACTACGACCACCAGCTGATCGACCTGGACGTGGTCACCGAGGACGGCACCGAGGTCGGCCGGATCACCGAGATCTCGCACCTGCCCTCCCAGGACCTCTTCATCGTGGAGCGGCCGGACGGCAGCGAGGTGATGATCCCGTTCGTGGGGGAGATCGTCACCGAGATCGACCTGGAGGAGCAGAGGGCGGTCGTCGCACCGCCGCCAGGCCTGATCGACGACCAGGCGGAGGTCGCCTCGTCCAGGGACGACAGCGCATGAGGCTCGACGTCGTCACGATCTTCCCCGAGTACCTCGAACCCCTGAACGTCTCGCTCGTCGGCAAGGCACGCGCGCGTGGGCAGCTCGGCGTCCAGGTGCACGATCTGCGCGGCTGGACGTACGACCGGCACAACACGGTCGACGACACCCCGTACGGCGGCGGGCCCGGCATGGTCATGAAGACCGAGCCCTGGGGCGACGCCCTCGACACCGTCCTCGCCGACGGCTACGAGACCGGCGCGCGCGCCCCCGCGCTCATCGTGCCCACCCCGAGCGGCCGCCCCTTCACCCAGGAACTCGCCGTGGAACTCTCCGAGCGGCCCTGGCTGATCTTCGCCCCGGCCCGCTACGAGGGCATCGACCGGCGCGTCATGGACGAGTACGCCACCCGGATGCCGGTCTACGAGGTGTCCATCGGCGACTACGTCCTCGCCGGCGGCGAGGCGGCGGTCCTGGTGATCACCGAGGCCGTGGCGCGGCTGCTGCCCGGTGTCCTCGGCAACGCCGAGTCGCACCGCGACGACTCCTTCGCGCCCGGCGCGATGGCGAACCTCCTGGAAGGCCCCGTCTACACCAAGCCGCCCGTCTGGCGCGGCCGGGACATCCCCGACGTGCTGCTCAGCGGCCACCACGGCAAGATCGCCCGCTGGCGCCGCGACGAGGCCCTGAAGCGGACCACCGCCCACCGGCCCGACCTGATCGAGCGGTGCGACCCCAAGGCGTTCGACAAGAAGGACCGCGAGATGCTCTCCATCCTGGGCTGGGCCCCGGACCCGGAGGGCGAACCCCACGGCCGATTTTGGCGCAGGCCACAGGGCGTGGAAGAATAGGCCGCTGCTGTGCGTCCGTCCGGTGTGCGCCCCTGCCACAGGGGGAGACGACGCCCGCCCCGACCCGCGCGGCAGACCCCATGGAACACCTAGTTTCCGTTGATGACCTGTGGCATCAGCGAGGAAAGCAGACGAAATGTCTCACCTGCTCGACACCGTCGACGCCGCGTCGCTGCGCAGCGACGTCCCGGCCTTCCGCCCGGGTGACACCGTCAACGTCCACGTCCGCGTCATCGAGGGCAACCGCTCCCGTGTGCAGCAGTTCAAGGGCGTTGTGATCCGCCGCCAGGGCAGCGGTGTCCGCGAGACCTTCACGGTCCGCAAGGTCTCCTTCTCCGTCGGCGTCGAGCGCACCTTCCCGGTGCACACCCCGATCGTCGAGAAGATCGAGCTCGTCACCCGCGGTGACGTGCGTCGCGCCAAGCTCTACTACCTGCGCGACCTGCGCGGTAAGGCCGCGAAGATCAAGGAGAAGCGCGAGAGCTGATCTCGCGTGCCGGCCGCACGCCGCAGGCGGACGAGCCGGTAAGAAGGAGTCTCATCAAGGCCGGATAGCATCTGGCCCCGATGGACACCGAAGCACAGCACACGGAGCGCGACCGCTCCTCCCGCCCCGAACCAGAGGCCGCGGAGGACCGGTCGCGTTTCGCGTTGGTGGCGCGGGTCACCCGGCGGGTCACCGACTGGCTGCCCGGCGGCTGGACCACCCTCACCCTCTTCACCTGCCTGGTGTTTTTGCTCGTCCTCAACACATTCGTGGCGCAACCATTCCAGATTCCCAGCGGATCCATGGAACAGGGATTGAGGATCGGGGACCGCGTTCTCGTAAATAAGTTGGCGTACCGTTTCGGTGCCGGGCCGCGCCGGGGAGATGTCGTGGTGTTCGACGGCTCCGGGTACTTCGGGGACGCCGACTACATCAAACGCGTCGTCGGCGTGGGAGGAGACCACGTGGTCTGCTGCGACAAGAAGGGGAGGATCGAAGTGAACGGCCGGCCGGTCGACGAGACCGCGTTCCTCTATCCCGGGGACACCCCCTCGAGCGTGGCCTTCGACATCGTCGTCCCCGGCGGCAGGCTCTTCGTTCTCGGCGACCACCGCAGCGACTCCAGCGACTCCCGCGACCACCTCGGCTCACCCGGCGGCGGCATGATCCCCGTCAAGGAGGTCATCGGCCGGGCCGACTGGATCGTCTGGCCGTACGCCCACTGGACCCGGCTCACCCGTCCCGCCGCCTACGCGCGCGTGCCGTCGGCCGGAGCGTCCCATGGGTAACCGCGGCAGGCCGCGTGGCGTGCCGGTCGACGCCGCCGCCAACCTGCTGCCCACCGGGGCCCGGCGCACCTCCGGCCCGGGCGGCCGTTCCCGCGCGGAGCGGCGCAAACTGCAGCGCAAGGTCAAGCGCAAGCGCCGGCGCGGCGCGGTGCGGGAGATACCGCTGCTGGTCGGGGTGGCCGTCCTGATAGCGCTCGTGCTGAAGACGTTCCTCGTCCAGGCCTTCGTGATCCCGTCGGGTTCGATGGAGCAGACGATCCGGATCGGCGACCGGGTCCTGGTGGACAAGTTCACCCCGTGGTTCGGGTGGAAGCCGCACCGCGGTGACGTCGTCGTCTTCCATGACCCGGGCGGCTGGCTGGCGGACGAGCAGACCACCAAGGCGAACGACCCGGTCGGGGTCAAGCAGGTCAAGGAGGGGCTCACCTTCATCGGCCTGCTGCCGTCCGCCAACGAGAAGGACCTCATCAAGCGGGTCATCGGCGTCGGCGGCGACCACGTCAAGTGCTGTGACGCACAGGGCCGGGTGACCGTCAACGGCGTTCCCCTGACCGAGGGTGACTACCTGTATCCCGGAAACGCACCCTCCATGCAGGAGTTCGATATCACCGTCCCCCAGGGGCGGCTGTGGGTGATGGGCGACCACCGGGGCAACTCGGCCGACTCCCGGGCGCACATGGACACCGACTACGGCGGCACGGTCGCCGTCACCTCGGTGGTGGGACGGGCCATGATGATCGGCTGGCCCGTCGGCCACTGGACCAAGCTCGACGAACCTAAAACCTTCGCAAGCGTTTCTGACTCCGGGTCGGGGTCGACCGCGGCTCCCCAGGTGTCGCATAGGGTTGCCTCCGACGATCCGAACGGATACATCCAACTCCCGAGCCCTGCGGAACTCCCGCTCGTTATGGGAGTGGTGGGCCTGCGCCGGGGACGGCGCGGGCGGCGGCACGGAGTAAGGAGTTGGCGTGGGGGATGTGGCGGTTGGCGCACGGTCGGGACACGACGGCGAGGAGCACAGCGGGCGCCCCGTGGAGAATGTCCCCTCCGCAGACGGCGCCTCGACCTCCGGGAACGGCACCGGGCCGGGTGGAGACGGCACCCCGGCAGAGGGTCCGTACTCCGGAGGTGACGGCGCGGGCACGGACGGGGACCCGGGTGAGCCCGCGGCGCCCGCACCGAAGAAGCAACGCTCCTTCTGGAAGGAGCTGCCGATCCTGGTCATCATCGCCCTGGTGCTGGCGCTGCTGATCAAGACGTTCCTGGTGCAGGCGTTCTCGATCCCCTCGGACTCGATGCAGAACACCCTCCAGCAGGGTGACCGCGTCCTGGTCGACAAGCTCACCCCGTGGTTCGGCTCCAAGCCGGAGCGCGGCGAGGTCGTCGTCTTCCACGACCCGGACGACTGGCTGGCGGGCGAGCCCACCGCGCAGCCGAACGCGATCCAGACCTTCCTCAGCTGGATCGGCCTGATGCCGTCCGCCGAGGAGCGGGACCTGATCAAGCGGGTCATCGGCGTCGGTGGCGACACCGTCTCCTGCAAGAACAGCGGACCCCTCATGGTCAACGGCCATCCGCTGAACGAGCCCTACGTGTACCCGGGCAACACCCCGTGCAGCGTCGACGACCAGGGCGGGCAGTTCACGGTCCACGTGCCCAAGGGCTACATCTGGGTGATGGGCGACCACCGTCAGAACTCCCGGGACTCGCGCTACAACCAGTCCGACAAGCACCACGGCATGGTCCCGGTGAAGGAGGTCGTCGGCCGTGCCATCGTCAAGGCCTGGCCGATCAACCGCTGGGGCACGCTGCCGGTCCCGGACACCTTCGACCAGAGCGGCATCAACACGCAGGCGTCCGCCGCGGCCTCCCTCTCGGTGGCGCCGCAGGGCGTGGCTGTCGCCGCCGTCCTGCCGGTCGTGGCCTGGCGCCGTCGGCGGGGCGACCGCATCGAGCGGAAGTTCGACAGTCGCGTGGCCGCCGGCGAGCGCTGACCGCCTCGTGCCCGCCTGGGCTGACCGCCCCATGTGAAAGCCTTGGGGAGCTTGTGACCAGGGGCGCCGAAGAAGGGCTGCCCCTGCCCGGTACCGCCGGGTAGGGTGCGGCCTCATGGGCGACAGCACGATACGTACGGCCCCGCGCAGCGGCGGAGGCACCAGCACGAGTGCGGCACAGGCCGGAGGAAGGCTCGGACAGCGGTTGTCCGGGATCGCCGTGGCGCTGGGCATCGTGCTGTTCCTCGGCGGATTCGGCTGGGCAGCGGTGGAGTACCGGCCGTACACCGTGCCGACCAGTTCGATGACGCCGACGATCGACGCCGGGGACCGGGTCGTCGGCCAGCGCATCGACGGCGGCCAGGTGCGCCGGGGCGATGTCGTCGTCTTCAAGGACAAGAGCTGGGTCAGCAACGCGGACGTCGTCAAGCGGGTGGTCGCGGTCGGCGGGGACACCGTGTCCTGCTGCACCGACGGCAAGCTGACGGTCAACGGCAAGCAGATCGACGAGCCGTACCTGCCGGCGGGCAGCCAGGCCGAGCTGCAGGGCTTCCCGAGCGTCACCGTCCCGAAGGGCCGGCTCTTCCTCCTCGGTGACGAGCGCCGGGGCTCCCTGGACTCCACCGCCCACCTCACGGACGCGGCGCAGGGCACGGTCGCCCGCAGCGCCGTGACCGCCCGCGTGGACGCGGTGATCTGGCCGATGAAGGGCCTGCTCAAGCGCCCGACCGGCTTCGAGACCCTGGGCACCCTCTCCCAGCCGGGGCCGCTGCGTGTCATCGAGTTCATGATCGTGGCCGGCGGTGTGCTGGTCCTCGGAGGCGGCGCCTACGGTCCGGTCGCGAACCTGCTGGGCCGTTCCCGCGCCCGTGCCCGTACGGAGGCCGCCGGTGCCCGCTGAGGCGCTGACGGAGGGCCGCCTGCGCAAGGTGGCCCGGGTGGTCCTCCTCGACCCCGAGAACCGCATCCTGCTCCTGCACGGCCACGAGCCGGACGACCCGGCCGACGACTGGTGGTTCACCCCCGGCGGCGGTCTGGAGGGCGACGAGACCCGTGAGCAGGCCGCTTTGCGGGAACTCGCGGAGGAAACCGGCATCACGGACGTCGAACTCGGTCCGGTGCTGTGGCGGCGGACATGCTCCTTCCCGTTCGCCGGCCGCCGCTGGGACCAGGACGAGTGGTACTACCTGGCCCGTACGGCGCAGACGGCCACCGAGGCCACCGCCCTGACCGAGCTGGAGCAGCGCAGTGTGGCCGGAGCACGTTGGTGGACGTGCCAGGAACTGACCCGGGCACATGAGACGGTGTATCCGACCAGACTCGCCGAGCTGTTCCGTAGGCTGCTCGACGAAGGTCCCCCCGCCGGGCCCGTCACCCTTGACACGGAAATCGTCTAGGAGCGTGCGGGACTGGCGCACAATGGTGGGATCGCACGGCTGAAGGGGAACATGCCATGAGCGCCGAGGACCTCGAGAAGTACGAGACCGAGATGGAGCTGAAGCTCTACCGGGAGTACCGCGATGTCGTCGGTCTGTTCAAATACGTGATCGAGACCGAGCGGCGCTTCTACCTCACCAACGACTACGAGATGCAGGTGCACTCGGTCCAGGGTGAAGTCTTCTTTGAAGTGTCCATGGCGGACGCCTGGGTCTGGGACATGTACCGGCCGGCCCGTTTCGTGAAGCAGGTCCGCGTTCTCACGTTCAAGGACGTGAACATCGAGGAACTGAACAAGAGTGACCTGGAGCTTCCGGGCGGCTGAGCGGTGGAGTCGCGGTCGCTCGTGTGGGTGAGGAAGTTGTCCACAACCGCTGAGTAACCCACCAAGATCAACTTCTTGGCGGGGGATGCGTGACGGTTGGCGCCGGAGGTGGTGCCGACATGGACACGAATCTGGCACGCAGTGCACTCGGCAAGTACGGCGAGACGCTGGCCGCACGGCGGCTGGCCGAGGCCGGTCTGACGGTCCTGGAGCGCAACTGGCGCTGCGGCAGGACGGGCGAGATCGACATCGTGGCGCGGGACGGGGACGTCCTGGTCGTCTGCGAGGTCAAGACCCGGCGGGCGGGCGTCTTCGAGCACCCCATGGCCGCGGTCTCCCCGGAGAAGGCGCGGCGCCTGCGCGACCTCGCCGAACACTGGATCCACGCGCACGGCGGGGCACCGCCGGGCGGCGTCCGCATCGACGTGGTCGGGGTGCTCCTGCCGCAGCGCGGGGCGCCCCTCGTCGAGCACGTCCGGGGGGTGGCGTGAGATGGGGTTCGCGCGCACCTGCTCAGTGGCCCTGGTCGGCGTCGAGGGCGTGGTGGTCGAGGTCCAGGCCGACCTTGAGCCCGGGGTGGCCGCCTTCACCCTGGTGGGCCTGCCGGACAAGAGCCTGACCGAGAGCCGGGACCGGGTCCGGGCCGCGGTGGTCAACTCGGGAGCTGCCTGGCCCTCGAAGAAGCTCACCGTCGGGCTCAGCCCGGCGTCCGTGCCGAAGAGCGGCAGCGGCTTCGACCTCGCGGTGGCCGCGGCCGTGCTCGGGGCGGCCGAGCGGATCGATCCCCGGGTGCTCGCCGAGATCGTGATGATCGGCGAGCTGGGCCTGGACGGCCGGGTCCGGCCGGTCCGGGGCATCCTGCCCGCCGTGCTGGCCGCCGCCGACGCCGGGTACGAGCAGGTGGTCGTGCCGGACAGCGCGGTGCCGGAGGCCTCGCTGGTGCCGGGGGTGTCCGTGCTGGGCGTCCGCAGCCTGCGCCAGCTGATCGCCGTCCTCACCGACGAACCGGTGCCCGACGAGGAGCCCGTCCCCGGCGAGATCCGCCCGGACCCGTTCCTCGCCGGGCTCGCCCTCCCCGGCATGGGGCTCGGCACCGGCATGGTCACCGGCGAGCACGCCCCCGACCTCGCGCACGTCGCCGGTCAGCAGGTGGCCCGGGCCGCCCTGGAGGTGGCCGCGGCCGGACGCCATCACGTCTTCTTCAAGGGCCCGCCGGGCGCCGGCAAGACCATGCTGGCCGAACGGCTGCCGGGCCTGCTGCCCGAACTGAGCCGGCAGGAGTCCCTGGAGGTCACCGCCGTCCACTCGGTCGCCGGCATGCTGCCACCCGGCCACCCGCTGGTCGACAGGCCGCCCTACTGCTCCCCGCACCACTCGGCCACCATGGCCTCCCTGGTCGGCGGCGGAACCGGCCTGCCGCGCCCCGGAGCGGTCTCCCTGGCCCACCACGGCGTGCTCTTCCTGGACGAGGCCGCCGAGTTCCACAGCAGCGTCCTGGACGCCCTGCGCCAGCCCCTGGAATCGGGCCACGTCGTCATCGCCCGGGCCGCCGGGATACTGCGGATGCCCGCGAGGTTTCTCATGGTCCTGGCAGCCAACCCCTGCCCCTGCGGCCGGCACGGCACCGCCGGCGACGTCTGCGAGTGCCGGCCCTCCTCGATCAAGCGGTACCGCGCCCGGCTCTCCGGCCCCCTGATGGACCGCGTGGACCTCAGGGTGACCGTCGAACCCGTCGCCCGGCAGGAGCTGCTGCGGTTGCACACCGGCGCCGAGCCCTCCGCCGCCGTGGCCGACCGGGTGCGCGCGGCCCGGGAGCGGGCCGCCCGGCGCTTCGACGGGCTGCCCTGGCGCACCAACAGCGAGGTCCCCGGCCATGAGCTGCGCACCCGCTGGCACGTCCGGCCGGGCGCGCTCGTCAAGGCCGAGCTGGACCTCGACCGGGGCCTGCTCACCGCCCGCGGCCTGGACCGGGTACTCCGGGTCGCCTGGACCCTCGCCGACCTGGCGGGCCGCGACCGGCCCTCGGCCAACGACGTCAACCTGGCCCTGGAGCTGCGCACCGGCGTCCGGCGCGGCGCGGTTCTGGAAGGGATCGCCCCATGAACGACGCCGAGCTGCTCGACCGGGTCTTTCTGGCCCGGGTCGTCGAGCCCGGCGACGAGGCCGCCGGGCGGTGGGTGCGGGAACGGGGCGTCCCCGAGGTGGCGAGCCGGCTGCGCGAACGCGGGCAGCCCCTGCCCGGCGTCGGCGGCAGGCGGTGGGCGGGCCTGCTGGCCCGGGCGGCGCAGGCCGATCCCCGGACCGACCTCGCCG
The DNA here is from genome assembly GCF_021462265.1 of Streptomyces shenzhenensis. Taxonomy (GTDB): domain Bacteria; phylum Actinomycetota; class Actinomycetes; order Streptomycetales; family Streptomycetaceae; genus Streptomyces; species Streptomyces shenzhenensis. Next base: position 117,915 of record NZ_JAJONF010000008.1, on the reverse strand, counting down.
TCGCGCGCGAGGCGGGCGCGCGGTTCGTGTGCCCCGGCGACGCCGAGTGGCCCAGCCAGCTCGACGACCTCGGCGACGCCCGCCCCCTCGGCCTGTGGGTGCGCGGCCGGCCCAGTCTGCGGATGTGGGCGCTGCGCGCCGTCGCCGTCGTCGGGGCCCGGGCCTGCACCGAGTACGGCGCCCACATGGCGGCCGTCCTCGCCGCGGGGCTCGCCGAGCGCGGCTGGGTCGTGGTGTCCGGCGGGGCCTACGGCGTCGACGGCGCCGCCCACCGCGGAGCCCTCGGCGCCGGCGGAGCCACCGTCGCCGTGCTGGCCTGCGGGGTCGACCGGCCCTACCCCCGGGGGCACACCGAGTTGATCAACAGGATCGCCGAACAGGGCCTGGTGGTGGGGGAGTTGCCGCCCGGCGAGCATCCGACGCCGAGCAGGTTCGTGCTCCGCAACCGGGTCATCGCGGCGCTCACCAGGGGAACCGTCGTCGTGGAGGCCGCCCACCGCAGCGGCTCACTGGTCACCGCGCGGGCGGCGCTGCGGCTGGGCCGGTTCACCATGGGGGTGCCCGGACCCGCCACCAGCGGACTGTCGGCCGGGGTGCACGAACTGCTCCGCGGCGAGGCCGTGCTGGTCACCGATGCCGCGGAGGTCGTCGAACTGGTGGGTGACATGGGCGAGCTGGCCCCGCCCAGACGCGGCCCCGTCCTCCCGCGCGACCTGCTCGAACCCGCCGCCCGGCAGGTCCTGGCCGCCCTGCCCGGCAACCGGGCGGCCTCACCCGAAGAGGTGGCACGCGGCGCCCAGACGTCCGAGGACGACGCCGTCGCGAGGCTGTACGAACTCCGCGCACTTGGTTACGTCGAACGACACGGCGATGGCTGGAAGTTGACACGCCAGGCGGTGATCTCGGTCCGGGCCGGTCGGAGCCGGTGCTGACCGAGCGTGTTCGGCCGTCCGGGGGAACCCTCGACGCCCTTGGGAATTCCCGGAGTTGACGCTTCCACGCGATCACGCAGAGCGATGTGCCGGGCGCGGCGGAGCGCGCCGCGCAGGGGGTTCGCGCGGGGGTGGAGCCTCGTTGTTCGCGCACCGCGACTCTCCAGTCACGCTACGCTCACGAAAGGCCTGACGCAGAACGCGCCAACCGACAGGAGAACGACACCTCGCCCAACCATCGCTTTCACGCCCCGCTCCCTCACTCCACGGCACTTCACAGCACTTCCTGGCACTTCACGGCAGAACGGCACAAGGCGACGAATGCCCCAGCACACCTCCGGGTCCGACCGGGCGGCGATCCCCCCAGCCGCCCGTGACGGTGGCAGCGTGCGGCCGCCCGCTCCCTCGACGCTCGACGAGCTGTGGCGGTCGTACAAGGCGACGGGGGACGACCGGCTGCGGGAACAGCTGATCCTGCACTACTCGCCGCTGGTCAAGTACGTGGCCGGGCGGGTGAGCGTGGGCCTGCCGCCCAACGTGGAGCAGGCCGACTTCGTCTCCTCCGGGGTGTTCGGGCTCATCGACGCGATCGAGAAGTTCGACGTCGACCGGGAGATCAAGTTCGAGACGTACGCGATCACCCGGATCCGGGGCGCGATGATCGACGAGCTGCGGGCGCTGGACTGGATCCCGCGCTCGGTCCGGCAGAAGGCGCGGAACGTGGAGCGGGCCTACGCCACCCTGGAGGCGCGGCTGCGGCGCACGCCCTCGGAGGGCGAGGTCGCCGCCGAGCTGGGCATCGAGGTGGACGAGCTGCACGCCGTCTTCAGTCAGCTGTCGCTGGCCAACGTGGTGGCGCTGGAGGAGCTGCTGCACGTCGGGGGCGAGGGTGGCGACGGGCTGAGCGTGATGGACACGCTGGAGGACACCGCCGCGGACAACCCCGTGGAGGTGGCCGAGGACCGGGAGCTCAGACGGTTCCTGGCGCGGGCGATCAACACGCTGCCGGAGCGGGAGAAGACCGTGGTGACCCTCTACTACTACGAGGGGCTCACCCTCGCCGAGATCGGGAACGTGCTCGGCGTCACTGAGAGCCGGGTGAGCCAGATCCACACCAAGTCGGTGCTGCAGTTGCGGGCGAAGCTGGCGAGTTTTGGCCGTTGAGCGGGGCCGGCGGGAGATTTTCGGCCAACGGCGGCGACCGGCACCCCGCGTCTGCGCCGTGCTGTCTCCCGTCCTGCCCGGCGCGTCCGTAAAGTGGCTGACGTGCCAAGGATTCGAGCGGCCTCCGTGGCCGAGCACCGGTCGATGCAGCGAGCCGCCCTGCTGGACGCGGCGCGGGCCCTGCTGTCCGAGGGCGGCACGGAGGCGCTGACGTTTCCCGCGCTCGCCGAGCGCACGGGGCTCGCGCGGTCCTCCGTGTACGAGTACTTCCGTTCCCGGGCCGCCGTGGTCGAGGAGCTGTGCGAGGCCGACTTCCCGGTATGGGCGGCGGAGGTCGCGGCGGCGATGGAACGGGCCGGCTCCGCCGAGGGCAAGGTCGAGGCGTATGTGCGGCAGCAGCTGGCCCTGGTCGGGGACCGGCGGCATCGTGCGGTGGTCGCGATCTCGGCGAGCGAGCTGGACGCGGGGGCGCGGGAGAAGATCCGGGCCGCGCACGGCGGGCTGGTCGCGATGATCGTGGAGGCGCTGGGGGAACTGGGGCATGAGCAGCCCCGGCTCGCGGCGATGCTGGTGCAGGGGATCGTGGACGCCGCGGTACGGCGGATCGAGCTGGGGGCGGCGGAGGACCCGGCGGTGATCACCGACGCGGCCGTGGCGATGGCGCTGCGGGGCGTGCGGGGCTGAGGGGGCCGAGGCCGGGGGTGGGGACGCTTGCCGGCGCCGGCCGGGTGCCTCCCCCAGCGTTCGGCCGGGGGCCCCAGCGCCCACCCGGGCCGCCCTGCGGCACGCCTGCCCGCGGCCATGATGGACGCGGCTGGACAGCGCCCCGTAAGGGGCGCGGAGCTGAGCCGATGTGCGGCTCCGCCGCGTGGGCGCGAGCAACCCCCACCGGGCCGCGGTCGCGTGACCGACCCCCACCACCCCTCCGGCGGCGAAACCCCGGCTCACCCCCGTGGCGGCGGAACTCCCAGCACCGGCAGCAGTCTCGACGGCCCCCGGTTCACCAGCCACGGCGGCAACAGCAGCAACGGGTCCACGTACACGTCCCCCCTGAGCAGCCCCCAGTGCAGACACACCCGCGCACCGCAGTGCGCACCTCCCGCCTCCACCGTGCCCACGAGTTCCCCCGCGGCCACCTCCTCCCCCTCCCGCACCGTCGCCGTCACCGGCTCGTAGGTGATGCGAAGATCCGTGCCCGTCAGCCGCACCGACACCACGCCCCTCCCCGCCACCCGCCCCGCGTAGGAGACCCGGCCCGCCGCCACCGCACGTACCGGCTCACCGGCGAACGCCCCCACGTCGACTCCCCGGTGCCCGGCGCCGTAGGCCGTCGCCGGCGGTTCCCAGCCGCGCAGCACCGGCGGCCGTACCCCCACCGGCCAGACGCGGGCGATCGCCGGCACGGGCGCCGCGGCAGGGGGCGGCGGAGCGTCCGCCCCGACCCAGGCGCGGGCCGCGGTCGCCCCCAGGGCCAGCGGCAACGCCGTCACCGCCCACATCTTTCGCATTGCGCCTCGCATGACCATCATGGTCAAACCGTCCCGCAGCTGCGTCGATCATGGCTTGTACCTGTGGATTACTCCCGGGTTGTGGACAGCGGCGTCACCTGGCGCCTCGCCGGTCCCGTACACTTCTTGTGGCGATCCGGGTCACCGGGTCGACTTCGCACGCCCCGACATCCGGCCGTCACCGGCAGATGTCAGCGCTTCTCGGTCCTTTGCGGCACAGCGCACCCGGGCGTCAGGCGCGGGAGCCGTCCGGCCCCTGCGGCACAACCGAGAAACCAAGGAGATACGGCCATGGCCGTCGTCACGATGCGGGAGCTGCTGGAAAGCGGCGTCCACTTCGGTCACCAGACCCGTCGCTGGAACCCGAAGATGAAGCGCTTCATCTTCACCGAGCGCAACGGCATCTACATCATCGACCTGCTCCAGTCGCTGTCGTACATCGACCGCGCCTACGAGTTCGTCAAGGAGACCGTCGCCCACGGCGGCACGGTCATGTTCGTCGGCACGAAGAAGCAGGCGCAGGAGGCCATCGCCGAGCAGGCCACCCGCGTCGGCATGCCCTACGTCAACCAGCGCTGGCTGGGCGGCATGCTCACCAACTTCTCGACCGTCTACAAGCGTCTGCAGCGCCTCAAGGAGCTTGAGCAGATCGACTTCGAGGACGTCGCCGCGTCCGGTCTGACCAAGAAGGAGCTTCTCGTGCTCTCGCGCGAGAAGGCCAAGCTGGAGAAGACCCTCGGTGGTATCCGCGAGATGCAGAAGGTGCCCAGCGCCGTCTGGATCGTGGACACCAAGAAGGAGCACATCGCGGTCGGTGAGGCCCGGAAGCTCAACATCCCGGTCGTCGCGATCCTCGACACCAACTGCGACCCCGACGAGGTCGACTACAAGATCCCGGGCAACGACGACGCGATCCGCTCCGTCACCCTGCTCACCCGCGTGATCGCCGACGCGGTCGCCGAGGGCCTCATCTCCCGCTCTCGTGTCGCCACCGGCGACAAGGGCGAGAAGGCCGCCGGCGAGCCGCTCGCCGAGTGGGAGCGCGACCTGCTCGAGGGCGAGAAGAAGGCGGACGAGGCCGAGGTCCAGACCTCCGCCGAGACCGAGAAGGTCGCCGACGCCGAGCAGGCCGAGGCCCCGGCCGCCGAGGCTCCGGTCGCCGAGGCTCCGGTCGCCGAGGCTCCGGTTGCCGAGGCTCCCGCCGCCGAGGCTCCGGCCGCGGACGCCGAGCAGGCCTGACCCGTCAGCGTCGACGGCGGGGGCGGCGACATCCCGTACGCCCCCGCCGTTCACCCATAGATTCGCGCTCTACATCTACGTGTAGATCGTGGATCGGGCAGATCTCCCGACTTCGAGAAAGACTCACAGACTCATGGCGAACTACACCGCCGCTGACGTCAAGAAGCTCCGCGAGCTCACCGGCGCCGGCATGATGGACTGCAAGAAGGCCCTGGACGAGGCCGAGGGCGACGTCGACAAGGCTGTCGAGGCGCTCCGCATCAAGGGCCAGAAGGGCGTCGCCAAGCGCGAGGGCCGCTCCGCCGAGAACGGCGCCGTGGTCTCGATCATCGCCGACGACAACTCCTCCGGCGTCCTCGTCGAGCTGAAGTGCGAGACGGACTTCGTCGCCAAGGGTGACAAGTTCCAGGCCGTCGCCAACACGATCGCCGAGCACGTCGCCAAGACCGCCCCGGCGGACCTCGAGGCCCTGCTCGCCTCCGAGATCGAGCCCGGCAAGACCGTCCAGGCGTACGTCGACGAGGCCAACGCCAACCTCGGCGAGAAGATCGTCCTGGACCGCTTCGCGCAGTACGCCGACGGTTACGTCTCCGCCTACATGCACCGCACGATGCCCGACCTGCCCCCGCAGATCGGTGTCCTCGTCGAGCTGGACAAGCCGAACGCCGAGGTCGCCAAGGGCATCGCCCAGCACATCGCCGCCTTCGCGCCGAAGTACCTCTCCCGGGAGGACGTGCCGGCCGAGGTCGTCGAGTCCGAGCGCCGCATCGCCGAGGAGACCACCCGCGCCGAGGGCAAGCCCGAGGCCGCCCTCCCGAAGATCGTCGAGGGTCGTCTCAACGGCTTCTTCAAGGACGCCACGCTGCTCGGCCAGCCGTACGCGATCGACAACAAGAAGTCGGTCCAGAAGGTCCTGGAGGAGGCCGGTGTCACCCTGAAGCGCTTCACGCGCATCAAGGTCGGCATCTGAGTCCGTACCGCGATCGACGCACGACCCACGGGGAAATCCCGATAGGGTCGTCGACAGCAGTCGTCCGTGCACACCGCCACACCCAGGGACGTGACGGACGGCGGCAGATCTGACGAGGAGGCCATTGCCGCGCATGGGCAGCGAAAAGCGACCCCACCGGCAATGGCCTTCTTCGTATGCGTATGCGCAACACGTGAAAGAGGCGGGATCTCCATGACCACCAAGGCCCAGAAGAGCGACGACGGCAAAGTACGCGGCCGGTTTCTGCTGAAGCTGTCCGGAGAGGCCTTCTCCGGTGGCGGCGGCCTGGGCGTGGACCCCGACGTGGTGCACAAGATCGCCCGTGAGATCGCGGCCGTGGTCCGCGACGGCGCGCAGGTCGCCGTCGTCATCGGCGGCGGCAACTTCTTCCGCGGCGCCGAGCTCCAGCAGCGCGGCATGGACCGGGCCCGCTCCGACTACATGGGCATGCTCGGCACCGTCATGAACTGCCTCGCCCTTCAGGACTTCCTGGAGAAGGAGGGCATCGACAGCCGGGTGCAGACCGCGATCACCATGGGGCAGGTCGCCGAGCCGTACATCCCGCTGCGCGCCGTGCGCCACCTGGAGAAGGGCCGCGTGGTCATCTTCGGCGCCGGTATGGGCATGCCGTACTTCTCCACCGACACCACCGCCGCCCAGCGCGCCCTGGAGATCGACGCCGAGGCCCTGCTCATGGGCAAGAACGGCGTGGACGGGGTCTACGACTCCGACCCCAAGACCAACCCGGACGCCGTCAAGTTCGACTCCCTCGGCTACGGCGAGGTCATCACCCGCGAGCTCAAGGTCGCCGACGCCACCGCGATCACGCTCTGCCGCGACAACAAGCTGCCGATCCTGGTTTTCGAGCTGCTGGTGGAGGGCAATATCGCGCGTGCCGTCAAGGGTGAGAAGATCGGCACGCTGGTGGGTGAACACGGCAGCCGGGACTGACCGGCACCGCCTGACGCGCCCTGACCGGGGGATGGACAATGACATGCCGGTCGGGAAACGTCGGGGAAAGAAGACGCGACGCAGCCGGCCGCCGCCCCGCAACGGAACCGCAGCCGGGCCTTACTCAAGACACGCAGGAGCAAGTGGTGATCGAAGAGACCCTCCTCGAAGCCGAGGAGAAGATGGAGAAGGCCGTCGTGGTCGCCAAGGAGGACTTCGCCGCGATCCGCACCGGCCGTGCGCACCCGGCGATGTTCAACAAGATCGTGGCCGACTACTACGGCGCGCCGACGCCGATCAACCAGCTGGCCTCGTTCTCCGTGCCGGAACCGCGCATGGCGGTCGTGACCCCGTTCGACAAGACGGCCCTGCGCAACATCGAGCAGGCCATCCGCGACTCGGACCTGGGCGTCAACCCGAGCAACGACGGCAACATCATCCGGGTGGTGTTCCCCGAGCTCACCGAGGAGCGCCGCCGCGACTACATCAAGGTCGCCAAGAGCAAGGCGGAGGACTCCCGGGTGTCCATCCGTTCCGTGCGCCGCAAGGCCAAGGACGCGATCGACAAGCTGATCAAGGACGGCGAGGTCGGCGAGGACGAGGGCCGCCGCGCAGAGAAGGAGCTCGACGACACCACCGCGAAGTACGTCGCGCAGGTGGACGAGCTCCTCAAGCACAAGGAAGCGGAGCTTCTCGAAGTCTGATGAGCGACTCATCCTGGGGAGCCCCGCCGCACGCCGGGCCGCATGCCGGGCAGGCCGGATCACCGGCCGGGTACTGGGGACCGACCGATCAGGGCATGGGCCACGGGTACGACCACGGTCAGGGCCACGGGCCGGACGCCGGGCAGGGGTACGGCCCCGGCCCCGGCCAGGGGTACGTCCCCGGCCCGGCCCAGGGTCCTGGCCAGGGGTACGACCCCGGTCGTGCCCACGGTTATGACCAGGGGCATGTCCAGGGAGCCGTCCCGGCGGGTCCCACGTACGATGCGCACAGCGCGCAGCAGACTCGCCCCATGCCCGTCGTGCCCGACGACGTACCCGCGTACGGCTCGGACCAGGACGACGACCGGGGGGCCGCTCGGCTGAGCGGCCCTCTGTTCCGAGACGAGACGTTCCGCAACGACGCATCGCCGGCGCAGCCTCTGCCGTACGCGGCGGCGCCGCAGAATCAGGAGCCCATGCCCGACGTCCCCCAGCCGGCGCCCGCGCCGCAGAAGAAGAGCGCGGGACGCGATCTGGGCGCGGCCATAGGGGTCGGCGTCGGACTCGGCGTCGTGATCGTGGCGTCCCTGTTCGTCGTCAAGGCCGTCTTCGTCGGTGTCGTGGCGGTCGCGGTCGTGGTCGGCCTGTGGGAGCTGACCAGCAGGCTCCAGGAGCGCAAGGGCATCAAGGCGCCGCTGGTCCCGCTGGCACTCGGCGGCGCGGCGATGGTGGTGGCCGGCTACGCCCGGGGTGCCGAGGGCGCCTGGGTCGCCCTGGCGCTCACCGGGCTCGCGGTTCTGGTCTGGCGGATGACGGAACCGCCGGAGGGCTATCTCAGGGACGTCACCGCCGGCCTCTTCGCGGCGTTCTACGTCCCGTTCCTGGCGACGTTCGTCGCGATGATGCTCACCGCCGAGGACGGCCCCTTCCGGGTGCTGACCTTCCTGCTCCTCACGGTGGTCAGCGACACCGGCGCCTACGCGGTCGGCTGGCGCTTCGGCACCCACAAGCTCGCCCCGCGCATCAGCCCCGGCAAGACCCGCGAAGGCCTGGTCGGCGCGGTGCTGTTCGCGATGGTCGCGGGCGCGCTGTGCATGCAGTTCCTGATCGACGACGGCACCTGGTGGCAGGGCCTGCTGCTGGGCCTCGCGGTCGCGGCCAGCGCCACCCTCGGCGACCTTGGCGAGTCCATGATCAAGCGCGACCTGGGCATCAAGGACATGGGCACGCTGCTGCCGGGCCACGGGGGCATCATGGACCGACTGGACTCGTTGCTGCCGACGGCTCCGGTGGTGTGGTTGCTGATGGTGCTGTTCGTGGGGAGTGGCTGATCCACCCAGACGCACCCAGACGCACGTCGGCAGCGGCCGGCGTACAGCTGTCGTCAGGGAGCCCCCGTCCTTCGCAGGGCGGGGGCTCCCCGACTTTGACCTGCGCGGCCCTCGACACTGACCTGGGCGGCCTCCGAACGCACGGTCGCGGGCCACCTGAATTGATCTGCGACACTGGTACCACCATGCCCAAGCCCGGAGAACTCACTTTCGTCGCGCCGCGCGGAGCCAAGAAGCCGCCGCGGCATCTCGCTGATCTCTCGCCCGCCGAGCGCAAGGACGCGGTGGCCGAGGTCGGGGAGAAGCCGTTTCGTGCCAAGCAGCTCTCGCAGCACTACTTCGCGCGGTACGCGCAGGACCCCGAGCAGTGGACGGACATCCCGGCCGGCTCGCGGGACAAGCTGCGGGAGGCGCTGTTCCCCGAGCTGATGACGGTCGTACGGCATCTGTCGACCGACGAGGGGACGACACGCAAGACGCTGTGGCGGCTGTTCGACGGGACGCTCGTCGAGTCGGTGCTGATGCGCTACCCGGACCGGGTGACCATGTGCATCAGCTCGCAGGCGGGCTGCGGGATGAACTGCCCGTTCTGCGCGACCGGTCAGGCGGGGCTGGACCGTAACCTGTCCACCGCCGAGATCGTCCACCAGATCGTCGACGGGATGCGGGCGCTCAGGGACGGCGAGGTGCCCGGCGGACCCGCGCGGCTGTCGAACATCGTCTTCATGGGGATGGGCGAGCCGCTCGCCAACTACAAGCGGGTCGTCGGAGCCATCCGGGCGCTCACCGACCCCGCCCCGGACGGGCTCGGCCTCTCGCAGCGCGGGATCACCGTCTCGACCGTCGGACTGGTCCCGGCCATCCACCGGTTCGCCGACGAGGGCTTCAAGTGCCGGCTCGCGATCTCCCTGCACGCCCCCGACGACGAACTGCGCGACACCCTCGTCCCCGTGAACACGCGGTGGAAGGTGCGCGAGGTCCTCGACGCCGGGTTCGAGTACGTCGAGAAGAGCGGGCGGCGCCTGTCGATCGAGTACGCGCTCATCCGCGACATCAACGACCAGGCGTGGCGCGGTGACCGGCTGGGCCGCCTGCTCAGGGGCAAGCCCGTGCACGTCAACCTCATCCCGCTGAACCCCACGCCGGGTTCGAAGTGGACCGCGTCGCGGCCGGAGGACGAGAAGGCGTTCGTCGCGGCGATCGAGGCGCACGGTGTGCCGGTGACGATCCGGGACACCCGTGGGCAGGAGATCGACGGCGCCTGTGGTCAGCTCGCGGCCACCGAGAGGTAATCTGAGGGCCGTACGACACATCTTCATATTCCGACAGGGGAGCGCCACAGCGCTGAGAGTGCGGCAATCGGGCCGCAGACCCTCTGAACCTCGCCCAGGTCATTCTGGGTAGGAAGTTCGGTCATCACTCAAGCTGTTGCGCCCTGCCCGGGTTCCCGGGCGGGGCCGCGTCTCTTCCTGGTCCGCCCCAGGAGGAAAACACCAGTGCACACCAAGACCTTCGTGGCCGTGGCCGTAGGGCTCGGTCTCGTCACGCTGTCCGCGTGCTCGTCATCGGGTACCGAGGCCGACTCCAAGACCGTCACCCTGGTCAGCCACGACTCGTGGGCCGTCTCCAAGAACGTGCTCCAGGACTTCGAGAAGCAGTCCGGCTACCAGGTGAAGGTCCTCAAGGACGGCGACGCCGGACAGGCCGTCAACAAGGCGATCCTGACCAAGGACAACCCGCAGGGCGACGTCTTCTTCGGCGTCGACAACACCCTGCTCTCCCGCGCCCTCGACAACGGTCTCTTCCAGCCGTACGAGGCCAAGGGCCTCGACCGGGTCGGCAAGGCGTACCAGCTTGACGCGGCCGAGCACAGGGTCACGCCCGTCGACTACGGCGACATCTGCGTCAACTACGACAAGGCGTACTTCAGCGAACACAAGCTGACCCCGCCGACGTCGTACGCCGATCTCGTCAAGCCGCAGTACAAGAACCTCCTCGTCACCGAGAACGCGGCCACCTCCTCACCGGGGCTCGGCTTCCTGCTCGGGTCCGCCGCCCGGTACGGGGACAGCGGCTGGCCGGACTACTGGAAGAAGCTCCAGGCCAACGGCGTCAAGGTCGTCGACGGCTGGGAGCAGGCCTACAACGAGGAGTTCTCCGGCTCGGCCGGCGGCAAGAAGGCCAAGGGAGACCGGCCGCTCGTGGTGTCGTACGCCTCCTCCCCGCCCGCCGAGGTGATCTACGGCGACCCGAAGCCCAGCACCGCGCCCACCGGCGTCGCGACCGGTACCTGCTTCCGGCAGATCGAGTTCGCCGGGCTGCTGAGCAACGCGAAGAACACCAAGGGCGGCAAGGCGTTCATCGACTTCCTGGTCTCCAGGGAGTTCCAGGAGGACATGCCGTTGAACATGTTCGTGTACCCGGTGGTCGAAGGGGCGAGCGTGCCCGCCGAGTTCACGAAGTACGGTCCCGCCGCGAAGGACCCCGAGACCATGGCGCCCGCGAAGATCGCCGCCAACCGTGACCAGTGGGTCAAGACGTGGACGTCACTCGTACTGAAGTAGCGCCCGGCAAGGGCCGTTCGGGGAGCGCGGCGCGGCTCGGTCTGCTGGCCGTGCCCGTCGCGTTCTTCGGCGTCTTCTTCGCCTGGCCGGTCGCGGCGATCGTCACGCGCGGGCTGAAGGCCGACGGGGCGTGGCGGTTCGGGAGGATCGCCGACGTCGTCGGGCAGTCCGACATCCGGCACGTGCTCTGGTTCACCACCTGGCAGGCGCTCGCCTCCACCGCGCTCACCCTGCTGGCAGCGCTGCCCGCCGCCTATGTCTTCGCCCGCCTCGACTTCCCGGGCAGGCAGGTGCTGCGGGCCGTCGTGACGGTTCCCTTCGTACTGCCGACGGTCGTGGTGGGGACCGCCTTCCTCGCGCTCGTCGGGCGGGGCGGACTGCTGGACGAACTGTGGGGGGTACGGCTCGACACCACCGTCTGGGCCATCCTGCTGGCGCACGTCTTCTTCAACTACGCGGTCGTGGTACGGACCGTGGGCGGTCTGTGGGCCCAGCTGGACCCCCGGCAGGAGGAGGCCGCCCGGATGCTCGGCGCCTCCCCGGCGGCCGCCTGGCGGAAGGTCACCCTGCCCGCGCTCGCGCCCGCCGTGGCCGCCGCCGCGCTGATGGTGTTCCTGTTCACCTTCACCTCCTTCGGCGTGGTGCAGATCCTCGGCGGGCCGACGTTCGCCACCCTCGAAGTGGAGATCTACCGGGAGACCTCCGAGATCTTCGACCTCTCCACGGCCGCCGTCCTCACCCTCGTGCAGTTCGCCGCGGTCGGCGCGATCCTGGCCGTGCACGCCTGGACGGTACGGCGGCGGGAGAGCGCGCTCCGGCTGGTGGACCCGTCGGTGACGGCCCGCCGTCCGCGCGGGGCGGGGCAGTGGGCGCTGCTCGGCGGGGTCCTCGCCACCATCGCCGTACTCCTCGTGCTGCCGCTGGCCGTGCTGGTACGGCGGTCGCTGGACGGGGGGTTCGGGTACTACCGGGCGCTGGGCGACGCCGACGGCGGGACCTTCCTGGTCGCGCCGATCGAGTCGGTGGCCAACTCCCTGGAGTACGCGGTCGCGGCCACCGCCGTCGCGGTGGTGATCGGCGGGCTCGCCGCCGCCGCGCTGGCCCGGCGGGACGCGGGGCGGCTGGTACGGGGGTTCGACGCGCTGCTGATGCTGCCGCTCGGGGTGTCCGCCGTGACCGTCGGATTCGGGTTCCTGATCGCGCTCGACAGGCCGCCGCTGGATCTGCGCCAGTCCTGGATCCTCGTCCCGCTGGCGCAGGCGCTGGTCGGCGTGCCCTTCGTCGTGCGGACCATGCTGCCCGTGCTGCGGGCCGTGGACGAGCGGCTGCGGGAGGCGGCGGCCGTGCTCGGGGCGTCGCCCTGGCGGGTGTGGCGGGAGGTCGATCTGCCCATGGTGCGGCGGGCGTTGCTGATCGCCGCGGGCTTCGCCTTCGCGGTGTCGCTGGGGGAGTTCGGGGCGACCGTGTTCATCGCGCGGCCCGACAACCCGACCCTGCCGGTGGCGGTGGCCCGGCTGCTGTCCCGCCCCGGTGACCTCAACTACGGCCAGGCGATGGCCCTTTCCACGATTCTGATGGTGGTGTGCGCGGTGGCGCTGCTGGTTCTCGAGCGGCTGCGGACCGACCGGACGGGGGAGTTCTGATGCTGCTGACTCTCGACGCGGCCACCGTGCGGTTCGGCGGGCGGGCGGTGCTCGACGCCGTCGGCCTGAAGGTGGCCGAGCACGAGGTGGTGTGCGTGCTCGGGCCCAGCGGAAGCGGCAAGTCGACGCTGTTGCGGGCGGTGGCCGGGCTGCAACCGCTGGCTTCCGGGCGGGTGTTGCTCGACGGGCACGACCAGGCGCGGGTGCCGGCGCACCAGCGGGGGGTCGGGCTGATGTTCCAGGACCATCAGCTCTTCCCGCAGCGGGACGTGGGCGCGAACGTGGCCTTCGGGCTGCGGATGCGTGGCGCCGGGAAGGCGGAACAGGCCGAGCGGGTCGGTGAGTTGCTCGCGCTGGTGGGGCTTCCGGGGGCGGCCCGGCGGGCCGTCGCCGGGCTCTCCGGCGGGGAACAGCAGCGGGTGGCGCTCGCCCGGGCGCTGGCGCCCCGGCCCCGGCTGCTGATGCTCGACGAACCGCTGGGGCAGCTCGACCGCTCGCTGCGGGAGCGGCTGGTGGTCGAACTGCGTGAGCTGTTCGGGCGGCTGGGTACGACCGTGCTCGCCGTGACGCACGACCAGGGCGAGGCTTTCGCGCTGGCCGACCGGGTGGTCGTGATGCGGGACGGACGGATCGCCCAGTCCGGTACGCCCCTGGACGTCTGGCAGCGGCCCGCGGACGAGTTCGTGGCCCGCTTCCTCGGCTTCGACAACGTGGTCCCGGCGACCGTCGAGGGCACGGTCGCGGTGACGCCGTGGGGGAAGGTACCGGTGCCCGAGGGCTCAGGGCAGGGGACGCGGACCGTGCTCGTCCGGCCGGCCGGCGTCCGGCTGGTCGCCGCCGACGCGGGACTGCCCTGCACGGTGGCCGCCCGCACCTTCAAGGGCACGCACGTCACGGTCCACCTCCAGCCCCAGGACGGCCCCCGCCTGGAGGCGGCCTGCGCGCTGCGGTCGGCGCCCGGGGCCGGGGACGCGGTGGGCGTGGAGTTCGACGCGGCGGAGACCGTCGTTCTGGACTGAGGCCTTCACGGGTACGGCCGAGGCCCGCCCCCGGGGGATACGGGGGGCGGGCCTCGGCCGTGTAAGGGTGAGAGGCGCGTCAGTTGCCGCTGTGCGCCCCACGACGGCGCATGCCGAACCACACCGCGCCACCGCCGACCACGACCAGCGTGGCCGCGATACCGGCGATCAGGCCGGTGTTGGAGTTGGCGCCGGTCTCGGCGAGGTTCGACTCACCGACGGCCGGGGAGGGGGCGTTGTCCGACGTGCTCGCCGGGGCGGTGGTGCTGTCCGAGGCCGACGGGGCCGGGGAGTCCGACTCGGCCGGGGTGGACTCGGACGCCGACGGCGACGGGGTGGCCGACTCCGACGGGGAAGGGCTGGAGCTTTCGTCGGTGGAGCAGGCGGTGGAGGGGGTGGTCAGGTTTTCCTTGATGTCCGCGTCGACCTGGTTGCCGGCCTTGACATGAATGCGGTAGACGGCGTTCGGGGCCCAGTTCTCGGCGAAGGTGATGGCGACACCCTTGCTCGAACCCTTGACGTTCTGCTGGCCCACCTTCTTCGCGTCCGCGCCGTTCTCCTCCAAGAAGACGGACACGATCGCGTTCGTACCGGAGGCGTCGACGTCGGTGACGGTGATGACGCCCTTGGCGCCGTCGCACTTGGCTTCGGCCGAGAACTCGGAGATGTTGCACGCGAGGGCGCTGCTGGAGACGCCCAGGACCAGCGCGGCCGACGCGGAGGCAACACCCAGGATGCGCACGGAACGGCGTGCACTGCGGCGGGATATGGACACGTTTGTCCTTACTGAGTGCATAACTGGGGGGTATAGAGGGAATTGACGCGACGGTGCGGTGAGGCATCAGAATCCCCAAGAGGCTCACAGGTCTATAAGCGCTCCGTAAGCAGTGTCAATGCATATGTGGTCCACGGGCGTTGACTTTACCCGCTCATTAATCGCTGAGACGTTTCAGCGCTTGTGAAGCTTGCTCGATCCGGTCAACCAGGGCGATACGGGACGCCATTGCCCGCTCCCCCGCGAGCGAGGTCAGCAACTGCCAGGCCGGCAGCCGTTCGCTCCAGTGCGCCTCGTTCACGAGCACCATCGGGGTCGGCTCGCCCCGCGACTCGTAGTAGTTGGGCGTCGCGTTGTCGAAGATCTCCTGTACGGTCCCGGCGGCGCCCGGCAGGAACACCACACCGGCGTTGGAGCGGGCCAGCAGGCCGTCCTCGCGGGTGGCGTTGGCGAAGTACTTGGCGATGTACGCGGCGAAGGCGTTCGGCGGCTCGTGGCCGTAGAACCAGGTGGGGATGCCGACCGACGGACCACCGTCCGGCCAGCGCTCGCGGACCTCGAAGGCGGCGCCCGCCCAGTCGGTGATCGAGGGCCGGAACGACGGCGCCTTGGCGAGGAGTTCCAGGGCCTCGTCGAGCATCCCGTCGTCAAAGGGTGCCGCGTACGCGCCGAGGTTCGCCGCCTCCATCGCGCCCGGCCCGCCGCCGGTCGCCACCATGAAGCCGTCCCGCGCGAGCTCCCGGCCCAGCCGGGCGGCACCGGCGTACTCCGCGGTGCCGCGCGCCATGGCGTGCCCGCCCATCACGCCCACCACGCGGGCGCCGACGAGGAGTTCGTCCAGCGCGTCGGAGACCGCGTCGTCGTGGATCGAGCGCAGCATCGAGGCGAATATGTCACCGTCCGCCGTGGTCTGCCGGAACCAGGCGTACGAACGCGCGTCCGGGGTCGCCTCGTAGCCCGCGTCGAGCGATTCGAACAGTTCCTCGGGTGAGTGGACGAAGGGGCGGTACGGGTCGAAGGGGAGGTCCGGGACCGGCGGGAACACCAGTGCGCCGGACGCGCCGATCCGGGCGGCGGCCTCCGGGGACATCGGGCAGCCGAGGAACACGGCGCCGGCGGTGTCGGTGGTCAGCAGGACGTCCGTACGGTCCGTCAGATCGACGGCCTGAACCCGGTACTGGCCGAGTGTGCCGTGGGTGGCGACAACCTCGTCGAACTCGGCGAGGGACTCGATCTCACGGTCGCGGGCGGCCCGGTGGTGCGGGTGCTCGGGGCGCGGTTGGGCGGGTGTCGGATGCACCCGCCCATGCTAGGCAGGCGTCAGCCCTGCACCGCCGCCGGGTCCATCCACACGACCTCCCAGCTGTGGCCGTCGAGGTCGTCGAAGGAACGGCCGTACATGAAGCCCTGGTCCTGGACGTCGTCATGCGCCGTGCCGCCGGCCGCGACCGCCTTCTCCACCAGCTCGTCGACCTTCTCACGGCTCTCCGCGCTCAGGCAGATCAGCACCTCACTGGTCTTCGTCGAGTCGGCGATCTCCTTCTTCGTGAAGTCGGCGTAGCGCTGCTTGCTCAGCAGCATCGCGATGATCGTGTCGCTGATCACGACACAGGAGCAGTCGTCGTTGCTGAACTGCGGGTTGATCGAGTAGCCGAGCTCCGTGAAGAACTTCCGCGACGCGGCGACGTCGTCGGTGGCCAGGTTCACGAAGATCATCTGCTGGTACATGGCGGTCTCTCCCTCGGGGTGTCATGTCGTTCGCGGGGGTAGACCGGGGGGCGCGGCGAAAGTCATCGCCGGGTGCGGATTTTTTTCGTACGGATTTTTCAGCGTGCGAGCGGGAGCGCGGCGAGCTCGGCGATCAGCAGGGTGAGGGCGCCGAAGAAGATCAGCAGGGTCCCGGCGCGCAGGGCCGCCGCGGCCCGCAGCATGGCCGCCGGGGCGCCGAGGCGGAGCAGGGCAGCGGTGGTCTCCGCGCGGAACTGGCGGGCCTCCGCGGCGGCGATGAGCAGGGTGGCGACCGTGCAGCCCGCCACCACCAGGACGCCGAGGGCGGTGAGGGGGCCGAAGCCGGCGGTCCCGCCGTAGCCGTAGACCGTGGTGGCCGCGAACCCGGCCGACGCCACCGCGCCGACGACGCCGAGGGGGCGGCCGACGCGGGTGGCCTCCGCCATCAGGACACGGCCGGCGAGGAGGCGGCGGGCGCCGGGGCGGACGGCCTGCAGGAGGTGGCCGCAGAGGTGGGTGAGGCCCGGGGCGGCGAGGATCACGCCGAGAGCGGTGAGGGCCCACCCGGCGAGGACGCCGGCCGGGCCGCCCGCCAGGCCGCCGGGGAGGGTGGTGTGCGGGGCGGTCTCGTCGAGGCCGGCGTAGGACTCCGCGGCGAGGCCCGCGGCGAGGACGGCGATGCCCCAGGGGAGGCCGGGGGGCGGGGCGGTGGGGAGGTAGGGGAAGTCGGGGAGGGGGGCCGGGGTGTCGTCGGCAAGGTCGGCAGGGGCGGGGTGGGATTCGCTCACCGGCGCTTGCTGGGTGCCTGCCCCAGAGGGGGTGTCCCCAGCGCCCACCGGCCCCCACGCTCGGCTTTCCTCGCGCGGGGGGACCCCCGTCGCCCCGGCGGCACGACTGCCCGCGGGATGAAGCGACGGCTGGGCGCCGCGCACGGGGTGGAGGGGTGGCTGGGTGCCGTTCTCCGCCGGGGCGCGGGTCGGCTGGGGTGGGCGGGTGAAGAGGCGGGCGCCGAAGCGGCCGTAGGCGCCGAAGGATTCGGTGGTCCTTTTCCGGGTGAGGGTGCCGAAGCGGCCGGGGGTGTGCGGGCGGGCCGCCGGGGCGGGGACGTCTCGTGGGCGGAGCGCGAGGGCCACCGCGCTGGACGCCAGTACCGGGGGGACCGTGAGGAGAGTCAGGGCCGCCGGGAGGGGCAGCGACCTGTGGACGGCCAGGAAGTCCTTCGCCGCGCCGCCGAAGGGCATGCCCGTGGGGTCGCCACGCAGGTGGAGGAAGAACAGAAGCGCCAGCAGGCAGCCCAGGGCACAGGCGACGGCCGTGTTGAGGGCGGCGACCGCCATCAGGCGGGCCGGACCGAGGCCGAACGCCGAGAGACCGGAGCGCGGCTTGGCGCCGGGGTCGGTGCGGGCCACCGCGACCGCGAGGTGCACCGTGGCGGCGAGCGGGACCGCGCACCAGGACAGGCGCAGGAGCGCCGCCGTCGAGTGGGCCGGGTGGGTCAGCCCGTAGCCGAGGGCGGACAGCAGCAGGAAGCCGGTGCCGGCGGCCGCCGCGGCCACCAGGAGGCGGCGCAGGTGCACGGCCGGCCGGGCGGGGAGGGTCAGGCGGAGAGCGAGCACGCGGCCCGGCCTTCCGCTTCGGCGACCGGCGGCAGGTGGACCGTGTTCACCCGGCGGCCGTCCAGGAGCGCGACCTTGCGGTCGGCAAGGGCCGCCGTCTCCGCGTCGTGCGTGGCGAGGGCGACCGTGATGCCGTGCGAACGGGCCGCCGTGGTGAGGGTGCGCAGGACATGGGCGCGGTCGGCGCGGTGCAGCGGGGCCGTCGGCTCGTCCGCGAAGAGGACCGTGGGGGCGGGGGCCAGGGCACGGGCGATGGAGACGCGCTGGCGTTCGGCCTGCTGGAGCTCGGCCGGGTGCTTGCGGGCCTTGTCGCCGACGTCGAGGCGCTCCAGCCACTCCAGCGCCGCCACCTTGGCCCGGCGCCGGCCGGTCCCGCGCAGCATCAGCGGCAGGGCCGTGTTCTCCCAGACGTTCAGCTCGGGGACGAGCGTCGGGGCCGGGTCGATCCAGCCGAAGCAGTCGCGGCGCAGCCGTTCGCGGGCGAACGGGCCCATCCGGTGCACGGCCTTGCTGTTGAACCAGACCTCGCCGCCCTGCGCCGGGACCAGACCGGCCAGGCACCTCAGCAGCGTCGTCTTGCCACTGCCGCGCGGGCCGCTGACGGCGAGGATCTCGCCCTCCCGCACGCCGAGCGAGACACCGGAGATGCCGGGCGAGCCGTCCTGGTGGCGGAAGTGCAGGGAGCGTGCCCACAGCACGTCGTTGTCCGGCGGGGCCTCCATGGGCGTACACCTCGGTTCTGATCCGTTTGCCGTGCCATCCCACGCGCGGGGGAACGAAAGGCTGGGCCGGTCGGTCACGTGCACGCTAGGCAAGGTCGGGGCTGGAGCCCGGACAGCACACGGCCCCGGGCCGCCGTTCTCACTCGAACGGACGGCGCCGGGGCCGGATCAGACCGCTGCTCCGATGATCAGAGCTTCGTCCACGCCTCCGAGAGGGTGGCGCGCAGGATCTGCTCGATCTCGTCGAAGGTCTCCTGGTTGGAGATCAGCGGCGGGGCGAGCTGGACGACCGGGTCGCCGCGGTCGTCGGCACGGCAGTACAGGCCGTTCTCGAACAGGGCCTTGGAGAGGAAGCCGTACAGGACGCGCTCGGTCTCCTCGTCGTTGAAGGACTCCTTGGTGGCCTTGTCCTTGACGAGCTCGATGCCGTAGAAGAAGCCGTTGCCGCGGACGTCGCCGACGATCGGCAGGTCGTGCAGCTTCTGGAGCGTGGAGAGGAAGGCACCCTCGTTGTCGAGGACGTGCTGGTTGAGGTTCTCGCGCTCGAACAGGTCGAGGTTGGCGAGGCCGACCGCCGCGGAGACCGGGTGGCCGCCGAAGGTGTAGCCGTGCAGGAAGGTGTTGTCGCCCTTGTAGAACGGCTCGGCGACGCGGTCGGAGACGATGCACGCGCCGATCGGGGAGTAGCCCGAGGTCATGCCCTTGGCGCAGGTGATCATGTCCGGGACGTAGCCGAACTTGTCACAGGCGAACATCGTGCCCAGGCGGCCGAAGGCGCAGATGACCTCGTCGGACACGAGCAGCACGTCGTACTGGTCGCAGATCTCGCGCACGCGCTGGAAGTAGCCGGGCGGGGGCGGGAAGCAGCCGCCCGCGTTCTGGACCGGCTCCAGGAAGACCGCGGCGACGGTGTCCGGGCCCTCGAAGAGGATCTGCTGCTCGATCTGGTCGGCGGCCCAGCGGCCGAAGGCCTCCGGGTCGTCACCGTGGATCGGGGCGCGGTAGATGTTGGTGTTCGGGACCTTGAAGGCACCGGGGACGAGGGGCTCGAAGGGAGCCTTCAGGGCCGGCAGGCCGGTGATCGACAGGGCGCCCTGCGGGGTGCCGTGGTAGGCGACCGCGCGGGAGATGACCTTGTACTTGGTCGGCTTGCCCTGGAGCTTGAAGTACTGCTTGGCGAGCTTCCAGGCGGTCTCGACGGCCTCGCCGCCGCCGGTGGTGAAGAAGACCTTGTTCAGGTCGCCGGGCGCGTGGTCGGCCAGCCGCTCCGCCAGCTCGACGGCCTTCGGGTGGGCGTACGACCACACCGGGAAGAACGCCAGCTCCTGGGCCTGCTTGAAGGCGGTCTCGGCGAGTTCCGTGCGGCCGTGACCGGCCTGGACCACGAACAGACCGGCGAGACCGTCGAGGTAGCGCTTGCCCTTGTCGTCGTAGATGTAGGTGCCCTCGCCCCGGACGATGGTCGGGACGGGCGAGTTCTCGTACGAGGACATGCGGGTGAAGTGCATCCACAGGTGGTCGTACGCGGTGCGGCTGAGGTCCTTCTGGGTCACGGTTATCGGGTTCCCCACATATAGGTCTGCTTCTTCAGCTTCAGATAGACGAAGCTTTCGGTGGAGCGCACGCCGGGCAGTGCCCGGATGCGTTTGTTGATGACGTCCAGCAGGTGGTCGTCGTCCTCGCACACGATCTCCGCGAGGATGTCGAACGAGCCCGCGGTCATCACCACGTACTCGACTTCCGACATGCCGGTCAGCGCGTCCGCGATCGACTCGACATCGCCCTCGGCGTTGATGCCGACCATCGCCTGCCGGCGGAAGCCCACGGTGAGCGGGTCCGTGACGGCGACGATCTGCATGACGCCCTGGTCCAGCAGCTTCTGGACGCGCTGGCGCACGGCCGCCTCCGACAGGCCGACGGCCTTGCCGATCGCGGCGTACGGACGGCGGCCGTCCTCCTGGAGCTGCTGGATGATGGCGAGGGAGACGGCGTCCAGCTGGGGGGTGCCGTTCCTGGACTCGCGGGACGAGTCCCTCTGGTCTGCGCTTCGACTGGCCACGAGCACACTGTGCACGACGTCTCGACGGTTCCGCAAGGCCGCATCGATGAAATTCGTTGTTTGGGGTGGCGTGGATTGCGGATTTCGCAGAAGTGGCCGCCGTGGGGGTGTTGAAAACGTGGGATCTCGGATTACTGTGGGTGTCTCAGCGAATGGACACCCGAACTTGGAGGGCCGGCAGTGAGCACCGAGCTGCGTCGTCTGCGCAATTACATCGACGGTGAGTTCCGGGACGCCGCCGACGGGCGGACCACCGAGGTGGTCAACCCCGCGACCGGCGAGGCGTACGCGACGGCCCCGCTGTCCGGGCCGGCGGACGTCGACGCCGCGATGGCGGCCGCCGCCGCGGCCTTCCCGGCGTGGCGGGACAGCACCCCGGCCGAACGGCAGAAGGCCCTGCTGAAGATCGCGGACGCGTTCGAGGAGCGGGCCGAGGACCTCATCGCGGCGGAGGTGGAGAACACCGGCAAGCCGACCGGGCTCACCCGCTCCGAGGAGATCCCGCCGATGGTCGACCAGATCCGGTTCTTCGCCGGCGCGGCCCGGATGCTGGAGGGCCGGTCGGCCGGTGAGTACATGGAGGGGATGACCTCCATCATCCGCCGCGAGCCCGTCGGCGTCTGCGCGCAGGTCGCGCCCTGGAACTACCCGATGATGATGGCCGTGTGGAAGTTCGCCCCGGCGATCGCCGCGGGCAACACCGTCGTGCTGAAGCCGTCGGACACCACCCCGGCGTCGACCGTCCTGATCGCCGAGATCATCGGGGAGATCCTCCCCAAGGGCGTCTTCAACGTCGTCACCGGCGACCGGGACACCGGCCGCCTGATGGTCGAG
This sequence comes from Streptomyces shenzhenensis, assembly GCF_021462265.1. Taxonomy (GTDB): domain Bacteria; phylum Actinomycetota; class Actinomycetes; order Streptomycetales; family Streptomycetaceae; genus Streptomyces; species Streptomyces shenzhenensis. The sequence continues at coordinate 96,135 of NZ_JAJONF010000008.1, read as the reverse complement.
CACCCGGTCCCGGCCATGGCCTCCATCACCGGTTCGGTACGGGCCGGCATGTCGGTCGCCGAGTCCGCGTCCAAGGACCTCAAGCGCGTCCACCTGGAGCTGGGCGGCAAGGCGCCGGTCGTCGTCTTCGAGGACACCGACATCGCCAAGGCCGTCGAGGACATCTCCGTCGCGGGCTTCTTCAACGCCGGCCAGGACTGTACGGCGGCGACCCGGGTCCTCGTCCAGGAGTCCATCCACGACGAGTTCGTGGCGGCGCTCGCGAAGGCCGCGGCCGAGACGAAGACCGGGCAGCCGGACGACGAGGACGTGCTGTTCGGGCCGCTCAACAACCCGAACCAGCTCAAGCAGGTCTCCGGCTTCATCGAGCGGCTCCCCGCCCACGCCAAGGTCGAGACCGGCGGGCAGCGGGTCGGCGACAAGGGGTACTTCTACGCGCCGACCGTCGTCTCCGGGCTCCGGCAGGACGACGAGATCGTCCAGAACGAGGTCTTCGGCCCGGTCATCACCGTCCAGTCCTTCACGGACGAGGACCAGGCCGTGGAGTGGGCCAACGGCGTCCAGTACGCCCTCGCGTCCTCGGTGTGGACCAAGGACCACGGGCGCGCGATGCGGATGTCCAAGAAGCTGGACTTCGGCTGCGTGTGGATCAACACGCACATCCCGCTGGTCGCGGAGATGCCGCACGGCGGGTTCAAGAAGTCCGGGTACGGCAAGGACCTGTCGGGGTACGGGTTCGAGGACTACACCCGGATCAAGCACGTGATGACGTCGCTGGAGGGCTGAGCCCCCCCACGTCTGTGGCACTGCCCGGGGGCGAGCAGTACCCCGGGCAGTGCTGTGCGGTGCGGGTCGCCGCCGGGACCGGACATGTTTACCCGGTGTTGGCACGGGCCGTCGACAAGGTGTCCGGTCCGCGTCAAGCGGCTCGACGCTGCGTCGATTGCCAGTCGGCAGGCGGGGGCGACATCCTTCAGAAGTGCGCCAGACCTCCTCCCAGACGCCCGGGTCCTCCCGTCGCTCCCTGCTGCGCGCGCTCGGCGGCACCGCCGCGCTCGGCGCCCTGGCCGGCTGCGGGGTGCCGGCCGCGTACGTCAAGGCCGACGACCGCGCCGTGAGCGACCTGTCCGCCAGGGACCCCAGACTGGTCTTCGCGAACTGGCCGCTGTACATCGACGTGGACGACGGCAACCCGGACAGGCGGCCCACCCTCGACGCGTTCGAGAAGCGCACCGGGATCTCCGTCGACTACATCGAGGAGATCAACGACAACGACGAGTTCTTCGGCAAGATCAGCCCGGCGCTGATGAACCACCAGTCCACCGGCCGGGACCTGATCGTCATCAGCGACTGGATGTGCGCGCGGTTCGTCCGCCTCGGCTGGGTCCAGAAGATGGACCGCGCCCGCCAGCCGAACGTCGCGAAGTACCTGGACCCGCTCCTGCGCTCCCCGGCCTTCGACCCGGGCCGGCTCTGCACCGTGCCGTGGCAGTCGGGCATCACCGGCATCGCGTACAACCGCAGGAAGATGGGCCGCGAGATCCGGCACGTCAAGGACCTGTGGGCGAGCGACCTCCGGGGCCGGGTGACCCTGCTCTCCGGCCTCGACGAGGCGTTCGCGCTGCTGATGCAGGGAAACGGCGTGGACATCACCAAGTGGACGGCCGACGACTTCTACGGCGTCTGCGACGAGGTGCAGCAGCAGGTCGACCGGGGCCAGATCCGCCGCTTCACCGGCAACGACTACACCAAGGACCTGGTCAGCGGCGACGTCCTGGCCTGCCAGGCCTACTCCGGCGACGTCATCCAGCTCCAGGCCGACAACCCCGACATCCGTTTCGTCGTCCCCGAGGAGGGCGCGGAGCTCTGGTCGGACTCGCTGATGATCCCGGACCGCGCCGCCCACAAGGCCAACGCGGAACGCCTCGTCGACTACTACTACACGCCCGAGGTCGCCGCCGAACTGGCCGCCTGGGTCAACTACGTCTGCCCCGTCCCGGCCGCCCGGCAGGTCCTCGCCGACTCCAGGGACAAGGACACCGCGGCCCTCGCCGACAACCCCCTGATCTTCCCCGACACGGGCATGCGCGAGCGCCTCGCCGTCGCCCGCGACATCACGTCGAAGGAACGGGTCGAGTTCGCCACGCGGTGGAACAAGATCGTGGGGTTGTAGGCCGGGACGGCACGGAAGCGGCGCCTGCACGTCCGGGGTGCCGAAGACGGGGTGGCCCGCCTGAGTCCGACCGCCTTCGGAGATGTGGCCGCCTCCGCGAGTGATCAATGGCCGATTCGGGGTTCCCCGCGTGACGAACCGGAGGCGTCGTGGGCGGGTCGGCTTTCCGGCTTCAGGTGGCGGAGTGGCAGCAGATCCTCCGGTGAAGCGTGGCACCGTCGACGGCTTCGTAGTTGCCACGGCCCAGGCATGACCCCGGTCCGTCAGCCGTCTGGAAAAGGCGGCGACCTGCTGCGAGAGGCGCTCCGGAGCGGCTATGCGGCGGCGGGCGACGCGCTCAGATTCCGACCTGCTCATTCCCTGAGGGAAGGAAGCCCGTGGACGACCTCAGCCAGGGCGAAGCCTGTGACGCGCGGGGCAGCAACTCACCCGCATCGCACCCGCGTACGGCCGCGACGAGTGACAGCGCGCCGCCAAGGCCGTTGCCCACCGGTGCCGAACTGCTCCAGAGCCTGCTCCATGGTCTCCCGTCGCTGCGGGCGTGCGGTCGGCGGCCGATGACCATGACGTAGATCATCGGGCAGGTCCAGCTCTGTCGGGATGCCGGCTTCGGCGGCGCCTACGACCGGCCCGCGCCGACGGCGATGTCGCGACCGCCGTAGACCACGCGCTTGACCTCGTGCACCACACCTGAGGTGAGAAGCTCGTGGTCGTGGCCATGACCACCACCCTTGTGGCGGCAGATCGCCCCGACGCATCGACAGGCTTCAGGCCGAGCGCGGCCGGGCCGACACCGAGGAGCGGTCGAGAGGAGTGCTCCGGGCCCTGGCGGGGGCTTCAGCCGTTGTGGGCGACCGGCTCGGGATCGGTGTCGAGTGCGTCGAGCACCGCGTCGCCGTTCGCCCGCGCCCACTCGGTCAGCATGTGGATCGGGCCGATCAGGGTCGCCCCGAGCGGGGTGAGCTCGTACTCGACGCGGGGCGGCACCTCGGAGTAGGCGCGGCGGTGGACGAGTCCGTGCGCTTCGAGACGTCGGAGGGTCTGGGTGAGCATCTTGCGGGAGATGCCGCCGATCAGGCCGATCAGCTCGCCATGGCGCACCGGGCCCTTGCTGAGGCCGTAGAGCACGACCACCGTCCACTTGTCGGCGATCAGCTCGACCGCCAGACGCGCCGGACAGTCGGCGAGAAAGAAATCATCGGGACCGAAACCGCTCATGGCGCCAAAGTAACCTGCGCCACAGGTACCTGTTGGTTCCTGTCGGAAACCTAGCGTGGTTCTCTCCCCCTCCCAGAAATGCCAGGAGAGTCATGCGAGTCATCACCCAGGAGACGCTCGGCGGTCCCGAGGTGCTCACCGTCGTGGACGCGCCCGAGCCCCGGCCCCTTCCGGCCGAGGTTCTCGTCCGAGTCAAGGCGATCGGGCTGAACCCGCTGGAGGCGCGGCTGCGCGCCGGCGAGTTCCCGCTGATCGGCCGGCCTCCGTTCGTCCTCGGCTGGGACATCAGCGGCGTGGTCGAACAGGCGCCGGGTACATGGCGGTTCAGGCCCGGTGACGAGGTGTTCGGGATGCCGCTGTTCCCCCGGGCTGCGAACGCGTACGCCGAGGTCGTGTCGGCGCCGGCCTTGCACCTGGTACGCAAGCCGGCGTCGCTCTCGCACGTCGAGGCGTCGGCGCTGCCGGTCGTCGGGCTGACCGCGTGGCAGGGCCTCGTCGATCTCGGCGGCGTGACCGAGGGCGACCGTGTCCTGGTCCACGGCGGTGGTGGCGGGGTCGGCCACGTCGCGATCCAGATCGCGAAGGCACTCGGGGCCCACGTGATCGCGACCGCGAGCGGGGGCAAGCGGACGTTCGTGGAGGGGGTCGGCGCCGACGAGGTGATCGACTACACGGCGGTCGACTTCACCGAGGCGGTCCGCGACATCGACGTCGTGCTCGACACGATCGGCGGCGACACCGTCGAGCGGTCGCTCGAAGTGCTCCGCCCGGGCGGTCACCTGGTGACGGCGGTCGCCGAGGAGGACACGGAGCTCATCGCGAGGTACGAGGCGGCCGGCATGCGCTTCAGCGGTATCGCGGTCGACCCCGATCCGGTCGCCCTGCGAGGTCTCGCCGAACTCGTCGAACAGGGCCGGCTCCGGGTCCACGTGCAGGAGACGTTCCCTTTCGAGCGCGTCGCCGACGCACACCGGCTGCTCGACGGCGGTCACCTCCAGGGCAAGCTCGTCCTCACCGTCTGATGTGAGCTTCGCGCTCTCTTTCTGCGGCTTTGGTGATGTTCCGCGCCGACTGGCAAGAAAAGGGGACGGTGCCGGGCGTCCCCTCCCGGCACCGTCCGGGGCCGTGCGCCGCTCAGGCACGGCCCGTGCTGGGGCGCGAAGGCCGGCACGTGTGCCCGGCCCGCCACCTTGTGGGGCTCAGGCGGCGCCCGCAGGATCTGAAGTCCGTCGCCCGTACGTGAGGGAGGCCTCGCCCGGGAACAGTTGGATCGATTCCGTGCCCTCAGGTGCCAACCATGAGTCCCGGTCACAACGGAAGCGAGCGCCTGCACGTCCGGGGTGCCGAAGACGGGGTGGCTCGGCGGTGGTGAAGTCGGAGCAGCGGGTGCCGCCTGTAAAACACGACATCCTATTGACAGGACGTTTGACTGCGGATGCAGTGTGCTGAGGACCGACTGGACGGCGCCGGACGCCGGCGCGGCTGAACGGGAGACACCCCACTCATGGCACTTCTTCAGGACAAGGTCGTTCTGGTCAACGGCGGCAGCCAGGGCGTCGGCGCCGGCATCGTGCGGGCGGCCGTACGGGAGGGCGCGACCGTCGTTCTCACCGGCCGCCGGGCCGAGACCGGCGAGCGGCTCGCCGATGAGACCGGCGCGCTCTTCGTACGGGCGGACCTCGCCGACCCGGCGCAGGCGCGCGACTGCGTGGCGCGCACCGTGGACGCGCACGGCCGGATCGACTGCCTGGTCAACGCGGCCGGACTGACGTCCCGCGGCTCGCTCCTGGACACCACGCCGGAGCTGTTCGACCAGCACATGGCGGTCAACCTGCGGGCGCCGTTCTTCTCGATGCAGGCGGCGGTGGCCGACATGGTCGCCCGCGAGGCACCCGGCACCATCGTCAACATCATCTCCAACTGCGCCCACGGCGGTCCGCCGTTCCTGGCGCCGTACTCCGCGGCCAAGGCCGGGCTGGCCGGGCTGACCCGCAACGCGGCCCACGCCCACCGCTGGGACCGGATCCGGATCAACGGCCTCAACATCGGCTGGACGGACACCGAGGGCGAGGACGCCGTCCAGCGCGCCTTCCACGGCGCGGGCGACGACTGGCGGGAGCGGGCCGCCGCGGCCCAGCCCATGGGCAAGCTCGGACAGGTCGACGAGATCGCCGACTTCGTCGTCTTCCTGCTGTCCGACCGCAGCGGGGTGGTGACCGGCTCGGTCATCGACTGGGACCAGAACGTCGTCGGCGCCCAGGACTGAGCCGAGAACGCCGCCGGGCGTCGGCCGCGGCGCGGCGCCCCACTCCCGGCGGGCCGAAGGAACCCGCCGCGTGCGGCGGCCGCGTCGCCGGGGGCTACGCGACGCCGCGCAGTACCGAGCGCAGGTGCTCGGCGCTGGCCCACACGTCCTCGACCGGCCCCTTCTCCTTGGGTTCTTCGGTGAGGATGGTGTCCTGTTCCAGGACGTACCAGCCGTCGTACCCGCGGGCGCCGAGGTGCGTGACGATCGCCTCGACGTCGACGTCACCGGCGCCCAGCGGGCGGTACATGCCGGCGCGGACGGCCTCGGTGTAGGTGAGGCGGCCGGACTGGACCTTGGCGGCGAGGGAGGCGTCCACGTCCTTCATGTGGGTGTGCGCGATCCGCTCGGGGGCCTGCCGGGTCAGCTCGGCCGGGTCCGTGCCGCCGATGAGCAGGTGGCCGGTGTCCAGGCAGAGGGAGATCGACGAGTGCTCCAGGACCCGGCGGACCTCGTCGCCGTTCTCGATCATCGTGCCGACGTGCGGGTGCAGGACCGCGCGGATCCCGCGCTCGGCGGCCAGCGCGGTCAGCCGGTCGAGGTTGGACAGGAGCAGCTTCCAGCCGTCCGCGTCGAGTTCGGGCCGGGAGTCGTAGCCGTCCTGGCCGGTGATGGCGGAGAGAACGAGGACCTCGGCGTCCGAGGCGGTGTAGCCCGCCAGGAGCTGCTCGGCCTCGGGCAGCGGGTCGTGGCCGGGCACGTGCAGCAGCAGCGGGGTGAAACCGCCGACGGCGTGCAGGTCGTGGTCGGCGAGGACGCGGGCCATCGCCTCGGGGGCGGCGGGCAGGAAGCCGTCCGGGCCGAACTCGGTGGCGGCCAGGCCGACCTCGCGCATCTCCTTCAGTACCCGCTCCGGCGTCAACTGGTAGCCCCAGCCGGGCACTTCACACACGCCCCAGGAGATGGGCGCGCCCGCGATCCGGTTCAGCTGTGGGGTGGTCATGCCGTGGCCTTTCGATGGGTCCAGTGGGGGCTTCGCCCGGTACGGCCGTCACGTCCTCGGCCCCGGCGAGCGCCACCGTGCCCGCCGCCGAGCCGCCGGTCCGTCTCGCACGACGGGTGGCCAGGCCGTTTGGCGTGCTCGCAACGCTAGGTTCGCGGGAGGGTTTGGTGAAGCCCCCGAATCCATCAATTTCCCGTCATCGGAGCCGTCATTTTTCCTGTTCGGCGTGCGCATGCCGACGCTCCCGAGGCTCCCGATGTTCGGGGGTGAAGGCCGTGCGGGCCAGGGAGGGCGGGCCGTGAGCCCGGACGGCGGAGGCCGGGGCCTTCTATCTCCAACCCGTGTTGTTCCTAGAATGGCCGAGTGGACGACATCGACGCGATCGCGGCGTTGCAGGATCCGGTGCGACGCCGGCTGTACGAGTACGTGGCGGCGCAGGGCCGCGAGGTCGGCCGTAACGAGGCCGCCGAGGCGACCGGGGTGGCGCGCACGCTCGCCGCGCACCATCTGGACCGGCTGGCCGAGGCCGGACTGCTCGACACCGGCAGCCGCCGCCTCACCGGGCGCTCCGGACCGGGGGCGGGCCGGCCCGCCAAGGTGTACACGCGGGCGCGGGGCGAACGGCTCGTGTCGCTGCCCGCCCGCGACTACCGCACCGCCGCCGAACTGCTCGCCGAAGCCGCCGAGCAGGCCGGTCTGGACGCCGGGCTCTGCGCGGCCGCGCGCCGCCGTGGCGAGGTCCTGCGCGGCTCGGCGGCCCCCTGCCGCGGCCTCGACGAGGCCATGGAGCTGCTCGCGGCCCGCGGTTACGAACCGCACCTGGAAGCCGCCGGGGACGCCGGGGACGCCGCGGCGGGCGTAGCGGCGGCCGGGGCGGCGGCGCCGGTCGTCCGTATGCGCAACTGCCCCTTCCATGCCGTGGCCGAACGCTTTCCGCCGCTCGTCTGCGGCATGAACCTCGCGCTGCTGGAGGGGCTGCTCGGCGCCGGCGGTCCCGTCCGGGCCCGTATGGACGCCCGGCCCGGCGAGTGCTGTGTGGTCCTGGAGCTTTCTAAAGACAACGATGATTGACATAGAAATGGGGGCGTGCTGACATGAGGCCATGACCGCATCCGGGTACGCCGCTCACCTCGCCCAGCTGAACGTCGCCACGCTCCGTTTCTCCCTCGACGACCCGCGCATGACGCCGTTCGTCGACATGCTCGACACGGTCAACGCCGCTGCCGACGACGCGCCCGGCTTCGTGTGGCGGCTCGTGGAGCAGGGGGCTGCCGACGCCACCGCCCTGCGCCCGGCGGGTGAGGACGTCATCGTCAACCTGACGGTGTGGGAGACCCGGGAGGCGCTGTGGGACTTCACCTACCGCAGTGAGCACCTGGACGTGATGCGGCGGCGCCGCGAATGGTTCCAGCGGCACGCCCAGGCGCATCTGGTGCTCTGGTGGATCCCCGCCGGTCACCTCCCGACCGCCGGCGAGGCCCTGGCACGGCTGGCGGACCTGCGCGCGCACGGCCCGTCGGCGCGCGCGTTCACCTTCGCCTCCTCCTACTCCGCCGCCGAGGCCGACCTCGGGCCGGGCCCCGCCCTCGAGACCGCGACAGGAGAACCGAGCCCGGCCTGACGGCGCAGGGGCGGGGCTCGGTGACCCGCGCAGGCCGTGACCGGCCCCGAGCACGATGAACTGCTCGCCGGCCACCCCGGCCGGCCGGACGCGCCGGCGCCGGGCGAGGCGGTGGCGGGCCGGCACCGCGAGCCCGCCGCCCCCCGGACAGCGCCCAGGACGCCGGTCAGACCGCGTCGACGGGCAGGTACACCGGCTCCCACATGGCGGACCTGACCCGCTTCTCCACGGAGTCGTCGACGGTCGTGCCGGCCACCCCGTCGGCGGCCGCGGCCCGGGCCACCGCCACGGCGACCGCCACCGAGGTCTCGCGCAGCTGGTCGGTGAGGGGCAGGATCGGCGCGCCGGGGCCGTCGGCGTCCGTCTGCCCGGCGACGGCGTGCGCGGCGGCGACCAGCATGCCGTCGGTGACCCGGGTGGCCCGGGCGACGATCGCGCCGAGGCCGAGGCCCGGGAAGACCAGCGCGTTGTTGGCCTGCCCGATCAGGTACCTGACCCCGTCCCGCTCGACCGGCGGGAACGGGCTGCCGGTGGCGATCAGGGCGCGGCCGTCGGTCCAGGCCAGCAGATCGGCGGGGACCGCCTCGGCCAGGTCCGTCGGGTTGGACATCGGCAGGATGATCGGGCGCTCGGCGTGGGCGGCCATCGCGCGGACGACCTCCTCGGTGAAGGAGCCGCCCTGCCCGGAGGTGCCGATCAGCACCGTCGGCCGGACCCGCGCGACGACCTCGGCCAGCGCGATGCCGCCCACCGTCTCGTCCCGCTGCCAGCCGGCGACCTCGGCGGCCGGACGGGCGTAGCGGACCTGGAAGTCGCGCAGGTCCCGCTGTTCCTCGGTGAGCAGGCCGTGGCGGTCGACGCCGAAGATGCGGGCGGTGGCCTGCTCGGCGGTCAGCCCGTCGGCGACCATGGCGTCCCGCAGCTGGTCGGCGACGCCGATGCCGGCGGTGCCCGCGCCGAAGATCACGACCCGGTGGTCGCGCAGCGGGACCCCGCTGGCCTTCACTCCGGAGAGCACGGCGGCGAGGTTGACGGCGCCGGTGCCCTGGATGTCGTCGTTGAAGGTGAACTCGGTCGGGCGGTAACGCTCCAGGATGCGGCGGGCGTTGGCGGGACCGAAGTCCTCCCAGTGCAGCAGGGCGTTCGGGAAGAGCCGGCGGGCGGTGCTGACGTAGGCGTCGATGAAGGCGTCGTACGTCTCCCGGTCCACACGCGGGTGCCGGTTGCCGAGATAGAGCGGGTTGTCGAGGAGTTCCTGACGGTTGGTGCCCACGTCCAGCATGACCGCCAGGGTGCGGTCCGGGTCGATGCCGGCGGCGGCGGTGTAGACGGCGAGCTTGCCCACCGAGATGTCGATGCCGCCCACGCCCCAGTCGCCGATGCCGAGGATCGCCTCGCCGTCCGTGGCGACGATCAGGTCCACGTCGTCCGGTCCCAGGCCGGCTGCGCCGAGCGCGCCCTCGATCTCCTCCGGGGCGTCCACCGACAGGTAGACGCCGGCCGGGCGCCGGTACTCGTTGCTGTAACGCTGGATCGCCTTGCCGACGGTCGGGGTGTAGACGATGGGCAGCATCTCGTCGAGGCGGTCGCAGAGCAGGCGGTAGAAGAGCACCTGGTTGCGGTCGTGCAGCGCGGTGAGGTTGACGTTCTTGGCCAGGTCGGTCGGCTGCGCCGCGTACTGCTGGTACGCCCGCTCGGCCTGCTGTTCCAGGGTCAGCACGGCCGGCGGCACCAGGCCCACCAGGCCCAGCGTCCGCCGTTCCTCGGGAGTGAAGGCGGTGCCCCGGTTGAGGCGGGGCTGGGAGAGCACGGCACGGCCGCGGGCGGTGGTCTGGATGCGCCCTCCGGCGGCATTCCACGTGGTCGTCATGTTCGGCTCCTTGCCGTTTCCGTATGGCTTCCAGGATCGCGTCCGGGCCGCTCCCAGTCGCTTCGGCCGCTCGGAGGCGCTACGGGGCGCTCCGAGAGGCTGCCGGCCGCTTTGGGGTACTTCCCGGCGAGACGCGTGACGCCTGCGAGCCTCGGCCGCCGGGCGGGCATGCGTCCCATGCCTGTAAAGCTGCAGAGCTGGAAGGGTGGTGATCCATCAGCTTCGCGCATGAGTACCGCGTCACCTGGCGGTTTCACGGATTCCCGGGTGGTGGACCAGGGCCCGGCCCGCCGCAGTCGCCCTGCTGTTGTCGTCGGGGTCACCCGAACCTGGTGGTGCCCGGCGGCGAGGCGTCCAGGCCGCCGCCCGGCGCGCCTCAGGCCGCCGGCCGGATCAGTCCCGACTCGTAGGCGAAGGTCACCGCCTGCACCCGGGCCCGGGCGCCGATCTTCGCGAGGACATTGCTGACATGGGTCTTCACCGTGGTCGGGGCGATGGACAGCCACTGGGCGATCTCGGCGTTGGTCCAGCCGGCGGCCACGGCGATGAGAACGTCGCGCTCGCGGCCGGTGAGGGCACCGGGCCCCGAGGCGCGGGGGAGGGGGCGGACGGTGTGCTGCTGGCGGACGGCGTCGATGAGCGCGCGGGTCAGCCCGGGCGTGATGACGGCGTCGCCGGCGGCGACCACCCGGATGGCCGCGGTCAGTTCGGCCGGGTCGGCGTCGTTGAGCAGGAAGCCGCCGGCACCCGCCCGCAGGGCCGCCCAGGCGTCCGCCTCCCGCTCGGCCGCGGTCAGCATCAGGACCCGGGAGACGGACGCCGCCTCGCCGGTGAAGCCGGGAGCGGGAGCGGGGGCGGGGGCGGAAGCGGAAGCGGGGGTGCGGGTCCGGGCGGCCGGGCGGGCGATGCGCCGGATGGTGTCGAGCACGTCCGCCCGGGACAGCCAGCCGTCCATGAGGACGACGTCGGGGCGGAGCGCGGCGCTCGCACGGATCGCCTCGTCCCCGTCCGCCGCCTCCCCGACGACCGTCAGGCCGGGCTCGGCGCTGAGGAGCATACGCAGGGCGAGGCGCTGGAGGGATTGGTCGTTGACGACGAGTACGGAGACCATGCCTGTCTTCTCCATGCGAGGTCCGTTCCGTGAACGAAACAGTTTCGTTCACATGCTACGCCTGGAGCCGCCGCGCCGGGAGAGGGGGCGGCTGCCCGACGTCCATGAGGACCCCACCGGGCCCCGGTGCGGCGGCGAGCCCCGGGCCCGCGCGCCGTGGTTCAGTCCCGCGTGGCAGTGGCAGTGGCAGTGGTCGAAGCCGCGGTCGTGGTCGAAGCCGTGGTCGAGGTCGAGGTCGAGGTCGTGGTCGGGCGGCGGGGCGGGGCGGGACCGGGACGTCTGGGGGCCGGTCTACTTGAGCGCGGCGCGTGCGATGCGCTCGGCGACCGGGTTCGTGTCCTCGCCCTTCGCGTCGGTGGCGTTGACGGAGTAGACGAGGGTTCGGCTCAGGTCCCGGGTGCCGGCGACGACCGCGCTGTAGCCGTACCGGGAGCCCGACTTGACCCAGTACACCCGGCCCTCGTACGCGAAGCGCTGCAGCCCGGCGCTGTAGGTGGCGCCCTCGATGCCCGCCGGGACCGTGAACATCTCCTCCAGTTGTGGTCCCGGCGGCACGATCCGTCCCCGGAAGAGGGAGGTGAGCAGCCGTTCCAGGTCGGCTGTCGTGGAGATCATGTCGCCGGCCGCGAACCGGTCCGCCTGGTTCCACTCGGTGACGTCCACGAACTCCGTCGTCCCGTCGGCCCTCGTCACCTTCTGGTAGCCGTGGTTGTGCGGGCCGTGGATCCGCGGGTCGGTGCCGGGGAAGCAGGTGTCCCGCATCCCGGCCGGGCGGAGGACCAGTCGCTCGGCCACCGAGGCGTACGACCGTCCGGTCACCTTCTCGATCAACAGCCCGAGCACGGTGTAGTTGATGTTGAGGTAGTCCTGCCGCGTCCCCGGCGCGAACTCGGGTCCCTTGGCCACCGCCGACCGCACGACCTGTTCCGGGGTGAGTGTGTCGAAGCGGTGTGCGTACTGCGCCTCGAAGGAGTCGCCCCAGCCGTCGCCCGCCCGGATGCCGCTGGTGTGGTTCAGCAACTCCCTTACGGAGATGGGCCGGAAGGCCCGGGTGAACAGGCCCGGGAGGTAGTGCTGGACGGGCGTGTCGAGGTCGACGCGGTGCTGTGCCGCCAGTTTCAGTACGACCGCCGCCGTCACCACCTTGGTCGTCGAACCGGCCCGGAAACGGGCGTCCGGGTCCGCCGCCCGGCCGCTCGCCAGGTCGTGCACGCCCGCGCTGCCCCGCCAGGCGCCGTCGGTGCCGCCCACCCGGACCAGCGCGGCGGTGGCGTCCGCGTCCGGCAGCCCGGCGATCGCGGCACGCAGCGCCTCGGCGTCCGGGCCGGCAACGGCCGGTACGGCGGCGCGGGCGGCAACTGAGGCTCGGGCTGCGGCGAAGGCGGGCGCGGCCAGCGGCCCGGCGGCGAGGGCCAGGGCGAGGGAGGCGGCGAGGACGGTGCTCCGGGGGTGGGCACGCATGCGTGAACTCCAGAGGAGACGAGGGCGGAAGGGACCCGGACATCCTCCGGCGACACGGCGGCCGGCCGGATCGTCGGCGAGGAGGGCGTGCGCCCCTGAGGTGTCACCCAGCAACTTCCGCTGAGCACAGGGAATTTGACGGGGATCATCCCTAGGGGCCGACTCCCGGTCCCGCCGCGCGGACGGCCGCGTGACGTTTCGCTGTGCACGAGCGGGGGCCGGCTACGGGGTGAGCGTCTTCCCGTCGCCGTGGGAAGCGGTGGAGAAGGACGTGCCGTACGGGCCGGTGCAGGGGGCGATTCGGCAGGGGCAGGTGCGGGACGACGGGACGGACTCGGCGCCCGTGCCGCGGTACGTGCCGCGGAAGACGCCGAGTGATCCCGCCGACGGTGCCTCAGAAGCCGGTCGCGTGGCCACGCACGGCGTTGAGCGCGTCCACCCTGTTCGTGGTGATCGAGTCGACGCCCAGGTCCAGCAGACGGCGCAACGAGCGCCGGGTGTCCGGGGTCCAGCACGAGACGAGACAGCCACTGCGGTGGACGTGTTCGGCCAGTGCGCGGTCGAGCAGGCTGAAGCGGTAGTTGAGGTAGCGGGGGCGGATCGCTTCCAGGAGCGCGGGGCGGGTCGGCGCCAGGGTCGTGCGGGTCAGCGCGATCTCGGCGGACCGGTCGGCCGCCCGGACCGCCAGCATCGCGACGGCGTCCCCCGTGTAGTAGACGCGGTCCGTCGCGCCGCACTCCCGGGCCACCGCCACGATCCGCGCCACCGCCCGCGCGCTCGGGTCCCCGGGCAGGTCGATCATCACCCGGCTGCCCGCCGTCGCCGCCAGCGCCTCGACGAGGGTCGGCACACCACCCGCGGTGAGGCCGCGCACCTCGTCCGCCGACAGGGCGCTCAGCGGACGGTCGTGCTCCCACAGCCGCTTGAGTGTGCCGTCGTGGAGGAGGACGGGAACGCCGTCGCGGGTGAGCCGGACGTCGATCTCCACCGCGTCCGCGCCCCGGCGGAGCGCGGAACGCAGGGAGTCGAGGGTGTTCTCGCGGAAGCGGTAGGGGTCGCCGCGGTGGGCCACGGCGGTCACGGTCTGCATGAGCCCATGGTCTCAGGGCCCGCGGGGGCCGTCAGGGTGCGAGCCACGCCTTCGTGTACGCGTCGATCTCGGCGGAGATCCTCGTCTTGCCCGACAGGTCCAGGAAGGACGCCTCCACCGCGTTCTTCGCGAGGTCCGCGAGGCCGCGTTCGTCGAGGCCGAGGAGGCGGGCGGCGACGGCGTACTCGTTGTTGAGGTCGGTGCCGAACATCGGCGGGTCGTCGGAGTTGACCGTGACCAGGACACCGGCGTCCACGAAGTCCTTGATCGGGTGCTCTTCGAGGGTGCGGACCGCGCGGGTGGCGATGTTGGAGGTCGGGCACACCTCCAGCGCGATGCGGTGCTCGGCGAGGTGGGCGAGCAGCTCCGGGTCCTGCGCGGAGCTGGTGCCGTGCCCGATCCGCTCGGCGCGCAGGTGGGTCAGCGCGTCCCAGACCGTGCCGGGGCCGGTGGTCTCGCCCGCGTGCGGGGCGGAGCGCAGGCCGGCCGCGATCGCCTGGTCGAAGTACGGCTTGAACTGCGGCCGGGGCACCCCGATCTCGGGGCCGCCGAGACCGAAGGAGACCAGGCCCTCCGGGCGGATCCGGTCGTCGGTCGCCAGCCGTGCCGTCTCCTCGGCGGCTTCCAGACCCGCCTCGCCGGGGATGTCGAAGCACCAGCGCAGCAGGGTGCCGAACTCGGCCTCCGCCGCCTTTCGCGCGTCCTCGATCGCGTCCATGAACGCCCGCGCGTCGATGCCGCGCCGGGTGGACGAGAACGGGGTGATCGTCAGCTCGGCGTAGCGCACCTGCTGGCGGGCCAGTTCGCGGGCCACCTCGTAGGTGAGCAGCCGAACGTCCTCGGGTGTGCGGATCAGGTCGACCACCGACAGGTAGACCTCGATGAAGTGCGCGAAGTCCGTGAACGTGAAGTAGTCGGCCAACGCCTCGGGGTCGGTCGGGACCTTGGAGTCGGGGTGCCGGGCGGCCAGTTCCGACACGATGCGCGGGGAGGCGGAGCCGACGTGGTGGACGTGCAGTTCGGCCTTGGGCAGTCCGGCGATGAAGGCGTGCACGTCGCGCACGGCGGCGGAGTCGGTGTGGCGGTCGGTCAAGGGTTCCTCCCCGGAACGGCGCGGGCCGCCTGCGGCGGGGTACGGCCGCGGGGCCCTGCGCGGTGATCGGCTGATCGGTGATCCGGGGTCATCGTAGGCCGGGCCGGGGCCGGTGTGGGGCCGGGCCGTAACATGACGGCGGCATGCGCGCGGGAGAGGGGACATCGCGAGATGGCTGACGAGGCGCCGAAGGCTCCGAAGGTACGGCTGGACAAGGGGGAGGGTGCCGGGGCGCAGGAACCGGGGCCGGTGACGGTGCCGCCGGGGGTCCACGACGAGCCCACGGCCGCGGCGATACCGGGGCCGGACACCTCCGCCACCACACCGCCGCAGGGCTGGGCCAACCCCTTCGCGGCGCCCTCCCCGCGGCCGGCCCCGCAGGCGAACCCCTTCGCGGCGCCACATCCGGCCGCGCCGTCGTCGCCCAACCCCTACGCCCCTCCCGCGGCGCAGCAGCCGCCCAGCGCGGCGGTGCCGCCACCGCCGATCGCCCCGAACGGGCCGGGGCCCGTGCCGTACGGCCATCCCGGGGCCCCTGGTCCCGGTGGCGCTCCGGTGCCGGGGTACGGCTACCCCGGCCAGCCGCTGCCGTCGTACCCGGGCGGGCCCGGGGGCTACGGCGGCTGGCCCGGGACGCAGCCGGGGCCGGACAACGGGCTGGGGACGGCCGCCATGGTGACGGGGATCATCAGCGCGGTCGGGTTCTGCCTGGCACCGGTCGCGCTGGTGATGGGGGTGCTGGCGATCGTGTTCGGGTCGATCGGGCGGGCCCGGGTCACACGAGGCCGGGCCACGAACGGCGGGCAGGCGCTGGCCGGGATCATCTGCGGGTCGGCGGGGCTGGTGCTCGCCGGTGCGTTCATCACGCTGATCGTGGTGGCGGGAGCGCAGGGGAGCCGATAGAGGTCGCCGGGTGGGTGGGGGCCGGCCGCGCCCACGCGGCGGAGCCGCACATCGATACAGCCCCGCGGCCCTTCAGGCAGGGCCGGTCCCGTCGGCGGAATCCACGCGCCCCTTCAGGCGGAACCGGTCTCCTCCGCCGCCAGGCGCTCCCGCGCCGCCATCAACGCGAACCCCAGCAGGTTCAGCCCCCGCCACCGCTCCGGATCATCCGCCCCCGCGTCCGTCGCCGTCAGGCCGATGCCCCATATCCGGTCCACCGGGCTCGCCTCCACCAGGACCCGGTCGCCGGTGCCCAGCAGGAAGTCCCGTAGCCCGGTGTCGGCGGCGAACTTGTGCACGCTGCCCTCGGTCACGAGCCCGAAGCGCTCCCGCCGCCATGTCTCCTCGTCGAAGCCGCGGACCAGCCGGCCCGCCTTCTTCGCCTCCGCGGGATGCTTCGCCGCCAGGACCGCACGCTCGGCCTCCGCGTCCCCGAAGAGCCGGGCCTTCCCCGCCATCATCCAGTGCTCGGCGGTCGCGTACTCCACCCCGTCGACCACGAACCGTGACGGCCACCACTGGCTCAGACAGCTCGCCGACACCCGCCCGTCCGGCCTCGGCCGGTGTCCCCAGAAGTGCAGGTACCTGATCCTGGCCCCCGCCTGGGCCGCCCTGATCAGGGCCTCCACAGAATCGATCGCCGCCATGCACGCCAGTCTGGCAGGCACCACTGACACTCCGTCCCTCCTTTTCGCTGCCTACTCGACACCTGGTTGACAGATTCCGTTGCTTAACCAAAAGGCAACAACGGAATCACTTGTTGCACTCCTTCTGCTCTGTCAGGATCGGCAGTCAAATCCAGCTGGAGCTACGCCACCCGCCTCTCGGGACGGGGTGACGGCGGAGGAGAAGCGACATGGACAACCCGGGCACAGCCACCCCGGAGACCTTCCCCGCACAGGAGCGGCTCGCCGGCGGCGCGCAGTACATCGCGGGACGGTTCGCCAAGGGCACGTCGGGCCGTACCCACGCCGTCGTCGACCCGGCCACCGGCATGGACGTGTACACGTACGAGCTGGCCGGCACCGAGGACGTCGACCGGGCCGTCGCCGCCGCGCGGGACGCCTTCCCGGGCTGGGCCGCCACCACCCCCGGTGAGCGGTCCGACGCGCTGCACCGGTTCGCCGCCGTGCTCGCCGACCGCGCCGAGGAATTCGCCCGTGCCGAGTCCCTCCAGTGCGGCAAGCCGCTGAAGCTCACGCGCGAGTTCGACGTACCGGGGACCATCGACAACACCGCGTTCTTCGCGGGGGCGGCCCGGCATCTGCAGGGGCAGGCCGCCGCCGAGTACTCCGGCGACCACACGTCGTACGTCCGCCGGGAGCCGATCGGCGTCGTCGGGTCGATCGCGCCCTGGAACTATCCGCTCCAGATGGCCGCCTGGAAGATCCTCCCGGCGATCGCCGCCGGCAACACCGTCGTGCTGAAGCCGGCCGAGCTGACCCCGCTGACCTCGCTGCTCTTCGCCGAGGCCGCCACCCTCGCCGGTATCCCCGACGGGGTCGTCAACATCGTCACCGGGACGGGGAAGGAGGCCGGTGAGCACCTCGTCGGGCACCCCGACGTCGCCATGACGTCCTTCACCGGCTCCACCGGTGTCGGCAAGCGGGTCGCCGAGGTCGCGACCGCGACCGTCAAGCGGCTGCACCTGGAGCTCGGCGGCAAGGCTCCCTTCGTGGTGTTCGACGACGCCGACCTCGAGGCGGCCGTGCACGGTGCCGTGGCCGGGGCGCTCATCAACACCGGGCAGGACTGCACCGCCGCCACCCGCGCCTACGTGCAGCGGCCGCTCTACGAGGCCTTCGTGGAGCGGACGGCGGAGCTGATGGAGACCGTGCGGCTCGGCGATCCGTTCGCTCCCGGTACCGATCTCGGGCCGCTGATCTCGCGCGCCCAGCGGGACCGGGTCGCCGCCTTCGTGGAGCGGGCGCGCGGTTACGCGCGCGTGGTGACCGGCGGTGAGCCGCCGCAGGGGGAGCTCAAGAACGGCGCGTACTATCGGCCCACCCTGATCGCCGACGCGCCGCAGGACAGCGAGATCGTCCAGTCCGAGATCTTCGGTCCGGTGCTGGTCGTCCTGCCGTTCGACAGTGATGATGAGGGCATCCGGCTGGCCAACGACACCCCCTACGGCCTGGCCGCCTCGGCGTGGACCACCGGCGTCTACCGGGCGAACCGGGCGACCCGCGAGATCAAGGCGGGGTGCGTGTGGGTCAACGACCACATTCCGATCATCAGCGAGATGCCGCACGGCGGCTACAAGGCGTCCGGCTTCGGCAAGGACATGTCGGTGTACTCGTTCGAGGAGTACACCCAGGTCAAGCACGTTATGTTCGACAATACGGCGGTGCCGCGGAAGGACTGGCACCGCACGATCTTCGGGGACCGATAGTCACTACTCCGGCCGTTCGTCACGGCCCCCTTCCCGAAAGGGCAGCAAGCGTATGAGGCAGTACGAGCCCGACCGCCCGACCCCGGTCGAAGCGGCCGCCATGCGGCGCAGTCTCCGCTCCGGCCGGGCCGCTCTGGCCCGCCGGTCGTTCCTGGGCGGCGCGCTCGCGGTGGGCGGTGCCGGGGCGCTGAGCGCCTGCGGCATCCCCGCGGCAGGCAAGTCCCAGGGCGGGGTCTCCGCCGACGACCACTCGGCCACGGAGAAGGTCGTCAACTTCTCCAACTGGCCCGAGTACATCGACGTCGACGACAGCGGAAAGGTCCACCCCACCCTGGACGCGTTCCGCAAGCGGACCGGCATCACGGTCAAGTACACCGAGGACATCAACGACAACGACGAGTTCTTCGGCAAGATCCAGCCGCAGCTCGCCGCCGGCCAGGACACCGGCCGGGACCTGATCGTCCTCACCGACTGGCTGGCCGCCCGCATGATCCGGCTCGGCTACGTCCAGAAGCTGGACGCGTCGAACCTGCCGCACGCCTTCGCCAACCTGTCGGACCAGTTCCGCAGCCCCGACTGGGACCCGGGCCGGGCGTACTCCTACCCCTGGCAGGGCATCTCGACGGTCGTCGCCTTCAACAAGAAGGCGCTGAACGGCGTCGAGGTGAAGTCGGTCTCCGACCTGCTCGACAACCCCGCCCTCAAGGGCCGGGTCGGCCTGCTGACCGAGATGCGCGACACCGTCGGCATGACCATGCTCGACATGGGCATCGACCCGGGGAAGTTCACCAGCGACAACTACGACGCGGTGATCGCCCGGCTGCAGAAGGCCGTCGACAAGGGGCAGATCCGCCGGTTCACCGGCAACGACTACACCTCCGACCTCAGCAAGGGCGACCTGGCGGCCTGTGTCGCCTGGGGCGGCGACATCGTGCAGCTGCAGGCCGACAACCCGCACGTCGGGTACGTCATCCCGGACAGCGGCTACATGACGTCGACCGACAACCTGCTGATCCCCAACAAGGCGCGCCACAAGACGAACGCCGAGCGGCTCATCGACTACTACTACGAGCCCGAACCGGCCGCCGAACTCTCCGCGTACGTCAACTACGTCAGTCCGGTCGCGGACGTGAAGCCGTACCTTGCCAAGATCGACAAGTCGGCGGCCAGCAATCCGCTGATCGTTCCCGACAAAGCCATGGGGGCCAAGTCCCGTTCCTTCCGCGCCCTGAGCTCGAAGGAAGAGACGGCCTACCAGCAGAAGTTCGCGAAGCTCACAGGGGCGTGACGACATCATGACGACAGACAGCAGCGGCGACGTCCGCCTCACCGGCATCGGCAAGACCTACGACAACGGCTTCACCGCCGTACAGCCCATGGACCTGACCGTGCCGCAGGGCTCCTTCTTCGCCCTCCTCGGTGCCTCCGGCTGCGGCAAGACCACCACCCTGCGCATGATCGCGGGGCTGGAGGAGCCGACCAGCGGCACCGTGCACCTCGGCGACCAGGACGTGACCCATCTGCCGCCGTACAAGAGGCCGGTGAACACGGTCTTCCAGTCGTACGCCCTCTTCCCGCACCTCGACATCTTCGAGAACGTCGCCTTCGGTCTGCGCCGGCGCGGCATCAAGAGCGTGAAGAAGCAGGTCGAGGAGATGCTGGAGCTGGTCCAGCTCGGCGAGCAGGCGCGCAAGAAACCGCACCAGCTCTCCGGCGGCCAGCAGCAGCGGGTCGCGGTGGCGCGGGCCCTCATCAACCACCCCAAGGTGCTCCTCCTCGACGAGCCGCTCGGTGCCCTCGACCTCAAGCTGCGCCGCCAGATGCAGCTGGAGCTCAAGCGGATACAGACCGAGGTCGGCATCACCTTCATCCACGTCACGCACGACCAGGAGGAGGCCATGACCATGGCCGACACGGTCGCCGTGATGAACGCGGGGCGCGTCGAGCAGCTCGGCTCGCCGGCCGATCTCTACGAGAACCCGAACACCACCTTCGTGGCGAACTTCCTCGGCACCTCGAACCTGATCGAGGCCGAGGTCGACACGAAGAACGGCGACGACATCGTCCTGAGGGCCGGCGGCGGGAAGCTGGTGCTGCCCGGCGCGCGATGTTCGGCGCCGACCACGAACGGCGGCAAGGTGCTGGTCGGGATCCGGCCCGAGAAGATCTCCCTCACCCACGCGGACGACGCGGGATCGGTGCCCGAGGGCCGCAACCGGATCACCGGCAAGGTCGTCGACGCCAGTTTCATCGGTGTCTCCACGCAGTACGTCATCGACAGCCCGGTCTGCGAAGAATTCGCGGTGTACGTGCAGAACGTCGAACGCGACGGCCGGCTCGTGCCGGGCGCCGACGTCGTCCTGCACTGGAGTCCGGCCCACACCTTCGGTCTCGACGCCGCCCAGGACATCGACGCCGGCACCGAGGAGGAGGCCGCCTGATGGCCACGCTCTCCGAGGCGCCCCCGCCCCTGGCGCCCGCCGAACCCGAGAAGGCGAAGTCCCCGCGCAGGCGCGGCAAGTGGACTCCCTACTGGCTGCTGCTGCCCGGCATCCTCTGGCTGGTCGTCTTCTTCGCCCTGCCGATGGTCTACCAGGCGTCCACGTCCATCCAGACGGGCTCCCTGGAAGAGGGCTACAAGGTCACCTGGCACTTCGCGACCTACTGGGACGCGCTGAGCGAGTACTGGCCGCAGTTCCTCAGGTCCGTCTTCTACGCGGCCGCCGCGACCGTGCTGTGTCTGCTGCTCGGCTACCCGCTGGCCTACCTGATCGCCTTCCGCGCCGGACGCTGGCGGAACCTGATCATGATCCTGGTGATCGCGCCGTTCTTCACCAGCTTCCTGATCCGCACCCTGGCCTGGAAGACGATCCTGGCCGACAACGGCCCGGTCGTGCACGTCCTGAACTCGCTGCACATCCTGAGTCTCACGGACTTCCTCGGCTGGACGGCCGGCGACCGGGTGCTGGCCACACCGCTCGCCGTGGTCTGCGGTCTGACGTACAACTTCCTGCCGTTCATGATCCTGCCGCTCTACACCTCGCTGGAGCGGATCGACGGACGGCTGCACGAGGCCGCCGGCGACCTGTACGCCAAGCCGTGGACGACGTTCCGGAAGGTCACCTTCCCGCTGTCGATGCCGGGCGTGGTCTCCGGCACGCTGCTGACCTTCATCCCGGCCGCCGGTGACTACGTCAACGCCGAACTCCTCGGCTCCACCGACACCCGCATGATCGGAAACGTGATCCAGACGCAGTTCCTGCGGATTCTCGACTACCCGACAGCGGCCGCGCTCTCCTTCATCCTCATGGCCGCGATCCTCGCCATGGTCACCTTCTACATTCGCCGGTCCGGGACGGAGGATCTGGTCTAAATGCCCTTCGTCAACTGGCTCAAGAAGAATCTCGTCGTCATCGCGGGACTGCTGACCCTCGGATATCTCCTGCTTCCGAACGTCGTCGTCACGGTGTTCTCCTTCAACAGACCGAAGGGGCGCTTCAACTACGAATGGCAGCAGTTCTCGCTCGACGCCTGGAAGCAGCCGTGCGGCGTCGCCGACATGTGCGGCTCGCTCTCCATCAGCCTCCGGATCGCCGCCCTGGCGACCATCGGCGCCACCGTGCTCGGCACGATGATCGCCTTCGCGCTGGTCCGCTACCGGTTCCGCGCCCGCGGCGCCGTCAACTCGCTGATCTTCCTGCCGATGGCGATGCCCGAGGTCGTCATGGCGGCCTCGCTGCTCACCCTGTTCCTCAACATGGGCGCGCAGCTCGGCTTCTACACCATCCTGATCGCCCACATCATGTTCTGCCTCAGCTTCGTCGTCACCGCGGTCAAGGCGCGCGTGATGTCGATGGACCCGCGCCTGGAGGAGGCCGCCCGGGACCTGTACGCCGGACCGGCGCAGACCTTCCTCCGGGTCACCCTCCCCATCGCGGCCCCCGGAATCGCGGCGGGCGCGCTGCTCTCCTTCGCGCTCTCCTTCGACGATTTCATCATCACCAATTTCAACGCGGGCTCCACCGTCACCTTCCCCATGTTCGTCTGGGGTTCGGCACAGCGCGGCACCCCCGTCCAGATCAATGTCATCGGTACGGCCATGTTCCTGCTCGCCGTACTGCTCGTCCTGACCTCGATGCTCGTCACCAACCGCCGCAACAGGCAAAAGGCATAACCCCAGATGAATCCGTAGGGAGTTGAAATCATGGCCCCGAGCGCCATGAGCCGTCAGGCAAACTGGACCAAGTCCCTCTCCGAAGCACAGCCGGTCCCGTACTGGCTGGAAGACCCCGGCAAGCCCCACCCCGAGCCCGCGCTGACCGGCGCCGACACCTGCGACCTGCTGGTCGTCGGCGGCGGCTACAGCGGACTGTGGACCGCGCTCAACGCCAAGGAGCGCGATCCCGGGCGCGATGTGGTCCTGCTGGAAGGCCACGAGGTGGGCTGGGCCGCCTCGGGCCGCAACGGCGGCTTCTGCGCCGCCTCCCTCACCCACGGGCTGCCCAACGGCCTCGCCCGCTGGCCCGAGGAGATCCACCGTCTGCAGGAGCTGGGCCGGCGCAACCTCGACGAGATCGAGGCCGCCGTCGCCCGGCACGGCATCGACTGCGAGTTCGAACGCACCGGCGAGATCGACGTCGCGACCGAGACCTACCAGGCCTCGGCGCTGCGCGACTGGCACCGGGAACTGGAGCGGCAGGGCCTCGCGGACGGCATCGAGTTCCTCGACGCCGACGCGGTGCGCGAGCAGGTCGCCTCGCCCACCTTCGAGGCGGGCCTGTACGACCGTCACGGCGTGGCCATGCTGCACCCGGCCAAGCTCGCCTGGGGCCTCAAGCAGGCCTGCCTCGCGCTCGGCGTCCGGGTGTACGAGCACACACCCGCCCTCGCCCTGCGGGTGTACGGCGCCGGCATGGCCGTCCGCACCCCGTACGGCTCGGTCCGCGCCCGGCAGGTCGCGCTCGCCACCAACATCTTCCCGAACCTGATCAAGCGGGTCCGCGCCTACACCGTGCCGGTCTACGACTACGCCCTGATGACCGAGCCGCTCACCGCCGAGCAGCTGGGCGCGATCGGCTGGAAGAACCGGCAGGGTCTCGGCGACTCCGCCAACCAGTTCCACTACTTCCGCCTCTCGGCCGACAACCGCATCCTGTGGGGCGGTTACGACGCCGTCCACCACTACGGCGGCCGGGTGCGCCGTGAGTACGACGACCGCCCGGAGACCTACGCCAAGCTCGCCGAGCACTTCTTCACCTGCTTCCCGCAGCTGGAGGGCGTCCGCTTCACACACGCCTGGGGCGGGGCCATCGACACCTGCTCCCGCTTCTCCGCGTTCTTCGGCACCGCGCACCAGGGGAAGGTCGCGTACGCGGCGGGCTACACCGGCCTCGGCGTCGGCGCCACCCGCTTCGGGGCCGACGTGATGCTGGACCTGCTGGCCGGGGAGGAGACCGAGCGCACCCGGCTCGAGATGGTCCGCAAGAAGCCGCTGCCGTTCCCGCCCGAGCCGTTCGCCTGGACCGGCATCGCGCTCACCAAGTGGTCGCTGGCCCGCGCCGACGCCCATGGCGGCCGCCGCAACCTGTGGCTGCGGACGATGGACCGGCTCGGGCTCGGCTTCGACAGCTGAGCCCGGCGAAGTGTGATCCGGTCCGCGCGGCGCGTCCGCGGGCCCGAGGGCGACCTCAGGCGGTGGGCGGTGGGGGTGAACCTCGGCGCGTGCTCCAGGTGAGCAGCACTCCCAGTGCCGTCAGCAGGACGGTGGCCAGGCACCAGCTGGCCACCACGTCCAGCGGCCAGTGCCAGCCGCGGCGGACCAGACCGTAGGAGACGCCGAGGACGAGTGCCGCGCAGCCGGCGGCGGCGGCCCGGCGGGCGGCGGCGGAGACGAGCCAGGGGAGAAGGAGCAGCGTCGCGGAGCCGTACGCGATCGCCGCCGTCGCCGTGTGGCCGGAGGGGAAGTAACCGACCGCCGGGGGCACCACCGGAGTGCCCGGGCGGGCGGTCCAGTCCTTGAGCGGCACGATGATCGCCGGGACCAGGGCCATCAGGACGGCGGCGGCCGTGGGCGGCAGCCACCAGCGGTCTGTACCGGCGGCACGGCCGCGCCAGGCGGCGTAGCCGATGACGAGCACCAGGACCGGGACCGCGATCTGCACGTTCCCGAGGTCGGCGAGAAGTTCGGAGAACCGGTCCGGGTGGACGAGTGCGCTGCTCAGGCGGCTGTCCAGGCGGAGCAGCGGGCCGTGGGCCACGACCTGCCAGGTGATCAGCGCGAACAGGAGGGCCGGCAGGCCCAGCAGTCCCAGAAGTCCCATGAGGGGAAAACGGAGGAAGGAGGTCGGCCGCCCCGGAACAGGGGGGGTGGTTCCGGGGCGGCCGTCCGGATCGGAATGCCGCGCGCCCCGGGGGGTTTGGGGCGGGCGACTGTCCGATCGGTGAGGAGATCCGGGGCCGGAGGCACCGGTTGTGTGCGCGAGGGCACGACCAGGTCGAAGCTGGGGAGGCCCCGTCCTGAAATCGCCCACAGTCCCCTGTGGGCGAGGTGTATCTCTCATCCGGGTAGAACCTACGGCAGGGGCCGGTGCGGCGACAGGCGGAATCGCGTCCCGCCATGCACCTCGCACACCTTCTTCACACGGCCTGCCGAGCGCCGCCCCGGCCCCCCACAGCACGCCAGGTGGGAGGGGTGGGGCGGTGGTGACACACGGGTTCGGGATCCGCTGTGCCGACTGCGGGAAGCCGATGGCTCAGATCCGCGCGAAGACCTGCTCGACGATGTCGAGGCCCTCGTTGAGGAGGTCCTCGCCGATGACGAGCGGAGGCAGGAAGCGGATCACGTTGCCGTAGGTGCCACAGGTCAGGACCAGCAGTCCCTCCTGGTGGCAGGCCTTGGCGAGGGCCGCGGTGGCCTCCGGGTTCGGCTCCTTGGTGGCGCGGTCCTTGACCAGCTCGATGGCGATCATCGCGCCCCGGCCGCGGACGTCGCCGATGATGTCGAACTTCTCGGCCATGGCGGCGAGGCGGGGCTTCATGATCGCCTCGATCTGCCGGGCCTTGGCGTTGAGGTCGAGCTCCTTCATGGTCTCGATGGCCCCGAGCGCACCGGCGCAGGCGACCGGGTTGCCGCCGTAGGTACCGCCGAGGCCGCCGGCGTGCGCGGCGTCCATGATCTCGGCGCGGCCGGTCACGGCGGCGAGCGGGAGACCGCCCGCTATGCCCTTGGCCGTGGTGATCAGGTCCGGGACGATGCCCTCGTCCTCACACGCGAACCACTGACCCGTACGGCAGAAGCCGGACTGGATCTCGTCCGCGACGAAGACGATCCCGTTGTCGGCGGCGAACTGCCGGATCGCCGGCAGGAAGCCCTTGGCCGGCTCGATGAAGCCGCCCTCGCCGAGCACCGGCTCGATGATGACCGCGGCGACGTTCTCGGCGCCGACCTGCTTGCTGATCTGGTCGATGGCCTGCTTGGCGGCCTCGGGACCGGCGTTCTCCGGGCCGGTCGGCCAGCGGTAGGCGTAGGCGACCGGGACGCGGTACACCTCGGGGGCGAACGGACCGAAGCCGTGCTTGTACGGCATGTTCTTGGCGGTCAGCGCCATCGTGAGGTTGGTCCGCCCGTGGTAGCCGTGGTCGAACACGACGACGGCCTGGCGCTTGGTGTAGGCGCGGGCGATCTTCACGGCGTTCTCGACGGCCTCGGCGCCGGAGTTGAACAGCGCGGACTTCTTGGCGTGGTCACCCGGGGTGAGCTCCGCGAGGGCCTCGGCGACCGCCACGTAGCCCTCGTACGGGGTGACCATGAAACAGGTGTGGGTGAAGTCGGCCAGCTGGGCGCTCGCCCGGCGTACGACGGCCTCGGCGGAGGCGCCTACGGAGGTCACGGCGATGCCGGAACCGAAGTCGATGAGGCGGTTGCCGTCGACGTCCTCGATGATGCCGCCGCCCGCGCGCGCGGTGAAGACGGGCAGCACCGAGCCCACCCCCTGCGCCACCGCGGCGAGACGGCGGGACTGCAGCTCCTGCGACTTCGGGCCGGGGATGGCGGTGACGACGCGGCGCTCCTGCGGAAGTGCGGTCATGGGGGCTCCCTGATGAGTGGTGCGAACCGATGCGTGCCGGGCGCGTTCCGTTCGGTTGCTCCGGTGGTGCGTTTTCGGACGCTTTCCTTCTTTCTTCGCAGGCTAGGGCTGGCTGTGAGAGGTGGGCATGCTCCATGTGGGCGTTGTCGGGGAGCGTTGTTGTCCGTGATGGACATAGTGGGGCCGGGTGCCCGGTGTCCGGCCCGCACCGCTCCTCGGCCGCGTAAGCGGTGAACTCCCCTTGTAAGGGCGTTAGATTGGCCGCTGACGGTGGACGGAACGGCTGGTCAGGGAGCGAGAGCGATGGACAGCGACGGGACGCGGGACACGCGGCGTACGCATGCGAATCCTGTGCCGCGACCGGCGGGGCCACGGGACGCGGACGCGACGCCCTCCGAGGCACCCGCGATGCCGGTCGAGGCGCCCGCGATGCCCCCGCGCCCGACGGCACCGCCGACGGTGCCGCCGCTGCCGGACGGCTCGGCCTTCCTGACCTGGCTGCGGGCACCCAGGCCGGAGGCGGCGCCGGGGGTGTGGCGGATCGGGTACCGGCCGCGGGCGGAACGGGAGCCGGAGGAACTGCCCACACGGCAACTGCTGAGTGGCGCCCTGATCGCCTTCCTGGTGGGCTGGCTGGTGTGGTCCCTGCTCACGCACGGCTATCTGGGCGCGTGGTGGGGGCTGCCGCTCCAGCTGCTTCTCCCCGCCTCATGGCAGGGCCAGAACGCCACGATCTCACCGACCGCGAGCCGTTTCATCTACGAGGGATACACCTATCTGGTCGCCCTCACCATCATGCTCGTGGTGGGCAGGCTCGGCCGCTGGGGCGAGGTGTGGCGGCGGTTCGTGGCGCCTCGGTTCAGGCCCGCGCTGTCCCGGCAGGAGGCCCCGGCCCCGGAGGAGGACCCCGCTCAGTGGCCCCACCTCCGTGCCGCCGGAGCGCCCGAGGCCGCCGACCGGCTGGCCGGGGAGGCGCGGAGCGGGCTGATGCGGGACGTGGACCACGCCCGGATCGCCCGCGCCTGGCAGGGCGTACGGAGCGGCCGGCACAGCATGGCCGGCTTCACCGCCGCCGTGGTCAAGGACGGCGCCGCCGCCTGCCCGCACCCCTCCGGCGAACGCGACCTGCCCGCCCGGCACGCCCGCCACGACCTGGTCACCGGCCAGGTCCGGCTCGGCACCACGGCCGACGACCCCCGCAACCCCTACCAGTACCGGGGTGCCGGCCTCGCCCTCGGCCCCGAACTGCTCGGCACCTCCCTGCTCGCCGTCGGCCCGGCCGGCAGCGGCAAGACCGGCAGCCTGGTCCGCCCGCTCGCCGAGTCACTCTGCCTGCACGCCCTGGCAGGCCGCGCCTGTGTGGTCGTCGTCGGCGCGGCCGGCGCAGGCCTCGGACCCGCCGACGCCTACGACGTCGTCGTCCGTGTCGCCCACCCCGAGTCCGTCTACGACCTCGACCTGTACGGCGGCACCACCGACCCCGACGAGGCCGCCGCCATACTCGCCGAGGCCCTCGTCGGCGACCTCGCCGACCCGCACCCCGGCAGCGACAGCCGCCGCTCCACCACCGTCCTCGCGCAGCTGATCGGCCCGTTCAAGGCGGTCCACGGCCGCTTCCCCGCCATCCCCGAACTGCGCCGGCTCCTCGACGGCGACCCCGGCCCGCTCGCCGCGCTCCGCACGCGGCTGACCGAGACCGGTCACGAGTCGCTGCTGCGCGAACTCGACGCGCGCGAACGCCAGATGGGACAGCCGGGAGACGTCGGCGCGGTCCTGGCCGACCGCATCGCCCTCCTGGACCGCCCGGCCTTCGCCGGCTTCTTCGACACCTCCGGCCAGTCCCGCCCCTTCTCCCTCAAGGCCCTCGACCACCCGGTGCGGGTCCGCATCGACCTGCCCGAGCGCGGCCACGCGGACGCCTCCCGCATCCTGGCCCGCCTGGTGCTCGCCCAGTTCACCGCGAGCGTGTCGGTACGGGAGGACCGCTCGCTCTTCTCCTGCCTGCTCCTGGACGACGCGACGGGCGTGGTGACCCCGGAGGCGGTCCGCGCCATCCAGCGCCTGCGCTCCGCCAACGCCGGCATCGCGCTGACCCTGCGCACCCTGGACGACGTACCCCGCCCGCTCCGCGGCCCGCTCCTGGGCGCCACCGGCTGCAGGATGGCCTTCGCCGGACTCACCCCCTGGGACGGGCAGGACTTCGCCGAGGTCTGGGGCAAGGAGTGGATTGAGGCCCGGGACGTCACCGACCGCCAGATCATCGCGGAGACTCCGGCGGGCAAGGCGCTGCACGTCGTGCGCCGGGTGATCACCGGCAAGGCGCCCACGGCGCGGGCGGTCACCGTCCGGCAGGTGGAGCGCGAGCGCTGGTCGGCCTCCGAGCTCGCCCACGGCGTACCACCGGGCCACGCGGTCCTCTCCCTGACGACGGTCAAGGGCGAGCACGCGCCCCCGCTGCTGGTGGACCTCAGGAGCGGCGGCCGCCTCTGAACACCGGGCCACACGTGACCGTACAGTGAGGCAGAATCGACAGAGACCGTTCATACGAGACGGCCAAAGCACGCTGCCCCGGCCATGACGCCCACGGCGCCTGCGACGCTCACGACCGAAGAGAAGATCTGACGGCCTCATGCCACCGACGCTCGCCTCGCTCGTCCACCACTCCGCGCTCAAACTGACCGTGCGCGCGGGCGAGGACCGCCTCGACGTGCCCGTGCGCTGGGCCCATGTCAGCGAACTCGCCGATCCCGTGCCCTACATGGAGGGCGGGGAACTGCTCCTGATCACCGCGCTGAAACTGGACGCGGAGGATCCGCAGGCGATGCGCAAGTACGTGAAGCGCCTGGTGGGAGCCGGTGTGGTGGGCCTCGGCTTCGCCGTGGGGGTCAATTACGACGAGATTCCCAAGGCCCTGGTCGACGCGGCGGAACGCGAAGGACTGCCCCTGCTGGAGGTACCGCGCCGCACCCCCTTCCTCGCCATCAGCAAGGCGGTCTCGGCGGCGATCGCGGCCGACCAGTACCGGGCGGTGACGGCGGGCTTCGCCGCCCAGCGCGAACTGACCAGGCAGGCGCTGAACGCCGGCCCGGAGGGGCTGCTCACCGCGCTCGCGGCACAGGTGGACGGCTGGGCGGCGCTGTACGACGCGTCCGGCGCGGTCGTCGCGACGGCACCGGAGTGGGCGGGCCGCCGGGCGGCCCGCCTGACGGCGGAGGTGGAGCGCCTGCGGGAGCGCCCGGCACCGGCGTCCTCGGTGGTCGGCGGCCCCGACAACGAGGACCGGGTGGAACTCCACTCGCTCGGCACCGGCCGCCGCCCGCGAGCGGCCCTGGCGGTCGGCACCGCGTCGGCGCTCGGCACGGCGGAGCGCTACGCCGTCCACTCCGCCATCGCGCTGCTCACCCTCACGACGGAACGCTCCCGCTCCCTCCACGCGGCCGAGCAGCGGGTCGGGGCGGCGGTGCTGCGCATGCTGCTCGCCGGCCAGCCGGACCACGCGCGCGCGGTCGCCGGTGACCTGTACGGCCGCCTGCTCGACGCCCCGTTCCGGATGATCGTCGCGGACGCGGGAGGCGAACTGCTGGCCGGTCTCGTGGAGGCGGTGGAGTCGGCCGCGGCCCGTGCCGGGGAGGCCGTGCTGGTGGTGCCCGAGGGGGAGCGGCTGGTGGTGCTGGCCGCGGACGGCGGTGCGGCGGTCACGGCGTGCGTCGAGTACGCGGCCGCCCGGGAAGCGGCGCGGGCGGCGCGGGAGCAGGCGGCAGCGGACGCCGACGACCTGGTCGTCGGCCTCTCCGCCCCGTCCGGCCCGATCGCCGCGGCGGCCGCCTACAAACAGGCCGAGCAGGCGCTGTCCGTGGCCCGGCGCAGGGGCCGGATCCTGGTCGAGCACGATCAGCTGGCGTCGGGCTCGGTCCTTCCCCTGCTCGCCGACGACGCGGTGAAGGCGTTCGCCGACGGCCTGCTGAGGCCGTTGTACGAGCACGACGCGACCGGCAGGGGAGACCTGGTCGCCTCCCTGCGGGCATGGCTCTCCCGGCACGGCCAGTGGGACGCGGCGGCGGCCGACCTCGGGGTCCACCGCCACACGCTCCGCTACCGGATGCGGCGGGTCGAGGAGATCCTCGGCCGGTCCCTGGACGACCCCGACGTCCGCATGGAGCTGTGGCTGGCCCTCAAGGCGACATCGGCGGAGTAACACCGATCTGCCGGTCTCTGGGCAATGTTTCCGGCCATGACGGGCATACCGGGGACGCTGGCCGCGGCCGTCCGCCAGGTGCAGTCCTGATCCGCTTCCCGCCGAACTGCGGTCGCCGTTCCCCACCACGCCAAACCGGCGTAGCGCCGCCCCGCACCCGTACGGCTCGGACAAAAGCTCCCCGGCGGCTCCCGCCCTACCGTTGAGCCGAACACCAAGGACAGCACACCCGAAACACGGAAGGGCCGGGACCCACATGACTTCCACCACCGCCTTCTGGCTCGCCGGCCGCCAGGTCACCGGCGAGGCCACCTTCGACGTCACCAGCCCGTGGGACGCCCGTCTCGTCGGCAAGGTCAGCGTGCCCACCGACGCCCAGGTCGAGGAAGCCGTCGCCGCCGCGTACGCCGTACGGGACGAGTTCGCGGCCACCCCGGCCCACGTACGCGCCGCCGCCCTCGACCACGTCAGCCGCCGTCTCGCCGAGCGCACCGAGGAGATAGCCCGGCTGATCTCCGCCGAGAACGGCAAGCCGATCAAGTGGGCCCGCGGGGAAGTCGGGCGCGCCGTGTCCGTGTTCCGGTTCGCGGCCGAGGAAGCCCGCCGCTTCAACGGCGGCGAGGCCCAGCGCCTCGACACCGACCTCGGCGGCCAGGGCCGCCTCGCGCTCACCCGCCGGTTCCCGAAGGGCGTCGTCCTCGGCATCGCGCCCTTCAACTTCCCCCTCAACCTGTGCGCCCACAAGATCGCCCCGGCGATCGCGGCCGGTGTGCCGATCATCCTGAAGCCGGCCCCGGCCACGCCCCTGTCCGGCCTGATCATCGGCGACCTGCTGGCCGAGACCACCGGTCTCCCGGCCGGCTCCTGGTCGATCCTCCCGGTCGCCAACGACAAGATGGCCGCCCTCGTCCAGGACGAGCGCCTCCCGGTCATCTCCTTCACCGGTTCCGAGAAGGTCGGCTACTCGATCATGGACTCGGTGCCCCGCAAGCACTGCACCCTGGAGCTCGGCGGCAACGGCGCGGCCGTCGTCCTCGGCGACTACGCGAGCGACGCCGACCTCGACTGGGCCGCCACCCGCATCGCGACCTTCTCCAACTACCAGGGCGGCCAGTCCTGCATCTCCGTGCAGCGGGTCATCGCCGATGCCGCCGTCTACGACCGGCTGCTGCCGCGCATCGTCGCCGCCGTCGAGGCCCAGGTCACCGGTGACCCCGCCGACGACAGGACCGACGTCGGCCCGCTGGTCAGCGAGGCGGCGGCGGAGCGGGTCGAGGCGTGGGTGAAGGAGGCCGTCGAGGCCGGCGCCACCCTGGTCACCGGCGGCGACCGCGACGGCGCCAGCTACGCGCCGACCGTCCTCACCGACGTCCCCGAGGACACCACCATCTCCTGCGAGGAGATCTTCGGACCCGTCCTGACGGTGCAGAAGGTGCACGGCGAGGCCGAGGCCTTCGCCGCCGTCAACGCTTCCAAGTACGGCCTCCAGGCGGGCGTGTTCACCCACGACCTCCAGCTCGCCTTCCGCGCCCACCGCGCCCTTGAGGTCGGCGGTGTCGTGATCGGCGACGTCCCCTCCTACCGCGCCGACCAGATGCCGTACGGCGGCGTGAAGCAGTCCGGCGTCGGCCGCGAGGGCGTCAGGTTCGCGATGGACGACTACACCTACGAGCGCGTCCTGGTCCTCACCGGCCTCGCCCTGTGACCTGCCACGGACAGGTCTGAGCGCGCCG
Source organism: Streptomyces shenzhenensis (assembly GCF_021462265.1). GTDB lineage: Bacteria > Actinomycetota > Actinomycetes > Streptomycetales > Streptomycetaceae > Streptomyces > Streptomyces shenzhenensis. Next base: position 63,901 of record NZ_JAJONF010000008.1, on the reverse strand, counting down.
GGACGGCCGCGGCCCGCTGTGCGGGGGCCGCGGCCGTTCTCCGGTCGAGGGGCGCTGTCTTGACGCAGGGGCCCGGCACCGGATGCCGTCCGGTGCCGGGCCCCTGCCTCGTGCCGGCCGCTCCGGACCCTCAGCCGGAGAAGCCGACGTGCGCGAGCCGCAGCGGGCCGCGCAGTCCGACGCGGACGTTCTGGACGCCCTCGGCGACGATGCCGGCGGTGAGTGAGGTGTACGTGTACCGATCCGGCGTCGGCTCGGCGAGCGTCAGCACCGCCGGCGACGGGCCGCCGTCCAGGGAGAACTCCAGCGTGCCCGAACCCGCCACTGCCACGGTCACCGTCGTGACCCCCGTGCCGAAGTCGCAGCTCCGGTAGACGAGTTCACCCCGGTCGCCGTCCGCAGGGGTGACCGCGTCGCCCTCGGTTCTCGTGCGGTCCACGATCGCGATGCCCGACTGCTCGTCGAAGCTTGCCGCCGCCAGGCCGTGTCCGGCGGCGCGCCGCGGCGCCGCCGGCTCGCCCTGGAGGACCACGGTCGTACGCAGCCGGACGTCCTCGCAGGACGCGCCGACCAGCACGTCGTACGGGCCGGGCTCCAGGCGCCGGCCGTCCCGCGTCACGTCCCAGAACTCGAAGGCGGAGAGGGGAACTTCGAAGGTCAGGCCGGTCCGCTCGCCGGGGCGCAGGGTGAGCCGGCGGTGGGCGAGGAGTTCGCGGCGCGGGCGCGGCGCGGACGGTTCGACGGCCCGGGTGTAGAGCTGGGCCACCTCGTCCGCCGGTACGTCGCCGGTGTTGGCGACCGTGCAGGAGACGCGGAGCGTTCCGTCCGCCACCTCGGTCGCCAGGTCCGCGTAGGAGAAGGACGCGTAGGACAGGCCGTGGCCGAACGGGAAGAGCGGGGTGCCCTCGAAGTGGAGGTACGTCTGGCGGGCGCCCAGCACGTCGTAGTCGAGCAGGCCGGGCAGGTCGGCGTCGGAGGCGTACCAGGTCTGCGGGAGGCGGCCGGCCGGTGAGACGTCGCCGGCCAGCACCCGGGCGAGTGCGGTGCCGGCCGCCTGGCCGCCGTGGGCCGTCCAGAGCACGGCGGGCAGCCGGGCCACGTCCACCGCGTACGGGTACGACGACACCAGCGCCAGCACCGTGTCCGGGTTCGCGGCGCGGGCGGCACGCAGGAGGCGTTCCTGGTGCGGGGGCAGGGCCAGGGTCGTACGGTCCTCGGTCTCGCGGCCGTTGATGTGCGGATCGTTGCCCGCGACCACCACGACCACGTCGGCCGCGGCGGCCACCCTGGTCACGGCGTCCTCGCCCCGCTCGGCGATGACCAGTTCGAAGACCGAGGCGTTTTCCCCGGCTTCCTCGGCAACCCGCACGCCGTCGGCGGCGACCGAGACATGGCGACCCGTGCCGAGGTGCCTGAGGAGGTGACCGTTCTCGTGGGGTTCCAGGCGGAACGTCTCCTGGACGACCCAGCCGCCGGGCTGGTCCGCGGCGGCGCGGACGAAGCCGTCCTCGGCGACGGAGAGATAGCGGCCGTCCGGGGCGCGCAGCGTCAGCACCCCCTCGCCCCAGTCGGCGAGGGCGAGTTCGGTGCCGGTGGGGCCGGTGGTCAGCGGGGGCAGATCGGTGCGGCCCGCGAGCAGCGCCGGATCCAGCGCGCCCGCCGCGCCGCGCACCTCTTCGGCGGCCTCGGGGGCGGCCGGCACCTGGAGGAACGTGCCGTCCGCGAGCCTCAGCCGGATTCGGTCCACGCCCTCCGTGAACTCCACGCGCCCGGCGCCGAACCGCTCGTACAGGCCCTCCAGCGGGGTGGAGCGGTGGATCAGGGTGCCGCTGTACCAGTCGAGCTTGCACTCGTCGGCGAGCAGCCCGACCACGGCGATCCGGGCGTCGGGCGCGAGCGGCAGCAGGCCGCCGTCGTTCTTGAGCAGGACGACCGCCTGCTCGGCCGCCTCCTGGGCGAGCGCCCGGTGCGCCGGGGTGTCGAACTCGGCGGTGTCCGGGTGCGGGTCGTCGTCCGGGTCGAACTCGCCGAGGCGGAAACGGACCGAGAGCTGGCGGTGCACGGCCGTGTCGATGTCGGCCTCGGTCAGCAGGCCCCGTGCCAGCGCGCCCCGGATCCGGGCGACGACGACCGAACTGTCCGTGCCGTGGTCGGTGAAGCTGTCGACCCCGGCGAGGAGAGCGGCCGCCGTGGCCTCCTCGTGCGTGGCGAAGTAGTGCTCGTGATCGACCAGGTTGCTGGGCGCGCCGGCGTCCGAGCAGACCAGCAGCTCCTCGTCGGTCCAGGTGCGCAACTGCTCGCGCAGGTACGGGGAGACGTGGTTGGGGCGGCCGTTGACCAGGTTGTACGCGGGCATCACCCCGGCCACCGCGCCCGCCTCCACGGTCTCCCGGAAGGCACGCAGGTCGTACTCGTGCAGCACCCGCGGGCGCACCGAGGAGGAGGAAACGGCCCGGTCCGTCTCGTTGTTGTGGGCCAGCCAGTGCTTCAGGACGGGGGCCGTGCGCCAGTACACCGGGTGGTCGCCGCGCAGGCCGCGGGTGTAGGCGGTGGCGATGGCGGAGGTGAGCTTCGGGTCCTCGGAGTAGCCCTCCTCGTTGCGGCCCCAGAGCGGGTGGCGCAACAGGTTCACCGTCGGCGCCCAGACGTTGAGGCCGACCCGGTCGTCACGGGCCCGCATGGCCCGGACCTCCTTGGACACGGCCTCGCCGACCCGTCGTACCAGATCGGGGTTCCAGGTCGCGCCGAGCCCCACCGCCTGCGGGAACACCGTCGCGGGCCCCATCCAGGCCACCCCGTGCAGGGCCTCCTGGCCGGTGCGGAACGCGGCGATGCCCAGCCGCTCGACGGGCGGTGCGAACTGGTGCAGGAAGGCGACCTTCTCGTCCAGGGCGAGCCGCGCCAGCAGATCGTCGATGCGCTTCGCGAACGGCAGGTGCGGATCGCGGAAAGGCGGCGCGGGCGGCGTTTTTGCGGTCACGTGCGGTTCCCCTTGCGATGGAGCGGCGAGGCCTTTCGAAGCGCTTCGATGCTCATTGCGTACGGGGGTGGGTGTCAAGAGACGCTCCGTCATATTTCAAGTGGCGCATACGAACAGGTCATGGCTCGCACCTCGGAGGAATCTTGGGAGCGACCCTTGTGCACCCCTGGGTGTTCACTTAACCTCGCAGCAACATCGAAGCGCTTCGACTAGTCGAACAGCCGACCGCCCGGTTCCTCCCGGGGACGCGTGCACGGGTCGGAGCACCGCTTCAGCTCAGCCAGTTCCACTCAAGACACCGCAGCCGACGGCCACCGCCGGGTGTCCTGGTGCGCCATGAAGGGTTGACGCAATGACGCCGAACGCCGCTTCCGCCCCCTCCGGGCCGAGTCGGAGAAGTTTCCTCGCCTCCACGGCAGTCGCCACCGCAGCGGTGGCGGGCGGGATGCCGCTGCTCGCCGCCTGCGGGGCGTCGGACAGCGGATCGGGAGGGGGCTCCTCGTCGGGCAAGGACGCGAAGAAGCTGCTGCCGGCCTACGTCGCCAACAACGTGGTGGCCCCGGACATCCCGTCGAAGAACGGCTCGGCGCTCGGCTTCACCAGCAAGCTCGACCTGGCGACCCTGAAGACCTCGGTCCCGAAGAAGCTCGGCAAGGGCGGCAAGGTCACCATCATGTCGCCGTTCTGGGGCTCCCCGCCCAAGCAGGACAACCCGTACTACAACGCGATGAACGACATGATCGGCGTCGACGTCGAGTGGCAGAACCAGGACGGCAACACCTACGACCAGAAGCTCGGCGCGGTCCTCGCCTCCAGCGACGTCCCGGACGTCGTGGTCATCCCGAACTGGAACATGGGCGGCAAGATCCCCACCGCCATCATCAGCAAGTTCGCCGACCTGGGCCCGTACCTGTCGGGCGACAAGGTCAAGGAGTACCCGAACCTCGCCGCCGTGCCGACCGACGCCTGGCGGCGCTGCATCTTCGGCGGCAAGCTGCGCGGACTGCCGATGCCGGCGTCGTACGTGACCAACATCGTGCCCCTCTACCGCAAGGACATCTTCGACAAGGAGGGCTACGACGTCCCGCGCTCGGCCGCCGAGTTCCTCTCCCTGGCCAAGGAGATCACCGACGCCAAGGCCAAGCGCTGGGCCTGCATGGACATGAAGTGGACGGCCTGGCAGATGTTCAGCGTCCTGTCCGGCAGCGAGAAGCCGCTCGGCTGGAACCTCGTCGACGGCAAGCTGATCAACCGCATCGAGACCGACGAGTACCTCGAAGCGCTGGAGTGGACCCGCAAGCTCTTCGCCGCCGGGGTCGTGCACCCCGACGCCATGCTGGGCAAGAACGCCCCGGACCCGGGACCCAAGTTCGCCGCCGGCGAGTTCCTGATCTACCCCAACGACATCAGCCAGTGGTGGAGCCGCACCGCCGAACAGGCCACCAAGAACCCCGACTTCAGGATCTGGGGGATGGACGTCCACGGCCACGACGGCGGAAACCCGCAGGTCTGGGCCGAACAGCCGGCCGGCATCTTCGCCTTCGTCAACAAGAAGGCGTCGGAGTCCGTGATCCACGACGTGCTGGCCGTCGCCAACGTCACGGCCGCGCCGTACGGCACCAAGGAGTACATGGCCACCAACTACGGCGTCGAGGGCACCCACTACACCGTCAAGGACGGCGTGCCCACCAAGACCACCCGGGGCAACAACGAGGTCATCAACGCCTACGTCATGGTCGCGAGCCCCGCCGCCACCATCGCCCACCCCGACTTCCCCGACGTCGCCAAGGCCCAGGTGGAGTGGCAGCAGCGGATGGGCTCCTTCACCAGGAAGTCCAGCTTCTTCGGCCAGATGATCACCGAGCCGACCCGCTACACCAACCTCATGGACGACTTCGAGACCCTCGAGGACGACATCACCCGCGGCCGCAAGAAGATCAGCGACATGCAGCAGGCCGTCTCGGACTGGAAGAGCAGGGGCGGCGACAAGCTGCGCGACTGGTACCAGAAGCTGCTCGACGACAACGGTTCGGCGAGCTGACCGGGCACTGAGGCAAGGAGAACGGCCGTGTCCCACAGCACGGTGCCTCGCAGCAGGGCCGAGGCAGACGACGACGACAAGCAGGGGACTCCGGTGGCGTCCGGCGGCGCCACCGGAACGGGCAGCGGGGCGCGGACCGGGAAGCTCGGCCTGCGCCTGAGATTCAGACGCGACCGCGCCCTGATCCTGATGACCCTGCCGGCGGTCCTGCTGCTCCTGGTCTTCAACTACCTGCCGATCCTCGGCAACATCGTCGCCCTCCAGGACTACGACCCGTACGTCAGCGACAACGGCATCGTCTCCATGCTGCACAGCGCGTGGGTGGGCGTCGAGAACTTCCAGCAGATCTTCGCCGACTCCGCCTTCTGGAACGCGGTGCAGAACACCCTGGTGCTGTTCTTCCTGCAACTCGTGCTGTTCTTCCCGATCCCGATCGGCCTCGCGCTGCTCATCAACAGCGTGGTCCGGCCCCGGGTACGGGCGATCGCCCAGGCGGTCCTGTACCTGCCGCACTTCTTCTCGTGGGTGCTGGTCATCTCCGTCTTCCAGCAGATCTTCGGCGGCGCGGGCGTGCTGTCACAGGTGCTGCGGCAGCACGGCTACGACGGCCTCGACATCATGACCGACCCGTCGACCTTCAAGTTCCTGGTCACGGCGGAGGGCATCTGGAAGGACGCGGGCTGGGGGATCATCGTCTTCCTGGCGGCGCTGGCGTCCGTGAGCCCGGACCTCTACGAGGCCGCCGCCATGGACGGCGCGGGCCGCTGGCGCCGCATCTGGCACGTCACGCTCCCCGCCCTGCGCCCGGTGATCGCGCTGCTGCTGGTCCTCAGGGTGGGCGACGCGCTGACGGTCGGCTTCGAACAGATCCTTCTCCAGCGCGACGCCGTCGGACCGGGAGCCTCGGAAGTCCTCGACACCTTCGTCTGGTGGAACGGCGTCCGCAACCAGGACTTCGGCTACGCGGCCGCCGCGGGGCTCATCAAGGGCGTGGTCAGCCTCGGACTGGTCCTCGCCGCCAACAAGGTGGCCCATCTCATGGGCGAGCAGGGGGTGTACAAGAAATGACCGCTGTCGTCGACAGACCGCCCGCAGGGAAGCGGCCGTCCTCCCGGTGGGCCGCGCCGCCCCGCCCGGTGTGGGAGGAGGAACCGAGCAGGGCCGGCGCCGCCGGCAAGGGCCTGGTGCTGACCCTGGCCTGCCTCGGTGTCCTCTTCCCGCTCTGGATCGTGGTGGTCACCAGCCTGTCCTCCGCCAGGACCATCGACGAGGCGGGCGGGCTGGTGATGGTCCCCAAGGGCATCACCTTCGTCGCCTACCGGGAACTCCTCAGCGGCGGCCAGGTCACCCGCGCCACGGTCATCTCCATCCTGATCACCCTCGTCGGCACGCTGTTCTCGATGACCGTGTCGGTGCTGTGCGCGTACGGCCTCTCCCGCATCGGGTCGCTAGGCCACCGCTGGTTCCTGCTGCTGCTGATGGCGACGATGTTCTTCAGCGCCGGCCTGATCCCGACCTACCTGCTGGTCCAGTCCCTGGGCCTGACCGACAGCTATCTCGCCCTGATCCTGCCGAGCGCGGTGAGCGTCTTCAACATCCTCGTCCTGCGCGGGTTCTTCATGGGCATCTCGCAGGAACTGACCGACAGCGCCCGCATCGACGGCGCCGGCGACTTCCGCATCCTGTGGCAGATCGTCATGCCGCTGTCGCGGGCGGTGCTGGCCGTGATCACCCTGTTCTACGCGGTCGGGTACTGGAGCGCCTGGTTCAACGCGTCCCTGTACCTCAACGACCAGAACAAGATGCCCCTGCAGAACGTCATGATCCAACTGGTCCAGAAGCAGCAGGCCCCGGTGGGACTGGCGCAGGCGATCAAGACGGGCGAACTGTCGGGGCTCGCGGTGCAGATGGCGGTGATGGTGATGGCCCTGCTGCCGGTGGCGGTCCTGTCCCCGTTCGTCCAGAAGCACTTCAAGAAGGGCATGCTGACCGGGGCGGTGAAGGGGTAGCCGACGTCGCCCGCCGAGGGGGTGCGGGGAGCGTCGCGCGACTGCGGGCCGGTGCGGGCTGGTCCCGCGGTTCCCCGCACCCCCGAACGTAGCCGCGGGCAGTCGTGCTGCCAGGGCGGCACGGGCGGGCGCTGGGGGGAGGCACCCCGCAAGCGCGGGCGAGCGAACCCCCCGACCCCGCCCCCGACCACCTGCCGACCCACGCTCACCGAAGGTTCCCCATGCCCACCCAGAGTCGCAGAACCGTCCTCGCCGGCACTGCCACCGCCGCTGCCCTCACCGCCCACGCGGCCGAGCCCCAGCCGCAGGCGTACCGCCGGCGCCACGCGGTGATCGCCGGCACCGGATCCGTCACCGGCGTCCTCTCACACCCCGGGCCCGGGGACGCGACGGGGCTCGTACAGGCCGCCCAGCCGCTATGGGGTGTGCGCACCGGCTGGGGCGATCACGCGATCGGCGCGTGTTCGCACGACGCCCGGCGGACCGGGGCGCCCTCCGCGGCCCACTCGGTCATCGCCAGGAAGACGCCGGGGGCGACCGCCACCGACGGGCGCGGCATCCGGTACGGGGACCCCGTCCGATGACCGCCGGACGCAGGCCACCGGGGCTCGGTGACGCCACCCGCGGCCGGATCCTCTTCGGCGGCGACTACAACCCCGAGCAGTGGCCCGAGGAGACCTGGCAGGAGGACGTCCGGCTGATGAGGGCCGCCGGCGTCAACTCCGTGACCATGGGCGTCTTCTCCTGGGAGAGAATCGAACCGCGGCCGGGAGAACGGGACTTCGGCTGGCTGGACCGGCTCATGGACCTGATGCACGGCAATGGCATCGGCGTCGTCCTCGCCACCCCCACCTCGTCACCGCCGCCCTGGCTGGGGCGGCTGCACCCGGACACCCTGCCCCGGGACGCCGACGGCCGCACCGAGTGGTGGGGCGGCCGCCAGCACTTCTCGCACTCCAGCGCCACCTACCGCCGTTACGCCGCCGCCGTCACCGAGGACCTCGCCGCCCGCTACGCCGCTCATCCCGCCCTCACCATGTGGCACATCAACAACGAGTACTGCACCTTCGACTACGGCGACGAGGCCGCCGCCGCCTTCCGCCGCTGGCTGCGCGAGCGGTACGGCACCCTCGACGCCCTCAACTCCGCCTGGGGCACGGCGTTCTGGAGTCAGGGCTACGACACCTGGGACGGCATCCTGCCGCCGCGCCACGCCCACTACCTGAAGAACCCCACCCAGGTGCTGGACTTCCGCCGCTTCACCTCCGACATGCTCCTGGAGTGCTACACGGCCGAGCGGGACATCGTCGCCCGGCACACCCCGCACATCCCGGTGACCACCAACTTCATGCCGCTGTGGATCGGGCAGGACGCCTGGCGCTGGGCGGCCGAGGAGGACGTCGTCTCCGTCGACCTCTATCCCGACCCCCGGGATCCTCTCGCCCCCCAGCACGGCGCGCTCGTCCACGACCTGACCCGCTCCCAGGCGCGCGGCCCCTGGATGCTCATGGAGCAGGCCGCCGGGCCGGTCAACTGGCGCGGGGTGAACCACCCCAAGCCCCGCGGCCTCAACCGCCAGTGGTCCCTCCAGGCGGTGGCACGGGGCGCGGACGCCGTCTGCTACTTCCAGTGGCGGCAGTCGAGGCAGGGCGCGGAGAAGTTCCACTCCGGGATGGTCAGCCACGCGGGGGAGGACGGGCGTACGTACCAGGAAGTCAAGCAGCTCGGCTCCGACCTGGCGGCTCTCGGTGCCGAGGTGACGGGCCGTCATGTCGGCGCGGACATCGCGATCCTGCACGACTGGCACTCCTGGTGGGCCGGTGCCCACGAGGGCCGCCTCTCCACCGAGGTGGACCTCCCCGACGTCCTGCACGCCTGGCACCGGGCGCTGTGGGAGTCGAACCTCACCACCGACTTCGCCCACCCCGAACACGACCTGTCCCCCTACAAGCTGGTCGTCGTCCCGCAGCTCTACCTCCTCACCGACGCCGCGATCGACAACCTCCTCGCCCACGTCCACGGCGGCTCCACCCTGGTCAGCGGCTTCCTGACCGGCGTCGCCGACGAGGACGACCGGATCCGTCCCGGCGGCATGGACGCACGGCTGCGGGAGCTGTTCGGCATCCGCACCCTGCACGAGTGGTGGCCGCTGGACGCGGGGGAGACCGTCGCGTGCGGGGGGTTCCGGGGAACCCTGTGGTCGGAGGAGATCGAGGCCGCGTCCGGCGTCTCGGAGACGGTGCCGTACCACGGCGGCGAACTCGACGGGCTGCCGGCCGTGCTGCGCAACGGGCACGCCTGGTACGTCTCCACACTGCCGGAACCGGAGGCGTTGCGGGCGCTGCTCGGCAGGATCGCCGCCGGCGCGGGGGTCAGGCCGGTGCTGGCCGGGCTGCCGGCGGGTGTCGAGGCGGTCCGCAGGGGTGAGCTGCTGTTCCTGTTCAACCACGCGCATGATCAGGTAAAAGTGCCGGTCATGGGAACACACCGAGATCTGCTGACCGGTACGAGCGTCACGGACGAGATCGTCCTCGGCCGCCACGGAGCGGCGGTGCTCAAGCCATGACCGCCACCGGCCCCGTCCACGGCACCTGGGAGCCCGCCCCCGCCGCCCGCTGGGAGGACGCCTTCCTGAGCGGCAACGGCCGGCACGGCGTCCTGGTGTTCGGCGACCCGGACGACGACCGTGTCATCGTCACCCAGCACACGCTCGTCCGCCCGAACGGCGGCGAACACGCCCGCCCGCCCCGCCTGGCGGCGGAACTCGCCGACGTGCAGGACAGGCTGCTCGCCGGGGAGTGGGACGCCGCCGAGCAGCTCACCGACGGCCGCCCGCTCCAGTGGGTCCAGCCCTTCCACCCCGCCTTCCAGGTCCGGCTGCGCAGACCGCCCGGACCGACCGACGGCTACCGCCGCTCCGTCGACTTCACCACCGGCGAGGTCACCGCCACCGCCGCCGGCTGGACCAGCAGGGTCTTCGTCTCCCGCGCGGACGACGTGATCGTGCAGCAGGTCACCGGCACCGCCGGCCTCGACCTCGGCATCGCCCTCGACCACCGGCTCCCCGGCGCCCCGTCCGGCCTGGGCGTCGGCCACGGCACGCTGCGCACCGCCGAGGGCGCCCTGCTCAGCCTCCGCGCCCGCTATCCCGGCAGCGACCGCGCCTACACCGGCGTCACCCTGGTCGTCGTCACCGGCGGCACCACCGGCCTCGTCCCGCCGGGCGTCCGCGTCACCGGCGCCGAGTCCGTCCTCCTCCTCACCCGGGTCCGCCGCCACACCGGCGAACTCGACGTGACCGCCGCGGCACGCGACCTCGGCGACCTGCTCGCCGAACAGCGGTCGTACGACGCGCTGCTCGCCCGCCACCTCGTCCCGCACCGCACCGCCTACACCCGGGTCACCCTCGACCTGGCCGCCGCCCCGGCCGCCCGCGCCCTCCCCGGCTCCGAGCTGCTCGAGCGGCCCACCGAAGCCGCCCTCCTGGAACGGCTCTTCGCCGCCGGCCGCTACCACCTGCTCTCCGCCTCCGGACTCAACCCGCCCCGCCTGACCGGACTGTGGACCGGCGACTGGGACACCGCCTGGTCCGGTGCCTTCACCAACGACGCCAACGTCAACCTCCAGACGGCCTCGGCCGCGGCCGCCGCCCTGCCCGAAGTCACCGCTGCCTGCGCCGCCCTGGTCGAGCGCCAGCTGGGCGACTGGCGGGAGAACGCCCGCGCGGTGTTCGGCGCCCGGGGCGCGGTCGCGCCCGCGCACAGCGACGGCGACTCGGGACTGGCCTACCACTTCAGCCGCGAGTACCCCCTGCACCTGTGGACGGCCGGCGCCGACTGGCTGCTCAAGCCGCTCGTCGACCACGACGAGACCCGCGGCGAGCGCGATCCCCGCACGGCGGCGGCGCTGGCCGAGGCCGCCCGGTTCTACGAGGACTTCCTCACCCGGACCGACGCCGACGGCCACCTCGTGATCGTGCCCTCCTACTCGCCCGAGAACCGGCCCGCGAACGCGAGCTGGGGCGCGATCAACGCGGCGATGGACCTCTCCGCCGCCCGGCACGCCCTGCGCACCGCGGCCGACTACCACCCGGGCCCGGACGCCGACCGCTGGCGCGCCCTCGCCGACCGGCTGCCCCCGCACCGCACCAACGCCGACGGGGCGCTCGCCGAATGGGCCTGGCCCGGCCTCGACGACACCTACGACCACCGCCATCTCAGCCACCTCTACGGCGTCTGGCCGCTCGACGAGATCACCCCGTACGACACCCCGGAGCTCGCGGCCGCCGCCCACCGCGCGCTCGAACTGCGCGGCGCCGAGAACGACTCGGCCCACGGCCACCTCCACCACGCGCTCATCGCGGCCCGACTGCGGGACGGCGAGCGGGTCGCCGCCGCCCTCGCCCAGGTCCTGGACGGCGACTTCTTCCACGCCTCCCTGATGAGCGCCCACTACCCGCGCCGCGACGTCTACAACGCCGACGCCGCGCACACCCTGCCCGCCGTGATCGTCGAAGCGCTCGTCCAGTCGGCCCCGGACCGCCTGGTCCTGCTCCCGGCGCCCCCGGCCGCCCTGGGAACGGGCCGCCTGCACGGCATCCGTACCCGCTTCGGAGCCGAACTCGACCTCGACTGGACCCCCCGAGGGGCGCGAGCCGTCCTCAAGCCGCACCGGACGCTCCGCGTCGACCTGTGGACTTCCTCCGGCACCCGACCGCTCGACCTCGTCGCCGGAGAAGACCACGTCCTCACCCTGGGGACGTGGTAGCCACCGCACCTCCCCCCACCCATGGAAGGGACACCATGGCAACACGCACGCTCGCCAGGGTCGCCAAGGCCCTGGCAGCCCCCGCGCTCGCCCTCGGCGCCATCGTCGGCCTCGCCTCCGCCCCCGCCTCGGCCGCGGTCTGGAGCTCCTGCGACCAGTGGGGCAACACCACGCTGAACGGCTACACCCTGTACAACGACATCTGGGGGTCCGGCGCCGGCAGCCAGTGCATCTGGGCCAACTCCGGTACCAACTGGGGGGTCTGGGCCGACCACCCCAACACCGGCGGCATCAAGTCCTACCCCAACGCCAAGGCCGTGATCAGCAAGCCGATCACCTCGCTCTCCTCGCTCTCCACGAGCTACAACGTCACGGTCCCGGCGTCCGGCGCGTACAACACGTCGTACGACATCTGGGACACGGGCTACAAGTACGAGATCATGCTGTGGATGAACCACACCGGTGCCGTCGGCCCGCTCGGCACCTCGCAGGGCACGCTGACCCTGGGCGGCCACACCTGGACCGTCTACAAGGGCAACAACGGCTCGAACGACGTCTTCTCGTTCGTGCGCACCTCGAACTCGTCCTCCGGCACCGTCAACGTGCTGCCGATCCTGAAGTGGATCAAGGACACCAAGGGCTGGTTCGGGAACGTCACCATCGGTGACTTCCAGTTCGGCTTCGAGATCACGTCCTCGTCCGGCGGGCTGGACTTCACCGTCAACAGCGAGAGCGTGAGCAGCAGCTGAGCAACGGGGCCGGTCCCGCGCGCGGTGCGGGGCCGGCCCCTGCGCGGTCATGCCCGGTCGACCTCGGCGCGCAGCGCGTTGTAGTCCGTGAAGGCCGCCTCGACGTCCGCGCGGGTCAGGCCGTAGCGGGCCAGGTCGTAGCTGTGGGCGCGGGATCCCCTGGGGCGGGCGGTGACGGCCGGCAGGCGGGCCGCGTCGGCCTCGGTCCAGCGGGCGCCGACGGCCGCGTAGAGCTTCGGGGCGCCCGCGGCCGGGTCGGCGCCCAGCCAGGAGTAGGGCACGTCGACGAGTGACTCGCGGGGGATGCCGGCGCGGGCCGCGAGGCCGCGGCGCGCCGAGCGGGCCAGCAGCTCCAGCCAGGTGGCGCCGATCCAGTGCGGGTCCAGGGGGCGGGTGTTCACCGCCATGCCGTGCTCGACCAGGCTGCAGAACGAGGCCACGGCGGTGGCCGGATCACGGTGCGTCCACACGATGGTGGCGTCCGGGAAGACCGTGCGCAGCGCGTCCAGGTTCTCCAGGTGCAGCGGTGACTTCAGCACCCAGCGGCGGCGCGGGCGGCCGTACTGGAGCACCTGGTAGATCTGCTTGAGGTAGCGGTAGTCGGCGAGGAAGTCATGGCTCTCGTGCCAGGGCAGATACTCGGGGATCACCGCCTGGGACAGCGGCATCACCGTGTGCGGCAGCGCGAAGGTGCACTCCTCCGGGCCCTCGGGGCGCAGGTTGTGGATGTGTCTGAATCCCGGCGAGAAGAGGTTGATGCCGCCGACCAGGCGGCGGGCGGTGGTGATCGCCTTCTCCCGTTCCTCGGGCCCGAGGTCGAGGCCGGGGGTGAGCAGCTCCCAGAGCAGCGGGCAGCGGTGGTCCGCGGAGAGGGAGAGGATGCCGTGGGTGAGCGTGGTTGCGGTGCGGGGCAGGCCCACCACGAACACCGGTCGCTCGACGGGCTCGCGTTCGATCTCGGGGTGCTCGGCGAGCAGCCGGCGGATCCGGGCCCGGTTGGCGAGATGCCGGCCGACGTGTCCTCGCGCGGAGAGCCAGCCGACCGGGGTGAGATGCCCGGCCGTCGCCCAACATCGCAGCAGGTGACGGAAGTCGTCGGTGAACCGTTCGTCGCCCGCCGCCGGCCCGGCCGCGTCGAGCAGCCGGTCGAAGGCGCGGTCCGGGGTGCGGCGGGCTCGGAAGCCGGGGCGCAGGAGCAGGTTGGCGAGCGTGAGGGGCAACGGGTCCATGGGCACGGCAGCGGAACCCTTCGTGGGGGGACAGCGGAGGGGATACTGCCTACCCCCTCCAACCGCTTGCCCACACCGCCGAGTTGAGACATTTACCGACCGGTAACGAGAGGTGTCCTGATCCGGCCGGACTACTCCTGCTCCGCCACCGGCAGCTTCGCGCCGTCCCGCAGGAACAGCGGGATACGGTCCAGCGGCGCGTCCACCGTCACCGCCGTACCGCCCTGGTACGACTCACCCGTCCAGGCGTCCGTCCAGCGGGCGCCCGCCGGCAGATACGTCGTCCGGGCCGTCGCGCCCGCGGTCAGCACCGGCGCCACCAGGAGGTCACGGCCGAAGAGGTAGGCGTCGTCGACCGCCCAGGCGGCCTGGTCCTCCGGGAACTCCAGGAACAGCGGCCGCAGCACCGGCAGCCCCTCCTCGTGGGCCTCCCGCATGACCTCGAGGACGTACGGCTTCAGGCGCTCGCGCAGCCGCAGGTACTTCTCCAGGATCGCACCGGCCTCAGGGCCGTACGACCACACCTCGTTCGGGCCGCCGGTCATGTCGGGGCCCAGCGGCATGCCCGGGTCGCGGAAGCCGTGCAGGCGCATCAGCGGGGAGAGCGCGCCGAACTGGAACCAGCGGACCATCACCTCGCGGTAGGCCGGGTCGTCCGGGTCGCCGCCGTGGAAGCCGCCGATGTCGGTGTTCCACCAGGGGATACCGGACAGGGCGGTGTTGAGGCCGGCCGTGATCTGGTGGCGCAGGGTCGCGAAGTCGGTGCCGATGTCACCGGACCACAGCGCGGCGCCGTATCGCTGACTGCCCGCCCACGCCGAGCGGTTGAGGGTGAGGACCTCCTCGCCCTCGGCCCGCAGGCCCTCGTGGAAGGTCCGGGAGTTCTCGGCGGGGTAGCTGTTGCCGACCTCCAGACCGGGGCCCGTCCAGTAGCGCAGGTTCTCCTGGAAGCCCGGCTTCAGCTCGGGCTCGCAGGCGTCCAGCCAGAAGGCCGTGATGCCGTACGGCTCCAGGTAGTTCTCCTTCACCTTCGACCACACGAACTGGCGGGCGTCCGGGTTGGTGGCGTCGTAGAACGCCACCTGGACGGTCGACGCCACCTCCTTGTCCGGCCAGTCGGCGTGCGCCGTCGGGCCGTACTGGGTGCCGATGAAGTAGCCGCGCTGCTCCATCACCGGGTGGTTCTCGCTCAGCGGGGAGACCGACGGCCAGACGCTCACCACCAGCCTGATGCCCAGCTCGTCCAGTTCGCGGACCATCGCGGCCGGGTCCGGCCACTCCTTGGGGTCGAACTTCCAGTCGCCCAGGTGGGTCCAGTGGAAGAAGTCGCACACGATCGCCGAGATGGGCAGGCCGCGGCGCTTGTACTCCCGTGCCACGGAAAGGAGTTCGTCCTGGGTGCGGTAGCGCAGCTTGCACTGCCAGAAGCCCGCCGCCCACTGCGGCAGCATCGGCGTACGGCCGGTCACCGCACTGTAGTTGCGCTGCCCGTCGGCCGGGGTGCCCACCGTGATCCAGTAGTCGAGCTGGCGGGCCGAGTCGGCCACCCAGCGGGTGCCGTTGCCGGCCAGCTCGACGCGGCCGATCGCCGGGTTGTTCCAGAGCAGCGTGTAGCCGCGGCTGGAGACCAGGACCGGGATCGAGACCTCGGCGTTGCGCTGGACCAGGTCAAGGACCAGGCCCTTCTGGTCGAGGCGCCCGTGCTGGTGCTGGCCGAGGCCGAACAGCTTCTCGCCCTCGTAGGCGGCGAACCGCTGCTCCAGGCGGTGGTAGCCGTTGCCGACCGCGGTGTACAGGCGCGGGCCGGGCCACCAGAAGTGGGCGCGCTCCTCGGCCAGCACCTCCGAGTCGTCGTCGGTCCGCAGGAACCGGACCAGGCCCTCGGCGGTCACCTCGACGGTGAGGGCCCCCACCGTCAACCGGCCTTCGCGCTCACCGATCTTGACCGTCGACTCGGTGGCCGGGCGGTCGTCGAGCAGGGCGCCGGGCAGACCGTCGAGGACCGGGCCGCCGAGCCGGGCACGCACCCGGACCGCGTCCGGACCCCACGGCTCGACGCGCAGCGTCTCCTGACGGCCGCTCCACTCCAGGGCGCCGTCCCGCTCGCGGAACGTGCCGACGGTGGGGGAGGACTGCGCGAGGCTGACCTTGGGCCGGCTCTCCGCGGACTGGATTTCGGCAGGCTGGTTCATGTCACGTGCTCCTGGAGGAGTGCAGACAGAGGGGTGCCCCGCGGGGACGGGGCACTGCGAAGGGGTCAGGACCCGGCCGGCGCCGGTCCCGTGCTCGCCCGTACCGTCAACTCGGGTGCGATCAGCAGGACTTCGTCACTGCCCCGGCCGTCCAGCTTGGCGACCAGGTGCTCCACGGCGTACCGGCCCATCTCCTGGGCGGGGATGGCGACCGAGGTCAGCCGCACCGAGGCCTGGACGGCGACCTGGTCCGGGCAGATCGCGACCACGGACACGTCCTCGGGCACGGCCCGGCCCTGCTGGCGCAGCAGCGCGAGCAGCGGCTCCACCGCCGACTCGTTCTGGACGACGAAGCCCGTGGTGCCGGGGCGCTCGTCGAAGATCCGGGCCAGCGTGAGGGCCATCGCGTCGTACCCGCCCTCGCACGGCCGGTGCAGCACCCTGAGACCCAACTCCCGGGCCCGGGACCGGAGTCCGTCCAGAGTGCGCTCGGCGAAGCCGGTGTGCCGCTCGTAGACGGCCGGGGCCTCGCCGATGACAGCGATGTCACGGTGACCGAGTTTCGCGAGGTGCTCCACGCACAGGGCGCCGGTCGCCCCGAAGTCGAGATCGACACAGGTCAGCCCGGAGGTGGAGGCGGGCAGGCCGATGAGCACGCAGGGCTGGTCGGTCTGCCTGAGCAGCGGCAGCCGCTCGTCCTCCAGCTCCACGTCCATCAGGATCATGGCGTCGGCGAGCCCGCTGCCGGTGACCCGGCGTACCGCGTCCGGGCCCTCCTCGCCGGTGAGCAGCAGGACGTCGTAGCCGTGCAGGCGGGCCGTGGTGGCCACGGCGATCGCGATCTCCATCATCACCGGCACGTACATGTCCGTACGCAGCGGGATCATCAGCGCGATGATGTTCGACCGGCTGCTGGCCAGGGCGCGGGCGCCCGCGTTCGGGTGGTAGCCCAGTTCGCGGATGCTCTGCTCGACCCGCTGCCGGGTGGTGGTGGAGATGGACCGCTTGCCGCTGAGGACATAGCTCACCGTGCTCGCCGAGACTCCGGCGTGCTGGGCGACCTCGGCGAGGGTGACCATCCAGCTCTCCAAGCTTTGTGAAGCGCTTCGACAGTGCGCGTTGCTGACAAGGGTGAGTGAGGGTGGTTCGACAGTAGCTTCAGTGGGGGTGGGTGTCCATAGGATGTCGAAGCGCTTCGACAACGAATTGCTGAGGCGTCCTCGGCACTCCGGATGGGCGGCGGCCACCGAGAGGTCGTACGGCCGTCACCGGGGTCGTACCCCGAACCGTCCCCCGGATGGCCCCCTTCACGCAACACCGCAGACCACGCCCGCGAAGGCGGCGAAGACGCTCCCGGCCGACCCGGTCGCACCCGCCGCCGCGGGGGCCGCCGTGGCGCGGGCCCGTGGGCCGGGCGGGCGACGGCAGGCACCGCTCCGGCGTCGAGTCCGGCGCCGAGTTCCTGAGGTCCGCACCCTTCAAGACCCTCGCCGCCGCCGGTGCCGGCATGGCGCAGGCGCCGGTGGGCCGGGCGGGCGGTGGCAGGTGCCTCTCCGGCACCGGTCCGGCAGCGGCCGAGGTCTTCGGGGGTTCGGGCCGGCTGGACACCGCGTCGTACCCCGTCGGGATCGGCCGGCAGACGCGTCGGGATCGTCGGCCTGTCAGCCGATCGGACCGCGAGGGCTGGTAGGGGCGGCCCGTTTCGGGTACCAACGATCCAGTAGCACTGGTCGGTAACGAACGGTCCTCAACAACCCCTTTTGTGGCGAGGTGAGCCTTAATGTCCGCCCCCACCACCAAGAAACCCACCGTCACCGAGCGGGAGGCCCGCCAGGTGGCGGAGGCCGCCCGGGAACAGGACTGGCGCAAGCCCAGCTTCGCCAAGGAACTGTTCCTCGGGCGCTTCCGGCTCGACCTCATCCACCCGCATCCGCTCCCGGCGGACGAGGACGTGCAGCGCGGCGAGGAGTTCCTGGCGCGGCTGCGCGAGTTCTGCGAGACGAAGATCGACTCCGCGCTCATCGAGCGCGAGGCACGCATCCCGGACGAGGTGATCGCCGGCCTCAAGGAACTCGGCGCCCTCGGCATGAAGATCGACACCAAGTACGGCGGCCTCGGTCTCACCCAGGTCTACTACAACCGGGCCCTCTCCCTGGTCGGCTCCGCGAACCCGGCGGTCGGCGCGCTGCTCTCCGCCCACCAGTCGATCGGCGTGCCGCAGCCGCTGAAGATCTTCGGCACCCAGCAGCAGAAGGACGCCTTCCTGCCCCGCTGCGCCCGCACCGACATCTCGGCGTTCCTGCTCACCGAGCCGGACGTCGGCTCGGACCCGGCGCGCCTGGCCACCACCGCCGTACCGGACGGGGACGACTACGTCCTCGACGGGGTGAAGCTGTGGACCACCAACGGCGTGGTCGCCGACCTCCTGGTCGTCATGGCCCGCGTGCCCGCGACGGAGGACCGCAAGGGCGGCATCACGGCCTTCGTCGTCGAGGCGGACTCCCCGGGCGTCACCGTCGAGAACCGCAACGCCTTCATGGGCCTGCGCGGCATCGAGAACGGCGTCACCCGCTTCCACCAGGTCCGGGTCCCGGCGGCCAACCGCATCGGCGCCGAGGGAGCGGGCCTGAAGATCGCCCTCACCACGCTCAACACCGGGCGGCTCTCGCTCCCCGCCATGTGCGTGGGCGCCGGCAAGTGGTGTCTGAAGATCGCCCGCGAGTGGTCGGCGGTCCGCGAGCAGTGGGGCAAGCCGGTCGCGCTGCACGAGGCGGTCGGCTCCAAGATCAGCTTCATCGCGGCGACCACCTTCGCCCTGGAGGCGGTCGTCGACCTGTCCTCCCAGATGGCCGACGAGAACCGCAACGACATCCGCATCGAGGCCGCCCTCGCCAAGCTCTACGGCTCCGAGATGGCCTGCCTGATGGCGGACGAGCTGGTCCAGATCCGCGGCGGCCGCGGCTTCGAGACGGCGGAGTCGCTGAAGGCCCGCGGCGAACGCGCCGTCCCCGCCGAGCAGCTCCTGCGCGACCTGCGCATCAACCGCATCTTCGAGGGCTCCACGGAGATCATGCACCTGCTGATCGCCCGCGAGGCCGTCGACGCCCACCTCTCGGTGGCCGGTGACCTCATCGACCCCGACAAGTCGCTCCAGGACAAGGCGAGGGCGGGCGCGAACGCGGGCGTCTTCTACGCCAAGTGGCTGCCGAAGCTGGTCGCGGGACCGGGCCAGCTCCCCACGTCGTACGGCGACTTCAAGCACGGCGTGGACCTCGCCCCGCACCTGCGCTTCGTGGAGCGCCACGCCCGCAAACTGGCTCGCTCCACCTTCTACGCCATGTCCCGCTGGCAGGGCCGGATGGAGACCAAGCAGGGCTTCCTGGGCAGGGTGGTGGACATCGGCGCCGAACTGTTCGCGATGAGCGCGGCCTGTGTGCGCGCCGAACTGCTGCGCCGCCAGGGCGACCACGGCCGCGAGGCCTACCTGCTCGCCGACGCGTTCTGCCGGCAGGCCCGCATCCGCGTCGACGAGCTGTTCAACCGCCTGTGGTCGAACACCGACGACCTGGACCGCAAGGTCGTCAAGGGCGTGCTCGGCGGTTCCTTCGCATGGCTGGAGCGGGGGATCGTCGACCCGTCGGGCGACGGCCCGTGGATCGCCGACGCGACCCCCGGGCCGTCCCGGCGGGAGAACGTCCGCCGCCCCTTCGGGTGATTCAGCAGTACTTGTCGCTCGGATCCCGCGTCGTCCAGGAGCAGGAGTCGACCTTGGCGCCACTCGCCTTGGTCAGCGTCGCCGTGTCGCTGGTGTTGTTCCACACGTAGGCACGGCGGTTCTGGAACTTGTCCGACGCGGTGTCCGTGCCCCGGCCGGTGTGCACCTTCATCGTCTTGTGGGCGCCGATCTTCACGCTCTTGAAGACGTAGCGGTGGTTCGAGGCGTCCTTCAGGACCCAGCCCCCCAGCGAGACGGCCGAACCGCCGGTGTTCTTGATCTGCACCCACTCGGCGTTGAGGCTGGCGTTGGAGCGGTTGTCGCTGCCCGGGCTGTCGAACCAGACGTGGTAGATGGTCACGCCGCCGGCCGCCTGCGCCGGAGTGCTGAGCACGGTGCCGGTGAGCAGCGCGGCGCCCGCGAGCGCGGGCAGGGCGGCGCGTATGCGCAAATGACGCATGGAGAGATCCCCCCAGGATGTCTTCCGGTCGGGCCGGTCATCCCCGCCGACCCGACAGAAGTGTTATCACGCGATCTTCACGCGGCCCTGACAAAGGGAATTCCGCTCCATACGACGCCAAGGACTGATAAGGCACGCGCGTGCGGGACGCGCTGTCCTCGCGGGCATCGGATGCGGCCACAATGGGGGGATGACCGACAGTCCCGCCAGTCCGGCACCCCTCGCCGACCCGCACCTCGTGTACGACCCGCTCGTGGGCGACGGCCCGAAGGACGTGGTGATCCTCGGCTCCACCGGATCGATCGGCACCCAGGCCATCGACCTCGTCCTGCGCAACCCCGACCGCTTCCGGGTCACCGCCCTGTCCGCCCACGGCGGCCGGATCGCCCTCCTCGCCGAGCAGGCGCACCGGCTGCGGGTGCGCACCGTCGCCGTCGCCCGCGAGGACGTCGTACCGGCGCTGCGCGAGGCGCTCACGGCGCTGTACGGCCCCGGCGAACCGCTCCCCGAGATCCTCGCCGGACCCGACGCGGCCACGCACGTCGCCGCCTCCGGCTGCCACACCGTGCTCAACGGCATCACCGGCTCCATCGGCCTCGCGCCCACCCTCGCCGCCCTGGAGGCGGGCCGCACCCTCGCGCTCGCCAACAAGGAGTCGCTGATCGTCGGCGGCCCGCTGGTCAAGGCGCTGGCCAAGCCCGGCCAGATCATCCCGGTGGACTCGGAGCACGCGGCGCTCTTCCAGTCGCTGGCGGCGGGGACGCGGGCCGACGTCCGCAAGCTGGTCGTCACGGCCTCCGGGGGGCCCTTCCGGGGCCGCACCAAGACCGACCTGGCCCAGGTGACGGTCGAGGAAGCGCTCGCCCACCCCACCTGGGCGATGGGGCCGGTCATCACGATCAACTCCGCGACCCTGGTCAACAAGGGGCTGGAAGTCATCGAGGCGCACCTCCTCTACGACATTCCCTTCGACCGCATTGAGGTGGTCGTGCACCCGCAGTCGTATGTCCACTCGATGGTCGAGTTCACGGACGGATCCACGATCGCGCAGGCGACGCCCCCCGACATGCGGGGGCCGATCGCCATCGGTCTCGGCTGGCCCGAACGGGTCCCGGACGCGGCGCCCGCCTTCGACTGGAGCAAGGCGTCCACGTGGGAGTTCTTCCCGCTGGACAACGAGGCCTTCCCGTCCGTGAACCTGGCCCGGCACGTCGGTGAGCTCGCGGGCACCGCGCCGGCGGTGTTCAATGCGGCCAACGAGGAGTGCGTCGAGGCCTTCCGGGCCGGTCTGCTGCCCTTCAACGGCATCATGGAGACCGTGACCCGGGTGGTCGAGGAGCACGGCACCCCCCGTACGGGAACTTCGCTCACCGTGCCGGACGTACTTGAAGCGGAGACCTGGGCGCGGATCCGGGCCCGGGAACTGACAGCGCAGAAGGCGACCGCGGAGGCGCGTGCATGACAGCCCTGATGATGATCCTCGGCATAGTCGTCTTCGTGGTCGGCCTGCTGGTCTCGATCGCCTGGCACGAACTGGGGCATCTGTCCACCGCCAAGCTCTTCGGCATCCGGGTCCCGCAGTACATGGTCGGCTTCGGCCCGACCATCTGGTCGCGGCACAAGGGCGACACGGAGTACGGCATCAAGGCCGTCCCGCTGGGCGGCTACATCCGCATGATCGGCATGTTCCCGCCGGGTGCCGACGGCCGGATCAGCGCCCGCTCCACCTCGCCCTGGCGCAGCATGATCGAGGACGCCCGCTCGGCGGCCTTCGAGGAGCTCCAGCCCGGCGACGAGACCCGCCTCTTCTACACGCGCGCCCCCTGGAAGCGCGTGATCGTGATGTTCGCGGGCCCGTTCATGAACCTGGTCCTGGCCGTGGCGCTGTTCCTCACGGTCCTGATGGGCTTCGGCATCAGCCAGCAGACCACCACGGTCAGCTCGGTCTCCCAGTGCGTGATCGCGCAGAGCGAGAACCGCGACACCTGCAAGAAGACCGACGCCGCCGCCCCGGCCGCCGCCGCGGGCCTCAAGGCCGGCGACAAGATCCTCTCCTTCGACGGGGTGCGGACCACCAGCTGGAACCAGCTCTCCGACCTGATCCGGTCCACCCCCGGCAAGCAGGTCGCGATCGTCGTCGACCGCAAGGGGCAGGACGTCACCCTGCACGCGAAGATCGCCACCAACCAGGTCGCCAAGAAGGACTCCAGCGGCCAGATCGTCCAGGGCCAGTACGTCACCGCCGGCTTCCTCGGCTTCAGCGCCGCCACCGGCATCGTCCGCCAGGACTTCGGCGACTCGGTGACCTGGATGGGCGACCGCCTCGGCGAGGCCGTCGACTCCATCGCCGGTCTTCCCGGCAAGATCCCGGCCCTGTGGAACGCGGCCTTCGACGGAGCCCCCCGCCAGCCGGACTCCCCGATGGGCGTGGTCGGCGCGGCGCGGGTCGGCGGCGAGATCTTCACCCTGGACATCCCGCCCACCCAGCAGCTGGCCATGGCGCTGATGCTGGTGGCCGGCTTCAACCTCTCCCTGTTCCTCTTCAACATGCTCCCGCTGCTGCCGCTGGACGGCGGGCACATCGCGGGCGCCCTGTGGGAGTCGCTGCGCCGGAACCTGGCGAAGGTGCTGCGCCGCCCGGACCCCGGCCCGTTCGACGTGGCGAAGCTGATGCCGGTGGCCTACGTGGTGGCCGGGGTGTTCGTCTGCTTCACGGTCCTCGTCCTCATCGCCGACGTAGTCAATCCCGTGCGCATCGGCTGACCAGCCGATCATTTCTCATCGGGCTTGCTGCGGTACCGCGCCTTTCACTCGTGCAGCTCACGCGGGTGAAAGGCGCGGTTTTCTGTTGGGCGTGTGCGCGCACTCGGTATGTTTCCGCTGTTCACGGGTGACCTCGGCGCCCCGGCTGCCGACGGGACCACCTCCCCCGACGACTGTCCCCGGTCGGCGCGGTCAAGTACTACGTACGCACGTGGCCCGACGAGGGGCGCAGGCACCCGGCTCATCGCCCCGCTGCGGGCGTGGACGTCCGGCGGTCGGCCGAGAGGACGGGCAGACAGGGGGTCTGCCCTTCGGCGACCATGTTCTCGTTGGTCGCGTCGAAGCGCGCACCGGCGATGGCGCAGCCGAGACCGGTCAGCAGGAGCCCGGAGTACGACTCGTCGACGTGTCCCATGCTCCAGGTCTCCTGGGTGGCGTCGGCCGGGCGCTGGGCCCACACGGTGGTGGAGCCACCGGTGCTGTCTTTGAGATCCGTGTCGATCACGGGGTCGGGGTCGAAGCGGGCCCAGGCTCCTGCGCAGTGAAACGAGTAGCGCAAGGTCACCCTCCCGACCCGCGTTCCCTTGGCGAGCCTGTGGCCGCGCAGGGTGAGAGGGCCTCGGAGCCGCACGGGGGCGACGGCCAGGTCCTCCGCGTCCTTTCCACATCCGGCCAGCTGCGGATCGGTGCCGTCGGCCGGCGCCAGGGCCGTCTGCGGAGACGCACCAGTGTGGTGGAGGAACGAGATGGTCCATGACAGGCCCATGCCGACGGCGACCGCCGCGAGCACCAGTGCGATGGCGGCCACCCGCCGGGGTCGCCCCCGCGGCGGAGCTTGCGCGCCGAGCGTGGAATCCCCACCGCTCCGCGTCGAGTTGAGTTCGGCGAAGCGCATCGGAAGCCGGCTGCTCGGGGCAACCACCAGGCCTGGCTGACGATGGACCAGTTCCCTGCCCGGTGTATCGGTGCTCCGTTCGGTCTCTGCTTTCGCCAGTGCCCATCGCTCTTGCCAGTAGATCCAGTCCCCGCCGCATGCCCGCACGAACTCTCTGGTCACCGCTTCGGAAGGCAGCTTGCGGCCGGCCGCAGCCGCTGCCAGCGCGCTTTTGGCCACAGCGCAGCGGCGTGCCATCTTCCAGAAAGGCAGATCACCTGCGAGGGATCGTAATGCGCGCAATTCGCACGCGAATCTCTCCACCGGCCCGCTCTCGGGCGATAAGGGGCGCATCCCTCGGCCCATGCTCAACCCCCCTGCTACGAAGGATCTTTCGCCAACGCGGAACGCGCTTCAGTCTCTCGGTCCGCATCGAAACCGGGGGTGCAAGCGGCACCCCGACCCCGTCGTGGACAAACCCGCGAGAGCCATTGTCCACGGCACTTCCCGCTGGACAATCCCACCTCTACACCTGGCAGGGCACCCGCAGCGAGCGGGGCATTCCGCGGCGCGGCTCGGCCGCGGTGACGGGGTGCGACGAGCGGCCGGTGTGCGGCCGCTCGTCGCTCAAGTGATCCGGCGCGGCCCGAGCAAGCGAGCGCCTTCGCACGTCGCGGCAAGCCCGCAGGCGCTGCAGCACCCGCTCCACCAGCCAACCGACCTCATCCTCGGACACGGAGACATGCCATGGCCCGCAACCGCCACGCCGCTACCCTCACAGCGGCCAGTCTCGTACTCCTGACCACCGGCTTCGGCCTGTTCACCGGCGCAAGCCAGGCCTCGGCCGCCGCTGCGAGCTGCAACGGCAGCAGTTGTGTGGGCCACGACCCGCGCACCTACGGCTGCCCCGTGACGTCCACGACCACCGCCACGTACACCAGCGGCGCCGCGACCGTCACGCTGTACAACCGGTACTCCGGCACCTGCAACAGCAACTGGGCGGAAGCCGTCGAGAACACGGCAGCGCAGCAGGCCGGCTGGGGCGTCGACCTCTCGGTCCTCGCCATGACCAGCAACCAGTCGAACGCCTCGGCGCTGCAGAAATCCTGCTTCCCCGGTCCGAGCGACACCGGCAGCAGCTGGGAGGAGTGCAACGGGACCGAGTACTACGGCGCAACCGGATGGCCGGCGTGGACGGACATGGTCGACGGCCACTACTACACCTGGGCGCTGCTGAGCGTCTGGGACCGGTCGCACACCTTCCTCAGGCAGATCCAGGCCAACCAGTAGGACTCCGGCCGCCCCGCTCGCGTCAGATCCGCCGCCAGTCTCCCGGTGCGGCTTGATCACTCCGCTGCGGGGCGGCTCGCCGGTGAGCGGCCTCGGCTCCTCCATCTCCCGGTTCCCCCGCCGCGCGGCGGGTACCGGGCGCCGCGGCAAGCCAGTGCCGTACCAGGCAACGTTCGCCCTGTGTGACGCGCCGTCCGGCTGACGATCCGGGCGGCGCGTTGTGCGTCATGCCGGACGTGAAGCTCGCCAAGACCACGTTCACCAGACCGGACCAGGTCCGGGACGTGATCCACGACTTCGACGCCGGCGACTTCACCTCGCCGTCCGCTCGGGACTCGGCCCGGCCGCGCGGCTGACCGCCGAGGGCGGTCAGGGCACGGTTAACCCTGTGAAAATCCCCTGGCCGCACCGCGTTCGAAGCGACTCGGAACACCGTGTTCCGAGTCGCTTCCAATGAGTGGGTCTCCGGATGGGGCATGTGCTCGCTCCAGTGCCGGTGCCGTAATCTCGGAGCCTGGAACCCGCCGGAATCCGCCTCCGACGGGCGGACCTGGACCTAGATCCACGACTTGGGGTTGCACAGCAGATGACTGCGATTTCTCTCGGCATGCCGTCCGTTCCGACCAAGCTCGCCGAGCGCCGGAAGAGCCGGCAGATCCAGGTCGGCTCCGTGCCGGTCGGCGGGGACGCCCCGGTCTCGGTCCAGTCGATGACCACGACCCGTACGTCCGACGTCGGCGCGACCCTCCAGCAGATCGCCGAGCTCACGGCCTCCGGCTGCCAGATCGTCCGGGTCGCCTGTCCCACCCAGGACGACGCCGACGCGCTGGCGACCATCGCCAGGAAGTCCCAGATCCCGGTCATCGCGGACATCCACTTCCAGCCGAAGTACGTCTTCGCCGCGATCGAGGCCGGCTGCGCCGCCGTCCGCGTCAACCCCGGCAACATCAAGCAGTTCGACGACAAGGTCAAGGAGATCGCCGCGGCCGCCAAGGACCACGGCACCCCGATCCGCATCGGCGTCAACGCCGGTTCCCTGGACCGCCGGCTGCTGCAGAAGTACGGCAAGGCGACCCCCGAGGCCCTGGTCGAGTCGGCCCTGTGGGAGGCGTCCCTCTTCGAGGAGCACGACTTCCGCGACATCAAGATCTCGGTCAAGCACAACGACCCGGTCGTGATGATCGAGGCGTACCGGCAGCTGGCCGCCCAGTGCGACTACCCCCTCCACCTCGGTGTCACGGAGGCCGGCCCGGCCTTCCAGGGCACCATCAAGTCGGCCGTCGCCTTCGGCGCGCTTCTCTCCCAGGGCATCGGCGACACGATCCGGGTGTCCCTGAGCGCGCCCCCGGTCGAGGAGGTCAAGGTCGGCAACCAGATCCTGGAGTCCCTCAACCTCAAGCAGCGCGGCCTGGAGATCGTCTCCTGCCCGTCCTGCGGCCGTGCCCAGGTCGACGTCTACAAGCTCGCCGAAGAGGTCACCGCCGGCCTCACGGGCATGGAGGTGCCGCTGCGCGTCGCCGTCATGGGCTGCGTGGTGAACGGCCCCGGCGAGGCGCGCGAGGCCGACCTCGGCGTCGCCTCCGGCAACGGCAAGGGCCAGATCTTCGTCAAGGGCGAGGTCATCAAGACGGTCCCCGAGTCCAAGATCGTCGAGACCCTCATCGAAGAGGCCATGAAGCTGGCCGAGCAGATGGAGGCGGCGGGCACGGAGTCGGGAGAGCCGTCGGTGTCGGTGGCGGGCTGAGACGTCCGAGGGCGGCGGGATTTCCTCGCTCCCGCCGCCCCTGCCCGTCCCGTCCCGTCCTCAAGACGCGCAGCCCCTGAACCCCGCTCCTCAAACGCCGGAGCGGCTGATTGACAGCCCGTCCGGCGTTTGAGGACGAGGCCGGAGGCCGAAGCGGGGGTCTGGGGGCGGCAGCCCCCAGGACGGAACCCCAGCTCACGGTCACATCACGGCACACGGGGCGGCGCGGCCAGGCTTCCGCAGGTACAGTGCGGAGATCAGCAGAACCCATCAGCGTGAGGCCCCGCACGTGTTGACGCAGACCACCTCACGGGTGCTCGAACCGAGCGACCTGGACGCCGCGCTCGCCGTACTCGGCCGCGAGCCGGTCACGAACGCCTTCGTGACCTCACGTGTCCAGGTGGCCGGCCTCGACCCCTGGCGCCTCGGCGGCGAGATGTGGGGCTGGTACGAGGACGGCATGCTCACGTCCCTCTGCTACGCCGGCGCCAACCTGGTCCCGATCTGCGCCACCCCGCGCGCGATCCGCGCCTTCGCCGACCGGGCCCGCCGGGCCGGACGCCGCTGCTCCTCGATCGTCGGCCCCGCCGAGGCCACCGCCCAGCTCTGGCGCCTCCTGGAGCCGCACTGGGGCCCCGCCCGCGAGGTGCGCCGCAACCAGCCCCTGATGGTCACCGACCGGATGCCCGCCGACATCGTTCCGGATCCCTACGTCCGCCGCATCCGCAAGGACGAGATGGAGGCGATCATGCCGGCGTGCGTGGCGATGTTCACGGAGGAGGTGGGCGTCTCCCCGCTGGCCGGCGACGGCGGCCTCCTCTACCAGGCGAGGGTCGCCGAACTCGTCGGCTCCGGCCGCTCGTTCGCCCGGCTCGACGACAACGGCAAGGTCGTCTTCAAGGCGGAGATCGGCGCGGCGACGGCCGAGGCCTGCCAGATCCAGGGCGTGTGGGTCGCCCCCGAGTACCGGGGCATGGGCCTGGCGGCCCCCGGAATGGCGGCGGTGCTGCGCTACGCCCTGGCCGACGTGGCCCCGGTCGTCAGCCTCTACGTCAACGACTTCAACACGGCGGCACGCAGGACGTATCTGAGGGTGGGCTTCCAGGAGGTCGGAGCGTTCATGAGCGTCCTGTTCTGACGGTGCTCCTCTGACCGGCGCCGGGGGAGACGCGCCCCGAGGGACACGCGGGGCCGTACCGACACGCGGCCGCGTGAGCGCAACCGGCCACGACCCACCCGCACCCGGACGGCCACGCTCCGCCCCCTGTACCCTCCCCCCATGGACCTCGTGATCGGCCCCCTGGACCTCCCCACCCACGTGGACGAGGCCCTGGCAGTCCAAGCGATCGCCTTCGGCCTGGGCCCCGACGAGGTGGCGGTCCGCCGCCAGATCGTCCTGCGCCACATGCAGTACCCCGGGGCGAGGGCCCTCGGTGCCACGGCCGACGGCCGGCTCGTGGGGTTCGTCTACGGCATGCCGAACAGCCGCACCCACTGGTGGTCCACCGTCGTGGAGCCCTATCTCCGTGCGCAGGGCAACGCCGACTGGCTCGACGACTCCTTCGTCATCACCGAACTGCACGTGCACCCCCACCACCAGAACCGCGGCATCGGCCGCCGGCTGATCACACTCATCACCGACACCGCCACCGAGCCCCGCTCGATCCTCTCCGCGATCGACACCGACAGCCCGGCCCGCGGCCTCTACCACTCCCTCGGCTACGTCGACCTGGCCCGCAAGGTGTATTTCCCCAGCGCCCCCAAGCCGTACGCCGTGATGGGCGCGCCCCTGCCGCTGCGCCGCAAGTGACCCCGTCGCCGGTAACGGATTTCCACCGGCACAGCGAGCCCGGCTAACCTCCTAGCCATCAACCTTTTCCGGCAGGAGTACGAGAACCATGGCGAACGCACCGGTCCAACGCATGTCCCAGTTGATGGCGAAGACGCTGCGTGACGACCCGGCGGACGCCGAGGTCCTCAGCCACAAGCTCCTCGTCCGCGCCGGGTACGTCCGCCGTACGGCGGCCGGGATCTGGTCCTGGCTGCCGCTGGGCCTGAAGGTGCTGTCCAACATCGAGCGGGTCGTCCGCGAGGAGATGGACGCGGTCGGCGCCCAGGAGGTGCTGCTCCCGGCCCTCCTGCCCCGGGAGCCGTACGAGGCGACCGGCCGCTGGGAGGAGTACGGCGCCGAGCTGTTCCGTCTCCAGGACCGCAAGGGCGGCGACTACCTGCTCGGCCCGACCCACGAGGAGATCTTCACCCTGCTGGTGAAGGACCAGGCGTCCTCCTACAAGGACCTGCCGGTCATCCTCTACCAGATCCAGAACAAGTACCGGGACGAGGCCCGTCCGCGCGCCGGCATCCTGCGCGGCCGTGAGTTCCTGATGAAGGACTCCTACTCCTTCGACCTGGACGAGGAGGGGCTGGCGAAGTCGTACGCCCTGCACCGCGCGGCCTACCAGCGGATCTTCGAGCGCCTCGGTCTCGACTACCGCATCGTCGCCGCCACCGCCGGCGCCATGGGCGGCTCGAAGTCGGAGGAGTTCCTGGCCCCGGCCGAGGCCGGCGAGGACACCTTCGCCGACTGCCCGAACTGCGACTTCGCGGCCAACACCGAGGCGGTCGCGTACGAGCTGAAGCCGGTGGACGCGTCCGGCGTGCCCGCCCTCGAGGAGATCCCGACCCCGGACACGCCGACCATCGAGACCCTCGCCGCGTATCTCGGCGTCCAGGCCTCCGACACGCTGAAGAACCTGCTGGTGAAGGTCGACGGCGAGATCGTGGCCATCGGCGTGCCGGGTGACCGCGAGGTCGACATGGGCAAGGTCGAGGAGCACTTCGCCCCGGCCGGTGTCGAGCTGGTCACCGAGGCGGACTTCGCGGGCCGTCCCGACCTGGTCCGCGGCTACGTCGGCCCGCAGGGTCTCGGCGAGAAGGTGAAGTACGTCGCCGACCCGCGCGTGGCGCCCGGCACCGCCTGGATCACCGGCGCCAACAAGGCGGGCACGCACGCCAAAAACGTGGTGTCCGGCCGCGACTTCGAGGTGGACGAGTTCGTCGACGTCGTCGTCGTGCAGGACGGCGACCCCTGCCCGAAGTGCGGCACCGGCCTGAAGCTGGACCGCGCCATCGAGATCGGCCACATCTTCCAGCTGGGCCAGAAGTACACCAACGCCCTCAAGCTGGACGTCCTCGGCCAGAACGGCAAGCCGGTCCGCGTGACGATGGGCTCCTACGGCATCGGCGTCTCCCGTGCCGTCGCCGCCCTCGCCGAGCAGACCGCCGACGAGCACGGCCTGGTCTGGTCGCGTGAGGTCGCCCCGGCCGATGTGCACGTCGTCGCGGCCGGCAAGGCCCTGCAGATCGAACTCGCCCTGGACGTCTCGGAGAAGCTGCGGGAGGCCGGGCTGCGCGTCCTGGTCGACGACCGGGCCGGGGTCACCCCGGGCGTGAAGTTCACGGACGCCGAGCTCATCGGCGTACCGCAGATCCTGGTCGCGGGCCGCCGCTCCGCCGAGGGCGTCCTGGAGCTCAAGGACCGCAAGACGGGCGAGCGCGAGGAGCTCACGGTGGACGAGGCGATCGCCCGCCTGGCCGCGAACTGACCCGCCTCCCGCCGCGGCGGCCACCGGTGACCCACCGGTGGCCGCCGCGGCATTTCAGGAACGTCTCAGACAGTTCTTCCGCTTCGTATGGGGTCCTCACAGACTTCTCTCAGGCCGGTACCCGAACGTAGTGCGTGACACAGAGTCACGCAGGAGGGGATCGGTCATGACCGAGAGAGTGCAAGGCAGGGAGCCGGGGGACCGCCGGGAGCGGGGCGCGGCCGCGGCGGTCCGCCGGGGGACGCGGCGCACGGCGGCGCTGGCGGCGGCGGTCACGCTCGCCGCGGCGGCCGGGGTGTTCGCCCTGGTCGGCACGTTGCAGTCGGACGCCGAGACGGCGGCGAGCAGCGGCAGCGGTACGACGTCGAGCTCCAGCGGCTCCGGCAACAGCTCCGGCTCCGCGTCGGACACGGGCAGTTCGACGTCCTCCAAGTCGACGGACTCGTCGAGCTCGTCAGGTTCGTCCAGCTCGGACCTCCAGTCCTCGTCCGGCGGGCTCACCTCCGGAAGCGGATCCGCCGACGCCGCCTCGGGGGCGTCATGACCCCCGCCGCCGACCCGCGGCCGACGGCCGCCGCCGACTGGCGTGCCCTCGGAACCACCGTCCGCCTGGTCGTCACCGACCCGGCCCTGCTGGACTCCTGCAACCTGCTCCTCGCCCGGCAGCTCGCCGAGGTGGACGCGGCCTGCAGCCGGTTCCGCGCCGACTCCGAACTGGCCGCCCTCGACACCACCCACGGCCGCCCGGTCCGGGTCAGCCCGCTGCTCGCGGAGGCCCTCGCCGTCGCCCTGCGCGCGGCCGAGGCCACGGACGGAGCGGTGGACCCGACCGTCGGCTCGGCGATGGCCGCGATCGGCTACGACCGCGACTTCACCCTCGTGAGCGAGGACGACCGCCCGGTCTCCCTGCGGGTGCGCCGCGCCCCGGGCTGGCGCAAGGTCACCCTGGACCCGGCCACCGGCACGGTCGTCGTCCCCGAGGGCGTCCGCCTGGACCTGGGTGCCACGGCCAAGGCCTGGGCCGCCGACCGGGCCGCGCGAACACTGGCCGACACGGCCGGCTGCGGGGTGCTGGTGAGCCTCGGCGGCGACACCGCGGTCGCCGGTGAACCCCCGGCGGACGGCTGGCAGATCCGGGTCCAGGACGTCACCGGACCGGTGGACGAGACACCCGTTCAGGGGCCGTACGACGCCCTCGGCCTGCGCTCCGGCGGCCTCGCGACCTCCGGCACCAGCGCCCGCCGCTGGCAGCGCGGCGGCCACGACCTCCACCACATCGTCGACCCGCGCACCGGACTGCCGGTCCGCTCCCCGTGGCGCACCGTCTCGGTGGCCGCGGCCAGCTGCGCCGACGCCAACGCGGCCACCACCGCGGCCCTGGTCAAGGGCGCGGGCGCCGAACGCTGGCTGACCCGCCTCGGCCTGCCGGCCCGCCTGGTGGCGCACCACGGCACCGTCGTCACCACGCCGGGCTGGCCCGGCCACCGCGCGGCGCTCAAGGCGGCGGCGTGACCTCCGAGACCCTCTGGTACGCCAACCGCGCCACCGGCGCCGTCTGCCTGGTCCTCTTCACGGTGGTCGTCCTCCTGGGCATCGCCGTCCGCCTGCGCACCCGCCTGCCCGGCCTGCCGCGCTTCGGCACCATGAGCCTGCACCGCACGCTCTCCCTCTCCGCCACCGCCTTCCTGGCCCTGCACGTCGCCGTGGCCGTCGCCGACGGCTACGTGAACATCACGGCGCTGGACGCCCTGGTCCCCTTCGTCTCCGACTACCAGCCGTTCTGGCTCGGCCTCGGCACGGTCGCCCTCGACCTGATGCTCGCGGTCCTGGTCACCAGCCTGCTGCGGGACCGCCTCGGCCACCGCGCCTGGCGGACCGTGCACTGGCTGGCGTACGGCGCCTGGCCCGTCGCCCTGGTCCACGGCATCGGCATCGGCACGGACGCCGGCACCGACTGGATGACCTGGCTCACCGTCACCTGCGTGGCGACGGTGCTCACCGCCTTCGCCCTGCGCGCCGCCCAGGCCGTCCGCGCCGCCCGCCAGACCCCCGCCGCACTCCTGCACACCGAAGGCGCCCACCGATGACCACGCTCTTCACCGACGTCCACATGCCTCCGCGCCTGCTGGCCCCCGGCGGCACCCCGGCCGACCTCGCCACACACGAACAGCGCTACGGCCCGCTCGCGTACGGCAATCCATCCGCTCTCCTGCGCGCCCTGGCCGCATCCGGGCTCACCGGACGCGGCGGGGCGGGCTTCCCGGCGTACCGGAAGTTCACCGCGGTCACCGACGCGGCCCGCCGCACCGGGCGCGCGCCGATCGTCGTCGCGAACGGCGCGGAGAGCGAGCCGGCCAGCCACAAGGACAAGACCCTGCTCCGGCTCTCGCCCCATCTGGTCCTGGACGGGCTGCAGGCGGCGGCCGAGGCGGTCGGCGCGGCGGAGGCGTACCTCGCCGTCGAGGACGGCGGCTCCTACCTGGAGACGGCGGCGGCCCAGCGCCACGACCCGGTGCGCGTGCGGGTCGTCCGCCTGCCCGCCCGCTTCCTCGCCGGGCAGGCCTCGGCCCTCGTCCAGTACCTCTCCGGCGGCCCCGCCCGCCCCACCCACCCGGACCCGCCGGTCCGTGAACGCGGGGTGCGCCGCGCCCCCACCCTGGTCCAGAACGTCGAGACGCTGGCCCATCTGGCGCTGATCGCCCGCTACGGCGCCGACTGGTTCCGCTCGGCCGGCACCCCCGCCGAGCCCGGCAGCACCCTGTGCACCCTGCACCTGCCGGGCCGTGAAGTCCGGGTCGTGGAAGCCCCGTTCGGCATGCCCGTCGGCCGGCTTCTCCCGCTGGAGGGGGCGTCCGCGGTCCTGGTCGGCGGCTACCACGGCACCTGGATCCCGGCCGCCGAGGCCGCCCAGGTCCCGCTCTCGGCCGCCTACTCGGGCGCGGGCGTCCTGGCCGCTCTCCCCACCAGCCGCTGCGGCCCGGCCGAAACCGCCCGCCTCCTGCGGTACCTGGCCCTGGAGTCGGCCGGCCAGTGCGGCCCCTGCCTCAACGGCCTGCCACGCATGGCCGCCGCCTTCCAGACCCTGGCCGCCCCCGGCCCCCAGGGCACCGCCCGCACGGACCTCTCCCGCTGGGCTGGCCTGGTTGAGGGCCGCGGTGCCTGCCACCACCCGGACGGCACGGTCCGCCTGGTCCGCAGCGCCCTCACCACCTTCGCGACCGAACTGGACGCCCACGCCCACGGCCACTGCACCGCGACCGACCACTCACCTCTGCTGCCCGTCCCTGCCGAACGGATCTGACATGGACCAGCACATCACCGTCGACTGGACCTCCTGCCAGGGCCACGGCCTGTGCGCGGAGCTCCTCCCCGAGCACATCACCCTCGACGAATGGGGCTACCCGCTGGTGAATGACCGCCCGATCCCACCACGCACGAGCAAACGAGCCCGCAGAGCGACCGCTGACTGTCCCGCCCTGGCCTTGAGACTGAGGGAGGGCTGAACGCCCCGAAAGGGACGCGGGCCTGTGTCAAATCTGCGGCTCCGCCCCGCGGGCGCGATCAGTGAAGCGCCCCGAAAGGGGCACGGGGCTGTGTCAAATCTGCGGCTCCGCCCCGCGGGCGCGATCAGTGAAGCGCCCCGAAAGGGATGCGGGCCTGTGTCAAATCTGCGGCTCCGCCGCATGGCCGCGACCAGTGAAGCGCCCCGAAAGGGGCGCGGGGAACTGCGCGATCAGCCCCACCGGGCCCGCACCCGAAAACGTCAAACCCACCCGGCGAATTCAAGCAACAGCTCCGCATCCCTCGGCCGCCCCACCCTGAGCGCACGGACCCCCGACTCCACCGCCCGGAACAACGTCCACCCCCGCAAGCGCTCCTGATCCACCTCCAGCGACTCCGCGAGCCGCCTGATCCGCCGCCGGGTGATCGACGCCCCGGACGACGAGGCGATCAGATCCTCCACCCGGTCCCGCACCAACCGTGCCAGGTCGAACGCGCACTCCCCGACCACCGGATCCGGCCCCACCGCCAGCCACGGCATCCGCTCCCCGGCCAGCACCTTGCTCTGCCGGAACGTGCCGTGCAGCAGCCGCCGCTCGGGCGGCGCGGCCAGCAACTCCCCACGGGCCGCGACCGCCGCCGCCACCAACGGCGCCACCTGGGCGTCACCGGCCGACATGGCCATCGCCGCGGCCTGCCGCCCGGTGCGCTCGGCCACGGTCTCGAACGCGTGCCCCGACGGCGGCTCCACCCAGAGCCGCCGCAGCGTCCCCGCCGCCTCCAGCAGCGCCTTCGACTCGGGCAGCGACCGCACCGACACCTCCGGATGCAGCCGCTCCAGCAGCAGCACCCCCGCGGCCCCGTCGGCCTCCAGCAGCCGCACCGCACCGAGCCCGCCCCAGTGCGCCAGCGCCGCCGCCTCGCTCTCCGGCCGGGCCCGCCGCGGCGCCAGCTTCAGCACGGCAGGCGTGCCGTCCGCCCGCCGCACCAGCAGCACCACACTGCTGCGCCCGCCCGGCACCTGTACCCGTTCCACGGCCAACTCGCGTAGCGTGACGGCCTGTTCCACCGCCTCCGGCAGCTTCTCCAGCCACTCGTCACCGTCCGGCGCCGTCTCACCGAGCGCCCTCACCAGGCGCCGCGGCGGTTCGAAAGCCATACGCGAGTCGTTCCTTTCCAGCTCTAGGGAGTCGCCGAAGCCGAGGGCGAGGCCGACCCACCGGCCGCCGCCCCGGAGCCCGCCCGCTCGGCGAGCCCAGGGAAGGCTACGCTCTCCCCGCTCCAGCGCACCGCCCGCACCGCGGCCTCCCGCAGCGCCCCGGCCGCCGAGCCGCGCCGCTCGCCGGAGGATGCCCGGACCAGGTCGGAGTACACGTCGGCCACCCGTTCCTCCAACTCGGCGGCGAGCCGTACGGCCGTCGCCGAATCCGTGACGGCGAACGGCAGCGCGTACGCCGCGCTCGCGGCGACGGGCGCACCGCCCAGGTCCCGTACCTCGCGGACCAGCGCGTCCCGGCGAGCCCGGT
Source organism: Streptomyces shenzhenensis (assembly GCF_021462265.1). GTDB lineage: Bacteria > Actinomycetota > Actinomycetes > Streptomycetales > Streptomycetaceae > Streptomyces > Streptomyces shenzhenensis. The sequence continues at coordinate 28,456 of NZ_JAJONF010000008.1, read as the reverse complement.
GCGCGTCGTACGCCTGGCGCGCCTCCGCCCGCCGCTGCCCGCCGATCCGGCCGCCGACGACGCCGTAGCCGTAGACCGCCGCGTGTTCGGCCGCCAGCGCCGCCTGGAGCGCCCGGAGCATTCCCGCCTTCGCCTCGTCGCTCACTGGTCCCCCTTCGTCAGCAGGTACGCGTGCCCGGCCCCGGCCGCCGCAACCGCGGCCAGCAGCCGCGCCAGCTCGCCCGGCGCGTCCAGCAGCGCCGTGGCCCGCTGGTCGGCAAGGCTCCGCTCGGCGGTGGCCAGCGCGGCGAGCGCGGACCGCTCGTCGGCGGGCACGGCCGGCGAGGGCGACGCGGACGCCGTGGCCGACGGCGACGCGGTCGCCGTGGGCGAGGCCGCGCCCTCCTCGAACGCCACCGCGTGCGCCGCGACCTCCGCCCGCAGCGGCCGCAACCGCTCCGCGAGCGCAGGATGGGCGGTGAGGACGGCGTCGTACTGCCCCAACAGCCCCCGGCTGTCGCGTGCCGCACGCGCGCGTGCCCGCGCGGACACCGATGTACTCCCACCGCTCCCGGCAGAGTCCGAACCAGTGGAGCAGCCCACCAGCACGGCAGCCGAGGCCACCGAGACGATCAGACTCCTTCTGCGCAACAGCGAGGGGAACGACACGGCAGACGTCCTCAGGGGGCTCGTACGAACACACGGGCGGGCACGCACCCGACCGTGATCACGTTACCCGCGCATCCCCCCAACCGACGTCACCGCCTCGACGCCCTTGGCGACACCCACCTCAAGGGGCGCGGGGCTGTGCCGATCTGCGGCTCCGCCGCGTGGGCGCGACCAGCCACAAACCACCCGCACCCGCCCGGACGCCACCGCTCCCACCCCCGTAGGCGACCGGCCCCCCGCCGGAGGCACCCGCACGCAACACCCCCCGCGACCCGATACCCTTTGACCAGACACGCGACCCATCCCACAACAGCACACGCGGCCGAGGAGTCACCCGGATGAGCACCACCCAGAGCGAGAGGCTGCGAGAGCTACTGGAACCGCTCGTCGTCTCCCAGGGACTGGATCTCGAAGAGATCGCCGTGGACTCCGTCGGACGCAAGCGCGTGCTGCGCGTCGTCGTCGACTCCGACACCGGGGCGGATCTGGACCAGATCGCCGATGTGAGCCGTGAGCTCTCGGCGAAGCTCGACGAGACGGACGCGATGGGCGAGGGGGAGTACACCCTGGAGGTCGGCACCCCCGGCGCGGAGCGCAGGCTCACCGAGCACCGGCACTACCTGCGCGCCGTGGACCGCCTGGTGCGGTTCCAGCTGGCCGAGGGCGGGGAACTGGTCGCCAGAATCCTGGACGTCGACGACACGGGCCTCGACCTGGAGGTGCCCGGCGTCAAGGGCCGCAAGGCCACCGGCCGCAGGCTCGGGTTCGCCGAGATCGACAAGGCGCGTGTGCAGGTCGAGTTCAACCGCAAGGACAAGAAGGACATGACGGAAGAGGAGGAGGCGTAGCCGTGGACATCGACATGAGCGCCCTGCGGGGCTTGGTTCGGGAGAAGGAGATCTCCTTCGACCTGCTGGTCGAGGCGATCGAGTCGGCCCTCCTCATCGCCTACCACCGCACCGAGGGAAGCCGCCGCCACGCGCGCGTGGTGCTCGACCGGAACACCGGGCACGTGACCGTGTGGGCGAAGGAGGACCCCGAGGACCTGGAGGAGGGGCAGGAGGCGCGTGAGTTCGACGACACCCCCTCGGATTTCGGGCGGATCGCCGCCACCACCGCCAAGCAGGTGATCCTGCAGCGGCTGCGCGACGCCGAGGACGACGCCACGCTCGGGGAGTACGCCGGCCGCGAGGGCGACATCGTCACCGGAGTGGTCCAGCAGGGCCGCGACCCGAAGAACGTGCTCGTCGACATCGGCAAGCTGGAGGCCATCCTGCCGGTGCAGGAGCAGGTCCCCGGTGAGACCTACCCGCACGGGATGCGGCTGCGGTCGTACGTCGTACGGGTGGCGAAGGGCGTCCGCGGCCCCTCCGTCACGCTCTCCCGCACCCACCCGAACCTGGTCAAGAAGCTCTTCGCGCTGGAGGTGCCGGAGATCGCCGACGGATCCGTCGAGATCGCCGCCATCGCCCGCGAGGCCGGTCACCGTACGAAGATCGCGGTCCGTTCCACCCGTTCGGGTCTGAACGCCAAGGGCGCCTGTATCGGCCCGATGGGCGGCCGGGTCCGCAACGTGATGGGCGAGCTGAACGGTGAGAAGATCGACATCGTCGACTGGTCGGACGACCCGGCCGAAATGGTGGCGAACGCGCTGTCCCCGGCCCGCGTCTCCAAGGTGGAGGTCGTGGACCTGGCGGCCCGGTCCGCGCGGGTGACCGTGCCGGACTACCAGCTGTCGCTGGCGATCGGCAAAGAGGGACAGAACGCCCGGCTGGCCGCCCGCCTCACCGGCTGGCGCATCGACATCCGCCCGGACACCGAACAGGCGTCCGAGTAGATCACCGGGTGAGTGACCCTCCCCTCGTCCGGGATTCACTCGGACGGAGGGAATAGTTCCAAGCCGCAGGCCGCTTGGATTACGACAACAGCCGTTCGATCTTTACCCCGAAGGGGTGAGGTCGGTACGGGGAGGTAGACTTAACTGTGTCTGGCCGGACGCGAGCCCGTGCATGCCCTGAGCGCACCTGTGTGGGATGCAGGCAGCGAGCGGCCAAGACCGAACTGCTGCGGATCGTGGCGGTCGAGGACGAATGCGTCCCCGATCCACGCGGTACGCTGCCCGGCCGGGGTGCGTATGTACACCCTGTCCAGGTCTGTCTCGACCAGGCGGTACGCCGCCGGGCACTCCCGCGGGCGCTGCGCGCCCCGGGCCCGCTGGACGTAAAGGCGTTGCGCCGGTACGTCGAGCAGTAACACCGTAAGAAGCGTCGTTCGGAACGTCCGTGCGGCTCTGGTACCCCGCGAGTTGGAAGTAGGTCGAGATTGCGATGAGCACTCGATGAGCACGCGATGAGTACGCCCATGAAGTAGCAACGGTCCGGACGCACCCGGACCTAAAAGGAGCGAAGTGGCTAAGGTCCGGGTATACGAACTCGCCAAGGAGTTCGGGGTTGAGAGCAAGGCCGTCATGGCCAAGCTCCAGGAACTCGGTGAATTCGTCCGTTCGGCGTCCTCGACGATCGAGGCGCCCGTAGTACGCAAGCTGACAGACGCCTTCCAGGGCGGTGGCAACGGCAGGTCCGCCGGCAAGCCCGCCCCGCGCAAGGCTGCCCCCAGGCCCGGCGCGCCCTCTCCGGCGCAGGCGGCCCGTCCGGGTGCCCCGAAGCCGGGCGCCCCGCGTCCGGCGGCCCCGCAGCCGCAGGCGCAGGCCCCGGCGGCTCCCGCGGCTCCGCAGGCGCCCTCGGCTCCGGCACCGGCGCCGGTCACCCCCGCGCCGGCCGCCTCCGGCCCGCGTCCCGTCCCGGGTCCCAAGCCCGCGCCGCGTCCGGCTCCGGCCGCGCCCGAGTTCACGGCTCCGCCGGCGCCTCCGGCCGCCGCGGCGCCGAGCCCGGCCGCCGCGCAGGGTCAGCGTCCCGGCAACGCCCCGCGTCCGAGCCAGGGTGCCCCGCGCCCCGGTGGCCGTCCGGCCCCCGGTCAGCGCGATGCCCGTCCGGGTCAGGGCGCGCCGCGTCCCGGTGGTCAGGCCCCGCGTCCCGGCGGTGCCCGTCCGGCCGGCCCGCGTCCCGGTAACAACCCCTTCACGTCCGGTGGCTCCACCGGCATGGCCCGCCCGCAGGCCCCGCGCCCGCAGGGTGGTCCGCGCCCGGGTGGCCCCGGTGCCCCCGGCGCCGGTCCCCGTCCGCAGGCGCCCGGCGCCCAGGGCGGCGGCCCGCGTCCGCAGGCGTCCGGCGGTGCCCGTCCGAGCCCGTCCGGCATGCCCCGCCCGCAGGGCGGTCCGCGTCCCGGCGGCGGCTCCGCGGGTCCGCGTCCGAACCCCGGCATGATGCCGCAGCGTCCCGCTGCCGGCCCGCGTCCCGGCCCCGGTGGCGGCGGTCGCGGTCCCGGCGGTGCGGGTCGTCCCGGCGGCGGCGCCGGTCGTCCCGGTGGCGGCGGCTTCGCCGGTCGTCCCGGTGGCGGCGGCGGTGGCGCCCGTCCGGGCGGTGGCGGCGGCTTCGCCGGCCGTCCCGGCGGCGGTGGCCCCGGCGGCGGTGGCGGCGGCTTCGGCGGCGGTCCCGGCGGTGGCGGCGGTCGTCCCGGCTTCGGTGGACGTCCGGGTGGTCCCGGCGGCCGTGGTGGCACGCAGGGCGCCTTCGGCCGTCCCGGCGGTCCCGCGCGTCGCGGTCGCAAGTCGAAGCGGCAGCGTCGCCAGGAGTACGAGGCCATGCAGGCCCCGAGCGTCGGCGGCGTGATGCTGCCGCGCGGCAACGGCGAGAGCATCCGTCTCTCCCGTGGCGCGTCGCTCACCGACTTCGCGGAGAAGATCAACGCCAACCCGGCGTCCCTCGTCGCGGTCATGATGAACCTCGGCGAGATGGTCACGGCCACGCAGTCGGTCTCGGACGAGACCCTGCACCTCCTCGCCGGCGAGATGAACTACACGGTTCAGATCGTCAGCCCCGAGGAGGAGGACCGCGAGCTGCTGGAGTCCTTCGACATCGAGTTCGGCGAGGACGAGGGCGGCGAGGACGACCTGGTGGTCCGTCCGCCGGTCGTGACCGTCATGGGTCACGTCGACCACGGAAAGACCCGACTGCTCGACGCCATCCGCAAGACGAACGTCATCGCGGGCGAGGCCGGCGGCATCACCCAGCACATCGGTGCCTACCAGGTCTCGACCGAGGTCAACGACGAAGAGCGCAAGATCACCTTCATCGACACCCCGGGTCACGAGGCGTTCACCGCCATGCGTGCCCGTGGTGCGAAGTCGACCGACATCGCGATCCTGGTCGTCGCGGCCAACGACGGCGTCATGCCGCAGACGGTCGAGGCGCTCAACCACGCCAAGGCGGCCGACGTCCCGATCGTCGTCGCGGTCAACAAGATCGACGTCGAGGGTGCCGACCCGACCAAGGTGCGCGGTCAGCTGACCGAGTACGGCCTCGTGGCCGAGGAGTACGGCGGCGACACCATGTTCGTCGACATCTCCGCCAAGCAGGGTCTGCACATTGACTCGCTGCTGGAGGCCGTGATCCTCACGGCCGACGCCTCGCTCGACCTGCGGGCCAACCCGGCCCAGGACGCGCAGGGCATCTCGATCGAGTCCCGCCTCGACCGCGGCCGCGGTGCCGTGGCGACGGTCCTCGTCCAGCGAGGCACGCTGCGGGTCGGCGACACGATGGTCGTGGGCGACGCCTACGGTCGCGTGCGCGCCATGCTCGACGACAACGGCAACAACGTCGCCGAGGCCGGCCCGTCGACGCCGGTCCAGGTCCTGGGCCTGACCAACGTCCCGGGTGCGGGCGACAACTTCCTGGTGGTGGACGAGGACCGTACGGCCCGTCAGATCGCCGAGAAGCGCGCCGCCCGCGAGCGCAACGCCGCGTTCGCCAAGCGCACGCGCCGCGTGTCGCTGGAGGACCTGGACAAGGTGCTCAAGGCCGGCGAGGTCCAGCAGCTGAACCTGATCATCAAGGGTGACGCCTCTGGTTCCGTCGAGGCCCTCGAGTCCTCGCTGCTCCAGCTGGACGTCGGCGAAGAGGTCGACATCCGCGTCCTGCACCGGGGCGTCGGTGCGGTCACGGAGTCCGACATCGACCTGGCGATGGGCTCCGACGCCATCGTGATCGGCTTCAACGTCCGCGCGGCCGGCCGCGCGGCGCAGATGGCCGAGCGCGAGGGTGTGGACGTCCGGTACTACTCGGTCATCTACCAGGCGATCGAGGAGATCGAGGCGGCCCTGAAGGGCATGCTGAAGCCGGAGTACGAGGAGGTCGAGCTCGGTACGGCGGAGATCCGCGAGGTCTTCAAGTCGTCCAAGCTGGGCAACATCGCCGGTGTCCTGGTCCGGTCGGGCGAGGTCAAGCGCAACACCAAGGCGCGCCTCATCCGCGACGGCAAGGTGGTCGCGGAGAACCTCACCATCTCCGGTCTGCGCCGCTTCAAGGACGACGTCACCGAGATCCGCGAAGGCTTCGAGGGTGGTATCAACCTCGGAAACTTCAACGACATCAAGGTCGACGACGTCATCGCGACGTACGAGATGCGGGAGAAGCCGCGGGTGTAAGGCCTACGGTTGCCAGCTGGCCGACGGGACTCCGGTGCCGTCGGCCGGCACTTTTCGCCGTCCGGCCGGACCGGTCGGCTGAGAGGCGCCGCCACGGGGCTCCGCCCCGGACCCCGGCCTCGCCCAGCCACCACCCGACTCGGCGAGCTGGAACGGTGCCCCCTCGGGCGAAGTCCGCTCGGCGGACCGAGGCGGTGCCTTCTTGGCCGGCCGAGCCGGGTGGCGGGTGGGCGAGGCCGGAGCCCTGTGGCGGCCGGCGAAAGTCGGTCGAGCCCCAGGCAGGGACGGGGTACGGTCTTGGCAGGGCCATCGATCCCGTACCGGCGGGTTAACCGGATACATACATGTACGTGGGGACCCTGTCCTTCGACCTCCTCCTCGGCGACATCCACTCGCTCAAGGAGAAACGCTCCGTCGTCCGCCCGATCGTCGCCGAACTCCAGCGGAAGTACGCCGTGAGCGCGGCCGAGGTGGACCATCTGGACCTTCACCGCAGGGCCGGCATCGGCCTTGCCCTGGTCTCCGGCGACGCCGTGCACCTGAGTGACGTGCTCGACCGGTGCGAACGGCTGGTCGCCGGCCGCCCCGAGGTGGAGCTGCTGTCGGTCCGACGGCGCTTTCACGGCGAAGACGACTAGACCTGAGAACGACAAGAAGAAAGAACGGGAGACGGACCAGTGGCCGACAACGCGCGGGCGAAAAGGCTGGCGGACCTCATCCGAGAGGTGGTGGCCCAGAAGCTGCAGCGCGGGATCAAGGACCCGCGGCTCGGCTCGCACGTCACCATCACGGACACCCGGGTCACGGGTGACCTTCGGGAGGCGACCGTCTTCTACACGGTGTACGGCGACGAGGAGGAGCGGAAGGCCGCCGCCGCCGGTCTGGAGAGCGCCAAGGGCATTCTCCGGTCCGAGGTCGGCCGCGCCGCAGGCGTGAAGTTCACGCCGACCCTCGCCTTCGTGGCGGACGCCCTCCCGGACACCGCCCGGAACATCGAGGACCTCCTCGACCGGGCGCGCCAGTCCGACGCGAAGGTCCGCGAGGCCTCCGCGGGCGCCGCCTACGCCGGTGAGGCCGACCCGTACCGGAAGCCGGGCGAGGAAGACGCCGACGAGACGGACGACGCCGCCGAATGACCAGCAAGCCCACCCCGCCCGACGGCCTTGTCATCGTCGACAAGCCGTCGGGTTTCACCTCGCACGACGTCGTCGCCAAGATGCGGGGCATCGCCCGCACCCGGCGCGTCGGGCACGCCGGCACCCTCGACCCCATGGCCACGGGCGTCCTCGTCCTCGGCATCGAGCGGGCGACCAAGCTCCTCGGGCACCTCGCCCTCACCGAGAAGGAGTACCTGGGGACGATCCGCCTCGGCCAGAACACGGTCACGGACGACGCCGAGGGCGAGATCACCTCGTCCGCCGACGCCTCCCAGGTCACCCGCGAGGCCGTCGACGCCGGCGTCGCCAAGCTGACCGGCGCCATCATGCAGGTCCCGTCCAAGGTGAGCGCCATCAAGATCGACGGTGTGCGCTCGTACAAGCGTGCCCGGGACGGCGAGGACTTCGACATCCCGGCCCGCCCGGTGACCGTCTCGTCGTTCGCCGTGTACGACGTCCGGGACGCCGTCGCCGAGGACGGCACCCCCGTCCTCGACCTGGTCGTCTCCGTCGTCTGCTCCTCCGGCACCTACATCCGCGCACTCGCCCGCGACCTCGGCGCCGACCTGGGCGTCGGCGGCCACCTCACCGCGCTGCGCCGCACCCGCGTCGGGCCGTACAAGCTGGACTCCGCGCGCACCCTGGACCAGCTCCAGCAGGAGCTCACCGTCATGCCGATCGCCGAGGCGGCCGGGGCCGCCTTCCGGCGCTGGGACGTGGACGCCAGGCGGGCCCGCCTGCTCACCAACGGCGTGCGCCTGGAGATGCCCGACGAGTACGCGGGCACCGGCCCCGTCGCCGTGTTCGACCCCGAGGGCCGCTTCCTGGCGCTCGTCGAGGAGCAGAAGGGCAAGGCGAAGAGCCTCGCCGTCTTCACCTGAGCCCTGCCCGTGGAGCGGCGACCACGGGGTCTGACGCCGCCGCCGCTCCACGGTCCCCCCTCGGTTCCCCCACCCCTAGGGTGTATCCACCCGCTCCCGGCCATTCACCCGACCGAGCAGGCGCTCGGAGTGAACCGGGGGAGCGGAGGGGGGCGCGTTCACCGCCCGCTCTGTCCCGCTGATCATTTGCGCCTACGGTCGAAGACAGCCGGAGACAAGGGCACCGGTGTACGGGCGGGGAGGTTCGATTCATGGCGGGACGGGGTCCGCGGACCGCGAGCGGTCGCCGGACGGCGGACGGTACGCGGGAAGCGGAGAAGGAGACGGCGCCAGGCCTCGACGAGCGGCTGGTCCAGGTCCGCGACCTCGCCGGTCGCCCGCGCGGCACCGGCTTCCTGGCCGATCATCACGGGACGCTCGTCACCAGCCACGAGGCCGTCGACGGCCTCACCCGGATCGTGCTGCACGCGGCCGGGCGGCGCACCTGCGTGGTCGGCCCGGACGCCGTCGTCCCGCTGCCCGCCTTCGACCTGGCCCTGGTCCGCACCGAGGGCCTCGCCGTGGACCCGCTCCCCGTCACCGTCCGGGAGCGCATTCCGGCCGGCACCTACGTACGCGTCGCCGCCGACCGCTGGCGCGAGGCCAGGGTCCTGGCCGCGACCGGGGTGACGTACACCGCCGCCGACCGCCGCCATTTCCTCGACGACGCCCTGGAGCTGGCGATCGGCACGGCGGGCCGGGACGCGCTGCGCCCCGGCGGTGGCGCGGCCGGCGGGCCGGTCCTCGACGCGGAGACCGGGGCGGTCCTGGCGGTCCTCGGCACCGCCCTCCGGTCCGGCCGGCGGGACGCGGGCTTCGCCGTCCCCCTCCACCACCCCGACAGCGGCCCGCTGGCCGACCTCCTGGCCACCAACGCGGCCACGGTCCCGGCCTACGGCATCGACCTCAACCTGGCAGGCGTACTGGAACTGACGGCCACCTCCGTGGCCCAGGACGGCCCCCCGGGCGCCCTGGCCGGATACGCAGGCCGTACGACCTCCGGCATGTCAGCGCCCCGCACTGGAACGTTCAGCACCGGGGCGCCCCGCCTTGGAGCGCCCCGTGCTGGAGCGCCCCAAAGGGGCGCGGGGAACTGCGCGACCAGCCACAGCGCACCCGCAGCCGCTCCACCACCTTTCCGGGCACTCGGAGGCGACTACACCAACCCCGTCCAACCGGTCGAACGCTCGACCGTCCCAGAGCAGCTGTCGGCCTTCGCCGAAGGCACCGGCACCGTCCTGGCCCTCGTCGGCGCCCCCGGAACGGGCCGCACCACCGAACTCGCCGCCCTGGCCGCCCGCCGCAATCGCGTCGCGGACCCCACCCTCTGGCTGCGCGGCGCCGACCTCAAGGACGCCGACGACTCCATCGCCGACGCCGCCCGCCGCTCCCTGGAACGCGCGCTCCGGATCGTCGCCGCCTCCCGCTCGCAACTCCCCGGAGACCTGGGCGAGTTGACCGTGGAACGGCTGGCCCGCCGCGCCGTCCGGGCCGGCCGCCCGCTCCTCCTCCTGCTGGACGGCCCCGAGGAGATGCCCCTGGCCCTCGCCCACCGGCTAGCCGGCTGGACCAAGGGCACCGCGGACTGGCTGCGCGACACCGGCGCCCGCCTGCTCGTGGCCTGCCGCGAGGAGTACTGGGAGCGCGCCGGCGCCGAATTCCCGCCCGGACTCCTGCACGTCCCGGGCTCCGGACCCGCGTGCGGACCGGTCACGGCCGGCGGCCCCCCGTGCATCCGGCTGACCGACCTCACCCCCGACGAGGCCCGTAGCGCCCGCTCCCGCTACGGCGTCCCCGACGGCGTCCTCATCGACCGCGACGCCCGCCACCCCCTCGCCCTGCGTCTGCTCTCCGAGGTCCGCGCCGCGCTCCCGGACGCCCCGGCCTGCGACGACCCGATCGACCGGCACGACGTCTTCGCCGCCTACCTGGACCTGATGTGCCTGCGCGTCGCGGTCCGGCTGGCCGCCGAGAACGGCCTGCGCGGTACGGCCGTACGGCGCCTCGCCGCCCGGGTCTCCGGACAGGTGCACGAAGCCGCCCGGCGCTGCCTCGGCCCCGGCCAGGGCGAGCTGGACCGGGAGTCGTTCGAAGCGCTGTTCCCCTGGGGGCCCGTCCCCGCCCACCTCGGCGGCGGCTCCGGCTGGGCCTCCGCCGTGCTCACCGAGGGCCTGCTGGTGCCCGCCGGCGGCGGCTACCGCTTCGCCCACGAGGAGTTCGCCGACTGGATCCAGGGCATGCACCTGGACCTGGACGACGCCCTGCACGCGCTGGTCCACCGCCCCCGCACCCCCGTGGGCACCTGCCTCCCGCCCGTACCGCAGCACAGGGTCGGCCCGGTCGTCCAGGCCCTGCTGCTGCTCGACCGCGAGTACGGGCCGAGCCGACTCGCGCCACGGCTGGACGAGTTGGTGCACGCCCTCGACCTGGACCCCGCCTCCTGGTGGGCGGCGCGTCTGCTCGCCCAGACCCTGCTGGGGCTGCCCGACGCGGCCCCGTACACCGGGGTGCTGCGCCTGCTCGCCGACCAGGTGGTGGGCCAAGAGCACACCGCGCCCGCCGAGTTCGGGCCCGGCTTCTGGACGGCGCTCGCCCTCCCGGCCGCCGACCTCTTCGATCTGCTGCGCAGACTGGTGCTCGCCGACGAGCCGCTGCCCGACACGGCGGGCCTCGGCCGCTTCGGAGCCCGGCCGACACGACCGCCGGCACGGCCACCGGCCCGGCCGGTGACGGAGGGGCCCGAGAGTGCCGCCCCGCGCCATCTGGACGCCGTGGCCAGGCTGCTGGCCGTCGACCCCGTCACCGTACAGCCGTACCTCACCCGGTGGTTCGACGACGAGCGGCCGTTGCCCGCGATGCCGCACGCCACCGTGGCGACGGCCGCCCAGGCGCTGCTGCACACCCACCGGCACCGGGCCCCGGACGACCTGACCGAAGTGCTGGTGGACGCGGCACACCGGCGCGGCGACGAGTTGCTCGCCGTACTCGCCGAGGACGAGCCGTCGGCGGTCTGCCGGGCCGTGGACCGCTGGGCGCACGACGAGCGGCCGGCCCGCCGGGTGGCGGCCGTGGCCCACGGGCTGCGCACCGCCCCGCACGTCCGCAGCGACCCCGACCGCGAACTGCTCCGCCACGCCGCGCTCGCCCTGCTCGCCCGTCCCGCCGACCGCGCCCTGCACGGCGGCGCCCTCGCCCTGCTGGTCCGCGACCCGGGAACCCGCGCCCGTCATCTCCCGCAGGCACTGGGGCACTTCGGGGCCGGCGACCCGCAGCTCACGCCCGCCGCCCTGCTCCCGGCCCTGGCCACCCACCCCGACGAGGTCCTGGAGGCCTTCCGCGCCCGGCTGCGCGGACCGGACGCCGCACAGGTGCTGCGCACCCTCGCCCACGTCACCGCACCCGCCCTCGCCCAGCCGATCACCGAGCTGGTCCTGGAGGCCGCCGGGCTGCGGCCGGAGCTCGCCGGGCCGGTGGCTGCCTTCGTCGAGCGCCGCCTCGACCAGGGCACCGAGGCCCGCACCGTCCTCCTGCCGCTGGTCACCGAGCTGCTCGACAACGGCCCCGAGTCGGTCCGGGCGGCCCTCGCGACCGTTCTCGGTGCGGCCGGCACCCCGGCCTCGCGACCGCTGCGCCAGGAACTCCTGGAGTTCCTGCTGCACCGCGAACGCGACCCGGACGTCCTCGAGACGCTGCTGCACGCGGCCGCCGCACAGCGCGAGGACGACGGCGACGGCATGCGCGAGCTGGTCAGGCGCACCGGACTGCTGCTCGTCCGCACCCCGGACGGCGCGGCCCGGTTCGACCGGGGGCTGGTCGACCTCGGCCGGCACGTGCCGGGCTTCGCGGCCCTGATGGCCCGCTGGCTCACCGACACCCCGCAGGAATGGGCCGCGGTGGTCGGCCCGAGCACCCGCCGGATGCTCGGGAACCTGGCGGGTGTGCGGGTCCCCGCGTGATCGCGGACACGTGCGCCCGGTCACAGCGACCGTGCCGGTGTGAGCCGCGTGCGCCAAACATGGCACCCTTAGACCTGCGTAAGTAGGGACAACGGACACACGTTCGAGGAGCGGACACAGTGCAGCGCTGGCGTGGCTTGGAGGACATCCCCGAGGACTGGGGGCGCAGCGTCGTCACCATCGGTTCCTACGACGGGGTGCACCGCGGTCACCAGCTGATCATCCGGCATGCCGTGGACCGCGCCCGTGAGCTGGGCATCCCGGCGGTCGTCGTCACCTTCGACCCGCACCCCAGCGAGGTCGTCCGCCCCGGCAGCCACCCGCCGCTGCTCGCCCCGCACCACACCCGCGCCGAGCTGATGGCGGAGCTGGGCGTGGACGCGGTGCTGATCCTCCCCTTCACCACCGAGTTCTCGAGGCTGTCGGCCGCCGACTTCGTGGTGAAGGTCCTGGTCGACAAGTTGCACGCCAAGGCCGTCGTGGAGGGCCCCAACTTCCGCTTCGGCCACAAGGCCGCGGGCAGCGTCGAGTTCCTCATCGAGCAGGGCAAGGTGTACGACTTCGAGGTGGAGGTCGTCGAACTGTTCGTGCGCGGGGCGGCGGGCGGCGGCGAGCCGTTCTCCTCGACCCTGACCCGGCGCCTGGTCGCCGCGGGCGACATGGCGGGCGCGCGCGAGATCCTGGGCCACCCGCACCGGGTGGAGGGCGTGGTCGTGCGCGGCGCCCAGCGCGGCCGCGAGCTGGGCTTCCCCACCGCCAACGTGGAGACCCTCCCGCACACCGCCATCCCCGCCGACGGCGTCTACGCCGGCTACCTGCACGCCCAGGGCGAGGTGATGCCGGCCGCGATCTCCGTCGGCACCAACCCGCAGTTCGGCGGCACCGAGCGCACGGTGGAGGCGTACGCCATCGACCGCGTGGGCCTCGACCTGTACGGCCTGCACGTCGCCGTCGACTTCCTGGCCTACGTCCGGGGCCAGGCCAAGTTCGACTCGCTCGACGCGCTGCTGGAGCAGATGGCCGAGGACGTCAAGCGCTGCCGGGAGCTGGTGGCGGCCGAGGGCGCCTGAGCGGAGGTTCGTCCAGACGACGAAGGGCGGCCGGTGCGGTGAGGCACCGGCCGCCCTTCGGCGTATCGGCTACTGCTGCGGCGGCTGTCCGTGCGGAGGCTGGGCCGGCTGCTGCGGATAGCCGTATCCGGGTTGCGGCTGCGGCTGCGGCTGCGGCTGGGACTGCGGCTGCGGGGGATACGGCTGCTGTCCCGGCTGCGGCGGGTGGGGCTGGGCGCCGGGCTGCGGCTGGCCGTACAGCTCCTGCTGCGGCGGCTGTCCCTGCGGGGGCTGCGGGGGCTGCGTTTGCTGCGGCGGGTACGGCTGCTGCGGCGCGTACGGCTGCGGCTGCCCAGGCGCGTACGGCTGCGGCTGGCCGGGCGCGTAGTACTGCTGGCCGGGCAGGGGCCGGCCGGGCATCGGCGGGGCGGCGACCGGCGGCGGGTTGCCGTCGCTGGTCCACAGGCCGTGCATCTGCTGGTGCCGGGTGAAGTCCTCGGCGACCATCGCCGCGAGGTTGAAGTACGCTTCCCGCACCTTCGGCCGCATCATGTCGAGGTCGACCTCGGCACCGGCGGACAGGTGCTCGTCGAAGGGGACGACCACGACCCCCCGGCAGCGCGTCTCGAAGTGCGCCACGATGTCCTCGACCTTGATCATCTTGCCGGTCTCGCGGACCCCGGAGATCACGGTGATGGACCGCTGCACCAGGTCGGCGTACCCGTGCGCGGACAGCCAGTCCAGCGTCGTGCTCGCGCTGCTGGCCCCGTCCACCGACGGCGTCGAGATGATGATCAGCTGGTCGGCGAGGTCGAGCACCCCGCGCATCGCGCTGTACAGCAGACCGGTGCCGGAGTCGGTGAGGATGATCGGGTACTGCCTGCCCAGCACGTCGATCGCGCGCCGGTAGTCCTCGTCGTTGAAGGTGGTCGAGACGGCCGGGTCGACGTCGTTGGCGATGATCTCCAGGCCGGACGGGGCCTGTGAGGTGAACCGCCGGATGTCCATGTAGGAGTTGAGGTACGGGATCGCCTGGACCAGGTCACGGATGGTGGCCCCGGTCTCGCGGCGCACGCGGCGGCCGAGGGTGCCGGCGTCCGGGTTGGCGTCGATGGCGAGGATCTTGTCCTGCCGCTCGGTGGCGAGGGTGGAGCCGAGCGCGGTGGTCGTGGTGGTCTTGCCGACACCGCCCTTCAGGCTGATCACCGCTATCCGGTAGCAGGACAGCACGGGCGTGCGGATCAGCTCCAGCTTCCGCTGCCGCTCGGCCTCCTCCTTCTTCCCGCCGATCTTGAACCGCGAGGATCCGGCAGCGGGCCGGCCGCTCTTCGCCTTCTGCTTCTTGTTGTTGAGCAGCCGGTCGGAGGACAGCTCCACGGCGGCGGTGTACCCGAGCGGCGCCGCACCGGGGTTGGTCATCTGCCGCTGGTCGTGCTGGATGGGCTGCGGCCAGGCGGCACCCGCCCGGGGATCGACGGGCGGCTGCGGGTGCGGCTGCGGCTGCGCCGCCTGCTCGGGTGCCTGCGGTGCCTGTGCGGCGCGGGGGTCCTGAGCGGCGGCGGCCTGCTGCGGCTGGGGCTGTGGCGGCTGTCCGGGCTGCGGGAAGCCGTAACCGCCGGGCTGGGCCGGAGGAGTCATGGGCTGCGGGAAGCCGTAGCCGCCCGGTGCCTGCGGCGGCGGTACGGGGGCGCCCGGCGGCGGGAAGCCGTAACCGCCCTGTGCGTCCGGCACGGGGGGCTGTGCGGGCGCGGGCTGGTGCCAGGCGGCGGGCGCGGGATGCGGGGCCTGCGGCGGGAACGGCCGCGGATCCGGCGCGGCGGTGGGCTGGGGCTGGCCGGGCACCGGCTCCGGTGCGGCCGGCTGGACCGGCCACTGGGCGGCGGGGGCGGGGGCCGCGGGCTGGTAGGACGGCGGCAGCGGCGGGACCACCGCCGGAGGTGTCGGCGGGGGAGTCCAGGCGGTGGGCACGGGGTCCTCGGGAGCCGGGGGCGCCTCCTGCGGCGGGGCCGGCGCCGCGGTGACGGCGGGGGGCTCGACGGGGTCCACGACGGCTACGTCCTCGCCGGTCTGGTCGTCCTCGCCGGTCTGGTCGTCCTCGGCGCGAGCCTCGTCGTCGTTCTCGTCAGGAGTGTCCTCGCCGTTTCGGGTGTCCGCGACGACAACATCCTCGGACCGGGACCGGGGCTCGCCGTCGTCCGCGGTGTCCGCCGGGACGGCTTCCTGGACCGGCTCCTCCCTCTCGGCCGTACCGTCGGCCTGGGCCTGGGCCTGGGCCTGGGCCTGGGCCTGGGCCTGGGCCTCGGCGACCCCGGCCTCGTCGGGCGCGTCCGCGTCGGAGTCGTCCCTGTCGGCCGACGGCTCGGACTTGTCGTCGGCGTCCTCCTCGACTCCCTCGGCCGCCCCGGAGGGCACCGGAAGCGCGCGGACCTCGGCGTCCCCTTCGGCTTCCCCCTCTTCGGCGGCGGCGGCGGTCGGCTCGGCGGCCTCGGCCACCTCACGCTTCACCGCGACGGCGGAGAACCGCATCGTCGCACCGCTCTCCAGGTCACCGCTGTCCTGCTCGGGCTCCGGCACCGACTCCTCGGCG
This sequence comes from Streptomyces shenzhenensis, assembly GCF_021462265.1. Lineage (GTDB taxonomy): Bacteria > Actinomycetota > Actinomycetes > Streptomycetales > Streptomycetaceae > Streptomyces > Streptomyces shenzhenensis. The sequence continues at coordinate 12,597 of NZ_JAJONF010000008.1, read as the reverse complement.
GGGGCAGGCAGCGGCTCGAAACCGACCGGCAGTTTCGGAACGGCGGCCGGACCGTCGGCGGGCGGCGCGGCCGGGGTGAACGGCGCCGTGGGCGGAGGGGTGAAGGGAGCCCCCGGAGTTGACGCGGGTGCCGGAGTGAACGGCGCACCCGGCGTCGCGGCGGGCGGTGGCGTGAACGGCGCCCCAGGAGTTGACGCGGGCGGGGGAGCGAAGGGAGCACCCGGAGCTGATGTGGGCGGCGGGGGAGTGAAGGGAGCACCCGGAGCTGATGTGGGCGGCGGCGTGAAGGGCGCGCCCGGAGCAGATGCCGGCGGAGCCGGGGGCGGCGGAGTGAAGGGCAGCCCGGGGCCCGGCTTCCCACCCCCCTGCTGGGCGTGCGGAGGAGGCGTCAGCCCGGGGATCGGCACCCCTGGCGGGAACGGCGAACGAGGCGGTGCGGCAGGTCCCGTACCGGCCCCCGCGGCACCTGTCCCCGGACGGCTCTCCGCGCCGGGCTTGCCTGCCGATCCCGGGTCACCCGAGCCGGAGCCGCCCGGACCGTCCGGACCGCCGGTCGGCGGCGCGGAACCGTCGGCCGCGTTCTGCGTGTACCACGCGGGCGGCGCGTAGTCGATCGTGAACTCGCCCGTCATCTCGTTGAGTGACTCCGCGTCGGGCTGGTCATCGCCGGGTGTGGCCCAGCCCCCGCGGATCCCGTCCCGATCGCTGCTCACAGTTCCTCCTGATGTGGTCGAGCACCCTCATGCCGTGCCGGCGCGACGACCATGTCGTGTCGTTCTCAGCATCCGTATTCGTGCGAGGTAGTCCGATCCACCGGCTCTCCCCCCTCGGGACTCCGACGCCGTGTTCACGGTCCTGACGTCGCGCCCCCCTCCCAGCCTAATCACCATGAGCCGCACCTCGGCAGGCCCGTCCGCCTCTCGTGACAGGTCCACCTGGTCACACCCTGCCCGGAAGTGCCGTACGGGGCCTTCGTATTGCCGAACGGTCGACGAACAAAAGGGGCAAGAGCCGTCAGTTCGGTTACCAGTTGGCGTCTGCCGCCCTGCCCACCCCCGTCATGAGTCCGCTGGGACGCCGGGGTTGTGAACAGTTGCCGATCGGCGGTGCTTGAACATGCCGGTACGTGTGCGTGTTTCCGGGTACCGGCGGGCGAATTCCATGGGTGGGGAACGGGAGTTCGTGCGCCGACGGCAAACTTCTCGGCGGACCACTCCGCTCCGGCCATGACCTCACCGGCACCGCCGGTCACCGTGACACGCAGGTCGGCCGTGCGCTGATCCGGCTGCCGCCCTGGGACTGGACCGGGCGGCACTCCTCGCGATCACCGCGGAGGGCCTCGACTTCGCCGGCGCCGGAACCAGCCCGTCCGCGGCCGGACCGAGAAAAGTCCCGTCCGCGGCCGGACCGCGAAAAGGGCGGCACGCGCGCGTGCCGCCCCGCAGAGGTCGCTGTTCCTACTGGGCGGCCAGGCCCCCGTTGCGCTCGTTCGGCTCCAGGTCGAACTCCCCGTCCCGGGCGCCCAGCACGAACGCCCGCCACTCCGCCTCCGTGTACCGCAGCACGGTGCCGTGGTCGAGCGAGGACCGCATGGCCACCGCGCCCTCCGGCAGATAGGCGATCTCGACCCGCTCCTCGTCCTGCTCGGTACCGGGCGCGCAGTGCCACTCGACGCCCGAGATGTCGAGCGCGTAGAGCTCGTCCCGTTCCCGCTCCTTGCGCGCCTTCATCTCCTCAGCCGTCTCGCTCATCCCGCAGCGACCCCTTCCCGTCGTACCTAGGCTGTGACCGTCACATTACTGGGCGTCGTACCGGGCTCGTATCTTTCTTCCGTATCCCCGGGACGGAGCCCCCCATCGGCACTGGTACCCTTGACGACGGACGTTTGTGTACGCACCCCCGGAGTCCTCGCGGACCCCGGAGGCAGCGCCCAGCGGACCTCGCCACCCGAGTTGTGCAAGCTTCCCCGCGATGAAGACCGGGGGCACTCGGTGGCCATTCACGGACTATGAGGAGTACGCGTGTCGCTCGACGCCGCCACGAAGAAGCAGATCATCACCGAGTTCGGCACCAAGGAAGGTGACACCGGCTCCCCCGAGGTCCAGGTCGCCATGCTCTCGCGCCGGATCTCCGACCTGACGGAGCACCTCAAGGTCCACAAGCACGACCACCACTCCCGCCGTGGCCTGCTGATCCTGGTCGGTCAGCGTCGTCGCCTCCTGCAGTACCTGGCGAAGAAGGACATCCAGCGCTTCCGTGCGCTGGTCGACCGCCTGGGCATCCGCCGCGGTGCGGCGGGCGCCAAGTAAGACGCCGTGAAGGGAGCGGTTCCCGGAAGCCCCGGGACCGCTCCCTTTGCCGTACGTGCGGAAACTCGCGGAGTGTCACTCACGCTTTGTAGTGTGGTAGCACAACGCCATACGCACGACATGCACGACAGCGAAGAAGGAGAAGCGCACCCAAGCCGCCGCCGGTCCTCGGTAGTGGCCCCCGGGGGAAGCGAGCCCCGGGTGCTTCGATCGAAGACCGGCCCGCACAGCACGGCGCGCTTCTCCGTGACGTCCCCCCGCCACACGGGCGGATCGGGACAAAAGACGTAACGCAGACGAAAGTAACGGAGAAAACGCTAGTGGAGAACGAGACCCACTACGCCGAGGCCGTCATCGACAACGGCGCCTTCGGCACCCGCACCATCCGCTTCGAGACGGGCCGCCTGGCCAAGCAGGCCGCCGGCTCCGCCGTGGCATACCTGGACGACGACACCATGGTGCTGTCGGCCACCACCGCCTCCAAGAACCCCAAGGACCAGCTCGACTTCTTCCCCCTCACGGTGGACGTCGAGGAGCGGATGTACGCCGCCGGCAAGATCCCGGGTTCCTTCTTCCGCCGTGAGGGCCGGCCGAGCGAGGACGCGATCCTCACCTGCCGTCTGATCGACCGCCCGCTGCGCCCGTCCTTCAAGAAGGGCCTGCGCAACGAGATCCAGGTCGTCGCCACCATCATGGCGCTCAACCCCGACCACCTGTACGACGTCGTCGCGATCAACGCCGCGTCCGCGTCCACCCAGCTGGCCGGTCTGCCCTTCTCCGGCCCGATCGGCGGCGTCCGCGTCGCGCTGATCAGCGGCCAGTGGGTCGCGTTCCCGACCCACACCGAGCTGGAGGACGCCGTCTTCGACATGGTCGTCGCCGGCCGCGTCCTGGAGGACGGCGACGTCGCGATCATGATGGTCGAGGCCGAGGCCACCGACAAGACCATCCAGCTGGTCAAGGGCGGCGCCGAGGCGCCGACCGAGGACGTCGTGGCCGCCGGCCTGGACGCCGCGAAGCCCTTCATCAAGGTCCTGTGCAAGGCGCAGGCCGACCTCGCCGCCAAGGCCGCCAAGCCGACTGGCGAGTTCCCGATCTTCCTCGACTACCAGGACGACGTCCTGGAGGCGCTGTCCGCCGCCGTCCGCCCGGAGCTCGCCTCCGCGCTGACCATCGCGGGCAAGCAGGAGCGCGAGGCCGAGCTGGACCGCGTCAAGGGCCTGGCCGCCGAGAAGCTGCTCCCCGAGTTCGAGGGCCGCGAGAAGGAGATCTCCGCCGCGTACCGCTCGCTCACCAAGCAGCTGGTCCGCGAGCGCGTGATCAAGGAGAAGAAGCGCATCGACGGCCGCGGTGTCACGGACATCCGGACGCTCGCCGCCGAGGTCGAGGCCATCCCGCGCGTGCACGGCTCGGCGCTGTTCGAGCGCGGCGAGACCCAGATCCTGGGCGTCACCACCCTGAACATGCTCCGGATGGAGCAGCAGCTGGACACCCTCTCCCCGGTGACCCGCAAGCGCTACATGCACAACTACAACTTCCCGCCGTACTCCACCGGCGAGACCGGCCGCGTCGGCTCCCCCAAGCGCCGCGAGATCGGCCACGGTGCCCTCGCCGAGCGCGCCCTGGTCCCGGTCCTGCCGGCCCGCGAGGAGTTCCCCTACGCGATCCGCCAGGTGTCCGAGGCCCTCGGCTCCAACGGCTCGACGTCCATGGGCTCGGTGTGCGCCAGCACCATGTCGCTCCTGAACGCCGGTGTGCCGCTGAAGGCCCCGGTCGCCGGTATCGCGATGGGCCTGATCTCCCAGGAGATCGACGGGGAGACGCACTACGTCACCCTCACCGACATCCTCGGTGCGGAGGACGCCTTCGGTGACATGGACTTCAAGGTCGCCGGCACCAAGGAGTTCGTCACCGCCCTCCAGCTCGACACCAAGCTGGACGGCATCCCGGCCTCCGTCCTGGCCGCCGCCCTCAAGCAGGCCCGGGACGCCCGCCTCCACATCCTCGACGTGATGATGGAAGCGATCGACAAGCCGGACGAGATGTCCCCCAACGCGCCGCGGATCATCACCGTGAAGATCCCGGTCGACAAGATCGGCGAGGTCATCGGCCCCAAGGGCAAGATGATCAACCAGATCCAGGAGGACACCGGCGCCGAGATCACCATCGAGGACGACGGCACCATCTACATCGGTGCCGCCGACGGCCCGTCCGCCGAGGCCGCCCGCGCCACCATCAACGGCATCGCCAACCCGACGATGCCCGAGGTCGGCGAGCGCTACCTCGGTACGGTCGTGAAGACGACGACGTTCGGCGCCTTCGTCTCCCTCCTCCCCGGCAAGGACGGTCTGCTGCACATCTCGCAGATCCGCAAGCTGGCCGGCGGCAAGCGCGTGGAGAACGTCGAGGACGTCCTCGGTGTGGGCCAGAAGGTCCAGGTCGAGATCGCCGAGATCGACTCCCGCGGCAAGCTCTCCCTCATCCCCGTGATCGAGGGCGAGGAAGAGGCTTCCGGGGACGCGAAGGACGCTGCGTCCGACAGCGGCGAGGCTGCGGGCGACAAGTGACGTCGAGCAGCTCCACGGCGACGGCCCGCACCTCTTCGGAGGCGCGGGCCGTCGCCCGTACCCAAACCCTGATCAAGGGCGAGAACGGCATCGGCACGGTCCGCAAGACCACCCTCCCCGGCGGCCTGCGCATCGTCACCGAGACCCTGCCCTCGGTCCGCTCCGCGACCTTCGGCATCTGGGCCCATGTCGGCTCCCGCGACGAGACCCCCGCCCTGAACGGCGCCACGCACTACCTGGAGCACCTGCTCTTCAAGGGCACCACGCGCCGCTCCGCCCTGGACATCTCCTCCGCCATCGACGCGGTCGGCGGCGAGATGAACGCGTTCACGGCGAAGGAGTACACGTGCTACTACGCGCGCGTGCTCGACACCGACCTGCCGCTCGCCATAGACGTCGTCTGTGACATGCTCACGGGCTCCCTGATCCTCGAGGACGACGTCAACGTCGAGCGCGGCGCGATCCTCGAAGAGATCGCGATGACCGAGGACGACCCGGGCGACTGCGTGCACGACCTGTTCGCGCACACCATGTTCGGCGACAACGCCCTCGGCCGCCCGGTCCTCGGCACGGTCGACACCGTCAACGCCCTCAGCGCCGACCGCATCCGCCGCTTCTACAAGAAGCACTACGACCCCACCCACCTGGTGGTCGCGGCCGCCGGCAACATCGACCACAACAAGGTCGTACGACAGGTCCGCGCGGCCTTCGAGAAGGCCGGCGCGTTCAAGAACTCCGACGCCCGGCCCATCGCCCCGCGCGACGGCCGCCGCAGCATCCGCACCGCGGGCCGCGTCGAACTGCTCGGCCGCAAGACCGAACAGGCACACGTCGTCCTCGGCATGCCGGGCCTCGCCCGCACCGACGACCGCCGCTGGGCGCTCGGCGTGCTCAACACCGCCCTCGGCGGCGGCATGTCGTCCCGGCTCTTCCAGGAGGTCCGCGAGAAGCGCGGCCTGGCCTACAGCGTGTACTCCTACACCTCGGGCTTCGCCGACTGCGGCCTCTTCGGCGTCTACGCCGGCTGCCGGCCCTCGCAGGTGCACGACGTGCTCAAGATCTGCCGGGACGAACTCGACCAGGTCGCCGAGTACGGGCTGCCCGACGACGAGATCGGCCGCGCCATCGGCCAGCTCCAGGGCTCCACGGTCCTCGGCCTGGAGGACACCGGTGCGCTGATGAACCGTATCGGCAAGAGCGAACTGTGCTGGGGCGAGCAGATGTCCGTCGACGACATGCTGGCCCGGATAGCCGCCGTGACCCCCGACGAGGTCCGCTCGGTCGCCCGCGACATCCTGGGACAGCGCCCGTCGCTGTCGGTCATCGGCCCCCTCAAGGACAAACAGGCCGCACGCCTGCACGACGCCGTCGCCTGACACACCACAGGTAAGGAACGAAGAACAAGATGAGCAAGCTGCGCGTGGCGGTCCTCGGCGCCAAGGGCCGTATCGGGTCCGCGGCGGTGGCGGCGGTCGAGGCCGCCGAGGACCTGGAGCTGGTCGTCGCCCTCGGCCGGGGCGACAAACTGGAGGTGCTGGAGGCGTCCGGCGCCCAGGTCGCGGTCGAGCTCACCACCCCCGCCTCGGTCATGGGCAACCTCGACTTCTGCGTGCGCCACGGCATCCACGCCGTCGTCGGCACCACGGGCTGGACCGACGAGCGCCTCACGCAGCTCAAGGGGTGGCTCGCCCAGTCCCCGGAGACCGGCGTGCTCATCGCCCCGAACTTCTCCATCGGCGCCGTGCTGACGATGAAGTTCGCCCAGATCGCCGCGCCCTACTTCGAGTCGGTGGAGGTCGTCGAACTCCACCACCCGAACAAGGTGGACGCGCCGAGCGGCACGGCCACGCGCACGGCCCAGCTCATCGCCGAGGCCCGCCGCGCGGCCGGCACCGCCCCGGCCCCGGACGCCACGGTGACGGCCCTGGACGGCGCGCGGGGCGCCAGCGTCGACGGAGTCCCCGTGCACGCCGTCCGCCTCCGCGGCCTCCTCGCCCACCAGGAGGTCCTGCTGGGCGGCGAGGGCGAGACCCTCACCATCCGGCACGACTCCCTCCACCACAGCAGCTTCATGCCGGGCATCCTGCTCGGCGCCCGCCGGGTGGTGACCACTCCGGGCCTGACCTTCGGCCTGGAGAACTTCCTGGACCTGAGCTGAGCCGGTACGACGACATGCGCGCGAAGATCTCCTACGCCGTCACGGCCGCCGTCCTGGTGTTCTACTTCGTCCTGGTCGGCAGCCGGGGCGTGATGCTCATCCAGACCGGCACGGTCCTCACCGTCACCTTCGGGGTGGCGGTGCTGATCCTGCCGGTCATCGGCCTGTGGTTCCTGTGGAAGAACACCCAGTTCGTCCGCCGGGCCAACGCCCTCGCCGCCGAACTCGACGCCGAGGGCGGCCTGCCCGTGGACGAGCTGAAACGCACGCCCGGCGGCCGGATCGACCGGGACTCGGCCGACGAGGTCTTCGCCAAGCGCAAGGCCGAGACCGAGGCCGCCCCCGACGACTGGCGCAGCTGGTTCCGCCTCGCCGTCGCCTACCACGACGCCCGCGACACCCCGCGCGCCCGCAAGGCGATGCAGCGCGCCATCGCCCTGCACGACGGCAGAACACCCTTTTCCGCCTGAACCGGCGCCGCTCTCACGGACGGCACCTCAAGGGTTTCGCCGGTACTCCGCCGCCCACGCCTCCACCGCGTCCGCCGCACGGTCGAAGGCCGACGCCCGGCCCACGAAGTCCATGCCGTGCGTGGTCAGCAGCGGCTCGGCGTCCGTGGGAGAGCGGTCCTTGCGTACGAGGGTCAGCGCCTGCCCCTGCACGGTCCGCGGCAGGCCCAGCCAGCGCACCGGCTGCTGTGCCGTACGCACCGAGACGACCCGCTTCCAGGGCACCGTCCGCGTGTACAGCAGACCGACCTGGCGCACGCCGCGCGCGCTCACCCACACGCCCATGCGCAGTATCCGCAGCGCGGCGGCGACGATCAGCAGCGCGATGCCGAAGGCCGCCCCGGCGGAGGACAGCTCGCCGGTCAGGGCCAGCGCGACCGCCGCGAACAGCACGAACGAGGAGAGCAGCAGCCACAGGGCGGCCCCGCCGACCCGCCACGGGCCGGGCCGGTAGGGGCGCCGCCAGCGGTTCCGGTCGTCGTACGGCAGGGCGTTGTCGAGTGCCGCGTCATAGGCGCGGTCGGCCGTCAGGAAGGGCAGGGGCACGGCTGGTCCTCACTCAATCCATGCGTGGGCTGTGCCGGTGAGGCTATCCGCCCGTGTCCCTGCCCACCACTCACGGGGGTCCGGAAGGGGTCAGTGCCCCTGGGAGGCCTGTGACCGCTGGATCTGCGTGTCCGAGGGCGTGGACAGCGCCGGCATGCCGAGCACCAGCGAGCCCACCAGCCCGGCCACGATGGTGAGCCCGAGCAGCCACCGTCCGGCCGTCTGACTCACGGACGACCGCCGACGGGGCGGCGGAGTGACATTGCTGCGGAACCTGTCGGCTTCGGCGAGGAAGGCGAACGGGACCGGTTCGCGCCGACCGGACATGGGCGGTGCATCCCCTCTCGGGATCGAACGACTGTCTGTCATCTACACAGACGCGGGAGTGGCCCGAGAGGTGCCCGGTTTCACCGAATTCACAGAAATTCGCGGCCGTATGTCGCGCCCCGGCACCGAACGCCCCGTTGTCGGTGCCGGGCCGTAGAGTGGGCGCCGCCCGAGAGAAGTGATGGAAGGACCCTCCGAGCCGTGACCGACACCCCCGCCGACGACCTCAAACCCAGTTTCCGGAGCGACGTCACCGTCGAGCTGGTCAAGCACAGCGCGACCGACTCCGACGTGCTGTGGGCCGCACGCGTCTCCACCGCCGGCGAGCAGTCCCTGGACGAGCTGAAGAAGGACCCCGAGCGCTCCAAGGGCCTCATCAACTACCTGATGCGCGATCGGCACGGCAGCCCCTTCGAGCACAACTCGATGACCTTCTTCATCAGCGCCCCGATCTTCGTCTTCCGCGAGTTCATGCGGCACCGGGTGGGGTGGTCCTACAACGAGGAGTCGGGCCGCTACCGCGAGCTCCAGCCGGTCTTCTACGTCCCCGGAGAGTCCCGCAAGCTCGTCCAGGAGGGCCGCCCCGGCAAGTACGTCTTCGTCGAGGGCACCCAGGCCCAGCAGGAACTGGTCGGCAACGTCATGGAGGACTCCTACCGGCAGGCGTACGAGGCCTACCAGGAGATGCTCGCCGCCGGCGTCGCCCGCGAGGTCGCCCGGGCGGTGCTGCCCGTGGGGCTCTTCTCCTCGATGTACGCCACCTGCAACGCCCGCTCGCTGATGCACTTCCTGGGGCTGCGCACCCAGCACGAGCTGGCCAAGGTGCCGTCCTTCCCGCAACGGGAGATCGAGATGGTGGGCGAGAAGATGGAGGCGGAGTGGGCCAAGCTCATGCCGCTCACCCACGCGGCCTTCAACGCCAACGGCCGAGTGGCGCCGTAGCACCTCTTCGGGCCCCGGTCGGGCGCCCTGGCACGGTCATCCGGGCGTGCCAGGACGGATGCGGGGATCAGCCTCGCGAGGTGTCCGTATTGCGGCATTTAGAGAAGTTCATCTAGCCTGATCAAACGGACCCGGCACTGCTTGAACCCCCGAGCAGGCAGTGCCGGGCTCCGCATTTGTCATGACTTTCCCCGTACCCCGAGGGCAGACCACACAGTGGGCAGCGAGTAGCGTGTAACCCATGGCTCCGACCTCCACTCCGCAGACCCCCTTCGGGCGGGTTCTCACCGCCATGGTCACGCCGTTCACGGCGGACGGCGCACTCGACCTCGACGGCGCACAGCGGCTCGCCACCCACCTGGTGGACGCAGGCAACGACGGCCTGATCGTCAACGGCACCACCGGCGAGTCCCCGACCACCGGCGACGCGGAGAAATCGGACCTGGTACGAGCCGTACTGGAGGCGGTCGGCGACCGCGCCCACGTCCTGGCCGGCGTCGGCACCAACGACACCCACCACAGCATCGAGCTGGCCCGCCAGGCCGAGCGCGACGGCGCCCACGGCCTGCTGATCGTCACGCCGTACTACAACAAGCCCCCGCAGGAGGGGCTGTACCGGCACTTCACGGCCGTCGCCGACGCCACCGGGCTGCCCGTCATGCTCTACGACATCCCCGGCCGCAGCGGCGTCCCGATCAGCACCGAGACGCTCGTCCGCCTCGCCGAGCACCCGAGGATCGTCGCCAACAAGGACGCCAAGGGCGACCTCGGCCGTGCCAGCTGGGCCATCGCGCAGTCCGGGCTCGCCTGGTACTCGGGCGACGACATGCTGAACCTGCCGCTGCTCTCCGTGGGCGCGGTCGGCTTCGTCTCGGTCGTCGGCCACCTGGTCACCCCCGACCTGCGGGCCCTCGTCGACGCGTACACCTCCGGTGACGTCGTCAAGGCCACCGAGATCCACCAGAAGCTGCTCCCCGTCTACACCGGCATGTTCCGCACCCAGGGCGTCATGACCACCAAGGCGGCGCTCGCCCTCCAGGGACTGCCCGCAGGACCCCTGCGCGCACCGATGGTCGAGTGCTCGGCCGAAGAGATCGCCCAGCTCAAGATCGATCTTGCCGCGGGCGGGGTACAACTCTGACAACAGACTTCGCGCGGTCGTCCGCGCAGCAACGCTTCACAACTGAACAAGCGGGACCACCGGTGCCCGCACCCCATTGAAGAAAACGACAACTGCTCATGCACGAACGTCACGCACGCCATGTGCCGGACCGGTACGTGGCGTGCGTGGTGAGGAGAGTCTTTTGAGTCATCCGCATCCTGAACTCGGCCCGCCGCCCCGGCTCCCCGAAGGCGCCCTCCGCGTCACGCCGCTCGGCGGCCTCGGCGAGATCGGCCGAAACATGACCGTCTTCGAGTACGGCGGCCGCCTGCTGATCGTCGACTGCGGAGTGCTCTTCCCCGAGGAGGAGCAGCCCGGAATCGACCTGATCCTGCCGGACTTCTCGTCCATCCGGGACCGCCTCGACGATATCGAGGGCATCGTCCTCACCCATGGCCACGAGGACCACATCGGCGGTGTCCCCTTCCTGCTCCGCGAGAAGCCGGACATCCCGCTGGTCGGCTCCAAGCTGACCCTCGCGCTCATCGAGGCGAAGCTCCAGGAGCACCGCATCCGCCCCTACACCCTGGAAGTGGCCGAGGGGCAGCGCGAGCGCGTCGGTCCCTTCGACTGCGAGTTCATCGCCGTCAACCACTCCATCCCCGACGCGCTGGCCGTGGCCATCCGCACCCCGGCCGGCATGGTGGTCCACACCGGCGACTTCAAGATGGACCAGCTCCCGCTGGACCGGCGCCTCACGGACCTGCACGCGTTCGCACGGCTGAGCGAAGAGGGCATCGACCTCCTCCTGGCCGACTCGACGAACGCAGAAGTCCCGGGCTTCGTCCCGCCCGAGCGCGACATCTCCAACGTCCTGCGCCAGGTCTTCGCCGGCGCCAGCAAGCGGATCATCGTGGCGAGCTTCGCCAGCCACGTCCACCGCATCCAGCAGATTCTGGACGCGGCCCACGAGTACGGCCGCCGGGTCGCCTTCGTCGGCCGCTCCATGGTCCGCAACATGGGCATCGCACGGGACCTCGGCTACCTGAAGGTCCCGCCGGGCCTGGTGGTCGACGTCAAGACGCTCGACGACCTCCCCGACCACGAGGTGGTCCTGGTCTGCACCGGCTCACAGGGCGAACCGATGGCCGCCCTGTCCCGGATGGCCAACCGCGACCACCAGATCCGCATCGTCGACGGCGACACGGTCATCCTGGCCTCGTCCCTCATCCCCGGAAACGAGAACGCGGTCTACCGCGTCATCAACGGCCTGACCCGCTGGGGCGCCCACGTCGTCCACAAGGGCAACGCCAAGGTGCACGTGTCCGGCCACGCCTCCGCCGGCGAACTGCTGTACTTCTACAACATCTGCCGGCCGAAGAACCTGATGCCGGTCCACGGCGAATGGCGCCACCTGCGTGCCAACGCGGAGCTCGGCGCCCTCACCGGCGTCCCGCACGACCGCATCGTCATCGCCGAGGACGGCGTCGTCGTCGACCTCGTCGCGGGCAAGGCCAAGATCTCCGGCAAGGTCCAGGCGGGTTACGTGTACGTCGACGGTCTCTCGGTCGGTGACGTCGGTGAGCCGGCCCTCAAGGACCGCAAGATCCTCGGCGACGAGGGCATCATCTCGGTCTTCGTCGTCGTCGACTCGTCCACCGGCAAGATCACGGGCGGGCCCTATGTCCAGGCCCGCGGTTCCGGCATCGACGACTCGGCGTTCGTGGACGTCATCCCGAAGGTCTCGGAGGTCCTGGAACGCTCGGCCCAGGACGGGGTCGTGGAACCCCACCAGCTGCAGCAACTCATCCGACGCACCCTCGGCAAGTGGGTCTCGGACACCTACCGGCGCAGGCCGATGATCCTCCCGGTGGTCGTGGAGGTCTGACGCGCGCGCGGAGCGGGGTGCCTCGATTTGCATCGGGGCACCCCGCTCCAGTACGTTTACGGCTCCGCCCAGCGGGGAACCCCAGTGCTTCATGGACTGGATCGGTTCGCCCCGGACCGGGTGGAAATTCCGACTCAGAACTTCTGATAAAGTCGGAGCCGCCGGAAAGGGAAACGCGAGAGCGGGAACCTGGAAAGCACCGAGGAAATCGGATCGGGAAAAGGTCTGATAGAGTCGGAAACGCAAGAT
>NZ_JAJONF010000079.1 GCF_021462265.1 Streptomyces shenzhenensis | reverse complement strand
CCGGTGGTTCCTGCGTCGTCTCCGGTGGATTCGCGGCCCGTGAGTCCAGTCGTTCCTCCGCCGTCTCCCGCGGAGCCGCGGCCCGTGAGTCCAGTCGTTCCTCCGCCGTCTCCGGTGGATTCGCGGCCCGTGAGTCCAGTCGTTCCTCCGCCGTCTCCCGCGGAGCCGCGGCCCGTGAGTCCGGTCCCGGTGAACCCCGTCGACGTGCCGCTGCCGCCGTCGCCGACCGTCCCGGACGGTGGGTCCGCGGTGCGGCCCGTCGTCCCCCCGGCCGACGGCGAAGCCGGCTAGGCCGCACGCGCTTCCAGTTCTCCATCCCTGAACGGATGGACGCCACCAACCACCAGCGAGGAGTACTTCCATGCCCAACTACAGCGTCAACTCCGACACCACCTCGTCGACGTCGCAGGCTCTGCTGAACGACTTCTCCCAGCTCCAGGACAAGCTGAACGAGGTCCGGGGCAAGATCACCAACCTGCTCGCCGACGGTTACAGCACCCCGGCCGCCCAGCAGAAGTTCTCGCCGTTCTTCGACGAGTTCGCCAAGGGCTTCGAGCAGGTCAACCAGGGCCTGCAGGGCATCGGCCAGTACGTGAAGACCGTCGGTGAGGCCTTCGACCAGACCGACAACCAGCTCGGCTCCGCCCTGTCCTGACCCGTCCGGCCCGGTCCGCCGCCCCGGCGTGCGGGGCCGCACCCACCACTAGTCGAGAAGGACGATGAGCAGTGCGACTGACCGTCAGCGTTCGTGACTCACGGGCCGAGGGGGTGTCCACCACCGTCTCCGTGCAGACCGAACCCACCGCCACCGCGGGGAGGTTCGCGGCCGAGCTGGCACGCGCCGTCGGGTACGCGGGGGCCGACGGCACCGCGCCGCCGGAGCCGGCCCTGTACCTCGGCTCGACGCTCGTCGACCCGCGCGGCACTCTGCAGGTGGCGGGTGTCCGGGACGGTATGGACCTGGGGCTCGGCGCTCCCGTTCCCGGGCAGGCCGAGCCCGAGGGCCGCACCGAGGTCCGGATCGTCTCCGGGCCGGGCGCCGGCACCAGCTACCGCCTGGTCCCCGGCGACTACGTCATCGGCACCGCCCCGGGCTGCCGTATCCGCCTGGCCGAGGGCGCCCCGGCGCTCGCGGCCCGGGTACGTGTGCACCTCGACGGCCGCGCCGAACTGTTCGAGACCGGGGACGCGCTGCTCGACGGCAAGCCCGCGCGCCATCCGGCGCCATGGCGCGAGGGCAGCCAGCTCGCCGTCGGCGACATCCTGCTGGAGCTCGCCTCCAGGCGTACGGCGCGCGCTCCGCTGGTCGCGGCGGAGGACGGGCTCGGTCTGGAGTTCAACCGGCCGCCGAGGTTCCTGCCGCCCGCGGCGGGTGCGAGGTTCCGGCTGCCCACGCCTCCCGTCAAGCCGGACAAGCGGCCCGTCCCGCTGCTGCCGATCCTGCTGCTGCCGGCCGGCAGCGCCGCGGTCGCCATCCTCGTCACCCACCGGTGGTCGTTCGTCTTCATCGCCCTGCTCTCGCCGATCGCCGCCCTGGTCACCCAGTTCGGCGGGCGCAAGCAGGCGATGCTGAAGTACCTGGAGAAGAAGGCGGAGTACGACCGGGCGGCGGCCACCGTCCGTGCGGACGTCGACGCCGCCGTCCTGGACGAACAGCACAACCTCCGTCTCTCCCTGCCCGATCCGGCCGCACTGCTGCAGCTGGCCGCCCAGCCGTCGGAAAGGCTGTGGGAACGCCGCTGGCAGGACCCCGACTTCCTGTCCGTGCGCGCCGGCACCGCCGATCTGCCGTCGTCGGTCGGCGTCGACGACCCGGAACAGGACGAGCACCGCCGCAACACCGTGCCCTGGCTGAACCAGGTCCCGGTGGCACTGCCCCTGCGCCGGGTCGGTGTCGCGGGCGTCGCCGGACCGGGCGCGTCCCGGCTGGCGGGATGGCTGACCGCTCAGGCCGCCGCCCTGCACAGCCCCACGGACCTGCGCATCGTCGTCCTCGCCGGACCGGCCGGCGAACGCGACTGGTCCTGGACCCGCTGGCTGCCGCACAGCCAGGCGCAGGGCGAGGACGCCTACGCCCTGATCGGCAGCACCGCGGACTCGCTGGCCCGCCGGATCGGCGAAATCGGCCAGATCGTCGCCGCCCGCGGCGCGGCCGGCCCCGACATCACGCGGGGCGGCGCGGGCGGCTACCCCGACATCCTCGTCGTCCTGGCGGAGGCACGCCGGGCCCGCTCCCTGCCCGGCGTGATCGCCCTGCTGCGCGACGGCCCGGCGGTGGGCGTCTACACGGTCTGCATCGACCGGGAGGAGCGGCTGCTGCCCGAGGAGTGCGGCGCCGTCGTCGTCACCGAGGCCGGCGGCGGCACCGTCAAGGTCCGTACCGGTTCCGCCGCCGCACTGGAGAACGTCCGCGGCGACTTCCCGGAGCCCGCCTGGTACGAGGACTTCGCACGGGCGCTCGCCCCGTTGCGAGGTGTCGGCGACAACGACGAGAGCGCGCTGCCCGGATCCGTACGGCTGCTGGACCTGCTGGGGATCGAGCCGCCCACCGCACAGGCGCTGGCGGCGGGCTGGTCCCTGGGCGGCCGCTCCACGAAGGCGGTGCTCGGCGTCGGCTACGACGGTGAGTTCGCCGTCGACCTGGTACGGGACGGTCCGCACGCCCTCATCGCCGGCACCACCGGGTCCGGCAAGTCCGAGCTGCTGCAGACCCTCGTCGCCACCCTCGCCGTGGTCAACCGGCCCGACGAGATGACGTTCGTCCTCGTCGACTACAAGGGCGGCAGCGCCTTCGCCGAGTGCGCCGACCTGCCGCACACCGTCGGCCTGGTCACCGACCTCGACACCCGGCTCGTGGAGCGGGCGCTGGTCTCCCTCGGCGCCGAACTGCGCCGCCGTGAGACGCAGCTGGCCCAGGCGGGCGCCAAGGACATCGAGGACTACCTCGACAAGCGCGCACGGGGCGGCAACGTCCTGCCGCCACTGCCGCGGCTGCTGCTCGTCATCGACGAGTTCGCCTCCATGGTGCGCGAACTGCCCGACTTCATCACCGGCCTGGTGAACATCGCGCAGCGCGGCCGGTCCCTGGGCATCCACCTCGTGCTGGCCACCCAGCGGCCGGGCGGCGCGGTCACCCCGGACATCCGGGCCAACACCAACCTGCGGATCGCCCTGCGCACCACCGACACCGGCGAGAGCCGCGACATCATCGACGCTCCCGACTCCGGTGACATCTCCCCGGCCAACCCCGGCCGCGCCTATGCCCGGCTGGGTCCGTCGGCGCTCCTGCCGTTCCAGTCGGGACGCGTCGGCGGCCGCCGGCCCGGCGGCCTGCCCACCGCGGGGACGGAGGTGACCGTCAGCGCGACGGCGGTGTCCTGGAACGACCTCGGAGGCCCGCTGCCGAACCCGCGCGCACGCGCCGGTTCCCCGGCCGCGCGGACCGAGGCCGTCACCGACCTCGCCGTGCTCGTCACGGCCGTCGCCGAGGCCGCCACGCTCGCCGGGGTGCCGCGCCGGCCCAGTCCGTGGCTGCCGCCCCTGCCCGCGGTGCTGCCGTGGACCGCGGCACCCGCGCCGAAGCCCGCCGCCGAACGCGCGGCAGCGCTGCCGCCGGTCGCGTACGGCATGGTGGACCTGCCCGCCCAGCAGAGCCGGGCGCCGCTGACGTTCGACCTCGACCGGACGGGCCATCTGCACATCATCGGCTCGCCCCGCAGCGGACGGTCCCAGACGCTGCGCACCCTGGCCGCGGCGATCGGCCAGGCCCACGGGGCCGACGACGTGCACCTGTACGGCATCGACTGCGGCAACGGCGCGCTCAACGTGCTCACCGGACTGCCGCACTGCGGTGCCGTCGTCGACCGCACCCAGATCGAGCGGCTGGGCCGGCTCCTGGACCGCCTCGGTGCCGAACTCACCGCACGCCAGGCCGTCCTGGGCTCGCGCGGCACCGCCGACCTGGCCGAACTGCGCCGCGCCCGGCCCGCGCCCGAGCGCCTCGCGCACATCGTGCTCCTGGTCGACCGGTTCGAGGTCTTCGAGCGAGAGTTCACCTCCTACGACAACGGCAGCTACCTGGAGCGCATGCTGCGGCTGCTGCGCGACGGTGCGGGCGTGGGCATCCACGTCGTGGCGGCCGGTGACCGGGTGCTCGGCGGCAGCCGCTTCTCCGGCACCACCGAGGACAAGATCGTCCTCAGGCTCAACGACCGCCAGGACTACTCCGGCGTCGGAATCCCCACCAAGTCGGCGCCGTCCGACCCCGCGCCCGGCCGGGGCATCCGCCCTCAGGACCTCAGCGAGGCGCAGATCGCGGTGCTCGGCGAGGACCTCGCGGGCACCGCGCAGGCCGAGGTCCTGGCCGCGCTGGGCCGGCGGCTGACCGAGCGCGAGGCCGCGGTCCCGGCCGCCCGCCGCGCGCTCCGGCTGGACGTCCTGCCCGACCGGATCGGCTACGCCGACGCCCTCGCCCTGCACACCGCGGGGGGACCGATGCGCCCGCTGGTCGCCGTCGGCGGGGACACCCTCACCTCGCTCGGCCCCGACCTCACGGACGTGCCGACCTTCGTGATCGCCGGGCCGCCGCGCACCGGCCGCAGCTCCGCCCTGCTCACGGCGGCACAGTCGCTGCTGGCGGCCGGCACGGGCCTGATCGTGCTGGCGCCGCGCCGCTCACCCCTGCGCGATCTGCGGGGACGGCCGGGTGTGGTCGGCGTCGTCACCGACGCGGAGGTGCCGGTGGGCGACTTCCGGCAGGCGCTCAACAACGTCTCGCAGGAATACGGCGTGATCGTCGTCGACGACGCCGAACTCTTCATGGGCGCCGAGATCGACCCCGACCTCGCGCTGCTCGCCCGCGGCGGCGCGGGTACCGGCTGGGGCGTGCTCGCGGCCGGCAACGCCGAGTCGCTGTCGCTGAGCCTGGCCGGATGGATGGGCCAGGTCAAGCGCAACCGCACCGGCATGCTCCTGTCCCCGCAGGGACTGAGCGACGGCGAGGTCATCGGCGTGAAGCTGAGCCGCGGTGTCGTCGGCCGGGCCCCGCAGCCCGGACGCGGCCTGCTGCACCTGGGCGACGGGACGGTGCGCACCGTGCAGGTGCCGTACCCGGAGCCGGACCGGTAGCGGGCGGGGCGCGTCCCCACCGCGGGGCGGCCGTCCGTACGACGGCCGCCCCGCGGTGACCTCCGAGGCCCTTCCGGGCATTCAGCCGGAGGGGCTCTCGCCGGTGCCGCTCGCTCCCGCGGGGACCTGGACGCCGTCGTCGGTGACGAACCGGAAGGTGCTCGTGATGGCGTCGAAGAGGTCGTACACCTCGTCCTTCAACGGCAGATTGGGGCTGGCGAGGGAGACGCAGAGGTAGTCCCGGGCGGTGCCGGGCACCGGCATCATCGTGTGCATCGTCAGCAGCTTGACGGAGACGTCCGCGGTCACCCGGGTCACCTCGGTGCCGGTCACGCGCGCCGCCGGGCCGACATGGGGCACCTCCACCGAGGTGATCACACGGTCCTTCGGCGCCGCGCCGGTACCGGAGGAGACACCCAGCTGCGCGGACAGCACGGGCAGCGTCAGCTCCTGGCCCTCGGGTGTGGTGACGGCGAAGACCATGCCGTACGCCATGAAGAGTCCCTCCGGGTACATGGCCGCCGTGCCCGAGGCCAGCAGCGCTCCGTAGCGGCGTGCCGCGCGGGTCACCTCACGCCCCTGCCGGAACATGTCGTTGATCTCGGCCTGCTGCCGCGGGTCGTCGGTGGAGGCGAGCGCCTGTGCGCGGACCCGCGCCATCTCCTCGCCGCTCAGATCGACCTGGTCCCACCCGTCGGGGATCTCCAGCAGGAACCGCCGTGCCGTGTTCATCGGTCACCCTTCGCCGTGTCCGCCGGGGAGGTCAGTCGCCCCGGCCGTCGTCGAGACTCGCCGCCGAGCGCCGGTCCGCCTCGGCAAAGGCGTCGGAGATCTGGGTGATGGCGTCGATGATGCCGCTCACCTGCTTCTGCAGCTGGTGCTTGCCGTCGTTCCACCGGTCCTCGAAGTTCTGTGCGGCGCCGCGGGACAGCTCGCGTCCGAAGGCGGCGTCGAAGTCGAACGTGGTGTGCCCGATGTCGATGTTGTCGTGCACGAGGCGCATGCGCTGCGCGCCGTCCTTGAGTGCGTCATCGGGGATGTGGACGTCCGTCACTGCCGGCTCCCGGTCCTGTGCGCTGGCCATCGGTCTCTGCGAGGGACACGAGAGCGGCGGGCCGGATCGTTCAACCGGGCCGGGTACGGGCTGATCCGGGCACGTCGTTGAACCCTCGGCGGCCGCTGTGCCGTGTCTCTCGCATGACCTCGTTTCTCAGCGGCCTGCTGTCCTCCGGCGCCGCCAAGCGCCGTGCCACCGTCGCCGCCGCCCTCGCGGTGTGCGGTGTGGCGAGCCTGACCGCCTGCGGCAAGACGATCCAGATCGGCGACAGCAAGGATCCGTCCACCCCGGCCGCCGCCCCGGCCACGTCCTCGGTGGCCCCCACGACGGCCGCGCCCGGCCAGGGCGGCGCCGGCAACTCGGCACTGCAGGTGGTGGACTCCACGGCACAGGACGCGGGCCTGAACGGTACCGGCGGCACGGTGGTCGGCGCGGCGGTGCAGGAGGCTCCGCCCAAGTGGGTGCAGTTGTCGGCGGTGACCGCGCCGCAGCTGCCGGTGGCCCACCTGATCAACGTCAACCAGGCCGCGCTCTACCGTTTCGACGGCGACACCGCCGGCCCATCCCGGTCGAACTGCAACGACACCTGCGCCGTGAAGTGGCCGCCGGTGACCGTCGAGGAGGGCGGCAACGTCTACCTGGCGGGGGTGAACCCGAAGGAGGTCGGGGCCGTCCGCCGGCAGGACGGCCAGGTCCAGGTCACGGTGGGGGGCTGGCCCGTCTACCGCTTCTCCGGCGACGCCGGCGCCGGCGACCTGAACGGGCAGGGCGTCGACGGCAAGTGGTTCGCCGTCGGCCCCACGGGGCAGAAGGCGGTGCGCTGACGCCTCGCCGTCCCGGGGGCGCGAGGCGGGAGTCCGTCACATCCTGGTCTCCCGCTCTGGACGTCGGGCCCGGCGCAGTACCCTGAGCTTCCAGACAGACCGAGTCCGGGGACCCGGCTGATGGGGGGAACGTGGAGCTCATCGGTCGGGATGATCAGCTGGCGCTGCTGCGCCGGCTGCTGGCCGAGCCGCGGGGCCACGGGAGCACGGTGCTGGTCCGCGGCGCCCCCGGCATCGGGAAGACGGCGTTGCTCGCCGAGACCGCCGCCCTCGCCGAGCAGCTCGGCCACCGGGTCCTGCGCACCAGCGGTGCCGAGGCCGAGAGCGACATCCCCTATGCCGGTCTGCAACTCGTCCTGCGCCCGCTGGCCGCGGAGGCCGCCCAGCTCGCCGTCCCGCACCGGCAGGCGCTGGACACCGCTCTCGGGCACGCCGAGGCCGGTGTCCCCGACGTCTTCCTGGTCGGCCTGGCGGTGCTCAACCTCCTGGCCGACGCGGCCGCGGTCGCGCCGGTGCTGCTCCTGGTCGACGACGTGCAATGGCTCGACGACGCCACCGCCAGTGTCCTGGCCTTCGTGGCCCGCCGGGTCGGTACGGAGCCGGTGGTCGTCGTCGGGGCCGCACGCGAGGGCTACCGGTCGCGTCTGAACTCCGACGAACTCACCTCCGTGACCCTCGGCCCGCTCACGGACGGCCAGGCCGCGGAACTCCTGGCGGACCGCGCCCCGGACCTGCGGCCGACCGCGCACCGCCGGCTGCTGGCCGCCGCCGCCGGGAACCCCCTGGCCCTGACCGAACTCTCCCGCACACTCGGCGCGTCGGCCGATCCGCACATGTCCCGGCTGCCGCTCACCGAGCGGCTCGAACGGGCCTTCACCGACCGCCTGGAGACCCTGCCCGACATCACCCGCGGTCTGCTGCGGATCGCGGCCCTCGACGACAGCTCGTCGCTCCCCGAGATCTACCGCGCGACCCGGCTGTTCACCGGCGCCACCGCCGGACCCGCGGAACTCGATCCGGCCGTGCGCGCCCAACTCGTCGAGGTCGTCGGCGGCGACCTGCGGTTCGGGCATCCGCTGATGCGGTCGGCGATCCACCAGACCATGCCCACCGGCGTCCGGCACGCCGCACACGCCGCGCTCGCCGCCGTGCTCTGGGAACACCCGGACCGGCAACTGCGGCACCGGGCCGCCGCGGCCGACGCCCCGGAGGAGACGGTCGCCGCCGCGCTGGAGGACGCCGCTCACCGGGCCGCCCGCCGGGGCGGCATCGCGGCGGCCGTCACGGCCCTCGAACAGGCCGCCGCGCTCAGCGAGGACACCGACCGCCGAGCGGAGCGGCTGCTGCGCGCCGCCGACTTCGCTGTCGAGCTCGGCCGCCCCGAGACCGTGACCCGGCTGTTGGACCAGGCGCTCACCGGGCCGCTGTCGCGACGCCAGCACGCCACGGTCGTCTGGCTCCGCGGCAGCTTCGACGAGGGACTGCACAGCCATTCGTCAGGCGCCAACTCCCTGACGGCCCTCGCCGAGGAGCTGGCCGCGGAGGACCGCGCGCTGGCGCTGCGGATCCTGTGGAGCGCCGCGCAGCTGTGCTTCTGGTCCGACCCGGGCCCGCGGGGCCGCTCCACGGTCCTGCGGGCCGTGGAGCGGATGGAGCTCGACGAACTCGATCCGTGGCGGCTGGCCATCTGCGCCTACGCCGCCCCGGTCGACCGTGGCACCTTCGTCCTGGAGCGTGCCCGGCACGTCGCCCTGCAGGAGGGCGACGACGGCCGCGCCTACCGCATGCTCAGCACCGCCGCGCTCCTCGTCGGCGGCTTCGACCTGGCGCGGGCGTTCTCGGCGGCCGGCGGTGCGCCGCTGCGTGCCCAGGGACGCCTGGGGCTGCTGGCCCGGACGGTCGGCGCGGACGCGTGGAGCGCTCTCGTGGTCGGCGACCTCGGCGCGGCGATCGCCGCGACCGAGGAGTCACGAAGGCTGGCGCGCGAGACCAGCCAGACGATGATGTACGCGCTGATGACCGCCACCGCGGCCAAGCTGGCCGCACTGCGCGGTGAGGTGGATACCGCCCTGGCGCTGGCCGAGGAGGCGGAGGAGATCGGCCTGCCGGCCGGGGCACGTCCGGTGCTGGCCACCGCGTCGATGGCACGCGGGCTGGCCGCGCTCGGCGCCGGCCGGTACGAGGAGGCCTTCGGCCAGCTCCGCCGGCTGCACGATCCGGCGGACCCCGCGTTCCAGGTCGCCCTGCGGCTGACGGCCGTGGGTGACCTCGTCGACGCGGCGACGCACTGCGGGCGACTGGCGGCGGTACTCCCGGTCGTGACGGAACTGGAGGAGGTCGCGACGGTGACCTCCGCGCCGGTGCTGCACGCCGAACTGCGTCTGGTCCGGGCGCTGCTGGCCGCCGACGAGGACGCCGACCCGCTCTTCGCGGACGCCCTGAACGCCGACCTCGGCGCCTGGCCGCTGATCAGGGCCCGTACCCACCTGGCCTACGGCGAATGGCTCCGGCGCCGGCGGCGCAGTGTCGAGTCCCGCGACCACCTCCGTGCCGCCCGCGACATGTTCGACGCGCTCGGCGCGATCCCCTGGGGGGAGCGGGCCCGCCGGGAACTGCGCGCCGCGGGCGAGACCAGCCGCCGCCGCGCCCCGGACGCCAGGGACCAGCTGACCGCCCACGAACTGCAGATCGTGCGGCTCGCCGCCGAGGGTCTGACCAACCGCGAGATAGGCCAGCGGCTCTACCTCTCGCACCGTACCGTCAGCTCGCACCTCCACCGGATCTTCCCCAAGCTGGGCGTGGCCTCGCGTACCGAGCTGCGGACGGTGGTCAGCGCACTGCGCTGACCGGCACACCACCGTCACATGACGCTCGCTTCCACCGGCCCGGCGTTCCTAACGTTCCCCGTGTCAGGACATCGACAAGGGGGGAGCGGTCCCATGATGTGGAACGGCGTCCAGCAGACATCCGGGCCGCCTATGGTCGGCCGCCACGCCGAACGCGAAGCCATCGCACGACTGCTCGACGCGGTGCGCGACGGCCTCAGCGGAGTCCTCGTCCTGACCGGCGAAGCGGGGATCGGCAAGACCCGGCTGCTGGAGTACGCCGCGGCCCGCGCCGACGAACTGCGCGTGGTCCGGCTGACCGCGGTCGAGCCCGAGACCGGCCTCGGCTTCGGCGCGCTGCACCGGCTGCTGCGGCCGTTCCTGAACCGGACGGGCCGGCTGCCCGGACCGCAGCGGGCCGCGCTGGACGCGGCCCTCGGACTGGTGGCGGGGCCGCCCGCGGACCGCTATCTGGTCGGCCTCGCGACCCTGACGCTGCTGTCCGAGGCCGCCGCCGACCAGCCGCTGCTGTTCCTGCTGGACGACGCGCAGTGGCTGGACCGGGAGTCGGCCGAGGCGCTCGCGTTCACCGCCCGCCGGCTGCACGCCGACTCCCTGGGCCTGATCGTCGCCGTCCGCGACGGGCTCGGCGACAACGGCCTGTTCGACGCGCTGAACGTGCACGCGGTGACCGGTCTGCCGGAGTCGGAGGCCAGGGTCCTGCTCTCCTACGGCGCCGGGAGGGTGGACACCACGGTGGCCGACCGGATCGTCGCCGGCACCGGCGGCAATCCGCTCGCGCTGCTGGAGCTGGCCGAGGCCCTGGCCGCCGAGCAGCTGTCCGGCATCGCCCCGCTGCCCGATCCGCTGCCGGTGAGCCGGCTCCTGGAGAGCCGCTTCCGGTGCCTGGTCCAGGCCCTGCCGCCGGAGACCCGAACCCTGTTGCTGCTGCTGGCGGCGGCGCCCTCGGACGACACGGGGATGATGTGGCGGGCCGCGGGCCGGCTGGGCCTGTCCGCCCGCGCCGTCCAGCCGGCCGTCGCCGCGGGCATCCTCGGCCGGGGCACGCCGACGGCCTTCCGGCACCCCCTGATCCGCTCGACGGTCTACGCCGGAGCCGAACCCGGCGAGCGCCGCCGGGTGCACGCGGCACTGGCCGCCGTCTGCGACGCCGTGCGGGACGCCGACCGTCGCGCCTGGCACCGGGCCGAGGCCGCCGAGGGCACGGACGACGGCGTCGCCGACGACCTGGAAGCCGCCTCCGAGCGGGCCCGCCTGCGCGGCGGCTACTCCCAGCAGGCCCTGTTCCTGTCGCGGGCCGCCGATTTCACCGGCGCCCCGGAGAAACGGGCCGAGCGGCTGCTCGACGCGGCCCAGGCCCATCTGATGTCCGGCGACGCGCCGGCGGCAGGAACCGCGCTGGACCTGGCCGCCGCCGGCATCCGCGGCCCGGCGATGCGCACGCGCGAACTGCGGATGCGGGCGACCGTGCTGATGTTCCAGGTGGTCGTCGCCGACGTCCCGGCGATGCTGATGGACGCCGTGACCGGGCTCGGTACCCAGGACCCGCGGCTGACCTGGGAGCTGCTCCGGGAGGCGCTGCACGCCGCGCTGGTCGCCCACGACACGGTGCGGGGCACGTCGCTGACCGAGGTCGCGGCGGCCGCCGTCGTCGCGCGGCACGACCAGGACCCCGCCGTACGAGGCCGCGACCTGCTGATGGAGGGGCTGGCCCGCCGCGTGGCCATGGGCTACGAGCACAGCGCGCCCGTGCTGCGTACCGCCATGGACCTGCTGGCGGGCGGTGGCGGGATCGGGAACGCGAACAGTCCGTTCGCGGTGATGGTGGCCATGGCCTGCGACGATCTGTGGGACGTCGAGGCCAGGCGCCGGGTCGCCGACCGGCTGGCAGCGGCGGACCGCGCCGGCGGCGCGCTGTACGCGCTCAGCATGTCGCTGCTCGTCCAGGCGCACTACGAACTCTGGGACGGACGCCTCGGACAGGCGGAGGTCCGCTACGCCGAGTTCGACGACATCGTGGCCGCCACCGGCTTCCCCGGCGGCGGAGACCTCAACCGGATCCGGCTGTTCGCCCTGACCGGCCGGGAGGCCGAACTACGGGCCGCGGTGCTGCGGATCACGGAGATGCGGAGCATGGGCCACGGCCTGCTCCGGTTGCTGGCGCAGCACGCGCTGGCCCTGTTCGAGCTGGGGCGGGGCCGTTACGGGCAGGCGATGGCGCACGCGCTGGAGGTTTTCGAGGCGGACCCCCCGGCCTGCGGCAACCTCGTTCTGCCGCTGCTCGTCGAGGCCGGGGTGCGCACCGGTGACCGCGACGGCGCGGCCGCGGCCCTGGCCCGGCTGGAGGAGCGCGCCCCGCTCGCCGGTACGCCCTGGGCCCTGGGCACCCTGGCCCTCGGCCGGGCGCTGACGGCGGACGGCGACGACGCCGAGAAGTTCTACGAGGAGTCCGTCGAACTGCTCGGGCAGGGGCCGCTGGCTTTGGAACAGGCCCGCTCGCGGCTGCTGTTCGGCGAGTGGCTGCGCCGCCGCAAGCGGCGTTCCGACGCCAGGAAGCAGCTGCGCGCCGCCTACGAGAGCTTCGACGCCTTCGGCGCGGTGCTGTACGCCGAGCGGGCCCGGACCGAGCTGCTGGCCACCGGCGAGACGGCCCGCAGGCGGACCGAGGACACCAGGTTCGATCTCACGCCGCGGGAACGGCAGGTGGCCTCCATGGCCGCCTCGGGGCTGACCAACGGGGAGATCGCGACGCGGTTGTTCGTCACCGCCTCGACCGTCGAGTTCCATCTGAACAAGGTGTTCCGCAAGCTCGGCATCACCTCCCGGAAGCAGATCCCCCGCGCGATCGGCGAACCGGGCCCGGTGACCGGCGAGTGACTCCGCCGCGACCGGTTCAGGCGGCCGCCGCCGGCCCGGCCGCGACGCGTGCGCCGACGCGGTTGCGGAGCTGGCGCAGTGCGTAGTGCTGCCGGGATTTGACGGTGCCCGGGGGGATGCCCAGCAGCCGGGCGGTCTCCTGCACGGTTCTGTCGTGCAGGTAGATGTGCACGAGGACCTGCTGGTGCTCCGGTGAGAGGTGCCGCAGCAGGGCTTTGGTGTCGACCGCGGCCGCCACGGTGTCGGCGTGGTCGTTCTGCGGTGCGCCGGGATGGTCCGTGCCCGGGGACTCGTGGCGGGAGTAGGCGCTGCGTACCCGGTCGATGGCGAGGTTGCGGGCCACGGTGAGCAGCCAGCCGCGCATCGAGCCCTCGGTGGCGCACAGCCGTTCGCTGTGATGCCACGCGCGTATCAGCGTCTCCTGCACGATGTCCTCCGCCAGGTGGCGGTCTCCCAGTATGCGTTCGACGTAGGCGAGGAGCGGCTTCGCGTGGTCGGCCGCCAGGGTCCGCGGGAGGTGTTCGCAACGTGCGGTCAGCGGCTCGCTCGGTACGACTGCGCAGGTCATGTCGTTCTCATTCAGGCTGGGTCGGGCCCGTCGGCGCTGCTCGCACGAGCGGGTCCGGCCGGGTCAGGGCAGGGCGGGGTGCGGGATCGCCGAAGGACGGGCAAGGCGGGACGCCGGCCGAGCCGGGTGTGCGGCCGGCGGCCGGCGGGCACGACGCGTTTCGTGCCTGCTTCGGTGAAGTTCCTGTCGGAAGCAGCGTGTTCGGGGATCGTAGGCAGGCGCGGAAACCCGAAATCTGACGAGATTCTGACGGCGCGGGCATGCCACCGTCCGCCGTCTCCGGACCCCTGGTCCTGACCCGCCACCGCGCGATACACGGTTCCGGGCCGCTCCGGGGTTCAGCCGGTGCCGAGAAGTCTCGCGCGGACGCCCTCGGCGTCGGGGTGACCGATGTCCTCAAGGATGTCCAGCGCCTGCCGCAGCGTCGCCGCCGCGCTGTCCGCGCGATCCGCGGCGAGGTGCGTGTCCGCGATGTGGACCAGGGTGTCCGCCGCCAGATAGGAGTCCCGGAGCCGCCGGTACATGCCGAGTGCGCGGCGGAGACTGGCGAGAGCGTGGTCGTGGTGGCCCAGGTGCCGGTGGGCGACCCCCAGGCTGTCCCACGCCGCGGCCTCGCCGTTGCGGTCGCCGGTCTCCCGGTGGATCGCGAGGGAGCGGCCGCACTCCTCGACCGCCTTGGCGTACTCGCCGAGCAGCAGGTAGGTCCACCCCACCTCGTTGTGCACGCTCGCCTCGCCGTTGAGATGTCCGGCCGCCCGGTACAGGTCGGCGGCGAGACGGTAGTGCTCCAGGGCCTCGGCATGGCGGCCGTGCTGGTTGGCGACGAAGGCCCGGTAGCGATGGACACGCGCCTGGCCGGGCATGTCACCGAGTTCCCTGAACAACCGCAGGGCGCGCTCAAGGTGCTCGTCGGCGCCTTCCCACTGCCCGAGCCGGCTCAGGGCGAAGCCCAGGGCGCGGTGCGCGTGCGCCTGCCCCCGCAGGTCGCCTTCCCGCTGCGCCGCGGTGATGGCCGTGCTCTGCACCGTCCGCTGCTGTTGCCAGCGCCCGTTGCGGTCCAGGTACATCTCCAGGACGGAGGCCAGCTGCCAGGTGAAGGCGTCGTGACCGTGCCGGCTGTGCTGCGCGGCGGCCGCCAGCAGCACCGGCCGTTCCCGCTCGAACCAGTCGGCGGCGGCGCGCTGGTCGGAGAACCGCTCGGGCAGGGTGTGCGCGGCCGGGCGGCGCAGGGTGATCCGTTCGCGGTGGGGCGCGAGGACGGCTTCCGCGGCGTGGGCGCTGTGCAGGTAGTGGTCGAGGACGCGCGTGGTGGCCGCCGCCACGTCGTGCGCGGTCTCCGTTTCGACGGCCAGCTCCGCCGCGTAGGCCCGGAGCAGACTGTGCGAGGCGAAGCGGCCGGGCTCGTTCTCGAAGAGCAGATGGGCCCGGACCAGCTCCGCGAGACGGGACCGGACCTCCCTGGTGCTGGTGGCCGCCAGGCTTGCCGCGGCGGCGACGGAGCAGTGCGGGCCGGGATGCAGGGCGAGCAGCCGGAACAGCTCGGCGGCTTGGGGCGTCAGTGCCTGGTAGGACCAGGAGAAGACGCAGCGTGCGTCGGCGAGCGGAGGCTCGCCGGCGAAGGCGTCGAGGCTGCCGTGGCTGGTGCGCAGTTCGTCCGCGATGGCGGCCAGCGGGCAGCCGGGGTTGAGCGCGGCTCGCGCGCTGACGATGGCCAGCGCCAGCGGAAGCCGCCCGCACAGGGCGACGATCTCGGCTGCCGCGGCAGCCTCCCGGGTGACCCTCGCGCTGCCGAGCCGACGGGTGAGCAGCGCGAGGGCCTCGTCCTCGTCGAGCGGACTCAGGGTGACCGAATGCGCGCCCTCGACGGCCATGAGTCCCTGCAGCTGGTGGCGGCTGGTGACGATGGCGAGACAGCCGGGCGGGGCGGGAAGCAGGGGCCGCACCTGCTCGGAGTCGCGGGCGTTGTCCAGGACGACCAGGACCCGGCGGCCGGCCAGGAGGCTGCGGTACAGCGCGGTCTGGGCCCGCAGCTCCGCCGGGATGCGGCTGACGGCCGTGCCGAAGGCGTCGAGCAGCGCACGCATCGCCTCGGGGCCGCTCATGGCGGGCCCGGTCAGGTGGAAGCCCCGAAGGTCCACGTAGAGCTGTCCGTCGGGGAAGCGGTCGGCGAGCCGGTTCGCCCAGTGCACGGCCAGGGTGGTCTTGCCGACCCCGGCCATACCGCTGATGACGACGGCCTGGGCGGGGTCTCCGGGATCGGGCACCAGCGCGTCCAGGAGGCCGAGTTCGCTGCTGCGGCCGGTGAAGGCGCCCAGGTCCCGTGGCAGTTGCGTGGGACTCGGGGCACCGGAGGCCGGCGCCGGGGCAGCAGCGGGCGCCGCGGGGACCTGCGCCGGGGGCTGCCGGGGCTGGTTCAGCGCGGTGAGTTGTGCCTCCCGCAGCTCCGGACCGGGATCGAGGCCGAGCTCGTCGGCGAGCCGCGCCCGTACCACTCGGTAGGTCTCCAGAGCCTCGCCCTGGCGCCCCGCGGCGGCGAGCACCTCGATGAGCCGGGCCTGCAGACCTTCGTCGAGCGGGTGATGGGCGGCGGCCTGGCGGAGGGTGACCAGGACGTGCTCGGTGAGGACGGCACCCGCGGTGGGCACGTAACCGGCGGCCTCCTTGACGGCGGCGACATGCTCGTCGTCGACGGCGGTGAAGACCGGCAGCGCCCGGACCTCGGGCGGAATGCCGGAGCCCGCCGGGCCCCGCCACAGGTCCAGTGCTTCGACCAGCAACTCCACGGCCTTCGCCCGGTCGCCCTGCCGCGCCGAATGGCGCGCGTCCTGGCGCAGCGCTCTGAAACGCAGCAGGTCCAGTTCGTGCGGTGCCACGTCGATGCGATAGCCACCGGAGTCGCGGACCAGACGGCGTGAGGCGGTGCCGGAGAGCAGGCCGGGTTCGAGCAGCCGGCGCAGCGCCGCGACGTGGCGGTGGATCACGTTCACCGCGGTGGCCGGTGGATTCTCCTGCCACAGTGCGTCCACGACCCCGTGCAGGGGGACGGGCTGGCCCGCGTGCGCCAGGAGCAGCGCCAGCAGAGCCCGCTGTTTGGGCGGGCCCAGCTTCACGTCGGTGGTGCCCTGCCAGACCCGGACGGGCCCAAGTATCTGAAAACGCATGGCCGGCCGATTCTACGGGGCTTCGGACGCCGGGCACGGATCCGGCGCTTCGGGTACAGGGTTGTGCGTGAAGGGAGGAGGGCGGTGCGCGCAGCGGGAGCACCGGCCGTCGTCCGCGTCCGGCGGTCGTCCGCGTCCGGCGGTCGTCCGCGTCCGGCCGCCGGACGGTCATTCCGCCATGGTCGCGAAGAAGTCCAGGTAGCGGCGTCCGAGCTCGGCGGGTGCCTCCAACGGGATGTTGTGCCCCGCCCGCTCGATCACCACGGGTGTGACGTCCACCGCGACCTGAGCCATCTGCTCCCCGGGCTCCTCGGCCAGGTAGGCGCGCCCCCCGACGGCCAGCACCGGGCATGTGAGCGGGACGGCGAACTGCGGCCGGTTCTGGCCGGCGTCGGTGTCGGTCGCCCGGTACAGCTCGAACACCGCGTGGTTGCCGCCCGGTGCTTCCAGCCCCCGGGTGTATTCGTCCTCGTCGGCGTCCGTGTACGCACTCGGGTCCCACATGATCCGCCGCATGAAGTACGTCCAGAAGGCCCGCTCCCGGCCGGTGATCAGCAGTTCGGGGTAGTGCGGCAGGCCGAACAGCGAGCGATGCCAGCCGGTGCGGGGATCCTCGGCGGGGAGCGGCCCGAGGTCGGGCACCGGGAGGCCGGGAAGTCTCGTCTCCTGGAAGACGAGCTGGGTGACCTTCGGGCGGTGGAACGCCGCGACGGCGTAGGCGACGGCCGCACCCCAGTCCTCGCCCACCACCCGGTACCGGTCGTGTCCCAGCGCCGTCATGAGCGCGTCGATGTCGGCGGCCAGGGTCCGCGTGTCGTATCCGGTCGTCGGGCGTCCGGAGCCGCCGAATCCCCGCAGATCCACCGCGACCACCGTGTAGTGGGGCGTGAGCAGCGGGATGACGTGGCGCCAGAAGAACATGGTCTTCGGCACGCCGTGGATCAGGACGACCGGCTCGCCACTGCCGCCCGTCGCACAGTGCAGGTCGACCCCGTTGACCCGTGGCCGGCCGTGGGTGAGCGGGACGCCGCTGTGGTCCGTCATCCTCAGTGCTCCGGATTCCGTCATCGCCG
This sequence comes from Streptomyces shenzhenensis, assembly GCF_021462265.1. Taxonomy (GTDB): domain Bacteria; phylum Actinomycetota; class Actinomycetes; order Streptomycetales; family Streptomycetaceae; genus Streptomyces; species Streptomyces shenzhenensis. The sequence continues at coordinate 7,320 of NZ_JAJONF010000079.1, read as the reverse complement.
CCTCCTCGTAACCGGTTCCCGCCGGCGCCGAGGGCGCCGATCGGTCGTATTCCACACCGGCCGATGTCGCCCTCGCACTGGGGTGGCACCCCGGTTCGAGGGCACGCCACCCGGCACTCCGCCACCGCCCGAGTGGGGGCTCACCCCGGGTGCCCGCCGGCGGCGCGGGCGGCCACTTGGCCCGGAGGGCAGGCAGCGCCGCGTTGACCTCCTCGGCGTGCGTCCGGAGCAGCCCGTGCGGGGCGCCCGCGATCCCGGCGTACTCGGCCGGGGGACGCAGCGCGTGGAGCGGGCCGGGCCGGCCTCGCCCTGGTCGGGAACGAACGCGGCGATGTCCGACCGGTCTGGCTCACCCGGACCGCGGTGGTCCGGTGACGCGCAGGTGGAAGGGCTCGGCGGAGGCCACGACCGCCGCGAGATCGAACTCCGGCGGCAGGTCCCCGGCCTCGGCCACCGGGGTGCCGTTCGCCCTGAAGTACTCCTCGATGCAGGCCGGGCTGAACAGCACCGCTATGCGTGCCCCCGCGGGCGAGCGCACCACATAGCTGTGCGGAACCCCGCGCGGCCCGTACGCGACCTGCCCGGGCCCCAGGTCGTGGCGCTGGTCGCCGACGAAGAACGTCACCTCGCCGTCGAGGACGAACCAGACCTCGTCCTCGTCCTCGTGGACGTGGTGCGGGGGCGCGTGACCGGCCGGGTCGGCGAACTCCATCAGACTGAGCCGGTAGTCGGTCGCGGTACCGGGAAGCAGGATCCTGGCCTGGCCGCCGAGGAACCAGAAGGGTTCGCGCTCGGGCGCCGGGCCGAAGGTCGGGAAGAACCCGGTCAGGTGCGCTCCTGACGTCATCGGCGGCCGCCCAGGAAGCGCAGCAGCATGCCGGTCGTCTCTTCCGGGTGTTCCTCGTAGATCCAGTGGCCGGAGTCGGGGACGACAGCCGGGGTGACGTCGGTGGCGTAGAGGCGCACCTGCTTCGCGACCGACGAACCGAGGCTGCCGGAGGCGCCGATCGCGAGCACCGGCATGGTCAGGGGCGTCTTCTGGAACCGCGCGTTGTCGGCGATGTCCTGCGGGAACGTCCGGAACCACGCGAAGCTCGCCTCCAGGTGCGCGTAGTCGCGCAGGTAGGAGGCGAAGACCGCGAGGTCGTCGGGGGGCAGGGCGTCCTTGCGCACGGCGATGCTCCGCATGAAGCCCGACGTCCAGGTCAGCTCGCGGCCCCGGATCAGGCTTTCGGGCAGGCCCGTCTGCAGGGAGAAGAAGCCGAAGTTCCACACCCCGGGTCCCTTGGCCGTCAGCGCGGGGAACTTGTAGATGCCCGGGTCCGGGATCGGGGCCTCGCTGAGCACGAGTTTCCTGACGCTGCGCGGGTACTGCGCCGCGTAGGAGTAGGCGACCATCGTGCCGATGTCATGGCCGACGACGTTCACGTTCTGGTCCTTGCCGAGCGACACCAGGAGCGCGTGCAGATCGGCGGCCATGGTCTTCTTGTCGTAGCCGGACGCCGGGGCGTCGCTGCGGCCGGCGCCGGGCAGGTCCGGCGCGATGACGGTGTAGTGCTTGGCGAGCGCCGGCATGATGCCGTGCCACTCGTACCAGGTCTGGGGGTAGCCGTGGATCAGGACCAGGGTCGGGCCGTGGCCGCCGATCACGTAGTTGATGCCGGTCCCGGCGACCCGGGTCTTGTGCTCGCTGAAGCCGGCGGGCATCCGCTCGCCGGCCGGCGCTGCCGGCTTGGCGGAGGCCGAGGCCGTGAGGGTGGTCGAGCCGAGACCGACGGCCAGGGCGAAGACCGCGGCCACCAGACGGCGGGATCCGGGCAGGCGGAGTCTGGGTCGGGAACCGGGCAGGCGGAAGCTCACTGGTCTCTCCAGGGGACGCGAAGGGGAGCGAGGCGCGGCGGGCTCGGTGCCCGCCGTGCCGTGACGGCGGGTCAGAGGGATTCGACCAGGCCGCCGTCGATGACGAAGTCGGCGCCGGTGATGTTCACCGCCCGCGGACCGGCGAGGTAGACCACGAGGTCGGCCACCTCCGACGGCCGGGTGAAGCGGCCGGTCACCGACTGGTCCGCCGCACCACGGGCCACCTCCCGGGGATCGACGCCCCGGGACTGGCCGACCGTGGCGGCGACCCCGCCGGCGCCCTGCCACAGCGCCGTCTCCACCGGGCCGGGCCCGATGGTGTTCACCCGCACACCACGTGGCCCCACCTCCTTGGACAGGGCCTTGCAGAAGTTGGTCAGCGCGGCTTTCGCCGCGCCGTAGTCGATGACCAGCGGGTCCGGCAGCCGGGCGTTGACCGAGGAGACGGTGACGATACGTCCCGCGCCGGTGGCGAGCAGGTGCGGCAGCGCGGCCCGGGTGGTGCGGACGGCGGCCATGAGGTTGACCGTGAACGTCCACTCCCAGTCCTCGTCCGTCACGCCCAGGAAGCCGTCGACCCGCGGCCGCACCGCACCGACGTTGTTCACCAGGACGTCGACACCGCCATGGAGCGCCACGGCCTCGGCGACCAGCGCGGCCGGACCGTCGGGCGTCGCGAGGTCGACCTCCACGACGGTGAGTTCGGCCCCCTGCTTCACGTGCTGGTCGAGGGCGTCGGTGCGCCCCCTCGAACCCGCGACGACGCGGGCACCGGCCGCGAGGAAGGCCTCGACGACGGCCAGCCCGATGCCACGCCCGGCGCCGGTGACCACGACGGTCCGCCCGGCCAGGCCCGCGTCGGCCTCGGATGTTCCGGTGGTCCGGGACGCACGTGAGGTCATCGCCCGGTCTCCGGACTCTGCCGGCGCAGCCAGGTGAGAACGGTGTCCGCGACCTCGCGCCAGCCGCCGTCGATCGTCAGGGAGTGCCCGCGGTCGGGGAAGTTGATGATGTCTGTGACCGCCTCGGAGTGCCGGTACTGCTTGAGGGTGGCCCGGGTGACGACCTCGGGCACCGTGTGGTCCTTGCCGCCGGAGACGAGCAGCAGCGGGCCGCGTCCGCTGTTCTCGGTGTCGACCTTCGCCGGCGAGTGCGGGTTGAAGTTGGCGGAGGCGGCCTCGTACAGCGGCTTGCCCGGCGCGGGGATGGTCCAGCGCTCGTACAGGGCGGCCGACTCCTCCTCGGAGACGGCGTTGCCGAACGCGAACCGGAACTGCTCCGCGGTCAGGGAGACCGAACGGCGCCTGTTGGCCGGGTTCTTGAAGACCGGGAGCGTCGCCTTCAGCGCGGACAGCGGCAGCGGCAGCACGCCCTTGATCTGTGCGGCGTCGATCGCGACCGCCGCGGCGGCGCGGTCCTGGCCGAGCAGCTTCTGCGCGATCATCCCGCCGAACGAGTGACCGATCACGATGGGCCGCACCGGCAGGGCCTCGATCAGGGCCGCGTAGTGCTCGACGACGTCGTCGATACCGTGGCCGGCGATGCTCTCGGGGTTCTGGCGCGCGTCCTCGACGGTGTCGGGGTCGCCGGGCCACCCCGGCGCGGACGGGTCGTAGCCCTCGTCACGGAACAGCTCGATCCACGGCTGCCAGGAGGTGCTGTGCAGCCAGAGTCCGTGGATGAAGACCACGGGAAGGGGGACGGTCATGGCAGGGCCTCTCTTGTCGGTGTCGTGACCCGGCATGCGCACACGAAACCGGGAACCCCGGTGCTCTCGCACCGGGGAGGCACCCCAGTGGTTCAGGGCCGGACCGTTCAGGGGTGGACACCGAACGGCCCGAGGACACCCGCGTCGATCCGCAGGGACTCCAGCAGCGTCCACGCGTTGTCCCGCGTGAAGACGTCGGCGCCGGCGAGAACTCCGGTGTACTTCGCGGCCACGGGAGCGGCGGCGGCGTCCGCGACCGCGTCGAGGAAGGTCTTGAAGATCGCCCACGAGTTCCCCTGGGCGCCTGAGCGGGGGCCGGCCTCGGTCGCGGCCTCGAGCGGCGGGAGCTATTCGGCCCGGCGGGCCTGGGCGCGGACCTGTTCCAGCTGCCGGGGGTGCTCGTTACGTACCTCGTAGGCGGCGTCGGGAGGGCGGAGCATCACTGTGCTGCCGCGATGGATGCACCCGCCCCGCGAGGGCGGCCGGAAGGCGGAAGACCCCGACCTGCTCAACGGTCGGCGCTGCCGGGCGGTACGACCCATTCGGCGGGTTGGCCGGTGAGGGAGGCGATCATGTCGAAGTCGCCGTCGTAGTGGAGGATTGTCCGCTGGTGCAGTTCTGCTGTGGCGGCGATCAGCAGGTCGGGGAGGGGCAGTGCGCGGTGGAAGCCCGCGTTGAGAGCGTGGCGCTGGACTTCCAGGGCGCGGACGAAGGTGTGGTCGTCGGCGTGGAGGTAGTCGAAGGCGTGGAGCCAGGTGCTGATCCGGGTCGCCTCGGAGCTGTCCCGTGCGGAGTGGATCATCTCGTACTCGGTGGGCTGGCACACGGCGAGGAGGTAGCGCTCATGCAGGGGCTTGAGTACCTCCTTGACGGCCGGCTTCGTCCAGCGGGCCAGGGCGGACTTGTCGATCAGGTAGCGGTCCTGCATCAGGCGGCCCGGTCTCCGTCGCGGTCGCCGTCGTGCTTGAGGGAGCCGTCTGCGTTGCGGGGTCCGGTGTTCTCGACGATCTCGCTGAAGTCGAGTTCCCCGGCTTCGATGGCGTCGAAGCCCTCCTGCCGAAGGTGTCTCTTGACGGCGTCCTCCATGGCGAGGCGGACGGCCTTGGCCTTGGTCTTGGTGCCGAAGATGCGCATGGCCTCGGTGACCATGTCTTCGTCGAGGTCGATGACGGTTCTGGCCATGCGGATGGTCCCTTCGCGAATGCTTCTGCCATGAAAACGATAGCATTGACTGGCAATAAACGATATCGTTTTGGTCGTAGGGTGGGGGCTCCGGCACCCGGTTGCGAGGTCGCGCTGTTGCTCCGTGCAGGAGGCGGACAACCGCCCTCATGGCATGCTCTGCCCGTGTCGGAGGTCTCGCCGGAGGTCATGGGGCGGGCGACGGGCGGCTGACTGGGCGGCCCTGCCGGTTGGGCAGCCGGTGGACAGACGCCTCTGGACGAATGGTCTTGCCCGCGAAGGACGGGAAAGTTCGTTCCGGGCGTTCAACGCGTCGTAGATGTGCGGCGCGCTCTCCTGCACGGCGGGGCCCGCGTACGGGGAGACGCTGGGCGACGAGACGTCGGGATCCATGGATCCGCTCGCAACGGTCCGATCAACTCATCGAAACGCCGCACGCCACGTCGACGAGTCGAAGTACCGGAAACGCCCTGTAGATCTTCGAGGGCTCCGGTGCCTGCTCAGAACAGTTCCAGGTCCTTGCCGCTGGTGTCCGCGATGATCGGCCGGGACTGGGCGGGGAGGTCGTCCAGGCGGTCGGGACCGGCCGCGGCGGCGACGGCGGGGGCTGTCTCGGCCAGCCATGCACGAAACCGGTCGGCGGCCTCGCGGTAGGGGAGTTGCGCCAGGACGCGGTGCTCGCCGGAGGGGCAGAAGTCGACGGTGACGGTGAGCAGGCAGGAACGGGGCGTGTTCTGGCTGCCTGTCCAGGACACGCGCAGGACACCGCAGGGTTTGCGTCCGCGGGGGGCTCGGTGGGTCGGGCGCAGCGACCGGCAGGCTGTGTGGGCGGTCCATGCGGCGAGGTGCGGCAGGGGCAGGGTGGTGCGTGCGCGGCAGCCGGGGCAGCGGTGCCAGTGGCGGAGCCAGTCGTCGGTATCGGTGTGGAAGAGGCGTGTGTAGCGGTTCGCCACACGGATGTCGTTGCTGTAGAGGTGGTCGGGGCGTTCCAGTGTGTTGCAGGACTGGCAGAGGGGGCCTCGGATGTAGCCGTGTTCGTGGCAGTGGTCGAGCACGGTGGCGGGCGCGGTGCGGCAGACGGCGCACGCCCACCCGGCCACCCTGCGGGAGGTGCCGGGCTTCCTGCTGAGTACCGAGTACAGCTGGCCTTCCAGCTCCTTGTTGTACGGGCGCCGTGAGGCGGTGGGGCCTTCGGGGCTCGTCGTCTGCCGACCGCCGGCGTCTCGGGCCTGCCGGGGGCGAGAGGCCGGGTCGGTGACGGCTGCGCTTGCCTGGCGGGTCCGCGCGGCCCGTACCCACTGCGTCTCGGCATGCTCGGCCGCGTCGAGCAGCCTGACCACAGCGCGCGGCAGCCACCACGTCCGATGCGTCCCGTCGCGGGTCTGCTCCACGAGCATCCGTCGCCAGTCGATCCCCGCCAGATGGTAGGGCCTGCCGTCTTCACGTCGTGCTGCCCGCTCGGGGCCGCCCAACTCGTGCAGCTCCCCTCTGATGCGCTGGCGCCAACGCAGTGGCGTGTCCTCGTTGCGCTCCTGCCTCGGCGCCCCACGAAACGGACCGATGCGGACCAGGTCCTGGCGATCCATCCGCACCGCGTTCAGTGCCGTGGCCGCCCGGCGCACCTCGACCTCCGGAACGCTCCACTGATCGCCGCTCACCCTCACCGTCGTCACTACATGGCCGCCCAGCAGGACGTATCCCACCCTGGCGCAGGCAGGAGAGCAGGTGAATGCCCCGTGAGCCGTTGGCGCAGCACTGCCGGCCGTCAGATCGACCCACAGAGCGTCCGCGGTGTCCAAGGTGATCAGGCCGTCCGTGTGACCGGGCATGACACGTTCTGACATACCGACAGGCTAACGGCCCGCAACGAGCCAGCGCGGCTCCGAGCGCCTCGGCCGGCGCGGAGGTACCGGCATCTCTGCCGACCGCAGTTGAGGTGGTTCGGCTGCTGACTCTCGACAACGCAGTGAGCAGGCCGGAAGCCCGGCGTGCGACACATGGCCCATGCGGTGCGCGAGCCACTACTCGAACGCGTACCTCTGTCCGGGGAGTTCGACGCTGGTGAGTCCTGGCGGCACTTCTCAACTACGGGATGGACAGACCCATGGCTCTGATCAGGACCCGTCACTCAACGGCGGATCGATGCCGAAAGCTACATGGCGTGTGACCGGATGGATACGTCAAGTGAGGATCCGTACGGGCTCACGGCTACCGCTCCTTCCCGGGACGGCTCGAATCGCGGCTGGACGGGCCGTGGTTCGGCCGCGACTAAACGGCAGACAGGCCCGTGCCCTGCGTTTCCGCAGGTCACGGGCCTGTCCTGTAGGGTGAGTGACGGGACTCGAACCTGTTTCGTATCACTATCGTGATCTGCGGCTTTGCTGTGCAGGTGGGGAAATCCGGGCATGCAGGTGACGGGTGATGACGCTGGATGACGCTGTGCGGCATCCGGTTTGGCCATGGCCAAACGCTCCTGTTGAGGACGCTGGGTACGCGTGATGCGCGGGGGTCGTGCCCTCGCGCGCTGCGCTCCTGCTAGTGGCCTGGTCGCGCGCATCGCCGTGACCGCC
>NZ_JAJONF010000078.1 GCF_021462265.1 Streptomyces shenzhenensis | reverse complement strand
CGCAGTGCCCTTGGCACGAGCCCGGCATTGACCCCCTCCCACTTTTGCACTATGCAAACCTACGATGTCAAGAAGGCCCGATGACGGCGTGTCCGGACGCGAAGGAGATCCTGATGGATCCTTAACACCTCACTGACGGCTTCTTGACGTAGCTTCGTAGCTGGTGTGCCGGGAAGACGGGTCGGCGAAGTATCCCCTGTGGTGAATCGCTCGTGCGGACATCCCGTACGGGCCCCGAGGAAGGTCTTCGCGTGACCCAGTCGAAGCCGGCCGCCGCTGCCGTCGCGACCGCACCCCCCGCCGCCGCCCGTGGCCCGCGGCGTTCCGTGCTCTTCTTCGCGTTCGCCTTCGCGGTGATCGCCGACCCGGTCTCCTCGGTCGCCTACGCGATCGAGGCCGCACTGCGCGCCCTGCACGGCGACCTCGCGCTGCTGCTGCCCACGATGAGCCTGGTCATCGCACTCGTCGTCCTCGTCACCGCGAACTACTGGCAGCTCGTCCGGCGTTTCCCCAAGGGCGGCGGCGCCGCGGCCGCGGCCGGGCGGGCCTTCGGGGCACGCTGGACGTTCCTGCCCATCGGCGCCCTGGTCGTCGACTTCGTGCTGACCATCGGGATCTCGATCGCGGCCGCGGCCAGCGCTGTGATCGCCCTGTTCCCGGGTCTGGCCCCTTACCGGATCCCGCTCGCACTGCTGCTGCTCGTGGTGGTGGCCGGGCTGACCTGGTTCGGACACGGCGGGCGTCTGCTGTTCGCGGTGATGACCGTCGCCTTCGTCGTGATCTCGGTCGGGGTGCTCGTGCTGGGCTTCACCGCACCGCACACCACCGGCCACGCCGCCGCGACGACGGATCCCGGCCGCTCCGGCGTGCTCGCCGTCGTCCTGGCCTTCCCGGTCGCCATGGCGCTGGCCACCGGCATCGAGGCGCCGTCCACCGCGATCGCCCAGCTCGGCCAGCTCGACGACACCCACCGCCGGCGCTTCGGCCGCGGCACGCTCGCGTTGCTGCTGGTCATCGTCGGCGGCCTCACCCTGGCCCTGACCGCACTGGCCGTCCGACTGCACATCGGCATCCCTGGCACGGACTCCACGCAGATCGCCGACATCGCGCACGCCGCCGCCGGACCCGGCTGGCTGTACGGCACCTTCCAGCTCACCAGCTCGCTGCTGCTGCTCGCCGCGGCCAGCTCCTCCTTCCAGGCCGGACCCGGCCTGCTCAAAGCACTGTCCGGCACCGCCGAGCGGCCCGGCGTGCTGCCGCCGGTCCTCGGCCGGACCAACCACCACCACACCCCGTACTGGTCCGTCGTCGTCTACCTCGCCGCCGCCGCGCTGATCATCCTGGCAGCCGCCGGCCAGGAGCAGGAGCTGGTCCTGTTCTACGCCGTCGCCGTGTTCGTGAGCTTCCTGGTCGGCCTGCTCGCCATGGCCCGCTTCGCCCACCGGGAGCGGAAGACGGCCCTGGCCTGGCTGAACGGACTCGCCGCCGTAGCGGTCGCTTTCACCCTCGCGGTGAACCTGTTGCGCGGCTGGCCCATGCTGTCCCTGGCCGCGTCCCTGCTCATCGCGGCCGGCCTCTACGTCCGATGGACGCGAGCCGGCCGCCCGACCGGCATCGAGGACATCGAAGCGCGCGCCGAAGCGGACTGACACCCCGCGCAGGCAAACCGGCCGCTCAGATCAGCCGCCGCCGTCGCGGACGACCAGGACCGGACAGTCGGCATGCCCCGCACCCAGTGCTGACCGACTGAACCCGGGAGCATCCTGGCGAAGGCGCCATGCCCGTGACTGCTGACGACAAGCAGGCCAGCGGTCCGGACCGGTCAGCACGACTGCCGGATCCCCTGCTCGACCTGAGATCCACCTCCGCGGTTCGCTCATTTCCCCAGGCCGAGCTGGCGCGAGCATGGTCGCGCACCACGTGACCCTTCGCCCCAGCCGGACGGACAACCAGACCAGGTCCCCAGCGGAGGCAGGCAGCCCCCTGTGACGTACCCCCTTGACTTGTTTTGCATAATGCAAAGGTGAGGGAGGTCGACGCGATGGCCGCCATACCGGCAGCAAGGGACAGGAACCAGGTGACCAGCACGACGGAGAGGGGTTTCACACTCAGACCAGCACAAGCGGAGCTGCGCACCGCCCCATGGGGCCTGATGGCCCTGGCTGTCATGGTCGGTGCCGGAGCCGGGGCCGGCTCGGTCGTCTTCCGCTGGTGCATCAAGACCTTCACTCACTTCTTCTCCGGCCACGCCGACTACTCGGCTTCCCCCGGCGCGAGCAATCCGCACGCGCCCTGGGTGGGCCCGTACTTCGTGCTGCTCGCCCCGGTCGTCGGCGGGCTGCTCTACGGGCCGTTGGTGAATCGGTTCGCCAAGGAAGCGCGCGGACACGGGGTGCCAGAGGTGATGCTGGCCGTCGCCCAGCGCGGCGGGCGGATCAGCCCGAAGGTCGCCGTGGTCAAGACGCTCGCCTCCGCCCTGTGCATCGGCTCGGGTGGTTCGGTCGGCCGCGAGGGCCCGATCGTGCAGATCGGCTCGGCACTGGGCTCCACCCTCGGCCGCCTGGCGAAGGTGACCGAGGGCCGGATGAAACTGCTGGTCGCCTGCGGCGCCGCGGGCGGCATCGCGGCCACCTTCAACGCACCGCTGGCCGGGGTGTTCTTCGCCATGGAGCTGATCCTGGGCACCTTCAGCGCGGAAGCCTTCGGCGCCGCCGTGCTGGCCAGCGTCACCGCGAGCGTCATCGGACGCGCCGCCTTCGGCAACACCGCCTTCCTGCGGCTTCCCGACTTCAGGGTGGACCACCTGACCCAGTACGGCCTGTTCGCCACGCTCGGCGTCGGAGCCGCGGTGGCCGGTGTGGGATTCTCCCGGTTCCTGTACCTGGTCGAGGACGCCTGCGACTGGCTGTGGCGCGGCCCCGAGTGGCTGCGGCCGACGGTCGGCGGACTGGCACTTGGACTGGTGCTCCTGCTCCTGCCGGAAATGTACGGCGTCGGCTACCCGGTTCTGCAGAAGGCGACCGAGGGCGGCTACGCGATCGGCTTCCTGCTGCTGTTGCTCGTGGGCAAGATGCTGGCGACCAGCCTGACCATCGGCATCGGCGGCTCCGGCGGCGTCTTCGCGCCCAGCCTGTTCATCGGGGCGATGCTCGGCTCCGCCTACGGCATCGCCGTCCACCATCTGCTGCCCGGATCGGCCGGCGCGGTCGGCGCCTACTCGCTGGTCGGCATGGGAGCGGTGTTCGCCGGCGCCGCACGGGCACCGATCACCGCCGTGGTGATCCTCTTCGAGCTCACCGGCGAATACTCGATCATCCTGCCCTTGATGCTGGCGATCGTCCTGGCCACCGCCACAGGCCACCTGCTGACCCACGACACGGTCTACACCCTCAAGCTGCGACGGCGAGGCATCGACCTGGAAGGACCCGCGCCCGGTGCGCGGATCGGCACCCAGCGAGTGGATGCCGTGATGGACCCCCTGCCCTCCCCGCTGTCCGCGTCGACGACGCTCGCGGACTCCGCCGATCTGCTCGGCCTCTCGGGCCACGGGGCGCTCCCGGTCGTCGACGGCGCAGGAGCCTATGTCGGCGTCGTCACCGCCCAGGCGGTGGCCGAGGCACTCGCCGAACAGCCGGACAACGCACCGACACGCGTCGGACAGCTCGCCGAGGCGCCCCTTCCCGTGATGGCCGACCAGTCGCTCGCCCAGGCCCTGCACACCCTGCTGTCGGCCGCGGGGACCGGTGTACCGGTCCTCGACTCCGAGCAGGGAAAACCGGTGGGCTGGCTCAGCCACCAAAGCGCGCTGCGCGCCGTGCACACGGTGGCCTGAACCGGCGACCACAGGCGGTCCGGTCGGTTCCGGCGCCCGCGGGCTCTTATTTTGCATTGTGCAAAAATGGGTACAGGGGCCTCGAAGGTTGACATCACTCCAGGGAGGTGCCATGCACAGCGAGCACACCCGGCGCTCCTACTCGTTTGTCTGCCTCGACTGCGGACACGGCTGGGAAGCCACGTACGACATCGACGTGACCATGGACGGCCAGGGGCGGATCATCGCCACGTACCATCTCGACGGCAAGGCCGTCCCGTCGCCGTTGCAGTCGCCCCGCTGCCCGGCCTGCGAGCGCGGCAAGATACGCATCATGCGGCCGGGACGGGTGGCGACGGCACACCTGTACGAGACGTGACCGCGGTGGAGCCGCATCACCAACCGCCCGGCTGGCTGGAGGCACTGGGCTGGGCCGACCTGGTGCTCGCCGCGGTGAGCGCGCTCTCGATCGCGGTCGACATGGCGCTCCGCGGATACCGGCAGCGTATGTGGATCATGCACCTGGTCTATCCGATCACGGCCCTGCACTGGGGTCCGGCAGCCCTGTGGTTCTACGTCCGCCACGGTCGGCGCCTCCCTTCCCGTCATCGAGCGCGAGGGCGAGCCGGATCCGGAGAAGTCGCCACGGTGGGTGTCCTCCGCCAAGGCCATCAGCCACTGCGGGGCAGGGTGCGTCCTCGGCGACACCGTCGGCGAGTGGCTGGTACTGGCGACCGGCATGACCGTCGCCGGCAAGCCGTTGTACGCCGACTTCCTGATGAACTTCACCCTCGCCTGACTGCTCGGTATCGGTTTCCAGTACTTCACCATCGCCCCCATGCGCGACGTCGGTGTCGCCCAGGGACTGTGGGCCGCCGTCAAGGCCGACACGCTCTCCATCGCGTCGTTCCAGATCGGCCTGTTCGCGGGCATGTGGGTCCACCAGGAGGCGCTCTTCGCGCCCGGACTGGCGAAGACCACGGCCTCGTACTGGCTGCTGATGCAGCTCGCCATGATCGTCGGCTTCTTCACGGCCTGGCCCGTCAACGGCTGGCTCGTACGCGCCGGCTGGAAGGAGCGGATGTGACCGTGCCCGCCCGAGCCGGACCCAACCCGGCACCCACACCTAGATGGCATCATGCAATCTTTACCTAGCGCAAAGGTCTTCTTTCCCTGTCGCCTCCGTACATCCGGACAGCCAGGCGTTCCGCACCAGGAGGCACCATGCCCATCTCGCGCAACACGATCGGATCCCTCGCCGTCGGCGGGGCGCTCGCCGCCACCCTCACCGCCCTCGTCTATCCGAGCATGCTGGGCATCCAGACCACCTCCTCGAACGCGTCCCGGATCCTCGCGAACACCCAGTGGGGGCCGCTCACCGAGTCCGACCGCAACTTCGTCGTCTTCGTACGCTCCGCCGGACTCTGGGAGGGGCCTTCGGGGGACCTGGCCATGAAGAAGGGGACGACCGCGGCGGTGCGTGAGGCCGGTCGGCACCTGGTCATCGGGCATGCTGCGCTCGACGCCAGCTGCCGGAAATTCGCCCCCATGTTGAACATCACCATCCCCAACCAACCGACGCCACAGCAGGCGGGCTTTCTTGCGACGTTCCAGTCGGACAGCGGCAAGCAGTTCGACACCGACTTCGCCAACATCCTGCGCGTCACCCACGGCTCGATCTTCAACACGATCGCCAAGGTCCGCTCCACGACCGAGAACACCCTCGTGCGCGCGCTGGCGGACCAGGCCAACGACGTGGTCCTGGACCACATCACGCAGATGGAGAAGACCGGGCTGGTCAACTACGACCAGGTCAACTTCCAGATAACGACCCCGCCGAAGCTTCCGTCCGCCCAGGTGACGCCCCCGGTGCCGCAGGCGGGCGCACCCCAGGTCGTCCTCACGGTGCCCCCCGGCCTGTCGACCGAGGGAGTGCCGACGGGTCCGGCCGTCACCTCGGAGGGCTCCTCGGGGACGTCCCCGACCCCATCGCCGACCGCGGGATGACGCGGCCCATCGACCGGCGCGTGGCAGCGTGCAAGTTTTACCTAGCGCAATGATCGGTCAACGTGAATCCCGCGTACTTCTTGACGAACCCTTTGCTCGCGTCAGGAGGCACCATGACCATGGCCCGCAACACGATCGGCACTCTCGTCGTCGGCGGGGCACTCACCGCCACTCTCGCCGCCCTTGTCTACCCCGGCATGCTCGGCGTGCAGACCACGTCCTCCGATCCGTCCCGGATCATCGCCAACACCCAGTGGGGACCGCTGACCGAGGGAGACCGCGACTTCGTCGTCAAGGTCCGGTCGGCAGGGCTGTGGGAGTACCCACTGGGAGAACTCGCGCTGCAGAAGGGCTCGACGGCGGAGATGAAGGAAGCCGGCAAGCATCTGATCGTGGGGCACGCCGGGCTGGACGAGCTGTGCCGCAAGATCGCGCCCATGCTGAACATCACGCTGCCCAACCAGGCGACCCCGCAACAGCAGCAGTTCGTCGCGACCTCGGCGGCGCAGTCCGGCCTGCAGTTCGACGCCACCGCGGCGAACATCATGCGCGTCACCCACGGCCAGATCTTCCCGACCATCGCCAAGATCCGCGCCAGCACCACCAACACCCTGGTGCGTCAGCTCGCCGACCTGGCCAACGACACCGTCCTGGACCACATCACGGTCCTGGAGAAGACCGGCGTGGTCAACTTCGACCAGGTCAACTTCCAGCAGACCACCCCGCCCAAGCTCCCCAAGGACCAGCTCACCCCGCCCGCCGCACAGCCCGGTGCTCCCGTCGTCGTCCTCACCCCGCGCCCCGACCTGGGCATCAAGACCGCCGCCCCCACTCCCGCAGCCGGGTGACCAACGGCGGACCGAAGAGGCCCTCAGTGCTTCGCGTCGGCAGGGCGGGAAAGCCGGTAGGAGCGGACGACGGCGATCAGGCTCGCGACGGCGAGAGCGGACACCCACAGTGTCACGCCACGCAGGGGCTGCAGTCCGCCCGATCCCGCCTCCACTCCGCGCGGGGGCACCCGCCCCTCGGGGTCGTACACGAGCGCGATCGCGTCCCCGGGGCGGGTCGTCCCTCCGCAGCCGCGCCAGATCCGGACCTTGAGCGGGACACCGTCGGCATCCCGCACCGAGCACAGGTACCGGCCCCTCCCGCGGTCCGTGGCCCATCGGTCCTCGACCGAGGTCACGGTCACGGACTGCACCCGTCCGCGCTCCGCCAGCACCACACCGGCCGCAGCCTGCGGAGCGTGCAGCGCGAGGCAGACACCGAGCAGCACCACGATGCCGACCAGCGCACGCCCGGCCCCGACGAAGACGAGATACAGCGCGAGTGCCGCCACGCACGCCAGGCCCCCCTCGCCATCGGCGAGCGAGGGGCGGCCCGTCCAGGCGCCGTAGAGCGTCGTGCCGATGACGGCCCCGGCGGTGAGGAGCCCTGCGAGGAGTCCCTCCGCGACCAGCCACCACGGCGGAAGCCCGACGAACTCTGCGGGCCCCCAGACCGTGGCGCGCAGATGCGTCAGGAGGTGGGAGTCGGTGGACGGCGAGGCCCGACGCTTCCGGCGCACGAGTGCCATCCCCAGCGTCCTTCCTCAGACTTCCGGCGCCCGTGCTGTGCGGCCGTGCTGTCGCGACCGGACGTGCGCGCACGGCACGTGCCCGAAGCGGGTTGCGTGGCCGGTGTTCACAATTCCCTTGCATTATGCAAGGGAAAACGGATCCGGAAAAGTCGCGTCCGAAAACGGGGCCTGCCCGGCCGCGCACTGCGGTCCGTGAGCGTCACATGTCATGGACCATCGCCTCGTCCACGGCCCAGCCGAGCGGATGCGGATGGTCGGTGGCCAGGGTCGCCGGCGGCTCGCCGCCGGCCCGGTTGAAGGCACCCAACGCCTCGATCAGCGCGAGCCGCTGCGTGGGCCCGAGCCGCGCGACGATCCCCGCGATCTCGGAGCGGCGGCGGGCGGTGACGTGCTCGACGGTGCGCCGGCCCTCGTCGGTGAGCTGCAGCAGGGTCTCGCGGCGGTTGTCCGGGTTGGTCTGGCGGTCGGCGAGCCCGGCCGCGATGAGCCGGTCGACCATGCGCATCGCGGTGGACGGCGCCACCTGGAGCAGGTCGGCGAGTACCACCAGCTTGGTGGCGCCCCGGGTGGCGAGCACGACCAGCATCCGGAACTGCGGAAGGGTCACCCGCTCCTCGACCTCGGCCAGGGAACGGGCGGAGACCGCCACCAGCAGGCGGGAGGCGGTCAGCACCGCCCTGGTGACCGCGTCGACATCGTCCATGGCCCCCGCTGGGGTCTCGCGCTCCGGCATAGGTCCTTTTTACCGTGCCGGAGTCGGCGCCCCCTCACGCGATGGGAACAGATTTTCCTTCCCCATGACCGTGGTACCGCAGAAGCAGCATCGCGGCGTCGTCGTGGAGCGGCCCGTCGGCATGTCTGACCAGGTCTTCCCGCAGCACTTCCAGGGCCTGGTCCGCCTCGGGCTCCTTGAGCAGGCCCGCCCGGTCACCGAGGGGATAGAAGGAGCCGTGGGCGTCCCGGGTCTCGGTGACACCGTCGGTGTACAGGAGGAGCTGGTCGCCGGGCGCGAAGGCCACCCGATAGGGCTCGGGCCCCTCCGCCCCGTGGGCGCCCAGCCCGAGGGGAAGCGCGTACGCGGGTGGCTCTGGGAAGTCGACGGTGCCGTCCTGCCGTACGACCATCGGCGCCGGATGGCCGAAGTTGAGGAACACGACCTCGTGACCGGAGCCGATCTCCGCGAGCACCGCCGTGACGAACTTCTCGCCCTCCAGCTCCCGGGCCACGCTGCGCTCAAGCCGCTCCCCCAGCCCCACCAGATCGGGTTCGTCGTGGGCCGCCTCCCGGAAGGCACCGAGCACCACGGCCGCCGTCTCCACCGCGGCCAGCCCCTTGCCCTGCACGTCCCCCACGATCACCCGGATCCCGTGCGGCGAGGCGACCACTTCGTACAGGTCTCCGCCGATCCGCGCCTCCGCGACCGCCGAGGTGTACGACACCGCCGCCTGCAGCGGCCCCGCGGTCCTGGGCACCGGCCGCAGCAGCACCCGCTGCGCCACCTCCGCGATCGACCGCACACTGGCCAGCTCCGCCTCCCGGCGCGAGCGGGCCACCGCGGCCGCGACACCCACCCCGGTGACCCCCGCCACCGACGCCATCGCCGTGAACCCCCGTCGCTCCTCGAACAGCCCGTCGTACATCCCCAGCCCCACGCACACCAGCAGCGCCACCGCTCCGATCAGCGCCGTACGCCGCCACCCTCCCACCAGCCCGGAGAACGCCGGCCCCAGCGAGACCAGCGGCAGGAACCCCACACCGGGCCCGGACACCAGGTCCGCCCCGGCCACGACAACCATCACTGCCACCGGCATCCAGGACAGCACGACGGACCCGGACGTCGGCTTGTGTTCGGTCATGACGCCCTCCAGCGGTGCCGCGGTCTCAGGAGCCACCTTTCCATCTCTGGCACAGACACCTCCCCGTTTTTAGACTATGCAAGAGTTTGCGCGTCGAAGCGGGCCCGGCTCCCGGCCCTTTACCCAGGAGAGGCCGAGAGCCACCGTGGCCGAGGCACCCGATCCCGGAAGGCGACCATGCCCGACAGACAGACCCCACCGGACCGGCCCACACTCCCCGTCGGCTGGCGGCGTCTGGCCGCACGCCTGCCGATACTCCTCTTCCGCTGCGGGCTGGGCCGGGCCTTCGGCAAACGACTGCTCCTGCTGCACCACACGGGGCGCGTGACCGGACTCCAGCGCCGAGCCGTTCTGGAAGTGGTGGAGCACGACCGGGCCGGCGGCAGCTGGACCGTCGCGTCCGGCTTCGGGCCGAGGGCGGCCTGGTACCGCAATCTGCGTGCGGATCCGAAGACGCTGATCGAGGTGGGCAGCCGCCGGCACGCCGTCACGGCCTGCTTCCTCCCGCCGGACGAAGGCGCCGAGATCATGGCCCGCTACGCACGTCACCACCCCCGGACTGCCCGTCGACTCTGTGCCTTCATGGGATTCGCACCGGACGGCACCGATGCGGGGTACCGGGAGGCAGGAAGGGCCGTACCCTTCGTCCTCCTGGAGACCGCCCCCGGTTTTCGCCCGAGGTGACCCGTACGTCCGCCGCGACCTGCGGCAGGAAACTTCCCGAAAGTACTGGCATCAAATTTTGCGTCATGCAAATATTGCACCCGGGGGCCGAGTCGGCGGTCGGGTCGCCCGGCGCCCGCGCAGGAGTGACCGGCACGGATAACGGGCTCGGGCGGCGCGCCGGCCGCCGACGGGCCCCACAGGCCCGTCCTCGGCTTTCCCTGACGGCCCGCCCGACCAGGCACCACACAGCAGTCCGAGGACGTCCTGCCGAACGGGGTACCGGCCTCCACCGGCCCACCGACGGGTTCCGCGTACGCCGGCACGCCCTCCCCGACGCCCCGTACCGAGTGATGAGCACGACTCGGGTCACGTCCGTACGTGTTGCTGGACCGAGCGGCATACCGGAGAACCCGCGTGGCACGACGAGAGGTGAACGACATCAGGTGCAAGGTCTGTTCGCTGATCGCTGTGGTCGCCCTGCTCGTGGGCGCCCTACTGAGCGGAGCGGTGCCCGCGTCGGCGCACGCGACACTGACCGGCAGCGACCCACGCGACGGCGGTGTACTGAAGACCGCGCCGAGACAGGTCACGGCGACGTTCGACGAATCGGTCGTCCTGGTCGAGGACTCGCTGCGGGTGGTCGACCCGGACGGCCGTCCGGTGACCGCGGGACGTCCCCACCACACGGGCGGCAAGGGCAACACCGATCAGGTGAACCTGACGGACGGCCTGGGGCAGGGCACCTACACCGTGTCCTGGCGGGTGGTGTCGGCGGACAGCCACGCCGTATCGGGCGCGTTCACGTTCTCCGTCGGAAAACCCTCGGCGACCCGCGTCACGACCGCCGCCGCTCCGGCCGTCGACCCCACGGTCAACGCGCTGTACGGCATCGGCCGCTACGTCGCCTATGGCGGTCTGGCGCTGCTGATCGGCGTCGTCGTGTTCGTCCTGGCCTGCTGGCGGTCCGCCACGGCGGTACGGCTGGTGCGCCGGCCGTTCACGATCGGCTGGTGGGCGCTGCTGGGGTCCACGGTCGCGCTGATGCTGCTGCGTGGCCCCTACGACAGCGGTAACGGACCGGCCGGGATAGCCGACCTGGACTCGCTGCGCCAAGCGATGGGCACCCGGCCGGAGATCGCCCTGCTGGTCCGGCTGGTCCTGCTCCTGATGGTGGCCGTGCTCGTGCGACGCCGGCTGACGGAGCCGAAGCACACAGCGCGCGTCGTCGCGGTGAGCGGTGTGCTCGTGCTGGGTCTGACCGCGACCTGGGTGACGGCCGAGCACGCGGCCGCCGGAATCCAGGTGCCCGTGACCATGGCCTCCACCGCGCTGCACCTGCTGGCCATGGCGGTCTGGCTGGGCGGCCTGACCGCGCTGCTGGTCACGCTCCACCGCGCCCCCGCAGAGGATCCGCTGCCGCCCGCCGCCGTCGCCCGGTTCTCCCGCATCGCGCTCGCCTCGGTGGCCGTGCTGACCGCCACCGGTGTCTACCAGTCCTGGCGAGGACTCGGCTCCTGGGAGGCGTTCACCACCCCCTACGGCAGGATCCTCGCGTTCAAGATCTGGGCCGTCCTGCTGATGCTGTTCGCCGCGTCGTACTCCCGCCGCTGGACGGCCCGGCTGCTGTCCGCGCCGGAGGAGGAACGGGTCCTGGTCACCGCGGGACGCGGCCGATCCGCTCCCCCGGCCGAGGCGTGCGATGCGGCGGGGCCCGCTGCCCCGGCGCCCCGCCGCGGCCTGCGCCGGTCCGTGCTGGCAGAGGTGTCGATCGGTGTGGCGGTCCTCGTGCTCACGACCCTGCTGACCGGCACCCAGACGGGCCGGGCCGACGCCGAGACGGCCGCCACCGCGACCAGGGTGCCGGGTCAGCCCGACATCTCCCTGACCCTGATCCCGTACGACACGGGTACCAACACCCTTGTCGGGCGCGGCAAGGTCCAGGTCAGCCTCTCGCCGGGCCGGACCGGCCGGAACGTCGTCG
Organism: Streptomyces shenzhenensis; assembly: GCF_021462265.1. Lineage (GTDB taxonomy): Bacteria > Actinomycetota > Actinomycetes > Streptomycetales > Streptomycetaceae > Streptomyces > Streptomyces shenzhenensis. The sequence goes on along the minus strand of NZ_JAJONF010000078.1, from coordinate 13,737 downwards.
AGGCCCTGGTCTACGGCGCCGACGACAGCCCCGTCACCATCCCCGGACTCCGCCTGACCTTCACCGACACCGACCGCGCGATCGGCCCGCTGGACGCGGGCCTCGTCGACGAACACGGCTACTGGGGCAGCGACACCCTCAACCTCCCGGTCGCCGGGACCTGGACCATGAAGGCGACCGTCCGCGTGTCCGACATCGACCAGGTCACCGTGGAGAAGGCTGTGACGATCCGGCAGTGAGCACCCCGCCTGACGGTGTTCAGGGTTCTCGTGGTCGCGGCGGCAGCCGGCGTCCCGGGCGGTGCGCTGGTCGCCGTAGGCGGGGATGCCGCCCAGGTCCTTCAGCGCCCGGGCCAGGTGGAGCAGGTTCCAGGTCATGAAGGTGGTGTTGCGGTTGGTGAAGTCGTTCCTGATCGGTGCGGTCAGTCCGTTCCGGCTGGGCAGTCCTCGTGGGTGTGGCCGCTGCGAGGCCGGGGCACGCTGCCCATCTCCAGGGTGAAGGGCACCGGGTCGCTGTCGGATCCCCGGATCATCTCGTGCATCTCCCACTCCCCCGAGCCGTTTCTGACGAACTCGGCCACGGTGGTGGCGGTGGAGTCGGCGACCTGCGTGAAGTCGTCGGCCAGCAGTTCGGCGTAGCGCTGGACGACCAGCACCCCGGCGTTGTGGATGTCGCCGAAGGTCCGGCGTCCGCCGTCCTGGTGGATGACCACCCCCACCACGACCCGCCCGTAGGCGGCCGCGAGGCGGTCGAACTCCAGCACCATCACCTCGACGTAGCCGAAGCCCTGGCCGGTCTGGCTGTGCCTGGTCATGTTGATCGTGCCGTCGGGTGACCGGCTGTCGTAGTGGACGATGTACTCCGGCCGCCCGTGGGGATCGTCCGCGGAGTAGGTCGCGGCGACGATGTCGAGATGCCGGGGCGGCTCACCGTAAGGACTCGGGTCCCATTTCAGCCGTACCTCGACCTTGCCGAGTCCCTCGCCGACGCTGCTCACCGGTTGTCGCCTCCCCGTACCGGACCGCTGAGGAGCCAGTCGGCCCCCCACCCGTGAAGTATGGCCTGTGACCAGCGAATTGATGCTCCCTTGATGCCCTTCTCAAGGAGCGGTGCGGAGTGACGGGACGGGGGTCACCCGTAACGGTGTTCAGGTTGCGTATGTTTCTGCCCGATGACCTGGCGCGCAGAGCGCCCCGGGTACGAACCTGGAAGCGAAGACGTTGCGGGAAGACGGGAGCCGGCCGTGCGCGCACGTGATCTGGCGGTGGAGTACCAGTCGGTCAGCGTCGACAGCGACGCGCTGGAGGCTGCACGGCTGATGGCCGAGCGCAAGCTGCCTGCGCTGCTCGTGGTGGACGAGCGCGGGGAGCCGAAGGCGATCCTGCCTGCCTCCCAGATGGTCAAGGTGCTGGTCCCGGAGTACGTCGTCGAGGACCCTGCGCTCGCGGCGGTGGTCGACGAGCAGCACGCCGACCGGCTCTGCCAGGCGCTGGCCGGCCGCCGAGTCGGTGACTGCCTGTCGAGTACGGCACCCGCGCCGCCGATCGCCGACCCGGACGACACCGCGCTGGAGGTCGCCGCGCTGATGGCTCGGGTGCGCAGCCCCCTGGTCGCCGTCGCCACGAAGGACAAGGCCGGCACTCATCTGCTCGGGGTCGTCACCGCCTCGCACCTGCTGCACCAGCTGCTGGGCGCGGCGGGTACGCCGACCGCCTGAGCCGGCCGCGACGGCGGCCGGCTCAGGCCAGGGCGAAGTACCGCAGCCACAGGTACAGGCCGCTGAATGCCACGGTGACGGCCGTGACGACGAGGCCGTACTTGGTGAACTGCCAGAAGGAGATGGGCTGGCGGTTGCGTTCGGCGATGCCGAGGACGACGACGTTGGCGCTGGCGCCGATCGCGGTGGCGTTGCCGCCCAGGTCGGCGCCCAGGGCGAGCGCCCACCACAGCACGTGGTGACCGCCGGCCGCGCCGCCCATGTCCTTGACCAGGTCGGCGGTGATCGGCGCCATGGTGGCCACGTAGGGGATGTTGTCGACGACTCCGGACAGCACCGCCGAGCCGCCCAGCAGGGTGAGCGTGGCGCCGAGTTCCCGGCCGCCGGTGGCGACCGCCAGGGCACGGGACAGGTCCCCGATGACACCGGTCTCGATCAGGGCGCCGACCATCACGAACAGGCCGGCGAAGAAGGCGAGGGTGGGCCACTCCACCTCGCCCAGGACATCCCGGGTCTCCACCTTCGACACGGCGACCAGCAGACCCGCGCCGAGCAGGGCGACCACGCTCGGCTCGTAGTGCAGCACCGGGTGCAGGACGAAGCCGGCGACGACGAGCGCCAGGACGACCAGCCCCTGCCACAGCAGGCGCGGGTCGCGGATGGCCTCGCGTTCCGTCAGTGTCATGACCTGCGCGGCGCGCTCCTCGTCGTAGACGAACGCCTTGCGGAACATCACCCGGCACAGCGCCAGCAGCATCACCGTCAGGACGGCGGCGATCGGGGCGAGGTGCACCAGGAAGTCGTTGAACGTCAGTCCGGCCCTGCTGGCGATGATGATGTTGGGCGGGTCGCCGACCAGGGTCGCGGTGCCGCCGATGTTCGAGGCGAACACCTCGGCGATCAGGAACGGCGCGGAGGGGAGAGCGAGGCGCTCGCACACCAACAGGGTGACCGGGGCGACCAGCAGCACGGTGGTGACATTGTCGAGGAGCGCGGACGCCGTCGCCGTGATGAGTACCAGCATCGCCATCACCCGGAAGGGTCTGCCCCGGGCCCGCTTGACCGACCAGATCGCCAGGTACTCGAACACGCCGCTCTGCCGTAGCACGCCGACGATCGCCATCATCCCGAGCAGCAGGAAGATCACGTTCCAGTCGATGCCGGTGTGCTCCGAGTAGAACGCCGCCTTGTCGTCGGTGGCGCTGATCACGAGCATCAGACCGGCTCCGCCGAGGGCCGCGGCCGTCCGGTGCACCCGTTCGCTGATGATCAGCACGTACGCGCCCACGAACACGGCCACGGCCGCCCAGCTCTGCCAATCGCTCATACGGCGGTCTTTCTCTCCATTTCGGCCGGCGGGTCTGCGTGGTCGGGCTCGTCGTCGGGGATGCCCACCAGGTCCTCGACATCGAACATGCGGGCGATGGGTACGTCGGTGCTGGAGTGCGCCACGATCGAGAAGGCGATGCACACCGCGATCAGCGTGACCGGCGGCGGTGGGCCGGCTGCGGCGATCAGGAGCAGCACGACGGGCAGCGCGAGGCCGTCGTTGACCCCGCTCTCGACGTTGAGGAGCTCGCGCAGCCTGGCCGGGACCTCCTTGCGGCCCACAATCGCCGAGGCGAACACCGGGTCGGTCGGGGCCAGGACCGCGCCCACCAGGAAGGAGGTCGTCCAGTCCAGGCCCACCAGCCAGTGGGTCACCAGTGCCATGAAGACGAGCGCCAGCGGCATCCCCAGGGCCAGTGCGCGTGCCGGGCCCAGCCAGTTGGCCCGCAGCTTGGCGAAGGAGACGTGCTGGCCGTCGGTGAACAGCACCGCGAACAGCGCCAGATCGGCGGTGACCGACACGATCCCGCTGTCCGGCGTGATGTGGATCAGCCCGAGGAAACCGTCGCTGACCAGCGCGCCACCGACGAGGAAGAGCAGCGAGGTGGACAGCACGGTGCGGGCGGCGAGCCCGGAGAGCAGTACCGCGATCAGCAGCGCCACCCCGAAGACAGCGACGAGTACCACCGGTCACACCCCCATCGGAAGAGAGAACACCTCTGCTCGCCGACCAGGCTTCCCGGCACACCGATGGAAACCTTACCTGTTCTTGATGCGTCTTTGACAGAACGCTTACGTGCACCGTCGCGGACGCCAGGTTGCCGGTGCCCGGCAAACGAGCCTCGCGCGGGGCTGAGTGGCGGCCGTCGACGATGGGTGGGCGGCCGCATCCGCTGCCACCGGAATGGTGAGCCCACCGCCGGGGGTCCTCGGCCAGCGCGTGAGCCTGATCCGCCTCCTGCCGCAGCCGCCGACGGTCCAGGACCACGGCGGCCTGGGCGGCGAAGGCGGCCAGCACCCAGCCGGTGAGGGCGAGGGTCGTGTGGTCACCGGCCGGCACGTCCACGCCCGCGTCCTCGGGACTCCGGCACGGGCGCGGGCGCGGGCCCACGCTGCCCGCATCCGTCGTCGCCGCCGGAGATCAGACGCATCGGCGTTTGCAGATCAGTCTTGCTCATGCGGGAACCCGCTCCGCTGGGTCCGCGCCATCCGGCGCCGGTCCCGACGTACCAGTGCGCTCGTGCAGGCCGCCACGATCAGTACGGCGGCGGCGACGGGGATCAGGAAGGACGTCATGGCCTCTCCTTCCGCACGGCCATGTCCCGGGTGCCAGGGGCGGCGGCCCGGTCGATCGCCGTCTCCACGGCCGCGATCCGGTCGGCGAGCAGCGCGAGGGCGGAGACCGCGCGGGTGAACGGGTCGCTCTCCGGGCCGCCGAGGGACTGGGTACGGACGTACGCGGTTTTCACCTCGTTCCACCGCACGGCCTGCTCGGCGGTCAGCGTGCCGCGCAGCTCGGCCAGTTTCAGCATGTTGGCCTCGGCACCGGAGGTGAGGGTGCGGGCGTCGGCGGTGTAGTGGTCGTGGAGGACGGCGGCGAGTTCGGCGCGGTCCATGACCGGCTGGATGCGCTGGGCGATCCTGTTCATGGTGCGGTAGGAGCCCTGGAGCCGGAAGGGCGGTTCGGTACGGGTGGCGTCGGGCTGGGCGGCCGAGGCGATGTAGGCGGCGTTGACCGCGAGCACCGTTTCTCTCGCGGTCAGCAGATGGCGCAGCACCGCCAGGATCCGCTCCAGCTCGGCAGGCGGGTACGGGTACAGGAGGCGGTCCGCGCGGGCCGTGGGGTCGCCCTCCGCCATGCGGACCAGCAGGTCGAGGTCGGCCCGGTCGCGACCGGCGAGCGGGGCGAGGTCCGGGTTGGCGGTCAGGGCGTTCTCGACAAAGCTGAGCGCGAAGGCGTCCTCCCTGCCCGTCAGGACGTCGCCGAGGTTCCACACGTCGGCGCGGTTGGCGAGCATGTCGGGGACCTGGAAGCGGCCACCGGACCCGGTGTAGGGGTTTCCGGCCATGCAGACGGCGAAGCGCTTGCCTCTGAGGTCGTAGGTGTGCGGCTCCCCGTCCCGTGCGCCCTCGATGCGGCGGGTGGCGTCGCACAGCGGGATGAACCTCTGCAGCAGTTCGGGCGAGGTGTGCTGGATGTCGTCCAGGTACAGAAGGGTGTTGTTGCCGGCCTCCAGCGCGAAGTTGATCTTCTCGACCTCCCGGCGGGCCGTGCCGTTCGGAGCCTCGGCGGGGTCGAGTGAGATGACCGCGGGCCCGAGCGCCGGGCCGTCGACCTTGACCAGAAGCAGGCCGAGGCGGTCGGCGACGTACTCGACGAGGGTCGTCTTGCCGTAGCCGGGCGGGGAGACGAGCAGCAGGAGACCGCCGGTGTCGGTGCGCTTCGTCCCACCGGTGGTGCCGAGCTGTCCGGCGAGGCTGTCCCCGATCAACGGCAGGTAGACCTCGTCGATGAGCCGGTTGCGGACGAACGTCGGCAGCACCCGCGGCCGGTGCTCGTCCAACCGGATCCGCGTGCGCTCGGCGGCCACCAGCGCCGTGCGGCGCCGCTGGTAGGCGCGGTGCGCAGGGGCCTCGTAGGTACGGAACTCGCGGGTGCGGGCGAGGAGTTCGTCGATCCGGACCGTGAGCGTACGGCGGCTGATGCGCGGGTGGGTGCCCAGCAGCCCTTCGACGGTCTCGGTCAGCGATGTGTCGGAGTCGTACCGGGGTAGATCCGGACAGAGCTCGACCGCCACCGCCTCCGCCAGGTCGCCGGGGTCGATGTCCACCCCGCTTGCCGTGGTGTACGACGTCAGCCACGCCTCGACAAGTTGCCGGCGGTCGGCCAGGGCACCGAGGGTGGCGAGGTCGTCGTCGTACGCCGAAGTGCCCACGGTGTGGCGGAACTTGTCGAGCAGCGTGCGGGCACCGGCACTGATGACGAACCCGGCGGGGCCGGTGGTGAGTTCCTCGAAGAGGTAGCGGGCGGCAACGGTCGCGGTCGGGCCGCCGATCGCCGCCGTCAGTTCCCCTTCCAGGTCGGCGATGGCCGGGGCGAGGCCGAAGGTGTCGCGTGCGCGGGCCAGGGAGCAGGCCCGGCGGGTCCAGGCCGTGCGCTCGTGGGCGGTGGTTCCGTGCGCCCAGAACAGCTGGGCGGCGGCGCGGGCGGCGGGCTGGTGGCGGAGCGGGCCCGCGCCGTCGTGCAAGCGCAGCAGTGCCGTGAGGATCAATACGGCGTCGTGGTCGTGGACGCCTCGCTCGTACCCCTCGTCGTAGGCCGCCTCCGCCGCCTGCCGGACCAGATCGGGCAGGTCGGCCTCCGCGAGCGCGACCGGGCCGTGCTCGTCCAGGAGCCGGGAGGCGAGGTGTTCGGCGCGGTAGACCTCCGGGGACTCCGAGGGCAGCGGGCGGTCCCAGTAGGGGCGGGTGGCCGCGAAGTCCGGATCGGTGACCGGGGCGCGGTAGTCGGTGCCGGTGACGGCGAAGGCGAGGCCGTCGCCGTGCGGGACCAGGGTGAGTTCCAGGGGCTGGGTGTTCACGGCGAAGCGGTGGGTGCCGAGGCGGAGCGTACGGCCGTCGTCGGCGTACAGGTCGCCGCGGTCGCGCAGGGCACGCAGGGCCTCCTGGCGGGCTGCCCTGAGACGGCCGTCGAGTTCCTCCGCCCGTACCTGGTCGCCGAGTTCGCGCAGTTCGCCGATGGTGCGGCGGATCTTGGCGGGCAGCGGGTCGGAGGTGAAGTACGTGGTGACGGCGTCCGTGTCCGCGAGGGTCGCGGCGCGCCGGGTCACCGTGCCGAGGACGCGGACGGCGGAGTCGGCGAGGCGTTCGGCGCGGCGGGCGCGGGCGTCGGCGAGGCTCTGCTTGCGGGCGGCGAACGCCTCGTGGACCTCGTCGCGCTTGCCGGCGAGCGTGCCGAGGAAGTCGTCGAAGTCGGCGAACCGCGACTCCAGGTCCTCGATGTGCACGAGAACCCGGGCGAGTTGCCCGTCGCACGTCTCGGGGCTGCCGGCGGCAGCGAGCGCGCCGGTGACGGTCTGGCCGAGCAGGGCGGACTCGGCGGCGAACGCGGCGCGCCCCTCGCGGTCGAGGAGGTCGCGGCGGCGGCCGTCGAGGGTGGCGCGGGCGCGGTTGAGACCGCCGAGGACTTCGGAGATCCGCTCCAGGACGCTGGTACGCACAGTGGGGTCACCGCCGTCGAACCCGGCCACGACCTCGGTCACCGTCCGCAGCCCGTCGGCGAGTTCGTCGAGGCGTGCGGAGACCGGCGCGGCCTCGGCGACCGTGACGATCGCCCCGGCGTCGGCGGTGAGCCGCTCGACGTCCGCCCGGTGCTCGGCGAAGGCGTCCTCGCGGGCGAGGTGGGTGACGGCCCGCCGGCCGAAGGCGGCGAGGTCGGCCTCGGCGGTGGTCGCCAGCTCGTCGATGCGGGCGGTGTCCACGTATCGCATGTCCCTGAGGGTGAGCAGGTGTCCCTGGGCATGGCGGAGTTCGGTCAGGCCGGCGACCCAGGCGGCGGCGCCTCTCGGTGCCTCGCCGCGCAGACGGCGTACGACCGCGGCGATCCGCGCCTCGGCTTCGGTGAGCGCGACGGCGGCCTGCCGGGTGAGTGCCTGGACGGTCGCGAACTCGGTCAGCACCTGTTCTGCCGTGGCGCGGACCTGTGTGAGCGACTCGTTCAGGTCGCCGAGTTCCGGGTCGCCCAGCCAGTGGTGGACGTCGGCCGCGCGAACACACGCGGCGGCCAGTGCTTCATACACCTCACTCGTCGGTGTCGTCTCTGCGACGGAGCGGGTGATGGACAGGCAGTCGGAGATGCCGCGCACCAGATCGGCGTTGCCGACCCGGGCGAGCGGACCGGTGCCGAGTGGCTGCGCGGCCGCGTGGGTGTCGGAGACGTACGGGGAGCTCCACAGCTGGAGCGGGTGCACCCGCCGGGCGTCGCCGTCGGCGTGCAGGACCGTCAGCGTGCCGTCCTCGAACAGGGCCCAGCCGTGGCCGGACAGCGGGGCGGCGACCTCCTTGCGGATCATGTTGTATGACAGCAGCAGGCTGCGGCCCGTGACCCGCGAGTGGAAGGCGTACAGCACGTCCTCGCCGTTCGGCGAGCGCACCTCGCGCTCGAACTCCAGGCCGGTGATGTCGAGGTCGTACGTCCGGTGGGTGCCGAGGGCCAGGCAGTAGCCTCCGGGGAAGACGACGCCCTGGTCCTCGGGCAGGCGGCGGCAGGCCGGGCCGATGCCGTCCAGGCGGACGACGTTCCTGGTCAGCGTGTTGAAGACCAGGTGCCGGTCGGAGTCCTCCTTGTAGGGGCGGATCCGCAGCAGGACCAGCGAGCCCACGCGGGCGTAGGCGATGTCCGCGTCGGCGAGGGACTGCAGCGGCTCGTCGACCGGCTCGGAGTGGATACCCTCGTCCGTCTCGGTGTCGTTCTCGACCTTGACGGTCAGCGTCCCGCCGAGCGTGTCGACGAAGACCTCGCCTTCGACGGAGACGTGCGGGTGGCGGCCCAGGACGTGGTCCTCGCGGGTCGTCGCGGTCCACTCGACGTCGTGGGAAGGCAGCAGGACGTGGTCGCGGTCGCCGCGCGCGTCCATGAACGACGCCCCGCCGTCTTCGGTGAGTGCCCAGCGCAGGACGCGGGTGTCGCCGGCCTGGTCACCGGTCTGGAAGACGGCGAGCAGCTTGCCGTCCACCCGGTGGAGCCGGAGCAGCCGGGCCTGGCGGTAGTAGCGGTGGAGGTCGGCCATCTCGCGGACGAACGCCGGGTCGTCGAGCAGGCCGGGGACGGCGTCGTCGGGCAGCCGGTTCAGGTGCCGGTCGTAGAGCGCGAAGACGTCGCCGACCGCGTTCCCGGGTGCGGGGTTGTGGCCGAGGAGGAGGATGTCGCCGACAGCGACGAGGTCGCGGGGCAGGCTGGTGTGCTCGGTGCGCAGCCGTCCGGTGCCGGCCAGGTCGAGGCGCGTCGAGCCGAACTCCTCGGTGCGGCGGGCGTTCAGGGCCTCTGCGCGGCGGGCGAGTTCGGCGGCCTGGGCGGTGAGCCGGGCACGCAGCACCTCGTAGGCGCCGGCGTCCGGCGTGCCGACGCCCGGAACTCCGTAGACGCCGGCGTCCGGCTTGTCAGTGCCCTGTGCCTCGTACGTCCCGGTGTCCTGGCCGGTGCTCATGGATCCCTCTCAACAGATCGAAGGAGATATATGGTCCGGAGCCGCCGTCCCCTGTGCGGCGGCTCCGGACCACGAACCGGTCAGCCCCTGGCGCTGCCGTTGAGGGCGGCGAGCGAGGTGTCGGCGAGCCCCAGCTCGCCCGCCCTGTCCAGCAGTTGCTGGAGCTGCCCGGGGTTCGCGGCGCCCGACGTCATGAGCCTCGTCAGCAGCGCGGACACGGTCAGGTCCCGGATGCCGGCCGCCGAGACGGATCCGAGGGCGCGGCCGAGGTCGTCGGGAAAGCTGGCGGTACCGTCGAGCCAGGGCCCGGCGAGCGCGTGGGCGGTGTCGGAGTTCTGGACGAACCCGTCGACGCTCTTGCCGAGCGAGATCGCGGAGACGAGCCGGTCGAAGAAGACGGACTCCCCACCGACGATGTCGATGTCGGCGTTCTCCAGGCCGGTGGCGAGCACCGTGGCCTGTGCTTCGGCGATCTGCCGTTGCGCGTCCAGCCCGGCGAGCCGGATGTCCTTCTCGGCCGCCAGCCGCAGCCGGTACTCCTCGTGGCCGCGGGAGGCGTCGTCCAGGGCGGCCATCGCCGCCGCCTTCTCGGTGAGGCCGGCGGCCTCCGCCTTGAGCTTCTCGCCGATGCCTTCGGCCTCCGCGAGCGCCTTGGCCCGGGTGCCCTCGGCCTCGGCGCGCAGCCGTGCCTCGGACGCGGCGGCCTCCGCCCGCCCGGCCTTCTCGACGACCTCGGCCTCCTTGTCGCGGACCTGCACGGTGGCCAGTCCCTCGGCGGCGGCCTCGGCCCGCACGCCCTCGGCGAGCCGCAGCTTGGCCTGGGCGTCCAGGTCTGCGGTCTTCAACCGGGCCTCGGCGAGGGTGATCTCCTGCGCGGCACGGTGCACGGCGGCCTGCTCGGCGGCCTCCGCGGCCTTGATGTCCTTGACCAGCTTCTCCTGCGCCTCCGCCTCGGCGGCGATGACGACCGCCTGCCGCCCCCGCTCGGCCTCCTCCACGGCCCGCAGCTTCTTGATGGCCTCCTCCTGCTCGGCGACCGTGCGGTCCACCGCAACCCGCTCCCGGACGACCTCGGCGATCTCGCGCTTCTCCGCCTCGACCTCCTTGTCGGCGGCGATCCGGGTCAGCTGCGTCTCCCGCTCCCGGGCGATGACCTCAAGGAGGCGGTCCTTCTCGACCCGCTCGCCCTCAACGGCGATGACCCGCTCGCGGTTCTTCGCGGCGACGGCGATCTCCCGGGCCTGGTTCTCGCGCTGCACGCCGAGCAGTTCCTCGGTCTTCAGGAACGCCCCCTGCGCCCGCAGCCGCTCCTCCTCCATCACCCGGGCGGTCTCGGCCTCCTCGCGCGCCCGCACCGTCTCGATCTCGCGCTTCTGCTTGATCTCCGCGTCCGTCTGCCGGCGCTCCAACTCCAGGATGGCCTCGCGGGCGTCGACGTTCTGCCGGGTGATCTCCTTCTCCTCGGTGCGCTGGGCCTCGTTGGTGCGCACGTGCTCCACGGCCGTCAGCTCGGTGATCTTCCGGATGCCCTGGGCGTCGAGGACGTTCGCCGGGTCGAGCTGGGACAGCGGCGTCTGCTCCAGGTAGTCGATCGCCGCGTCCTCCAGGTGGTAGCCGTTGAGGTCCACGCCGATCAACTCGATGATCTTGTAGCGGAGTTCCTCGCGCTTGGTGTAGAGGTCGGTGAAGTCCAACTGCTTGCCGACGGTCTTCAGCGCCTCGGAGAACTTCGCGTGGAACAGTTCCTGGAGCGTCTTCTGGTCGCTGGCTCTCGCGGTGCCCACGGCCTGGGCGACCTTGACGACGTCCTGAGCGGTCTTGTTGACCTTCACGAAGAACGAGATCCGGATATCGGCACGGATGTTGTCCCGGCAGATGAGCCCGTCCCGGCCGGCCCGGGTGATCTCGATGGTCTTCACCGAGATGTCCATCATCTCGGCCTTGTGCAGCACCGGCAGCACGACCTGCCCGGTGAACGTCACGTCGACCCTGCGCAGCTTGGAGACGATCAGCGCCTTGCCCTGCTCCACCTTGCGGAACAGCAGGGAGACGACGGCGACGGCGAGCAGGCAGACGGCGATGAGCACGCCGATGCCCATGGTCATGGGAGTCATGGCATACGTCCTTGAGGCGTAAGGGAGTTCGAGCGTTCCGGCGCGAAGAGGCAGGAGAAGGGAACCGGGCGGGGCGTGGCTCAGGCGGCGCGGTCCCACTGCGCACGCGGGATCGCCAGAGGTTCGTCCGGGTCGTCCGGTTCATCCGGGAAGAGCCGATGCAACGGCCGCACGAGCAGGCGGGTGGCGGGCCAGGCGAGGAGCAGCGCTCCCGCGGGGGCGACCAGACGCAGCGGCCCGGCGACGGGCCCCGGGGGCCCGATCGCGCTGAGCACCACCACGGCCGAGACACTCAGGATCCAGGCGAGCACCGTCAGCAGCGAGAGAGCGACCGCCACGGGCACCCCGCCCATGGGCCACGCCCGCCGGTCCACGTCCGCGTCGAAGCTGCCGGCATCGGTCAGATGCGCCAGAGTCAGGAGCCAGAAGCACACCACCGCCACCAGGGCCGTGGTGGGCAGGATGGTGGGAAGACCGGTGGCGGCCACCAGAAACGTCCGCATGCCCCGCCCCCTCTCGGCCCGCGCCGCTCGTGTCCGTGGGGGCACGGATCAGATCCGGGTTCCGGTGCGGGCACCTGCCGGTGTCCGGCACCGGAACCGTCCGCGGTGCTCCCCGCGAGCCATGCTCCACGACCGGAGCCGCCCCGCGCATTGCCGGTGTCCGGCAGTGTTCATTAGGGTCTGCATGCCGGTGACCGCTAAGAAACCGTCAGCGGCGCATTAAGATTTCGGGGGACGAAGTGACGGACCGGCAGATACCTGAGCAGTACCTCGACGGCTACGACCGCATACTTGCCGAGGTCTCCGCCACCGGCCGGCGCCTCACCCGGGACGAGATCGCCTCCCGGCGCACCCTGGGCGAACAGGCCGCCGAGGCCGGCCACGGACTGCGCGCCCTGGTCAGCGCGCACCTCACGGCCGCCCGCAGGGCCTGGCCCACCGCCACCGGCTCCGCAGAGGAGGCGCTCGCCGCTGTCCAACAGGTCGTCGACGCCTTCGCCGAGGGCTTCGAGCGCGCCCAACTGCTCGCGGTACGCCAGGAGGAAGCCGCCCGCCGGGAGTTCATCGACGACCTCCTGTACGGCCGCAGCAACCTGGGCCGCCTCTCCGAACGCGCCGAACGCTTCGGCCTGCGCCTGTCCCACGCCCACGCGGTCGCCGTCGCACAGGGCACCACCGCCTACGGCGAGGGCGACCCGGTGCCGCGGCGGGTGGAGCAGGCCGTCATCGCCCGCTTCGGTGACCGCAGCGTCCTGCTCACCACCAAGGACGGCCGACTGCTGTGCATCGCGCCCGGCCACCAGGCCGATGTCCTCACCCACTTCGCCAAGCAGGCGCACGCCGCCACCGACGGCGGCCGGGTCGCCATCGGCCGCCCCCAGCCCGGCCCCGGCGGGGTCGTCCAGTCGTACGAGGAGGCACTCAACGCGCTCGAAATGGCCGAGCGCCTCGACCTCGACGAGCCGGTCCTGCGCGCCGCCGACCTTCTGGTCTACCCCGTCCTCACCCGCGACCGGCAGGCGATGGCAGACCTCGTCCAGGGCACCCTGGGCCCGCTCGTCACAGCCCGCGGCGGCGCCGAGCCCCTCCTCGACACCCTCACCGCCTACTTCGACTCCGGCTGCGTGGCCACCGAGGCGGCCCGGCGCATTTCCCTGAGCGTGCGCGCCCTGACGTACCGCCTGGATCGCATCCACAAGCTCACCGGGGCGAACCCCGCGGACCCGACCCACCGGTACACGCTCCAGACGGCGGTCATCGGTGCACGGCTGCTGGACTGGCCGGCCACCGACCTGTGACCTCGACTCGACCTGCCTGCGAAGCCCGCAGGCTGAGAGATCGGAGCTCTGGTACGGTCGGTACACCCCGGCCGGCGCTCGCAGAATCATTCCCGGTGTCACGGCTATTGGCGTGAGCAGGTGCCACGGCACCCTCTCCCCTGCGGCCCCCGGTAGGCGGGGACTCCTCGCCGACCGGGCGGCAGCATCCGATCCCCGCCCCTCCTTCGGATCAACGGCCTCCCGCACACCCTCGTCGGCGAAGGCTGCGCCAACCAGCATCACTCCGCAACATTCCCGTGGTGGGCCAAGGACCAGCACGGAGACATTCACGGGCAAGGACGCACGGCGTGTTTGCGTCGCACGGCGACGAGGATGAGCCGCGGCGCACCCGGGGGATCGTTCATATGTACGCTCCCGCTGACCTGCAAAGTCAGTTCCAGGCGCTCGACACCCAGCTCCCTTGCCGCGCAGGCGAGTTCGTCCGCCCGCACGGTGTGCAGGTCGCCGGGCCGGTGCAGCGTGGACGACTCGCCATGGGTGAAGCAGAGCACCGCCGTGGGCACACCGGAGTCGGCCAGCAGGGCGAGG
>NZ_JAJONF010000077.1 GCF_021462265.1 Streptomyces shenzhenensis | reverse complement strand
GCCGCAAGGCCGCAAGGCCGCAAGGCCGCAAGGCACAGCCAACACCTCCTCCGGCTCTTCTCAAGCCGCTGTTTCCCCACCCCCTCCGGCAGCCGCCGACGGCGATTCCGCCCCGCAGGGGCCACCCGCACCCGACAACGAAACTGTCACGGGTGGTGCGGGCGGGAAAACAACCACCGAAGGCGAAGCCGAGGCGTCCCGGCTCCCATCCCCACAGGTCAGACCCGGTTGTCAGTGCCCGGGTGCAGGATGGACGCATGGCGAAATCCGCGCATCGGGCCCTCGACGGCTTCTCCCCCGCGACCCGCGGCTGGTTCACGGGGGCGTTTTCCGCGCCCACCGCGGCCCAGGCGGGCGCGTGGCAGGCCATCGGCGCCGGCTCGGACGTGCTGGTGGTCGCCCCGACCGGCTCCGGCAAGACGCTGGCCGCCTTCCTCGCCGCCCTGGACCAGCTGGCCTCCTCCCCGCCCCCGGCCGACCCGAGGAAGCGCTGCCGGGTGCTGTACGTGTCACCGCTGAAAGCCCTCGCGGTCGACGTCGAGCGGAACCTGCGCAGCCCGCTGACCGGCATCCGCCAGGAGTCCGTGCGTCTCGGCCTGCCCGAGCCGGAGGTCAGGGTGGGCATCCGCTCCGGAGACACCCCGGCCGCCGAGCGCCGAGCCCTGTCCACCCGGCCGCCGGACATCCTGATCACCACTCCGGAGTCCCTGTTCCTGATGCTGACGTCGGCCACGCGCGACGCGCTGACCGGCATCGAGACGGTGATCCTGGACGAGGTGCACGCGGTCGCCGGCACCAAGCGCGGCGCGCACCTCGCGCTCTCCCTGGAGCGGCTGGACGAGCTGCTGCCGAAGCCGGCCCGCCGCATCGGCCTCTCGGCGACCGTCCGCCCGGTCGACGAGGTGGCCCGCTATCTCTCGCCCCGCCGCAAGGTGGAGATCGTCCAGCCGAAGTCCGGCAAGGAGTTCGACCTCTCCGTCGTCGTCCCGGTGGAGGACATGGGAGAGCTGGGCGGCTCCCCGGCCACCGACGGCGCTGACGGCGCCGAGAAGCCGTCGATCTGGCCGCATGTGGAGGAGCGGATCGCCGACCTGGTGCAGGCGCACCGGTCGACGATCGTGTTCGCGAACTCGCGCCGCCTGGCGGAGCGGCTGTGCAACCGGCTCAACGAGATCGCCTACGAGCGCGCGACCGGCGAGCCGCTGGACGAGCACCACTCCCCGGCCGAGCTGATGGGCGGTTCGGGCGCGGCCCACGGCGCCCCGCCGGTCCTCGCCCGCGCGCACCACGGGTCGGTCTCCAAGGAGCAGCGCGCCCTGGTGGAGGAGGACCTGAAGGCCGGCCGGCTGCCCGCCGTGGTGGCCACCTCCAGTCTCGAACTGGGCATCGACATGGGCGCGGTGGACCTGGTCGTCCAGGTCGAGTCCCCGCCGTCGGTGGCCTCCGGTCTGCAGCGCGTCGGCCGCGCGGGGCACCAGGTCGGCGCGGTCTCCACCGGCGTGGTCTTCCCCAAGTACCGGGGCGACCTGGTGCAGGCGGCCGTGGTCACCGAGCGGATGCGCACCGGTTCCATCGAGTCCCTGAGGGTCCCGGCCAACCCCCTCGACGTGCTGGCCCAGCAGCTGGTCGCGATGACCTCACTGGACACCTGGCAGGTCGACGACCTGCTCGCCACCGTCCGCCGCGCGGCCCCCTTCGCCTCGCTCCCCGAGTCGGCGTTCACCGCGGTCCTCGACATGCTCGCGGGCCGCTACCCGTCGGACGCGTTCGCGGAGCTGCGCCCCCGCGTGGTCTGGGACCGGGTGGCGGGGACGGTCACCGGCCGCCCCGGTGCCCAGCGGCTCGCCGTCACCTCCGGCGGCACCATTCCCGACCGCGGCCTCTTCGGCGTCTTCCTGGCCGGCTCCGACCCCAAGAAGGGCGGCGGCCGGGTCGGCGAGCTGGACGAGGAGATGGTGTACGAGTCCCGGGTGGGCGATGTCTTCACCCTGGGCACCAGCTCCTGGCGCATCGAGGACATCACCCGTGACCGCGTGCTCGTCTCCCCCGCCCCCGGCGTCCCGGGCCGCCTGCCCTTCTGGAAGGGTGACCAGCTGGGCCGCCCGCTCGAACTGGGCCGCGCGGTCGGCGCGTTCCTGCGTGAGGTCGGCTCGCTCCCCAAGGACGACGCCCGGCTGCGCCTCCTCGCGGCGGGCCTGGACGCCTGGGCGGCGGACAACGTGCTGTCGTACCTGGACGAACAGCGCGAGGCCTGCGGTCATGTCCCGGACGACCGGACGATCGTCGTGGAGCGCTTCCGTGACGAGCTGGGCGACTGGCGGGTGGTCGTCCACTCCCCCTTCGGTGCCCAGGTCCACGCCCCGTGGGCGCTCGCCCTCGGGGCCCGGCTCTCCGAGCGGTACGGCATGGACGCCCAGGTCATGCACGCCGACGACGGCATCGTGCTGCGGCTGCCCGACGCCGACCTGATGGGCCTCGACCTGCTGGACCAGGCGCCCCTGAAGGCCGGCACGCCTTTGAACACGGCGGTCGACGCCGAACAGGCGCCCGTCGGCGCGGCTGACGTCGCCTTCGACAAGGGCGAGGTCGACCAGATCGTCACCGACCAGGTCGGCGGCTCGGCCCTGTTCGCCTCCCGCTTCCGCGAATGCGCCGCCCGCGCGCTCCTGTTGCCGCGGCGCAGCCCCGGCAAGCGCACCCCGCTGTGGCAGCAGCGCCAGCGCGCCGCCCAACTGCTCCAGGTGGCCAGCGAGTTCGGTTCGTTCCCGATCGTCCTGGAGGCGGTCCGCGAGTGCCTCCAGGACGTCTTCGACGTCCCCGGACTCGTCGAGCTGATGAGCGACCTCGAAGCACGCAAGGTCCGGTTGGTCGAGGTCACCACCCCGGAGCCGTCCCCGTTCGCCCGCTCCCTCCTCTTCGGCTATGTCGCCCAGTTCCTGTACGAGGGTGACTCCCCGCTCGCCGAGCGCCGCGCGGCCGCGCTCTCCCTGGACTCCCGGCTGCTGGCCGAGCTGCTGGGCCAGGCGGAGCTGCGTGAGCTGCTCGACGCGGAGGTACTGACCGAGCTGGAGCGCGAGCTCCAGTGGCTGGCCGAGGACCGCCGGATCAAGGACCCCGAGGGCGTGGCCGACGTGCTGCGGCTGCTCGGGCCGCTGACGGACGCCGAGTTGGCGGAGCGGGGCGCCGAGCCGCAGTGGGCCGCGGAGCTGGCGGGGGCCCGCAGGGCCATCAAGGTGCGGATCGGCGGTGCCGGCCACTGGGCGGCGATCGAGGACGCGGGCCGGCTCCGCGACGCCCTCGGCACGGCGCTGCCCGTCGGCGTCCCCGAGGCCTTCATGGAGCCGGTGAAGGATCCGCTGGGCGACCTCCTCGCGCGGTACGCGCGCACCCATGGCCCGTTCACGTCGGCCACCGCGGCCGCCCGCTTCGGGCTCGGAGTGGCGGTCACCGAGGGCGCGTTGCAGCGGCTCACCGCGAGCGGTCGGGTCGTACAGGGCGAGTTCCATCCGGCGGGCATCGGCCAGGAGTGGTGCGACGCGGCGGTGCTGCGCAGGCTGCGCCGCCGTTCCCTGGCCGCGCTCCGGCACGAGCTGGAGCCGGTGGCACCGGCCGCGCTCGCCCAGTTCCTGCCGCAGTGGCAGCACATCGGCAGAGGGCACGGGCTGCGCGGAGTCGACGGACTGGTGCGCGCCGTCGAGCAGCTGCAGGGCTCGTCCGTGCCGGCGTCGGCCCTGGAGAAGCTGGTGCTGCCGTCCCGGGTGGCGAACTACTCGCCCGCGATGCTCGACGAACTCACCGCGGCGGGCGAGATCGTGTGGGCCGGCGCGGGCGCCCTGCCCGGCAAGGACGGCTGGGTCTCCCTTTATCTGGCGGACGCGGCCCCCGTGCTCCTCCCGCCGCCGCACCCGCTGGAGCTCACCGCCCTCCACCAGTCGGTCCTCGACGCCCTCTCCGGCGGCTACGGCCTGTTCTTCCGCCAGATCGCCGACCAGGTCCGCGCGACCACCCATCCCGACGCCACTGATCCCCAACTGGCCGACGCCCTCTGGGACCTGGCCTGGTCCGGGCGGCTCACCAACGACACACTGGCCCCGATGCGCTCCCTGCTGGGCTCGGGCCGTACCGCGGGCTCCACCGCCCATCGCGCCAAGCGCGCCGTCCCGCGCGGCCGCTACGGCTCCCTGACGGCCGCCGCCCGCCCCGCCTCCCGTACCGGCCCGCCGACCGTGGCCGGGCGCTGGTCCCTGCTGCCGGAGCGCGAGCCGGACACCACCGTGCGCGCCCACGCCCTGGCCCGTACCCTCCTGGACCGGCACGGTGTGGTGACCCGGGGCGCGGTGGCGGCGGAGGGCGTGGAGGGCGGCTTCTCGGCGGTGTACCGGATCCTGTCGGCGTTCGAGGAGAGCGGTCAGGCACGCCGGGGTTACGTCGTCGAGGGTCTGGGCGCGGCCCAGTTCGCCATGGACGGCGCGGTCGACCGGCTGCGCGCGGTGTCAGGCGCCCGCGAGCGGGGCGAGGGCCTGCCGGGCACCGGCTTCGGCAGCACCGGAACCACCCCGTTCACCGGCCCGGACGGCGGTCACGGCGCTCCTGCCCCCACCGACGCGCTCGATCCCCTCGGCCCCTTCGACGCGGCCGGCCTCCCCGACCTGGACGGCGACTTCACCTGGCCGCCCGAGCCGCCGGCCGCTCCCGGCGACTACGTCTCCCCCAAGGACCTCGCCCCGGCCGACCCCTTCGCCGCCCCCGGCTACGGCGGCCCCCGAGGCGGCAGCCCTGGAGGCGGCAGCCCCGCAAACCCCTACAGCCCGAACACCTACGGTCCGAACCCCTACGCCTACGGCAGCCACCGTGCCCGCACTCCCGCCGCACCCGACCCCAGAGCCGTGGTCCTCGCCGCCGCCGACCCGGCCAACGCCTACGGCGCCGCCCTCCCCTGGCCCGAGCCCCCGACCGGCGCCGGGCACAAGCCGGGCCGGAAGGCGGGCTCGCTGGTGGTCCTGGTCGACGGCGAGCTGACCCTCTACATGGAGCGCGGCGGCAAGACCCTGCTGGCCTGGCCCTCCGCCCCCGACACGGCCGCCGACGACGACACCCGGCTCCGTACGGCGGCGGAGGCCCTCGCGGCCGCCGCCCGCGCGGGCGCCCTCGGCACGGTCACGGTGGAGCGCGTCAACGGCGCCTCGGCCCTGACCTCGCCCCAGGGCACCCTCCTGGAGGCGGCGGGCTTCATCGCGACCCCGCGCGGCCTGCGGATCCGGGCGTGAACCGCCATGAGAACCGCACACCCGCACGCCATCCCCGGCCCGTCGCGCCGCCACGCGCTCTCCCCGCCCGCCTCGCCTCTCCCGTGCCACCCTTGAGCCATGCCCGAAGGTGACACGGTCTGGCAGGCCGCGAGGCGCCTGCACGACGCCCTCGCCGGCCAGGTGCTGACCCGCAGCGACTTCCGGGTGCCCAAGTACGCCACCGTCGACCTCACCGGCCGTACCGTCCTCGGCACCACCGCGCGCGGCAAGCACCTGCTCACCCGCTTCGAGGGCGGCCTGACCCTGCACACGCACCTGCGGATGGAAGGCGCGTGGAAGGTCTACGGCACCGGTGAGCGCTGGCGGGGCGGTCCCGCGCACCAGATCCGGGCGATCCTCTCCACCGCCGACCGCGCGGCGGTCGGGTACCGCCTCCAGGTCCTGGAGTTCCTGCGCACCGGCGAGGAGGAACGCGCCGTGGGCCACCTGGGACCCGACCTGCTGGGCCCCGACTGGAACCCCGACCGCGCCCTCGCCAACATCCTCGCGGACCCGGCCCGCCCGCTCGGCGAGGCCCTGCTCGACCAGCGCAACCTCGCCGGGATCGGCAACATCTACAAGAGCGAGCTCTGCTTCCTGATCGGGGCGACCCCCTGGCTCCCGGTCGGCGCGCTCCCCGCCGACCGTGCCGCACGGCTCCCCGGCCTCGCCCAGCGCCTCCTGGAGGCCAACCGCGACCGCCCGGTGCGCCGGACCACCGGCCTGCGCGGGCACGACCTGTTCGTCTACGGCCGCGCACCCCGCCCCTGCCTGCGCTGCCACACCCCGATCCGCCGCGCCGACCAGGGCGACGGCTCCCGCGAGCGCCCCACCTACTGGTGCCCCGCCTGCCAGACCGGCCCGGCCCCCGCCCCGGATTCCCGGCGCATCCAGGAATCCCGCCCCCGCACAACCAATTGACGACCCGTCAGAAACGCTCGTACCGTCCCCTCATGCCCCTCACGGCGTACGACCTCACCGGACGCACCGCATTCGTCACCGGCGCCGCCGGCGGCATCGGCCGGGCATCGGCCGTGCTGCTCGCGGAGGCGGGCGCGACCGTGCACTGTGCCGACCGGGACGCGGACGGCCTGCACGAGACGGCGAGGCTGGTCGAGGACCGGGGCGGCACCGCCCGCGTCCACACCCTCGACGTCACCGACCGGGCGCGGCTCGGGCAGGCGGTCCGGTCCTGCGAGCGGCTGGACGTCATGGCGGCGATCGCCGGGATCATGCACCGCAGCCCGGTCCTGGAGACCCGGGACGAGGATCTCGACCGGGTGCTGGGCGTCAACTTCAAGGGGGTGCTGTACGCCTGCCAGGAGGCGGCACGGGTGATGCTGGCCGGGCGGAGAGGCGGCAGCATCATCACCATGGCCTCCGGCGCGATCGACACCGGCGGCCCCGGCCTGCTCTGCTACGGCGCGGCCAAGGCGGCCGTGGTCCAGCTGACCAGGACGCTGGCGAGCGAGGTCGGCCGGCAGGGCATCCGCGTCAACGCGGTCGCCCCGGGCTGGACCCGCACCCCCATGACCGATCGCGACGACGGTGCGGAGCAGCGGCGGACGGAGGACCGGATGGCCCGGATGTCGCCATTGGGCCGGGTCGGCGAGGCCGAGGACGTCGCGCACGCCGTGCTCTATCTGGCGTCCGACGCCTCCTCGTTCACGACGGGCCAGATCCTGCGCCCGAACGGAGGGGTGGCGATGCCGTGGTAGCCCCCCGCGACCGCCAGGCCGTCCGCCACCGCGCCGGCCCCAGCGCCCCCGCCGCCCGGGACCTCGGCACACAGTTCACCGGCAGCAGGCTCAGCCCCCACCCGCCGGCCGCCACGGTCCCCTCCAGCGCCCCGGCACCGCCGGTGTAGACGATCCGCAGCACGGCCCACCACCACACCGCCGCCAGCCCCAGTACAGCCCCCCAGCGCACTATCCGCCCCACCATGGCCGTCACCTCCAGCCGGACGCTAGAACGCCGCCCGGCCCACCGGGGAGGCGCACCGAGAGCTCATCGATGCAACGGCCGTGGGCCGGCACCGGCCGCTGCTAGGCGTTCTCCGCCTGGAACATCCAGTGGTGCTTCTCCAGATCCGCCGTGATCCCGATGAAGAGGTCCTGGGAGACCGGGTCCGCCTCGGCGGTCGCCCGCACCCGCTCCCGCATCCGGGTGATCGCCGCGCCCAGCGCGTCCACCAGGGCCGCCACCGCGTCCGAGTCCTTGACCCAGCTCCCGGGGACGGCCCCGGTGCCGCTGCCGGCGGCCACGGTGGCCGCGCGCCCGTCCGGTGAGACGCCCAGCGCCGCCGCCCGCTCCGCGACGGTGTCGGAGTGCGCCCGGGCCGTGTCCACGACCTCGTCCAGCTGGAGGTGGACGGTCCGGAAGCGGGGCCCGACCACGTTCCAGTGGATCTGCTTGGCGGCCAGTGCCAGGTCCACCAGGTCGACGAGGGCGCCCTGCAGTGCGTCGGCCACGGTCTTCAGGTCCGCGTCGGACAGCGGGCTCTTCACGACGTACATGTGTGCTCTCCGGTCGTTCGCCCCCTGTCACGTCCCTCCACCATGACCGGCCTCCCGGACAGCGGCAAACGGGCGCACACCGCCGCAGGCGCGCGAAAGCCCCGGCCGTACCTCCCCAGGTCCTCCCGGGAAGGCCCCGGCCGGGGCCTCACGCACTTCTTCGACACCAGGTCGGCGCCGTGTGGGTCTACGTCCGCGCAGGCGTCACGCGGCGACCACGTCCACCGCCTCGGCGGGCGCCTTGATGGTCACCCGTTCCGGTGGCACACCGGTCACCGAGACGGTACCCAGCATCGGGCGCACCGGCGTGGGCACGGACTGGGTTGCCTGGGCGGACTGGGCCAGCTCGGCGAGGGCGAGCTCGTCGCTCACTTCTCGCATGAGCTCGGACATCCGTACGTCCAACGCGTCGCAGATGGCGGAGAGCAGCTCGGAGGAAGCCTCCTTCTGCCCCCGCTCCACCTCGGAGAGATAGCCGAGTGAGACTCGGGCGGACGAGGAGACTTCGCGCAGAGTACGGCCCTGGCGCTGGCGCTGCCGACGCAGCACGTCACCCAGCAGGCGACGGAGCAGAATCATCGGTGGCTCCCTCCTCGGACCGCGTAGCCGCATCCTTCACGCCCCACCGTACCGCCTTGCGCCGCGGCCGTGCGGGGAGCGATGTCGTGTTCACTCAGGGCTGCAAACATCAAAACCCCCCGTTCTGTTCCGTATCCTGTGTCCGCTCATTCCCGGTCTGTTCGCCCACCAGCTCCCTCAGGAGCAGTGCGAGTACGCTCCGTACACTCTCTCTACGGATTTCCGCGCGGTCGCCGTTCAACCGCAGGGCCTCCACTTTTCCGCCAGCGGCAGAACCGGAACCAGGGCCGAACGGCCCGTCGATGGCCACGAAAACCGTCCCGACGGGTTGGCCGTCCTGCGGATCCGGACCGGCGACGCCGGTGGTCGCGAGGCCCCAGTCGGCGCCCAGCGCCCTGCGCACTCCGGCGGCCATCTGGGCCGCGACCTGCGGATCCACCGCTCCGCGCTGGGCCAGCAGGGTGGCGTCGACACCCAGCAGCTCGTGCTTCAGCTCGGTGGCGTAGGCGGTGACGGAACCGCGGAACACCTTCGAGGCCCCGGGGACCGCGGTGATCTCCGCGGCGACCAGGCCGCCGGTCAGCGACTCGGCGACAGCGAGGGTCCGCCCCGCCACCGTCAGTAGTCGCACCAGTTCGGCGGCCATCGAATTCACGCTTCCGTCTCCTCCGACACCGCCGCGCGTTCGGCGATTCCCTGCCGCCGCAGCACAATGGCCTGTCTCACGTAGTCGAGGCCGGTGACGACGGTCAGGACGACGGCCGCGGCCATCACCCAGAACCTCGCGGTCGCCAGCCACCCCGTCAGTGCCAGCACGTACATCCCCACCGCGACGCCCTGGGTGAGGGTCTTGAGCTTGCCGCCGCGGCTGGCCGGGATCACGCCGTAGCGGATGACCACGAAACGCATCAGCGTGATGCCGAGTTCCCGGGCGAGGATCACGATCGTCACCCACCAGGGCAGATCGCCCAGCCCGGACAGGCAGATCAGCGCCGCCCCCATGATCGCCTTGTCGGCGATGGGGTCGGCGATCTTCCCGAAGTCGGTGACCAGGTCGTAGGTGCGCGCCAGATGCCCGTCGAACAGGTCGGTGATCATGGCGACGGCGAAGGCCGCCCAGGCGAGCGAGCGCCAGGCCGGGTCGTATCCCCCGCCGGCCAGCATCAGCGCGACGAAGCCGGGCACCAGGAGCAGCCGGAGCATGGTCAGCAGATTGGCGACGTTCCACAGGCTGGCCTGGTTGACGGCGGCAGCGGCGATCTTCCCGCCGCGTACGGGCCGCTCGTCCTGGGAACCGGATCCGTGGGAACCGGAATCCCGGGCGGCGCCGGGAGTGGCGGCGGAGCCCGGGGCGCCGGGCGCGCCGGACGAGCCGCCCGCGGCGGACGCCGGGACTCCGGTCATCTGCCGGCCTCCTCACTCCACGCGGGCGAGCCCTGCAGCGGCTCGGCCACCAGGTCGACACCCTCCGTACCGACCACCTTCGCCTCGACCATACGGCCGATGCGCAGTTCCGCGCCGCTGGTGAGCAGCACCTGTCCGTCCGTCTCGGGCGCCTGGTGGGCCGCCCGGCCGTAGACACCGTCCTCGTCGTCCACGGACTCCACGAGGACGTGCACGGTCTCCCCGAGGCGCTCCTCGGCCCGCTGCGAGACGAGCTCCTCGGCAAGCCGGGAGATGTGCGCGAGGCGGTCGGCGACGACCTCCTCGGCGAGCTTGTGCTCGTAGGTCGCCGCCTCGGTGCCCTCCTCGTCGGAGTAGCCGAAGACGCCGATGGCGTCGAGCCGTGCGCCGTTCAGGAAGCGCTCCAGCTCGGCGAGGTCGGACTCGGACTCACCGGGGAAGCCGACGATGAAGTTGGAGCGGACGCCGGCCTGCGGGGCCTTGGACCGGATGGTGTCGAGCAGCTCCAGGAAGCGGTCGGTGTCACCGAAGCGGCGCATGGCGCGCAGCACACCCGGGGCGGAGTGCTGGAAGGACAGGTCGAAGTACGGGACGACCTTCGGGGTGGAGGTCAGTACGTCGATCAGGCCGGGGCGCATCTCGGCGGGCTGGAGGTAGCTGACGCGCACCCGCTCGATGCCGTCGACCTCGGCCAGCTCCGGCAGCAGGGATTCCAGGAGGCGGATGTCGCCGAGGTCCTTGCCGTAGGAGGTGTTGTTCTCGGAGACCAGCATGATCTCCTTCACGCCCTGTTCGGCCAGCCAGCGGGTCTCGTTCAGCACGTCGCTGGGCCGGCGTGAGATGAAGGAGCCGCGGAAGGACGGGATGGCGCAGAAGGAGCAGCGCCGGTCGCAGCCGGAGGCGAGCTTGACCGAGGCGACCGGGGAGCCGTCCAGGCGGCGGCGCAGGGGCGCACGCGGGCCGGAGGCGGGCGCGACGCCCTCCGGGAGGTCGGCCGGGCCGTGCCCCGGGAGCGCCACCGCCGCGGCCGAGTCCTGCCGCTGGGCCGGGCTGATGGGCAGCAGCTTGCGGCGGTCGCGCGGGGTGTGCGAGGCGTGGATGCCGCCGCCCAGGATGGTCTGCAGCCGGTCGGAGATGTCGGCGTAGTCGTCGAAGCCGAGCACGCCGTCCGCCTCGGGCAGCGCCTCGGCGAGTTCCTTGCCGTACCGCTCGGCCATGCAGCCCACCGCCACGACGGCCTGGGTTCTGCCCTGGCTCTTGAGGTCGTTGGCCTCGAGGAGGGCGTCGACGGAGTCCTTCTTCGCGGCTTCGACGAATCCACAGGTGTTGACCACGGCGACGTCGGCGTCGGACGCGTCCTCGACGAGCTGCCAGCCGTCCGCCTCCAAACGGCCTGCGAGCTCCTCCGAGTCCACCTCGTTACGGGCGCAGCCGAGAGTGACTAGTGCGACGGTACGGCGTTCAGGCATGGGCTCAAGACTACTTTGTCTCACTGACAGCCCACGTCGAAGGGGCTGGCCGATCATGGCCAACCCCTTGGGTACGCGCACAATCCAGATGATTATCCGACTTCCGGGTCGCCCTTGGTGTACGTCAGGCGCTCCACCGCGCCGGGCCGGAACTGGTCCTCGATCTTCTTGCCGTTGACGTAGAGCTGGATGGCGCCGGCGTCGCCGAGGATCAGGTTGATCTTGGTGCTGTCCTGGAAGGTCTTGGAGTCGCCCTGCTTCAGGAGCCCGTCGAAGAGCATCCGGCCGTTGTGGTCCTTGGCCGAGATCCAGCTGCGTCCGCCCACCGCGCTGACCTGGACGGTGACCTTGTCCTGGGGCGCGGCGGCGATCGCGCTGTCGGAGGGCGCGGGGGTCTTGCCGGGCTTGCTCTCCTTCGGGGTCGGCGAGGCCGGCTTGCCGGTCGTCGGGGCGGGGCCCTCGGCGACCGGCTGCTTCGCGTCGTCACCGCCGCCCTTGAGGGCGGTGAAGCCGACGAAACCGACCACGACGACGATCGCGGCCACCATGGCCGCCGTCCAGTTGGGCCCGCGCCGCTCGGGGCGGATACGTTCCGCCTCGAAGAGCGGCGCGGCGGGCGTCGGCGCGGGCCGCCCACCGCCGTGCTCCGCCGCGAACTGCGCGAGCAGCGGCTCGGGGTCGAGACCGACGGCCTTGGCCAGGGTCCGGATGTGCCCGCGGGCGTAGACGTCGCCGCCGCAGGGGGCGAAGTCGTCGGCCTCGATGGCGCGCACGATGGCGATACGGACCCGGGTGCTCCCGCTGATGCTGTCGACGGTCAGCCCGGCGGCGATGCGGGCCTGCATGAGGGCTCGGCCTACGGAGGGGCGGTTTTCCTCGGACACGTCTGGGAACGGACGCTCGTCTTCAGGGGAGTTGCTGCCGATGGACACGGGGGCGCCTTTCGAGCGTGTAGCCACCTGTGCTGGAGGTTCAGTCTAAGGGGGGTGCAAAAGGGTGAGGCAACCGGACGGTACGACTTTGTACGCCATCGGTATGGCCCGACATCCCGATGACGGGTCAGGTGTACGCCCGCAACGGGTTGCACACCTTTCCTCTCGCTCAACTTGACGTACGACTAAGGGAAACGGTTGCCCAGCGGTCCCTAACGGGTGGATCACGACAATGACTCCTCCCGGGCCGGCAGGCGTCCGCGGCCCTGGTACAGACCTACCCCTCGGACTCCCCACGGATCACAGCAAGCACCCCGTCCAGCTCATCGGGTTTCACCAGAACGTCACGCGCCTTGGACCCCTCGCTCGGTCCGACCACCCCGCGCGACTCCATGAGGTCCATGAGCCGGCCGGCCTTGGCGAAGCCGACGCGCAGCTTGCGCTGGAGCATGGACGTGGAACCGAACTGGGTGGAGACGACCAGCTCGGCCGCCTGGCAGAGCAGGTCGAGGTCGTCGCCGATGTCCTCGTCGATCTCCTTCTTCTGCTTGGAGCCCACGGTGACGTCGTCCCGGAAGACCGGCGCCATCTGGTCCTTGCAGTGCTGGACGACGACGGCGACCTCCTCCTCGGTGACGAACGCGCCCTGCATACGGGTCGGTTTGTTCGCCCCCATCGGCAGGAAGAGTCCGTCGCCCTTGCCGATGAGTTTCTCGGCGCCGGGCTGGTCGAGGATGACGCGGCTGTCGGCGAGCGAGGAGGTGGCGAAGGCGAGCCGGGAGGGCACGTTCGCCTTGATGAGACCGGTGACCACGTCTACCGACGGGCGCTGGGTGGCGAGCACCAGGTGGATGCCGGCCGCCCGCGCGAGCTGCGTGATGCGCACGATCGCGTCCTCGACGTCGCGCGGGGCGACCATCATCAGGTCGGCGAGCTCGTCGACGATCACCAGCAGGTACGGATACGGCTGCAGCTCCCGCTCACTGCCCTCGGGCAGCTTGACCCTGCCCTCGCGGATCGCCTTGTTGAAGTCGTCGATGTGCCGGAACCCGAACGCGGCCAGGTCGTCGTAGCGCAGGTCCATCTCGCGGACGACCCACTGCAGCGCCTCGGCGGCCCGCTTCGGATTGGTGATGATCGGCGTGATCAGGTGCGGGATGCCCTCGTAGGCGGTCAGCTCGACCCGCTTGGGGTCGACGAGGACCATCCGCACGTCCTCCGGGGTCGCCCGCATCATGACCGACGTGATCAGGCAGTTGATGCAGGACGACTTGCCGGAGCCGGTGGCGCCGGCCACGAGCATGTGCGGCATCTTCGCCAGCGAGTGCATGACGTAGCCGCCCTCGACGTCCTTGCCGAACGCGACCAGCATCGGGTCGTCGTCCTCGGCGGACTCGGCGAGCCGCAGCACGTCCCCGAGGTTGACCATCTCGCGGTCGGTGTTGGGGATCTCGATGCCGACCGCGGACTTGCCGGGGATCGGGCTGATGATCCGCACGTCCGGGCTGGCGACGGCGTAGGCGATGTTCTTGGTGAGGGCGGTGATCCGCTCGACCTTCACGGCGGGGCCGAGCTCGACCTCGTAGCGGGTGACCGTCGGCCCGCGGGTGAAGCCGGTGACGGCCGCGTCGACCTTGAACTCCGAGAAGACGTTGGTGAGCGAGGCGACCACCCGGTCGTTGGCCTCGCTGCGGGCCTTGCCGGGACCGCCGCGGGTGAGGAGGTCCAGCGACGGCAGCGAGTAGGTGATGTCGCCGGAGAGCTGGAGCTGCTCGGCGCGCGGGGGCAGCTCGCGGGGCTCCTCGGGCGCCGGTTTGGTCAGGTCGGCGACGACCGGCTCGATCTTGAGCTTCTCCTGCTTGGGCCGGGCGGCCGGGACCGGGCTCGGGCTCGGTGCCGGCACGGGCGTGGTGTCCTCGCGGTCACCGACGCTGACGCCCTGGGTGAGGTCCGCGACGAGCGGGGAGGGCGGCATGCCGTGCAGGACGGCACCGTCGAGCGCGGCCGCGGCGGCCGCCGCGACGTCCACGGCGTCCATCTGGCGGCCCAGCTCGGGCTGCGGCACGGCGGAGCGCCGCGGGCGGCCCCGGCGCTTGGCGAGGGCCTCCTGCTCGGCATTGTCGGGGTCGTAGTCCTGGGGGGCGCCGGAGCGCCTGCGGGGGCGCGCGGGCAGCGCCTCGCGCCACTGCTCGTCGTAGCGCTCGTCGTCTCCGCCGTACTCCGGGTACTCGTCCGGCTCGGGGTCGTGCAGCAGACCGAGGCGCACGCCGAGCGCCCGCAGCCGCTGCGGGACGGCGTTCACCGGGGTCGCGGTGACCACGAGCAGTCCGAAGACCGTGAGCAGCACCAGCAGCGGTACGGCGAGGACCTCGGTCATGGTGTACGTCAGCGGGGTCGCCGCCGCCCAGCCGATGAGGCCGCCGGCATCCCTTATGCCCTGCATCCCGTCGCTGCGGGCGGGCGCGCCGCAGGCGATGTGGACCTGGCCCAGCACGCCGATGACCAGAGCGGACAGGCCGATGACGATCCGGCCGTTGGCCTCCGGCTGCTCGGGATGGCGCATGAACCGTACGGCGATCATCGCGAGCAGGATCGGCACCAGCAGGTCGAGGCGGCCGAAGGCGCCGGTGACCAGGATCTCGACCAGGTCGCCGACGGGACCGCGCAGGTCGGCCCAGGTTCCGGCGGCCACGATCAGGGCGGCGCCGAGCAGCAGCAGGGCGACGCCGTCCTTGCGGTGCGCGGGGTCCAGGTTCTTGGCGCCCTGTCCTATGCCGCGGAAGACGGCGCCGACGGCGTGCGCGAGACCCAGCCAGAGGGCGCGCACCAGGCGGTACACGCCCCCGGTGGGGCTGGGCGCCGGCTTGGGCGGCGGCGCGGACTTCTTCGCCGCGGTCCTCTTGGCGGGCGCCTTCTTGGCCGGGGCGTTCTTCGCGGCGGCCTTCTTCGCCGGAGCCTTCGAGGCAGCGGCCTTCTTCGCGGGCTGCTTCTTGGCTGCCGAGGGACGTGAGGCCATGGGTGTGAGGTTACCGGGGGATGCCACGCGGGACACGTGTGCCCACAGCTTCACCCGTTCGTGTCGCCCGTCGCGGGGCGTGGAACTGACGCTCGCTCATGGGCAACTGTGTCCGCGATCGCGGTCAGTTCTGCGACGGGAGCGGCGGAGTGGAGCCGCTGGTACCCGGTTCGAGGGCGTCGAGCGCCCGGCGCAGGCCGGTGAGTTTGCGCTCCAGGTGGGCCGCCGTGGCCACCGCGGCCGCGTCCGCGGACTCGTCGTCCAGCTGCTTGGACAGCGCCTCGGCCTGCTCCTCGACCGCCGCGAGCCGCGCGGACAGCTCGGCGAGCAGTCCCGCGGGCTCCTTGCCGGCGACCGCGCCCTTGCCGCCGCCCTCCAACTGGAGCCGCAGCAGCGCCGCCTGCTCGCGCAGCTGGCAGTTCTTCATGTACAGCTCGACGAAGACCGAGACCTTGGCGCGCAGCACCCACGGGTCGAAGGGCTTGGAGATGTAGTCGACCGCACCCGCGGCGTAGCCCCGGAAGGTGTGGTGAGGGCCGTGGTTGATGGCGGTGAGGAAGATGATCGGGATGTCCCGGGTCCGCTCCCGCCGCTTGATGTGCGCCGCGGTCTCGAAACCGTCCATGCCCGGCATCTGGACGTCCAGCAGAATGACCGCGAAGTCGTCCGTGAGCAGTGCCTTGAGCGCTTCCTCCCCGGACGATGCCCGCACCAGTGTCTGATCGAGCGCAGAGAGGATGGCCTCCAGCGCCAGCAGATTCTCCGGCCGGTCATCGACCAGGAGGATCTTGGCCTTCTGCACCATGGCCCGCCCTCCTCGCCCCGGATGTGCACCGGGCGCCGCCCCAGGGGACGACTCCCTTTCGCCGCCCGTCCTTGTGCCGGTCATGGTAGCCGCACCCCGCCTGTCGCCACACCCTGTCACCGCGATGTCACTGTGCACGTAGCAGAAACGCAGCCGGAGACCAGAAGGTTCCCCCGATCCCGCACTTCTACACGGGTTCCACCCCCCTGACCCGGCAACTCCCCGTGCTCACGGAAGGTTCCCGCAACGTTCACATCACACCCGGCCCTTCCGGTCACTCCGCGCGCATCCACTGCTCCATCACCGCCAGAAGATGATCGGGGTCGACCGGCTTGGTGACGTAGTCGGAGGCACCCGACTCGATGGCCTTCTCCCGGTCGCCCTTCATCGCCTTCGCGGTGAGTGCGATGATCGGCAGCCCGGCGAACTGCGGCATCCGGCGAATCGCGTTGGTCGTCGCATAGCCGTCCATCTCGGGCATCATGATGTCCATCAGGACGACCGCGACGTCGTCGTGCTGTTCCAGGACCTCGATGCCCTCCCGGCCGTTCTCCGCGTACAGCACCGACAGGCCGTGCTGCTCGAGAACGCTGGTGAGCGCGAAGACGTTGCGGATGTCGTCGTCGACGATCAGCACCTTCTCGCCGCCGAACCGCATGCCCCGGCGCGACTGCGCGGGCGTCACCTCCTGCTCGGCCAGCACCGGCCACGCCTCGGCCATCGGAGCCCCCCGGCGCCGGCGCCTGAAGAGCGCGGCGGCGCCGTTCTGGGTCTCCCGGTACGACTTCACCTCGGCCGGCGTCTCGATCTCCGCGCCGGACAACTCCGAGGCGTGGTTCTGCGAGGCGACCAGGTCCCCGGCCTCCAGCTGCGGCATGGGCTGCTGGTAGCCCTGCGGCGGCAGCTCACTGGGGTGCAGCGGCAGGTAGAGCGTGAACGTGGAGCCACGGCCCGGCTCGCTCTGCGCGTAAATCTCACCGCCCAGCAACTGCGCGATCTCACGCGAGATCGACAGTCCGAGGCCGGTACCGCCGTACTTGCGGCTGGTCGTGCCGTCGGCCTGCTTGAACGCCTCGAAGATCACCCGCATCTTGCTGGCCGCGATGCCGATGCCGGTGTCGGTCACCGAGAACGCGATCAGCGGCGCGTCCGGGTCACTGAGCGAACCGGCCTCCAGGAGCTGCTCCCTGATCCCCGCCGGGACATCGCCGCTCGCCGGCCGGATCACCAGCTCCACCGAGCCGGAGTCGGTGAACTTCACCGCGTTGGACAGCAGGTTGCGCAACACCTGCAGGAGCCGCTGTTCGTCGGTGTGCAGGGTGGCCGGCAGCTCCGGCGAGACCCGCACCGACAGATCGAGGCCCTTCTCCGCGGTCAGCGGCCGGAAGGTGGCCTCCACGTAGTCGACGAGCTGGACGAGCGCGATACGCGTCGGGGAGACGTCCATCTTGCCCGCCTCGACCTTCGACAGGTCCAGGATGTCGTTGATCAGCTGGAGCAGGTCGGAGCCTGCGCCGTGGATGGTCTCGGCGAACTCCACCTGCTTCGGCGAGAGATTGCCCTCGGCGTTGTCGGCGAGCAGCTTGGCCAGGATCAGCAGCGAGTTGAGCGGGGTGCGCAACTCGTGCGACATGTTGGCCAGGAACTCGCTCTTGTAGCGCATGGAGACCGCGAGTTGCTCGGCGCGTTCCTCCAGGACCTGCCGGGCCTCCTCGATCTCGGTGTTCTTCACCTCGATGTCGCGGTTCTGCTGGGCCAGCAGCTCGGCCTTCTCCTCCAGTTCGGCGTTCGAGGCCTGGAGGGCCTTCTGCCGGTTCTCCAGCTCGGCCGACCGCTCCTGGAGCTGCTCGGTCAGCTCCTGGGACTGCTTCAGCAGCAGCTCGGTCTTGGTGTTGACGGAGATGGTGTTGACGCTGGTCGCGATCATCTCGGCGATCTGGTTGAGGAAGTCCTTCTGGATCTGCGTGAACGGTGTGAAGGACGCCAGCTCGATCACCCCGAGCACCTTGCCCTCGAACAGCACCGGGAGCACGATCACCTGCGCCGGCGGGGCCTCGCCCAGGCCGGAGGAGATCTTCAGATACCCGGTGGGCGCCTTCTCCACCAGGATCGTGCGCTTCTCCTGGGCGGCCGTGCCGATCAGCGCCTCACCGGGCCGGAACGACGTCGGCATGGAGCCCATCGAGTAGCCGTACGAGCCGAGCATGCGCAGTTCGTACGCGTCCTCGTTCTCGGGGTTCGTGTCCTTGCCGTCGACCAGGGGCATCGCCAGGAAGAACGCGCCGTGCTGCGCGGTCACCACCGGCGTCAGCTCGCTCATGATCAGGGAGGCCACGTCCGCCAGGTCGCGGCGGCCCTGCATCAGGGCGGAGATACGGGCCAGGTTGCCCTTGAGCCAGTCCTGCTCCTGGTTGGCGACCGTGGTGTCACGCAGGTTGGCGATCATCTTGTTGATGTAGTCCTGGAGCTCCTGGATCTCGCCGGACGCGTCCACGTCGATCTTCAGGTTCAGGTCGCCACGGGTCACCGCGGTCGCCACCCGCGCGATGGCCCGCACCTGCCGGGTCAGGTTCCCGGCCATCTCGTTCACGGACTCGGTCAGGTCCCGCCAGGTGCCGTCGACGTCACGCACGCGTGCCTGGCCGCCCAGCTGCCCCTCGGTGCCCACCTCACGGGCCACCCGGGTGACCTCCTCGGCGAAGCTCGACAGCTGGTCGACCATCGTGTTGATCGTCGTCTTGAGTTCGAGGATCTCGCCGCGGGCGTCGATGTCGATCTTCTTGGTCAGGTCACCCTTGGCGATGGCCGTGGTGACCATGGCGATGTTGCGCACCTGGCCGGTCAGGTTGGACGCCATCTGGTTCACCGACTCGGTGAGGTCCTTCCACGTACCCGCCACGCCCGGCACATGCGCCTGACCGCCCAGGATGCCGTCCGTGCCCACCTCACGGGCCACCTTGGTGACCTGGTCGGCGAACGAACTCAGGGTCTTCACCATCGTGTTGATGGTGTCGGCGAGCTGGGCCACCTCACCGCTCGCCTCGATGGTGACCTGCCGGGTCAGGTCGCCGTTGGCGACCGCCGCCGAGACCTGGGAGATGTTCCGCACCTGCATGGTCAGGTTGTTGGCCATCTGGTTCACGTTGTTGCTGAGGTCCTTCCAGATGCCCGTGACACCCGGAACCCGCGCCTGGCCGCCCAGGATGCCCTCGGTGCCCACCTCACGGGCCACCCGGGTCACCTGCTCGGCGAAACTCGACAGCTGGTCGACCATCGTGTTGACCGTCGTGACGAGCTCGAGGATCTCGCCCTTCGCGTCAACAGTGATCTTCTTCGACAGGTCGCCCTTGGCGACCGCCGTCGTGACCTCGGCGATGTTGCGCACCTGGATGGTCAGGTTGTTCGCCATGAAGTTCACGGACTGGGTGAGGTCCTTCCAGGTGCCCGCGACCCCCTGCACCTCGGCCTGGCCGCCCAGGATGCCCTCGGTGCCCACCTCGCGCGCGACCCGCGTGACCTCCTGGGCGAACGACGACAGCTGGTCGACCATCGTGTTAAGGGTGTTCTTCAGCTCCTGGATCTCACCGCGCGCGTCCACGGTGATCTTCTGGGAGAGGTCACCGCGGGCCACCGCGGTGGCGACCTGCGCGATGTTGCGCACCTGGGCCGTCAGGTTCCCGGCCATGCCGTTCACGGAGTCCGTAAGGTCCCGCCACACACCGGCCACACCGGGCACCTGCGCCTGACCGCCCAGCCGGCCTTCCGTACCCACCTCACGGGCCACCTTGGTGACCTGGTCGGCGAAGGCGGACAGTTGGTCGACCATGGTGTTGATCGTGTTCTTCAGCTCGAGGATCTCGCCGCGCGCGTCGACGTCGATCTTCTGGGACAGGTCGCCCCGCGCCACCGCCGTCGTCACCTGGGCGATCTGCCGCACCTGGGAGGTCAGGTTGCCGGCCATGAAGTTGACGGAATCCGTCAGCTCCTTCCAGGTGCCCGACACGCCGTCCACCCGGGCCTGACCGCCCAGCCGGCCCTCGGTACCCACGTCCCTGGCCATCCGCGTCACCTGGTCGGCGAAGCTGGAGAGCTGGTCCACCATCGTGTTCACGGTGTTCTTCAGCTTCAGCATCTCGCCGGAGACGTCGACCGTGACCTTCTGCGACAGATCACCGTTGGCCACCGCCGTCGTCACCTGCGCGATGTTGCGGACCTGACCGGTGAGGTTGCGGAACGCGGTGTTGACGGAGTCGGTCAGGTCCTTCCAGGTACCGGCGGCTCCGGGCACCTGCGCCTGGCCGCCCAGCTCGCCCTCGACCCCGATCTCCCGGGCCACGCGGGTGACCTCGGCACCGAACGACGACAGTTGGTCGACCATGCCGTTGACGGTGTTCTTCAGCTCCAGCATCTCGCCGGCCACATCGACGGTGACCTTCTGCGACAGATCACCGTTGGCCACGGCCGTCGTCACCGCGGCGATGTCGCGCACCTGGGTGGTCAGGTTCCGGAAGACCGTGTTGACGGAGTCCGTCAGGTCCTTCCAGGTACCGGCCGCGCCCGGCACGTTCGCCTGGCCGCCGAGCCGCCCCTCGCCACCGACCTCGTTGGCCACGCGCGTGACCTCGTCCGCGAAGATCCGCAGCGTCTCGGTCATCTGGTTGATCGTCTCGGCGAGCTGCGCGACCTCACCCCGCGCCGGGACGGTCACCTTGCGGGACAGATCACCGTTGGCGACCGCGGTGGTCACCTCGGAGATCCCCCGCACCTGGGCCGTCAGGTTGCCGGCCATGGTGTTGACGGAGTCGGTGAGTTCCTTCCACGTCCCCGCGACCCCCGGCACGTGCGCCTGACCGCCCAGGATGCCGTCCGTGCCCACCTCACGGGCGACCCGGGTCACCTCGGAGGAGAACGCCGACAGCTGGTCCACCATCGTGTTGACGGTTTCCTTCAGCTCCAGCATCTCGCCGGCGACCTGAACGGTGACCTTCCGCGACAGATCACCCTTGGCGACCGCCGTCGTCACCAGCGCGATGTCCCGCACCTGCGCCGTCAACCGGTACGCCATCGTGTTCACGGAGTCCGTGAGGTCCCGCCACGAACCGGACATACCGCGCACCCGGGCCTGCCCGCCCAGCTTGCCCTCGGTGCCCACCTCGCTGGCCACGCGCGTGACCTCGTCGGTGAACGTCGACAACTGGTCGACCAGGTTGTTGACGGTCCGTCCGACCTTCAGGAACTCTCCGCGCAGCGGATGCCCGGCGGCCCCGTCCGCCGACGGCGACCGCAACTCCATACGGGGCGACAGATCGCCCTCGGCCACCGCCGTCAGGACCCGGCCCACCTCGGAGACCGGCCGTACCAAGTCGTCGACGAGCGCGTTGGAGTTGTCGATGGCGGCCGCCCAGGAGCCCTCGCAGGCGCCCGTCTCCAGCCGCTCCGTGAGCTTTCCCTCACGTCCGACAACGCGCCGCACCCGCGACAGCTCACCCGTGAGGTGGAGATTTCGGTCGGCCACCTCGTTGAAGACCGCCGCGATCTCCGACATCACGCCGTCCCCGGACACCGTGAGGCGCTTGCGGAAGTTGCCGTCCCGCATCGCCAGGAGCGCCACCAGCAAGCGGTTCAGGGAAGCCGTATCCACCGCGGTGGTCCCGTCACCGCCCCGCGGCCTGCTCAGGGACGGTCCGCCCTTCGCGCGCGCCTTAGTGCCCCGCGCCGCTGCGCCAGACTCCACTGTGTCCCTCCCGCGGGGGTCGACCGTTACTGCTGTGCTCGGACACCGCCATACTCGGCGTACCGCTTACTTGGGCGTACCAGTTACTGCTGCGTATTTCTGCCAGACGAGATCCGGCCACACCAGGGGCTGCTGCCCGCTGTACATGGAACGCACTCGGGCTGACCGGACCTTCTCCAGAAGCTTGCCCAGTGTTTCACCCTGGCCGAACCAGGCCATAACAGTTCGGCACCTTCGCACATCGTCCGCACACCCTGGGGCGTAAACACCGGCGACCGGCATCCGCTCGGACGGCGAAGGTAAGTAACCTTGCATGCGGCTGTCCAGCCGCACCGGTCCGTCCGGCCTGGGCGGTGGCACGAGAACGAGCGGGCATTCGGAGGGGCGGCCGCAGACCATGACCACCGGAGTGATCCCCGGGGGACACAACCCGGAGCCACGGCCCACGGGCGAGCACATGCCGCACCAGCGGCATCAGCTTGCCGGCCAGGCAAGTCCGCATGTAGAGACCCGGTCGAGGAGTTCTGTGATCACCGCGCGCGCGGCCGCCAGCTTCGAGCCCGTGGGGCGATCGGTCGCGACCGCCCGGTCCTTCGTCCGCGACACGCTCCAGGGCTGGGGCTTCGCGGACGTCGTCGACGACGCCGTGGTCCTCACCAGCGAACTGGTGACCAACGCGGTGGTGCACGCCGGCACCCACGCCGAGGTGCTCTGCCTGCGCATGGACGACGGCGTGCGCATCGAGGTCGCCGACCGCTACCCGGAACGCGAGGTCCCGCTCCAGGGCTCCGCGGTCAACATGGGCAGCCCCGACCGCGAGGGCGGCCGCGGCCTGCAGCTCTGCGCGGCCCTCGCCTCCCGCTGGGGTGTCGAGTACACGCCCACGCACAAAAATGTCTGGTTCCAGCTCGATCTCCCCGAGCGCCCGGTGGGCACGCGCGCCGCCGGCCCCTCCCTCCCCGCCGACCTGCTGCCCCTGGCCGACAGCCGGGTCCGGGTCGCGGTCGTCCAGATCGACCGCAAGGGCTCCATCTCGGCCTGGAACGAGGACGCGGAGGAGATCTTCGGCCACACCGCCACGGACGTCACCGGCACACCGCTCACCGACCTCGCCGCCTGGCCGCACACCCCCGGCACCGGTACCGGCATCGCCGAGGCCCTGCAGCTCTCCCGCTGGGAGGGCAGCTACGGCATCCGCGGCGCCGACGGCCGCGTGACCCCGGTCTACGCCTCGCACCTGAGAGTCCGTGACACCGGCGGCGAGCCCTCCACGGTCTGCCTCCTCGTACGCGACCACGAACGGGCCGTCCTCCAGACCCCGTTGCGCGTCCCCGCCTCCGACACCGGCGGCGCCTCCGACGGCCAGAGCAGCGACCCCTTCGAG
Organism: Streptomyces shenzhenensis; assembly: GCF_021462265.1. GTDB lineage: Bacteria > Actinomycetota > Actinomycetes > Streptomycetales > Streptomycetaceae > Streptomyces > Streptomyces shenzhenensis. The sequence continues at coordinate 2,752 of NZ_JAJONF010000077.1, read as the reverse complement.
GTGTTCATCGGCTCCCCGGCCCCGGACGACCTCGACGGCCTCCTCCAGCGCACGGTCGAACGCGCCCGCGACATGCTCGACGGCGACTCCGCGTTCCTGCTCCTCGCGACCGACGACGAGACCGAGTTGGAGGTCCGCGCCTCCACCGGGCTCCCCTCCGCCCGTCAGCGCTTCGCGCGCGTGCCCGTGGAAGCCGGCCCCGGCCGCTACGGTTCGGCCCGTATGCCGGCCGTACACGACGACCTGGTGGCCGTTCCGGGTGCGGTCCCCCTCCTGGCCGGCACCGGCATGCGCTCGGTCATCACGGTCCCGCTGAAGGTCGAGGGCCGTCTGACCGGCTCCCTGGGCGTCGCGGCCGAGGCACCGGGCAGATACTCCAACGAAGAGGCACTGCGCCTCCAGTTCGCCGCCGACCGCATCGCCCTGGCCGTGGAGTCGGCCCGTCTGGGCGAGCTGGAACGGCTGCGCCGCGGCTCCCTCAGCTTCCTCGTGGAGGCCTCCGACCTGCTCGCCGGCACCCTGGACCGCGACCAGACCCTCGCCCTGATGGCCCAGATGACGGTCCCGACCCTCGCCACCTGGTGCGCCGTCTACACCATCGCCGACCAGGCCTCTGAGCCCTACCTCTCGTACGTCCTGCACGAGGACGAGGAACTCATCGACGGCATCAAGTCGTTGCTCTCCAAGGTGCCCCCGCCCGACCCGGTACCCACGCCCGGCGCCCGCGTCTGGACGGTCCCCGGCGAACGTGCCCACCAGGCCGCGCTGCGCAGTTCCATGCGCAGCCTCGGCCTGGCCGGCGGCCACACCCGCCAGGTCTCCTCCGGCATCGGCCCGACGCTCGCCACGGCCTCCGCCGTGGGCGGCGAGACGGTGGTCCTCCCCCTGGTCGCCCGTAACCGCGTCATCGGCATGCTCACCCTCGGCAAGCCCACCGACGAGCACTTCCGCCAGGAGATCCTGGAACTGGCCGAGGACCTGTCCCGGCGGGCCGCGCTGGCCCTGGACAACGCCCGCCTGTACTCGGAGCGCACAGCCATCAGCCAGGCCCTGCAGCGCAGCCTCCTGCCCCCGGGCACCCCGCACATCGAGGGCATGGAGGTCGAGGTCATCTACCGCGCGGCCGGCGAGGGCAACGAGGTGGGCGGCGACTTCTACGACGTCTTCCCGATCTCCGACAACGCGTACGGCTTCGCCATCGGCGACGTCTGCGGTACGGGCCCCAACGCGGCCGCCGTCACCGGCCTCGCCCGGCACGCCCTGCGCCTGCTCGCCAGGGAGGGCCTCAGCGGCCCGGCCGTCCTGGAGCGCCTCAACTCGGCCATCCTCGACGAGGGAGCCCGCAGCCGCTTCCTGACCCTCCTGTACGGCGAGATGCGCCCCCAGGAGGACGGCAGCGCGGAGATGAAGGTGGTCTGCGCCGGCCACCCGCTCCCCCTGCGTCTGCGCCAGGACGGCACGGTCGAGGCGGCCGCCGAACCCCAGCCGCTCCTCGGCGTCATCGAGGACCTGGAGCTGTACGAGCAGACGGTCACCCTGGACCCCGGCGATGTCCTCCTCTGCGTCACGGACGGGGTGACGGAACGCCGGGAGGGCACCCGCATGCTCGGCGACGACGGCCTCGCCGACGTTCTCACGACCTGCACGGGTCTGACGGCCGGCGCGGTCGCCGCACGCATCATGCGCGCGGTGGAGCGCTTCGCGTCGGACGCCCCCTCGGACGACATGGCGATTCTCGCGATGCGAGTCCCGGGCCTCCAGAAGGACTGAGCGGGAGGAGCAGGAAGAGGGCATGCAAAAGGCCCCGCCCTTGACGGGCGGGGCCTTTTCAGTGGAGCCCCCAAACGGAATCGAACCGTTGACCTTCTCCTTACCATGGAGACGCTCTGCCGACTGAGCTATAGGGGCCTGTCGCCTTTTTCGAGGTTTCCCCCGCGGCAACGGAATAGATCATACCCCGAACAGACCCGGGTTCCCAAACCCGTTCAGAAAGCAGGCTGCAGCAGTCCGCCGAGGGCATTGCAGGCGGAGACGATCCGCTGCATCTCCCGCTTCGTCAACGACGCGTCCACCGGCAGCGCCAGCGTCTCGTCCGCGGCGATCTCTGTCTCCGGCAGCGAGACGAAGCGCCGGTATTCCGGCAGGCGGTGCACCGGCGTCTTCACCGGCACCCGGCAGTCAACTCCCTTGCCCCGCAGGGCACGAGCGAAGGCGTCCCGGTCGGGCCGGCCGTTCCCCGGCACCCGAACAACGTACTGCTGGTAGGTGTGCCCGTCCCCGCCGTCCGGGGTCCGCACACCGCGCAGCTTCGCGTCGAGGTAGGACGCTCGCTGCCGGCGCTGCGCGATCTCGTCGTACGGAGCCTCGGACTCGCCCTGTTCCAGCACCAGCAGCCCGTGCCGCTGCCCCAGCTCACGCAACCGTCTGAGGTCGGCCCACCGTCCAAACCGGTGCACGACAACCACCGCGGCGGAACGGGCAGTTATGGTCGCTTCCACCGCCGTCACGTCGAGGCAGTAGGTCAGCGGATCTATGTCGGCGAACACCGGAAGCGCACCGGCCAGCGTCACGGCCTCGGCGACTTCGACGTTCCCGAAGGCCGGCACGATCACCTCGTCGCCGACTCCGACACCGGCCGCCCTGAGCATTGCAGCAGTACCCATGCTGGGATGCTCGGCGCGGAACGTGAACGACACGTTAAGCAAACCAAAAAAGGGTTGGACCCGGAACCGAAGTTCCAGATCCAACCCTT
>NZ_JAJONF010000076.1 GCF_021462265.1 Streptomyces shenzhenensis | reverse complement strand
GTCGGCAGCCAACTGTTCACACCCCCTACACCCACTAACCCGCCCCGGCAGACAGGCACGCAGCCCCCACCTGGCGGCCCAGCACCGTCCGGCGGCACAGGCCCCCGCCTGGCGGCGCAGCCGCCGTCTGGGGGCGCGGGGAACTGCGCGAGCAACCCCCACCCACCCGCAGCCGCCGCACAACGGCCCCACCCACCCGTCACGGCGCCACCACCCCACTCACCCGCAGCCGCCCGGCAACAGGTCCCCCCACCCTCGACCTCACCTCTCCAAAGAACCGAGTCGGGTGGGCGGGTGGGCAGGGCAGGGCAAACGGCGGGGAAACGCAAGTCGGGCCCGCCCCCGGGAGCCAGGGGCGGGCCCTTTTGCATCCTCGCGGTGGCACCGCCATGCAGCACCGCGAGGGGTCAGTTCCGGCTCAGCCGAAGCGGCCCGAGATGTAGTCCTCGGTGGCCTGGACCGACGGGTTGGAGAAGATGCGCTCCGTCTCGTCGATCTCGATCAGCTTGCCGGGCTGGCCGACGGCAGCCAGGTTGAAGAACGCCGTGCGGTCGGAGACGCGCGCCGCCTGCTGCATGTTGTGCGTCACGATGACGATCGTGAAGCGCTCCTTGAGCTCTCCGATCAGGTCCTCGATCGCCAGCGTCGAAATGGGGTCGAGAGCCGAGCAGGGCTCGTCCATGAGCAGCACGTTCGGCTCGACCGCGATCGCGCGGGCGATGCACAGCCGCTGCTGCTGGCCGCCGGAGAGGCCGGAGCCGGGCTTGTTCAGGCGGTCCTTGACCTCGTTCCAGAGGTTCGCGCCCTTGAGCGACTTCTCGACGATGTCGGTCAGCTCGCTCTTCTTGTAGTTGCCGTTCAACCGCAGACCCGCGGCCACGTTGTCGAAGATCGACATCGTGGGGAAGGGGTTCGGGCGCTGGAACACCATGCCGACCTCGCGGCGCACCGCCACCGGGTCGATGTGGGCGCCGTAGAGGTTCTCGTCGTCGAGGAGGACCTTGCCCTCGACACGGCCGCCCGGGGTGACCTCGTGCATGCGGTTGAGCGTGCGCAGGAACGTCGACTTGCCGCAGCCGGAGGGGCCGATGAACGCCGTGACGGTGCGCGGCTCTATGTTCATCGAGATGTCGTCGATGGCCTTGTGGGAGCCGTAGTAGGCGGAGAGCCCGCTCACGTCGATTCGCTTGGACATTACTTCTTCACTTCCAGGAGTCGGTCGCTGTCGGCCGGTCAGCGACCGGTCTTGGGGGCCTTCCAGCGGGCGATGCCGCGGGCCGCCAGGTTCAGGATCATCACGAAGGCGATCAGCGTGAGCGAGGCCGCCCAGGCACGGTCGTACGCGTACGTCGAGCCCGAGCTGTTCGCGTACTGCTGGTAGATGTACAGCGGAAGCGCCTGCTGCGCACCCTCGAACGGGTTCGTGTTGATGAAGGAGTTGCCCCACACCAGCAGCAGGATCGGCGCCGTCTCACCCGCGATACGGGCGATCGCCAGCATGATGCCCGTCGTGATACCGCCGATCGCGGTGGGCAGGACCACCTTCAGGATGGTGCGCCACTTCGGGATACCGAGCGCCAGCGAGGCCTCGCGCAGCTCGTTCGGGACGAGCTTGAGCATCTCCTCGGTGGAGCGGACGACGATCGGCATCATGAGGATGGCCAGGGCCAGCGAGCCGGCGAAGCCGAACGGCTGCATGTCGAAGATCAGCATGAGGCTGAGGATGAACAGACCGGCGACGATCGACGGGATACCGGTCATCACGTCGACGAAGAAGGTCACCGCCTGCGCGAGGCGGCCGCGCCCGTACTCGACCAGGTAGATGGCGGTCAGCACGCCGATCGGCGCGGCGATGACCGTGGCGAGGCCGACCTGCTCCAGGCTGCCGACGATGGCGTGGTAGATGCCACCGCCCGGCTGGGCGTCGGCGACGACGCCCATGGAGTGGGTCAGGAAGTAGACGTCGAGCTTCTTCACGCCCTTGGAGACGGTCGTCCAGATCAGGGAGACCAGCGGCACCACGGCGAGCAGGAAGGCGACCCAGACCAGGGCGGTCGCGATGCGGTCCTTGGCCTGGCGGCGGCCCTCGACGCGCGCGGCGATGACGTAGGTGCCGAGGACGAAGAGGACCGCGGCGATGAGCGCCCACTGGATGCTGCTGCTCAGGCCGGCGGCGGCGCTGATGCCAAGGCCGAGGGCGATGGACCCGGCGGCGATCGCCCAGAACGACCACTTCGGCAGACTGGCCCCGCGCAGAGTGCTGGGACGTTTGTCGGTCACGGCTGCGGTGCTCATGCGTTGGCCCCCGAGTACTCCTTGCGGCGGGCGATGATCATGCGAGCCGCGCCGTTGACCAGCAGGGTGATCACGAACAGGACCAGACCGGAGGCGATGAGCGCGTCCCGGCCGTCCTGCGTCGCCTCGCCGAACTTGGAGGCGATGTTCTGGGCGAAGGTGCCGCCGCCCGGATTGAGCAGACTCAGGTGGATGTCGAAGTCCGGGGAGAGCACGGTGGCGACGGCCATCGTCTCGCCGAGCGCACGGCCGAGGCCGAGCATCGACGCGGAGATCACACCGGAACGGCCGAAGGGCAGGACGGCCATGCGGACGACCTCCCAGCGCGTGGCGCCGAGGGCCAGGGCCGCCTCCTCGTGCATCTGCGGCACCTGACGGAAGACCTCACGGCTCACGTTGGTGATGATCGGCAGAATCATGATCGCGAGCAGGATGCCGACGGTGAGCATCGAGCGCGGGGCGCCCTCGTCCCAGGAGAAGAGACCGGTCCAGCCGAGGTAGTCGTTCAGCCAGCCGAAGAGGCCGTTCATGTGCGGTACGAGGATCAGCGCGCCCCACAGGCCGTAGACGATCGACGGCACGGCGGCGAGCAGGTCGATCACGTACGAGATGGCACCCCCCAGTCGGCGCGGGGCGTAGTGCGTGATGAACAGCGCGATGGCCACCGCGACCGGCACCGCGAGGCCCATGGCGATGACCGAGGAGACGATCGTGCCGTAGACCAGGACCGCGATACCGAAGACCGGCGGGACGAGGTTGGTGTTCCACTCGAAGGTGGTGAAGAAGTTGCCGTGGTCCTTGCTGATCGCCAGCGAGGCGCGGTAGGCGAGGAAGACCGCGATCGCGGCCATGATCACCAGCAGCAGGATGCCGGAACCGCGGGAGAGACCGAGGAAGACCCGGTCACCGGGGCGGGTGGCACCGCGGGCGTTGCGCTTCTGCTCAGCCACGGTCGGCCGAGGAGGGGGAAGGGGAGCGTCTTCTGTGTTCTTGGTGGTTATGTCCATCAGGTTCTCCGGTCTGCGGAACCGCACGCTGTGTGCGGCCCTGCGAAGCCGTACGCGAGTAGGGCTTCTGGCGGCGGTGCACCGGACAGCGCGGTCCGGTCCCGGGAATCAGGCCCCGGGACCGGACCGCACACTCAGATCAGCTGAGGCCGTTGATGGTGGTACGGACCTTGGCGATGATTTCGTCGGGCATGGGGGCGTACTTGAGGTCGGCCAGCATCCCCTGACCGTCCTCGGAGGCCATGTAGTTCAGGAAGGCCTTGACGGTCGGCAGCGTGTCCGCCTTGTTGCCCTTGTCGCAGACGATCTCGTAGGTGACCAGGGTGATCGGGTAGGCGCCCTCGGCCTTGGTCGCGTAGTCCAGCGAGAGCGAGAGGTCGCTGCCGGTGCCGACGACCTTGGCGGCCGCGATGGCCTTGGTGGCGCTGTCGGTGCTGGGGGCGACCGGGGCGCTGGCGCCCGTGTCGATGCTGACGGGAGTCACGCCGTCACCGACGTAGGACAGCTCGAAGTAACCGATCGAGCCGTTGGTCTGCTTGACCTGCTGGGCCACACCGGAGGACTGCGCGGCGGACTGGCCGCCCTTGGCCTGCCAGGTCTTGCCGCCCGAGTACGGCCAGTCGCTCTTGGCCGCGGCGATCAGGTACTTGGTGAGGTTGTCGGTCGTACCGGAGTCGTCCGAGCGGTGGAACGCCTGGATCTTCAGGTGGGGAAGCTTCGCGGAGGGGTTCAGCTTCTTGATCGCCGCGTCGTCCCAGTACGCGATCTTGCTGTTGAAGATCTTGGCGAGGGTCGACGCGTTCAGCACGAGGTTGTCGACACCGGAGAGGTTGTAGCCCACGGCGATCGGGCCGCCGACCATCGGAAGGTCGATGCCCTGACCACCGGAGCAGACCTTCTTGGAAGCGGTGACCTCTTCGGGCTTCAGCGCGGAGTCCGAGCCGGCCCACGGGATCTGACCCTGCGTGAAGGCGGTGACACCAGCGCCGGAGCCGCCGGCCTTGTAGTTGATCTGCACGCCACAGGCCTGCGAGAAGTTCTTCACCCACGCGTCGACGGCGTTCTTCTGCGCGGAGGAGCCGTCGGACAGCAGCTGTCCCTTGGCACCGTCGCACTTGATGGAGGAGCTGGAGCTGGCCGAGGCCGAAGCGCCGCCCGAGCCGCTGCTCGTGTCGTCGGAGCCGCACGCCGTAAGGGCCAGGGCGCCGGAGACGGCGACAGCACCGAGAGACAGGGCGCGCAGCCGGTTCTTGCGCTGAAGCTTCACTTTCGGGAGTTCCTTCCAGAGGCGCCACCTTCGGCGGCGTGCGAAGTAGGTGGTGGGCAAGGGCCTCCTGAATGCGCATTCTTGGCCGCTCACCGCACCCGGTAAGGCCGAAATTAGGCAGAACAGGTGAAGCCGCCGATGGCCATAGGTGAACGGGGGGTGAACCCCTGCCGTCGACCCGGTTAGGTCACGGAATGCTCACGGTGAGGGCACATGCCGGTTCCAACAGGCGGGTCGCGCGAACAAGTCATCGGCGTTCGCCATCACAGCCGTTACGACGTCACAGCGTTCGTTACACCGCACCGGAACCCGTGTGCGACGGACGCCGTCTCGTCCCACGACAGCCGACGAAAGGCACGGGCATGGAACGGCGTTCCTTCATATCGGGCGGAGCGGCCGCCCTCGCGGCGACCGCACTGACGGGGTGCAGCTCCGGCGGCACCACCGCGACTCACATGACCGGGGCGCCACTCGCGACAGCATCCTCATCCTCTCGTACGCCACTGAAGACCACCAGCGCAGCGGCCGCGGCCAACTGGACGGCCCTCGCGCACGCCCTGGACGGCACCCTGGTCCGCCCCGGCGACGCCTCCTGGACGACGGCCCACCAGCTCTACAACACCCGCTTCGACGGCCTGAAGCCGGCGGCGGTCGCGTACGTGGCCCACGCCGACGACATCCGCACCACGCTGTCGTACGCCCAGGCCCACTCCCTGAAGGTCTCGATCCGCAACGGCGGCCACTCCTACGCGGGCTACTCCTCCGGCGACGGCCGTCTGATCCTCGACGTCTCGAAACTGAACCGCGTCCGCGTCAGCGGCGGCACGGCGGTCGTCGGCGCCGGCTCCAAACTGATCGACGTCTACCGGGCCCTGGCGGCCAAGGGCGTGACCATACCGGCCGGCTCCTGCCCCACCGTCGGTGTTTCCGGCCTGGTCCTCGGCGGCGGCCACGGGGTCGCCTCCCGCGCGTACGGCCTGACCTGCGACAGCCTCACGCGCGCGACGCTCATCACCGCCGACGGCACCCAGGTGACCGCTGACGCGAGCAACAACGCGGACCTCTTCTGGGCACTGCGCGGCGCCGGCAACGGCAACTTCGGCGTCGTGACGGAGCTGCAGTTCAGGACCCACCCGACCCCGCAGGGGGTCACGGGGTACCTGACCTGGCCGTGGTCCAAGGCGGCGCAGGTCCTCAAGGCCTGGCAGGAGTGGGGCCCCTCCCAGCCGGACGAGATCTGGTCCTCCCTGCACCTGGAGAACTCGGGCAGCGGCCCGCGCGTCTCGGTCGCCTGCTTCTCGATGGGCACGTACGGCGAGTTGCAGAACGCCGTGGACGCCCTCGCCCACAAGGCGGGCGCCAACGCCTCCTCCGTCTCGCTGCGCCGCCACGGCTACGAGGAGGTGATGGAGATCTACGCCGGCTGCTCCTCCTTCGCCACCCAGGCGCAGTGCCACCTGCCCGGCTCCACGCCGGGCCGCTCCCCCCAGGGTCGACTGGGCCGCGAGACGTACACGGCCCGCTCCGACTTCTTCGACCGCTCGCTCTCGGCGGCCGGCATCCAGACGGCCCTGCGGCAGATCGCCGCCGTCCGGGGCGGTGCGGGCAGCATCGCGTTCACGGCGCTGGGCGGAGCGGTGAACAGGGTGGCGCCGACGGCGACGGCGTTCGTGCACCGGCGGTCGCGGATGCTGGCGCAGTACATCGTGTCCTGGGGGGCGGGCTCCTCCGGCAGCACGGGGCAGTCCTGGCTGAACGCGGCGCACGCCGCGATGAGCCCGTACGCGTCCGGCGCGGCCTACCAGAACTACACGGACCCGACGCTGACCGGCTGGAAGAAGGCGTACTACGGCGACGCCGTGACGAAGCTGGGCAAGGTGAAGAAGCAGTACGACCCGGAGAGGTTCTTCTCGTACGCGCAGGGGTTGTAGAAATCGTTCGGCTGCGGGTGCGTGGGGGCTGGTCGCGCCCACGCGGCGGAGCCGCATATCGACTACAGCCCCGCGCCCCTGAAGGGGCGCGCCGCCCAGCCGTGTCTCACATAGCCGCGGGCAGTCGTGCCCCTGGGCGATGGGGGTCCCCCCGCGCGAGCGAAGCCGAGCGTGGGGGAGGGTGGGCGCTGGGGGTCCCCCGGCCGAAGGCTGGGGGAGGCACCCGGCCGGCGCCGGTAAGCGTCCCCACTCCCGCGGCCCGGCCCCGTCTACGCCGCCAGGTCCCGTTCCTCCGACTCCACCGGCGCCCGGCCCCCCGGCACCAGTCCGACCCGCGCCGACTGCCTCCGCACGATCCACCCCACCCTCGGCGCCCCCTCCACCGCCTTCATCAGCGGCGTCAGCAAGGCCGTGGCCAGCGGAGACAGCAGAAGCACGACCGCCGTACCGAGGGCGAACCCCCCGACCACGTCCGTCGGATAGTGGACCCCCATGTACACCCGGCAGAACCCTTCCGCCAGAGCCAGCGCTATCCCCGCGATCCCGAACCGCCGGTTGGCGACGAACAGCCCGGCCCCCAGCGCCATGGTGATCGTCGCGTGGTCGCTCACGAAGGAGTAGTCGGTCTTGCCGGAGACCAGGACGTCGAGCCCCTGGTGGGTGAGGAACGGCCGGGGCCGCTCGACGAAGCCGCGGATGGGAACGTTCACGAGGACGGCGATCGCGGCGGCGAGCGGCGCCCACACCAGCGCGGCCATGGTGGCCGGCACGTCCTCGTCGGCCCGGCGCCGCACGGACCACCAGCACCACACCACCAGCAGCACCATCGCGACCAGCAGCCCGTACTCCCCGACGAACTCCATGGCCCGGTCGAACCAGTGCGGCGCGTCCTTGGCCAGGCCGTTGATGTCGTAGAGCAGGTCGACGTCGGGGTTCGATCCGGATTCGGCGATTACAGCCATCGCGCTGTGGCCCCTTCGTCGTCGTTCCGGGACGCACCTGGTGTGCGTCGCTCGCTGCCACCCCCGTGGTCGGTTACGTCAACAGGAACGCACGGCCCACACCACTGCGTTCCAGGTTCCACCGAATGATCACGCAGACGTTATCGAAGAGAGACACGAAGCCCCAGCTCAGGGGGTAGGTCATACGCTCCGTTCACACCGTCGTGGGGAGTGCTTTCGCGCCATCCTCGGTGACCCGGGTGGCCCCGAAGTAGTCGGCCGAGTCGATGGGGTCGAAACGGATCACGGCCCCGGTGTAGGGCGCGTCGATCATGTATCCGCCGCCGACGTAGATCCCCACGTGGTGGATGGCGCGGGAGTTCGAGAGGTCGGTGGAGAAGAAGACGAGATCGCCGGGGAGCAGTTCGTTGCGCGAGGGATGCGGCCCCGCGTTGTACTGGTCGTTGGCGACTCGCGGCAGCGTGATCCCGACATGGGCGTACGCCGCCTTTGTCAGCCCGGAGCAGTCGAAGCGGCCGCCGTCCGCGGCGGTGCCGTTGCCTCCCCACAGGTAGGGGGTGCCGAGCTTGCTCTGGGCATAGTTGATGGCCCCGGCGGCCTGCTTGGTCGGGGAGAGCCGGCTGACGGGCGCGGCGAAACTCTGCTCCAGCGTGGTGATCGTCTTGACGTAGTTCTGGGTCTCCTTGTACGGCGGCACCCCCTTGTACTTGATGACCGCGTACGCCCCCGCGTTGTAGGCGGCGAGCATGTTCTCGGAGACGTTCCCGGGAACGTCCTTGACGTACGAGGCGAGCTCGCAGTCGTAGGAGGCGGCCGACGGAATCGCGTCGTTCGGGTCCCAGACGTCCCGTACTCCGTCGCCGTTCCCGTCGATGCCGTGGGTGGCCCAGGTCCCCGGGATGAACTGAGCTATCCCCTGCGCGGCCGCCGCGCTCTGCGCCCTCGGGTTGAACCCGCTCTCCTGGTAGAGCTGTGCGGCGAGCAGGGCGGGGTTGAGGGCGGGGCAGAGGTTGCCCCATTTCTGCACGAGCGTGGAGTACGCGGCCGGTACGGCGCCCTTGGCCAGGGTCTTGCCGGCGCCGCCGACCCCGCCCAGCAGGTTCCCGGCGACGAGGTACACACCGATGACGAGCAGCATGACGAAGCTCAGCCCGAGCGCCGCCGCCGCGCCACCGATCACCCATACTTTCCGCACGCCCCAACCCTCCCCCATGTCAGGGCTGTTCAACGCCATTTCGACGGAGAGTGGCGCTATTTCACGGGAAGACGGCGCACATGACGCCTTCTCAGGCGGCCGGCTCAGCCGCCCGTGGCGTCCTTGTACAGCTCGGCGGCCTCCCGGCCGAGCACCACGCTGTAGGAGACGTCGGGCGTCAACCCGCCCTGATCGTGCCCGCCGAGCACCCCGACCACCTCGTGGTCCCCGTTCACCCACGGGCTCCCGCTCGTACCGCCCGTGAACTCGGGGCAGTCGATGCGCTGTTGGGTGGCGCCGCGCGCGACGGGCCGGTTGGTGCAGCTGACCGGCACCTCGCGGGAGTCCGGGTAGCCGGTGACGGTGACGGCGGTGGCACCGGTGGCCACCCCGGCGGCGAACCGGTTGCTCCCGGTCACGTCCTCGACCCGCTTGCCGCCCAGCTCGTCCACGACGGCGAAGGCAATGTCACTGTCCTCGTCCTGCCCGTGGGCCCATCCGTCGGGCAGGTACCGCCTGCCCACCTTCCACACCCCGTACGGCGCCTGTCCGTCCCGGTAACCCGGCACGAACACCAGCCCGGTGTCGTCCCCCTCCCCGTCGATGCAGTGCGCGGCGGTGATGATCAGGTCCCGCTGCGGGCTGTGGACGACGGAGGCGGTGCAGAAGTGGTTGCCGGACAGGCTCCCGGCCTTGTCGGCGCCGAACAGCGCCCCGGCCCGGGCGCTCTCGGCCGTGTCGCCGACCACCGCGGTCACTCCGAACGGTCCCGCCGCTTCGTCGGCGGCCGCGACGGAGGCCGACGTGGCGGCCAGCACGAGCACGGCGCAGAGCGCGACGCGTCGCAAGGTGACGGAGATGCGTGAGGTGCGCTTCATCAGCGCCCACTGTCTCCCACAAAGGTGAGAAACGGTTCCCGACTTCACTGAGATTTTTCCGGGAACCGCCCTTGCGGCCGACCCACCGCACCGCGACGAGGGAACTTCACCGGCAGTGACGCCCTGACAGGCGCCGTCCTCGGGACGGGTGTACGGCGCGTGGCTAGTCCCGGATCCCCAGGTCCGTCCTCATCAGTGTCCGCATCGCCACCAGCCGGGGCTCCGCCTGCTTGATCTCGACGAGCAGGTGTTCGACGCTCTCCCCGTCGCGTGCGAGGCCGCGGTCGACGCGCTTGGCCGCCGCGTCCACCCCCGCGAGCACCTTGTTGAGTTCCCGCGACGCCTCCATGATCCGCAGCGGGACGATCATCTGGGCCGCCGCGTAGTGGTCGCGGTACTCCCTGCGGGAGTTCTCCAGACCGGTGCGGTCCTCCTCGGTGTAGACGCCGTCGCGGATTCGGTGCAGTGCGTCCTTGAGGAGTGTGTGGAACTGCTCGGAGGCGCGGTTCATGGCCGTGTACGCCGCTCGGCGTTCCTCGAACGAGCGTCTGCGGTCGGCGAGTTCGGCCTCGGTGGCACGTTCGCGGGCGTTGAAGCGTTGCGGGAGCACCGCGCCGAGGAGAGCCCCGCCGAGGCCGGCGGCCGCGGTGATCGCAGTCGCTATCGCGTCTGACATGCGGCGGACCCTATCGTGATCCGCACACCGCACTGCCGTCGCCGGAGGCCGAACCCGTCCCTGGCCGGATCTCCTGCCACGGTGCGCCGCGCGCGGTTCGGCACCGTCGGCTTCGACGACCGCAAGCACCTGGAAGACACCGGCCCCGGCGCGGTCGCCCGTGCCGACGAAACGCCTCGCGCGGTCCTCGGCCTCCGGGACCACCACCGCGCCTCCCCCGCCCCGCGCTCAGAACGTCGTGGTCATCCCGCCGTCCACCGCGATCGTCTGCCCGGTGATGAAGGACGCCGCGTCGCCCGCCAGGAAGACGACGATGCCCGCGATCTCGGCCGGGCGGCCCCATCGGCCCAGTGCCGTCCGGGTGCGCAGCCACCTGCCCCACTCCGGGTCCTCGGCCAGCTCCGCGTTGACCTCCGTGGCGAAGGTACCGGGGGCCACCGAGTTCACGGTCGTACCGCTCGGACCCAGGTCGGCGGCGAGCGCCCGGGTCAGGCCGTCCAGGCCCGCCTTCGCCGTGGCGTAGGCGACGTCCCCGATACGGCCGAGCTGGCCGACGACGGACGAGACGTTGATGATGCGGCCCGGGACGCCCCGCGCGGCCAGCCCCCGGGCGACCGTCTGGCTCAGCGCGTACGCCGACGTCAGGTGGACGTCGAGCAGCGCGGAGAGTTCGTCCGGGGTCATCTCCTCGACGCCCCTGCGGTCCCGGTGGCCCACGTTGTTGACGAGGATGTCGATCGCGCCGAGGGCGGTCACCGTCTCCTCGGCGGCCCGGCGGTCGGTGACGTCGAAGGCGGCGCCCGTCACGTCCAGGCCGTCGTCCGCACGCAGCCGGGAGACCGCCTCCGCCAGCGCCGCCGCGTCCCGGCCGTTGAGGACGACCCGCGCGCCGGCGCCCGCCAGTCCCCGCGCCATCTCCAGGCCCAGACCCCGCACGGAGCCGGTCACCAGGGCCGTACGGCCGTCGAGCGTGAAGTCCACGGTGCCGGCGCTCATCCGGCCACCTCCCGGAGAGCCGTCGTGTCGATCGTATGCGCCCACCGTATCCGGGCGCCTCGACGGGTCCGCCGGGCCTCCGGTGGCCGGGCGGTCAACCGGCCGTCCCGCCGTTCACGCGGCCTCGACGCCGAGCGGCCACCGCACCCGCGTCATCTCCTCCGACAGCGTCCACAGCCTGCGGGCCGCCGCCGGGTCGCTGGCCGCCGCGCTGCGGCCGACCAGGGTCGGCGCGCCCCGCATCTCGCCCAGGCCGTCCGGGCCGACGTAGCTCGCGCCCGGCAGGTCCTGGGTCGCCGCGAACAGGGTGGGGAGGGTGCCCGCGCGGTCGTCCTGGGCGACGAGACGGTTGCCGAGCCGCATGCCCAGGCGGGCCAGCCGGCTGGCGGTGTGGCTCTGCAGGTTGGTGGCCGCGTAGCCGGGGTGGGCGGCGAGGGCGCGGACCCGGGAGCCGGCCTCCGTCAGGCGGCGCTGGAGTTCCAGCACGAACAACAGGTTCGCCAGCTTGGACTGGGCGTAGGCACGATTCGGGGTGTAGGAGCCCTCCAGGTTCGGGTTGTCGAAGTGGATCACTCCGTCACCACTCCGGTGCAGGCCCGAGGAGACCGTCACCACGCGGTCCGTGACATACGGCAGCAGCAGGTTCGTCAGCGCGAAGTGGCCCAGGTGGTTGGTGCCGAACTGCATCTCGAAGCCGTCCTTGGTGCGCAGCTCCGGGAGCATCATCACGCCCGCGTTGTTGATCAGGAGGTCCAGCGGCCGGTCCCAGCCCGCGGCGAACTCCCGTACCGAGGACAGGTCGGCCAGGTCCAGGCGGCGGACCTCGGTGCTGCCGTTCACCCTGGCCGCGGCGGCCCGCCCGCGCTCCGGGTCCCGTACCGCGAACACCACGTGCGCGCCCGCCCGGGCCAGCGCGTCCGCAGCCGTGAAGCCGAGGCCGCTGTTGGCACCGGTGACCACGGCCGTGCGGCCGGTAAGAGCAGGGAGGTCGGAAACATTCCATTTGCGATTCTTCTCAGCCATGACGCCAATGTAGGCGTCGACAACAATGATGTCAACGACAACAAAGCTTGCGGCGGCTACATCGGGTTACGATGGCACCCATGCCGCAAAGCCGCCCCTACCACCACGGAGACCTGCGCGCCGCCCTGCTCGCCGGCGCCGAGCGCACCCTGCGCGAGCGGGGCAGCGCCGCCCTGTCCCTGCGCGAACTGGCCCGCGACACCGGGGTGAGCCATGCCGCCCCCGGGCGGCACTTCAAGGACAAGCAGGCACTGCTGGACGCCCTCGCGCTCAGCGGGTACGAGCGCCTGAACCAGGCCCTGGCCGCGGCGGACCTCCCGGACGCCACCCTCGAACCGCGCATGACCGCACTCGCCCGCGCCTACGTCACCTTCGCCGTCGCGAACCCCGAGCTGCTGGAGCTGATGTACTCCCGCAAGCACGCCCCGGACATCGGCACCGAACTCGCCGCCGCCGCCGAGCTGTCCCTCGGCTCCTTCGTCACGTTGGTGGCCGACGCCCAGCGGCGCGGCGAGATCGTCCCGGGCGACCCGGAGACCGTCACCCTCACGGCCGCCGCCGGCGTCCACGGCCTGGCCGCGCTGGCCACCAACGGCAGCCTCCGGCCGGAGGCGGTCCTGACCGGTCTGGAGCACCACATCCACCTCATGCTGTACGGCCTCAAGCCCCGCTGATCCGGGGCTCGTTCGGCCCTCCTGGCGGCTCGGTACGCCCCGGTCAACGCGCATTGAGCCCCGCCCGCACCGGACTTCAGGTCAATCGAACCCCAAACTCCGGCCATCCGGCCCCCAATGATCAGTAAGCCCTTCCCGCCCTTCAGTAACGCGGAAGTCAGAATTCCGAAACCCACCTTGTTGTCGCGTACTCAACAAGGGGATGGTTCGTCGCGGGCCGCCGCCCCCACCGGCAACCACACCGGTGGCCCCCCACTCGCAGGCCTCTGTCCCAACCCCACCCAGGAGGCTGTACCTTGCGTACGACCACCCCCAACTCCCCCCACATACGCGGCAGACGGCGCCGGATCGGTTCGGCAGCCGCCGCCACCGCCGCGCTCCTGGTGGCCGGCTTCGGCACCGCGGCCCACGCCAGCGCGGCCACCGCGACCGCCGACGCCACCCACAGGGTCAGCGCCAGGGCCGTCGCCGCCCAGGTCGCCAAGGCCCACGTCCGGTACGAGAAGGCCGGCTGCGGCGCCACCCCGAAGAAGGGCTACGCCGCCTGCGACGCCCTCAGGGTCACCGGCGGCACCACCGCGTTCATGGAGAAGCAGGCCGCTCTCAAGGGCATCGCGCCGAAGACCGTCAAGCCGGACGCCGCCTCCGACTCCCCCACCGGATACGGCCCGAGCGACCTCCAGTCCGCCTACGGCCTGACCTCCGCCGCCGCCTCCAACGGCTCGGGCGAGACCGTCGCCATCGTCGACGCCTACGACGACCCGAACGCCGAGTCCGACCTCGCGACCTACCGCTCGTACTACGGCCTGCCGGACTGCACCACCGGCAACGGCTGCTTCACGAAGGTCTCCCAGACCGGCTCCACCACCTCGCTGCCCGCCGCCGACAGCGGCTGGGCCGGCGAGGAGTCCCTCGACCTCGACATGGTCAGCGCGACCTGCCCGAACTGCAACATCCTGCTCGTCGAGGCCAAGTCCGCGTCCGACGCCAACCTGGGCACCGCGGTGAACGAGGCCGTCAAGCTGGGCGCCAAGTTCGTGTCGAACAGCTACGGCGGCTCCGAGTCGTCCTCGGACACGACGTACGACACCTCGTACTACAAGCACGCGGGCGTGGCCATCACCGCGAGCGCCGGCGACGAGGGCTACGGTGCCGAGTACCCGGCCGCCTCCCGGTACGTGACCGCCGTCGGCGGCACCGCCCTCACCACGTCCTCCAACAGCCGCGGCTGGACCGAGTCGGTGTGGAACACGTCCAGCACCGAGGGCACCGGCTCCGGCTGCTCCTCCTACGACGCCAAGCCCAGCTGGCAGACCGACACCAGCTGCACCAAGCGCATGATCTCCGACGTCTCCGCGGTCGCCGACCCGGCCACCGGCGTCTCCGTCTACGACTCCTACGGCTCCGACGGCACGGGCTGGAACACCTACGGCGGCACCAGCGCCTCCGCGCCGCTCATCGCCTCGGTCTACGCCCTGGCCGGCACCCCGGGCAGCAGCGACTACCCGGCCGAGTACCCGTACGCCGCGGCCGGCACCTCCGCCCTCAACGACGTGACCAGCGGCAGCAACGGCACCTGCTCCACCTCGTACTTCTGCACCGCCGGGTCGGGCTACGACGGCCCGACCGGCTGGGGCACCCCCGAGGGGACCGACGCCTTCACCGGCTGAGGCCCGCACCGATTGACCTCCCCGTCGGGTCACGGGGAGCCGCCACCGTGAGGGGGACGTGGGGTCCCCTCGGCGGCAGGGAAAGGGAGACGGGCCACGGCAGCCGGCCGTGGCCCGTCTTTCATGCCCCCGCCGACACCGGTTGCATGCTCTTTGCAACTCCCGTGTGTTCGCTGTGGGTTGAGTCAAGCGCCCGTCACCCGCAAGACAACGGGCGGCCATTGAAGGGTCACGCGAAGGCTGTGTTCGGCAATGCGGAAGTCAGGATTCCAGCAGCCTCTTGTTGTCGCGTACTCAACAAAGGATTCTCTTCGCGGGCCGCCGCCCCGCCGCCGGGGAACCCGTACCGACGGCGAACGCACCAGATCGCACCCGCACCGCCCCTGTTCCCACCCCAGTTCCGGAACTCAGGAGGCTGCACGCATGCGTTCCACTCCCCCCAACAGAGCGTCCGACCGCGGTAGCCGGCGCCGGATCGGCGCCGCCGCAGCGGCCACGGCCGCACTGGTCTTCGCCGGCTTCGGCACCGCCGTCCAGGCCGACGCGGCACCTTCCGTCTCCTCGAAGGTGACCTACACCGCGACCCCCTGTGCCACCCCCAAGCACAAGGGCGAACTGGCCTGCAACTCCTACCGCGTCACCGGCGGCCTCACCGCCTACCAGAAGCAGCAGGCCGCGAAGACCGGCATCACCCCCAAGGCCGCCGACGCCTCCACCCCCTCCGGCTACAGCCCGGCCAACCTCCGGTCGGCCTACGGCCTGACCTCCGCCGCCGCCTCCAACGGCTCGGGCGAGACCATCGCGATCGTCGACGCGTACAACGACCCGAACGCCGAGTCCGACCTCGCGACCTACCGCTCGTACTACGGCCTCTCCGCCTGCACCACGGCCAACGGCTGCTTCAAGAAGGTCAGCCAGACCGGCTCCACCACCTCGCTGCCCTCCTCCGACGCCGGCTGGTCCGAGGAGATCTCCCTCGACCTCGACATGGCCTCCGCGATCTGCCCGAACTGCAACATCCTGCTCGTCGAGGCCACCAGCGCCACGATGGCCAACCTGGGCAAGTCGGTGAACGAGGCGGTCACCCTGGGCGCGAAGTTCGTGTCCAACAGCTACGGCGGCTCCGAGTCGTCCTCCGACACCTCGTACGACTCCTCGTACTTCAATCACACCGGTGTCGCCATCACCGTCTCCGCCGGTGACAGCGGCTACGGCGCCGAGTACCCGGCCGCCTCCCGCTACGTGACCTCGGTCGGCGGCACCAAGCTGTCCACGTCCTCCAACAGCCGCGGCTGGACCGAGTCGGTGTGGAACACGTCCAGCACCGAGGGCACCGGCTCCGGCTGCTCCTCCTACGACGCCAAGCCCAGCTGGCAGACCGACACCAGCTGCACCAAGCGCATGATCTCCGACGTCTCCGCGGTCGCCGACCCGGCCACCGGCGTCTCCGTCTACGACTCCTACGGCGTCACCGCCGGCTGGTACACCTTCGGCGGCACCAGCGTCTCCTCGCCGATCATCGCCTCGGTCTACGCGCTCGCCGGCACCCCGGCCAGCGGCACCTACCCCGCCCAGTACCCCTACGACTACGCGGGCACCTCGTCCCTCAACGACGTGACGAGCGGCAGCAACGGCTCCTGCTCCACCTCGTACTACTGCACCGCCACGACCGGCTACGACGGCCCGACCGGCTGGGGCACCCCCGAGGGCATCACCGCCTTCGCCAACTAGTCCGGCACCAGCCTCATACGGGTCGCGGCAACCAGCCGCGGCCCGTTCGTCATGAGAACATCGGGACGGTGCCTGTCACCCGACTGGCCGTCAAAAACCCCGCCAGGCCGTAAGAGGGGTCAACGACGGAACCACACCACAGGTTCCGCACAGCCCTCATTGCCCGGCGTGACCTGCCGTGATACACAGAGTGACCGTACGATACCTTCGTACGAAACCCGCCAATCAATGACGTCAAGTCGACATACTCCGGCGGCGTTGTCGGCGACAATGATGCGTGACCTCTGCACTCGGCAGAGGCGGACAGAACTACCCACCAGGGGCGGTGACTTACATGTTCCTTGCGGCCGACAAGGGAGACATCAACACCATCATCGGCGGAATCGCTCCGGACTGGGGGCCTTTCGGCAGCCTGGGCAACGAAGCGAAGACGATGATCCAGGTGGTCATGGCCGTCGCCATCCTGATCTGCCTCGGCATCGCCGTCTGGGGCGCCGCCAAACAGCGCATCGGCGCCACAGCCCTCCGCGACACCTTCAGCGCCGAACAAGGCAAGGGCCTCATCATCGCCGGTCTGACCGGAGTCTTCATCATCGGCTCACTCGGCACCCTGTTCACCATCGTGTACGGCATGGCCGTCTAGCCGACCTGCACCTCCCTTTTCCCCGCCCCGAGGTTGCGTTTCCCTGATGTCGAGTCACCACACCGCGCCCGCGCGGGAACCAGCACGGCTACCGTCGTACTGCTACGCGTTCCGGTACGACGTGGAGGGGGAGTACCCGGCATGAGCCTCGGAGACGAGCCCGGTTACCCGGAGACCGGCCACACCCGCACCCGCCTGCCCGAGGACCCGTACGGCGGCGCCAGCCGCCGCGGCGGCCGGTCCTCCTCCCGGAGCCTGGTCACGGTCGTCGGCGTGGTCGTCCTCCTGATCGCGGCGATCGCCTTCGCGAACAGAGGCGGCGGCGACGACCCCTCGAACACCGCCGACACCGGCAGCGCCGCGGACGGCAGCCGGCCGGTGACGTCTTCGACGGCGGCGAGCGGGACGAAGCCGGTGGCGACCAGGAGCCAGGGCATTCCGACGGGCTTCGCCCACAACGCACAGGGGGCGCAGAGCGCGGCCGCCAACTACGCGATCGCGCTGGGTTCCGACGGCATGTTCAACACGGCCAGACGGCACGCGATCGTGCAGACCGTCGCCGACCCCGGCGTCGTGAACAGCATGCAGTCCGGCTTCGACAGCGACTACTCGGCCGGCTTCCTGACGAAGGCCGGCCTCACCGCCGACGGCACGGCCCCCAAGGGCAGCACCTTCGTCAGCCGTACGCTGCCGGCCGGCACCACGGTCACGTCGTACAGCGACAGCGCCGCCACCGTCGAGGTCTGGTGCAACGGCCTGTTCGGCATCGCGAGCCAGACCTCCACCAACCCGGTCACCAGCAACTGGTTCACCGTCACCATGAAGCTGAACTGGAGCGGCGGCGACTGGAAGGTCCTGGAATCCAGCCAGCGGACCGGCCCCACCCCGGTCAACGGGGACAACCCCGTGTCCGGATCCGACGAGATCAGCAAGGCGGTCCAGGAATTCGGAGGGTTCACCTATGCCCGCTAGCCAGCACCGCGTGCTCAAGCTGACCGGCCTGGTGGCCTCCGCGCAGGCCTGCGCCGTCCTCCTGGCCACCCGCGCCTTCGCGGCCCCGTCACCGAGCGCCTCCCCCTCCGTGAGCCCGTCCGCCACCCCGAGCAGCAACAACTGCGCGGGCATGAGCGGCCCCTCACTGCAGCTCTGTGAGAGCGGCTCCGGCGGCAGCGGCGGCGCCTCCACCAACGACCCCCTCACCTCCACCCTCGACCCCCTCGCCTCCCTCGCCCAGGGCTGCGCCAAAGCCGCCTCGTGGACCATCGACAAGCTCAGCGGTGCCGTCAAGGAGACCGCCAGCGTCGACTTCACGAACGAGAAGTTCCTCCAGCAGTACGCCGTGGTCTTCGCCGCATCGACGATCCTCACCCTCCTGCTGTGGCTGCTGGCCGTGGCGAAGCGCGCGGTGCGCGGGGTCCCGCTGACCACGGCCATCTCCGAGGCCGTCGGGTTCCTCTGGCTCACCGTCCTGGCCTCCGCCTTCACCCCCCTGATCCTCTACACCGTCGTCTCCGCGACCGACGGCGTCACCGACGTCCTCGCCAAGACCACCGGCGACCAGACCAACACGTTCTTCGGCACCTTCTCCGGCGCCCTCAACAAGGGCAACGACATCGGCGGCGGCCCCATCATGCTGATCGTCGTCTCCCTGGTCAGCATCCTCGCCGCCGGGGTCCTCTGGCTGGAACTCGTCATCAGGGCCGCCCTGCTCTACGTCGGCGCCCTCCTCGGCACCGTCGTCTACGCCGGCCTCGTCGACAAGAACCTGTGGGGCCACGTCCGCCGCTGGGCCGGCATCATGATCGCCGTCATCCTCGTCAAACCGGTCATCGTGATAGTGCTGGGCCTCGCCGGCGCCCTGTCCTCCGACGGCGGCCCCGACGCCTTCTCCGCCGTCGTCTCCGGCCTCGCCATCATCCTGCTCGCCATCTTCGCCAGCGCGATGATCTACCGCTTCGTCCCCGGCTTCGGCGACGAGATCGCGGCCGGCCGCAGCAACCGCATCATGCAGGGCGCCGAAGGCAAGGCCGCCGCGGTCATCAGCAGCCCCGCCAACCTCGTCGCCCAGGGCATCAGAACGCACAGCGCCCGCGCCGACAACAACGGCGGCGGGGGCGGGAGTTCCGGCTCCTCCGGTGCCCGCCCGTCCAACCCCGCCTCGGGCGGTGTCGCCGCGCACAGCACGCGCACCCCGAACGGTGGCGGCGGCGGAACTGTCCCCTCCGCCGCACCCGCACCCCGCGCGCCCAGCCCGGCGAAAACCCCGCATGCCAGCAACACCCGCAACAACAGCTCGGGAGGTGAAGGGCGTTGACGACCGAGTCCCACCTGTCCCATCCGATCACGCCCCGCCGTACGTATCTCATCGGCCGCGCCCGGCCGAACGCGATCATCGGCAGGAACCGCGAGTCCGGCGAGATCGCGCTCATCATCGTGGGCGCGTTCCTCGGCATGATGTGCGGGCTCCTCGTCCCGGTCCTCTCCCTGCGGATCGTGCTGCTCATGGGCTTCCCGCTGATCGCGCTGGCCGCGGTCTACGTGCCGTACAAGCGCCGCACGTTCTACAAGTGGTTCGAGATCAACCGCAGTTACAAGCGGAACCTGCGCAAGGGCACCGTCTACCGCTCCAGCGCCGCCGAGGCCGGCACCCGCCTCGACGGCCGTGAGGTCGAGATCGGCCCCCCGCCCGGCATCGGCCGCATCAGCTGGCTCGCCGCCCCCTTCGGCCCCGACGAGATCGCCGTGCTCCTGCACGCGGACCGCAAGACGGTGACAGCGGCCATCGAGATCGAGGGCCCCGGCGTCGGCCTGCGCGACTCCGAGGACCAGGAAGCCCTCGTCGACCGCTTCGGCACCCTCCTCAAGCACGTGGCCAACGGCGACGGCTTCGTCACCCGCCTCCAGATGCTCGCCCGGACCCTCCCCGCCGACCCCGACGCCCACGCCAAGGACGTCGCCCAGCGCGGCGACGACAGGGCCCCGGGCTGGCTGGCCCGCTCCTACGACCAGCTCCAGTCCATGGTCTCCACCAGCAGCGAGCAGCACCGCGCCTACCTCGTCGCCTGCATGCACTACTCCCGCGAACTGGCCTCCGAGGCCCAGGTGATGGCCCGCGCCGCCCGCCCCCAGGCCGGCCGCAAGCTGGACCGCGACGCCGGTCTCGCGGTCGTCATGGCCCGCGAGCTCACCGACATCTGCTCCCGCCTCCAGGAGGCGGACATCCGGGTCCGCCAGCCCCTCGGCCAGGGCCGCCTCGCGTCCCTCATCCACTCCATGTACGACCCGGACCACCCCATCGACCACATCCAGGCGATGACCCAGCGCAACGCCTGGCCCGCCGAACTGGACGCGATGGAGCCGACGTACCTCCAGGCCAAGACCCGCGAGTCCGCCACCCGGGAGCCCTGGTGCCATGCCACGGCCTGGGTGAAGGAGTGGCCGATGACCCCGGTCGGCGTCAACTTCCTCGCCCCGCTCCTGGTCCACACCCCGGACGTCATCCGCACGGTGGCGGTCACCATGGACCTCGAACCCACCGAGGTCGCCATCGAGCGCATGCTCACCGAGAAGACCAACGACGAGGCGGAGGCGTCCCGCGCCGCCAAGATGAACCGGACCGTCGACCCCCGCGACATCGCCGCCCACACCCGCCTCGACCAGCGCGGTGAGGACCTGGCCAGCGGCGCGGCCGGCGTCAACCTGGTCGGCTACATCACCGTCTCCTCCCGTACCCCGGAGGCCCTCAACCGCGACAAGCGCACGATAAGGGCGTCCGCCGGAAAGTCGTACCTGAAGCTGGAGTGGTGCGACCGCGAGCACCACCGCGCCTTCGTGAACACACTTCCCTTCGCCACCGGAATCCGAAGGTAGAGGCTGATGCGCTGATGAGGGACCCGCTGTCCGTCCTCACCGAAGCCTTCACGTCCTTCCTCTTCGGGAAGGTCGAGACGACCCGCTCCCCGGTCCGCACCTCCACCGGCCAGGCCCAGGCGGTCTACCTCCCCACGGCCGCCCCCGGCCTGGGCGACTCGGGCGTGATCATCGGCCGTGAGGTGTACTCCGGCAAGGGCTACATCTACGACCCGTTCCAGCTCTACGGCCAGCAGCTCCCGGCCCCGCACTGGCTGGTCCTCGGGGAGTCCGGCAACGGCAAGTCGGCCCTGGAGAAGACCTACGTCCTGCGGCAGCTGCGCTTCCGCGACCGCCAGGTCGTCGTCCTGGACGCCCAGGGCGAGGACGGCGTCGGCGAGTGGAACCTCATCGCGGAAGAGCTGGGGATAACCCCCATCCGGCTCGACCCGATGGCGGCCCTGGACCACGGCATCCGGCTCAACCCGCTGGACCCGGCCATCACCACCACCGGCCAGCTGGCGCTGCTGCGCACCATCATCGAAGTCGCGATGGGCCACGGCCTCGACGAACGCGCCGGCTTCGCGCTCAAGGTCGCCCACTCCTACGTCAACGAGACGATCCTCGACCGCCAGCCCGTCCTGACGGACATCGTCGAGCAGCTACGGCACCCCGAGCCGGAGTCGGCGGAGGCGATGAACGTCGCCCTGGACGACGTACGGGCCTGGGGCCTGGACGTCGCCCTGGTCCTGGACCGCCTGGTCGACGGTGACCTGCGCGGCATGTTCGACGGCCCGACCACGGTCGGCATCGACCTCGACGCCCCCCTCATCGTCTTCGACCTCTCCCACATCGACCGCAACTCCATCGCCATGCCGATCCTGATGGCGATCGTCGGCGTGTGGCTGGAGCACACCTGGATCCGCCCCGACCGCAAGAAGCGAATCTTCCTGGTGGAAGAGGCCTGGCACATCATCGCCAGCCCGTTCGTGGCCCAGCTGTTCCAGCGGCTGCTGAAGTTCGGCCGACGGCTCGGCCTGTCGTTCGTGGCGGTGGTGCACCACCTGTCCGACGTCGTCGACGGCGCGGCGGCGAAGGAGGCCGCGGCGATCCTGAAGATGGCCTCGACACGGACGGTCTACGCCCAGAAGGCGGACGAGGCCCGCGCGACCGGCCGTGTCCTCGGCCTGCCCCGCTGGGCGGTGGAGATCATCCCGACCCTCACCCCCGGCATCGCCGTCTGGGACGTCAACGGCAACGTCCAGGTGGTCAAACACCTGGTCACCGAGACGGAACGCCCGCTCGTCTTCACGGACCGCGCGATGACCGAGTCGTCCAGCGACGTCCTGTTGTCCGGGGACGACGCCCTGGTCGCGGCCGAACTGGAGGCGGAACAGCGGGCGGCGGCCTTCGTGGAGCAGCACCTCGGTGACTCCGAATCGACGGTGGCGTAGGGAGGACCGTCCGTGAGACCGGACCCTCGGCAGGAGCGCGACCAGCGGGGCGGCGGCGGGATTCCCGACGGCCTGCTGGTCGGCATACTCGGGTTCCTGCTCGGCATCACGATCCTGGTGTGGACGGCGACGGGACTGGCGGCCTGGTTCGCCCACGGCAGCTGGCCGTCGACGGTCCGCCTCTCCCGTACCCCGCTCGCGATGCGCCACCTCATCGGCGCCCCGCACGACGTCACGGGCGCCTGGCCGGACACACCGGCGGCTCAACTGGCGGGCTGGGGGCTGTTCTGGGGCCTGTTCATCGGCCAGCTGATGGTTCTGGCCGTCCTCACCGTGTTCGTGCTGGGAACGGTGACCCGGTGGCGGGCCGGGAGGAGAAGACGGGCCGCCACGGCGGCGCCGGCCGTGGCGGCGGAGAGCGGTCGGGCGGCCGCGGTTCCGGACCCCCGCACCGAGCCGGAAACGGTCCAGGAGACGGTCCTGGACACCGGCCACGGGCCGGGCCGGGGCACGAGCCATGGGACAGTCCGTGGCACGGGCCACGGGCCGGTCCGGGGCACGGCGCGCCCGATGGAGCCGGCGCATCCGCTGGAGCCGTCGCTCCCGACAGCGCAGATCGTGGAGCACCCCGGCTCCGAACAGGGCCCGGAGGCGGTCCGCCCCGCCCCCGGCGGCAACCTGCCGGGCGCCTGGGCCAGGATCCACATCGCACCGCGGGACGGCCGCCAGGCCATCGCGCTGCAGGCGATCCAGGACGCGCTCGGCCCCGCCCTCGTCGTCACCTCGAACGCCACTCTCTGGTCGGAGACGAAGGACGCCAGAGCGAAACTCGGCCCCGTCCTCCTCTACGACCCGAACCACCTCTGCGACACCCCCGCCCGCTTCCACTGGTCCCCCACCGCCCACTGCGAGGACAAGCCCACCGCGATCCGGCGCGCGCAGGCCCTCCTCACCCCGGTCAAGCCCACCGCGAGGATCGACCAGACGGTCGCCGACACGGCGGAGACCCTCCTGCGCAGCTATCTCCACGCCGCCGCTCTGGAGAACCGCACGGTCCGCCACGTCCACCGCTGGGCACAGGGCACCGGTGTCCAGGACGCCGTACGAACCCTCCGCACCCACCCGAAGGCCGCCCCCGGCGCCGCCGGCGAGCTGGAAGCCGCCCTCACGTCCCATCCCGAGCGCCGGGACATCGCACAGGAGTTGACGGCCCGGGCGCTCGCCGCCCTCTTCACGGTCAACATCCGCGAGGCCTGCACACCCAACCGATCCGATGCCCTCGCCCTGGATTCCTTCGTCGCCGAAGGGGGCACGCTTTATGTGGTCGGTGAATCCATCGAGGACCCCAGGACCAACCCGGGCGCGATGCCTCTCCTGACGGCCCTCGTCTCCAGCGTGGTCGAGCACGGCCGGCGCATGGCCGAACGGTCATCCTCCGGTCGGCTCGACCCACCACTGACCCTGGTCCTGGACGACGTGGCGGCCGTGGCTCCGCTCCCCCAGCTCCCCGACCTCCTGGCCGCAGGCCCCGACCAGGGCCTGCCGACCCTCGCCCTCCTCCGCTCCCACGAACAGGCCCGCTCCCGCTGGCCACACCGGGAACTGCCGGTCTAGGCCCAATACCGGTGATTTAGGTTGTTTTCCGGCTGCTTGAGGTGGCTCTGGTTGGCCCGACCAGCCGGACCGTCGGGGTGTCTGGCCGTGGTGGGCTGTGGTGCTCGGCACGCTTGAGGGCCCAGTTGGACATCTTGCGTTTGATCACGCGGGGGTTGGAGCGCAACCGCCGTGCGGGCAGCACTCGTTCGGTGATCTCACGCAGGCTATGGGCGATGGACCGGGCCAGTCGCGAGGGGGGAAAGCGCCGCCTGCCCGGTGACGTGGCGGCGGACGACGCGAAGGGTGCGGGTGAAGGAGATCCGGTCGGGATCGTGCCCGGCCTTGAGGGCGGCCTGGTGCATCAGGTCCCGCAGCGCGTGGTGGACCAGCAGGAACGCGAAGATCTCCTGTTCGACGCCGCGTGGGTGCTGGGAACGCAGTACCAGACCTGGGACGCCCTGGTGGTTCTTGATCTCGTCCAGGGTGTTCTCGATCTCCCACCGCTGGGCATAGAGGGCGGCAAGCTCTTCGGCCGGTGCCTGGCCGGGGTCGAGGAGGGTGGTGATCAGCCGGTAGACGGTGCCGTCACCGCCGCGTGGGCCGAGGGTGTACTCGATCACCCGCACCCGCTCGGGGTCCGCGCGCCGATAGTTGTCCCGCGCGGCGACGATCTCCGACAGGCAGGAGCCGTCGGTGAGGGTTTCCAGGACCGGCAGCACCACGACGCTGCGGACCCGCCACAGCAGGTCCGCGCCGCCCGCCTTCGCGGCCCGCCACAGGTCGAGGCCGCAAAAGCCCCGGTCGGCGAGCACAAGCATGCCCTTGGTCAGCGCGGGGAACAGCCTCTGGGCCGGGGCGGTCTCGTGGACCTTGAGTGCTCCGACCTCGGCCGCGAACACGGCATGGGTACCGCACTCGACCACGGCCGCCGCCCTCGCCTGCGGATACGCACTGCGGCCCTGCCCGCGACTGGTACCGGGACGCCCGAAGAACTGGGCGTTCGCAGCAGTGTCCGGAACGTCGAAGACTGTGCCGTCCACCGCGACCAGTCGCCACCGCCGGTACCAGGCGCCTTGCGTCCGCGCGACCGCCACTGGCCGGCATACTCGGGTGAACAGGGCCCGCAACGGCTCCGGCCCGAGCCGCAACCGGGCCCGCCCGATCGCCGCCGTCGTGGGCACCCGCCAGGTGGTCGCCCACCGGCCTTCACGCTCCAGCCCCTGGACCAGAAGCCGGGCCACCTCTTCATAGCCCTGCCCGAAGAACAGGCACATCGCCAGGACGAAGTACACCACCACCCGTGCTGGCAGCAACCGCGTCCGCTGCTCGACCCTGCCGCACTCCGCGATCACCTCGTCGACCAGTTCCGGCGGAAAAGCCCGCGTCAGCACCCCCAACGCGATCCGATCCGAGAACCGATCAACCCTCGACGACTTCACCTGACCCGGCCTTGGCACAACCCACCCAACGACCAAAACACACCAAAGTCACCGGTATTGGGTCTAGGGCCGCCTTGGCCAGTTCCAGGGGTGAGGAGAGCAGGACCGTCTAGGCCGGCCACTCCAGAACGAACTCGATCTCGGTCTCCGCCTTGTCCTTGAAGAACGGCACGAGCACCCCGCTCGGCACGAATCCCGCTTTGCGGTACGCCCCCTGGGCCCGCGGGTTGTCCGCGTGCACCAGCAACCGAGCCCGCTCCGCGCCCCGCTGCCGTGCCCACTCCACCCCGGCGTCGAACAACGCCTTGACCAGACCGCTTCCCCGGTGCTCGGGCCGGACGAACACCCCCACGACATGCCCCTGCCGCCGCTCGACCGGGAACCCGGCCCAGTCCGTCGTCCCGGCCTCCTCGATCAGCACGGTCACGGTTCCGGCCCACTCCCCGTCCGCCGCCACCGCGACGAACTGCCGCGCGCCACTCGGCTCCTCGGCCGAACGCGCCGCCCGCTCCCGGTAGAACGAGTCGGGCCGCCGCAGGGCCTCGTCATAGGTCTCCAGGAACGCGATGTCCGCCAGCGGGTCCCGCAACGCGGCCATCCGCAACCGCTTGACGGCCTCCCACTCGTCCGCCCGTATCGCCCGAATCACGTAGTCACCGCCGGCCATAGCACTCATGCGGCCACGCTAGCGTCGACCGTCCATCTCGCTCACCTTGTTTGTCAGTGCCGCCGTCTACGGTGGGCACCATGACGACTCTTCCGAACCGTCCGAACACCGCCCTGCTGATCGTGGACGTGCAGAACGGAGTGGTGGGCAGCTCCCACAACCGCGACGAGGTCATCGCCAACATCAACACCCTGCTGGCCAAGGCCCGTTCCGAGGCGGTCCCTGTCGTATGGATCCAGCACTCCAGCGACGAGCTGAAGCCGGACAGCGCCCCCTGGCGGTACGTCCCCGAGCTGATCCGCGAAGCGACCGAGCCCCTTGTGCACAAGCGCTACGGAGACTCCTTCGAGGACACCGAGCTGGAGTCCGTGCTCGCCGCACGCGGCGTGGGCCGTGTGGTCGTCACCGGCGCGCAGACGGACGCCTGCATACGCTCCACCCTGCACGGCGCGATGGTCCGCGGCTACGACGCCACCCTGGTCGCCGACGCCCACACCACGGAGGACCTCACCGCCTACGGCGCGCCGGCCCCGGAGCAGGTCGTCTCGCACACGAACCTCTACTGGAACTGGCAGGAGGCTCCGGGCCGAAAGGGCGGCACGGTCGATACGGCGGACATCACTTTCTGACGCCCTACCGGA
>NZ_JAJONF010000075.1 GCF_021462265.1 Streptomyces shenzhenensis | reverse complement strand
GCCCCCGGCTCGCCCGAGGAATGTGAAACGCCTCAGGTGAGTAAGCGGCTGGCCTTCGGACTGGTACAGGTGGACGTTGCAGCAGACGACGTCCCCGGCCACGGGCAGGCCGATGGAGGGGACGTGCAGCACGCCGGAGTCGTCGGTGTCGGTGTGCCCGGTCTCCACCGCGCGCAGCTCGTGTCCCCCGAGGAACACCCCGGTCTCGGGAAGCGGGGCCGTGAGGACCGGGGCGTCTCCGATCAGGCCGGGGAAGTCGCGGTCCCACATCTGTGCCCGCGCGTCGGTGACTTGCCTGTGCATCATCTCGATGGCGCCGAACCGGTGGTCGCCGCGACCGTGGGTGGCGTAGATGTGCGTGAGTCGTCTGCCGGAGCGCTCGACCCAGTCGGCGACGGTGCGGGTCTGCTCCATGGTGAGCGGCGGGTCGACCAGGGCGGCCTCACGCTCCCCCAGGATCAGGGTCGTGGTCAGCGGGGAGGACACCAGCCGGTTGCCGCCGGGCCTGCGCGGGTCACCGGCGCGCGGGACGCCGTCCTGGACGAGTGTGGAGAAGTGCGGCGAGGGCACGACTGTGCCTTCTCCTCTGTCGGGCGGGCAGAGGCGTCAGGCGACGGTGAGGACCGTCTTGCCGCGGCCCGGCTTGGCGGTCTGCGCGGCGCCGGCCTGCTCCAGCGGGTAGGTGGCGTCGACGGTGGGGACCAGCCGCCCGGTCGCGGCGAGCTCGGCCAGGGCGCTCATGCCGATTCGGTCGGCCTCGACGAACAGGCCGGCGGCACGGACGCCTCGGCGGGCCGCCTCCGGCAGTACGTCGGCGAGGGTGTGCGGCAAAGTCGTGACAAGGACGCCGCCGGGCTTGAGGCAATCCAGGGCGCGCACGGCGTAGTCGCCTCCGACAGCCTCCAGCACCACGTCCAGGTCACGGATAGTCCGCGTGAAGTCGGTGGCGGTGTAGTCGATCACGTCGTCGGCGCCCAGGGCGCGTACGAAGTCGGCGTTGCGGGCGGAGGCCACGGCGACCACGTGCGCGCCGTGCGCCTTGGCGATCTGGACGGACAGGTGGCCGACCCCGCCGGCCGCGCCGTTGATCAGGACGCGGCTGTCCTTGCCGATACGGGCGGTCTCCACCAAGGCCTGCCAGGCGGTCAGCCCGGCGAGCGGCAGGGCCGCGGCCTGCACGTGGCCGAGGTTCTCCGGCTTGGGCACGAAAGCGCGGGTCGGCGCGAGGACGTACTGGGCGTAGGCACCGTGGCCGTGCGGGAAGGGCAGCATCCCGAAGACCTCGTCGCCCACCTCGTACAGGGTGACGCCGGCACCGACGGCCTCGACGGTGCCGGAGACGTCCCAGCCGAGCACGAACGGTGGTTCGCCGACGAGCACGCCGGTCTCGCGGTTGTAGGTGTCGACCGGGTTCACACCCGCCGCGTGTACCCGGATCAGGATCTCGCCCAGGCCGGGCTTCGGAACAGGGGCGGTGACGGGCGTCAGGACCTCGGGGCCGCCGAACTCGTCCTGGCTGATGGTGAGCATCGTGTCGTTCATGCATTCCACCCTCTGCCCTTCGACGATCAAGGACAATGGCAGATATGCCAATACACGATAGAATTCTGCCATGAACAGTTCCGGGTGCGATCCGCACCGGGTGGCCGTCCTCGCCCTGGACGGGGTCTATCCCTTCGAGCTGGGCATCCCGGCCCGGATCCTGGGCGCCGCCGAGGGCCGCTACGACGTCCGTGTCTGCTCGGCGGACGGCGGCCAGGTCGCCACCAACGCCGGGTTCTCCGTCATGCCCGAGCACGGGCCGGACATCCTGGAACAGGCCGACACTGTCATCGTCGCCCCGATCGAGCCGACGCGTCTGACCCGCGGCCTGCCCGCACCCGTCGCGGCCGCACTCTCCCGGATCCGCCCCGGCACCCGGATCGCCTCGATCTGCACCGGCGGGTTCATCCTCGCCGCCGCCGGCCTGCTCGACGGACGCCCCGCAACCACCCACTGGGAATGCGCTGCCTTCTTCCGCCGCTGGTACCCGCACATCCGCCTCGACGAGGGTGTCCTGTTCGTCGACGACGGCACGATTCTCACCTCCGCCGGCGCCGCCTCCGGCGTCGACCTGTGCCTGCACCTCATCCGCACCGACCACGGCAGCGAACTCGCCAACCGCGCAGCCCGCCGCTGTGTCGTGCCGCCCTTCCGCGACGGCGGGCAGGCCCAGTACATCGACCGCCCCGTGCCCGACGACCCGGCCTCCTCCACCGCCGCCACCCGCCAGTGGGCCCTGGAACACCTCGACGAGGCGCTCACTGTCCCTCAACTGGCCGAACGCGCCCACATGAGCCTGCGTACCTTCGCCCGCCGCTTCCGCGAAGAAACCGGCCTGTCGCCCCGTCAATGGATCATCAAGCAGCGCCTCGACCGCGCCCGCCACCTGCTGGAATCCAGCAGCCTCACCATCGACCAGATCGCCACCGACGTCGGCTTCGCCACCGCCACCTCACTGCGCCAGCACATGAGCGCGGAACTAGGCGTTTCTCCGCTCGCCTACCGCCGCACCTTCCAGGCTGCTGCCGCGACCGTGCGGCCGGACCGTGCCGGGGCACACGCGTAGCACGCCGACCCCGATTGGCAGACTTCTGGCGCTACTTGGCCACTGCTCCATTGCACGGCGTTTTGCCACGCCGGACCGTGGATGCATGAACGATACGACGCTGACGGACCGTTGCGGTGAGTTCCAGGCGACCGGCACGACGCGGCAGGCGGTGAAGTGACGGCTCTCGGCTACGACGTCCTGGTGACCCTCCCGCCGCCGGCGGTGCTGCCCGACGGCGCCTCGGTACGGCCAGTCCCGGCTTGGTCCCCGATCGCCTCCACCCTCATCCACGGCGAGCGCGACGCCACCCTGGTCGACGCTCCGCACACCGAGGACAAGGCCCGCGAGGTCGCCGACTGGGTGGCCGCCTCCGGCAAGAACCTGCTCGCCATGTATGCCACCCATGGCCACGGCGACCACTGGTTCGGCTTCGCGGAGGCGGCCAAGCGATTCCCCGATGCGCAGATCCTGGGCACCAAGGGGACTGTGGCGCTTGCCCAGTACCAGACAACCGGCCTCATGGACTACTGGAACAGCCAGTTCCCCGGCCAGATCGTCAAGGACGTCATCGTGCCGACGGCGATCGACGGCCACACCTTCGACCTCGAAGGCCATGAAGCCCGCTTCGTGGAGGCAAGCGACAGCGACACCCAGGACGCCACCTTCGTCCACGTCCCCGACCTCGGTCTCGCAGTCGCGGGCGACATCGTCTACAACGGCGTCCACCTCTTCCTGGCCGGGGGTGACGCCCAGCGCCGCCGCGACTGGGTCTCAGCCATCGACAAGATCGCGGCACTGCACCCGAAGGCCGTCGTCGCCGGGCACAAGGCCCCCGGCAGCGACGACGGCCCCCGCCACCCCGACGAGACCCGCCACTACCTCAAGAACGTCGAAGAGCTCAGCGCGGCGGCACGGGACGCCAAGGAGTTCGCCGACCTGATGACGGCACGGCACCTCGCCCGGATCAACCCCACGATCCTCTTCCAGTCTGCCGAGCACATCCACCCCGGCACCACCGTCAACCGACACAGCACCCTGTCCCTGTCCTGGGTCGGGACTCCCCTACCACCCGTTTGTCCGGCCCCCGCATGCGGTCGCAGGCGGGGGCCTGGTCAGCACTGGAGGACTTCCTCTCCGCCAACCCCGGTCTGGCGCCCCGGTTCGCCCGCACCATCGAACAGCTGACCACCGAGTCATACCAATGAGGCGTCAGCGGCGTGCTGTTCACTGAGCATGGGACTGCTCCTGATCGTGGATGCTTGCAAGCGGATGGGGCACAGGGACTGTGTCAGCCACCGAGGAAGGCGTTCACCTCGGCGGCGAACTCGACCGGGTACTGGAAGAGGAGGCCATGGCCGGCGTCCGGGTAAACGCTCAGCGTGGCGCTGGGCAGGTGCCCGGCCAGCAGGTAGGTGTTCCGGGCGGGCGCCATCTCGTCGTTGTCGCCATTGGCCACCAGCACGGGCTGTCGGATCGGCTCCAGACGCTGCAGACGGGAGTCATCGCGGACGCCTCAGGCAGAGATCGCGGTCAGCTGTGCGTCGCGGACGGCCAGGCCAGCCGGTGTGCCCCGCTCAGCGGTGCGCAGTCTCAGCCGCTTGAGGAACTCGACCCCCTTGGCCTGGCTGGACGCGCTCTTCGCGAAGAACAGGGTGAGCAGGTTCGCGGCCGTGGCGGCGTCGTCGAAGGCGGCGTTATGGGTGGCGCCGGCCTTGTACAGGTGGATGTCCCGGCCTCCCCTGGGAGCCGTTCCGGCCAGGACCAGGCGGCGTACCTGCCACGGCCGGAACAGGGCCATCTCCTGAGCCACGAAACCACCGATGGAGAAGCCGAGCAGGTCGTAGCGGTGCAGCTGGATGGCGTCCAGGAAGGCGAAGGCGTTGTGGGCCATGCCCTCGACGGTGTTCGGAGTGGTACCGGTGGAGCCGCCGACACCGGCGAGGTCGACCAGGATGACCTCTCGTTCAGCGGCGAGTGTACCGACCACTGCGGGTCCCAGTTGTCGAGGGTGGCGCGGAAGTGACCAGGCACAGTAGCGGCAGCTCGCTCCGGTTGGGGATGCCGAAACGGCGGTAGCGGTAGGTGACGCCGTCCGCGGCGTCCACGTGCAGGTTGGGCGTCGTGATCTGGCTCTGGAGGTTTTCGGCGTTCACGTGAGCGCCTCGCTGTATCGGGGTGGAATGAAGTGGTGGGAAGGGAGGAAGCGCGGGCGGCGCATCTCCCCGCACCGGGTGCGTTTCCGCGGCGTCGCGAAGTCGGTACTCCGGCTCAGGTACGCGGGCCGATCCGCTCGCCCATGTTCAGCTCCAGGTCGTAGACGGCCTCGGGGCTCGCCTTCGCCAACAGCCGCAGGCGCTCCTGGACGTGCTCCCGGGTCAGCAGCCGGACGAAGCGCTCGTTCGTGGCCGCCAGCGCGGCGGCACTAGGCGGGGGAGCCTCCTCGTTCAGGATTTCCTTCACCGCATGCAGCGCGTCGGCGTCGAAGGAGGCGAGGCGCCGCGCGGTTGATCCAGCCGTACCGTTCGGCCCTGTCCGCGTCGTAGTCGTCGCCCGAGGCGATGATCTCCAGTGCCCGCGAACGTCCGGTCAACTGCCACAGGCGCTGGAGACCGCCACAGCCGGGAATGATGCCGCTGCCGATCTCCAGTTGGCCCAGGACAGCCTTCTCCCGGCTCGCAAATCGTACGTCGAGGGCGAGCAGGAACTCGCTGCCGATGCCGCGTGCGCGGCCCCGCAGGGATCCCACCGTGATGAAGCGCGCCTTGGCCAGGCGGTCGACGAGGGCGAACCAGACGGGCATGCCCTCCCCGAACTCGCCGACCCGGCCCAGGTTGTGGTGCGCGATGAAGAAGTCCGGGTGGGCGCTGTCGAACACGACGACCTTGACCTCGGGGTCCGCGTCAAGCTGCTCGACGATCTCTGCGAGACGGGCCTCGACCTCGGGGTCGTAGAGGTTGAGAGGCGGGTTGTCGAAGGTCACTCGGTGGTAGCCGGGGCTGATCCTTTCGCCCCGGACGTAGTCAGGTGTGTTGTCCGTCGCGTTGTCCGACATGGCGTACCTCGTTCGTATGTCGTGTGTATGTGCGTTCTGGGCAGGTGTCCGGTCGACGGAGTCACGACAGCGCGTTCGAGGACGGCTCGTAGCTGGTGCCGGCACCGGGGTCGGCGAACTCCGTCCATGCATGACACCCCCTGTCGCGGAGCACCGGGCGGCCAAGGGAAGACGGGTCAATAACCGAGAGAAGACGGCCAACCGGTGCACACCTCCGTCAGGGGACGAGTCGTCGCGCCTTGCGGGCGAGACGCCGGCTCACGCGGCCGTCATCACACGCACGTCGCCCCTGCCGGGGTGGGGCGCCGCCCCGGCATACGTCCCGCCGGCCTGCCCCGCAGGCACCCGGTCGCCGCGTCGGTGGGTGACGCGTGAGGACAGCTCCGGCTCCGCCGGAACCGTCACCGTGACCGGCTGGACCACCGCCACGTGCTCTGTGGCCCGGCGGGCGTTCGCACGCGTAACTCCGGCGGACCGCTGCTCCGCCCCACGGCCGAGTTCAGCGGCGTAGGCGATGACCAGGCGATGTGCTCCGTACCGGTCACGCCGTACCGGGGTCAGGAGCCGGGAGCGCACCAGTTCTCCTAGGGCCGCGGTCACGGCCTGGGGCGACAGACCCGCCGCGACCGCCAGCTCCCCGGTGCCGAACTCGGTCGTCCCGTGCGAGGGCAGCATACGGAAGATCCGCGCCGCATCGGGGCC
This sequence comes from Streptomyces shenzhenensis, assembly GCF_021462265.1. Classification (GTDB taxonomy): domain Bacteria; phylum Actinomycetota; class Actinomycetes; order Streptomycetales; family Streptomycetaceae; genus Streptomyces; species Streptomyces shenzhenensis. Next base: position 20,664 of record NZ_JAJONF010000075.1, on the reverse strand, counting down.
CAGCGTGCGGTAGGACCAGGAGAAGACGGCACGAAGGTCGTTGCCGCGGTCGTCGTCGCTGAACCCGTCGAGCCCTTCCCCGGCCGCGGCCAGTTCGGCCGCCGTCCGCCGCAGCGGCTGATCCGGACGGCTCAGCACGCGGGCGGCCACGATGCTCAGGGCGAGGGGCAGGCGGCCGCACAGTTCGACGATCTCCTCGATCGCACCCGCGTCCGCGTCCGGGTGGCCGGCGCCGAGCCGTTCCAGGAAGCACCTGGTCGCCTCCGTGGCCGAGGGCACGTCCAGACTGGTCAGCCGGGCCCCGAGCGCGGCGGCGAGTCCGCTCAGCCGCCGACGGCTGGTGATCACCGCCATGCACTGCGGGGCACCGGGCAGCAGGGGGCGGAGCTGCTCCACGTCGAGGGCGTTGTCCAGCACGACCAGAACCCTGCGGGTGGCCAGCACGCTGCGGAACAGGGCCGCCCGGGAGTCCGTCGTCTCGGGGATGCGCCCCTGCGGCACACCCAGTGCCTCCAGGAACCCGTACAGCACCGCGCCCGGGTCCGACGGGCCCCTGCCGGACGTGAAGCCACCGAGGTCGGCGAACAACTGGCCGTCCGTGAAGCGCGGGGCCACCCGGTGGGCCAGGCGCACCGCCAGAGCGGTCTTGCCGACGCCGGGAATGCCGTCGATCGCCAGCACGGGCAGGGCCCCGCTCGTCCCTCCGGCGAGGTCCAGTGCCTGCTCCATGGCACGCTCCCGGCCGGTGAAGCAGGGCAGGTCCGCCGGCAGCTGGGCAGGCACCGGGTGCACCGGTGACGAGGCCTGGGGCTTTTCTTCCACGGCGGACTCAGGCCGTACAGCGATGCCCCCACCCGTCGTCTCGGCAGCGCCTGACCGCACCACGGTGTCCGCGGACGTTGCGGTGGCCGGAGCCGGGCGGAAGTCTTCCGCCGGGCCACGCAGGACGAGCTCGTGCGCGGTACGCAGCTCCGCCCCCGGCTCCACGCCGAGTTCGTCCCTCAGCACGGTGCCCACGCGACGGTACATCAGCAGCGCCTCGGCCTGCCTGCCGTCCGCAGCGAGCAGGAGCATCAGCCGCGCCTGCAATCGCTCGTCCAAGGGGTGGCGCTGCGCCGCCTGGCGCGCGGCCAGCAGGACGGAGGGTGGAGCAGCGCAGCGCAACGCGGCGTCCGCTGCCTCCGTCACCGCCGCGACGTACTCGTGTTCCACCGCGGTGAACAGCGGGTGGTCGCCCACGACGCTCTCCAGATCGGCCGCACACCGTCCCTGCCACTGCTCCAGAGCCGCGCCGAAACAGCTGACCGCCTCCTGCATGCTTCCCGCGGTGACCGCAGCGCGAGCCCGGCGCAGCGAGGCACGGAAGGCCAGCAGGTCGAGTTGGTCCGGGCCGACCCGCAGCAGGTAACCGCCGCCCTGCCGTACGAGCCACGTTCCGGGCGCCCTGGCCGGCAGCCCCGGTTCGAGCAGGCGCCGCAGCACACCCACGTACCGGTGGACCGCGTTGACCGCGCTGCGGGGCGGGTCCTCCTCCCAGAGCAGGGCCACCAGTTCCGTCAGTGAGACGGGGCGTCCCGCCCGGGCCAGCAGCGCCGCCAGGACGAGTCGCTGCTGCCGAGGTCCGAGCGGCAACTCCGCCCCGGCCCGCCACGCCCGTACCGGACCGAGGACGCAGAAGCGGACGTCGTCGCCGCGCGACTCGGTCTCCGCGGTGGGGTGGGGTGTGGTCATGGCGGTCTCCACTCGTTCCTGCGCGGGCCTCGGCATGCAGTTGCATACCGGCCCGCCGTTGGACCCGGCCGCGGCGACGGTGCGGCACGGACGCTCGTCGCGGTGCGGACACTCCCGGGCGGACGGGGCGTACCTCGGCGCGCCACGGCCCGGACCCGAGCCTCGGGAGCGCCCGCACGACGGGACCCGGGCGATGCGCCGTCCGGCCGGTCCCGCGGGACGAACCTAGGGTCTGCCGCGACGTCAGGCATCTGTCGGATGACTCAACACCGCGCGGAGGACGTCGTGCGTCGCCCTGGGCCGGGCGGCTGGGGGGCGCGGTCACGGACGGCTCGTGGATGCCGGTACCGGTCCGGCGGCGGCCTCGCCCTGGCGAAAGAGGCCCGGTGCGGCCGGTCCGGCGGCCGGGCGTGCCGGCTGACGCCGGAACCGAGTCAATCGACGGATGCGGGGCGCCCGGGGCAGGGACAGGCTGTCGCGTGAGGTCCCGGGCCCGTGCGCCATCGCATGGTTTCGGTCACCGCCGTTCGCAACCGGTTCACCTCTAGAGGAGGACGCACAATCGTGATCGATTCCCAGGACGTCGTGGAGGACGTCGACCTGCTGGTGGTGGGCGGCGGCAAGGCAGGAAAAACGCTTTCCATGGACCTCGCGCGAGCCGGTCGCAGAGTTGTCATGGTCGAGCGCGGCATGATCGGGGGCACGTGCATCAATGTGGCGTGCATCCCCACCAAATCCCTGGTGACGAGTTCCCGGCTCGCCCGCCGGGCCGCCGCCGCCCAGTCGCTGGGACTGAGTCTCGGCAAGCTGGAGGTCGACCTGCCGCTGCTGCGCTCCCACAAGGAGGGCGTGGTCGCGGACATGGTGGACCTAAACCACCGTCAGTTCCTGGACAGCGGCATGGACCTCGTACTCGGCACGGCGCGCTTCGTGGCGGAGCGGACGGTCGAGATCGACCTGAACGACGGCGGACGCCGCGTGGTGCGCGGCGCGGACGTCGTGATCAACACCGGCACCGTCCCGCACCTGCCGTCGGTGCCGGGGCTGGCCGATGTGGAACCGCTGACCAGCGAGACGATCATGAGCCTGGAACGCATTCCGGAGCGTCTCGTGGTGATCGGCGGCGGATACGTCGGCCTGGAGTTCGCGCATATGTTTGCGTCCTTCGGAAGCCGGGTCACGGTGCTCGACCGCAATCCGCGCCTGCTGCCGCGGGAGGACGCCGACATCTCCGGGGTGCTCACCGAATGCCTGCGTGAGGACGGTGTCGAGATCCTCGCGGGCGTCAATGTCAAGGACGTCGCCCGCGACGAGAACGGCGTACGCCTGGTCCTCGAGGACGGCCGGGCCCTGGTCGCCGACGACGTGCTCGCGGCCTCCGGACGCGACCCGGTCACCCGCGATCTGGGTCTGGACGTGGCAGGGGTGCGGACCGACGAACGCGGCTTCGTCCGCGTGGACAACACCCTCGCCACCCACGCGCCGCGCACCTGGGCGGTGGGCGACGTCGCGGGCAGTCCGCAGTTCACCCACGTCTCACTGGACGACTACCGCATCGTCAAGGCCAACATCGCGGGCGGTACGCGCAGTACCGCCGGGCGCCTGGTCCCGTGGAACCTCTTCACCGACCCCGAACTGGCCCGGGTGGGACTGACCGAGGAGCAGGCTCGCGCCACAGGCCGCGACATCCGGGTCGCCAAGCTGCCCGTCAAGGCCATTCCGCGGGCGCGCACGATGCGCGAGACCCGAGGCCTGTGGAAGGCGGTCGTGGACCGGAACACCGAGGAGATCCTGGGTGTGGCCCTGCTCGGCCCCGACTCCTCCGGGGTCCTCACCGTGGTGCAGACGGCCATGTGGGCGGGTCTGCCCTTCACCAGCCTGCGGGACGGAATCATCGCGCATCCGACCATGGCCGAGGGACTGAACGCGTTGTTCACCAGCTGGGTGGACTGAGGTGTGGGGGGAGGGGACTTCCGCCCTCCCCCGCACACACATGTCGGCCCCGCGGAACGGGACTCGAGTGTCCGGCCGGCGTGCGGCTCAGCGCCCGAGACGGCCTGTCTCCTCGGTTCAGCGGCCGAAGAACTCTTCGGCCACTGAGCCGAGGAGGCTGCGAAACCGCAGGTCAGTGCCCTCATGCCCCCGAGGCAGCGACTCAAGCGAACCAATCTCGGCCTTAGCGCCGGTGCACTGCGTTCGGCCGCACCGTCGCCACGAGCCGCGGTCGCTCGCCCCGGGGCGACGCGTCCGTGACATTCCAAACCGTCAGCGCCGGCCGTGCTCCCTGCCCAGCCGGGACAGCGCTCCGGTGTCCAGGACGAACAGGCCACCCGCGGCGGGCGGCAGGCCCGGGTAGCGGGCGGTCAGCACCCGCAGGGCCGTGGTGATGGGCGCGTGGTTCACGAAGGACCGGTTCCGGACCGGCTCGAACATCGTGTTGGAGAACGGCAGTGCCAGGTCGCCCGGTGACACCGTGGATGACCAGGCCCGACGATACGCGGGAGCCGTCGGCCGGCGGGATCACGAAGCGGATTGCCGTGGATGTGCCTGGACGGGAGATCCGCCGTCAGGATGCGTAATGCTCGACAACGGACCGCGGTCGCACATGCGCGTCGTCGGGGTTCTGCCCGAACTCGGCCCTGGCCTTGCGCTGCCGCAGCAGATCCCAGCACTGGTCCAACTCGCGTTCCAGCAGCCCGAGACGGACACGCTCGGCGTCACCGCCCCCTCTGCCTGCTCCCGGGGAGTCCCGCAGCGACCGTTCCTCCTGGGCCATTTCCGTGATCCGGTGCAGGATCTTCTGGTTCTCTTCCATATCGTGTTGCTCCTTCTCGACGTTCTTCGACGGTGGTCCTCCGCAGCGGGCTCACACCGGTGACGTCACAGCTCCCCCTCGATGGCGCCGTACCGGGATGGCCGTTGCCGACCTTCTGCACGGCGTCGGCGGCCAGGACGCGGGGTGCGCCTCCCGGCACCGGCGTCAGCTGCGGTTCTCCGCCTGGAACATCCAGCTCTGCTTCTCCAGCTCGGCGGTCAGCCCGATCAGCAGGTCCTGGGTCACCGGGTCGGACTGACCGGTGGTCTCGATGCGGGCGCGCACGCGGTCTATGAGGGCCGAGAACGCCCGGACCAGCGCCTCCACCGCCGCATCGTCCGCGATCCAGCCGGACTCGAAGCCGGGAAGACCGCTGCCGGCGGCGATGGTACCCGCCCGCCCGTCCGGGCTGATTCCCAGCGCGGCAGCGCGCTCGGCGACCTGGTCGGCGTAGTCACGCGCGACGGTGACCACTTCATCGAGCTGCTGGTGGATGGAGCGGAAACGCGGGCCGTAGATGTTCCAGTGCGCCTGCTTGGCGACCAGGGACAGGTCCAGCAGGTCGACGAGGGTGTCCTGCAGGGCGGCTCCGGTCACCTTGCGTTCCGCGTCGGGAAGCGGACTGGAGATGATGCTCATGCTGCGTTCCTTCGTTCTCCGTCTCCGCCCGGCATCGACGAGGAAGCCCTGCTCGGCGGAGAACACCTCCCCCGGCGACTGACTCGTGCAGCCGTCGGCCGGGGCCTGTGCCTCATTCTCGGAGACGCTCCGACGGCGCCGATCCGTCATTCGACTTACGATGCCGGCAGTAGGTGGGATGTCCCACCGCTGCCGGTACAGGTGGCACGATGCGCCGAGACGACGTGGTTGTCGTCCAGGCGAAGCGTCTGACCGGTCACCGGTGCTGGCCGACGACATGACGCGCCACGTGAAGGCGGGGCTGTCCAAGGACCTCTGCGTCCTCTACCCGCAGCTGGCGAAGTAGCGCGCCGCGTACTCGTCGTTGCGGGCGGCAACGGCAGCCATAGCCCCACCGCCCGCAGTGGCGGATCGTCCTGCACTCGCCGGGCCGCTGGCCGGGGGCCGGCGTGTGAACCCGGAGATCGCGATTCTCCGTGCTTTGACAGGAGGGACTGTTGTCCCCGTGCGGTGCGGCCGCGCCACGTACGGCTCTCCCACAGACATGAACGGAGCGGACGAGAGAGCGAGACGACATGCACAGGTTCCGTCCCGCGTCCGGGCTGGCGCTCACCCTCCTGGACAGCGTGGAGATGGTCCTGCACGCTCCGGGCGGCAACCGGTCGCTGTGTCCGCCCGAGGCCACTGCGATGTGGCTCGCACTTCAGGAGCAGGGCGGGGACGCGCACGCTGTGGCCAACCGGCTGACAGGTGTGTGGGAGCCGAATCCCGCGATCCTCTACAAGGAGCCCATGGATCGCGTGGTCGAGTGGGACCTGGCAGGGTTGCTGGTCAGCTGCGACGACTGACGCGTGTTCAGCGGCGCCGCAGGTCCCCACGACGCCGTCACCGCGTGCTCCGGTGCCTGCCGGCACCTCACTTCGATCACGGTGGGTGGCCCCTGGGCCGTCACGGTGTTCCAATTCGGTCGAGTTCGGCCAGGGCGTCGCGCAGTGCCGCGCGGGAGGTGATGCCCAGTTTGGGAAAGACCCTGTACAGGTGGGACCCCGCGGTACGCGGTGAGATGTTGAGCCTGCGTCCTATCTCCTTGTTGGACAGTCCACCGGCCGCGAGTTCGGCGATGCGGCGCTCCTGGGCACTCATCGGGACCGCGTCCCGACCGTCCGGGACCCGCACGATGACACCGGCCGCGCGCAGCTCGTGGCGCGCCCGCTGGGCCCACAGCGGGGCCTTCAGGTGGTGCTCGAACAGCTCCAGGGCGACCCCGAGGTGGATGCGCGAGGCCGTGTAGTCCCGGCGCCGACGCAGCCACTCACCGTAGAGCAGGCGCAATCGGGCGTACTCGTGGGTCCACAGTGCGGCGTCCGGGACGGCGAGGGCGGCCTCGTAGAGCTCCCCGGCCTCCTCGTCCCGCGCGGCTGTCGCGGCGGCGCTCGCGAGGATGATCGCGTGATGCGGCGATATGGCGTCCAGGCGAGCCTGGCGTCCGGCTTCGACGTGGGCACGGGCCTCGTCGATCCGCCCGGTGCGCGCGGCGGACTCGACCAGGTCCAGGAAGACACGCTGCGCGTGGGGGTAGTGCGAGGGCAGTACCCCGGGTGGGGTGACCATCGCGGCCTGCTGGTACGCCTCCTCGAAGTCGCCCCGGCCGATGGCCGCCCGGGCACGGGCCTCGTTCACCGCTGCCAGCATCAGCTGGAACTGCCTGGGGCCGGCCCATGCCACGATGGCGTCGCAGTGCCTGCGCAGCGTCTCCTCGTCACCGCGCCCGGCGGCGACGGAGGCCAGTCCATAGATGAACAGTATGTGGGTGAAGTTGTATCCGTGCTCCGCCGCGTCGCTGGTGCCTTCACCGGCGAGGGCCAGGGTGGTGTCCCAGTCGCCTCGCATGAACGAGTCGTGGGCACGGGCGAGCAGGACGAAGCGCTGGCTGTCGTAGGCCGCATGTCCCACGAATTCGCGCCACACGCCGTCGTAGTAGCTGAAGCAGTCCAGGTACAGGGCGGTGTAGATAAGCCAGTTCATCCGCCAGAAGGGGGTGTGGGCAGGTAGCTCCGCCGTGGCCCGGTCGAGCCGTTCTCGCACGTCGTGGGCGGTGCGCGCCGGATCGGCGACACAGTCGAAGCACATGCGTGCCGTTTCTGACACCTGGTCGAGGACTTCGTAGACGGACGGCCACAGATCCTGCCGGCCTGCCCAGACGGCGCAGTTGAGCAGGACGTAGAAGGCGTCGTCGTAGGCCGCCAGGTCTTCGGGGCGGTCGCCGCGGGGGGCCTGCCGCAGCACCGGGAGCAGCGTACGGAACACTGCGTCGGTGTCCCCGTCCCGGTGGAAGAGAACGTAGGCGGCGGCCGCCGCTCCCCGCAGTGTCTCGGCCGAGCCCGCGGCGACCAGTTCACTGGCTGCTTCCAGCTGGCCGCCGATCCCGGCGGCGAAGGCCGCCTCCTCCAGACGCCGGGCGCGGGTGTCGCGGTGGGGGCTGAGCTCGGCCGCCCGGCGGAAGGCCGCCGACGCCTCGGCCGCACCGGCCCGGGCCAGAGCACGCTCGGCGACCCGAGTGAGTTCCTGCGCGACCGCTTCGTCGGGGCCGTCCGCCGCGTGGGCGAGGTGCCAGGCACGCCGTTCGGGTGCGTTGTCCAGTACGGAGGCCAGCGCGCGGTGGGCGGCTCTGCGCCGACCCGCGGATGACATGTAGACAAGGCACGACCGGGCCATGGGGTGGTAGAAGGCCACCCGCTCCTCCATCTGGTCGATGCGGAGAAGTCCGCTGGCTTCGCTGTCCTCCAGCAGCGTGTCCTCCCAGTGCTGCCCCGTGGTCTCCCATGCCTCCCGGATCTGCCGGAGGTTGCCGGTGCGCTGTCCGTCGAGCGCGACCAGGAGGAGGAGGAACCGGGTGGCCGGGGTCAGCAGCCGGATGCGGTCGGCGAACACGCTCTCCAGGCGTGCACTCAGCGGCAGGTTGGCGGGAAGCGGCTCTTCACCGTGGCGCTGTGCGGGGTTGAGTTGCTGCGGCAGTTCGATCAGGGCCAGCGGATTGCCCTCGGCTTCGTCGAGCAACCGCTGCCGGGTCGACTCCGCGAGCCCTGGATGACTGTGTTCGAGCAGGGTCCGCGCATCTTCGGAGCTCAGGGGAGGCACGGTGAGGATGGGCAGTCCGGCCGGATCGACGAAGCCGTTCCACCCGCTGCGGGCGGCCATGACGAACGCCACCCGGCAGCCGCTCAGTCGACGGGCCATGAAGGTCAGCACCTCGGCACTGGACTGGTCGATCCAGTGCGCATCGTCCACCACGACGCAGACAGGTTCCTCCTTGGCCACCACCTGCAGGAGCGCCAAGGCAGCGGCGGAGATGGCGAACCTGCCCGGAGGTGAACCCTCACGGATGGACAGCGCCTGTTCGAGCACCCCGCCCTGGAAGGCGGGGATCCTGGGCAGCTGGTCGAGAAGCGGGTACAGCAGCTGGTGCAGGGCGGAGAAGGCCAGCTCCTGTTCCGCCTCCACCCCGACTACGCGCAGGACGGTCGCTCCGTGGTTTCGGGCACAGTCCGTCACCGTGTCCAGCAGGACGGTCTTACCGACGCCCGGGTCACCTTCGAGCAGAATGGCCCTTCCGCCGGTGTTCGCCTCTGCCAACACTGCTTTCAGCACACTCAGCTCGGAGGTGCGACCCACCAGAGACAAGACTCCTCCAAAACCGGGGGCACTGTGCCCGGGCCGGTAGGGAAGATTCTGGTCGCGCGGGCCAGAAGACACATCTGTCAGCTTACTTAGGTTACGGATGAAACGTATCTCGAACCGCACAGCGCAGGAACGCCAGCACGTCCTCCGCGAACTGTCGGTGGTGCTGGAAGAGAAACCCGTGACCGGAATCCGGATAGATCTTCACACGTGCGTTCGGCAGGGCACCGCCCAGGAGATGCAACGCGCGGGGGGGAACGACGAGATCGTTGCTCCCTCCTGCCACGAACACCGGGTGGTCGACGGCCGCCAGTCGCTCCAGGGCCCCGTGGGCGGGCACGCCCCACTCGACCACGGCTTCGTACTGTGCGGCACGGGCCGCTGCCCGGACCGGCACGTCCCGCTCCCGCTCGCGTTCGATGTAGCGGCCGACGAACTCCAGACCACTGCGCTGGCTCGTCCCGGTGTGGTTGAAGAAGGTGTAGAGGTAGTCCTGGATCCCGAGCCTGTCCACGCCGGCATGCGCGAGGACGTCGTCCGGGTAGCCATGTATTCCGTGGGCTCCCCGGGGAGCCGTGGCCGCAAGGACCAGACGGCGCACCGAGTGAGGACGCAGCAGAGCCAGTTCTTGTGCGACATATCCGCCCATCGAGTAACCCAGCAGGTCCGGCCGCCGCACGTCCAGGGCCTCCAGGAAGGCCACGGTGTCGGCGGCCAGGTCACGGATGGTCCGGCAGGCCGGTCCGGTGCTGAGCCCCACGCCGGCGCTGTCGAAGGCGATGACGTCGTGCTCGACGGCGAGGGCGTCGATGAGCGCGGTGTCCCAGCTGTCCAAAGTCCCGCGGAGGTGGGACAGCAGCACGAGCGGGGGAGCCCCGAAGGGTCCGCAACGGCGATAGGCGTACCGCACCCCGTTGGCGGCTTCGATTGCCTGGTTGGGCTCGTCGACGTACATCTCGTTCCTTGTCGTGGAGGGCGGCGTGGAGATCGCACGAATGAGGTCGAGTGTGCCCGTCCGTTCAGGCCAGGCCATCGGCCATTTGACCGTAGGCCTCAGCACAGACGTCCCCTCTCGTCGAAGGTGGCTGCCGTCACCCATCACACGGACGAGACATCGGGCCACGGCCGCACCGTCGTGGTACGGCGGGGATGACGAGTCGGCCGTGTGCGGCAAGCCGCGCTCCCCGCAGTGGAGAGCCCGGGCCGGGTGTCGCGGCTTCGGCTACTCGCGCCACAGCCAGGTGAGGCGCTCGTAGAGCGGCTCCAGTCCGGCGCGCAGCATGTTGTGGAGAGATGTGTTGTGGGGGCCTTCCGCTCCGGTCTCGGCGACGAGCCATCGGCAACCTGCAGCCAGGGCTGCCCGGGCGCGGGCCGTGAGCAGTGCCGACTGCGCTCCGCGGCCTCGGCCCTCCGGGAGGGGCGCTCCGCCGAACACGTCCGCGCACAGTCCGTTGAAGAAGACTCTGCCGACCGCGATGATGCGCTCGTCCTCCCGCACCGCGTACTGCCGCCAGTTCGGCCTGCCTACACACGATGCGGCCATGTCGATCATGCCCGGCGTGGTGAACCCGAAGGTGGTCATCATGACGGTGGCCCATTCCTGCGCGTGGTGGGGCTCGACCGAGCCCACACGCAGTCCGGGGTCGAGCGCCGCGACGCCGTCCGCTGCGGAGAGTGTGCTCTGGATGTCACATCCCAGTTTGACGAGACGATTGCCCGGGGTGAGGTTCAGTCGGCGGTTACGGCCCAGTACGGCGGCTGCAGCGGCGGCGCAACCATGAACGCCCCCTGGGAGACGCCCTGCCGGCGGTAGAAGCCGCACACCTGCGCCACGACGTCTACGGTGATCGGCTCGCCTGCCCCGAATCCACCGGCCCTGTTGAAGAAGCGACTCGGGTCCTCGCGGATCGCCAGCGCCGGCGCCGACCCCACATGCAGCGAGCCGATACCCAGTGCCTCTCGCAGCGGCGCGGCGGCCCCGGTCACGAAGTCCGTGTACGCCGCGATCTCGGTCTGCTCGGCCAGCCCGAACGGCACGGTGGCCGTCATGCCAAGTCTCCCCCGCTCTTGGGTGTGTACGAAGTCCGGTCCGGCTGCGGCGAATCCGTCGGCTTTCTCGATGTGCCCGAAGTGGCCGCTCTCGCGCAGCTCGCACAGCCGTGCGTCCGGCATTCCGTCTTGTATCTCGTGGGCGAAGCGGTGCGGACGGTAGCGTCGGCACGTCGACCGCGCCGAGCCGGCCCCGTACGCCCCCGCTGACCGGGAGCCGGAGTACTGCTTCGGCGAAGCGCCCGTTCAAGCGGCGGCGCAAGGGGTGAAAGCGCAGGTCCTCCGTCCGGCAGCCATCCGCCTGCCAGAAGATCGGCCATGCTACCCAGCAAGGCGCACGGACCACATCTTCATGTCTCGCGAGGTGAGAGGACCGCGACACCGTGGGCACCGAACGACCGGCGGTGGACGGCAAGGGTGGTCGGTGCACGGCGGCTCTTCAGGTACAGCGGCAGGGCCGGCCGAGGCGCCGGCTCTGCCGCGGGGACACGCGGGGACACGCGAGGTCAGACGGCGTGCTCCGAGGAGCGGTGCAGCGTCAGGTCGAGTTGCACGGCCACCTTCCGGCCGACCAGGAAGGACGGTCCGTAGCCGAGCCCCGCGGCCCGCCGGTCGAGCACGGTGGTGGCGACGGCTTCGGCTGTGGCGTCGCCGTGCTGCTCCGCCCGGACCGTCAGGTGAACGTCACTGGTGACCTCACGCAGCGTCAGCCGGCCCTTGACCAGCCAGGTACCCGGCTCCTGCGGTACGACGGCAGTGGAACGGAAGGTGAGTTCCGGATGGGCGCCCGTGTGCAGGAAGTCCTTGCCGCGCACATGCGTGTCCCGCTTCGCGTGGTCGGTGGAGAAGCCGGTCGCATCCAATGTGGCCGTGACAAACCGGGGAACCCCGTCGGCGCCCACGGAGACCTCGGCGGACACGATCGGGAACCGGCCGTGAACGGTCTTGAAGATCAAGTTACGGACGGAGAATGCGGCGGTGCTGCCGGTCGGCTCCACCGACCATGTACCGGCCTGGATCGTGTTGGACATCCTGGACTCCCTGTTCTTCGGGCGACGGAACGCCCCCTTCACGGAAGGCAATCGGCGACGGCGGCGAACCACCGGCAGCTGCGCCGCAGCCGACGCACGCCGTGCCGCCGTCGTGGAGGCCGCCTCCCGGCTCTTCCCGCGGCATCGGCCGGTCCGGTCCTCGGCGTAAGGTGCAGGAGTGACAGCCTTGAAATGGTGCAGCAGTCCCGTCTGCGACACACCGGCAGCCCTGGCCACCTGCGCCAAGGACGTCCGGTGGTAGCCCTGTTCGACGAGGCAAGGACGTCCTCCTGCTGGCCGTTCTCGGTTTCCACGACCGGTCGCGGGCTGCCCGCTTCGACCCGCCCGCCCATGGCCTCAGACGGCTCCTCGACCACATGCTCGACGCGCTGCAGGAAGAAGTGCGCTCCCCGGGACTCACCCGTCTGTTCGCGACGACCGCCGGTGAGGCCACCGACCCCGCCCATCCGGCGCACGACTACTTCCGGCGGCGGTTCGAACTGATGAGGGAGAACAACGCCCGCGCGGTGCGGGCGTCCATCGAGGCAGGGCTCGTCAGGGCGGACGTCGATCCGGAAGCACTGGGCCGTGCCCTGGTCGCGGTGGCGGACGGACTGACGGCGCAGTGGCTCATGGACCCTTCCTTCGATGTCGTCCAGCACGTTCGCAAGCACCTCGAGATGCTGATGCGGGGCATCGTCACCGACGGCGGCGGACTGACCGCGCCCTGAAGCCGTTCGGCCGGGTCATGGGTCTCTGGGCCAGTTCTGCTCCTGTGCGCTGTGGTGCTGTCGGCGCACGTGGCCCTGCACAGGAACGTCGTACGCGCGCTCGCCGGGAATGAGGTACTCACCTCGAGCGGCGCCTTCCGTGCCCTGCTCAGGCGGCGGCACGGGCACACCGTGTGCTGCCGGTGAGCGCCTCGCTCCTCCGCTCCTGTTCACCGAACAGGAACGGTCAGCCGGCGATCGTCTTGTACTCGGCGTACCGGCCCAGGCCGACCGTGCCGAACTCCCGCCCGATGCCGCTGTTGCGGGGCGCCGTTGACGGAGAAGGTGCCGGTGCGGGCGTTCCTGGCGATTTCCAGGGCGCGGGCCTCGTCGGCGGTCCACACGCCGCCCCCCAGGCCGTAGGGGGAGTCATTGGCGATGCGCTCCGCGTGGTCGTCGTCGTGCACGCGCCGGGACCGCGATGCCGTCGGTACCGCCGCCCGGCCGGCAGGGGCCGTGTCGGAATCCGGGCGGACAGCTATCTCAGAAGCCGGCAGGGGGCGCCCGCCGGGGAAGCCGAAGGACGACGCGCCGCTGGGTGACCACCATGCCTGGCGCGAGCAGCGCCGCCGTCGGTCCTCCGCGCGCACCTGTGCCGAGCACACCAACGCCGAGTAAAAGCAGTGGCGGTCTCTGCAGCGATTCACCGGACGTGGCGAAACCTGCACCGATACCCACATGCCATCGCCGGGCTGGTCTCCGGCCGCTCCGCCCGGCGGCCCTCCGCAAGCCCAGCACCGGGCTGCTCTGCGGGGGACACAAGCGGAGTCCGATGGCTGTGGTCCGAACACGTGCGGGCGCAGGCGCAGGCTGACGCAGGCGGTGGGCGCACACGTACATGTGTGGCAGGTGCCATGCCGAAGCCTGACGGCGGTCACATGCAGCGGGAAGCACCTGTGCTCGGCCGCCGGAGCCGGCTTCGGCGTCGCGGCCGGGTACGGGATCAGCGATCGAGGACGTCGAGGGCCAGGTCGAGGGACCTCATGGAAGCGGTGGCGTCGCCTGTCACTTTTCCGCGCAACGCGCCGCCTTCGAAGGCGTCGATCAGGAAAGCTGCAAGGTCACCAGCGGGTTCCGTGGACCGGATCTCGCCTGCCTGCTGTCCTTGCCGGATCACCTCGGCCAGAACGTCGCCCCAGGCGGAGATACTGCCGCGGACCGCGGTGCCGACTTCTTCACCCGCCGTCGGGGTCTCGCTGGCCATGGTGACCAGGAGACAGCCGAACTCGACGCCGGTGGAGCTGGTCCGCTGAGCCTGGCTCGCGAAGTGCGCCCGCAGCCGCTCACGCGCCGAACGGCCGTCATCCCGCTCCAGCATGCTCAAGTCCGTGGCGCGGCTGTACTGGCGGACGATCTCGGCCGCGAGTTCCTGCTTGCTCTTGAAGTGGTTGTAGAACGACCCCTTCGGCACCCCGGCCGCACTGGTGATGTCCAGCACGCTGGCGCCATGGAAACCCTGACGACGGAAGACGGTCTCCGCGTGCGCGATCAGCTTTCCCCTGACGCTTACCTGAGGCATCCGCTCAATATGGCCGGTCGGCTTACCGTTGTCAACTTTCCGCAACGCGAGCGACCGGCACTCCGGCCCCCCTCCGGCAGTGCCCGGTTCCGCGCCGCCTGCCGCCCCGGTCGCAGGGTTTCCCCAGGCCCCGGGGCGCCGCACCGGGTCTGCGGGCGGACGGGGCATGCACAGCGCCTGGCGTCACCAGAGCCGTCACCCCCCGCGCCTCTTTGCCGCGCTCCCAACCTGGAGCGGCTGCACTTGACGTGCAAGATGACCGGTCATATTGTGCTTGTCGCCTGTCCTGCCGGGCCAAGCCGACGAAGGAGAACACCCCCATGTTCGAACGCATCCTGGTGGCCCTCGACCCGAGCCCCCCGCACGAGTCGGCCCTGCGCCTGGCCGACGCTCTGGCCCGGCCCGCAGGAGCCGGGGTCCGCGTCCTGCACGTCGCCCCGTCCGCCGTGGCAGGAGACACGGCGGCGCCCCTGGAGAACGACGCCGAGCCAACGGCACTCCTCGAGAACGCGGTACGCATGCTGCAGGCCAGGGGAATCAAGTCCGAGGGCCGACTCGCTCACGGTCTGACCAACCTGGTGCCGTCTCTCGTCTCCGACGCCGCCGAGGAGTTCAAGGCCGGCCTCCTGGTGCTCAGCCCCCACCACCGCGGACCGTTCGCGGCCTGCTGACCCCTCGTGTGAGCGATGCGATCGCGCACACGAGCGACATCGCAGTCCTGCTCGCACCGGAGGCCCCCGCGGACCAGCGGTGACGAACGACGGCCCGAAGCCCAGCCGGTCGGCCTGTGTGCCGGCCCGGCGGCCGCAGGAAGGTGAGAACCACACCGTTCACACCGGTCTCCCAGGAGGATCGATGAACAGGCCCAGCCGGACCTGGCCGCCATGGTGAGCTGCACTGACCATCTGCGGATGTCCTGACGGCAGCGTCAATGCCGCTTCGCCCGGACGGCGTTCCGCGACTGCCGTGAAACCGTCCCACGGGCGGGTCTCCCGACCTCGGCGTTCCGCCCCCGTCACACGGACCGTCCAAAGTTGCGCGACAGCGATGCCCAGGTCTGTTGCACACATGTTCACTGTCGCCGGCGCGACAGCCGGCTTGCCGCTCACGCTCACGGTGCAGCGGCGGCGAGGCCACCGCCGGGTGGGCACCGAGACAACATTTCGAAGGAACGGACACATGGATCAGCAGGGGGCGCCGCATCACCCGGAACGACTGACGCTGCTCACCACGCTCCACAACCTGGCGGCACCGCCCGAGAGCGCGACCGTCGTGTGTCGCTTCCGGTACGCCCCGGAGAGTCCCTACTCCGTCCGTCTCGACCTCGTGACCTCTCCAGGCGACCAGGTCACGTGGGTTATCAGCCGCGACCTGCTGCTGGCCGGAACGGAAGAACTCAGCGGAGAGGGCGACGTCAAGATCTGGCCCTCCCGGCAACGAGGAGACGCGCCCTCCCTCTACTTGCGGCTGGAGCGTCCGCACGTCACCGCGATGTTCGCCACCGAGTTGCATCCGATACGCCGGTGGGTGCAGGAGACCTACACCATGGTGCCCGCAGGCGGGGAAAACCTCCTGGTGGACTGGGACACCCTCACCGCGAGCCTGCGCCCTCCTACGTGAGGCGCTGTACGGGCGAGCCCGGTAGCTGTCGACGTCTGCCGCGAGACGGCATGCCATCCGGTTCACCTCTGATACCGGGTACGCGTCCCGGGGCAGCACCGATGCCCTGAAGTCCCTGAAGCGCCTACCAGGACCTCGTGCACCCCGTGCAGAGGTGCACCACGGACTCCGGCAGGTTGCGGATGGCCTGCACGGAGGGGAACGGTCCCACGACGTTCCCCTCCCCTGACGAGGCGGTCGGCGCATCCGCCGACGACCGAGCGGCAACGGACGGCGGACCGGCAGGAGACCCCTCACCACAGATACGTATTACGCAGAACGCACGATCTCCCCTATTGTGTCTTGGGACACTGCTGTTCGCTGTCCCTCGGGAACCTTTCATCGCTACATCGGTCGGCCGCGACGCGGTCCCGTGAGCACGATGCGCGGGTCATCCACACACAAGGGAGAAAGGGCTGTGCCCAACAAGTCAGCCAGCCACGGTGCGATCGCGGTACATGGAGCAAGCCGCGTCGGACCTGGAAGAGAACCGCCGCCAGCAGCAGGACCTGACCGCCCGCCTGGACACCCTCCGGCAGGAGGAGACACTGCTGCTGAACATCCTCAGTCTGGCCGAGGACTCAGCGATGGTGCCCGAGCAGGCACAGGGCGAGGAAACCCCCTCCTCACATGTCCCGTCCGGAAGCCCGGCCACCCAGGCCACCGCACCCCGACCAGGGAGGTCCGGAACCAAGCGGTCCGGCAGCGGTGCACGACGGCCGGGCAAGCAACACCTTCCTCTCCTCCAGGACCTTCTGCTCGACATCCTGAAGGGTTACGACGAGCCGCGCCACGCCGCGGAGCTGCGCGATGCGCTGATGTCCGAGCATCCCGAACGCATTCCCACACCACAGGTCGTGCGGAACACGCTGGAGAGCCTGGTTGCCAAGGGGCTCATCGAACGGCACAAGCAGGGCCGGTCGGTGATGTACACCGTCGTGACTCCGGGCGAGGACGTCCACTGAGAGGCACGCATCGTCCGGCGCCACCCGTCCCGCACGCACCGCGCGGCGCCACGGCAGACACAGGCGGCTGCAGCCGAGTACGAGCCGAGTACGGACACACAGCGCTACCTGCTGGCCCGGAGCTTCCTGGAAACGCTCCTCCTGCGCAGCACACGGAGCGTCAACGAACACACCATCGCCCTCCTCAACAAGACGGCCTCTAAAGGACCCACACACGAGGAGACCTCCACGCATCTCACCGAGGTGCACGGCGCGGAGAACTCCAAGTCCACAATCTCCACGATCACCGACAGCATGACGGCCGGCATGACGGAATGACACAACCGCCCACTGGACAACGTCTACCCGGTCGTCTTCATCGACTCCCTGAACGTCAAGGTCAGGGACGGACAGGCCGCCAACCGGCCCATCTGCATGGCGATCACCGTCACCACCGAGGGACACCAGGACATCCCGCGCCTGTGGATCAACGACGGCAGGAAGGACCCGCAAGGCCGCCCGAGCCCGGAGACACTCCCCCACCGACCAGGCCGCCCTCAAATGCGTCCACCTGGCCGCCATGAGCCTCGACCCGACCCGCACCGGACACAAACGCTGGACCATGCACTGGAAGGCCACACTCCAAACCTTCGACATCACCCTCGACGGCCGGCCCACCGCCGGACACCGCCGAACACAACCAACCAAGTTCCACCGTTCACAACACAGACCCGTCTGAGACTGAGGTCGTCCACCCCGCCGAAACCCGAATCGGCCGCGGCAGTGATCCGTGATCAGGTAGGGTCCTTGCCATGTCCTACATGTTCGTCCGCCTTCGGACCGCCTAAGACGCCTGCCGCCGCAGTCGCTCAGCGACCGGCGTCAGTCGGGGAACCCGCAGGAGATCACTGAGGTCTCATGACACTGCCCTGCGGGTATCGCTCGGCCCTGTCCGTCGACGCGCACCTTTCCCGGTGAGCGCTTCCACCCAGCATGCTGCCGCCCCTGACGGGCTGGCATGCGCTGGTTGACCGCTGCCACCGGCCTGCGTGCGCCCGGCCGCCGAACCGCAACACGCCTGGAGACAGGTGCGCGTTTCTCCTTCACCTTCGGCGGCTCATCGCGCCGGCACCGGCCTGTCCGGCATGCCTGCCGCGCCGCCCACCGGACATTGGACTGACCCGTATGACATCCCTCTCCACCAACTCTTCCTCTCCGCAGCAGGCCCGCGATGCGAATACCACTTTCGTACTCGTGCACGGCTCTTGCTCCAGTTCGCTGATGTGGGCTCCTGTCCAGCGCGAACTGGCGCTGCTCGGCCATCGCAGCTTCGCCGTCGACCTGCCGGGGCACGGCTTCGACGCGCAGTACCCGGCCGCCTACCAGGCCCCGCAGGACATCGACGCGTGGGCGGCCGAAGCGTCGACGCTGGCCGGGGTCACCTTGCAGGACAACGTCGACATGGTCATCGAGGTCGTCCGGCGGGTGGCCGTGCACGGGCCTGTGGTACTGGTGGGCGCCAGCCTCGGCGGAACCACCATCACCGGTGTAGGCAACACGGTCCCGGACCTGGTGAGCCGACTCGTCTACATCTCCGCGTGGTCGTGCGTGCAGCGCGCGAACCCCATCGAGTACATGCAGGAACCCGAGTTCGGCGGCAACCTGCTGGCCCCACTGGCCGCGCTGAATGTCGGCGACCCCGCCGAGCTCGGCGTCGGCCGGGCCAACTACCGCACGGCCGACCCGGATCTACTCGCCGCACTCAAGGCGGCGATCATGGCGGACGGCACCGATGAACAGTTCCGGGCCTTCCTCAACCTCCTGCAGCCGGACGAATCCCTGGCGGTGATGATGGCCGACGCACGCGGCCACACCGAAACCTGGGGCACCATCGCCCGCACCTACATCCGTCTCACCGACGACCGGTCGCTTCCCGTCGCCATGCAGGACCGTCTGATCGCCGAGGCCGACGCCTTGACGCCCGACAATCCGTACGACGTGCACACCCTGGCCACCAGCCACGTCGGGTTCCTGCTCGATCCGGCGAAGGTGGTCGGCATCCTCGATCAACTGACCGTCTGACTCCAGAAGGCGCAAACCACCAGCCACCGCGTTGAAGGGGGCAGCCAGCCTGCTGCCCCCTTCAACGAAATAGCCCCACCGGCCCCCGCTCTCAGCGTTGCCAGTTCTCAGCGACATTTTCGAGCTGCCTGATCGCCAAGTGCAACCGAAAACCGTCGACAAACGTTGCCTACTGCCACCTACAAAATCACCTGTGACTCGCGACGTCGTCCCGGTCTCGTTTTCTGACCGCGATCGGGATGTTCGCCATATCGCATCAAGTCGGTCTGGAGGGCAAGTGGCACGCACGTTGGTCATGGGGCAGCTCAGGGTGCAGGAGGTACGGCATCGGGACGGACGGCGCTCGTACACGCTCCTTGAGGCGGGTGGAGGCGTCCATCCGGCAGCGGATCGGTACCTCGCCCAGTACGCCGGGGCAGGTACGGACAGGACGTAAGCGTACCTGCTCGTCGATCACCTGCGGTGGATGGAGCAGGAGGGACTGTCTCTGGAGACCGTCGGGTTCCGGGATCTGCAGAGGTGCATGGGGGCGGTCGGGGCCCGTGTGCCGATGCCGCTGGGGACGCCGTGGCGGGTCGGCAGGAGCCGTACGGCAACAGCGCGCTGAAGACGGCTGCGTCCTGCCTGAAGGGCCTCCATCTCCACCAGGCCGCGGACCAGGTCTTCGAGCCCACCGGCCGGGCCATCGACGGCCTGGAGAAGGCCCTGGCCGGTCTCGGTCTTCTCGACCAGGCCCTCGCCTTGGACCTGCGACGGCCCCAAGACTACTTCGGCCGCGTCTGGAGCACCGCGTTCCGAGCCACAGACCTCGCCGCTGCCGCCGAAGACGCCCTCGACGCCGACTGGCCCGAGGAGGAGGAATGACGACGGCAGTGCCCGCGTCCCGCACGGCGAACGCGCTTGAGTCCCGACGCCGCAAAACCCAGGCTGGCCTGGGGCGAATACAGACCACCCTGGAACACCTGGCCGGGACGAAGACGCCCATCACGATGGCCGCCGTCGCCCGCCACGCGGATGTCTCGCGCACCTTCCTCTATGAGCACGCCGAGGCCCGGACTCTCGTCGACGAGGCGATCAGCCGGGCCGCCGGCCGCCGCGTTCAGGACCGGCAGTCCGATCACGAGGCGATCGAGGCGTCCTGGCGTGAACGCGCCCTGAACGCCGAGGAAGCCCTCAAGAGACCGCGCACGAAGAGATCCGGGCCCAACGCGAGCAGATCGGCGACCTCCTCGGCCAGGTCAGGGACCTACAGACGCAGTGGAGCGAGGAGGACATCGTCCGCCTAACCACCGAGAACGCCGACTTCACCCGACGCATCCGCCAGCTGGTGGCGGAGACGAAGTCGTTGACCGACAAGCTGGCAGCCGTCCGCGGCAACGCCCGCTTCGCCGACCTCGAAGCCCAGCTCCTCGAACGGGAGCTCACGTGATCCACTCGCCTAAGAGTTGTCCCGCAACACTGGGTTCGTTTCCAGCGCCTGCTGTGGTGACGGCGCGCCCCTTCGCTCCGGGGCCTACCGGAGGCTAGGCCGCAGGCCGCCGTGGGAGGCACTCAGTCCAGAGCAACGGTCACCGCCTCAGACACCGCCAGTCCCGCTTCCTGGATCCGCTGACGCATGTCCCCTTCGTACAGCCAGGCGCAGGCCTCGATGGCTGGGGAGAGTTCGGCGAGGATCAACGCCGCACGCTTCGGTACGTGGGTTTCATTCCTCCAAGCTCTCCCGCAGCGATCGATCTCCTCCTGCAGG
>NZ_JAJONF010000074.1 GCF_021462265.1 Streptomyces shenzhenensis | reverse complement strand
CTGCGCAGAGGCGGGGCGCCGGTACGGCCCCGGCTGCCGGCGCGACGGAACAGGATCGGCGGCCGGATCGGCGAAACGGGGCGATCCGGCAGCAGCCCCGCACACCTCGCGAGCGGCCCCGCCACGATCGCGGTCCCCGCCCACCGGGCTGAGCACGCCGGCGGTACGCACGGACCGCACGCCGGGCTCCCCCCGTGCCGACGATCGGGAGGGACCTGGTCAATGACCTGGGGGGGCACGCAGGCATACTTCTACAACATGTAGTATGTTTACCCGGCGGACACCACCGATTCACTGAACTGTCGCCGGCATGCCGTCGCGGGCATGGGAGTCGACCGGCGACGCCGGGCCGTTCGCGTCGCCTCAGGCTTACGGAAGGACGTGCCCATGACAGCAGCGGCACCTGCGCGACTGGCCTTCGACGGATCCGGTATCGACGGCTCGTTGTTCACATCCGTCACCGACTTCGCCCGCGATACGAAATGGCTCAACACCCCCATGGAGGTGTGGACCAACCTGGGCCTGGGTGTCTTCGCTGTCCTCATGCTGATGGGGTGGTGGAACGCACGCCGCCGCGGCCCCCAGGCCATGACGGTCGCCCTGGCCGCGCCCGTCGCGGTCGTGACCGCCTTCGCCGCCGCCGAGGTGGTCAAGAAGATCGTGGGTGAGGTGCGGCCCTGCCGGTCGATGCCCCACGCCTACCTGGTCGACTCCTGCCCGGCGCCGTCGGACTACGCCTTCCCCAGCGGCCACTCCACCACGGCCGCCGCGACCGTGGCCGCACTGTTCCTGCTGGACCGCCGCCTCAGCGCCATCGCCGCGGTGTTCGCCGTGGTGGAGGGCTTCTCCCGGGTCTACGTCGGCGCCCATTACCCGCACGACGTCCTCGGCTCCGTGATCCTCGCCCTCCCCGTCGCCTACCTCACCAGCCTCGCGCTGCGCCGCTGGGCCACCCCACTGGTCGCGGCCCTGAACCACGGCGCGCTGCGCCCGCTGCTGACCGCGGAATCACGTACTGCCGCGTAGCAAGCCCGGTAACCAGCGCCCGAACGATCACCTCCCCCCAACCGGCGCCGGGCTGTCCGGGGCTGATGGATCCGCCGTGGGCACACCCCTGCCGTACGGAACCGGTGCGCCGGCGACGCCGATCGCCCTGGCCGCTTCGGCCGCGTACCGGGAACGGGGGTATGCGGACCGGCGCACAGCGGCATGGAGTACCGCGGCCGGGCTGCCCGCCAACAGCGGCGGCTTTCCGCTCGCCCCGGTGTACCTGCTGGTGCTGCGGCTGCCGGTCAAGCAAGGTCGTCACCGAAGTGGCTCCCGGCAGTGCCGGCAACCCAACCGCACCGGGAGGCTCCGTGATGACGCCGGGCACCCCATGCGTTCGAGGGGCGCGGAGCACTCATCTCCGGCCTCCATCGCCGCGTTCCGCGTTGAGGGCGGTATCGCTCCACCGGCTTTCTGCTGCCGTTTCCGCCATGACCTGCGCCGGAGCGAGGGCGGCCCGCTTGTCCGCCTGCTTGCGGACGGCCGGTGAGCCGGCGACGCGCAAGACGCCGGATTTCGGCGGGAGACACCAACTGGCTCGTCGGCCGCATGGAAGGGCGGGAGTGGCCGGCCGCAACCGTTCGCCCTGTGTGCAGGCCCTTCGGACGCGGCCGGGGGGCATGCACCACCCCTGCCGTGTTCGAGCGAGATGGCCACCTCGCCCTGAGCGTTCACTTCGCGGCCGTCCACCCGTGAACGGCAACGGCGCACGGCTCAGCGTCCGACCTGGTGAAATTCTCACAGGTGGCGGCGGGCTCGTCCGTCTGCTCCGGACCGGGTTTCCAGGGGGCGGGCTACCTGACAACCCATCAAGTAACTGGGCAAAAGGTCAGCATGAGTGCGATCGAACATGGCCGCAGATGACGATGGGCGCACATCGCCCCGGGCTCGCCATTGACGATCCGACCTGGGAAAACAGCAGTTCCAGCGGGAGCTGGTGAAGTGAGGAGAGAGCCGTGTTCTACTACCTGCTCAAGTACGTACTGCTGGGGCCGCTGCTGAGAGGGGTGTTCCGGCCGCGGATCGAGGGCCTGGAACATGTGCCGTCGTCCGGACCGGCCATCGTCGCCGGCAACCACCTCTCCTTCTCCGACCATTTCCTGATGCCGGCCGTCCTCAAGCGGCGCATCACCTTTCTCGCCAAGGCCGAGTACTTCACGGGGCCGGGGGTGCGGGGCCGGCTGACGGCCTTCTTCTTCCGCAGTGCCGGGCAGATCCCGGTGGACCGCTCCGGCAAGGAGGCGGGCCAGGCCGCGATCCGGGAGGGGCTCGGGGTGCTGCGCAAGGGCGAGCTGCTGGGCATCTACCCGGAGGGCACCCGCTCGCACGACGGCCGCCTGTACAAGGGCAAGGTCGGGGTCGCGGTGATGGCGCTGCGGGCCGGTGTCCCGGTGATCCCCTGCGCGATGATCGGCACGTTCGAGGCGCAGCCGCCCGGCAAGGTCATCCCGAACATCCACCCCGTCGTGATCCGCTTCGGCAAGCCACTCGAATTCTCCCGCTACGCCGGGATGGAGAGCGAGAAGGCCGTCCTGCGCGCCATCACCGACGAGATCATGTACGCCATCCTGACCCTGTCCGAGCAGGAGTACGTCGACGAGTACGCGGCCGTCGTCAAGGCCGAACAGGCGGCGGCCAGGGGCGAGAAGGAGCGCAGGTTCCCGCGGGCGCCGCTGAGCTGAACCGGAACGGGTGAGGGGCGGCCGGAGTGTTCCGGCCGCCCCTCGTCGTCGTACCGGAGCGGTTACGGCTGCGGGGTGGCGTGCGGGCCGCAGGTGACGTCCGCGCCGTCCAGCGCGCCGGTGAGCAGGTAGGTGTCGACGCGGCCGTTGATGCACGGGTTGACCAGGCCGGTCACGCCGTGCGAGCCGGCGTCCTGCTCGGTGATCAGGCGGGAGCCCTTGAAGCGCTTGTGCAGTTCGACGGCGCCGGGGTACGGGGTGGCGGCGTCCCGCGTGGACTGCACGATCAGCACCGGCGGCAGCCCCTTGTGGGTCCTGACCTCGACCGGGGTCTGCTGCTTGACCGGCCACGTGGCGCACGGCAGGTTCATCCAGGCGTTGGCCCAGGTCATGAACGGGTACTGGGCGTTGAGCTCGGTGTTGTCGCGGTCCCACTTCTTCCAGCTGGTGGGCCACTTGGCGTCGGTGCACTCGACGGCGGTGTAGACGGCATTGCCGTTCTCCGAGCTGATGTTGCCCGCGGTGTCGGTGAGGTCCGGGGCGGCCGCGTCGACCAGGGCCTGGGTGTCACCGGCGACGTACTTGCTGAACACCCTGGCGACCGGGACCCACGAGGAGTCGTAGTACGGCGCGCTCTGGAAGAAGCCGATCAGCTCGGCCGGTCCGACGACCCCGCCGATCGGGTTCGCCTTGGCGGTGGCGCGCAACTGGAGCCACTTGGCCTGGACGGCGTCCCGCGTGGTCCCGAGGTGGAAGGCGGAGTCGTGGGCGGCGACCCAGTCCTCCCAGTCCTTCCAGCGGCCCTCGAAGGCGACGTCCTGGTCCAGGTTGGCCTGGTACCAGATGTTCTTCCGGGACGGGTTGACGACGCTGTCGACGATCATCCGGCGCACATGCCCCGGGAACAGCGTCCCGTACACCGCGCCTAGGTAGGTGCCGTAGGAGACACCGAGGTAGTTGAGCTTCTTCTCGCCGAGCGCGGCCCGGATGACGTCCAGGTCACGGGCGGTGTTCGCGGTCGTCATCTGCTGGAGCATCGCGCGGCCGGTGCGCTCGGCGCAGCCGTCCGCGTACTGCTTGGCAAGCCCCCGCTGCATGGTCTTGTCGGCCTCGGTGTCCGGCACCGGGTCGGCCTTGGGGGCCTTCACGAACTCCTGCGGGTCCGCACAGGAGATGGGCGCGGAGTGGCCGACACCGCGCGGGTCGAAGCCCACGAAGTCGTACGCCTTCGAGGCGTTGACCCACAGGGGGTTCTTGCTGGTGACCCGGAGCGGGAAGCGCATCCCCGAGCCGCCCGGGCCGCCGGGGTTGTAGACGAGCGCGCCCTGGCGCTCGGCCGGCGTCCCCGTGCTGCCTATTCGGTCGACGGCGAGCTTGATCTGCTTGCCGTAGGGCTTCGTGTAGTCGACCGGCACGCTGACCCAACCGCACTGCACGGGCTTGGTCAGGGCCCAGTCGGTGGGGCAGTCGGCCCAGTCGATCCCGGCCTTGGCGGCCCGTGCGGCCGCGATGGCCGCGCCCTGCTGCGCGCGGTCCTGGCCGCCGTGCCGGGCCTCGGCGCCGGCGGCGGGTACCGCGAGCGCGCCGGTGATCAGGCTGGCCGTGACGAGCGCGCCGGCCGAACCCAGCGCCAGCACCCGGCTTCTCGATCTGTGGTTGTCCCTCAAGTGGGCCCCTCCCCCTGCATCATGATGAACGGTCAGGGGAGATCCTTCCGGCTGTGAGCATCCTGAGAACAGGGCCCAACAGCCGTCTTTACCAATCCGATAGCCGGACGTTCGCATCCCGCTTGTCCCGCTGAGCGGATCACCCGCCCAACTGGTCCAACGCCTCGTCCAGCACCCGCCGCAGCCGCAGCGCATCGCCCGCCACCGCGGTCACCAAGACCGCGGGCCCGGCGAGCGGAGTGAGCGCGGCGTACTCCCCCAGCATCCGCGCCCCCACCGGATTAGCCTCGAACTCCGGTCGTACGACGACGAGTTGCCCCACCGCCCGATGTCCCGCGAGCACGGCGGGCCCGTCCCAGCCGCCGGGCGCCCCGGGCCCGCAGACCAGCTCCTGATCCAGCACGGTCTTCCGGGCCACACGCACGGTGAGCCGGCTGCTGAGCCGCCCGGGCTCCTCCCCCACGCGTCCGAGCACCTGCTCCTCCCGCAGCACGAGCCGACCGCCCGCGCCGACATCGGCCTGAGTGCGGACGCGCAGATCGCTCCCGCCCGCGGAGATCAACTGCTGCGGCAGCCACCTCAGTTCACCCTCGTCGGCGACATCGAGCCGGACGTCGTACCGCGCCTCCTCCTTGCCCTGCCCCGGCAGGGCGATGGTCGCGGCAGCCGACCCGACACACAGCCGGGCCCCTGCCTCGACCCGGGCCTCGATCCCGAACCGGTCCCCACCGAGCGGCCCGCTCATCGCCCCGACGACCATCACCCGGGCCTCGGCACCGCTCCCCCGGGTACGCCGCAGCGCGAGCGGGCCCTCCCCCTCCAGCACGGGAAGCGAGGTGCCGCCCCGCCCGTCGTCGCGGGCGACGATCCGAGCGACGGCGCGTACCCCCGTCCCCGTCATACGGCCCACGCCGCGAGCCGCTCCCGCACCCACGCCGCCACGTCCGCGACACCGGCCTGGCCGCGCAACGACTGGAAGACAACGGGCAGTTCGGCCCGCTGCGCCTTGGCGTCGGCGGCCATCCGCGCCAGATCCGACCCCACGTACGGCGCCAGGTCCGTCTTGTTGACGACAAGCAGGTCGGCCGTCGTCACCCCCGGCCCGCCCTTCCGTGGAATGTCGTCCCCTCCCGCCACGTCGATCACGAAGATCTGCGCGTCCACGAGCCCCTTGGAGAAGGTGGCGGTGAGATTGTCCCCACCGGACTCGACGAGGATGAGGTCCAGCGGCCCGACCTCGTCCTCCAGGTCCTCCACGGCTTCCAGATTGGCCGAGATGTCGTCCCGGATCGCCGTGTGCGGACAGGCCCCCGTCTCGACGGCGGCGATCCGCTCCGGCGGCAGCACGGCCTCCCGGAGCAGGAACTCGGCGTCCTCGCGGGTGTAGATGTCGTTGGTGACGACGGCAAGGGACAGCTCGTCACGCAGGACCCGGCACAGAGCGGCCACGGTAGCGGTCTTCCCGGACCCGACCGGCCCCCCGAGCCCGATCCGGAGAGCTCGACGGGACCCGTCGGGCCGACGGGCGTCGGCGCTGAGCGCGGCGGGACCGTGGTGGTGATCGTGATCGAGATGCATGTTTCACTCCTTGTTCAGCAGGCTCTGTGTTTCCACCGTCCGGCGCCGGAGGCCGAAGACCGGCCCGCACCACCCTCAGCCCGTCCGGCGTCCGAGGACGAAGACCGGCCCGCACCCCCACCACCCAAGCCGCCCGGCATCCGAGGACGAAGACCGGCCCACACCCCCACTACCCAGGCCGCCCGGCGTCCGAGGACGAAGCCGGCCTCGCCCCCCCACTACCAGCCCGTCCGGCGTTTGAGGACGAGGCCGTTCAGGCCGATGCGGGGGTCCGGGGGCGGCAGCCCCCGGAGCGGGCGGTCGAAGGGGGCCCGCCCCCTGGAGGACGGGACGGGCAGGGGCGGCGGGGGCGCCTCCCCCTACGACGCGAACAACCGCACCGCCCACCCCGCATGCCACTCCGCCCCGATCTCCGCCAACGGCCCCGCCGCCGCAGGCAACGCATCGACCCCCACCCCACCGACCACTTCCCGCGCCGCCTCCACCGCCCGGTCGACCACCCGGTCCACCTCCCCCGCCAACCGCGCCAGCACCCCCGTGGCCTCGAACGGATCCAGACTCAGCAACCGCACCACCGCCGTGGCCGGCCCGCTCACACTCTCGTACGCGGCGCAGTAGGCCGCGTCCTCCGCCGAGAGCCCCGCCGCCCGAGCCACCACCCCCAGCACCACCGGCTGATGAGCCCCCTTGGGGAACTCCAAGGCCAGGGCTTCGAGTTCGGCACCAGGCCAGGCCACCCGCGCGGCCCGCAGCAGCTGCCGCCCGAGCCTGCGCGCCGCGCCCCGCAGCGCGGCCGACGGCGTCCGCGCATCGACGGCGGCGTCCAGCTCCCGTACGCCGGCACCGAGTACCGCCGCCGCGGCCACCGCGCCCGCCACCAGCCCCGCCGTGTGCAGCCGCCCCCGGCAGTACTCCTCCAGGCCGGCGGCCCCGGTGATCCGCCCGGCCTTGACGGCGGCCTCCGCCCCGCCGGAGTGCGCATGCCCTCCGGCGGGAAAGCGGCCGTCGGCCAGTACCAGCAACGCTGCCCGAGACATCACCGACCACCTGCTCTCAGAACAGGAAGTAGCGTTGGGCCATGGGCAGTTCCGCAGCCGGTGTCGCCTCGACCAGCTCCCCGTCGATGTGCACGGCGAAGCTGTCGGGATCGACCTCGACCCGCGGACGCGCGTCGTTCTCCCGCATGTCCGCCTTGGTCACGCCACGGGTCGACTCGATGGCGACGAACCGCTTCCCGAGCCGCAGCCGCTCCGGCAACCCGTCCTCGATCGCCAGCGGGGCGACGAAGTTGAAGGAGTTGGCGGCCGGAGCCCGTCCGATCGCCCCGTACATCGGGCGCGGCAGGATCGGCTGGGGCGTCGGGATCGACGCGTTGGCGTCGCCCATCTGCGCGTAGGCGATCTGGCCGCCCTTGAGGACGAGCTGCGGCTTGACCCCGAAGAACGCGGGCTCCCAGAGCACGAGATCGGCGAGCTTGCCGGTCTCGACCGAGCCGATCTCCCGGGCCAGCCCCTGCGCGAGGGCCGGGTTGATCGTGTACTTGGCGACGTACCGCCGTACCCGGTGGTTGTCGGCCCGTCCGTCACCCGGCAGCGCGCCCCGCCGCCGCTTCATCACGTGCGCGGTCTGCCAGGTCCGCAGGATCACCTCGCCCACGCGCCCCATGGCCTGCGCGTCGGAGGAGATGATGGAGATCGCGCCCAGGTCGTGAAGGATGTCCTCCGCCCCGATGGTCGAGGGCCGGATCCGGGACTCGGCGAAGGCCAGGTCCTCCGGCACCGCCGGGTTGAGGTGGTGGCACACCATCAGCATGTCGAGGTGTTCCTCGGCGGTGTTCACCGTGTACGGCCGGGTCGGGTTGGTGGAACTCGGCAGCACGTGCGGTTCGGAGACGACGGTCATGATGTCCGGCGCGTGCCCGCCGCCCGCGCCCTCGGTGTGGTAGGCGTGGATCCCGCGCCCGCCGATCGCGGCGAGCGTGTCCGCCACGAATCCCGCCTCGTTCAGGGTGTCCGTGTGGATGGCCACCTGGATGCCCGTCCGGTCGGCGACGGTCAGGGCCGCGTCGATGACGGCCGGGGTCGACCCCCAGTCCTCGTGCAGCTTCAGCCCCAGTGCCCCGCCCCTGATCTGGGAGAGCATCGCCTCGTGCGAGACGGTGTTGCCCTTGCCGAGGAAGCCGATGTTGAGCGGGTACTGCTCCATCGCCTCCAGCATCCGGGCGAGGTGCCACGGGCCGGGGGTGACGGTGGTCGCCTTCGAGCCCTCGGCGGGACCGGTGCCGCCGCCCACCAGCGTGGTGATCCCCGCCGCCAGCGCCTCGTCGGCGATCTGCGGGCAGATGAAGTGGACGTGCGCGTCGATCCCGCCCGCGGTGAGGACGCGCCCGTTTCCGGCGATGACCTCGGTCTCGGGGCCGATCACCAGGTCGGGGTGGACGCCGTCCATGGTGTCGGGGTTGCCGGCCTTGCCGATGCCGGTGATCCGGCCGTCGCGGATGCCGAGGTCGGCCTTGACCACGCCCCAGTGGTCGATGATCACCGCACCCGTGATGACCGTGTCGGGGGTGCCGTCTGCGCGCGTGGCACGCGACTGGCCCATGGATTCGCGGATGACCTTGCCGCCGCCGAAGACCGCCTCGTCCCCGGCGAGCCCGGGGCCGCCGGAGCGGTCCTCCTCGATCTCGACGAGCAGGTCGGTGTCGGCGAGCCGGATCCGGTCGCCGGTGGTCGGTCCGAACAGGTCGGCGTACGCGGCGCGGGAGATCTCAGGCATCGAGGGCACCTCCGGTCTCGCCGCGAAGCCCGGGGACCACCCGGGCACCGGTGAGCGGGACGAGTTCGACGTCGACGGGGATGCCGGGCTCGAAGCGGACCGCGGTGCCGGCGGCGACGTTCAGCCGCTTGCCGCGCGCCGCCTCCCGGTCGAACTCCAGTCCGGGGTTGGCCTCGGCGAAGTGGTAGTGGGAGCCGACCTGGACGGGCCGGTCGGCGGCGTTGAGGACGGTCAGCCGGGTGACCTCACGGCCCGCATTGAATACGACGGGCTCGTCGGCGAAGAGCACCTCTCCGGGAATCATCGGTGGCCCCTCAGACGATCGGATCGTGGACGGTGACGAGCTTGGTGCCGTCCGGAAAGGTCGCCTCGACCTGCACGTCATGGATCATCTCGGGGATGCCCTCCATGACGTCGTCCCTGGTGAGCAGCTCGCGTCCGGAAGCCATGAGTTCGGCGACGGTACGGCCGTCGCGGGCCCCTTCGAGGATGTGCGACGTGATGAGGGCGACCGCTTCGGGGTGGTTCAGCCTGAGCCCGCGGGCCCGGCGCTTCTCGGCGACGTCGGCCGCCACGTGGATCAGCAGCCTCTCTTGCTCATGCGGGGTCAGTTGCACGTCCCACCTCACAGTCCTCGCTCCGGACCGTGCGGGGCCCGGTTGCCGCAGCCACCGCGACAGATGGGGCTCACGGGCCCCATCCGGCCAGGAAAACCCCAGGTGGCGTGGATCGGCAGGCTAGTTTGCCGGAGTTTCGGCGACGTTAACCGGACCTTGATCACCTGATGACCGGCACATGAGCCGCACGACCGGCGCCCGGAAGCGGATCCGCTCGTCGACGGGCTGCCCCACCACACCCCGGCAGCCCCTGACACCCGAACGGCCCTCACCCGAACGCCCGGGGAGGGCCGAGGGCGACGCGGGGACCCTAGGCGCCCGTGGTTCCCCGCCGCTCCGCCGCGATGCCGAAGCGGCCGCGTTCGGGTCGTACGGCGGCGGTCTCGCGGACCGTGGAGACCGAGCTGACCACGTGGTCCACGTGGTCCTCGGCGGGTTCCGAGAGCGCTTCCAGGCGTTCGAGGTCGACGGCGGAGACAAGGGCGACCAGCGGCTTGCCGTGGCGCGTCACGACGACACGCTCACCGCCGTACACCACCCGGTTGATCAGATCGGCGAGCTCAGCCCTGGCTTGGGTCACCGGAATCTCGTAGGCCATGAACCCAGCTTACGGGGCCCCCGGACATCACCTCTTGTTCGGTGACGGCGGAATCCCTCCTGAATGATCTGTACGTCCTGTACATTTTCAACAGAGAGTCCGGCTGCTGGGCCGTCTCCATCGCGAGGAGGGGTACACCCATGACCCGACCGTCCGCCCGCTACGTCCTGCCCGAGTTCACGGAACGCACGACCGCGGGGCAGCGCACCCTGGATCCGTACTCCAAGCTGCTGGAGGAGCGGATCGTCTTCCTCGGCACGCCCGTCGACGAGACCTCGGCCAACGACGTGATGGCGCAGTTGATGTACCTGGAGCACGCCGCCCCGGAGCGGGACATCTCGCTGTACATCAACTCCCCGGGCGGGTCGTTCAGCGCGATGGCCGCGATCTACGACACCGTCCAGTACGTGAGCTGCGACGTGGAGACGATCTGCCTCGGGCAGGCCGGGGCGTCGGCGGCGGTCCTGCTCGCGGCCGGCGCGCCGGGCAAGCGGTCCGTACTGCCCGGCGCGCGCATCGTGCTCCAGCAGCCGTCGCTGCCGGAACCGGTGCAGGGCCAGCCGAGTGATCTGTTCATCCAGGCCGGGGAGTTGGAGCGGGTCCGGGCGCTGCTCGAACAGATGCTCGTCCGGCACACCGGGCGCACGGCGGAGCAGGTGCACCGGGACCTGGAGCGGGACCTGGTCCTGGACGCGCGAGAAGCGCTGGCGTACGGCCTGGTGGACCGGGTCGTACCCAGCCGCCGGTCCTCGCTCGGCCTGCCGGACGCGGGGTGAACCGCCGATGCTGCCGCCGGAGTTGCCGCCGCTGCCCGCGCTGACCCGGGCCGAAGGTGAACTGATCGACCGTTACCTGGACGTGGTGGATCTGCTGGGCCGGATCAATCCGGCGCAGAACGAGGACACCTACCGCGGGCTGCGCGCCGCGCAGGCGCTGGTGCGCGCGGCGTCCGAACTGCGGGACGCGCTCGCCCTGATGCACCGGCGGGGCGAGACGGAGCTCCACGGGGACACGCTGGCACGGGCGTTGCGGGTGCTCGACGGCGAGCGCCGGACCGCTCGCGTCGCACTCCCGCCCGACTGCGTACGGTGAGACCCGCCGGACTGCGGTCCGGGACGTCGACGGCGCGCGGGGGCCGGAGCCGAAACGATCCAAAGGGGTTACCGCCGTTCGGCGGAGTGTGGCGTGGTTTTACCTGACCCCGACAGCCGCTCAGACCGCCTGTGCGGGGGTGCCCGCGCGGGGCTTTCCCGCAGGTCCGGGGCTACGCAGGGCAGTTGACGGAGAATCGAACACAGGGCTGTCCACCCGAACGGGTGGGTGGTGAGTAACCCCACAAATCCCCGGTTCCGTTGGGATTTTCGGACACGAGTGAGTGAAGATCCCTGTCTGACGACAAGCCCCCGCCACAGCGGCGGGGCGGTCCGGGCGGACGCCGAGTCCTGCCGCCGCCTGGATTGACCCGTCGACAGAAGTGCATCGGCAGGAGTGGAGGACCCGAGCAAGCCGGGTCGCCGGCACGGTCACGCCATGACCGGACCGAGCGGCCCTTGGGGTGAAGCCGTGGCAACACGGCCGGGCAACTTCGCCAGCCCGAATCCGACAGGTCATCCTTCACAGGCGGCTGACGAAGGGTTGCGCATGACTGCGCTCAATCGCGTTCCGTCGCTCATGGCCCGGGCCGGTACGGCCTCGGCGCTGACCATCGCCGCCGTGGGCGGCTCGATCGTGATCCCGGGTGTCGCCTCCGACGCCTCGGCAGCCACGATGGCGACGAAGGCACTGCAGGTCGCCGCCTCGAAGAAGGGTGCTCCCTACAGGTGGGGTGCCACCGGGCCGAACAGGTTCGACTGCTCCGGGCTCACGCTGTACTCGTTCAAGAAGGCGGGCAAGACCCTGCCGCGTACGGCGGCCCAGCAGTACAACAAGACCCGTCACATCTCGGCCGGCCACCGCAAGGCCGGGGACCTGGTCTTCTTCCACTACGGTTCCAGCGTGTACCACGTCGGCATCTATGCCGGGAAGGGAAGGATCTGGCACGCCCCGCGCACCGGGGACGTGGTGAGGCTCCAGAAGATCTGGACCCGCAGCGTCTGGTACGGCCGGGTCAGCTGACCCGTTCCAGCGGCGGCCGGCAGGCAGGAGCTCGGGGCTACGGCTCCTGCTGGCCGGCCGCTGTGACGGTGCCGGCCGGCACCGTCCAGGGGAGTTCGATGGAGACGGTCTTGCCGCCCTCCCGGGTGGGGCGTACACGGAGTCTGCCGCCGCACTCGGCGGTCAGCCAGCGGATGATGACCATGCCGCGCCCGTTGTCCTGCTGGACCGCGGCGGGAAGTCTCCTGGGAAAGCGCGGATGACCGTCCGTGACGCCGACGCGCAGCCACGCGTCGCGGTCGAGCACGAGGCCCACCGTGAAGGTGGGTGACTGCCCGAAGGTGTGCTGCACGGCGTTGGTGGCGAGTTCGGAGACGATGAGGCGGATGGTGTCCGCGGTCTCCGTCTCGGGGGGCAGTCCCCACTCCGCGAGGACGTCCAGCACATAGGAGCGGGCGGTCGAGACCGAGGCTGGTTCGCTCGGCAGAGTGATGGATGCTTCCAGGTGGTCTGCCATGGCGACGTCGTCCCTTTCCTCGGGACCGGAGTCCGACACGGTGCGGATGGTTCGAGTACGGTCCCGGACTGGTGCTTCTTCGCCAGACTGCCATTACCCGGCCGGTCACGGGGAGCGATCCACCAAGATATGCATATATCTGTCGCTCAAAGCGGTGAACTCTGCCATCTCATGCCGTGTTCGGGCGGCTGGGTAGGAGTAAGGAGTAGCCCATGCAGAACGGTCCCGCGGTACGCCGCCGGAAACTGGGCGCCGAGCTGCGCACACTGCGCACCGGCGCTGGCCTCACCAGCGGTGAGGCCGCCCGCCTGGTGGGCTGGCACCAGTCGAAGGTGAGCCGGATCGAGACCGGCGCCAGCGGTGTGAAACCGGCCGATGTGCGGTTACTCCTGGACGCCTACGGCGTCGTCGAGGGGCAACTGCGCGAGTTGCTGCTGGTGTTGGCGGGGTCGGAGGACACCGCGGGACGCCACCACTGGTGGCACGCCTATCGTGGGGTGCTGCCGCCCGCCTACCGGGATTTCATCAGCCTGGAGTCACAGGCCAGCGCGATGCGCACCCTGGAGACCCTGGTCGTGCCGGGGCTGCTGCAGACCCCGGAGTACGCGCGTGCGGTGACCCGGGCGGCCGTGGACAGGCGTGACGACGAGGCCCTGGACACCCTGGTGGAAGTGCGTCTGGCCAGGCAGGACGTGCTGCACAACGATCCGCCGCTGGAGCTGAACGCGGTCCTGGACGAGGCGGTGCTGCGCCGCGAGGTGGGCGGTCCCGGGGTGATGGCGCGGCAGCTGGCGCGGCTGGTGGAGGCGGCCCGGCTGCCCCAGGTACGGCTCCAGGTGCTGCCATTCGCGGCCGGAGCGCATATCGGCATCACCGGGCCTTTCGTAATCTTCTCATTTCCGAGCACTTCTGATCTGGACGTGGTTGTTATCGACCAGTTGACGAGTAGCCTCTACCTGGAGCGGAAAGAAGACCTCCAGGCCTACACGGAGGCCTTCGACACGCTCCGGATCCACGCCCTTTCCCCCGAGGACTCGTTGGATTACATCGCCGCAATAGCTGACGGCGCGTAAGGAGGCACCATGACCGCACTGCCTCGGAACGTACCTTCAAGTGCTGATCTGCACGGACTGCGGTGGCTGCGCAGCAGCTACAGCACCGGAGCGAACAACTGCCTGGAGACGGCACGGCCGCGCTCCGGCCCGTCGGCCGGACTGCTCGCCGTGCGCGACTCCAAGGCTCCGGCGGGACCCGCGCTGCTCTTCTCCCCCGGGAGCTGGGCGGGTTTCCTGGCCGCGCTCACCGACTGATCAACCCCAGAAGAGTCTGATCAGAAACGACCGAAACCGACCAGACTCCCACCCGGCCCATCCCCTACTCCCTGTCCGCTCGCGAGCCAGGCCCGGCCGTGTCACGCCGACTCATGGTCGTGTCTTGCCGATCACCCGTACAGCGCGTTCGATCTCGGCTCCGGAAAGGTCCGCACGGGCGGTCAGCCTGAGTCGTGAGATGCCGTCCGGCACCGACGGCGGACGGAAACAGCCCACGGCCAGTCCTGCCGTCCGGCAGTCGGCCGCCCACCGGAGGGCCTGCTCCGGGGACGGGGCCCGCACGGAGACCACCGCGGCGTCTGGACGCACCGCTTCCAGACCCGCGGCGGTCAGCCGGGCGTGCAGTTCCGCGGCCACCTCGCGGGCCCGCGCCGCACGTCCGGGCTCGCGGCGCAGCAGCCGCAGGGCCGCCAGCGCCGCGCCCGCCGCCGCGGGGGCCAGGCCGGTGTCGAAGATGAAGGTCCGGGCCGCGTTCACCAGATGGTCGATCACCCGGGCCGGGCCCAGCACGACCCCGCCCTGGCTGCCCAGCGACTTCGACAGGGTCGCCGTGACCACCACGTCGTCGGCGCCGGCGAGACCGGCCGCGTACGGCCCGCCCCGCCCGCCGTCGCCCAGGACCCCGAGCCCGTGGGCGTCGTCGACCAGCAGCCCGGCACCGCGCTCCCGGCACGCCTCGGCGAGGGCGGCCAGCGGTGCCGCGTCCCCGTCGACCGAGAACACCGTGTCGGAGACGACCACCGCGGGCCCGTCGTGGGTGCCCAGCGCCTTGCGTACGGCGTCCGGGTCGGCGTGCCCGACGACCTGGGTGGCGCCCCGGGCCAGCCGGCAGCCGTCGATCAGGGAGGCGTGGTTGAGGGCGTCGGAGACGATCAGGGAGCCGTGCGGGCCGAGCGCGGTGACGGCGGCGAGGTTCGCGGCATAGCCGGAGGAGAAGACCAGGGCGGCCTCGAACCCGCAGAATCCGGCCAGCGCGCGCTCCAGTTCGCTGTGGAGCTCCGTCGTGCCGGTCACCAGCCGGGAACCGGTGGAGCCGCCGCCCCAGGTCCGGGCCGCCCCGGCGGCGCCCTCGGCGACCTCGGGGTGGCGGGCGAGGCCCAGGTAGTCGTTGCCCGCGAGGTCCAGCAGCGGCGAGTCGGCGGGGCGGGGGCGCAGGGTCCGTACGAGTCCGGCGCGGCGGCGCTGTTCCGCCTGTTCGTCGATCCAGCCGAACGCCATGGCCCCTCCGGTGAATTTGTAGGCAGTGGACAGACCCTAGCGGGACCGTCGGCCCCCCACTGTGTGGCAATACCCACACGTGGTTTTACGCCTTCACAGATACCTGCTGGTCAGATGCGGTTTCAGCGGAACCACAAGAGATCGTCTCTCACAACCCCTGGAAGCGCCTCCCGGTCGGGTGAAGGTGACGGCCGCCGCGGGC
The DNA here is from genome assembly GCF_021462265.1 of Streptomyces shenzhenensis. GTDB lineage: Bacteria > Actinomycetota > Actinomycetes > Streptomycetales > Streptomycetaceae > Streptomyces > Streptomyces shenzhenensis. The sequence goes on along the minus strand of NZ_JAJONF010000074.1, from coordinate 11,731 downwards.
TGCACGCTCAGCACGATTCGGGAACGTCGGGAGGGCTCTGAACCACCTCGACGGGCAGACCGCGACCACGTTGTGGTCACGCGGTATCGGATCTCCGAACCCGAACGCGCCGTCCGGGACCTATCTGGGGTCGACGGCCGGCCGGCAAACGGTGGTCTCCTGCGCCGGGCGAGCGGTGGCCCGCCTCAGCACTTCGACCAGGGCGGCTACATCCAGGGCCCGGACACTGGCACCTCGGACAGCATCTACGCAAGGTTCGCGTCGGGCGCTGGGCGCGGTCCATGATGCGGGACCCGGACGGGAAGTTCCCCGCTCTGTTTGACACCGTCCTGGCCGATGCGAAGATCGAGATCGTGCTCAGCGGGATTCGGATGCCCCGCATGAACGCGATCAAGGAAGAGTGGGTACAGACCTGCCGTCGCGAACTGCTGGACCGGACCTTGATCTGAAACCAGCGCCATCTCCCGCACCCCCGAGGGGAGTTCGAAGACTTCTACAACAGGCACCGGCCGAAATGCGGCATGACCTGTACGGACCTGCCGCTTGACATGATGATGTAGTCATGGTGTCATCGAGTCATGTTGTACAGCACTCCGGCGCTGGATGTCGACGACCACCGCGTCCTGGCGGAGATCGAGGAGATGCGGCACAAACTCCGGCATCAGCTGCGTGCGCAGCCACGGTGGTCGGGGCAGCTGCGGCGAAACCTGACGGCGCGGGCGATCGCCGGGTCGAACACGATCGAGGGCTACGCCGCGACCGTCGACGATGTCGAGGCGCTGATGGCCGGCGAGGAACCGCTGGAGACCGCAGACCGTACCCGGGTGGAGCTGGAGGGTTACCAGCGTGCGATGACCTACATCCAGGCCCTGGCGGATGCCGGGTCGGAGTTCCGGTACGACGCGGGCCTGCTTGGCGGACTGCACTTCATGCTCCAGGGACACCACCTGGACAAGCGCCCAGGCCGCTGGCGGGACGGCCCGGTGTATGTCACCAGCCCCGACGACCCGCTCGTACCCGCCTACACCGCCCCCGATAGCGAACACGTCCCGGGGCTGATGGCGGAGCTGATCGACTGGCTCAACGACGGCGACCTGGACGCGCCCGTGCACGTGCGCGCATCGATGGCGCATCTGAACCTGGTCAACGTCCACCCGTGGAAGGACGGAAACGGGCGCATGTCACGCGCTTTGTCCACGCTGGTGTTCGCCCGGGAGGCCGAGCAGATGCTGCCGCCGGAGTTCTCCAGCATCGAGGAGTGGCTGGGCCGCGGTCAGAACACCTATGCCTACTACCAAGTCCTCCAGCAGGTCGGTGGCCCGAACTGGAGTCCCGAACGCGACACGCATCCGTGGATCCGGTTCTGCCTCGGCGCCCACCACCGCCAGGCCCAGCAGGCCCAGCGCCGCACCGACTTGCTCGCCCGTGCCTGGGTCCACCTGGGCGAGGCCACCGCCGCTGACGGCTTGGACGATCGCGTTGTCTACGCCCTGCTTCCCGCCTTCTGGGGCTCAAAGGTCCGCCGCACCGTCTACCAGCAGGACGCCGACCTTTCCGACCAGCAGGCTATCCGCGACATCCGCGATCTGGTCCGCATCGGCTGGCTGGCCCCGCACGGCAAGGCCCGCGCCCGTCACTACGGCCCTGGTCCGCGCCTGGACGCCGCCCAACAGGAGGTCCGCCAGTCCTTGGAGCCGTTCGCCGACCCCTACCGGCGCAGCTGATCGTCGGTTTGTGCGACCGGTTCGCCGACACAGCGGGTACGATCACCGTCCGCCAGGCCAACAGGTGGACGGTGATCCGCGCAGTCGCCACCACTTGGTGAGCAGCCGGGTGGGGACTCGCACTCTCCACCCACACCTGAACGGGGTACTGGCACCGGGGACTTCTGATGGCCAAACCAGCGGTTCTGGCGGGCCGACCTGCCCGACGACGGCGGTGAGCCGGCCGCCGGGTACGCCGACGCCGCCGCCGGCCGAGCGGGGCTGTGACCACGCGGTCACTGCCGGGAGGAGGGGATCAGCGCGCGGAACCCTGTGATCAGCGCGTTGAGACCCATCTCAAGGACGCTGCGGTCAGCACTCCGTCACCGACTTGGAGAAGTGGAGGATCCGCACCAAGCTCCGCCCCAACATGCACTACGCGACCGCGGCGCCGACGGCGTCCGACCAGCGTCAGCCGCTGCCTGGAGACGGGGCGGTGGTGAGGCGGTCGAGCCAGCACACTCACGGAACGGGCCGTCACCGAGTTGACGGTCATGCTCACCGAACTCAACGCCTCCGGCGCCGAAGCGGACGCGACGTGGGTCGAGTTCATCGCCCGCCTCTGGCCGGTCGCGCACCGGTACCGAGTGCTGCTGGCACTGCGCCGTGGCGAGTACGGGAGGCGATCCACGGCCTGCTCGGGCCGGTCGATGAGCTCCTCGCCGACCTCGTGAAACGGGGCCAGGACGGCGGCGTGTTCGCGCAGCGCCTGCCGGCGGGCCTTCTGAGCCAGGTCGCCTACGGCGTCGTGTTCGCCATCGCGGACAGCGACCGGTCGAACGGGATCCTTGGGGCCCGAGCGGCGACGATCACGAGCCTGCTGATGCTGGGAGTTCCCGAGACGCGTGCCATCGCTCTCGTGGGCGTCCTCACCGCGCAGGGGCTGCCCGCCGCCGATGTGGATGCCGCGTGGGAGGCCATCGCCCTGCACACCACGGCACAGATCGCAGTACGCCGCGGTGCGCTGAGCCTGCTCCTGCGGGAGGGGATCTGCGTCGACTTCGGGGGCGTGATCGGCTCCGGAACCGTCCCGGACACCGTGACCGAAGAGGAGGCCCGCGCCATCCACGAGGCCTGTCCCCGTCTGTCGATGGTCAGCTCGATCGTGGAGGCGATGGCGACCCAGGCGGCCAGGCTCCCCGCGAACGGGCCGCGCTACTCCGTCGGCGGAGAACTGCTCCGTGAACGCGGCAACCCGCCTCGACGGACCCGCATGGAAGAAGCCGCGCTCTCCTCCCGATGGGGCAGCTGCCCCGGACCCGCACCGACCGCCCGCGGGCGGAACCCCCGCAACCCGTCTACAGCATAAGGACCACCCCCAGTGAGCACGTACACCGTCACCATCCCGAAGGACTCCGAGGTCTTCGGAGCGACGACCGGAGGGTTCGCCCGGTTCGAGTACTCGGCCGCGGTCCGCGCCCACGGCCTGCTCTTCATCGCGGGCCAGGTCGGGTACCGGCCCGACGGGAGCCTGCCGGAGACCATCGAGGAGCAGACCGAGTGGGTGCTGCGCCGCACCGAGGAAGTCCTTCGGATCGAAGGGCTGGCCATGTCCGACCTCGTCGAGGTCGTCAGCTACCACCCGGACATGCAGGAGCACCTGGCGGGCTTCCTGAAGACGAAGAAGCGTTTCGTCAAGGAGCCGTTTCCCGCATGGTCGATGATCGGTGTCAGCGGCCTGGCCCGGCCCGAGTTCCTCCTGGAGGTGCGGGCCGTCGCCGCCTACTCGGACAGTGCCGCACGGTAGCCGCCCGTATCGGGTGGACCGCACCGCTCGCCGCTTCCCTGGAACGACCCACTGACCCGTCGGCAGCCGGTTCGGGAACCGGCTGCCGACGGGAGCACCGAGGCATGCCGCCTGCCTCGCGGGCACATCGCCATCGCGAGCCGCCGGTGAACCCGCTCCCGCCCCCATCGAGGTGTTTGTGACCACTGCGCATTCCTCCACGGAAAGGCTCGTCACGACCCGGCGAGAGCGCTGTTCCCACCCGGTGTCCCGGCCTCGGCGAGCTGGTGCTGCTGAGCTTCGTCGTCGTCTCACTGCTGGCCGCCTCCAGCGCGCCGACGCCCTTGTACGCGACGTACGCGGCCGCCTGGCACTTCTCGCCCGTCACCACAACCGTCGTCTTCGGTGTCTCCACGCTCGTCGAGCAGGGCGCGGGTCTTGTCAGAGTCGTAGCCGGCGTCCAGGTGCACGGTGACGTCGTCCGACAGAAGTCCCAGGTCGTCCAGACGATCCAGAGTCGAGGCGAGGAGCGGGGAGTCGTGACGGTTGGCTCCGGCCAGCACGCGGCCCAGCGGAATTCCGTAACCATCCGTCATGCCTGAGCGTTTGAGCCCCTGTTTGCCACGGTCGACTGGCGAACGTCCGGCGACCTCACCGCCACCTGGTGCCTTGGTGATGGAGCCATCGACGGCGATCTGGCCGAGCACGAGGCCGACGATCCGATCGTACGAGGCCGGGCGACCTGCTTGAGCCGGGCGAAGACACCGAGCGCAATCCATTCGTCGCGCGTCGCGGCGATTGCGCATCGTGGTGGCCGAGCAGGTCGTGTCGGCGATCGCTTGGTAGGAGCAGCCGAACCGCAGGAGCTGCAGCAGCTTATCGAAGATGATCCGGTCGCTGATGCGTGGGCGGTGGCAGCCCGGCGGATGGCCCGGGTCACAGGTCGGGCGCTCGGGCAGCAGCGCGGAGAATCGGTCCCAGAGCGGGCCGGTCAGCCATGTTGGCAGTACAGGCAGAGGCCTCCCCACTGATCACAGAGCGTCGCAACTCCGTGATCACAAAGACCTGTGCCTGCTTTGCTGTCGGGGTGCACCACCGCGCCCATCCGCGCTGACGCCAGGTCAGCTCGGTGCCGGGGCGGTCTGGGCGAGGCCGGCGAGCAGCAGGTCGATCATGCGGCGGGCCTGATAGTCGGGAAAGGTTTCGACTCCGATGCACAGGTTGCCGATGGCAAGCATGAAGTCGTAGGCACGTACGTCGGCGCGTGTGCAGCCGGCGGAGGCAGAGGCTTTCAACAGCTGGTCGAGCACGGGCAGCAGGCGTTCGACGAACTCGTCGTGCAGGGCCTCGAATCCGGCTTGGTCCGAGTGCAGCGCCTCGGCGAGACCGTGCTTGGTGACCAGGAAGTCGGCGAACCGGTGAACCCACCGCCGCAAGACCTCATAGGGCGTGTCGGCAGCCGCTGGATTGCCGACGGCAGCGGCGAGCGCGTCGAGCTGGTGCCGGAAGACCGCGACCATCAAGTCCGCCCGGGTGGGGAAATGGCGGTAGACGGTGCCCATGCCGAGGCCCGATTCGGCGGCGATCTCCCGCACGGGAGCGTCGACCCCCATACGGACGAACACGGCCGCGGCCGCGTCCAGGAGCTTCGGCTCGTTTCGGCGGACGTCGGATCGCTGGCGACCTGAAGGTGCTGGCGGCGGTGGACGCGGCCGGCCGCCTCGCCGCCTGGACCACCGAGACCCAGGGCAGCGACGGCACCTGGACCCAGACCGGATCCAAGACCGACCACTACGGCGCCGACGGCGACAGCCCCGACTGGATCCAGGAGACCAGCACCACCATCACCCGCAACGTCCAAGGCAGCAGCGGCGGCCTGGACGCGATCACCAGCGCCACGGGCAACACCGTCCTGCAGCTCACCGACATCCACGGCGACGTCACCGTGGAGCTTCCCCTGGACACCAGCCAGGCCCCGACCGCACTCGCCTACGACGAGTACGGCAACCCGGAGGGCGACACCACCGCCACCCGCTACGGCTGGCTCGGCGGCAAACAGCGCTCCAGCGAGACGGTCACCGGCGCCACCCTCATGGGAGTACGCCTCTACGACCCCACCACCGGACGCTTCCTGTCCATCGACCCCGTGCCGGGCGGCTCAGCCAACGCCTACGAGTACTGCGGCGGCGACCCGATCAACCGCTACGACCTCGACGGCAGGTTCTGGGGCTTCCACCTCAGCATCGGCGCGAGACTCGCCTGGCACTACGGAAGCCGCGCCTACCACAGCTACTCCCGGTGGCGAAACCGCCAGCAGGCACGCATCGTCGGAGTCGGCCTGGCTTACATCGGGAGCCGCTATCTGGGCTATCGATGCCGCTACCGCTACGGCATGATGCGGGTGTGCACCGGCGGCTACGGGCTCCACGCCCGCGGCGGAACCACCCTCGGCACGACATACTCCACCTGGAACAACAGCTACTACACCTCCAGGGCCCGCATCCGGCACGAGAACCGCCACAAGCACCAATGGATGCGGTACGGATATCGATTCGCCTACATGTACCTCAGAGCAGGAAGCAACCCGTGCCACAACAGGTGGGAACGCCGCGCCGGATGGAGAGACGGGGGATATCCCTGTTGAACCAGTCTCGGCAACGACCAGTGTGGCCCTTCGTGCTGATGGGGTCGGTACTCGGCCTGGCGGTTCTCGCCGCTGTCGGCACGTGGATATACGGCGCCTACAGCATGTCCGACCCGGCGACGACCATCCTGGCGGGCATCCGGATCGACGGTTCCCGCATCGAGGTCAAGATGCCCACCTGCCCTACGGACAAGGTGGGCATGGTCGAGGTGTACGACAGCGACTCCGAAAAGCTGCTGTGGCGGGCAAGCGGCCCGAAGACCCCGGAGGGAAAGCGAGGTGTGGTCACCTTGTGGAACACGGACGATTTCCTGAAGACGTCTTCAGGGAAACAACCGAAGACCTTGCCGGCGAACCTCGACGTCTCCGTTACGTTCGCCGGATCCGAGGACGGCACCGGTGATGTGTTTGACGTCCGCAAGGCCGGGGCAGCTCACGTCTCTGATGGGCAGTACTGGACCCGTGACGGTGCCAGGACCGCCACGCAGATCGACGCCCAGATCAAGTGCCACGCCAGCAATTGAGAAGCCGGAGGAACAACTCGTATCAGGTAGGCGGGCAACTCTGACCCGCACGAACTAAGAGGGTGCCGTGCCACGCACGGCACCCTCTCCCGTTCTCAGCTGGGCCGGGCAGTCGCATGCGCAGCTGGCGCCGGCGCCGCCACTGGCTGGCTCGCCTACCACTACGGGACCAAAAAGCGTAAGCGCCACATAGGGGGCTACTGGGCAAGTACATGGCATGGAGCCCGTTATGGACTACTGGGATACTGGTTCGGAAACGGCGCGAAGTACTACCGCGGTGTGCGGACCGGTATCCGAAGTGTCCGTACTTGGTGGCGGGGAGGCCACGGGGCCTTCATGCACCGATGGCCCCACTTCTGATGGACGGAACCAAAGTGCTCACAGACCCGCGTGTATACACACGCAGATGGGCTTCCAGGCATCCGATCTACATGGGATTGATCGTCGGAGGGCTCTTCTACCTCGTGGAGACCCTGGCCACCGGCGACCCTCTCGGGACTATACCTTTCGCCGTCGTGATCGGAGCGATCTTCACACTGACCTCCTTTGGTGAGAGGCGCCGAAGGAAGAAGCACAAGCTGCCGGACTGACAACCAGAGAGGTGATGCGGGGCCGAGAGCGGCCCCGCATCACCTCTCATGCCGTCCACGAACGAACCAAGATCGGTACCATCGATCATTCATAGACAATGGCCTGCAGAACCCGAGGAGTGTTACGCACCCATCCTCACAGCTGAGTTTGACCATCTCCCCCAAGACCCCATCCGAGTGCTCTCCCCAGCGGCCGACCCCGTCAACACGTTCCGTGTTTCGTGGGGAGTCCTTCTCAGCAGCCCGTCCAGTGACGCCAGCCATGACAACGGGAGCACCCCGAAGGCCACTTCTGCACAAGAGACTGCCGTCCAGCCTCCGGGCACGCTGACAGCGTCCTGCGCGAGTTCGCGCCACGCACCTGCGACGAACCGGCGTACATGGTGGAGCTGCGGTACATCGCGACCGCCCGTGTCCCGTCCACCCGCTGGCTCCTACTGGTACCCCTCGTCGCACCGATCCACGGCCAAACAGATCGTGCGCCGTGACGCTTTACAGGTCATTGCGATTCAACAAGCCTCCGCCAACCGGGGCACCATGTAACCGTGTCAGCAACACGCTCAGAGTTGACACAGAAGTGGCGATGGTTGGCGACGGCGAGGTCTTCGCCCTGAAACTGGAGCGCCGATGGGTTCGTTCAGCTGCTCCGTGCGGGAGTTGTGGCTGTTCATACAGGTCGGAGCCGCGGGTGGACCCTTCACTCGATCGTGTGGGGATCTGACGATTACTCTCAGATTCCAGGAGTTATCTCCGTAATTTGCTTCCTTGTGACGGATTCTGGGACTCGCCGCTTCTCCCTGATCACGGGTGGCGACGTAGCTGTGAAGGACCGGCCTGGCGATCAAGTGCAGCCGGAGCCGGGCCTGGCTGACGTCCTGACGCTCCAGCGACAGACCGCGGCGACCTCGTCCATGGAAGCTGAGCGGGCGCTCTTCCAGGACTCCCTCGCCGAGTACGTATGGGCCCGGGACGTCGCGGGCCTGTCACCTCGCACGCTGGAGTCGCTGGTCCAGCCGGTGCTGGAGATCTGCTCGTACTACGACGTCATGCCGTGGCATCTGAGCTCGCGGCAACTGGACAGGTACTTCGCGGGGCCGGGTAAGCGGCCGCGGCACACGACGGTCCGGTCGAAGATCAACCGGATTGACCTCTACTACGCCTTCCTGGAACAGCGGTACGCCGGTGAGATCCACCGTCGGTTCGGCGCCGTGGTCGAGTCCCCCGTCGACGCGTTCAACCGGCCGGTCCACCGAGGGGACTTCGGGCTTCGCATCCCGCCGTCGGCCCGGGCGACGAAGGAGTTCTTCGCCGCGTGGCGGGAGGCGTTGCCGCGGGCGCGGAAGTACCCGGTGGCGGTCCGGAACTATGTGATGTCGAAGCTGACGTACATCTCCGGGGTGCGTGCGGCGGAGATCTGCCAGGTGCAGCTCGGGGACGTGCACTGGGAGAACGGGCAGTGGGGCCGGTTCCTGATTCACGGCAAGGGTGCCGGAGGCTCCGGCCCCCGGGACCGCGAAGCCTTCCTCTTCGAAGAGGGCCGTGCGCTGTTGTGGTGGTACGTCGAGGAGGTGCGGGGCGAGTTTCCCGATGACCCCTGCGACCCTCGGGCGCCGCTGTTCCCTTCCGAGCGGCTGGCGAAGTCGCTGGCCGGCATGGACGGACTGCTCGCCCCGCCGGTGGTGCCAGACACGTTCCGGCGCGCGCTGAAGATGGCCTCGCACGAGTATCTGCGGGGCCCGGTCAGCGAGCTGTTTCCGCATCTCCTGCGGCACGCCTGCGGGACCCACAACTATGAGGCGGGGATGCCGTTGTGGGACGTGCAGGTCCTGCTCGGCCATGTCTGGGCATCCACCACGGTCGGCTATCTCGCGACCGCGAAGGGCGACCCGGAGCGGGCGAGCCTGGAGTCTTCCCGGCGAGCGGTTCGCCGGCTGAGCACGGAGGCGTGATCCCTTGAAGTGGAACCTGCGCTGGGCCGCGGCCAAGCGCGACATCTGGCGCCCGACCCAGCTGCAGGCGGCTTTTCGGGAGGTGGGGTTCACCCCGTCCCTGAGCAAGGTGGCCGCGCTGTGGTCGGGCAAGCCGGTCACCGTCCGGCTGGAGGACCTGGACAAGATCTGCGCCGCCCTTCAGTGCACGGTCGCGGACCTGATGGAAGCCGAGCCGGTGGCGGCGGCTGAGGGACGCCCGGAGACCGAGCAGCGCGCCGTCGGTGAGAGCGGGCCCGCGCGCCCGATTCCCCGGCCGGGCGGCGGTGGAGCCCGGCGTCCGCTGCCGCCGAACTGACCGGGGCGACCGGTGACCAGGGGATTTGGGCTGCTCGGGTCGTGCGGGACGTGCGCGAGTTGGGGGGCGGTGAACGGGAACGCCATGTGCCCGAGGTGCGCGTGGGCGTGGATCCGCGTGTCCTCGGGCAGGGACGGCTGGAGCGAGGCTCCGTGCCGCCGATGTGCCTGGACCATGCCGGTGACGCGGGCGGGAGTGTGCGCGCCCTGCCTGCTGGCGGTCCGCCTCGGGGAGGACGACTCCTGGGCGTGGGGCGAGCTCCACGACGAAGCTCTCGCTCCGGGCCGGCCGCGTCAGCTCGCCCTGGACATCGACGGGGTCGCGTTGCCCGGGGCGAGGCCGGTGCGGATGCCCCAGGCCAAATCCGGGCGGCGAGCGGCCATCCCCTCGTGGTTACGGGCTCGGCTCCCCGAGCAGGTCCACGACGATCCCCGGGTCTGCCCGCCCCAGGTTCCGGGGCAACTGGGGCTCTTCCCCACCCCGGCCCGCCAGTTCGCCCGCGCCCACGCGGCCCGCGTCGGCGACCGGAACATCCCCGGCTTCGAGGCTGTCTCCCAGCAACTGCAGCAGATGGCGGATGAGCGCCGGGTACGAGCCCGGACCATGTGGATCTGGCGGCTCGAAGGCTTCGCCCGCTTGGCGCTGGCGGCCCGCGACCCCGATCAGCACCAGGTCGCCGCCGAGGCCCTGAAGGACCTCCTCTACAACGGCCCGATCCTCGGACAGGCCCTGGACCGTGCCGGTCTGCTCGCACCGCCCCCACCACGCAGGATTGTCGCGCCGCGCGGAACCGGCCCCACCCGCCAGGGCGGACAGCGAGACCCTGAACTGCGCGGACAGTGCACACACTGTCTGGCCTGGGCGAACGACCGCCGGGTCATGTGTGCGCCGTGCACCAACTGGTGCCACCAGATGCGCAAACGCGGCGGCAGCGAGGCCGAGTGCGACCGCTGCCACCGCACGCTGATGCTCAGCGGCGGGATGTGCCGCAGGTGCCGGATCGTCGTTGCCGAAACCGAGGTCGACACCGCCCAGATCGCAATGAAGAACGGCGACCAGCTGTGGTTCGCCCGCCCCCACGCCGCGGCACTGGCCGTCGGGTGTTTCGCGCCCGGCACCGCGGCGCCCCAAGGCCGCTTCGCCCTCAAACGACGCCGTGCCCGCGCCCGGGCCAAGTCCGAACGCCAACTATCCGAGCACCTCGTGGACCCCGCCCAGCTGGAACTGTTCCCGTCCCTGCTCCGGGACTGGACCCGTCTGGATACCAGCGCGCCGCCCGCCCTCACCGCGGCAGCAGAGAGCCTGGTCACTGACTTCACCGCGTACATGCGAGGCCGCGGATGGAACACTGACTTCTTTAACGGCAGCATCCGAACCCTGCGTATCGTGACCGGGCACCTTGGCGCCGACGCCCCCATCCAGGAGAGCGACATCCGGGCCCTGGCCTCCATGAGAGCCGACCTCCAGGGCGCCCGCGTCATCAACTACCTCCGCCTGCGCGGCCTGCTCGCCGCGCAACCGCCCACCGACCCGTGCATCGCCCGTGCCCGGTACCACGCCACGGCCATCGCCCGCCCGGCCTTCTCCACATCGGTGCACGCTTTCATCGACGTACTCCTCGGCCAGGGCAGCACCTCCAGCCGGGCCCGCAGCCCCAAGACCGTCGAGAACTACGTGGGCGCCATCCTGGGCACTCTCGAAGCGTGGATCGCCGACGGGCTCACCGATCCTCGTGAGATCACCAGGAAGCACATCGAGGACGCCCTGGACCCGCTCCGCGGCGACCAGGCCCGCCGCCTGCACACCGCACTGCGCTCCTTCTTCAGGGCCCTCAAACGCGAACGCCTCGTCTTCCGAGACCCGGCCCGCAGCATCTCCCTCACCACCAGCCGATCCGTGCCGACCGCGCTGCCTTCCGACCGCATCGCCGGACTCCTGGACCGCCTCGACGACCCGCGCGACCGCCTCATGGTCGCCCTCGTCGCCATCTACGCCCTCCTTCCCGGGCAGCTCGCCCACCTCCGGCGAACCGACCTCGACCGCAGCAAGGGCCGACTGCGCCTGCGCCGGGCGGGGTGCATGGACCACGTGATCTACCTCGACGCCTTCACCCTGCGCCTGGTCACAGCATGGGAGCTCCAGCGCCACCGACGCTGGCCCGACAGCTCCAACCTGTGCCGTTCGGAAACTCATCGCTC
>NZ_JAJONF010000073.1 GCF_021462265.1 Streptomyces shenzhenensis | reverse complement strand
CTAGTGCTGTTCCCTACCGCCGTTCTCTACTGCTGCTTCTCAAGAGCGACCGGTACGACGCTGCGCAGCCGTGCGCACTTGGGACACCGCACGAGCCGGCCGGGGCCGAGCCGTTCGGCCTGCTGCATCGGGAACGAAGCGGTGCTGAACACGTGCCCTTCGGCACAGCGGACGACGGTGCGTTCCATCAAGTCCCTTAAGTCCCTTCCCCAGGAGCCGCGTCGGGCTTACTGCCGTGACGACGGAAAGCCACATTACGGGATCTAAGGGACGGCTCTCCAGGCGGCACTCCGACCCCGCCGGGAGCCTCTCCCACACCTCCACCGTACGCCCCAACTCCGGTCGCCCGCACCGGATCCCGCCCCCCGACCCGCCCCCGAAACGCACACGAACCCCACGGTCCGAGCACCGGGGGTCCGTCATGAGGTACAGTGAGCGAGCGTTCGGGCACCGACTCCGTCGGCGTCTTACGCGGGTGTAGTTTAATGGTAGAACATCAGCTTCCCAAGCTGAGAGCGCGAGTTCGATTCTCGTCACCCGCTCCATGGAGAAGGCCCAGGTCAGAGATCGGGGCCTTTTTGCTGTCCGTCGTGATCAGTTGCCGCGTCTCAGATCCGTGCCAGAACGTTGGGCGTCTGGATCAATGGCGGTTCTATGGCACGACCGCAGTTACCTGGCGGGTCCACTCCGCCGGCTGATGGGCTCCGCTCCTGGAGCCGGGGGGGTGATACCCGCGAAGCGGTTCCCGGCACCGTGTGGTCAGCTGCCTGAGAGCCAGTCCCCCAAGTCGTAGACGGTATGGCAATAGGGGTCGTGGACGTCCTTGCGCATGCGTTCCAGCTCGCCGAGCACGAGGACCGGGAGTGCGGTGTGCACCGCTGTTACGCCGACCGTGACGGAGCCTTTCTCGTCTTGGAGGGGGAGGTCGATGCCGAACGGCGGTGCGTCCTGTGATTCGGGGGTGTCCAGGTAGAGGCGGCAGGTTGCCTGGTCGACAAGGAGGAACCCGCGCAGCCGCAGTTCCGGGGGCTCTTCCGGCTCCGGGGGGAGGGAGAATGCAGCCGCTGCGGCATGCAGTGCGTCCGGCACTTCGAAACGCGGCTCGGCGACGAAGGCGTGAACGGGGGCGGATGCGTCGATCACGGGGATCCCGAAGGCGTCGCGCGGTGCCTCCTCGATCTCACGTTCCGAGCGGTCGGCCGCCACGCCGCGCAGGGCGGCTGCAAGGTCCCCCGAGGGGATGTTTCCGCCTTGGGTGTCCGTGAGCGGCACATCGAAGGCGACGGAGCTGTCGAGTCGCTGTCCGTCCCAGAGGACGACGCGGCCGGCTCCGGGTCGGTCAGGCGGGGTCACCACACCTCGGACGAGCCGGACTTCCGGTCCGAACGTGAAGGCCGTGACCCGGCTCAACATTTCGTGCGCCAGCTGCGCCTGTAGACCGGACAGGCCCGTCTCGTCCCATGCCATCGAGTGCTCCGTCATACTCGGTTCAACGCATCCGGGCATTTGTTGACACCCTGGCAGAACGCCGTGATCACGCCGATCTTGGCAGTTGGGTTTCTCTGGCTGCTCCGAAGGTCTGGACATATTGCTCATCGGAAGGACCGGGGTGCGCGCACCACAACCGCTCGGCTTGCTTCCGGTGCACTCCCCTTTGTGATGCGCGGCGTTGTCCTCGTGTTTCTTCGCAGGCTCCGCCCGCACCGTCTCGTCCAGCCCGGCCGCCCTGACGCCGTCGGGGTCCCTTCCGGAACCGGGCCGGAGCGATGCCGTGGTGATCAAGTCGTTGCCGCACCGCGTACAACCGCGAACAGCCCTCCCCTGTCCCACAGTCTGCCGGTAGGGATGAACCTCTGGCCGGTGCGCCCACGCGCTCGGTCCAGACTGCAGGAGGAGGGACGGGCTCGAAGATGGGGAAGACGATGTGGAGCGCGGTGGTGGCCGGTGGAGCGGCAATCGTGTTCACAGGGATGGCTGCGGTGCCGGCCGGGGCGGCGGAGGGCGGGGTCTCCTTCAGCCGGGTCACGGTGAATGGCGGGAAGCCGATCGTGATCGGAGTCAAGGAGGAGGTCGAGGTGCGGGCGGCCTTCCGGATGACGACCACGCTCAAATACGACTTCGGGCCGAAGGTGTTCCCCTACCGAGGGAAGCTCAACACGGGGGACAGGCTCTACGACTCCGTCATCACCAGCGACTGCGAGGTCGTGGACAGGGCGAAGGGAATGTGCGACTTCGACGAATGGCTGTACATCGACCCGCGGCACGTCGACTTCGGGAACGAGGACGCCGGCACCTGGAAAACCGCCGGTCAGGTCTTTCTCACCGGTGACGCCCAGGACATCGACGACCTGAACCTCCCGTTGCAGGTCAAGCGGGCCACAAGAGTCACCGTCAACGCCTCGCCGGAGCCGGTCGCGACAGGGAGGACGATCACCGTGACCGGACGGGTCACACGGGCGAACTGGGACACCCACACGTACCAGGGGTACGCGGGCCGCACGGTGAGCCTGGAGTTCAGGGCGGCGGGCGCTTCCTCGTACACGACGGTCAAGAAGGTGACGTCGAGTAGTACGGGGACGCTCAGGACCACGGTGAAGGCCACCGGACCGGGGACGTGGCGGTGGACGTACCACGGGAACTCCACCTCTGGGGCGAAGTCGTCGACCGGGGATTACGTCGCCGTGCGGTAGGCGACGTGCGTGGACCGCCTCCCCTCGCAGAAGCGTCACCATAGTGCGTGGCGCAGACCCCTCAGAGCGTTGCTTCGGCAGGCTGTCCAAGCAGCGCTCTCAGTCACAGGAACTCTGACCAGGCGTGCCAGAACCGTGCCAGGTTGTGCGGCGACCACCGTGGCGTGGGTTGCGTCCAGGGAAGTGGCGTGCGGGGAGTCTGTGCACGCGAGACCTTGATCGACCATCCAGGTCAGGGGCCGTGGGCGGTGGGATTCGGAACCCACGGCGTCGTCACCGCTGTGAAGGTTTCAAGATTGCTCGTCGGCGAACCAAAGACATCGGCGAGTTCCACTCTGCGCGATGTGGCACATCCCACGAGTGGAAACGGCACCTGCCTCTCTCCAGTGCGGGAGAGGACGTGTTCGATTCTCGTCGCCCGCGCCTGTTTGAGACCTCGGGGTAGCTACCCGGGGTTTCTTGGCCGCTCCAGATGGGGCGGCATTTCCTCCGTACGCCCTGGCGGCGCCTCGGCTCAGGCCTTCTCCGAACTTACGCGTGGGTGCTCGGCGGTGAGCAGGGCGATGTCTTCTACATCGGAAGTCAGGATCGTCACCCGGCCGGGATGCTGCAGGGCAGTCGCGCACAGCATGGCGTCAATTGCGTACTTGTGGCCGTGCAGTCCCGCTGCACGCAGTAAAGCGGCAGCGGATTGGGCGACGGCCTGGGTCACCGGCTCGACACTCAGTCGGGACAGGGTCCACTTCAGTGCGGTTTCGTTGATCTTCGGGTGGATCACCTCGACCAGTACCGCTGCTGAGGTGATCACGGGCAGGTCTGCGTCGCGAGCCGCCGTCAGCCACTCGTGGATTTCCCGGTCACGCTGTACGGCCTTTGCCAGGCCCTCGCTGTCCAGGACCAGGGCACCGCTCACGCGGCCGCCCCAGCATTTGAAGCGCCGCCGGTCAGCCGGGCACGCTTGGCCGCCACGGCCTCGGGGTCGGCCGGGCCATGCACCCTGTCGAAGTCCGCGATCAACTCGTCCAGGTTGTCCCGCTCGATCTGCCGCTGGGCCGCCTTCTCCAGGTACGCCGATACGCCCCGCTTGCCGACCCGCTCACGGATCGCCTGCAGAGTTCCGGCGGTCAGCGTGACGGAGATGCCACTGGTGGGGCCGTCGCCGGGCGGGAAGTCAACGTCGTCATCAGTCACACTCCGAGTATGCCATTCAAAATGGCATACCGTGGGGCGTGTGCACCACGAGCTCTGATCGGATGCCAGAGGATCCCTGTGCCGGAGGTTCCTGGGTGCTGTGCAGCAGCAACGTCCTGCCGACAGCTGACCCCCGCACCCGGGCGGACTGCGCCCAGTTGCCCCTTCAGCGCGCCGGCCTCTCCCTTTCTGTGGTTTTCCGCTCTTACGGGCACACCGAGGGCACGGAGACCCCGCTACCGCTTGGCCACTTCGAGGAGAGGCTGCACCTTCTCGACCTGTATGGCACGCCCTTCTCCGCTCACAGTCGGAGGGCTTGGCGGTAGTCGGTGAGGTGACGGCGACGCTTCACCTCGTTGAGCGCGGCGCGGAAGGCGTGGTGAGCTCGGTGCGCGGTCCCGACCGAGCTGCCGTGGTCCTGCATCATTGACGGCGCTTTCACCTGTGGACCACCGGCCCTCTGGCCTGGTGGCTCCGGGTGAGTGCGTCCCGCCCGGAGCCCGGCCACGGTCGCGCTGCCCGAGGTGGGCACAGCCGATCGTTGTCAGAGCCAGGTGGCATGATCCGCGCATGGCTCTCCCCCTCGTCTTCGCCGGCCTCGACCAGGTGGACTGGTCACGGCTTTGTCATGCCTACGGCTCCGCGGAGGACATCCCCGCGCTGCTGCGGGATCTCGCGTCCCCGGCGGAGGAGACGGCCGCGGAGGCGGAGCAGGAGTTGTGGGGCAGCATCGTCCACCAGGGCACGGTCTACACGGCGACAGCGCCCGCGGTGCCCTTCCTGGCGCGACTCGTCGCCGAAGGCGTGCGCCGAAGCGCCTTGGTGGGCATGCTCGGTGTGGTCGCCGGGAGCGTCGACGAGCACGATCTGCCGGTGCCCGGCGCGGCCCGCGACGCCGTTGCGACACAGCTGGGGCTGCTCCTGCCGCTGCTCGCGGACAACGATCGCGAGGTGCGGCGGACCACGGCGTGGACGGTGGCCCAGTGCCGGTCGGCGGCCGGCCCCGACGCCCGTGCGGCACTGTGGGTCCGCTGGGCGGCGGAGAGCGATCCGGCGGTGCGCGCGGACGTGCTGACGGCCTGTGCGCTCCTGGATCCTGATGCGGCCGAGGAGCTGTGCTCCGCGGTGCTCGCCGGAGACGAGCCGGCGCCGGTTCAGGTTGCGGCGCTGCTGGTCACTGCCGACTGCGGCCTGCCGTGGGACACGCAGACGACCGCGCGCGTCACGGCATTGGTCCCGTTGGAGCGGCACGGTTTCGGCGCCCTGTGGGAGCGGGAGCCGCTGCAGGCGCTCGCCAAAGCTCTGCATACACGCGGCGACGCCGACACCGCCATGGACGTGGTCGGCTCCGCGCTCGGGCGAGCCGTAGCGCTGCGGCTTCAGGGGAGCGAGCACGCGCAGGCCGCCACCACCGAGGCGCGCTGGGCCGCCGAGTCCCTCGCCCGCCGCTCACGAACCGCCCCGGCACGGCTGCTGCCCGCATTGCTCCCACTGCTCGACGATCCGGCCACCGCAGCCGACGTGATCCCACTGCTGCGAACCTGGTGTCAGCCGGCCCCGGAGGCGGTCCCGGCCCTGCTTGCCATCGCGCAGGGTAATGGTGAATCGGCCGACGAGGCCCTTGCCGCGCTGGTGTGCCTGGGAGCCCCAGAGGCGACCGGGCTGCTCGCCCGCCACCTGCCCGAGCGGCCCCACGCGCTGAAGGCCGCGTACCGCCTCGCGACCGGAGAGACCCGGACGTCGAGTCATACCCACACGCCCGGCGACGACCGGACACCCCTGCCCTACGATCGTGAACTGCTCGACGCGATACGCGTACGGCTCGCCGCCGAACCGTCCCGCGAGCGCAGACCGGTCTTCGACGGCGGGCTGGCCGCGACCAACGAACCGGTCTACCTGAGCGGGCTGCTGGCCGCTTGGGGCAGGCCGGCCAGGGCCGCCCTGCCGGAGCTGCTCGCCGCGCTGCCGCGTCATCCGCTCCCGGTCAGCCGCGCCCTGGCCGCCGTGGCCGATCCCCAGGCCGACGCGCACGTGATCGAGGCGCTACGAGCCGAAGCCCGGCAGGGACCACCGGCCACGCGTCAGGCAGCGGCAAGCGCATTCCACTCCCTGACCGGCGACGCCGGCCCCCTGATCTCCGTACTCTCCGAGCTGCTGGCCAAGCGAGGCAACAGCTTGGACCACACCGTCACCGCGGCCGCCTCGCTCAGGGAGGCCGCTCGTCCCCTGCTGCCGATGCTGCACACACTGCTGGCGGAACCGCCGCAGTCGCGCGAGACCATGCCTGCGATCAGGGCAGCGCTCGGGGCCGCAGCGCTGGTCTGGGAACTGACCGGGGATGCGCAGACGGTGCTCCCGGTGATCCAGGAGGGCCTCGCCTGGGCCTCCCAAGCATGGGGCCAGGAGACGGTGAAACGCGCCGCCGAAGTAGCCTGCCTGCTCGGTCCCACAGCCGAGCCGCTCGTCCCCGATCTCCTGCCGCTGCTCGACGATCCGGAACTCGCCCCTGCCCTCGTACTCGGCCTGACTAGCATCTGCCCCGAGGCCGACACACTCGCCGGGCTCCCCCGGACCACCCTGGCCGACCGTGTCCTCGCGGCGGCCCGACCGGGCTCGTATGCACGCTCCGCCTCAGCCGTGCTGAAAGCCTGCGCCGCGCTCGGCCCGACAGCCTTCAGCGACGCTCAGCTCGACCTGATCCGCAACCTTGCGGACGGCGACCGGCGCATCGTGGGCGCCGGCCTCCAGGACCAGATCATCCTCGACGACGAACGCTTCCGCACCGACGCCCGGAAGGTCCTACGAACACTGACCGGCAACGCCTTGATTTCGTAGAGACCCCGGCCGTGCAACCCGACCCTGGTGGTGGGAGTGGTCGCGAGTCTCTCGGACGGTGATCTTGAAGGCGACGGGCGGCCGCCCGCCGACGGCACTGCGGCGTCGCGGACCTGGGGCGGCCCAGCAGAATGCTGGACTACTCCGAGCAGTTCGTTCCCGGGGGGTGAGTGGAGCGTGACAGTGACGCATGATGAGTACCTGCGGCAACTGACCGCGCGGGCGAAGGACGGCACCATCCCGCAGGGAGAGGTGAAGGAGATCGCCCAGACGATTTCCGAAGGCCGGGCCGGGCAGGACCTCTACCGGCTGTTGTACGTGGTGGCCCGTGCGGGCGGTCCGGCGTACGAGTCGCTGGTCGCCGGCTATCTCGTCCATCCCGAGGACCCCGAGGTCTCGGCGCTCGTCGTACAGGTGCTCACGGGGCACTGGAGAGTGGGAGCGAAGTACCGGACGCAGATCATCGAGTTGCTGGGTTCCCCCGAGTGGGACCTGAGTGACGACGTGTTCATGGCCGCGGTCTCGGGTGCGGGAGAAGTCCTGCACGACGCGTTCGACGCCGAACTGCTCCGCGCCCTGCTCAAGCTCGCCGAGGAAGGCCGCGGTGAGTACGACGACGATCTCATACGGCGTCTCGCGGTGGAGGCGATCGCCCGAGCGCTGGGTGCTGGCCACGCCGAGTCGATGAGACCGCCCGAGGGCGTTACGCGCGCGGAGTGGTCACAGGGCCTGCTGAGGGCCGCGCACGACCGATTGCACGAGGCCGAGCCTCAGCCCTGAATCCGGTGTGCACGGACTTCGATCGTGGCTTGAGCCATCCTTGGTGTGCTTCTGCAAGGAGGCATTCCGGCTGCTGCCCGCTCCCATGGCCTGGGCGGGGTCAGACCCGAAGTGGTGCTCTTTGACTCCTCCGAACCGGGGGCATGCCCATGGCGTGCCCTTAGGACCGGTAAACCACGGTCGACAGCGGTGCGGTCCGTCGCGCCCGAGCGGCATGCCAGAACACATAGGGGAAGGTCAGGCGCTATCCAGCTCGGCGAGCGCCGTCGTTTCCCAAGCTGAGAGCGCGAGTTCGATTCTCGTCACCCGCTCCATGAAGAAGGCCCAGGTCAGGGACCCGGGCCTTTTTGCTGTCCATGGTGTCCTTGCGCGTGGCGCCGCAGCGGGTCGAAGCCGATGGACAGTCCCCGGCGACGGTGCGTGAGCACGCGAGTCGGCAGGACTCGCCGTCGTCGGTACAGACTGCCGTGAACGCCTCGACGAACTTCTCCTCGCCGGCGACGGGCCGCATGCCGGGTGATCCTGCGGCGTGGCCCTCGTCACCCCGGTCGAAGCCCGAGAGCGGGGGGCGGCCGGAGGAGTCCCGGACTTTTCGTCCGGGCCCTGTGCGCGGTCGTGTCGGAGGCCGGCTCTAGGATTGGCCGACCCGTAGCGCTCTGCGAGCGGCGCTGAAATGGCGTGGGCGGCGGGCATTTGGTTTCCTTGGGGGGATTCATCGAGTGAGACTTCGCGTTGTTCTGCCTGCTCTGACAGCCGGTGCACTGCTGACAGCCGTACTGGCCCTTCCGGCAACCGCCGCCGACTCCGCGACATCTGTGCCGCACGAGTCGGAGTCGGGTGCCACCGCGAGCCCGTCCGTCGCTGCGAGCCCGGGGCCGGCGGACACACCAACGGGCCCTGCGGCCGCCACACCGACCGACACCGCCGGCCCGGTCCCGTCCGACACCGCCGGCCCGGTCCCGTCCGACACCGCCGGCCCGGTCCCGTCCGGGACCGCGACGTCCGCCCCGACCGAGAGCAGCCCGGACCCGCACCAGTTCGAGGTGTACGGAGTCGGCAACTCCTGGCCGGACCACTGGAAACTCTCACTGTCCGTCTACAGCGCCACCGCGACGGTCGCGGGCATCACTGCCCGCTACCGGCCGCACGGGGCGCCCGCGGACGCGCCCGACGCCGCCACGACGTCGGACTTCGTGCCCAATCCCTACTACGGCGGTCAAGTCTCGGCCGACCGGCCCGCCCTTCCCGCCATGGGCGTCTACGACGTCTCCGTGGACGTGACGGACAGCTCGGGAAACGTCGAGCACTTCCCCGACGCCGGCGAGTTCACCTACGCGGCGCAGGTGTCCGTCGGGAAGCTGGCGTCCGACCGGAGTTCCGTGGACTACGAGCACCGCTCGTACACCGTCTCCGCCCCGATCACCGTCACCGACCCCAGCACCGGCGCGGTACTCGACCCGGCCGGTGTGTCGGTTGCCCTTGCCGATCCGGAGGCCGGGGTCCCGTCGGAAACGGTCGCGGTCGCCACCGCGCGGGCGGACGGGCGGGTGGCCGCAGCGGTCACGGTGAAAGACCGTGTCACCTACCGGACGGCCGGTGCCGACGGCACCGCCATCGCGGGATACCCGTATTTCCTCGACACCGGCGATCAGACCTCGCTCACCGTGCCGGCGACGGCGGAGACCACCCGGATTCGCATCCTGAGCAAGACCGACGTCGACGTTCCCAAAGGCGGCCGCACCACGATCACCGGGGTGCTCGAACGGAAGGTCGGGTCCACGTGGGTGGGCACGCCGGACCAGAAGATCTACACCATGGGCCCGGCCTCCTTCTCCGCCACGGTCAGGACCACCGCCACCGGCACCTTCGCCGTCAGCACCGGCACCGCCGGTGCGTACTATTTCAACAACTACTGGGACTACGATCCCTTCCTCCTGACCGCCGACAGTGATGCGACACCGGTATATGTGCACGTTCCGTCACCCAGCCGCGTCACTCCGTTCCACGTCAGCGAGGACGAGTACGGCGAGGCGGTGATCGACGGCCATCTGGACCTGCACGGGGCGGAGTTCGCGAGCGGTACGCACTCCATGACGATCCAGTACTCGTCCAACGGCAAGACGTGGCACACCGTCGGCAGCACCCGGATCGGCCGATCGGGTCTCGCCGGCGATGAGTTCATGACCTACGCGACCTACGACGGCCAGGCGAACGGCTACTGGCGGGCATACTTCCCGGGCACCCCGGACTACTCGCCCTCCTACAGCGCGGCGGTCAAGATCTACCGCACCCCCACCCGCGTCACCGGCGGCAAACCCAGCCATACCACGGTGCGCAAGAACACGTACGTGACGTTCGGCGGCCATCTTCAGCAGCGCAGTTCGTCCGGCGCCTGGTCCGGCATCTCCCATACCTACGCCTACCTGGAGTTCCGGGCCGCGGGAAGCAAGACGTGGCACTACGTCACGCGCGTGAAGACCGACACCAAGGGCACCTACCACCTGAGCGGCAAGGCAACTCACGGTGGCACCTGGACTGTCGTGTGGTTCACCTCCGACAGCCACCACATCGACTCCAGCGGCCCGGAGACGTACGTCCACGTGCACTGAATTGTTCCTCGGGCCGAAGCCCGAGGAACAACTGCGGGATCCAGCACCGCCATTGCCTGGGCCGTGTCGACGGCGGCGCAGCGGGCCCTCGCTTGATCGGTTGTGTCTGTGGAGTGCCTATGCTTGGCGGACTTCTTTGATTTGAGGGGGAGTTGTAAGTGGCACGACGGAGATCGCTCGCTTTCATCGGTGTGGCCGCGCTGGTACCGCTGGCCGCCTCCGCCGTCTCCGCGCAGGCGGCGTCGGGCTCGCTGACGGTCACCACGCTGGGGCGGCACGGAGCCAAGGTCTCGACGACGGTCACGGTCGTCGCCGTGCCGTCCGGCCAGACGTACAGCGTCAAGTCGGGGAAGCGGATCAGCCTGCCGGCGGGGCGCTACCTCGCGATGACCGACATATACGAGAGCGCCACCGACGGACTGGGCACCGACACCATCGGCGCGCAGGTCGTGACGGTGTCGGGCAGCAAGTCGGTGACGATCGACGCGCGCAAGGGCAAGGCCGTCAAGGTGTCGCTCGACACGCCCGCCGACGTGACCGACCCGCCGCGGATCAGTGCGCAGGTGTGCGCCGCCGACATGGACATGCCCTCTGCCTTCAGCGCGGGCGGCTGGAACGACGAGGGAGCCCTCTACGCCATCCCGAACTCGTCCAAGCTGCTGCAGTTCGGGTATCTCGCGCAGTGGTCCGGCAAGGACAGCTACGTCGCCGTGAAGAAGACCACGGGCATCCCGGCGGCGCCCGGCGGGTCGTTCAAGCGGTCGGGGCTCGCGACGATGCGCTTCTCGGTGCGCGCCGGGACGCAGATGGGCACTCAGGTCGACACCGCGCTCCAGGTGGCGCCGAAGACCGATGACTGCACGACCGACCTGATGGCGCAGGTGCGCGACGACAACGCGCCGTACAGCGCCACCGTCCATCTGACTCCCGGAACATGGCAGCCGCGCGACGACATCTTCGGCAGCAACGGCGACGACGTCAGCGGCGGCTTCCCGAGCCCCAGGACTGTGAAGGCGGGGCAGAGCCTCACCCAGTCCTTCGGCCGGGCCGTGTGGGGCCCCATGCACAATCTGCCGCTGCTCGGGCAGAAGTCCGTCACCTTCTCCCCGGACACCATGATCGGCGACCTCGACATCGGCGGCTCCTGGGGGGACGTGACGAAGGAGACGGTGGTCCTGTCCAAGGGCAGCACCACCGTCAAGAAGCAGACTCTCACCGACTGGCGCACCGGGCCCGCCGAGTTCGCCGCCCCCGTCCGCTCGGCCGGCTGGTACCGCCTGACCGTCGACGCCCACCGTTACCGCCCGGGCATCACCTTCCCGGCCGGCATGCTCTCGCCGCGGGCGACCCTCGACTGGCACTTCAAGGTGGCCGACCCGGCCAAGGCGATCGTCGCACCGGTCTTCCTGACCCGCTTTCTGCCCGCCGGTCTGAACAGCCACAACCAGGCCGCGCCGAGCAGCACCACGACGGTCGGCGTGAGCGCCGGGCGCGCCTCCCAGGGCCCCGACACCAAGCTCACCAAGGTGACCGCCAAGTCCGTCCGGGTCTGGTCGTCCGCCGACGGCGGCAAGACCTGGAAGGCGGCGACCGTCAAGCACTCCGGGGCGACCTGGCAGGCGTCCGTCCACAACCCCGCCTCCGGCGCGGTCGCCCTGCGCTCGGAGGTGACGGACTCCGCCGGGGACCGCTCGGTGGAGACGGTGTACCGGGCGTACGCCATCGGCTGAGGGTTTTGCTCCCTCGATATTCCGACAGCCCGGAGGAGTCCTGCCTCCGGGCCGCGCCCGGCTGACGGGGTCCGCCGCTGCTTCGTGTGCTCATACAGGGCCGGCTCGCCGGCCGAGGTCCTGCGGGGTGCCTCCGGAGGCGGCGAGCCAGCCGTGGGCCAGGGTGCCGGCGGAGGTCTTGACGCCAGACGACCGCCTGGCCGGAACCGGAGATGTCGCCCGCGCCGGGCACGGAGGTCGTCCGCGGACGCGGCGACGGCCGCGACAGCGGTGCCGGCCCGGGGCACGGCGAGCGCTGTGAGGGCGGCTGCCGGGACGGCGAGGAACCGGCGTCTGAGGGGAGGCACGGCGACCCCGGTCTCTGTTCCAACGTCAAGGAACGATCTTCAAAGCCTGCCAATGCGCTGGTCTGCGTGGCCCCCGCTGCGGCAAAACTTCGTGCAAACTTCCGACGTTTCGCAAGACTTGGGTCGATCACCGGCATCCGCCGTCCCCAACCTGACCTACTGTCCAGTCAGTTCCAGCGCGAAGGTCCGGAGGGGGACGCATTCATGGGGCGGAGACCAGCACTGGTGGCCCTCGCGGTTCTGCTCACCGGCTGTCCCGCGGCGGGCGTCGCCCACGCGGACACCGTCACAGGCACGGCCTTCTACGTCAACGACGAGGCCGCCGGGTGCAACGACACCGGTCCGGGTTCGGCGACGGAGCCCTTCTGCCAGATCCAGCCGGCCGCGAACGCCGCGGCGCCCGGGGACACCGTGCGCATCGCGGGCAACAGCACGTCCTACGCGCCCGTGACCATCAGGTCCACGGGCACCGCGGACGCACCCGTCACCTTCTCCGCCGCAACCGGCGACGGCTCGCTCGTCACCGTCGCAGGCCCGCACCCGGCCACCGCGATCGCCTTCTCCGGTGCTCGGTACGTCGACATGACCGGGATCCGCACCAGGGCCGCCGGGGCGACCGCCCTGGCCGTCGAGGACTCGCAGCACATCACCTACCGCTCCGCCTCCGCACAGAGCAACCTCGCCGACGGCACCGCGGTGATCGCGATCGACGGGTCCTCCTCCGACATCTCCCTCACCCGGCTCAAGGTCGACCAGTACTCCGGGCCAGACGTCAGCAGCGCGGCCGGAGCGCGGAACATCACGCTGGCCGGCGACATCTTCGACGGCGGCGGTGTCTCGGCCGTGGGCACCACGGGCATCGACTTCGCGGGTGACACGTTCCGGACGGTCTGCGGCGCGATCAGTCTGACCGACGGCAGTTCCGGGTCGGTGGAGAACACCGTCGCCCTGCCCTACTCCACGACGACCTGCTCCGCCACCACGGCCGAGCTCACGGTGGACGCCGGCTCCGCCCCTCAGGTCACCGCGGACTACAACGCGTTCAACCCGCCGTCGACCGGGACGAACTACAACTGGGCCGGCACCGCCTACGCCACCGCCCGGGCATTCCGGGGGGACACCGGCCAGGGCGCCCACGACCTGGACCAGACGGATCTGACGATCCCCGCGGGTGGGCTGCCCGAGGAGCACTCACCACTCATCGACTCGGCCGACTCCGACGCCCCCGGCGAGCTGTCCACGGACGTCGACGGCCGTCCCCGGGTCGACGACCCCCTGGTCGCGGACACCGGCACCGGCACCGGCCACGACGACCGGGGCGCCACGGAGTTCCAGGACCCGTTCACGGTGAGCGGGCTCACCGTCCGCCGCGGGTACGTCGGCGTTCCGACCACCGCCGTCGCACGGCTGAGCAACCCGTGGTCGGACTCGCTCGACGGCCTCACCTACACCTTCGACTTCGCGGACGGTACGACCGTCACGTCCACCACCGGCTCGGCCACCCACACCTACACCCAGGCCACGTCGAGCACGGGGATCCAGGCCTCGGTGTTGGTGAACAGGGCCGACGGCACGCGGGTCGGTGCGGCCGACTACTGGGAACGGGTCGATCCGGTGCCGGACCTCACCCCGACGATCGGCTGCGGGACCGGCCCCTCGCTGCCGGATGCCGCAGGCTGCACGTACGACACCGGCTTCGACCCCTACCCGATCACCAGTGACCGGATCACCTTCGGCGACGGCTCGGCCGCGCTCTCCGTCACCCCGTCCAGCGACGTGGTGCGGCACACGTACAAGGCGCCCGGCACCTACACGGTCACGCAGACGGTCACCGACTCCGACGGGCGCACCGCCACCGCGACCGACCCGATCACGGTCGGCGCGGCCTTCGTCGCCCACGGTCCCGTACGGCTGCTGGACACCCGGTACGGGACGGGCGCGCCCAAGCGGGCCGTCGGCGCCGGCGGTGTGGTCCGGCTGAAGATCCTCGGCGTGGGCGGCGTCCCGGCGTCCGGGGTGACGGCGGTGACCCTGAACGTCACCGACATGGGCGCCACGGCGTCCAGTTACGTGTCGGTCTACCCGGACGGCGCCGCCCGCCCAAGCGCCTCGAACCTCAACTTCCGTGCCGGGCAGGTCAATCCGAGCCTGGTCACCGTCCGGGTGGGCGCCGACGGCTACGTCGACCTCTACAACGCGCACGGCAAGGTGAACCTCGTCGCGGACGTGGAGGGCTACTACACCACCACCAAGCCCAGCACCGACGACGAGTCCATGACCGGCCTGGCCATGGTGACCCCGACCCGGGTGCTGGACACCCGCGACGGCACCGGGGCGGCCAAGGGCGCGGTCGGGCCGCGCACCACCACGACCTTCACCTTGCCGAAGTACGCCCGGGGCGTGGCGACCGTCGGCGCCGTCCTCAACGTCACCGTCACAGGAGGCACCGGCAGCGGCTACGTCACCGTGGACTGCGGCGGCCCCACCACTCCGTCCACATCCAGCCTCGACTACCGGGCCGGACAGACCGCCTCCAACCTGACCGTCCCCTGTGTGAGCGCCGGCAAGGTCCACATCTACAACAGCGCCGGGCACGTCCAGCTGATCGCCGACCTCCAGGGGCTGTACACCAACGAACTGGCGGACGGGGCCGACGACCCGGTCGCCCCCCACGGCGGGCCGTTCGTGACGACCGCGCCCACCCGTTTCCTCGACACCCGCACGGGCCTGGGCGCGTCCGCAAAGCCGCTGGGCGCGAACGGCACCCTCACCGTGAAGCTCACCAGGGTCCCGGCTGGAGCCACCGCCGTACTGGTCAACCTCACGGGCGTCGCCCCGACCGCGGCCACCCACCTGACCGCCTACGGCGACGGCACCCTGCCGATCACGTCGAACGACAACCTCACGGCGGGCCAGACCCGCCCGGTCCTCGCCGTGGTCCCGGTCGGGACCGACGGTTCCATCCGCATCCACAACGCGCTCGGCTCGGTCGATGTCGTCGCCGATCTGGAGGGCTACTACGGCTGAGGCAGAAGCCCCCCAGCGCAAAGGCCGCTGGCATGCGGCCTCTTGCCTGGGGGCCTGCCTGGAACATCATCCGAGCGGCGGGTCGATGACCCGCCGCTCGACGCTGCCCGCACGCGTGTCTCCAAGCCTTCACCCAGCGCTCCCGGAGAGGTCCCGCATGGGCAGACGCGTGCTCGTACGAGGCGCCACCGCCACCGGCCCGCTGACGGCCGGCGGCGTCTGGGGCAGCAAGGACGTCACCGCCACCGACACCGACGAGGAAACGGCACCCCTGTGCACTCGCGACGGCGCGCTTCAACCGGCATAGGAGTCCTCGGCCCCTGTATGCCCAGCTCACGGACCCGGAGTCGATCCGCGATCGCTGGTCGGACGCCGACTGGTTCGCCTGGCGGCGTCCTGGCATGTGTACGAGGGCCGGGGGGACGTCACGCCGGCAGGCAGGCTGAGCGGGCAGGGTTCCAGCCCTCGAAGCGGCCACGGGAAAACCTTTGGTGGGGTAGGCGACCCATTGCGTCGGCATTTCTGGGCTGAGTGGTCAGCCGGTGTACACAGTCCACCTTTGCCAGGCGTTGCCGCCGTTGCAGCCCTCCTCGCGATAGGCGTACAGGGTCCCGAAACCGCCGTCCAGGCAGACGCGCCCGTCGAAGGTGAAGAACGTCTCGGGGGTCCAGCCGTTGGTGGTGGCTCCGGCCCTGGCCACAGCCCATATGGAACGGGGGTCGTTGTACGAGCAGGGGATCAATTCCACGTCGGAGGAACCGGCGGAGGCGCCAGAGGGGCCGGTGCCCGGTCCGACGGCGTACAGGCAGTAGCCAGGGCCGCTCGGGTCGTCCGCGGTGGTCTGGATCTGCACGTAGGCGGCGCCTCCGGCGTCGGGGGCGGCGCTGATGATGCGAAAGTACGTGCCGCCGTAGCCGCAGGAGTCGCCTATGCCGGCCGACGAAGAGTTGCGTTCGATGACGCAGTTGCCGCTGGCATTGTTCTGCAGGGTGGTGCTCGGGATGTTGAGGGTTGCGCTCGCGCTTTGCATGCCGAGGGTAAGGGCCGTTACGCCTACGGCCAGAACCGTGGCGAAGCTTCTGGTCCGCTTCCACTTTCGTGCCATCTTCAAACTCCGATCGTGTGCGTGTCCCTGTTTCCCCCGGGGTGTGCCCATGGGGCTTCCTGGGCCTGAGCTGAGAGTCCCGAGCGAAAGCATGAAGTGCATCAGTGACCCCGTGGGGACGCTACGGACGCGGGTCCTCGAACCGTCCTGGTTTCGTCCTAATGCCAGGTCAGGCTGGCGATCGGCGTTGGTCACCGGGGTGACGTGGCGTGGTGAGGCACGAGGTGAGAACTCACCACCTCACCCGCGCCTCACCACGGCTGTCCCGCAAGACGTGCTTCGGCTGACGACGGCAGGGCGCAGGTGTACAAGTCGGTGGCAGGCGGAACGGCGGTAAGGGACGATCGTGAGGGCACGGCGCCCTTCTCTCGCCGCACGTACCCGAACTCGTGCCGGTGTTCAGCGGTGCGGTGCCGTGCTGACGACGGATCGATGCTCGGCCCGGCCTTTCCACGGCCGGGCCGGAGAGGACGCATGTGCCACTCGCTCTTGAAGATCACCTGGCCATTACCGAACTGGTCTCGTTGCATGGTCACCTTGTTGACGACGGAAGCCTTGACCGGTTGGAGGAGTTGTTCACCTCCGATGTCGTCTACGACCTCACCGACTTCGGCCAAGAGCCGCTATTGGGAGTGGCGGCCATCCGAGAAGCGGCATGGGCGCTGGGAGCCGCCAACCCCGTCGCGCATCACGTCACCAACGTCGTCGTCACGGTGTCGGCGTACGGCCGGGTGCAGGTCCGGTCCAAGGGGCTGGGCATCAAGGCGGACGGCTCCTGCGGTTCCGTCTCCTATGACGACACCGTCGTGCGCACCGCTGGCGGCTGGCGGATCAGCCATCGCAAGATATCGCCCCGCCGTACTCCCTTGGGCGGGCTGACGAAGTCCGGCTGATCAGGCATGTCTCGCCTGGCCCCAGCCGGTGCGGGCAAGGTTGTGCAGGCGGGCGATGCCGAGCATGGCGTGATGGACACCGTCGCTTGTGAGGCGGCAGCCGCGAAGGGTCTTCCAGGTCCTCATGCGCGCGAAGACGTGCCCGACACGGAGCACGCCGGCCGAGCCCGGCGGGTGCGGCGGACGGCTCCGGTACAGCCTGCTGCACCACCGCTTGGGGCGCCCACGGCAATGATCCGCGGATGCGGCGCTGATGTGCTGGACACGTCACGTCAGCCGCATCCGGAGGGACACCACGGTGAGCACCCAGGCATCCGTCACCAGTGACATCGACATCCAACCCGCCGAGCGCGGGCCGAGGGCCCCTGCCGGTCTCCGGGGCAGTGTCGGCCGCCGCCCCCTGACCTGGTTCTTCTCGCTGGCCTACCTGCTGAGTTGGCTGGCCTGGACACCGTACGTCCTGTCGGAGAACGGCCTGGGTGTCCTGCACTTCTCCTTCCCCGGGGCCGGCGGCACGAGCGAGCTTCTGGGCGTTCTGCCCGGCGCCTACCTCGGCCCGATCACCGCGGCGTTCCTGGTCACCGCGGGCTCCGAGGGCCGTGCCGGACTGCGGGCCTGGGTGGGGCGGATGACCAAGCTGCGGGTCGGCTGGCGCTGGTACGCCGCTGTTCTCCTGTCGGTGCCCGCCGCACTGGTCCTGGCCTCGTCCGCGCTGGCCGGGCGCGGCCCCGTCCTGCCGTCCGCCGCGGTGCTCGCCGCCTACCTGCCGGGGCTCGTCGTGCAGATGGTCACCACGGGTCTGGCCGAGGAGCCCGGCTGGCGCGAGTTCGCCATGCCCCGCCTCCAGCGACGCCACGGCCCGGTGGCCGGCACCCTCGTCCTCGGCCCGCTGTGGGGTGCCTGGCACCTGCCGCTGTTCCTGACCGAGTGGGGCGACTGGATGGGCGGGTCCTGGACCGGGCCGGTGGAGTTCATCGCCACCGCGATGGCGATCAGCTTCGTCATGACGTGGGTCTTCAACCGCACCGGCGAGAGTCTGCCGTTGGCCATGCTGCTGCACACCAGCGTCAACAACTTCATGTCCCTGGCGTGGTCGTCGATGTTCCCCTCCTTGTCCCAGGGGACGGCCGCGCACGCCATTCTGCTCAGCTTCACCGTGGCGGCCCTCGTCCTGCTGGTCGCCACCCGCGGCCGGCTCGGCTGCCCGCCCTCTCCCGCCGCCGGCGGACAGCCGGGCGCGACGGCCTGACCGGCGCGACGGACTGGCCGGGGCGGCGACCCGCACCGCGGCCCCGGTCGGTGCGGTTGCCGTGCCTGCCGCGCTCGCGGCCGGCGACCCCGTCGGAGGTCCGGCGCTCCGTGAAGGGGAGGGACTGGGCCGCGGTCGCCCCGAGGACCGGCCGTACAGTGGCCGACGGCAGCGGTCGCGGCGCAGGCACGCGGGACGTGTTCGGTGGGCCTGGTTCTCCGGCCCGGTGCCTTCCGCGGTCGGGGTTCTGCCTCAGGGCCGTACCGGTGCGTGACACAGGCCACAGGAACTCCTCTGGTGTCGCGGAGAGAAGTGGTCGTGAAGGACTCAGAAAACGATGTGCGCCGCCGCGTGCGCGAGGGGGACCGTGAGGCGTTCGCCCAGCTGTACGAGGAGTTCGCCCGCGCCGTGTACAACCACGGGTTGCGGCTGACCGGCGATTGGTCGACGGCCGAAGAGGTCATGTCAGAAACGTTCCTGGCCGCCTGGCGGACCCGCGCACGGGTGCATGAGGACGGCGGCTCGCTGCTGCCCTGGTTGCTGGGCATCGCCACCCACAAGGCGGACAACGCCCTCCGGGGACAGCGCAGACGCCGGCTGTTCCTGGCGCGTCAGCCGCAGCCGAGCGCGCAGGAGGACTTCGCGCCCCGCACGGTGGGACGCATCGACGACGCACGGCGGCTGCACGCCGTGCACGCCGCCCTGGGCCGGCTGCGGCGCCAGGAACGGGAGGTGCTCGCCCTGTGCGTGTGGTCCGGCCTGGACTACCAGCAGACGGCCGAAGCCCTGGGCATCGCCGTCGGCACCGTGCGGTCCCGCCTCTCGCGGGCCCGCAAGAGGCTCGCCCGGCTCGCGGAAGAAGACCGGGAACCACTCACCACCCGCGGAGAGATGACAAGTGCGGCCGCGATCGCGGCCCTGCCCGTGCGGGAGGAGCTCACATGAACGACAGGACCACCGGCGCTTCCCCGGAGCGGAACGGCGACCGCGAAGAGATCGCCCGTCTGCTGCCGGCCCCGGGAGACTGGGACCTCCCGCGCGAGCAGCACCTTCGTCACAAGGAACTGCTGATGCACCACATCGACCGAGACCAGGCGACCCGTACCCGCCCGGCCCGCCGGCTGCTGCTGCGGCCCGCGCTCCTGGCGCCGGCGACCGCACTGACCCTGGCCGGCGTGCTGGTCGCGGGAATCGCGCTGAACGACAGCGGCCGGGAGCGCTCCGGCACCGCCTCGCACCGTGCGGCCACGGACATGCAGCCGGCCGCGGCGCTCCTGGGCCGGATCTCCGACGCCGCGGAGGACCGCACCACGCCCACCGTGCGGGACGACCAGTTCGTCTACACCCGGGAGAAGACCCGCGGCGCCGACCTGACCAGTGGGAAAGCCGTCCTCGGCCCACTGACGGACCGTGAGGTGTGGGCCGCGCAGGAGCCGGGGCCCCTGCACAGGCTCGGCCTGATCCGGGAGAACGGTGAGACCTTCCCCGTCAACGCCGAACTGGGCGACACCGACGGCACTCCGGCAGGGCTCAGCCGACCCACCTACCGCTGGCTCAGCTCGCTGCCCACCGACCCCGACAAGCTGCTGGCCTATCTGTACGCCAAGACCCCCCAGGCCAAGGGCCGGGAACGGGACCAGGCGGTCTTCGAGCAGATCGGGTCCCTGCTCGGCGCGGTGATGCCGCCCGCCACGGCCGCCGCCCTGTACCGGGCCGCGGCGAAGATCCCCGGTGTCGCTCCGGCCCCGCAGGCCCGCGACGCGATCGGCCGCCGGGGCCTCGGCATCGCCCGCGACGACACGCGTTACGGCATCCGGACCGAGTGGGTCTTCGACAAGAAGGACTTCACGTTCGTCGGCTCCCGCAGCTATCTGACCAGGGACACCTCGTACGGAAAGACCGGCACGCTGCTGTCCAGCGAGGCGGAGCTGGAACACGCCGTCGTCGACAAGGCCGGCCAGCAGCCCGCGGAGGGGGGTACCCGGACCGATCCCCAGAGCTGACCGTTCGGCCTCGGCGGGGCCCGGTGGGATCGCCGAGGTGAGCCCCGTGGTCGGGTGCCGCACCGCCTCGCCGTCCGCCGCGGTTCAAGCCCACCCAAGAGGCACTCGAACGCCGCTCCAGGCCACTTGCGCCTGGTCTGCCGCACATCGTGTGACGCATTGCCCGTGACCCGCACCCCGGGACGACCGGACGGCGGCGGCTCACGACGCGTGCCCTGCCCACCCGCTACGACCGTTCCCGAGGAGCGGAGAGGCGTCGTCAGCGCGGTGGGCCCCGGCCGTCGTCGTGGGCCGCGCCGTCAGAACACGCCCTTGTACCCCTGCCAACCCGAGGCGATCTTCGTGCGGGGCCCGAACGAGCCCGAGCCGTTCCCGGTGTTGCGCCACAGGTTGCCCGAGGTGTCGCGGGAGACGACGTCCGCTCTGCCGTCGCCGGTGATGTCGCCGACGCCCACGACGGCGTTGTACGACGAGCCCCAGCCGGAGGCCACTCTCACCCGGGACCTGAAGCCGCCGGAGCCGTTGCCGTCGTAGCGCCAGAGGGTGCTGGAACGGTCCTGGGCCAGGAGGTCACCGCGGCCGTCGCCGTTGAAGTCGCCGACGCCCACGATCTTCTTGTAGCCCGACCAGTTCCCCGCGATCTTGACCCGCGCCGACAGCTTCCCCGCGCTCGTGCCCTTGTACAGGAAGAGTTCTCCCGTGGACGCCTTGCGCGCGATCAGGTCGGGACGGCCGTCGCCCGTGATGTCGCCGGGCGAGGTCAGCAGGTCGTACTGGTTCCAGCCGGTGCCCAGCGAGGTGTGCGGGGTGCTCGTGAGGAAAGCCTGACCGCGCATGGTCCGGTACACCCGCAGCTCGCCACTGCTGAACCGGACGAGGATGTCGTTGCGCCGGTCGCCGTCGAGGTCGCCGAACGGGACCAGCGTCACGGAGGAGGGCCAGCCCGAGGCGGACATGGCCTTGTCGAAGCCGCCCGTCCGGTTGCCCGGGCGGTAGCTGATGACGCCGGAGGAGCTGAGGGTCAGGGCGTCGCCGACGCCGTCGGGCGCCCAGCCGGCGCCGCTGGTGAAGTCGTGGCGTACGGCGGCTCCGTCGGACACGTTCACCGTCCGGGTCACCGTCAGCGCCGGCCCTGATCCGTCGGCGGGCGGGGCCGTGAGCCTGAAGGTGTACATGCCGTTGGGGACGAGTGCGCCCGCGGTGTTCCGCGTGTCCCACCGTGCGGTCAGTGTGCCGTCCACCTCCCCGCCGGTGAGCGTGCGGACCACGGTGCCGGTGGCCTTGCTGGTGAGCGTGGCGGTCCAGGAGGCGGCGGGCTTGGAGAGCAGTCCGCGCCACTGCCACCACGGGCTGCCGGCCGCGCCGCTCTCCGACGCGTTGCCGGTCGCCTCGGACTCGACGGCGGAGAGTCGCTGGGTGGCGACCCCGCTGGGCACCAGGTGGATCCGCTGGTCCGCGTCGACGTAGGCCGCGGGACCGCCGAACTTGTCCACGGTCCAGGTCACCCCGCGCAGGCTGGAGGTGCCCGCCGCGAGGTCGCCGATCTTGCGGGTGGTCGCGGTGCCGTCGGCGAAGGAGGTGAGGAGGAGCGCGCCGGCCGAGGTGTCGTGCCGGACGAGGTAGCCGTCGCCGAGCACTGCCTGGCCGGACGGGACGGGGATGTTCTTCTTCGCCGTACGGTCCCAGACGCCCGCCGTCGCGGTCGGGCCGCAGGACCAGTAGATCCAGCGGCCGACCGCCTGCAGCTCCTTGGGGACGCACGGGGCGCCGGTGCCGACGGTGTCGGTGACCTTGCCGGTCTTCAGGTCCTTGGCGGTGACGACACCGGTGCCGGAACCCGGCGTCCACAGGCTGGTGCCCCAGACGGAGGCGGCCGTCACGGAGCGCGTGACGATGGGCTCGAGGTCGCTGTAGACGCCGAGGTCACCCACGTACTGCCTGGCGGGAGAGGAGCCGTTGACGATGGCGTAGCGGCCGGTGGCGTCGAGGACGGCCCCGGAGGCCGAGGGCAGGTAGAAGAAACCGGCCTGGTCGTTGTTGTCGAGGGACTGGACGAACGAGCCGACGGGGTCGGACTGCGCGGTGAACGTCACCGCACGGCCGTCGCCGGTGGCGTACGGGCCCACACCGAGGCCGTCCCACTTCCGCCAGGTCGGCGTGCCGGGCGTTCCGTCGGCGGCGATCCGGCGGGTGTAGTAGGCGCCCATGAGGCTGCTGTCGGTCTGGTCGGTGGCCAGGGTGCCGTTCTGCAGCGACAACCGGCTGATCTTCGCGGCCGCCGGCGGTACGGCGGTCAGCTCCGTCAGCGTCGGGGCGTCCGCCCCCGTGTCGGTGATCCTGCGTACCGCCCAGTGCCCGGCGTCGGTGCCGCCCACGGTCAGCAACGTGCCGTCCGGTGCCGTGACGAGGGAACGGTTCGCGTGCCGGAGCAGCGTGACCGGGTCACCACCCGTGAGGGGTACGGCCATCAGCCGCTCGCCGGACTTGTCGGCCAGATCGTACGGGCTCGTCGGCACGGAACGGGCCACCACCAGCCAGCGTCCGGCGATGCCCGCGTACGAGGCGCCCTCCGTGCCGGGCAGCGTCACGGTGGTCTCGGCGGCGGAGAGGTCGGTGCGGTCCAGGACGTGTGCCACCGTGCTGTCGGACCGGTACCAGACCAGCCGGTCCGCGCTCAGCGCGACGGCCGTGGGAGCGAGGGGCACGGTCACATCGCCGGTGACTCTCGCCGCGGCCAGGTCCACCAGGGCCAGGTGCCGCTCGCCGTTTCCCAGCGCATAGCCGATGACGGCGGTGCCGCCGTCGCCGCCCAGCACGCTGAAGTTGGCCGTGATTCCGGTCGGCCATCCGGCGACGGGGGTGCCCTCGGCGGGCGCGCCGTCGCCGTAGAGCCACAGCACGCGGTTGCCGTCGGAGTCCCGGGCCTGGGTCAGTACATGGGTTCCGAAGGTGGCCTCGTATGTGCCGTGGGTGATGGCGACATCCGTGGCGGTGCCGGCGGACAGGTCCCGGAGGACGACCTTCTGCGTGGGCGAGGCGACATCGGCCACGACGTCGGACGACGACCCCAGGTACGCGGGGAATTCGAGTCGGGCCAGCTGGCCCAGCTCGGTCGTCGTGCCGGTGTCGTACGACGTCCACAGGTAGCCCGAACGACCCTCCTGGGCATGCAGGTAGCCATTGGGGCCGGCGCTGTAGATCCGGTCCCCGCGCGGTATGTAGCGGTCCGCCTGGAAGACCTTCTCCGCTGCGAGGGCGGTGCCCCCGACACCGTTGTCGGCATCAGCCGTGACGGCGAACGGGCCGGGACCGGCGGTCACGGTGAGAACCGCCAACACGGCGACAACGCCACGGGCGGTGGTACGACGGGCCATCGCCGCCTCCTGGGCCTCTCAACGAAAAAAGGCATGACGGGACGGCGGCGGCCGATCAGGCGCGCATCTAAAGTGCTGCGGAAATGCCCAGCCCCCCAGCTGCCCCCCATGCAAGCGGCACGAGAATAACAGCAAGCCGATCGGGCCGCGGGCCGCAAGACCGCCGCGGTCGCCCCGCCGGAACCGCCGTGTGGCCTTCGTCTCCCTGCCGGGGGTCTCGGCGTGTTCGTCGGCATGTTCGTCAGCTGACGGCGGCAGCCGCGCCCAGGGCGTCGAGGGAGGTCACAGCGTTGCGAGCGGACAGTCCCGACGGCAACGGTGCGGCCCGGGAGAGCAATTCCTGTGGTCGGGAAGTGAGAAATCGACACGGCGCCCGAGAAATATTCCTGAGACGGGAGTCGGCCAGGAATTGTGCACCGCGTGGGGTCGCTCACGGCGTGCTACTGTCAGTATCAGTTGCAGGTGTGGTTGCCAGAAATGCTTTTCCGGCGGCTGATCATCACGGCGACACGGAAAGCGCACGGAGCGCATTCCTGACACCGTCTCCGAAGGAGAAACAAAATGGCTACTGGCACCGTGAAGTGGTTCAACGCGGAAAAGGGCTTCGGCTTCATCGAGCAGGACGGCGGCGGCGCCGACGTCTTCGCCCACTACTCCAACATCGCCGCCCAGGGCTTCCGTGAGCTGCTGGAAGGCCAGAAGGTGTCGTTCGACATCGCGCAGGGCCAGAAGGGCCCGACGGCCGAGAACATCGTTCCCGCCTGATGCGTCGACACTGACACATACTTAGCAGCTGGGGCCCGCACCTTGGGGTGCGGGCCCCAGTTCGCTTCATTTTCAGGGCGATTCAACCCTGGTTTTTCGGCTCGTTCTCGCGATTCTCTGCGCCGTTCGTTCCACTGCGGAAAATTCCTTGATACGCGCCCACGTCGAGGAAGGTTCCACAATGAACCGTGCCCGCACGACTCGCACACGCGCACCCCGCACGTACGACCGTTTCGGAGGAAGCGCTGCCGTCGGCCGCTCCGGTGCGCCGAGCCGCTCCAAGGGGATCGGAAGCCGGCGGGCCCCCCAAGGTGAGTTCGCACTGCCGAAGACCACCACACCGGCGTTGCCCGCCGTCGAGACGTTCGCCGATCTCGCCATGCCGACGCCGTTGCTGGCCGCGCTCGGCCACGAGGGTGTGACCGTACCGTTCCCCATCCAGGCGGCGACCCTGCCGAACTCGCTGGCCGGCCGTGACGTGCTCGGTCGTGGCCGTACCGGGTCGGGCAAGACCCTCGCCTTCGGCCTCGCGGTCATGGCCCGCACGGCAGGCCGGCGCGCCGAACCACGGGAGCCGCTGGCCCTGATCCTCGTACCCACCCGGGAACTCGCCCAGCAGGTCACCGACGCGCTCACCCCGTATGCCCGTGCCGTCCGGCTGAGGCTGGCCACCGTGGTCGGCGGAATGTCGATCGGCAGGCAGGCGAGTGCGCTGCGCGCCGGGGCCGAGGTCGTCGTCGCGACCCCGGGGCGGCTCAAGGATCTGATCGACCGGGGCGACTGCCGACTGCGGGACGTCGCCGTCACCGTCCTGGACGAGGCCGACCAGATGACCGACATGGGCTTCATGCCCCAGGTCACCGCCCTGCTCGACCAGGTACGGCCGGAGGGGCAGCGGATGCTCTTCTCGGCGACCCTGGACCGTAACGTCGACCTGCTGGTCCGCCGCTACCTGACCGACCCGGTGGTCCACTCCGTCGACCCGTCGGCCGGTGCCGTCACCACGATGGAGCACCACGTACTCCACGTGCACGACGCGGACAAGCACCGGACGACCACCGAGATCGCCGCACGGGACGGCCGGGTCATCATGTTCCTGGACACCAAGCACGCCGTGGACCGGTTGACCGAGCACCTCCTCAGCAGCGGCGTCCGCGCCGCCGCCCTGCACGGTGGCCGGTCCCAGCCGCAGCGCACCCGGACCCTGGCCCAGTTCAAGGACGGTCACGTCACGGTCCTGGTCGCCACCAACGTCGCGGCCCGCGGCATCCACGTCGACAACCTCGACCTGGTCGTCAACGTGGATCCGCCCGGCGACCACAAGGACTACCTGCACCGTGGCGGCCGTACGGCCCGTGCGGGGGAGTCCGGCAGCGTCGTCACCCTGGTGACACCCGGCCAGCGCCGCGACATGAGCCGACTGATGGCCTCGGCCGGCATCACCCCGCGCATCACGCAGGTGCGCTCGGGTGAGGCGGAGCTGAGCCGCATCACCGGCGCCCAGGCGCCGTCCGGTGTCCCGGTCGTCATCACGGCTCCGGCCGTGGAGCGTCCCCGCCGCACGTCCTCCCCGTCCCGTGGCCGTCAGGGCCGCACCGGCCAGGGCCGGCCCGCCGGCGCGGCGGTGCGCCGCAGGGCACAGCGGCGCACCGCCACCGACTCGGCGGCGTAGGCCCGGCCCGACCCCGCAGCCGCGGCGGCCTCCCCAGGCCGCAACGGTCACCGAGCCGGCCAACCCTCAGCACAGGAGCATCTTTGACGCCCACTCAGACACAGTGCCGCGTGGCGGACCTCGCACCGATGACCATGGCCGACGGCATGGAAGCGTACGGGCCCCGGGTCTGTGACGACATGACCGTCGAGGTGGCTCTGGCCGTCATGGCGGGTGCGCGTGTCGAGTACCTGACCGTGTGCGACGGGGACGACCAGAGCACGGGTTCGATCACTCTGCCCCGGCTCGCCGCTCTCCGTGCCAGTTCCGCGTACACGGACCGCATCCGTCTGCGGGACGTCCTCGGCAGCCGGCTCCGGCCTGTTCCCGTCCGCGGCTGATCATCCCGCCCGGGTCAGTTCCTTTCCGTTCCGTCCAGCCTGGGAGGCATCATGCGTTGTGTCATCGCGCGGTACCCGTTCGACCTGACCAAGACCGGGGTGCTGGCCTCGATGAAGGGCGTCAAGCCCGAGCCGGTCACGGGCGCGTCCGTGACCATCGGCCGCCGCCGCTACCCCGTCAAGCAGGTGGGCCAGGTCGCCACGGGACAGGATCGCCGTGACTTCACCGGCGGCGAGGTCACCCGGGCCATGGCGCGCCTCGGCTTCACCTGCCACGACGGCCCCGAGGCCGCGCCGGTGAGCGTTCACCTTCCGCTCCGGACCCCGTCGGCGCCGCTCGACGGGGCCCGCCCTGTGGACGTGTGAGGACGGGCGGGCAACCGCCTTCAGGATTCAGGTGGGGGCTCTGCCGACACGCGTCGGCAGAGCCCCCACCGCTGTGTCCTCGTCCGCTCGGAGACTCTTGGCCGAGCGCCGAGCGCCGAGCGCCGAGCGCCGAGCGCC
>NZ_JAJONF010000072.1 GCF_021462265.1 Streptomyces shenzhenensis | reverse complement strand
GGCGCGAACGGGTAGAAGGAGCCCCGCTTGTAGAGGTAGACGAGCGCGAGCCGGCGCCCGCGCTCGTCCTCGAAGGCGGCCAGAGAACAGAGCAGCTGTGGGCCGAAGCCGTTGGCCTCCAGCGAGCTGTTCACCGCGTGCAGGTCGTTGACCAGCTGCGCAAGCTGGTCGGGGGAACGCTGCGAGACCAGCCAGGAGTACCCGTAGTCGTCCTGGCGCAGCTCCACCGGAACCCCGCCGCGGTCCGTGTCCGCGTCGAGGAGTGCCTGGACCTCCCGGTGGGTCTGCTCGAAGGCCGCGCCCTCCACGGTGGCGAAGCACACCGCGCCCGCCCCGGTGGGCCGGAACCCGGTCGCCACCTCCAGCGTCACCGCCGCCGACGGCAGTGCGAACAGCTGATCGAGATCGGGCGCGACCGGCTTCGTACGGCCCAGCAGGATGTCCAGGAACCCCATGCTCACCCGGCCTTCCCGGGCGTCGCCGCCTCACCCAGCTCCGCCGAGATCCGCCCCAGCTGTTCGAGCCGCTGCTCCAGGGTCGGGTGGGTGGAGAAGATGCGCTCGAAGCCGGGCTCCTTGCCGGTCGCCGGGGTGAAGTAGAACGCGTTGAAGGCCTGGGCCGTGCGCAGGTCCTTGGTCGGGATCCGGGCGATGTCACCGGAGACCTTGGTGAGCGCCGACGCCAGCGCGGAGGGCCGGCCGGTCAGGTGGGCGGCGGCCCGGTCGGCCGCCAGCTCCCGGTACCGGGACAGCGCCCTGATCAGCAGGAAACTGATCGCGTACACGGCCGCGGAGACCCCGATGACCGCGGCGAACACGGCGGCCGTGTTCTGGTCGCGCCGGCCGCCGCCGAAGAGCTGCGAGTAGAACGCGAACCGCACGATGAGCCCGGCGATCACGCCCAGGAAGGACGCGATCGTGATCACGGCGACGTCCTTGTGCGCCACGTGCGACAGCTCGTGCGCGAGCACGCCTTCCAACTCGGCGGGATCCAGCCGCCGCAGCAGCCCCGTGGTCACGCACACCACGGCATGCTCGGGACTGCGCCCGGTCGCGAACGCGTTCGGCATGTCCATGTCGGAGACGGCGACCACCGGCTTCGGCATGTCGGCGATGGCACACAGCCGGTCCACCACCGCGTGCAGTTCCGGGTACTCCTCACGCTCCACGACCTGCCCGCGCATGGCGAACAGCGCGATCCGGTCGGAGAACCAGAACTGCGCCACGAACATCGCGCCCACCAGCACGACGACCAGCAGCCACGACTTCAGCAGCACGATCAACGCGGCAACGAAGCCGACGTACAACAACCCGAGCAGGAACAGCGTGACTGTCATCCGAACAGTCAGCCGCCGGTCGCTCCGGAAGCGGCTCTGCATCTTGCATCACCCCGCAGTCAGGCACTCGTCCCGCTGTCCAGTGTGCACCTGCGGGGGGCCATGGAACGGTTCCGAACGTCCCTAGTAGCGGCAAAAGGTCCCTGTGAAAGCCCCCGACGGGGCGCCGGCGCCGGGCCCGCTAGTACGGCGACCGCGTCTGCATGTACCCCAGCAGCAGGATCACCGCCGCCGCACACCCCAGCACCAGAGCCGTCGAAACCCAGGACGACCGGCGCGGTCCCGCCGGTCCCGGATCCGGCCGGAACGGCACCGGATCCGGCGGGTTCTCCCGCCACCGGGCGGCGAGCATCCGCGCCCGTGCGGACGGCTCCTTGTGCTGCGCCTCGGCGGCCCACCTGAAGTCGAACTCCTGCTCCTCGTCGCCCTGCTGGGACACCCCGTACCCCCGTCTCGAACATCAGTACCCGGGCACGATACGACGGCGCCCCCGCCCTGAGGAACAGGGACGGGGGCGCCGGCGGCCGGGAACGGCGTCTGTCACACGTCGAAGTACAGCTCGAACTCGTGCGGGTGCGGACGCAGCTGCAGCGGGGCGATCTCGTTGGTGCGCTTGAAGTCGATCCACGTCTCGATCAGGTCGGGCGTGAAGACGTCACCGGCGAGCAGGAACTCGTGGTCGCGCTCCAGGGAGTCGAGGACGGCCGGGAGGGAGGTCGGGACCTGGGCGACGTTGGCGTGCTCCTCGGGAGCCAGCTCGTAGAGGTCCTTGTCGATCGGCTCGGCCGGCTCGATCTTGTTCTTGATGCCGTCCAGACCCGCGAGGAGCAGGGCCGAGAAGGCCAGGTACGGGTTGCCGGAGGAGTCGGGCGCGCGGAACTCGACGCGCTTGGCCTTCGGGTTCGAACCCGTGATCGGGATACGCATCGCGGCGGAGCGGTTGCGCTGCGAGTACACCAGGTTGATCGGCGCCTCGAAGCCCGGCACCAGGCGGTGGTACGAGTTCACCGTCGGGTTGGTGAAGGCCAGCAGCGACGGGGCGTGCTTCAGGATGCCGCCGATGTAGTAGCGGGCGGTGTCCGACAGGCCCGCGTAACCGGCCTCGTCGTAGAACAGCGGGTCGCCGTTGGCCCACAGGGACTGGTGCACGTGCATGCCCGAGCCGTTGTCGCCGAAGATCGGCTTCGGCATGAAGGTCGCGGTCTTGCCGTTGCGCCAGGCCACGTTCTTCACGATGTACTTGAAGAGCTGGAGGTCGTCGGCGGCGGCGAGCAGCGTGTTGAACTTGTAGTTGATCTCCGCCTGGCCGGCGGTGCCCACCTCGTGGTGCTGGCGCTCGACCTTCAGGCCGTTCTTCTCCAGCTCCAGGGAGATCTCGGCGCGCAGGTCGGCGAAGTGGTCGACCGGCGGGACCGGGAAGTAGCCGCCCTTGTAGCGGACCTTGTAACCACGGTTGTCCTCCAGGGCGCCGGTGTTCCAGGCGCCGGCCTCGGAGTCGATGTGGTAGAAGGACTCGTTCGCCGAGGTGGCGAAGCGGACCGAGTCGAAGACGTAGAACTCGGCCTCGGGGCCGAAGTACGCGGTGTCGGCGATACCGGTCGACGCCAGGTACGCCTCCGCCTTCTTCGCCACGTTGCGCGGGTCACGGGAGTACTGCTCACCCGTGATCGGGTCGTGGATGAAGAAGTTGATGTTGAGCGTCTTGTCGCGGCGGAAGGGGTCCACCCGGGCCGTCGACAGGTCGGCGCGCAGCGCCATGTCGGACTCGTGGATCGCCTGGAAACCACGGATCGACGATCCGTCGAAGGCGAGCTCCTCGTCCGGGTCGAACGCCTCGACGGGCACCGTGAAGTGCTGCATGACGCCCGGCAGGTCGCAGAAACGGACGTCGACGAACTTGACGTCCTCGTCCGCGATGAACTTCTTGGCCTCGTCGGCGTTCTGGAACATCCAGCTCCTCCTACTCCCGGCCGTTCCCGTGCCGGGGTGGTAGTTCGTTCGTGCGGCCAGTGCGGTGGCACACGCTGCCCTCGACACTAGGGACGGGTGATTTCTCAGGCGTGACCCATTTGTTTCGCTGAAGTTAACCGACCTCGGTTCCAGGGTAGCCCTCGGCACCCCGCCGGACCGGGGGCCGGACCGGGCCCAGTACCGTGGACGGGTGGACAAC
Organism: Streptomyces shenzhenensis; assembly: GCF_021462265.1. Classification (GTDB taxonomy): domain Bacteria; phylum Actinomycetota; class Actinomycetes; order Streptomycetales; family Streptomycetaceae; genus Streptomyces; species Streptomyces shenzhenensis. The sequence continues at coordinate 25,979 of NZ_JAJONF010000072.1, read as the reverse complement.
AGGCAAGCAATCGGATCGTGGCTCTCCGGACCCCGCGCGGCCATGGAGGAGGCGGGCGCCGAGCTCGGGTACCGGGGCGAGCGGCTCGGTCTGCCGGAGGACGGACCCGGCTCCATCGCCCGCCCCGGGCGGCGGCTCGGGGCGCTGGTGGTGGACTGGGCGCTGTGCGAGCTGATCGCATACGGTCTGATCACCAAGGGCTACAACCCGGCGACGACCGGCAACTGGGCCCTCCTCGTCTTCCTCGTCCTCGGGGTCCTCACCGTGGGCACGGTCGGCTTCACGCCGGGAAAACGGCTGTTCCGGCTGCGGGTGGTCGGCGTGGATACGGGGCGGGTGCAGCCGCTGCGGGCACTGGCCCGCACGGTGCTGCTGTGCCTCGCGATCCCCGCGCTGATCTGGGACCGGGACGGCAGGGGGCTGCACGACCGGCTGGCGAAGACCGTCGAGGTCCGTATCTGACTCCGGGCCCGGCAGGGCGGCGCCTCGCGGTCTGCCGAGCCCCGTCTCGTCGGCGGCCGCGGGTGCGCGGTGGCTGGCCGCGCAGTTCCCCGCGCCCCTTACGGGGCGCATAAGCCGCGGGCAGTCGTGTCGCCGGGGGTCCCCCGGCCGAAGGCTGGGGGAGGTACCCGGCAAGCGCCGGTGAGCGTTCCCACCCGCGCCCAGCCACAACCCCGGCTCACCTCTTCCGCAGCACCCGTCCCAGTACCTCCCGCAGCTCTCCCTCCGGGTCGGGCACGGCTCCCTCCGATCGCCAGGCCACGTACCCGTCCGGCCGCACCAGCACCGCCCCGTCCGCCGTCGTACCGTGCGCCGCAGCCCAGTCGCCGTCCTCCGTGTCGTGGACGAGATCGGCACCCGTCCCCGCCGCCCCGATCCGGTACGTGTCCAGCCGTAGCCGCTCCGTGTCCGCGATCCGCCGGGCGGCGGTGTGCCATGCCGCGCCCCCGGCGGATTCCGCGTCACTCAGCAGGACCAGCGACCGCTCGTACAGGTCGAGCGTGGAGAGCCGTTCGTCCGCGCGGCGCAGCCACAGGTGCGGGGACCGGCTGCCCGGCTGGCCGGTGAGGTTCATCCCATCGGGTACGAGCGGCTGGTCCGGGTCGGCGCCGAGGACCGCGCCCTTGAGGTAGCGGTAGCCGAGGACGATGTTGAGGATGCCGCCGCGCCGGTCCGCGCCGACGCCGGGGGCGGGCGCGAAGCCGGGATGGCTGTGCTCGACGGAGCGGGCGGACGCGCGGGCGCTGGTGGCGAGGGCGACCGGGCGGCGCTCGGCGTCGTAGGAGTCGAGGAGCCCGGGGCCGGCCCAGCCGTCGAGGACCGCCGCCAGCTTCCAGGCCAGGTTGTGGGCGTCCTGGATGCCGGTGTTGGAGCCGAAGGCCCCGGTCGGTGACATCTCGTGCGCGGAGTCGCCGGCCAGGAAGACCCGCCGGTCGGCGTAGCGTTCCGCGACCCGTTCGGCCGCCCGCCAGGAGGCGCGGCCGGTGACCTCGACGTCGAGGTCGGGGACGCCGACGGCCCGCCGGATGTGCCGGGTGAGCCGTTCCTCCGTGAACTCGTCGAGGGTTTCGCCGCGTTCGGGGTGCCAGGGAGCGTGGAAGACCCAGTTCTCCCTGTTGTCGACGGGGAGGAGGGCGCCGTCGGCCTCCGGGTCGGTGAGGTAGCAGCAGATGAAGCGGCGGTCCCCGACCGTGTTCTGGAGCAGCTTGGAACGGAAGGTGATGCTGACGTTCGCGAAGAGGTCGCCGGGGCCCGTCTGGCCGATGCCGAGCCGGCCGCGGACCGGGGAGCGCGGGCCGTCGGCCGCGACCAGGTAGTCCGCGCGGACGGTGTACATCCGGTCGGAGCCACGGTCGCGGACGTACGCCGTCACTCCTTCGGGGTCCTGTTCGAAGGACTCCATCTCGTGGAAGTAGCGCAGCTCGCCGGTGAGCGACTCGGCCGCCCGGCGGAGGACGGGTTCGAGGTCGTTCTGGCTGCACAGGCACCACCCCGTGGGGCTGAACCTCGCGAGTCCGCCTCCCGGGTCGATCTCCCTGAACAGCCATTCGCCGGCGTCGCCGACCAGCGTCGGGGTCTGCAGGATGCCGTGGTTGTCGGCGAGGAGGGAGGCCGCCGACTTGATGTCCTGCTCGATCCCCGCCTTCCGGAACAGCTCCATCGTCCGCACGTTGTTGCCCCGGCCGCGTGGGTGGATCGAGGTCCCCGAGTGTCTCTCGACGAGCATGTGGCGGACGCCCAGTCGGCCCAGGAAGAGGGACATGGACAGGCCCACGAGGGAGCCGCCCACCACGAGGACGGGGACCTGGTGATCGGTTCTCTGCTGCATCGGGCACTCCAGAGGCGGGTGTTGTGCGTCAGGTGCGTTGGAACCTCCATGCCCCGTCCGGGCCCCTTCCGGGGGGGTTTCGCGTGCTCAATCACCCACCTGGTTCACGCGAGTCGCGCGCTTCGGAGGACCGGCACAGGATCAAGAAGCGCTGACGCCACGTCATCGGCGAAGGCGCAGGCCGCTGCCACCGCGAAGGAGATGTGCGAAGCATGACGACGATCTCGGAAAAGGTTTCCGACAAGCCGACCCGAACCACCCGCCCGGTCTCGACCCGGGTCTCCCAGTCCGTCTTCGACGGCTCCCGGCTCCGGGTCGTCCTGCTGGTGGACGTCCACGACGGCGCGCAGCAGCAGTTCCTGGAGGCCTACGAGCAGCTGTGCAACCAGGTGGCCCAGGTGCCCGGTCACGTCAGCGACCAGCTCTGCCAGTCGATCGAGAACCCCTCGCAGTGGCTGATCACCAGCGAGTGGGAGAGCGCCCCGCCGTTCCTCGCCTGGGTGAACAGCGAGGAGCACGTGGAGATGGTCAAGCCGCTGCACAACTGCGTACGCGACACCCGTTCGCTCCGTTTCCACGTCGTACGGGAGACAGGCGGCCCGTCGGCGGACGCGGTCCGCGTCCTGCAGGCCCAGCCGCGGATGGGCGACGGCGTGATCCGCCACGCGCTCACCTTCACGGTCCGGCCGGGCAGCGAGGCCGAGGTCGCGAGGATCCTCGCGGACTACGCCTCGCCCCAGGCGAAGGTCGACGACTCCACCCGGCTCTGCCGTACCTCCCTGTTCATGCACGGCAACCGGGTCGTGCGCGCCATCGAGGTGCGCGGCGACCTGATGGCGGCCCTGCGCCACGTCGCCCGGCAGCCCGAGGTGCGGGCCGTCGAGGAGGCCATCAACCCCTACCTGGAGCAGGACCGCGACCTCAACGACCAGGAGTCCGCACGGGTGTTCTTCACCCGGGCGGCGCTGCCGGCCGTCCACCACGTCAGCGCCGCGGAGCCGGCCGAGGGCGAGCGGCACGCGATCTGCTACCCCGCCCGCCCCGGCTGCGGGATGCGGCTCGCGGAGCTGCTCGCGCAGCAGGACGAGGCCGCGGCCGAGGACCCGGCGAGCGCGGTGCTGCACAGCACGGTCTTCCAGCGCGACGACGTCGTCGTCCGCCTGGTCGAGCAGCGGCCCGGCACGCCCGTGGACATCACCCCGGCCCACGCGCTGACCGCCCTGCTGGACGGCGACGCGGTGCGGATGCAGCTCCTCACCGACCGCCGCTCGCCGGACGCCTGAACCCTCACCGTCGCATCACCCCCAGGGAGGAACGCAGACATGCAGCCCATTCCGAAGATCGTGGACCTCAGCGAGGTCGAGCCCAACACCCGGCGTGGCGGCGATCTGCGCGCCATGCTCACTCCGGCCACGGTCGGTTCCACCAGCGGTTTCATGGGTGTGGCCATCGTGCAGCCGGGCGACCGCATCGCCGAGCACTACCACCCGTACTCCGAGGAGTTCGTGTACGTCGTCTGCGGCGACATGGAGGTCGACCTGGACGGCGACCCGTACCCGCTGCGGCCCGAGCAGGGGTTGATGATCCCCATGAACATGAAGCACCGTTTCCGCAACGTGGGCAACGTCGAGGCCCGGATCGTCTTCCACCTCGGCCCGCTGGCCCCGCGCCCGAGCCTCGGCCACGTGGACACCGAGGAGACGGAAGCCGTCGCCGTGGGGCAGGTCCGGTCGTGACCCGGCGCGTGGCGGTTACGGGCATAGGCATCGTGGCTCCGGGGGGTGTGGGCGTACCGGCGTTCTGGGATCTGCTCGCCTCGGGCCGGACCGCGACGCGCGGCATCACCTTCTTCGATCCCTCGGGCCTCAGGTCGCGGATCGCCGCCGAGTGCGACTTCGACCCGGCGGCGCACGGCCTGGCCACCGAGGAGATCGAGCGGGCGGACCGTTACATACAGTTCGCCCTGGTCGCCGGTGACGAGGCGGTCCGGAACTCCGGGCTCGACCTCGGCCGGGAGGACCCCTGGCGGATCGGGGTCTCCCTGGGCACGGCGGTCGGTGGCACCACCCGCCTGGAGCACGACTACGTCCTGGTGAGCGAAGCGGGCCGGCGCTGGGACGTGGACCACCGGCAGGCGCAGCCCCAGCTGCACCGGGCGTTCTCCCCGAGCACCCTCGCCTCCGCGGTGGCGGAACGATTCGGCGCCCAGGGTCCGGTCCAGACCGTCTCCACCGGCTGCACCTCGGGCCTGGACGCCGTCGGCTACGCCTTCCACACCGTCCAGGAGGGCCGCGCCGACATCTGCATCGCCGGCGCCTCGGACTCCCCGATCTCACCCATCACCATGGCCTGCTTCGACGCGATCAAGGCCACCTCCCCGAACAACGACGACCCCGAGCACGCCTCCCGCCCCTTCGACAACCGCCGGGACGGGTTCGTCATGGGCGAGGGCGGCGCGGTGCTCGTCCTGGAGGAGGAGGAGCACGCCAAGGCCCGTGGCGCGCACATCTACTGCCGGCTCGACGGCTACGCCACCTTCGGCAACGCCTACCACATGACCGGTCTCACCAGCGAGGGCCTGGAGATGGCCCGCGCCATCGAGACCGCCCTGAACCACGCCCGCCTCGACCCCACCGCCATCGACTACGTCAACGCGCACGGCTCCGGCACCCGGCAGAACGACCGCCACGAGACCGCCGCCGTCAAGAAGGCGCTCGGACAGCACGCGTACAGCACGCCCATGAGCTCCATCAAGTCCATGGTGGGCCACTCGCTCGGCGCCATCGGCGCGATCGAGGTCGTCGCCTGTGTGCTCGCCCTGGCCCACCAGGTCGTCCCGCCCACCGCGAACTACGAGACCCCCGACCCCGAGTGCGACCTCGACTACGTGCCGCGCGTCGCCCGTGAACGCAGCCTCGGCGGCGTCCTGTCCGTGGGCAGCGGGTTCGGCGGCTTCCAGTCCGCGGTGATCCTGACCCGGCAGAGAGGACGGACATGATGAGCGAACCCCGTTCTCGGCGGGCCGCCGTCACCGGCATCGGTGTCGTCGCGCCCAACGGGACCAGCACCGAGACCTTCTGGAAATCCGTCCAGGAGGGACGCAACGTCCTCGACAAGGTGACCCGCGACGGGTGCGAGCACCTGCCCATGAAGGTGGCCGGAGAAGTCCGCGACTTCGACCCGGCGGCCGCCGTCGAGGAACGCCTCATCGTCCAGACCGACCGCTTCACGCACTTCGCGATGGCCGCGGCCGACCTGGCACTCGAAGACGCCCGGCTCGGCCGCGCCGACACCGAGGGTTCGCCGTTCGACGTCGGTGTGGTCACCGCGGCCGGCTCCGGCGGCGGCGAGTTCGGCCAGCGCGAGCTCCAGCAGTTGTGGGGCAAGGGCAGCCGGTTCGTCGGTCCCTACCAGTCCATCGCCTGGTTCTACGCGGCCAGCACCGGCCAGATCTCCATCCGGCGCGGCTTCAAGGGCCCCTGCTCGGTGGTCGCCGCCGACGAGGCCGGCGGCCTGGACGCCCTCGCCCACGCCGCCCGCGCGGTCCGCCGCGGTACGGACGTCATCGTGGCCGGTTCCACCGAGGCGCCGATAGCTCCGTACTCGGTGGTCTGCCAGCTCGGCTACGAGGAACTCAGCCGGGAGCCCGACCCGGCCCGCGCCTACCGCCCCTTCACCGAGCAGGCCTGCGGGTTCGTGCCGGCCGAGGGCGGCGCCATGCTCGTCGTGGAGGACACCGGCTCGGCCCGCGCACGCGGACTGCCGGTACGCGCCACCCTCGACGGCCACGCGTCCACCTTCACCGGGGCCTCCCGCTGGGCCGAGTCCCGGGCCGGGCTCGCCCAGGCGATCCGCGGGGCGCTGGCCGAGGCCGGCTGCGCACCCGAGGAGGTCGACGTGGTCTTCGCCGACGCCCTCGGCGTGCCGGAAGCCGACCGGGCGGAGGCGTTGGCCATCACCGACGCCCTCGGCGCGCACGGCAGACGGGTGCCGGTCACCGCGCCCAAGACCGGGATCGGCCGGGGCTACTGTGCGGCCCCCGTCCTCGACACCGCCGCCGCGGTGCTGGCGATGGAACACGGGCTGATCCCGCCGACCCCGGGCGTCTTCGACATCTGCCACGACCTCGACCTCGTGACCGGCCGCGCCCGTGCCGCGCAGCCGCGCACGGCACTGGTGCTCAGCCGGGGCCTCATGGGGTCGAACTCGGCGCTCGTGCTGCGCCACGGCGCGGCCGGGTGAGTCGAACACACCAGCTGCCCAGCAGCGAAGCAGAAGGAGTTGCTATGAGCATCACCGTGGACGAACTGTCCGAACTCATGAAGAAGGCCGCCGGCGTCACCGTCTCCCCGGCCGACCTGCAGGACCGGGCCGACAGCGGTTTCGACGTCCTCGGCGTCGACTCGCTCGGCCTGCTCGGCATCGTCGGCGAACTGGAGAACCGGCACGGCGTGCCCATGCCGGTGGACGCCGAGCGGTGCAAGACGCCCCGCCAGTTCCTCGACCTCGTCAACAGCGCCATGCCCGCGGGAGCCTGACATGACCGGACACACCCAGAACGAGATCACCATCGCCGCGCCCGTCGACCTGGTCTGGGACATGACCAACGACGTGGCCAACTGGCCCCAGCTGTTCAGCGAGTACGCCAGGGCCGAGATCCTCGAGGAGGACGGGAACAAGGTCACCTTCCGGCTGACCATGCACCCCGACGAGAACGGCAAGGTGTGGAGCTGGGTCTCCGAGCGCGAGGCGGACCGCCGCAACCTGCGCGTCAAGGCCCGCCGGGTCGAGACCGGCCCGTTCGCGCACATGGACATCCTCTGGCAGTACGAGGAGGTGCCCGCCGGCACCCGGATGGTCTGGACCCAGGACTTCGCGATGAAGCCGGAGGCCCCCGTCGACGACGACTGGATGACCGACAACATCAACAAGAACTCCAAGGTCCAGATGGCCCTGATCCGCGACAAGATCGAGAAGGCCGCCACCGGCCGGCGCCCCGACCCGGCCCTGGCCGACTGAGCCAGCAGGAAGACAGGAACGGAGAGACACGTGCACCAGGCCCTGATCGTCGCCCGTATGGCACCGGGCTCCGCCCCCGACATCGCGAAGGTGTTCGCGGAGTCCGACCGGGGAGAGCTGCCGCACCTCGTCGGGGTGGTCCGGCGCAGCCTCTTCCAGTTCGGTGATGTGTACATGCACCTCATCGAGTCCGAGCGCGAGCCGGGACCGGCCATCGCCAAGATCACCTCACATCCCGAGTTCAGGGACGTCAGCGACCGTCTCACGGCGTACGTCAGCGCGTACGACCCGGAGACCTGGCGCTCCCCGAAGGACGCGATGGCCCAGCGCTTCTACCTCTGGGAGCGCGACGGCGGCGGGTGACCCCGCGCACCGCCGTACGCCAACGGTGCCGGACCCGCACACGAAGCGGGCCCGGCACCGGCGCGTGCCGGGGGCCTGGTCTCAGGCCGGCACCGTGCAGTCGAAGGCGTGCAGATACGGGTTGACCGGCCGGATGTCGTTGACGCTCAGGCCCGCGTCGGTCAGCCGGCGCACCATGGAGTCGGTGGTGTGCTTGGCCCCGCCGACGTTCAGGAGCAGCAGCAGGTCCATCGCGGTGCTGAACCGCATCGACGGGGTGTCGTCGACCAGGTTCTCGATCACCACGACCCGGGCCCCGGGACCGCCCGCCGCGACCACGTTGGCGAGCAGCCGCGCGGTGGACTCGTCGTCCCACTCCAGGATGTTCTTGATGATGTAGACGTCCGCGTCGACCGGTACGGCCTCCCGGATGTCACCGGGCACCACCCGCGCCCGGTCCGCGAGGTCCCCGCCCTCGCGCAGCCGGGGCAGCGCGTTCTCCACCACCTTGGGCAGATCCAGCAGATAGCCCTTCATCGCCGGGTACTTGTCCAGCAGACAGGCCACCACATGGCCCTGTCCGCCGCCGAGGTCCGCGACCGACCGGCTGCCGGACAGGTCGAGCAGCGCGGCGACCTCCCGGGCCGACTGCTCGCTGGAGGTGGTCATGGCCCGGTTGAAGACGTCCGCCGATTCCGGCGCGTCCTCGTTCAGGTAGACGAAGAACTCCTTGCCGTACAGGTCCTCGACGACGTTGCGGCCGCTGCGCACGGCCTCGTCGAGCTTCGGCCAGGCGTCCCAGGTCCAGGGCTCGGTGCACCACAGGGCGATGTAGCGCAGGCTGTGCGGGTCGTCCTCGCGCAGCAGCCGGGAGGTCTCGGTGTGGGCGAACGTCCCGTCCGGCCGCTCGGCGAAGACGCCGTAGCAGGACAGGGCGCGCAACAGCCGCCGAAGCGGCTTGGGGTCGGTCTTCACCGCCGACGCCAGGGACTCCACGGTCATGGGAGCGTCCCCGAGCGCGTCGGCCACGCGCAGCCGGGCGGCCGCGCGGACGGCGGCGGCACAGGCCGCCCCGAACACGAGCTCGCGCAGCCGCATCGACGGCGGCGGAGCGTCCTCCGCCGGCCCCTTGACCGGCGTGGAGAGGTCGCGTGCTGGTGCGGTCATGTGCCGCCTTCCTTCCGTGTGAGATGTCGTACGGCCGTCAGGTCAGCACAGACCCGCGGGCTTGGACTTCTTGCAGGTGTTCTGCCTGAAGGCGTTGCCGTGCTTGGTGGCTTCCTGGTTGACCAGGTCGGCGGGGGCGTTGCCCGACAGCCTGTTGCGGGTGATCTGGTTCTTGTCGCTGGTGACACCCACGAAGCTCCTGAAGACCACGACACCGCCCGACAGCGGGGACCTTCCGGAGTTCCGGGTGACCGTGTTCCCGGTGACCAGGGTGTCCTCGGTGCCGGTCAGGACGATGCCGGAGCCCTGCAGGAAGGCCAGCCGCGCCGTCTTCTTGCAGTACTTGTTGTTCTTCACGACCTGGTTGTCGGCGACGGTCAGGTGACCGGCCTTCGGCTTGTTCTCGTCGCCGACGACGAAGACGCCCGCGCAGTTGCCGGTCACCGAGTTGTCCGAGACGGTGAGGTTGCGCAGCCGGCGGACGGTGACGCCGATCCGGTTGCCCTCCAGGAGGTTGTGCTCGACGACCGTGCCGTCGGTGTCGGCGGCGCCCTTCTCGGCGGTGACGGAGTTGGCGAGGAAGATGCCGGCGTCGCCGTTGTGGCGGGCGACGTTGTTCTGGTACATGCTGTGGACCGAGCGCTCCTCGGCGAGGCCCCACTGTCCGTTCTTCACGGCGGCCACGCCGTGCACGTGCAGGTTGGCCGCGCCGACGGCCATGACGCCGGTCCGGGAGAACCCGGTGACGGTCAGGTGAGCGATGGTCACGTCCTCGACGGGCTGCTTCTTGGCGCCGACCACGCAGATGCCGTTGCCCATCTCGGCGCAGGACTTCACGGCCTTCTTCGCGGTGCTCCTGGCCTTCTTGGCCGGCTTGAGCACGGTGGCCGCGCCCACGCCGCGCAGGGTGAGACCGGGTGTGGTCACCTTGACGCTCTCGTGGTAGGTGCCGGCCAGCACCACCACCGTGTCGCCGGGCTCCGCGGCGTCGACCGCCCGCTGGATGGACTCGCCCGGGTGCACGGTCAGCACGTGGTGCGTGGCGGCCGCCGGAGCGGCACCGAGAAGGGAGCCGCACAGGGCGGCGCTGCACGCGAGGTATGTGATATGGCGTTTTGTCACATGGGGAAGGTTAGGAGCAGATGACCCGATAAACGGTTGTATGCTCCGTTCGGCGGCGTGTCATGAGCGCCCCCGCAGGGCGGGACGCGAGGCCGTGCCGAGATGCGGCTCCGCCGCGGGGCGCGGGAAAACACAAAGGCGCGGCAGTCGCAACGCGACCACCGCGCCCCGGGTCCGCAGGCGAGTCCTACCGCCCCCGAGGGCCACCCCTGGGCATCCGCATGCCCTTCGGCATCGGCCCCTTGGGCAACGGCATGTTGGACATCAGGTCCCCCATCGCCCGCAGCCGGTCGTTGGTGGTCGTCACCTGAGGCCCGGTCAGCACACGGGGGAACTTCAGCATCGTGGTCCGCAGCTTCTTCAGCTCGACCTGGCCCTCGCCCGTGCCCACGACCACGTCGTGCACCGGCACGTCGGCCACGATCCGGGCCATCTTCTTCTTCTCGGCGGCCAGCAGGGTCTTCACCCGGTTCGGGTTGCCCTCGGCGACCAGGACGATGCCGGCCTTGCCGACCGCCCGGTGCACCACGTCCTGGCTGCGGTTCATCGCCACCGCCGGCGTCGTCGTCCAGCCTCGCCCGATGTTGTCCAGGACGGCGGCCGCGGCGCCCGGCTGGCCCTCCATCTGGCCGAAGGCCGCACGCTCGGCCCGCCGGCCGAAGACGATCGCCGTCGCGAGGAAGGCGAGCAGCAGGCCCAGGATGCCCAGATAGACCGGATGACCGATCAAAAAGCCGATCACGAGGAAGACCGCGAGGGTGCCGAGACCGACACCGGCAAGCACCAGACCGATCGTCTTGTCGGCCTTGCGGGTCATCTTGTACGTCAGGACGATCTGCTTCAGTCGTCCGGCATTCGCAGCGTCCGCTGCGGGTTCCTTCCTCGCCATGCCCCGAAGTCTACGTGGCCCCGGGAGTGCCGACGACGGCAGAGTCCCGACAGGGTCGCGGAAGAGGTGTCAGGAGCGGCCGGCGGCCTGCTCCAGGAAGCGCTGGGCCTCGACCCGGTCCTTGGCGCGACGGCGGTCCTCCAGCACGGAGGTCCAGGCGTTCTGGCGGGCGGTGCGCTGGCCGCCGCTCATGAGGAGCGACTCGACGGCACGCAGCGCGTCGGTGAAAGACGGGATCGCGGTGGCGCGAACGGGCGCGGCCTGCATGGTGGAGGTCCCCCTCGAAGTGGATGGATGTGCTGTGATACCAGGGTCTTTGTTCGGTGTTACCAGGGCGTGACCGACCGGTCAAACGCCAATGAAGCCTTGATTCGAGGCCCGTGAACGCCGACGCGGCCCTGACGTACGCCCTCATCAGCGAGGACGGTCAGGACCGCGTCCATCCGGTCATTACTGGCCGGTAACAGTTTGTGCGTGAATTCACACGCTCGGCGGCGGGGCCGGGGGACGGACCCTCAGACCGCCTGTGCGGCGACGAACGTGCCATCGTGCTGCGGAGCGGCTGAATGCCGCTGCTCGACGGCCATCCGGTACAGGCGGCCGGCGCGGTACGAGGACCGGACGAGCGGGCCCGACATCACACCGGAGAAGCCGATCTGCTCGGCCTCCTCCTTCAGCTCCACGAACTCCTGCGGCTTCACCCAGCGCTCCACGGGGTGGTGCCGCAGGCTCGGGCGCAGGTACTGCGTGATGGTGACCAGCTCGCAGCCGGCCTCGTGCAGCTGGCGCAGCGCGTCGCTGACCTCCTCGCGGGTCTCGCCCATGCCGAGGATGAGGTTGGACTTGGTGACCAGGCCGAAGTCGCGGGCGGCCGTGATGACCCTGAGCGAACGGTCGTAGCGGAAGCCGGGACGGATGCGCTTGAAGATCCGGGGCACGGTCTCGACGTTGTGCGCGAACACCTCGGGGCGGGCCGAGAAGACCTCCGCGAGCTGCTCGGGGACCGCGTTGAAGTCGGGGGCGAGGAGCTCGACCTTGGTGCGGCCGGCCGCGCGGTCCGCCGTCTGCGCGTGGATCTGGCGGACCGTCTCCGCGTACAGCCAGGCGCCGCCGTCCTCCAGGTCGTCGCGGGCGACACCGGTGATGGTCGCGTAGTTCAGGTCCATGGTGACCACGGACTCGCCGACGCGGCGCGGCTCGTCGCGGTCCAGCGCCTCGGGCTTGCCGGTGTCGATCTGGCAGAAGTCGCAGCGCCGGGTGCACTGGTCGCCGCCGATGAGGAAGGTCGCCTCGCGGTCCTCCCAGCACTCGTAGATGTTCGGGCAGCCGGCTTCCTGGCAGACCGTGTGCAGACCCTCGCTCTTCACGAGGTTCTGCATCTTCGTGTACTCGGGGCCCATTTTCGCCCGGGTCTTGATCCACTCGGGCTTGCGCTCGATGGGGGTCTGGCTGTTGCGGACCTCCAGGCGCAGCATCTTGCGTCCGTCGGGTGAGACTGCGGACACGACCGGCTCCCTAGCGATTGATTCTTCGGCGACCTTCAGGGTACGCCCGTTGATTTGAATGCCCGGTGTGAGTGCTGGCCCCTGGGGGCTGCCGACCCCAGGCCCCCGCTGCGGCCTGCCCGGCCTGGTCCTCAGACGCCGGACGGGCCGACGGTTGCCGGTGTCTTCTCGATCACCCTCGGCTTCAGATCCGCGTTCTCCAGTACGGCCTTCAGGTGCCGTTCCACCACCGGCAGGACCTCCTCGATCGTCACGTCGCGGCCCAGTTCGCCGGCGAGGGAGGCGACGCCGGCGTCGCGGATGCCGCACGGGATGATCCGGTCGAACCACTTGTTGTCCGGGTTCACGTTGAGGGCGAAGCCGTGCATGGTGACGCCCTTGGCCACCCGGATGCCGATGGCGGCGATCTTGCGGTCCTCGCGGCGCTGGCCGGCGTTGGAGGGGGCGTACTCCGGGCCGTTGAGGCGGGGGTCGAACTCCTCGTCCGTCAGGCGGGGATCGAAGTCCAGCGAAAGCCCTCCGAGGGTCTGCGGCCGCTGCTCGACCGGGTCGCCGAGCACCCACACGCCACTGCGCCCCTCGACCCGGGTGGTCTCCAGGCCGAACTCGGCGCAGACCCGGATCAGCGCCTCTTCCAGGCGCCGTACGTGCGCGACCACGTCCACCGGGCGCGGGAGCTTCTGGATCGGGTAGCCCACCAGCTGGCCGGGGCCGTGCCAGGTGATCTTGCCGCCGCGGTCCACGTCGATGACCGGGGTGCCGTCGAGCGGTCGCTCGTTGTCCGCGGTACGGCGGCCCGCCGTGTACACCGGGGGGTGTTCGAGCAGCAGGACCGTGTCGGGCACCTCGTCGGCGAACCGCGCCGCGTGCACCCGGCGCTGCTCGTCCCATGCCTCCTGGTACTCGACGGCATCCGCGCCGAACCCCATGCGGACGAACCGCAACTCACTCACGGCAAGCGCCTCCCTCGGGCGATGGGTGTGTCAGGCACATAACGCGCCCAAGCCACTGTACGTCCGTCCGTCACGCGTCAGCCCGGGGGTTAATTCTCACACGATCGGATGAATGAAGGTCGAGATGTGCTATCGGCTGCTCACTCTCCGCTACATTCACGCCGTCCGTGAGTGCCAAAAGGGCTGCTCACCGGCAATCCGGGACAAGCCGCCGAGCTGACCCAGAAGGCAGGAGACCGCACCCCAGATGACGGATCGACCCGCGCAGCGCACCCCCAACCGCCAGCTCGCCGCGCTCATCGCAGAAGCGGGGTTCTCCAACGCGGGTCTGGCCCGTCGTGTCGACCAGCTCGGGCTCGAACACGGGCTGGATCTCAGATACGACAAGACCTCGGTCACCCGGTGGCTGCGCGGCCAGCAACCCAGGGGCACCACCCCCGCCCTGATCGCCGAGGTCTTCACCCGGCGCCTGGGCCGCCGGCTCACCGCCCAGGACCTGGGCCTCGACGCGTGTGCCCCGGTGTACGCCGGGCTGGAGTTCGCGGCCAGCCCCGAGGAGGCCGTCGACATCGTCAGCGGGCTGTGGCGCAAGGACTCCGGCAGCCACGCCGAGCTCCGCAAGATCGCGTTCACCCCGGCCGGGCTCGTGGTGCCCAGCCGGGACTGGCTGATCGGCCGCGCCGACGACAGGGTGGCCCGCGGCGAACCGGCGGCGCCGGTGGTCGCCCGGGTGCCGGCGCAGACCAGGCCCGCCGCGCCCAGGCAGGCGCCGCTCGCACCGGTGCGGCCGCGCGGGCAGGCCGAGCGCGGGCCCGGTCAGCGGGTGACCGGCGGCGACATCGCCGCGCTCCGCTCGGTCGGCGAACTGTTCCGCTCTCTCGACGACCAGTACGGCGGCGGTCACGCCCGGCAGGCCCTGGTCCGCTACCTGGAGCACGAGTGCGAGCCGATGCTGCGCGGCACGTACGGCGAGCAGACCGGCCGCAAGCTGTTCGGTGCGGCGGCCGACCTGACCCGGCTGGCGGGCTGGACGTCGTACGACATCGCCGCGCACGGCCTCGCCCAGCGCTACTTCGTCCAGTCGCTGCGCCTCGCCCAGGCCGCGGGGGACCGGTCCTACGGCTCCTACGTCCTCGTCACCATGAGCCGGCAGGCGGTCTACCTGGGGCACGGCCGGGAGGCGGTGCAACTGGCCCGGGTGGCCCAGCAGGGGGTCGGCACGAGCGCCCCACCGGTCGTCCAGGCCCTGCTCCACGCGGCGGAGGCCCGCGCGCACGGCGTGCTCGGCGAGGTACGCGCCTGCACGGGGGCGCTCGTCCGGGCCGAACGCGCCCTGGAGACGGCCCGCCCCGGCGACGAGGTCCCCCACTGGGCACGCTTCTTCGACGAGGCGCAACTGGCCGACGAGTTCGGCCACTGCCACCGCGACCTCCAGCAGTTCCGGGCCTCCGCCCAGCACGCGGAACGGTCCCTCCAGCTCCGGGCGCCCTCCTACGCCCGCAGCCGCCTCTTCTGCCGCGTTGTCCTCGCCACGGCCCGCCTGGGCCTCGGCGAACTCGACCAGGCGTGCGCGCTGGGCGTGGAGGCGGCGGGGGCGGCGGCCGAGATGCGCTCGGTCCGCGCGATCGAATACGTCAGGGACTTCGAACGCCGCCTGGAGCCGTACAAGGACGCGGCGCCGGTGAAGGGTTACCGGGAGAGGGTGGCGGCGCTGGGCTGACGGTCCGCTGCGCGGGGCTGCGGCCGAGGGGTGGGTGCTGCGCGGCTCACCTTCTTTTTCCGCCGCAACGGTGATCAGCTGCGGCGGTGTGGTCCGGCGGTGCCGGGGTGGCCGTGGCCGTTCGCCGTTGCCGGTTCCGGTCGTTCGCATGGTGCGGCGCTGTCGTGGCTGGTCGCGCAGTTCCTCGCGCCCCTGGCGGGGCGCTGTGCGGTCACCTTCCTTTTTCCGCCGCAACGGTGATCAGCTGCGGCGGTGTGGTCCGGCGGTGCCGGGGTGGCCGTGGCCGTTCGCCGTTGCCGGTTCCGGTCGTTCGCATGGTGCGGCGCTGTCGTGGCTGGTCGCGCAGTTCCTCGCGCCCCTGAAGGGGCGCTGTGCGGCTCGGCGCCTGAAAGGGCGACCAGCCCCGTGCCCCTGAAAGGGCGCTATGCGGCCCGGCGTTGTGCGGGGTCCGCGGTGTGCAGGGAGGTTGAGGCGCCGATGTCCGCAAGGATTGCCGCCGTGGCCCGGTGGGCCGAGTGCAGGGCTCCCTGGACTGTGCTGGTGTCGCGGTGGTCGCCGCAGACGTAGAGGCCGGCGAGGAGGCGGACGGGGCGGCGGAGGTCGTGTGGGGGACGCATGGCGGGGATGGCCTCGGGGGTGTGGTGGACCGCGAGGGTCTCCCAGCGGCGCGTCGACGTGCCGTAGAGGCGGGCCAGGTGCATACGGACCGCGGTGTCGACGTCCGAGGGCGGCTTGCCGAGAAGCGTCGAGGAGATCAGGGCGCGGCCCTGCGGCGCCCGGCTCGGATCGATGTTGCTGACGACGGAGGTGTGGGAGACGGGGCCGCCCCGGTCGGCGTCCAGGAGGAGGGACGTCCCGGTGGTGAGCGTCGCCGGTTCGTCCGTCGTGTGGTGGACCACGGTGACCCGGTGGAAGTCCGGGACGCGCAGGCCCGGGAGGAGTTCGGCGGCGGCCCGCGCGTCCGTCGCCAGCAGCACCGCCCGGCAGCGGATCACGCCGTGTTCGGCCGTCGTCACCGACGTGGTGGAGACCGACGTGACCCGGACGCCGGTGTGCACCGTGCCCGGCGGCAGGGCGCGGGCGAGGAGGTCCGGGAGGACCTCGGCGCCCCCCTCCGGCACGCACAGCCGCCCGCTCGCGAAGGAGCGCAGCGCGAGGTCCGCGCAGCGGCTGGACGTCGTCAGCTCCGGGTCGCAGAGGAGGGCCGCGAGCAGCGGGCGCAGGAAGCCGTCGACCGTGCGGGCGGGCACCCCGCGCTCCGCGAGGGCGCGGGCGGCGGGCAGCTCAGGACGGGCCAGGATCCGTTCGACGGGAGTGACGGCGAGGCGGCCCAGCGCGGCGCCCAGCCGGGCCTGGTCGACCGCGCCGCCCATCGGCGCGGTCGACCGCGCCGGCGCCACCGCAGAGCCGCCCCTGGGGGCGCTTGCCAGGGCGCGCACGGCGTACAGTGCGCCCCTCGCGCTTCCGCCGCCCGCCGGAGCGCCGGCCCGGTGCCTGCGCCCGTCGCGATGGAGCAGCACACCGGGCGCGTACCGCCGCAGAACCAGGGCGTCCAGTCCCGGGGCGAGGCGTAGCTCCGGATAGGACGTGGACAGGAGCTGTCCGATCCGGTCGAGCCGGAAGCCGTCGACCTTCTCCGTCGACATACGGCCGCCGACGTAAGGGGCGGCCTCCAGGACCGCGGTCGTTACTCCTGCGCTGTTCAGCCGATGAGCCGCGGAGAGTCCGGCGATGCCGGCTCCCACGATGACGACGTCCGCCTGGTACGCGGGCTCATGCACGAGGCCCCTCCTCGATTGCGCGTCCGGTGGAGACGTGATGCCCCCAACCCGCTGCGGGGATACCCGAGTTCGGGTCGAGGTTAGGGCGGTGGCCGGTCAGGGACAGTCGCGCATGAACAGGGCACGGTCGCACGCCGGTCGCATGCGGTCACAGGGGCCGTCAGGCCGCTCGGATCGCGTCCTCGATGCGCGGGAACGCGAACGTGAACCCTGATTCCAGCAGCCGCTTCGGCACCACCCGCTGGCTGCCGAGCACGTCCCCGGCCATCTCGCCGAGCGCCGCCCGGAGCACCGGGGAGGGCACCGGGAAGAGAGCCGGACGGTGCAGCACCCGGGCCATCGCCGCGGTGATCTCGGCGTTGGTCAGCGGCTCGGGCGCGGTCAGGTTGAACGGACCCGACAGACCCTCAGTGTCCATCAGGAACCTGATCGCGGCCACCTCGTCGTGCAGCGCGATGAACGACCAGTACTGGCGGCCGTCGCCCAGCCGGCCGCCGAGCCCGGCCTTGAAGAGCGGGAACAGCCGGCCCCAGGCCCCGCCGCCCCGGGCCACCACCAGCCCGGTGCGCGTGAACACCGTCCGCACGCCGGCCTCCCGCGCCGGGGCCGCCGCCTCCTCCCACTCCACGCACAGCGACGGGAGGAAACCGTCGCCGGGCGGGGCGTCCTCGTCCACGACCCGGTCGCCGGTGTCGCCGTAGATGCCCATCGCGCTGCCGCTCACGAACACCCGCGGCGGGTCCGGCAGGGCCGCCACGGCCTCGGCGAGCGCGGCCGTGCCGAGCACCCGGCTGTCCCGGATCCGCCGCTTGTAGGCGGGCGTCCAGCGCTGGTCGCCGATCCCGGCCCCGGCCAGGTTCACCACCGCGTCACAGCCGGCCAGCGCGGCGGTGTCGACGTACCGCCCCTCCGGGTCCCAGCAGACCTCCGCGGTGCCGTGGGCCGCGCGCCGCACCAGGCGCACCACCTCGTGTCCGTCCGCCTGGAGGGACCGCACCAGGGCGCTGCCGATGAGGCCGGACGCACCGGCCACCGCGATACGAGAACGTTCCATGCGTCCCAGCATGCCGGTAAGGGCCGCGGAAAACCCGCTGGGCCCCGGCAGGCGGCCGTCTAGGGTGACCGCATGCCAGTGCCGTACATACGCGCCGCCCTGCCCGACGACGACGACGAGCTCTCCGCCCTCGACCGTGCCACCTGGTCGCCCGTGCACGCGGTCCTGCCGCGCCCGCAGCCGCCGTACGAGCCCTTCTTCAGCGAGCGCCACGCCCCCGAGGACACCCTGGTCGCCGAGCTCGACCGGCGCATCGTCGGCTATGTCCGGCTCGGCCTCGCCTACAAGCTCGCCTCCAACGCGCACGTCCGGCAGATCCAGGGCCTCGCCGTCGCCGAGGAGGCCCGCGGCCGCGGCGTGGCCCGGGCGCTGCTGCGGGCGGCGATGGAGGAGGCCCGCCGCCGCGGCGCCCGCCGGATCCGGCTCGGCGTCCTCGGACACAACACCGCGGCGCGCCGGCTCTACGAGTCGGAGGGCTTCGCCGTCGAGGGCGTGATGCCGGGGGAGTTCTTCCTGGAGGGCGAGTACGTCGACGACGTGGTCATGGGCCGGCCGCTGTGACGGTCAGGGCGTGATCAGTTCGCCCGTGTCCACCGGCGAGGTGGCGTGCGCCGCGCGCGCCGCGTCCTTGGCCACCTCGCCGGCGGTCAGCACGTACCCCGTCTCGTTGTCCGACGTGGAGCGGGCGAACACCACGCCGTACACCCTGCCGCCGGTGGTCAGCAGCGGCCCGCCGGAGTTGCCGGGGCGGACCGTGGAGCGGATCGAGTAGATCTCCCGGGTCACGGTGGCGTCGTTGTAGATGTTCTGGCCGGTGGCCCGCACCTTGTTCGCCACCGTGGCCGCCTGGAGGTTCAGGTTGCCGTCCTGCGGATAGCCGGCCACCACCGCGGAGTCCCCGCGCGCCGCCGTCGTGTCGAACCGCAGCACGGGCGCCCGCAGCCGCGGCACGTACAGCACCGCCACGTCCCGGTTCGGGTCGAAGAGGACGACCTCCGCGTCGTACGACGGCCCGACCCCGCCGATCCGCACGCTCGGGTTGTCGATGCCGGCCACCACGTGGGCGTTGGTCATCACGTGCTCCGGCGCGAACATGAACCCGCTGCCCTCGCGGCCCTGGCTGCCGGAGGCACCCTCGATCTTGACCGTGCTGCGCTTGGCCGCGCCCGTGGCGGCCGCGGTGACGTTGTCACCGGACGGCTTGGCCACCCGGGCCGTCGACTCGTTCTCGAACGGGTTGAAGACCTGCGGGAAACCCGCCTCGGTCAGCGCCGAGGTGGCCCGCGAGAACCAGGACGGCGTGGTGTCCGGCATGGTGTTCTGCACGGCGCCGAGCAGCTTCGAGTCCCGGATCGCCGTCGTCACCGCGGGCGACGAGGACGCGCCCAGCACGCTCGCCGCCACCCAGGCCACGATCAGCACCGCCACCGAGTTGGCGGCCGCCCCGCCCATCCCGTCTGCCACCCGCAGCGGACCCCGGTCCAGCTCACGGCGCAGCCGCAGCGCCAGCCGCCCCGCCAGCTCGTGCCCCACCACCCCCGGCACCAGCACCGTCAGCACCGCGACCACCGTCGCCGTCGCCGTCCCGCGGGTGACCAGCTCCATCACCCACGGCAGCACCCACACGCCGATCACCGCGCCGCCCACGAACCCGGCCAGCGAGACACAACCGGCCACCAGCCCGCGCCGGTAACCGGACGCCGCGTAGACGATGACCACCAGCACGAGCACCAGGTCGAGCAGGTCCACGGAGCCGCCTTTCTCTCGGTGCCCTTAATACGCTCGGGACAGGTCCAGTGATCAGTTCACGCGCACGGGGGCCCGGGAACCGGCCACGCCCGCGTGTACCCCCTGAAACGTCCCGGACCAGGACGATGGTTCCACCAGGTGGCACAGCACACATCGCGGGCAGGGCCGATCAACCCGAGAGTGAGTGCCATGCGCGTCTTCCCAAGAGCGGGGCGGCCCACCAGGATCACCGCCCTGACGCTGCTCGGCTGCCTGCCGGGCCTCGCCGCCGTGCTCGTGCTCCTGCAGTACGCCCAGGGCGTCGACCGCCCCGTCCCGACCCGCCTTGCCGCGCCCGCGCCGACCAGCCCCGCCATCCGCTACCGGGCACCCCGGCCGCACATCGTGCCGCGCTCGGCCTGGCTGAACGACACCGTCCGCCGCACCCAGCCGCCACCGCGCTACGACGACAAGGTCGTCGCCGTCTTCGTGCACCACACCGACTCGCCCAACGGCTACTCCTGCGCCCAGGCGCCCGAGATCATCCGCCGCCTGTACGCCGGCCAGACCGGCGACCGCGCCTGGGACGACCTCGGCTACAACTTCGTCGTCGACCGGTGCGGCACCGTCTACGAGGGCCGGGCGGGCGGCGCCGACCGGGCCGTCACCGGCGCCCACACCCAGGGCTTCAACCACCGCACCGCCGGCATCGCCGCCCTCGGCACCTTCACCGCGGGGGTGCCCGTCCCGCGCGCCATGGCCGACTCCATCGCCGCCGTCGCCGCCTGGAAACTCGGCCTGGCCGGCATCGACCCGCGCGGCAGCGCCCGGCTGGTCTCCAGCAACGGCCGCAGCCGCTACCGGGAGGGCGCGGTCGTCGCGCTCCCGGCCGTGGCCGGCCACCAGGACGGCTACATGACCAACTGCCCCGGAGCCGCCCTCATCGCCCGCCTCCCGGAGATCAGGGAGACGGCGGCCCGGCTGCAGGGCAGGGTGCCGGCGGCGGCACCGTCGTCTTCGAGGACACCCGGACGATCGGCGCCCCCGGGCGGAACTCCGCTGAGCGTCCTCCGGGAAACACCCCCGAGGACCTTCCCCGGACCACCCGCGAAGACGTCCACAGGAACGCCATAGGCGGCACGCAGGCCGTTCAGATCCCCGCGTCCTACGGTCAGGGACATCAGCAGCCGACCGGAGGCGGGGATCATGAACAGCAGTCGCACCGAAGCCCGTACCGAAGCCCGTGCCGAAGCCCGTGCCGAGGCCACGGAGAAGGCCGGCCGGGCCAGGTCGTCCCGGGGACCCTGGGCCGTGGTCTGCGCGGTCGCGACGGTCGTCCTCGGCCCGGCCGCGGTCACCGCGTCCGCCCTCGACCAGGCCAACGCGGCACCGCTGCACCACGCGGTCAAGGCCGAGCAGGCGCAGGCGTACGTACCGTCCGACCTGACCCGGCGCCGCGCCGCGTGACCCCTGCGTGACTACTCCTTGAAGCGGTCCCACAGCCGGGGAAACCGCTCGGCGAGCACCCGCGTGTCCTCGAAGTCGATCGGGGTGCCCTCCGGTTCGGAGGGTGCGGGGGCGATCCCCAGGTCCGGCGCCACGGTCCCGGTCAGCTGCTCGTACGCCTCGTCCGCCGCATACCCCAGTTCCTCGCCGTCGCCGTCGACCTCCTCGTCGAAGTCGTCCAGCAACTCCGCCAGCGCGTCCGGGTCGTGCAGGGCGCCCTCGAAGACCTCCCGGCCCTGGGCGATGAGCCAGCACCGGAAGAAGTCGAACGCGTCGTCGCTGGCCCCGTCCAGCAGCACCCAGGCGGCGCCCCACAGGTCCCAGCGGTAGGCGCGGTTGTAGCGGGCCTCGAAGTGACGGGCGAAGTCCAGGACCAGGTCCGGCTCCAACTGGAGCAGCCGCTCCACCAGCAGGTCGGCCTGCTCCTCCGGGTCGCCTTCGGCGGCCTCGCGGGTGGCGTCGACCAGCTCCCAGAACTCCGTCTCGTCCATCACGGGTCCAGCATCGTGCCTGGGCGACGGGGGCGCACGCGGAGTGGTGCGGATTGTTATCCGGCGTCCTCCGAGCCCTCACCCCCTCCTCTCGTGTGAGGTGCCCCCGCGGCTGTCCGCGGACCGCGGTCCGCGTGCGGCCGGCGCGGCCGCACGCGGGCTCACGGCACCGGCGGGGCGGTCCGCACAGCCCGGACGGCCCCGGCGGAGGGATCCGGCGGGGCCGTCCGGGCGCGCTCAGGGGCGCGCGGGCTTCACAGCCCGTACTTCTCCCGCGCTTCCTTCACCGCGGTCGCCTTGACCTCGCTCCGCCCGGCCAGCTGGGCCAGGGCCGCCACGACGATCGACTCCGCGTCGACGCCGAAGTGACGGCGGGCCGCGTCACGGGTGTCGGAGAGCCCGAAGCCGTCGGCGCCGAGGGAGGACCAGTCCTGCTCGACCCACTGCGCGATCTGGTCGGGGACCTGGCGCATGTAGTCGGAGACCGCCAGGACCGGGCCCTGCGCGCCGTGCAGCGCCTGACGGACGTACGGCACCCGCTCCTCGCCGCGCAGCAGGGCCGCGTCCGCCTCCATGGCGTCCCGGCGCAGCTCGGACCAGGAGGTCGCGGACCAGACGTCGGCGGCCACGCCCCACTCCTCGGCGAGCAGCCGCTGCGCCTTGAGCGCCCAGTGGATCGCGGTGCCGGAGCCGAGCAGCTGGACGCGCGGGGCGTTCGCCACCGTGGACAGCCCGGCCGACTCCGCCGTGTTGAAGCGGTACAGGCCCTTGACGATGCCCTCGTCGACGCCCGGCCCGGCCGGCTTGGCGGGCTGCGGGAGCGGCTCGTTGTAGACGGTCAGGTAGTAGAAGACGTTCGGGTCCTCGCCCGGTGCCGACTCGCCGTACATCCGGCGCAGACCGTCCTTGACGATCGTCGCGATCTCGTAGGCGAAGGCCGGGTCGTACGTCAGCGCGGCCGGGTTGGTCGCGGCGATCACCGGGGAGTGCCCGTCGGCGTGCTGGAGGCCCTCACCGGTCAGGGTGGTACGGCCGGCGGTCGCGCCGACGAGGAAGCCGCGGCCGAGCTGGTCGCCGAGCTGCCACATCTGGTCGGCGGTCCGCTGCCAGCCGAACATCGAGTAGAAGATGTAGAACGGGATCATCGCCTCGCCGTGCGTCGCGTACGCGGTGGACGCGGCGATGAAGTCGGCCATCGAACCGGCCTCGGTGATCCCCTCGTTGAGGATCTGGCCGTTCTTGGCCTCCTTGTAGTACATCAGCTGGTCACGGTCGACCGGCTCGTACGTCTGGCCCTTGGGGGAGTAGATCCCGAGTGACGGGAACAGCGACTCCATACCGAAGGTGCGCGCCTCGTCGGGGACGATCGGCACCCAGCGCTTACCGGTCTCCTTGTCGCGGACCAGGTCCTTGACGAGCCGGACGAAGGCCATCGTGGTGGCCACGTTCTGCGAGCCCGAGCCCTTGTCGAAGGAGGCGAAGGCCTTGTCGGCGGGGGCGGGCAGCGGCGCCAGGGCGTGCGTACGGCGGGCCGGGGCCGGGCCGCCGAGGGCGGCGCGGCGCTCCTGGAGGTAACGGACCTCGGGGGAGCCGGCGCCGGGGTGGCCGTAGGGCACGACACCGTCGGTGAAGGCGCTGTCCGCGATCGGCAGCTCCAGCAGGTCGCGCATCTTCTTGAACTCGTCCACCGTCAGCTTCTTCATCTGGTGGTTGGCGTTCTTCGACGCGAAGCCGGCACCGAGGGTGTGGCCCTTGACGGTCTGGGCGAGGATGACGGTCGGCGCGCCCTTGTGCTCGACGGCGGCCTTGTACGCGGCGTACACCTTGCGTGCCTCGTGACCGCCGCGCGAGAGGTGGAAGCACTCCAGGATCCGGTCGTCGCTCAGCAGCTTCGCCATCTCGACGAGCGCGGGGTCGGCGCCGAAGAAGTCCTGGCGGATGTAGGCCGCGTCCCGGGTCTGGTACGTCTGGATCTGCGCGTCCGGTACCTGGCGCAGCCGGCGTACCAGCGCCCCGGTGGTGTCCAGCGCGAACAGCTCGTCCCACGCCGTGCCCCACAGCGTCTTGATCACGTTCCAGCCGGCGCCGCGGAACTGGGCCTCCAGCTCCTGCACGATCTTGAAGTTGGCGCGCACCGGGCCGTCGAGACGCTGCAGGTTGCAGTTGATGACGAAGGTGAGGTTGTCCAGCTCCTCACGGGCGGCGAGCGCGAGGGCCGCGGTCGACTCCGGCTCGTCCATCTCGCCGTCGCCGAGGAAGGCCCAGACGTGGGACGCGGAGACGTCCTTGATGGCGCGGTTGGTGAGGTACCGGTTGAAGCGGGCCTGGTAGATGGCCGAGAGCGGGCCGAGACCCATGCTCACGGTCGGGAACTCCCACAGCCAGGGCAGGCGGCGGGGGTGCGGGTACGACGGGAGGCCGTTGCCGCCGGCCTCCTGGCGGAAGTTGTCGAGGTGCGCCTCGGTCAGGCGGCCGTCCAGGAAGGCGCGGGCGTAGATGCCGGGGGAGGCGTGGCCCTGGATGTAGAGCTGGTCACCGCTGCCGGGCGAATCCTGGGATTCCTTGCCCTTGAAGAAATGGTTGAAGCCGGTCTCGTAGAGCCAGGCTGCCGAGGCGAAGGTGGCGATGTGCCCGCCGACGCCGTGTTTGCTGCCCCGGGTGACCATCGCGGCCGCGTTCCAGCGGTTCCACGCGGTGATCTTCTCCTCCATCTCCTCGTCGCCGGGGACGGCCGTCTCGGCGGCGGTGGGGATGGTGTTGAGGTAGTCGGTCTCCAGCAGCTTCGGCAGCGCGATGCCGCCCGCCTCGGCACGCTCCAGCGTGCGCCGCATCAGGTACGCGGCACGGTGCGGCCCGGCCTCCCTGGCCACCGCGTCCAGAGAGGCCTGCCACTCGGCGGTCTCCTCCGGATCCCGGTCCGGGAGCTGGTCGAGCGCGCTCGGCTGGATGGCGTTGGGGTCGGTCATGTCGCCGCCTTCCTCAGTCGAAGGGGGTTCCCTCATCGGTAAGGGTTCGGGGGTGCCCTTGGTCTTTGGCAGGACAGGGCAGAGGGCTCGGGTGCGAGCCCGTCGGCGACTCTAACTCCCTGATCGATGATCGATCAAAGGGGTACGGGGCAAAACCTCTCGATTCCGAGAAAGTCGGCACGGGGTGCCTTCGGCGATGGCACCGGGTGACGTGATCAGGTCGACGTTTACGCAGGTGAGGCGGTGTTTGAGCGAGCGTCCGCTCTTGTGTGAGGGTGCCGTCGGGGGTGCCGTTGGAGGCGAGGGTGGTCGGTCGGCTGCCGCGTCGTCGTGGCTGGTCGCGCAGTTCCCCGCGCCCCTGAGGGGCGCGCTGTACGCGCCCGGCGGTTCACGCCCGCGGGGCGCAGCCCAGGACGTGGGCCTTCATGATGTCCGCGTGGCTGTGGCTGGTCGCGTAGTTTGGCGCGCTTCTGAGGGGTGTGCTGTGCGCGTCCGGGTGGTTCACGCCCGCGGGGCGCAGCCGAGGACGTGGGCCTTCATGATGTCCGCGTGGTTGTGGCTGGTCGCGTAGTTTGGCGCGCTTCTGAGGGGTGTGCTGTGCGCGTCCGGGTGGTTCACGCCTGTGGGGCGCAGCCGAGGACGTGGGTTTTCACGATGTCCGCGATGCGGGGGTCGCGGCGCCGGAAGGCGGCGACCAGCTCCTCGTGTTCCTCGGCGTACGACTGCTGGACCGTGCCCAGCCAGCGGATCGACAGCGCCGTGAAGACCTCGATGCCCAGGCCCTCCCAGGTGTGCAGCAGCACCGAGTTCCCGGCCGCCCGGACCAGCTCGCGGTGGAAGCCGACCGTGTGCCGGACCTGGGCCGTGCCGTCGGCGTCCCGGTCGGCCTCGTACAGGGCCGCCACATGCGGTTCGAGAGCCGAGCAGTCCTCGGCCAGCCTCTCCGCCGCCAGCTCCGCCGCGATCGCCTCCAGGCCGGCCCGCACCGGGTAGCTCTCCTCCAGGTCGGCCGCCGTCAGGTTCCGCACCCGCACGCCCTTGTTCGGCGCCGACTCGATGAGCCGCAGCGACTCCAGCTCGCGCAGCGCCTCCCGCACCGGCGTCTGGCTGACCTCCAGCTCCGTCGCGATCCGGCGCTCCACGATCCGCTCGCCCGGCTTCCAGCGCCCGCTGACGATTCCCTCCACGATGTGCTCGCGGATCTGTTCGCGCAGCGAGTGGACGACGGGCGCGGTCATGAGAGCTCCTTAAGGGCGTTTGACGTTTAGACAATAAGGCCGGACCGGCTTTCGGGAGAGGCGCACGGGGGCGCTTTCGCGCAGGTGAGACGAGACTTACACGCCTCCCGGGCCGACGGGATCCGTACGGCCGGGGACGGGACGACGGTGCCCCGCCCGGAAGAACTCC
>NZ_JAJONF010000071.1 GCF_021462265.1 Streptomyces shenzhenensis | reverse complement strand
CACAAGTCGTGTGAGACTGCCCGTTTTTCGGGCAAGGGGCGTCACAGTCCCCGGTCTGGAACGCAAAAGAACATCCGTTCTTCGTGAAGAGGGCAGGCGGGGGCCCGGCGCGAAAGGGTGGTGAAGCGGCGACGCGCCGTGGCGGCGGTCAGGCCTGCCTGTCCCTCCCCATGGCGACGCTGTTCCCCCGGTCGCCGATGGACGTGCGCGGCGGCCAAGTGGTCGGCTCGGCCCAGCGCGCGCACCGCACTTTAGTAAACTTGTGCGATCTGTGTGAAGGTTTTTTGACCGAACGGGATCAACCTTCACATCGTCGTCCGGCCGCGTGAGCACGACGTGAATCGAGTAGGAGGGCCGGGGTGCCCGGCCCTCTTTCCACACCACCATCGGCCAGCCCGAACAGACCCCTGGACGGCTCGGCCGGCCACTCGTCTCGCACCATGCCCTTCATCCGCATCCGCAGCGTCTCGACGTGCCGGTGGTCGGCGGCCTCCTGGGCCACTTCGCAGATCTCCTTTGTCCGCAGCCGCGCCAGCCAGCAGGGCCAACCGGCCAGTCGCCCTCGGCGGGCACCTCACCGGTCGCGACGCGCATGACCGGCGGTAGACAGGCAGGCAGATCGTCCGGATCCGCATCCCGTGAAGACACCTGCTCGAAATCCGGTTCGGCTGCGTCGCGTTCGGCGAACACGCGGGCCAGCGTCGCCTGGGTGACCACCAGATCGGACAGCTCCTCCTCAGCGGCAGCGATCCGCTCGTTCAACGCTCTTGACGGTCACTTGATGATCTGAGCGGAGATGCCCGGTAGTTGACCCAGCGGTTGCGGGAACGGCCTTCAGGCTCCGCCGGAGCGGCTTCGCCTGGAGCGATCCGTTGGGAGTGCAGGGTGTCGCAGGCGGTCTGTGGGAGATCCCCAACCTGGGTGAACCCGCTCTCTGGCGTTGGCGATGCCCTTCTCGGTGGCCAGCCGGTGGCCGGACGCCTTTGGACGACGTAATACGAGGCAGCACAGACCAACTAGCCGCAGGCAGCCTGATCAGGCAGAACGTCACTCAGTAGCACGACCGGGCACCACGCAACACGATCGCTCACGGTCTCGTAATGCGTAGGTCTCGGGTTCGAATCCCGAAAGCGGCTCCGGGAAAGGCCAGGTCACGTACCACGTGACCTGGCCTTTTTGTTGTTCCGAGGGGTCCGTACGCATGCCCTGGGTGTCCTGGGGTGCGAGGCCGAGGTGCTTGTTGACGGTGGTGCCGGTGTCGGCCCGAACCGGGCCGTCCACGGCGAGCGGTGCGGCGGGTGCGGCGAGGGCCTCGGGCTTGATGGCGTCGCCGCGACCGGCGAGGGCGGCCTTCATCGCGGCGGCGGTGTGCGGGCCGGAGGCGCGACCCCCAATTAGGTCATCGGTGTTGGATCGTGGCGAATTCAGGGGGCAAACGTGAAGTATTTCACGACCCGACTTCACTTGATTGGTAGATCTTGTGCGCTTTGCCCCTCCGTAAGGGTCTGGTTAACGAACTGTAAGTACTCATATGTTGCGGGCCGGCCGTTTGATCGAAGACGGCCAGTCGTAGCCCAACAGGGCTCTGTGGGGGAGCAGTTCATATGAATACGCACAGGGGGAGACGCCGGCTGCGCACAGTCGGCGTCGTGCTCTCCGCGGCCTTGGTGCTGGCGGCGAGCGCATCCAACGGCGCCATGGCGGTCGCCGACGAGAACGCCGTCACCTCGGCCGACGGCGCCGCCAAGGCCGCCGCAGGTGACGGCACGGGCGAGGATGCGAAGGCGCTGGCCGAGGCCGCGCGTACGGGCAAGCCGGTGGAGATCGTCTCGTTACGCGGTGAGAGCAGCGAGGTGTACGCCACCCCGGAGGGACACCTGGAAGCCCGGGAGCATCTGCGGCCGGTGCGGACCCGGGTGGACGGCGCGTGGCGGGACATCGACACCACGCTGACCCGCGGCGCGAACGGAACGGTGGCGCCCAGGGCGACGACCGTCGGTCTGACGTTCTCCGGCGGGGGTTCGTCGCCGCTGGTGCGGATGACGAAGAACGGTCGTGAACTGGCGCTCTCCTGGCCCAGGGACCTGCCCTCCCCCGAGCTGAGCGGGAACGCCGCCACCTATCCGGACGTACTGCCCGGTGTCGATCTGCGGATGACGGCGCAGCAGGACAGCTTCACCCAACTCCTGGTCGTCAAGTCGGCCGAGGCCGCGGCCAGCGCCGAACTGAGCGAACTGCGGCTGAAGCTGGACGCCGACGGCATGCAGGTCAAGGAGACCGCCGACGGCGGCCTGGCGGCGGTCGACCAGGGAGCCGGTAGCGCCGTCTTCGAGGCTCCCCGCCCCCTGATGTGGGATTCCAGTACCGAGGCGCCCGCCTCCTCGGCCCGGTCCGGGTCCACCGCCGGACCCGCCCGAACGACGTCGTCCAGCGCCGCACGGAACTCTGTGGCCGCCGCCACCACCAGCGCCACCACCGGCCCCACCGCCTCCGAGGCCGGTGCGGCGGAGTCCGGCAATGTGGCCCCGGTCGGCGTGGAGGTTCCCGCCGCGCAGAACGCCCTGGTCCTGACGCCGGACACCGGCGTGCTCAGGGGCAAGGGCACGGTGTACCCCGTTTTCATCGACCCCCAGTGGTACTCCCCGAAGGCCTCGGCCTGGACGATGGCCTCCAAGTACTGGGCGTCGTCGCCGCAGTGGAAGTTCAACGGCGACTCGGACGCCGGCCTGGGGTACTGCAACTGGTCGTACTGCGCGCCGTACGACACCAAGCGGCTCTTCTACCGGATCCCGACCTCGAAGTTCGCGGGCCGGACCGTGCTGCAGGCGGAGTTCGTGGTCCGCAACACCTGGTCGGCGTCCTGCTCGGACCGGAGCGTGGAGCTGTGGCGCACCAAGGACATCTCCTCCTCGACGACCTGGAACTCGCAGGACAACGACGCCTTCTGGATCGATCACCTCAGGACGGAGTCGTTCGCCTACGGGTACACCGGCTGCGCGGCGAAGGACGCGGAGTTCGACGTGAAGTCCGCGGTGCAGCAGGCCGCCGACAAGAAGTGGTCGACGATGACCTTCGGCATGAAGGCGGCGAGCGAGACCGACGGCTACGCCTGGAAGCGGTTCTCGGACGACGCCTATCTGCGCGTCCAGTACAACCGCCCGCCGCCGCAGATCAAGATGTCGCAGCTGACCATGGAGTACGGCGGCTCCTGCAAGAGCCCCGCCAGTGCCGCGCGGGTACGCACGCTCGGCAAGATCTACGCCAACGACGTCACCGACCCCGACGGCGACTCCGTCTCCGTGGAGTTCCGGGCGAGCTGGGACACCGGTGACGGCAAGGGCGTCGTCACCCGCTGGAAGTCCGGTCCGACGACGGCGAAGAAGTCCGGCTCGGACTTCGCGATCACGCTGCCGTCCTCCATTCCCGCCAACAAGACGGTCAACTGGTACGTCCACTCCTACGACGGGGCCCAGTACTCGCCGTGGTCGTACACCGGCGACCCGACCGCCTGTTACTTCGTGTACGACACGAGCGTGCCCAAGGCACCCGCCATCTCCTCGGCCATCTACCCGGCCTCCGACCCCGAGGACCCCGACGACCCCTGGTACGACGGAGTCGGCCAGTACGGCGACTTCGTGATCACCGGCGCCGTCTCCGACGTGACGAAGTACTGGTTCGGCCTCAACGGCGACCCGGTCTCGGCCAACACGGTCACCACCTCGGGCGGAGCGGCCAAAACCGTGCCCGTGCTGCCGGTCAAACCGGGCCTCAACACCTTCACGGCACGGTCCTTCGACTCCGCGGGCAACGGCTCCGAGATCCGCACCTACCAGTTCCGGGTCAAGTCGGGGCAGCGCGAACGTGCCGGCTGGGCCATGGACGAGACGGCCGGCGCCACCCAGGTGGCGGGCAGCGCACCGGAACAGACCGCGACCCTGTACAACGGCCCGACGCCGAACGTGGAGGGCAGGTTCGGCAAGGCCGTGCAGTTCGACGGCGTCGACGACTACGCCGCCACGGACATCGCCACCATCAACACCGACGTCAGCTTCTCGGTGTCGGCCTGGGTGAAGCTGTCCGCCATGCCGTCCGGCGCGGCGGTGGTGGCCTCCCAGCGCGGCAACAACGCGCCGGGCTTCGAGCTGTACTACTCCAAGGCGTACGACCGCTGGGTGTTCAACCAGTACAGCGCCGACACAACCGACGGCACCCCCGTACGGGCCATGCAGGCCGCCGCGGGCGGGGTCAAGGCCGGCGAGTGGACGCATCTGGTCGGTATCTACGCCGCCGGTGAGAAGCTGCTGAAGCTGTACGTCAACGGTGCGCTCGCCGGGTCCACGGCCTACTCCACGGCCTGGAACGCACGGCGCGGCATGGTGATCGGCGGCAGCTTCCTCAACGGCACGCCGACGGCGCCCTTCCCGGGCGCCATCGACGAGGTGAAGACCTTCGAGAAGCCGCTGTCGGGGACCGAGGTGTCGAGCCTGTACAGCACGAACGCGATCGGCGACGGCCGTCCGGCCCGCATGGTCTTCCACATGGACGACGCCGCCGGCGTGACCGCGCTGAGCGGCCGGGCCGATGTGAACCCCGCGGTCCTCAAGGGCGGCGCCACCACGGGTGCGACCGGAGCGGACGGCAACGCGCTCACCCTGGACGGGACCGACGACTACGCCACCACCGCCGGCCCGCACGTCAACACCTCGTACAGCTTCGCCGTGTCGGCCTGGGTGAAGCTGGCGAAGACCAAGCCGACCCACGCCGCGACCGTCGCCACGCAGATCGGCGCCACGGTGACCGGACCGGAGCTGTACTACTCCAGCTCCTACGACCGCTGGGTGTTCAACCAGCACAGCGCCGACACCGCCGACTCCACGGTGGTGCGGGCCATGCAGCCCGACGGCACCACCGCGTACGGCGGCGAGTGGACGCATCTGGTCGGCGTGCAGGACACCGAGGCCGACAAGCTCTCGCTGTACGTCAACGGGACCCTGGCCGGCACCACGGCCCTGCCCTCGACCTGGTATGCCGGGGGCGCGGTGCAGATCGGCGCCAGTGCGTTCGCGGGCGCGGCCACCTCGTTCTTCCCCGGCCAGATCGACGACGTGCGGCTGTTCGACCGGCCGGTGTCCGCCGGCGAGGTGCAGCAGCTGTTCAAGCAGCGCGCTCTGGTCAAGGGCCGCTGGAAGTTCGAGACGGCCACCGGCACCCCGCTGACCTCGCCCGACGCCTCGTCCTCCGGTAACGCCATGACCCTCTACAACGGCGCCCAGACGGGCTCGGGCTGGGTCGACGGCGCCGTCGCCCTGGACGGCACGGACGACTACGCCGCGGCCACCGTGGTGCCGGTCGACACCAGCGCGAGCTTCACCGTGAGCGCCTTCGTCCAGGCGGCCGCCACTCCGACGAGTCCGGTCACCGTCATGAGCGCTCCCGGTACCAGGAAGAGCGCGTTCGCGGTGCGCTACGAACCCAGCGCCACCCCGGCCACCGATCCGGGCCGCTGGCGGATCGCCACCGCCGACTCCGACAGCGACTCCGCCACCGTCTCCGACATCGGCAACGGCATGTTCTACAGCCCCACCGACTGGAACCACGTGGCACTCGTCTACGACGGCTTCTCCAAGGAGGTCCGCCTCTACGTCAACGGCGAACTCCAGGAGACCGCCTGCGCCGACGCCGACGACGACGGGGTGCAGGACGACGCGAGCTGCGCCGACACCGTCTCGTGGGCCGACGACGTGCTGACCTACAAGGCGGCGAAGACCCTGCAGCTCGGCCGCGACACCACCGGGAGCACGTCCGGCGGGTACTTCCCCGGTTCGCTCTCCGACGTCTGGGTCTTCCAGGGTGCGCTGACCGAGACCCAGATCGATCACCTCGCCGTCGGTATGCCGGGCGTGGAGACCGCCGTCCCCAGCGGCGACTGATCGGCTCCGCCACCGGAAGTGGAACCCGGCCGCCGCAGTCGGCGGCCGGGTCCCGCTCCCGGGACACCTGCCTCACTCCGCCGTGTGCGGCCCCCTGCTGCCCGCGGAGCACTCAACGGGAGGAAGACAGCCCCGCAATGAAGACCAGACGACGCACACGAACAGGCCTTCGGCCGTGGCCCCGGGTGGCCGCGGCCACGGCCGCCGTGCTGACCGCGACACTGCTGCAGGCGTCGGGAGTGCCCGCCGTCGCCCAGGGCTGGCGAAAGCCGGCGCTGCCGCAGGCCGAGTCGCCGGTCGCCGGCGGTCCGGTGGGCAAGGCGTTGCCCCGCAAGGTGATGAAGGGGCCCCGGACGCCCGCCGAGGCGCCGGCCACCGGCTGGCCGAAGGCGAGCGCGGTGAAGGTGACGCTCCGTCATGAGCCCACCCCGGTCAGGGGACTCCCGCTCACCCTGGGCACCGGGGCGGCGCGGTCCGCGGCCGCCGGCGCCTACACCGTGAGCACACTGTCGCGCGGCGCGGCGCGGAAGACGGGTGTCGACGGACCGGTCTTCGCACTGACTCCCGGCCGCAGCGGTGGCATCCAGCGCGGCGGCAAGGTGCGCGCCGGGCTGGACTACTCCTCGTTCGCCGGCCTGTACGGCGGCGGTTACGCGTCCCGGCTGACCCTGGTCCGGCTGCCCGCGTGTGCGCTGACGACCCCGCAGAAGAAGCAGTGCCGTACGACCCGGCCCGTGGCGACGGTCAACGACACCGAGAAGCAGACGCTGACCGCGAACTCGGTCACCCTCAGCGCGAGCACGGCGACCGTCCTCGCGGCGACCGCCTCGGCCGGCAGCGACAGGGGCGACTACAAGGCCACCTCCCTGTCCTCCTCGTCGACGTGGAGCACGGATCAGAGCAGCGGCTCGTTCGCGTGGTCGTACGACATGGCGGTGCCGCAGGTGCCCGGCGGGCTGACCCCGCAGGTCGGGCTCTCGTACTCCTCAGGTGGCGTCGACGGCCGTACCGGCAACACCAACAACCAGGCCTCGTGGGTCGGTGACGGGTTCGACCTGTCGCCCGGCTTCATCGAGCGCAGCTACAAGGGGTGCGCGGACGACGGCGCGACCAACGCCGACGGGAACAAGCCGGGCGACCTGTGCTGGGCGTACGACAACGCCACGCTGTCGCTGAACGGTTCGGGCGGGGAGCTGGTGCCGAACGGCACCAACTCCTTCAAGCTGCAGAACGACGACGGCACGAAGATCGACCGGATCTACGGCTCGTCGTCCGACGTGCGTTCCAACGGCGCCCGCAACGACGAGTACTGGCGGGTGACGACGCCCGACGGCACCCAGTACTACTTCGGCTACAACCGGTTGCCGGGCTGGGCGAGCGGCAACGAGACCACCGACTCGACCTGGACGGTGCCGGTCTTCGGCAACAACACCGGCGAACCGTGCAACGCCTCGACGTTCGCGGCCTCCTGGTGCCAGCAGGGCTGGCGCTGGAACCTCGACTACGTCGTGGACCCGCACGGCAACGCGGTCGCGTACTACTACGACAAGGAGACCAACTCCTACGGCCGCAACCTGACCGCCGCCGACGACACGACGTACGTCCGCGGCGGGACGGTGGACCGCATCGAGTACGGGCTGAAGAACACGGCCATGTACTCGGCGAAGGCGCTCGCCAAGGTCAATTTCACCAGCAGTGAGCGGTGCATCCCCGACAGCTCGACCACGTGCTCGTCCATCTCCACGGACTCCCAGTACTGGTACGACACCCCGTGGGACCTGAACTGCGAAGCGGGCACCGACTGCGACAACGGCCGCTACTCCCCGGCGTTCTTCACCCGCAAGCGGCTGACCGGTGTCACCACCCAGGTACTGGTGTCCGGTTCCTACAGCAACGTCGACGGCTGGAAGCTCACCCACCGGTGGGGCATGGCCGACACCGACTACCAGTTGCTGCTGGACTCCGTCCAGCGCACCGGCTACGACGGCACCGGTTCGGTCACCCTGCCGAAGGTCACCCTCGCCTACACCCAGCTCGCCAACCGCCTGGACAAGATCGGCGACGGCTACGCCCCGTACATCAAGTCCCGGCTGTCCACCGTCGCCGACGAGTCCGGCGGCCAGATCGACGTCGGCTACTCGGCCCCGGTCTGCGACGCGGCCGGGCTGCCCACACCGCAGACCAACACGACCCGCTGCTTCCCGCAGTACATCGGCGGCAGTACGACCGACGACCCGGACCGGCAGTGGTTCAACAAGTACGTGGTCGACACGGTCACCTCTACCGACCGCACCGGCGGCGCGCCCGACCAGGTCACCATGTACGACTACCTGGACGGCGCCGCCTGGCACTACGACGATGACGACGGGATGACCAAGGAGAAGTCCAAGACCTGGTCGCAGTGGCGCGGTTACGGCCATGTACGGGTGCGCACCGGCGGGCAGGGCGGCGCGTCGGCGATGAAGTCGCAGACGGACACGTACTTCCTGCGCGGCATGGACGGCGACCGGCTGAGTTCCTCCGGCGGCACCAAGAGCGTGTCGGTCACCCTGGACTCCGGCGAGGGCGACCCGATCACCGACCACGAGTCGCAGGCGGGGTTCGCCTACAAGACCGTCACCTACTCCGGTCCCGGCGGCAAGGTGCTCTCCAAGACGGTGAGCCGTCCCTGGTACCAGCAGACCGCGAAGAAGGTCCGGGACTGGGGCACCGTCACCGCCAACCTCACCGGCACCGCCTCCAGCAGGTCCTGGACCTCGCTGGACGACGGCGCGGGCGTCAAGTGGCGGACCACCGCGGGCTCCGACACCCATGACACCACCACCGGCCTGGTCACCCAGAGCGAGGACCTGGGCGACACCACGACCGCGGCCGACGACCAGTGCACCCGCACCACCTACGTCTCCGGCAGCGTCCCCGTCGACGCCCCCGTGCGGGTCGAGACGGTCGCCAAGGCCTGCGACGCCACCACCAGCCGCCCGGCCGACGTGCTCTCCGACGTCCGCACCGCCTACGACGGCGGGGCGTACGGCGTCGCGGCGACCAAGGGCGACGCCACCAGGACCGCGAAACTCAAGGCGTACAGCGGCACCACCGCGGCCTACCTGGAGTCCAGCTCCGCCTACGACGGCTACGGACGGGCGCTGACCACCACCGACCTGACCGCCGACGTCACGGTCACCTCCGGCGGCACGCTGACCCGCACCGCGCGTTCGGACGGCCGTACCACCACCACCGCGTACACCCCGACCACCGGATTCCCGACGAGCAGCACGGTGACCACCCCGCCCGCCACGGCCGGGGACAGCACCACCGCCCAGACGTCGACCACCGCCTACGAGGCGCTGCGCGGCCAGCCGCTCACCGAGACCGACACCAACGGCAAGGTCACGACGTACGCCTACGACCCGCTGGGCCGCACCAGCAAGGTCTGGCTGGCCGACCGGACCACGAGCCAGACCCCGAGCTACGAGTTCACGTACACCATCACCGATGCCAAGCCGGTCGCCGTCGGCACGAAGACCATCGGCAACTCCGGCGCCCAGGACACCTCGTACGCCTTCTACGACGGCTTCCTGCGGCCCCGCCAGACCCAGGCGCCCGGCCCGAACGGCGGAACGCTGCTCGCGGACACCTTCTACGACGAACGCGGTCTGACCACCAAGGAGTTCACCTCCTACTACACCGACACCACCGCGCCCTCCACGACGATGTTCAAGCCCGAGAACGCGCTGAGCGTGGAGACCCAGAACCGCTACACCTACGACGGTCTGGGCCGGCCGACCGAGCTGCGGCAGATCGCCGGCAACGGCGACGGCGGCACGGTCCTCGGCATCACGAAGACCGTCTACGGCGGCGACCGCACCACCGTCATCCCGCCGGTCGGAGGCACGGCGCAGACCACCGTCACCGACGCCCGCGGCAACACCACCGAACTGCGCCTGCTGCACTCCCGTGCCGCCGACGCCGCCTACGACACCACGTCCTACGGCTACTCGCCGCGCGGTGAGCTGACCAGGGTCACCGACCCAGCGGGCAACCCCTGGACCTGGACGTACGACCTGATGGGCCGGCTCACCGACACCACGGACCCCGACAAGGGCGCCACCCACAACGAGTACGACGACCGCGCCCAGCTGACCAGCACCAAGGACGCCCGAGGCACCGTCCTCGCCACCGTCTACGACGGTCTGGGCCGCAGGACCGAGCTGCGGGACACCTCCTCCACCGGCACCCTGCGCGCCAAGTGGGTCTACGACACGATCAGCGGCGCCAAGGGCCGGCTCGCGTCCAGCTCGCGCTACAGCGGCGGCCAGGAGTACAAGTCCAGCGTCGTCGCCTACGACCGGCTGTACCGGCCCCTGCGCACCTCGGTGACGATCCCGTCGACCGAGGGCGCGCTGCAGGGCACCTATCTGTCGACGACCACCTACAACGCGTCGGGCACGGTGCAGGGCGTCGGCTACCCGAAGGCCGGCGACCTGGCCGCCAACACCGTCGCCTACACCTACGAGGACGGCACGCTGCGGCCCGTCCAGATCAGCGGCCCGAAGAACCTGACCGCGACCGCCGCTTACAGTCCCGTCGGCAAGCCGCTGCAGTACTCGCTGGCCGCGAACGGCGGAAAGGCCACGTACGAGACCAACACCTACCAGTGGGGCACCCAGCGGCTGGCCACCACACGGGTGGACCGCCAGGACGTCTCGGGCGTCGACCAGTACAACACCTACTCCTACGACGAGGCGGGCAACGTCCTGTCCGTCTCGGACACCTCGCGCTCCGGCACCGACAACCAGTGCTTCACCTATGACTACCTCGGCCGGCTGACCGAGGCGTGGGCCCAGTCGACCACCGGCTGTGTCACCACCCCGACCGCCGCGACGCCGGGCGGCCCGGCCCCGTACTGGACCTCCTACACCTACGACAAGGTCGGCAACCGGCTCACCGAGACCCAGCACGCCACCACGAGCGGCGCCTCGGACACCCAGCGGAGCTACCACTATCCCGACGCGAGTGCGGTCCGGCCGCACACGCTGGGCTCGGTGGACACCACCACCGGCACGGTGAAGTCCACCGACAGCTTCACCTACGACGTCGCGGGCAACACCCACACCCGCCTGCTGGGCAACGGCACCTCCCAGACCCTGGACTGGGACGCCGAGGGCCACCTCGCCAAGGTCACCCAGCCGGTGGAGGGCGGCAGCGACAAGGTCACCGAGTACCTGTACGACGCCGACGGCAACCGGCTGATCGGCCGCACCCCGACGGAGACCACGCTCTACCTCGGGCCCACCGAGGTCACCCTGGCGACGGGCGCCACGACGGCCAAGGGCACCCGGTACTTCGACGTCGGCGGCGGCCACCAGGCCGTGCAGGCCAACGACGGCACCGTCTCCTTCACCCTGGCCGACCACCACGGCACAGCCCAGCTGTCCGTCAACGCCGACACGCAGGCACTGACCCAGCGCCGGACCCTGCCGTTCGGCGGGCTGCGCGGCACCGTGCCGAACACCTGGACCGGCACCAAGGGCTTCGTCGGCGGCACCAACGACACCGCGACGGGCCTCACCCACCTCGGCGCACGCGAGTACGACCCCGCCACGGGCCGCTTCCTGTCGGTCGACCCACTCTTCACGGCCGACGACCCGCAGCAGATGAACGGCTACAGCTACGCCAACAACAACCCGCTCACCTACTCCGACCCGGCGGGCACGGAGATCGGCTCCAAGCCCAACTCCTGCCAGTACGACCTCAAGTACTGCAGCAAGCACGAGCAGGAGGAAGTCGGCTACGACGCCAGGACCGGCACGTCCGACTACCACCGCGGCAACATCTACAAGCGCTCCCAGGCGGCGAAGAAGCACTGGGTGGCCGCGAACACCCCCGTCACCAACGACATCGACAAGCTGGCGGACGACTTCTGGTCCCCCCGGATGAACGGGGAGTTCACGGACGACTTCTGGTACAACCCGGCCTACGAGTCGTCCACAGCGGGCTCCGCCTGCTACGGCCGCGAGGGATGCCGCCAGGCCTACCTCTACGTGCTGCACGGCGGCAAGGACGTCGCGAAGGCCAAGGAGATCGCGGCGACCTACTGCGTCTACCACGCCGACGAATGCAACGAGAAGGCCGCGGCCGTCGCACGCGGAAACGTCATCCGGGACACCGTCGCCACCGCACTGCTGGCCTATCTCGGCGGGGCCGGCGGCAGTTCGAAACCCTGCAACAGCTTCGTCCCCGGCACCCAAGTCCTCATGGCCGACGGCACGACCAAGTCCATCCAGGACGTGAAGACCGGGGACAAGGTCCTGGCCACGGACCCGAAGACCGGCCGGACCACGGTCAAGAGGGTCACCGCCGAGATCACCGGCAAGGGTCTGAAGCACCTGGTCAGGATCACCCTGTCCATCGAGGTCGCGGGCAGGAAGCGGACCGCTACGGTCACTGCGACGGAGGGACACCCGTTCTGGGTCCCGGAGCTCGGCGCATGGGTCGACGCCACCGACCTGATCGCCGGCGAACGGCTCGACGCGTCCACCCGGGTCGTGGTCACGATCACCGCGATCCACCGATGGACCCAGCCGGCCACGGTGCACAACCTCACCGTCGCCGACATCCACACGTACTATGTGCTGGCGGGTGCCACGCCGATCCTGGTTCACAACAGTGGTGGCACTGTTAATCCCTTCCCATCTGTTCCGAACATGAATGGGATGACGCAAACCGAGGCATACGATACGCTTCTGGCCAATGGCTTTGAGATGACGGGACCCACTGGAGATTCTGGCGCCTGGGCCACTTTCAAGGATTCCGCGGGAAACAAAGTCTCAATAGAGATGGCGAACGGTCGTGTCGTGAGAAGCAATACGATCGACATGGGCCCGAACGTCAAGAACCGTCCGCAGCGTTGGAATCCTGACGGAACTCCCTATTCTTCGACGCAGGACCACAAGGATACGGGCGAGTATCTTCGTAACTGTCCATAGGAGTGTGCGAAGGTTGAATGACTTCGACGAGGCCGACGCGTTCAGTTCGTATGCCCGAAAGATTCAGGCAATCTCGGACATCACTGCTCGATGGGCTGGTTATTCTGTTCAGACAGTGGTGTGCCAGATGGATGCGACGTGGCCTGAGGGGGATCTGACACTCGGTTTCGTGGCGGAGGACACGCCGTATACGCCGGTGTGGCTACACCTGGCACGGATCCGTTACCTCCGCATGGAGGATCTGCGGGAGACGGGACCAAGCTTTGTCGACGGCGTCCAGGTCTCGTTGCTGCCCGCCCGACGATCCGGCTGGCCGGCCGAGGCGCGCATGCACACACTTCGGAGTTGGGAAGGCAAGTGGGGTCAGGCCGACCTGGAGTGCGAGATGGTGTGGATCACGATTTCCGGTCCTTGGAGCCTGGAAGCGATCGCGCAGATTGTCAATGTGTCCCTTACTCCACCGGAGCTGACGGCCATCTCGGCTTGAGGACGTCGACAGGATGATCGCGATCTTCCGGTGTGGAGGTACCGACTTGGCGCCTGTTGGTATCCCGTGAATTGCATGGAGCGGCCCGCCGAATGGAACACTCGGTGGGCCGCTCCTGGTGTCTGCCGGCAGTAGTTGACGGCAACACCGGCGGACAGGTGCTGCACAAGTGGGGCGGAGTCGATACCTGCGAAATCCCGAACGGCGGCAACAGCTGTCGAGTGCCGATCAACGGTCGCGGTGGAAGGTTGGCCAGGTGAAAGAAGCAGAGTTGGCGGCCTTGCTCGTGGATGCGGGCTTGCGGTGGTGCGCGGCGGACGGCGCCGACGGCACACTGCCCGTCGCGGCCGCCTGGCTCGCCACCAGCTGCCGTCGGGAGGACGGACGGCGCGACGAGACCGTGCGCAGGGACGATCCGCGGCTGATCGGGAAAGCGAACGACGGGTGGTTCCGGCTGGTATCCGACTACGGGTTCCTGGGAGACGACCGGGAGTTCCTTCTGGGAGTGAACCACGCCGACGACGACGCGGTGCCGATCCTGCGCTGGGCGCGCGTCCGGCTCCTCGGGGAGTGGGACATCATCGGAGCCGGCGCCGCGACCGGAGTACTGGGATCGGCGGCCGGCCGTCCCGAGTTCGCCATGCTCTCGCTCGATGGCGACGTCATCCTGCGCGGCACCACATGGCAGGAATCCATCGGCTCCCTGGTGGTTCCCGACCCGCATCGGGTGCAGATCATCCGTGACTACGTGGCGCGGCGCTCCGCCAATCCGCGCACTCCCGCAGCGGAGCGAGCCGGGGGGGAGAGCTGGCTCAGGACGCATCCCACGGAGCAAGTGCCCGAACCGGAGTGATGCTTCCGTGGGCGCGGCCGTGGGCGAAGGGCAAAGGCGTAACGGTGAAGGGCTTGCGCGATGCTTCGACCGGGGAGCTGCAGCTCTTCGGGACCTGCTCCGAACTGCGGTCCTTTTTCCGGACCACGACTGTCCGGCCGCGGGATCGGGATCAGGGGTCGTCGCCATCGACGGCGATGTGATCCCGACGTCCTGAGACAGAGAACCCTCGGCCGAAGCAGTGAGCCCGCCCCGTTCCCGACGGGGTGGGCTCACTCCGTCTCCGGGGATTCGCCGGAGATGTCCCCCGGGCCCTGTCGCGGTCCTGGAGTGGTGCTGCCACGCGGCGCAGGGTCCGGGAACGGATGGGGGCGGTCGCCATGGCCGAACGCTTCGGCGTGGGCTGCGGGTTCGTGGGGCGTGGGGCGGAGCGGGTGCTGCTGGGGCGGCTGTACGAGGAGGCCGCGTCCGGGCGGCCGCGAGTGGTGGTGGCCGAAGGGGCCGCCGGGATCGGGAAGACCGCGCTGGTGCGGAGGTTTCTGGGGGATCGGGCGCCGGGTGCGTGACCGGCGGCGGTGGTGCGGAGAGCGAGACCGCGCTGCCGTGCGGGGTCCTGGCCCGGACGACCGGCTCGCCGCCCAGCTCGCCGACTGCGCGGGCCGGCGCGCCACGGACGGCCGGTGGACGGACGTGGCGACCCTTGAAGTCGGCGATCAGGCCCTTCTCCTCGCGGCTGACGATGCGGGCGATCTGCGCGTCGTTCGGTCCCATGTCGTGATGCTCCTCCCGTTCGCGGCCGGTGGCCCCGGCCGGACGTTCCGGACACTGGGGACGGAGTGGCGGCCGGGCCTCCGGGGCCGCCCAGGGGAAAACCTTGGGGTGCGGGACCGTCCGAACACATGGACGGGCTTCCAGTCCGTTCGGCACAAGGAAAATCACTGTAAAAGGGCTGCAAACTAAATCGAAGTCAGGAGTACGGGGGCACCTGGGGCAACATCTTGGTGAACGACGAGTGTCGCGCGGTCAGGGCGTGGGCACCGCCGTCGGCCGGATGGGGTGAGGGACATGGCGGAGCCGAGGCTCGGGGTGACCGTGGTGACCATGGGGAACCGGCCCGGTGAAGTCGACGCGCTGCTCAAGTCCGTTGCCAAGCAGGACCTGGCGCCCGACCGCATCGTGATCGTCGGCAACGGCTGCCGGCTGCCCGAGTTCGCCCGCCGCCTCGACCTGCCCGGCGAGGTCACCACCGTCGACGTCGAGGACAACCTCGGCTGCCCCGGCGGCCGTAACGTCGCGCTCGCCGCCCTGCGCGCGTTCGGTGACGTGGATGTCGTCATCGAACTGGACGACGACGGGCTGCTCGTCGACGTCGAGGTGTTCCGGCAGGTCCGGGATCTGTTCGCCGCCGACCCCCGTCTCGGCATCGTGGGCTTCCGTATCGCGGACGAGGACGGCGTGACCCAGCGGCGGCACGTGCCGCGCGTCGGCAACGCCGACCCGATGCGCGGGGGTTACGTCACCGGATTCCTCGGCGGCGGCCACGCCCTGCGCATGGACATGCTCGCCGAAACCGGTGACTGGCCCGCCGAGTTCTTCTTCGCGCACGAGGAGACCGATCTCGCCTGGCGGGCGGCCGACGCCGGCTGGAAGATCCTCTACGCGCCCGAACTGCTCCTCCAGCACCCCCGGACCTCACCCGCCCGGCACGCCGTCTACTTCCGGGTCACCGCCCGCAACCGCGTCTGGCTGACCCGCCGTCGGCTGCCCCTGCCGCTGATCCCGGTCCACCTGGGCGTCTGGATCCTCATCACCCTCCTGCGTACCCGCTCTACGGGCGGCCTACGGGCCTGGTTCGCGGGCTTCGCCGAAGGGCTGCGTGAACCGCCCGGGGAACGCCGGCCCATGCGTTGGCGCACGGTCTGGCGACTCACGCGCCTGGGCCGTCCACCCGTCATCTGAGGACGAAAACCTGTCAGTCAGTCAGACCGGCGATCGTTCAAACCGTCGATCCGGCGATCCGGCGATCCGGCGATCCGTCAATGCGGGTAGCCGCCAATCCGGGAAGTCGGTCAAGTCGTGATCGGGGGATCTGTTCCGGAGACGGGACGAGGGCCCCGGTCGTTCACCTCCGCCGACCGGGACCCTCTCGCGTCCCCGGAGCCGGGCCTGCGGCGTCACTCCCCCGAGTTGC
Organism: Streptomyces shenzhenensis; assembly: GCF_021462265.1. Classification (GTDB taxonomy): domain Bacteria; phylum Actinomycetota; class Actinomycetes; order Streptomycetales; family Streptomycetaceae; genus Streptomyces; species Streptomyces shenzhenensis. The sequence continues at coordinate 13,495 of NZ_JAJONF010000071.1, read as the reverse complement.
GCGTTCTACGCGTGCGCCGTCGAACCCGGTCCGATGTGAAGATCACATCAGGGCTCGCCAACGGATCGCTAACATATGGCCAGTGGTTCTCCGGGAGGTCGCGAACCGGTTGGCGTGAATGCGTCGGGACGACTTCGGGAGCGGGCCGGAAGCCCAGCGGATTCCGGTGCCGACCGGCACGGAGAAGGTGGCGGGAACTCGTCCCCTGGGGGATGGAATTCCGCCGGGATCAAAGACCGGCGGGCACGTCCGCCGTGCGGGAAGGCGATGGGCGGAGTGATGCGGCGGTACGAGCTGCGGTTCGGACTGCTGGGGCCTCCGGTCCTCTACGACGCGGCCGGCGTACACCCCATCGGCAGCCCCAAGGTGCGCGCGCTGCTCGCCGCGCTGCTGCTTGAGGCCGGGCGGGTCGTTTCCGTCGAGTCGCTCAGGGAAGCGCTGTGGGGCGGGGCGCCCCCGGTGTCGGCGCGCGCCTCGCTGCACAACCACGTCACCCGGCTGCGCCGGCTCCTCGACGACCCGGAGCGGCTGCGGGCCGTACCGCCCGGGTACCTGCTGCGGGTCGACGACGGTGAACTGGACGTCGACGTGTTCGACGCCCGGGTGGCCCAGGCGCGCGCGGCTCACGGGCGGCGGGAGTGGGCGCCGGTGCTGCACGCCTGCGCCGACGCGCTCGCCCTCTGGCGCGGCAGCCCGCTCGGGGGCCTCCCCGCCGAACTCGGCGGCTTCGCCTTCGTGCAGCGCCTGGAGGAGGCCCGGCTGCTCGTGCTGGAGTGGCGCTACGACGCGGAGCTCGCCCTCGGCGGACCTCGACTGGGCGGCCTCGTACCGGAGTTGGCGGCGCTCGTCGCGGAGCACCCGCTCCGCGAGGCCTACCACCGCCAGCTCATGCTCGCCCTCCATCGCACCGGCCGTCAGGCCGAGGCCCTCGCCGTCCACCGCGACCTGCGCAACCGCCTGCGGGAGGAACTCGGCATCGAACCGGGCCCGGCGGTACGCCGGGCCCACGTGGAGGTGCTGCGGGGGCGCAGCGCGGCGGCGGGGGAGCGGGCGCCTCACGAGGGTGCCTCGGGTGTCGAGGCGGGTGCGGGCGCGGGTGTGTCGTGGCTGGGGGCGCGGGTCCCCGCGCCGCCGGGGGGTGCGTCGGCACCCCGTCAGCCGAAAGCCGGAGGTGCCGGTGAACGAATGGAATCAGCCCGCGCCGCGACCGCCGCACCCCTCAACCCCGTTTCTACGCGCGATGACTCCTCTCACCCACTCCCCGCTCAACTCCCGCCCTACCCGGCCCACTTCACCGGCCGCACCACCACACGCGAAGAACTGACGCACACCCTCACCCCGCCACCCGGCAACCCCCGTCTCCCCGCGCCCATCGACGGCGATTGCGTCCCCCAGGGGCCACCGGCACTCGCCCGTGAAGCTCCCACGCGTGGCGCCGCCCCCGCTTCCGCGGCCGTCGACGGCGATCTCGCCCTCCAGGGGCCGCCCGCACCAGACCGTGAAACCGTCATGGGTGGTGCCGGTGGGAACACAAGGGCCGAAGGCGAAGCCGAGGCCACGGCCCCCGTCCTCGTCGTGGTCAGCGGTACGGCCGGCGTCGGGAAGAGCGCGCTCGCGCTGCACGTGGCGCATCAGCTGCGGGATCGTTTCCCCGACGGTCAGCTCTACGTGCACCTGCACGGCGCCACCCCCGGCGTGCCCCCGCTCGCCCCCGGCCAGGCACTCGCCGCGCTGCTGAGAGACCTCGGCGCCGACCTCCGGCACATCCCCGAACACCCGGACGCCGCAGGTGCGTTGCTGCGCTCCCTGCTCGCACCGACCCGCACCCTGCTGCTGCTCGACGACGCCGCGAACGCCGCCCAGGTACGGCCCTTGCTCCCCGGCGGCTCCGGCTGCGCGGTGATCGTCACCAGCCGTTCCCCGCTCACCGCGCTCGACGGTGCCCGCCGCTTCCCGCTCGGCCCGCTCACCGGCGAGGACAGCGCGGCGCTGCTGCGCGCGGTCAGCGGGCGGGACGAGATCGACGCCGCCCACCCGCTGGTCGGCCTCACCGGCCGGCTCCCGCTCGCCCTCCGCGTCGTGGCCGCCCGCCTCGCCGCCCGCCGCGCGCTCACCCCCGACGTGCTGGCCGGTCAACTGGCGGCCGCCGAGAGCAGGTTGCAGCACCTCGAATACGACGACCTGAGCGTCCGGCGCTCCCTCGCCGTCGCCCATGACGCCCTCGCCGCCGCCGACCGCGCCGCCGACCGCGATGCCGTCGCCGCCCTGCGCCTCATCGGCGCCCTCGACCTGCCCACCTACGGCGCCCCCCTGATCGCCCGGCTCACCGGCACCGACGAGCGCCGCGCCGAGGCCGCCCTGGACCGGCTCGTCGACGTGGCCCTCCTGGAGGAGACCGCCTACGGCCGCTACGCGCCCCACGACCTGGTGCGCGACTTCGCCCGCGAGCTGGCCGGGGCGGCCGACGGCCCCGAAAGCACCCGGGCCGCGCTCACCGCCCTGCGCTGGTACGCCGCCGTCGCCGAACGCGCCCTCGTCGCGATCGTCGAACCCGGCCTCGACCGGGGCGACCGCCGCCGGCCCACCACCCCCCAGCCCCTCGAACACCAGCCGTACGCCGACGCCCTGCCGCCCTTCGCGAGCGACGAACACGCCTTCGCCTGCGACGACATGGAGCTGGAGAACATCGTCGCCCTGGTGGAGCGGTACGCCGACACCGCCGACACCCGGATCAGCGCCTACCTCTCCAAGCTCGTCCGGCTCCTCTACCGTTCCTAGGGGCCGAGCAGGAGTGAGCCTGCTTGGCCGCACGCCCCGAACGGTCTTGGGCGCACTGGTCCCCGACGTACTCAGCCCCGGGTCAGCGACACGGATCCTGTCCGTGGTCCGATTCCGGGAGGCCGGTTCCCTCATGACCTGGCCATGTGGATACGGCCAGGGGCGACGGGGAGGCCCCGAACCATCACTCCGGTGGAGCGGGGGCCCCGCACGCTGGCGCCTTACCCGGCGTCCCAGATCACACGATCACGGTAGCCCGAACGGCCCAGCACACCGCAAGTCCGGAAGTCGACCATCACACGATCGAGCTAAAACGGCCCTAAATGCGCTTTCCTGTGAGCAGTTGGCACCCCTACAGCGAGGCCGTCACCCACAGCCATCTCGGCAACCTCTACGAGCACACCGACCCGCGCGCCGCCATCGAGCAGCACCGGCGCTCACTGGCCATCGGGGACGCGATCGGCGCCGTCATCGTGCAACACTCGGCGCACTGCAACATCGGCTACGCCCATCTGAGCCTAGGTGAACCGGCGGCCGCCGCCGCGCACTTCGAGGAGAGCCTGCGCATCCTCGGCGGCCACGGCGACTGGCACGGCGAGTCCCAGACCCGGCTCGGCCTGGTCCGCGCACTGCGCGCCCTCGGCCGCACCGACCGTGCCCACCACGAGTGTGCCGAACTCCTGCGCCGCGCCGACGCCCGCGCCGACCGCTACAGCGGCGGTCTCGCCCGCCACCAGCTCGGTCTGCTCCTGCGCGAGCAGGGGCGGGCCGGGGAGGCGTACGGCGTCTGGCGCGAAGCCCTCGCGGCCCTGGACGGCACGGACGAGCCGGGCGTCCTCGCGGAGCTGCGCGGACTGCTGGCACCCGGCGACTGATCACTTCGCGTCGGCATAGCACTCCACCACCGCCGTCGTGAACGGGAAACGCACCGGTGTCTGCCCGAACGTCAGCCGTCCGGCCAGGTCCGCCGCCTCCCGTATCGCCGTCACGACCGTCTCCGTCTCCTCCTCCGGGCAGTGCACGATCACCTCGTCGTGCTGGAAGAAGACCAGCTCGGCCGCCAGGTCCGCGCAGGTCCGGCGAAGCGCCGCGAGCATCAGCAGGGCCCAGTCGGCGGCGCTGCCCTGCACCACGAAGTTGCGCGCGAAGCGGCCCCGGGCACGGGAGTCGGAGGAGGCGTATCCCGGCACCCAGCCCTCGGCCGCCTGCTCCTCCGGCTCCTCCTGGGGCATCCCCGCCTCCTCGGTGCCGTCGCCCGCGCCGGTCGCCGGCGGGCAGGTCCGGCCCAGCCAGGTGCGCACCAGCCGGCCCTCCTCGCCCGCCCGGGCCGCCTCGTCGACGTAGGCCACCGCCTTGGGGAACCGGCGGCGGAGCGCGGCCAGGTTCTTCAGGCCGTCACCCGAGGTCTGGCCGTAGACCGCGCCGAGGACGGCGAGCTTGGCCTGCTGGCGGTCGCCGGAGAAGGCGCGGTCGGAGACGGACTGGTAGAGGTCGGCCTCCCGCCCGGCGACCTCCATCAGCCCGGGGTCACGGGAGATCGCCGCCAGCACCCGCGGTTCCATCTGGTCGGCGTCGGCCACGACCAGCCGCCAGCCGGGATCGGCGACCGCGGCCCGCCGGATCACCTTGGGGATCTGCAGCGCGCCCCCGCCGTTGGTCACCCAGCGCCCGGTGACCGTGCCGCCCGCGTGGAACTCGGGCCGGAACCGGCCGTCGCGCACCCAGTCCTGGAGCCAGGTCCAGCCGTGCGCCACCCAGATCCGGTACAGCTTCTTGTACTCCAGGAGCGGTTTCACCGCCGGGTGGTCGACGGACGAGAGCTCCCAGCGGCGGGTGGACTTCACCTTGATCCCGGCCTGGGCGAAGGCCTTGATCACATCGGCCGGCAGATCCGGCCGCACCCGCCTGCCGAAGGCGGCCGATACCTCGTCGGCCAGTTCGGCCAGCCGTCGCGGCTCGCCGCCGCCCGCGTACCGCTCGCCGAGCAGTTCGCGCAGCACCTCACGGTGGACGTCGGCGCTCCAGGGCACGCCCGCGCGGTTCATCTCGGCGGCGATCAGCATCCCCGCCGACTCGGCGGCGGTCAGCAGCCGCATCCGGTCCGGGTGCTCGGCCCGGTCGTGCCGGCGCTGCTGCTCGGCGTAGACCGCGAGGAGCTCGTCGAGCGGCAGGCGCGCGGTGCCCTGCGGTTCGAACAGCGGGGACTGCGCCCCCGGCTCGGCCGCGCGCTGCGGCGGATCGGGCGGTACGGGACCGCCACGGAGGCGGGCCAGGGCGGCGGCGGCCGAGCGCGGCTCGCCGGACCGCCCCTCGTGGCCCAGCAGAAGTGTCTCGGCGTCCTCGATGTCGTAGCACCGCTCCACTCGCACCCCCGTGGCGAGCAGGCGCGGGTAGACCTCGGCGGTCGACCGCCACACCCAGCGTGTTACCTCCGGGCGGCCCCTGACCGCCCCGGCGAGATCGGGCTCCCGCCGCACCGGCCCGGCGGGCAGCCCGTCCGGACCGAGGGGGGCGACGTCCACGCCACCGTCCTCGGCCGGAGCGAGAGCCCACCGGTCGGTCATGCCACGAGTCTGGCACCCGCCACTGACAATCGCCCTGACCTGGGAGTTCAGCGCTCCGGCGGATTCTTCACTCGTCCTCCTCGGCAGCGCCGTCCGCCGCCTCGGCCGCGCCCGCCGCCTTGGCCGCCGCGTTCTTCTGCTCCAGCAGCAGCGACAGCACCTTGTTCACGTACTTCTCGGTCGCCGGCTTGGTGATGCCCAGCCCGCTGAGGACGCCGTCGCCGTTCTCGTGCTCCAGGAGGGCCAGCAGCAGGTGTTCGGTGCCGACGTAGTTGTGGCCGAGGCGCAGGGCCTCGCGGAAGGTGAGTTCGAGGGCCTTCTTGGCCTCCGGGCCGTAGGGGATGAGGTCGGGGACGTCGTCGGCGGCCGGCGGGAGCGCGGCCGTGGCCGCCTGACGCACGGTGTCCAGCAGGACGCCCTGCGCGAGGATCGCCTTGGCCGCGATGCCGTCCGGCTCGGCCAGCAGGCCGAGGACCAGGTGCTCGGGGCGGCCCTCGGGGTTGCGGGCCGCGAGCGCTTCGTTGTGGGCCGCCATCACCGCGTTCCTCGCGCGCGGGGTGTAGCGGTCGAAGCCCTGGCTGGGGTCGAGGGCGGCGGACTCCTTCGGCACGAAGCGCTTCTGCGCCGCCTGCCGGGTCACCCCCATGCTCTTGCCGATCTCGGTCCAGGACGCGCCCGAGCGCCGGGCCTGGTCGACGAAGTGGCCGATGAGGTGGTCGGCCACGTCGCCCAGGTGGTCGGCGGCGATCACCGCGTCCTGGAGCTGGTCGAGAGGTTCGGGGTGCACCTTCTTGATCGCCGCGATGAGGTCGTCGAGGCGTACGGATGCCGTGATGTTCGGGTTGGTAGCCATGTGTCAACCGTAGGTTGACACCCGCTCACTGTCAACCTTCGGTTGACAGGTGGAGGTTCGCTGTCGCGGCCAGTTGTCCACAGGGTGTGGACGGCCGTCGAACGCCGCCGAACACCGTCGGCGCCGCGTGGCACGATCGACACGTGACCAGCAGCAAGCCCAGCACCGTCGACCGAGCCTTCCAGAGCGCCCTGTACGACGACACCGACTCCGGCCTCGACACGGGCGCGTCCCTCCTCGCGGCCGACACCGGCGCGGACGCGGAACTCGCGCGCCGTGGCCGTGAGTTCGTCGCGGCCGCCTGGCGGCGCGGCTGGCAGCCCGCCGACGTCGTACGACTGGTGCGGCGTGAACTGGACGACCCGCACGTCAGGCTGGCCGCCGGGCTGATCCGGGCGCAGGTGCCGGACGACCGGCCGCGCGGCCCCCGCTGGCAGGCGCAGCTCGACGCGCTGTCCGAGGAGGACGGTCACGCACGCGTGGGCGACCGTTTCTCGCACGCCACCGCCGTCCTGGAGCTGTACCGCCTGCTGCTCCGGCTGCCCGCCCTGGAGCCCCTCGACGAGCCACGATCCGCTGCCGCCGCGCACCGTCCGGCGTCCCGCATGCTCACCCGGATCCGTGCGCTGCTCGCCAAGGCCGAGGCGACCGGCTATCCGGAGGAGGCGGAGGCGCTCAGCGCCAAGGCGCAGGAACTCATGGCCCGGCACAGCATCGACGAGGCGCTGCTCGCCGCGGGGGCGCTCGCGCCGGACGCGCCGGGCGCCTGCCGGATCGGGGTCGAACCGCCGTACGAGCAGGCCAAGGCGATCCTGCTGGACGCGGTCGCCACGGCCAACCACTGCCGCGCGGTGTGGAACGAGCCGCTGGCCTTCTCCACGGTCGTCGGCTTCGAGGCGGACCTGGAGGCGGTCGAGCTGCTCCACACCTCGCTGCTGGTGCAGGCCACCCACGCGATGACAAAGGCGGAGGCGGCGCAGCGGGCGGGCGGCCGCAAGCGCACGAAGACCTTCCGCCAGTCCTTCCTGGCGGCCTACGCCCACCGGGTCGGCGACCGCCTCAGAGCGGCCGCGCGGTCGGCCGTGGCCGAGACCGAGACCGAGGCATCCCAGCCCCTGCTCCCGGTCCTGGCCACGAGGGACATGGCCGTGACCGACCGCCTGAACCGGATGTTTCCCGCCACCACCACGACCCGCCTGCGCGGTGTGACCGACGAGGCCGGCTGGACAGAGGGCACAAGAGCAGCGGACCAGGCCCAGGTCCGCTCCCGCCATCAACTCCCCTGAGCCACAACGCGCCCCGTAGGGCGACGCGGCCGTGGGGCCCTGTCAGGGGCGTGGGGTTGTGTCGGTGTACGGCTGCGGCCGCGCGGGTGGGAACGTCTTACTGGTGGTGGGCCGAGGTCTGGCTGGTGGGGCCCTGCCAGGGGCGTGGGGCTGTGTCGGTATGTGGCTGCGGCCGCGCGGGTGCGAACGCCTTGCTGCTGGTGGGCCGAGGCGTGGCCGGTAGGGCCTGTCAGGGGCGTGCGGCTGTGTCGGTAGCGGCTGCCGCCGCGCGGGCGCGAACTCCCACCGGCGGTCAGCCGAACCCCGGCCCCTAGGCCCCGGACTCAGTCCCCCGCCTGCTGGAACGCCCCCACCGCGGCGTTCACCTTCTCCGCCGATCCCTTGCCCGCCACCGCCCCGTACTTCCACGGAAAGCTCTGTGTCGCGGCGGTCCCGGGCAGGGACACCGTCATCGACGTGGCCGCGAGACTCGTCTGGTCGCCGTCCTTGCCGCGCACGTAGCTGACCGAGAACGTCGCGGAGTCGCCCTTGGCGAGCTTGAGCTTCTGCGTCTTCGCCCCCGGCTGCGCGGCGACCGCCGCCGACGTACCGCCCGCCTTCAGCGTGACCCCCGCGAAGCCGTCCAGCGTGCACGGCGCGCTCTGGTTGGTGATGCTCACCGGCACCTCGCCGGTGTCCCCCGCGGCCGGCGCGACGCTCGCGGAGCCGACTTGGACGGATACCTTGCCGATCTCGCAGGCCGAGCTGTTCTTGCCGCTGGAGCCCGATCCGCCGGGGCCGCAGGCGGTCAGGGCGAGGGCGGCGGCGAGGGCGGTGACGGTGAGCGGAATGACGCGCATGAGCAGTTCCCCATCGAGGTCGTGACGGTGTCCCAGCATCATCACGCCCCGCCCCGGGGCATGTGCGCCCGCCCCCGCCCTCGACGGTTCCATGGTGTGCTGCCGTCGGCCCGTGCAGGCCGGCGGCTGCACACCGCGCGGCGGTCGAGTACGGCCTTACTGGCCAAGGCTCGCCGTCGCCAGCCCCGACGGCAGCTTGCCGCCCTCGGCCCTGGTGTAGGTCTCCTCGCCCGATTTTCCGGACCAGGTGACTTTCATGCCTGCCTTGCTGACCGCGTCGACCATTCCGGTGACCCGGTCCTTGCTGCCGTCCGTGCAGGTGAGATGGATCATCCGCATCCCGGCCTCCTCGCCGGCGGTCCCGCTGCACACGGCCCCGCCGGTCTCGAAGAGCGCGGCCTTCTTGCCGGTGACGACCAGCGCGACGATCTTGCCACCGCTCGTGGTGATCCAGCTGCCCTGAAGTGCGTCGGAGGAGGCCGCGGCGCTGCCCGAACCGGCCGTGGCGGTGGCGGCCGACGACGACGTGTCCGACGGGGTGGCCGAGGAGCCGCTGCCGGAGCCGCCGCCACTGCACGCGGTCAGCGCGAGCGCGCCCACCAGCCCCGTGGCGGCGGCCACGATCCGCAGGGCCGGACGCGTGGCCGCCGCAGCCGTCCGAGCCGAAGCGGTCTCCATGTGTGTCGTAGCCGTACTCGCCGTAGCCGTGGTCACCGCAACGCTCCCAAGCTGTAGGGGGTCGGCCGGCCCGGCCGCCCGAACGACAGCGGCAAGCTACCAGGACTCACCTGGAGAACTTGCGTTCGCCAGGTAGGTATCCACTGTGGGCTCGGTCCCGTGGTCGCACCTGGGCCGGACCGCGCGCCCGGTGAACAGCCGTGCCGACGGCCGTCCACCTGGCCGCGGTCGTGCAGCCGGGCTGGTCGCGGTCGTGCACCCGGGCTGGTCGCGGTCGTGCAGCCGGGCTGGTCGCGGTGGTGTACCCGGGCTGGTCGCGGCCGTGAAACCCGCGTGCGTTCGCGTCGCGCGCCCGCCGGCGCGGCTCACGCCCCGGGCGGAGGCGCCCGCAAGGAAATCCCCCTGCGCCTGCCCGCCCCCCGCCTGCTGCTGTCGCCTCTCCGCCCCGGTCGCACCGGGGCCAGGCCCTCGCTCCGGCCCGTCTCGCTCACCGGACGGTCACATGGACGATGGAACACCTGGGCCGGTGTACGCGTCTTTCCTTGGTGCGTGAAGAATTCCATCCGGTCGATCCCGTGCGGATGACAGTGCGCGGGATCACGGGGGCTGGCGGTCGCATGTCCTGCGGAAACTGGGGCAGACGCTGGAACGGATTGAGTAAAGCGGACGTCAAAGCTGTAACCGTAGGAACACCCCGCGTGCACGTGCATCTGCTCATGCATCTGCACGTGAACAAGGTTATGATCCGGGTCAGTTGACCGCTGCACCAATGGTCACATCAGCCAGTTAGTGCACCACCGGGGAGCGACCTGTGGACCTCGACGTTGACGGCGGGTACGGGGGGTTTGACGTGTACAACGGCATGGCTGCCACGCAGCTGGACGGAGTGGCCTGGCAGAAGAGCAGACACAGCAACTCGCAGGGTTCCTGCGTGGAGTTCGCCCGGCTGCCGGGCGGCGACGTGGCGGTCCGCAACTCGCGCTTCCCGGACGGGCCCGCGCTCGTCTACACGCGCGCCGAGATCGAGGCGATGCTCCTCGGGGTCAAGGACGGCGAGTTCGACCACCTGATCACGAGCTGACGGCGGTCACACCTGGCATCTCGGTACCTTCGGTGCACAGCGCGCATTAACGCGCGTAGAAACCCGGCGTCCGAAGACGCCGGGTCCCTCATTCGGCGGACTGCAGTCGGAACAGCGCCCACACGACCTTGCCGCTGAGCGTCCCCGCCAGCGGGTGCCAGCCCCAGCCGTCACTGAAGGAGTCGACCAGGAACAGCCCGCGGCCCGACTCCGCCGAGAAGTCGTCGGAGTCGCGGGGGGTGGGCGTCTCGTGGCTGGGGTCGCGCACCGCGCACACCAGCCGTCCGGTCCACCGCATCAGGTGCAGCCGCACCGCCGGCCCCTGGGGCGCGGCGAGGCAGTCGGTCTCCCCGGGCACCGCGTGCCGCAGGGCGTTGGTGACGAGCTCCGAGACGACGAGACAGACGTCGTCGAAGCGGTCGCCGACGTCCCACTGGCCGAGTGTTCTCCGGGTGAACCGACGGGCTTCGCGCACCGCTTCGTAGCGGGCGGGCAGGGCGCAGGAGGCGGCGTTGGACACGGCCGCGGGATCAAGCGGCGGAAGGCCCTGCCGTAATGGCTTGAGCATGGTCGATCCATTCGTCCCCATGCGAGGCACTCCCGGGAATTCGCGGTCGTTGCGATGCAGCGGTGGCGCGGGACCATGGTTTCGGATGCGCAGAGCAGATGCAAGGGCAGATGCACGTGCAGACGACCGAATTGGACCCTCCCGTACCGCTTCTTGGTCATTTTTTCCGCCAACTTCCCATGCTTGGCTCACTACCTGCTTGCAACTTCCTGTGCTTAAACTTTGGCCGCTTTCCGTTTCCGTAACCGGACGAGTACTGCTCGAAGTGTTTTAGTGGCAGACTGCGGGCCCAAAGACGGTTGGGGAGGCTGGCGAACGTGAGCGCGGGAGAGCCCGGATCGGTGGTGCGGCGAATGCTGCTCGGCTCGCAACTCAGGCGGCTGCGTGAGGCCCGGGGGATCACCCGCGAGGCCGCCGGGTACTCGATCCGTGCCTCCGAGTCGAAGATCAGCCGCATGGAGCTGGGCCGGGTGAGTTTCAAGACAAGGGACGTGGAAGACCTGCTGACGCTGTACGGCATCACCGATGAGGCCGAACGCGAGCAGCTCCTCTCCCTGGCCCGCGAGGCCAACGTGGCCGGCTGGTGGCACAGCTACTCCGACGTCCTGCCGACCTGGTTCCCCACTTATGTCGGGCTGGAGGGCGCGGCCCATCTGATCCGCGCCTACGAGGTGCAGTTCATCCACGGTCTGCTGCAGACGGAGGAGTACGCGCGCGCGGTGGTGCGGCGCGGCATGAAGGGGGCCGGCGAGGCCGACGTCGAGCGCCGGGTCACGCTGCGCATGGAGCGGCAGAAGTACCTGGTGGCCGAAAACGCCCCCGACTTCCACATCGTCCTCGACGAGGCCGCCCTGCGCCGCCCCTACGGCGACCGCGAGGTGATGCGCGGCCAGCTCCAGCACCTGGTCGAGATCTCCGAGCGGCCCAACGTGCGGCTGCAGATCATGCCGTTCAGCTTCGGCGGGCACTCCGGGGAGGGCGGCTCCTTCACCATCCTGAGCTTCCCCGAGTCGGACCTGTCCGACGTGGTCTACCTGGAGCAGCTCACCAGTGCCCTCTACCTGGACAAGCGCGAGGACGTCGCCCAGTACGAGCAGGCGCTGAAGGAACTCCAGCAGGACAGCCCGGGACCGGACGAGAGCCGGGACCTGCTGCGCGGGCTGCTGCAGCTGTCGTAGACACCCTTCGCAGGCACCCGTCGTGCTTCGCGGGCACCCGTCGTGGATGTCTGCCGTAGATATATCGATGCACCTGGGGATTGCCCTAGATCATCGAACTGTTGCCCCAACTCCCCGGTGACGCCAGTAGCATGACGCGTGATCAGACCGTGATGTGGATGTGGACCGGATGTCCGCGTCGACTGCCGTCGCAGCAGGGGATCGAGGGATCACATGTCGTCCTATTTCACCGACCTGGCCCAGCAGTACATCGACGGTGAGTGGCGCCCGGGGACCGGTTCCTGGGACATCATCGACTTCAACCCGTACGACGGTGAGAAGCTCGCGTCGATCACGATAGCCGCGGTCGAGGAGATAGATCAGGCCTACCAGGCCGCAGCGCGCGCCCAGAAGAAGTGGGCCGCCACCAACCCCTACGCCCGCCGCGCCGTCTTCGAGAAGGCCCTGCGCCTCATCGAGGAGCGGGAAGCGGAGATCACCGAGGCGATCATCGCCGAGCTCGGCGGCACGCACCTGAAGGCCGCCTTCGAGCTGCACCTCGCCAAGGAGTTCCTGCGCGAGTCGATCCAGTGGTCGCTGCGGCCCGAGGGCAGGATCCTGCCGTCCCCGGTGGACGGCAAGGAGAACCGCGTCTACCGCGTGCCGGTCGGTGTGGTGGGCGTGATCAGCCCCTTCAACTTCCCCTTCCTGCTGTCGATCAAGTCGGTCGCCCCGGCGCTCGCGCTCGGCAACGCCGTCGTCCTCAAGCCGCACCAGAACACCCCGATCGTCGGCGGCACGCTGGTCGCGAAGGTCTTCGAGGACGCCGGCCTGCCCGGCGGCCTGCTCAATGTCGTCGTCACCGACATCGCGGAGATCGGCGACGCCTTCATCGAGCACCCGATCCCGAAGGTCATCTCCTTCACCGGCTCCGACAAGGTCGGCCGCCACGTGGCCACCGTCTGCGCCTCGCTGTTCAAGCGCTCGGTGCTCGAACTGGGCGGCAACAGCGCGCTCGTGGTCCTCGACGACGCCGACATCGACTACGCGGTCGACGCGGCGGTCTTCAGCCGGTACGTCCACCAGGGCCAGGTCTGCATGGCCGCCAACCGTGTCCTGGTCGACCGCTCGATCGCGGACGAGTTCACCGAGAAGTTCGTCGCCAAGGTCAGGACCCTCAAGGCCGGCGACCCGAGCGACCCGCAGACGGTCATCGGCCCGCTGATCAACTCCCAGCAGGCGGAGTCGGTTTCGGCCACGGTCCAGCAGGCCGTCGCCGAGGGCGCCACGGCCCTGGTGCACGGCACGACCACCGACAACCTGGTCGAGCCCTCGGTCCTGACCGGCGTCCCGGCCGACTCCGCCCTGCTCCGCCAGGAGATCTTCGGCCCGGTCGCCTTCCTCATCCCGTTCGACGGCGAGGAGGAGGCCGTACGCCTGGTCAACGACACCCCCTACGGCCTCAGCGGCGCGGTCCACACCGGGGACGTCGAGCGGGGCGTGGCCTTCGCCAAGCAGATCGACACCGGGATGTTCCACGTCAACGACGGCACCGTCCACGACGAGCCCCTCGTTCCCTTCGGCGGCGAGAAGCACTCCGGGATCGGCCGCCTGAACGGCGAGACGACGGTGGAGTCCTTCACCACCCTGAAGTGGATCTCGGTACAGCACGGCCGGAGCGGCTTCCCGTT
>NZ_JAJONF010000070.1 GCF_021462265.1 Streptomyces shenzhenensis | reverse complement strand
ACCGTCCTCTTCTGTGATCGCGCACGGGGCGCCGCTCGTCCGCGCTGCGGAATCGACACCGAGGTCGAGCGGCTCCGGGACATCTTCCGTGCGGACGGTCTCCGCCAGCTGCCCCAGGTCGCAATGGCTTTGGGACACCCGAGCTCCAGGCCCTGATCGACGCGGTCACCACCGGACACGGCATCGAACTCATACAAGCGGGGCGAGGGACCCGGAGACAGAGCAGACGAAGCGTCATTTCCAGCCGTAAGACAGAGGAGCCGACTCGTTGTGACGCTCGGTGCGGGTGCCGAAGGCCGGGAGGGTATTCCGCCGTGTCAGCGTGGCACCTCGACCTCGATGCCACCGAGACTGTAGTTCCAGCGCGGGTCGGACCGGGAGCCGCTCTTCCGGGCGCCCTTCAGGTTCTTCACAAAGGCCCTGCGCTGGGCCGGGGTCGCCGAGCGCCAACGCAGTTCGAGGACGGGGCGCACTGGAGGGATGATTTCGCGCATCCGTTGGTCGTACCTGGCGAGACTCGCCTCGTAGTCGAACGGCCGGTAGACCAGGTCGAGATCGATCGACGGTGCCGTGCCGCCCGCCTCGTGGTGACAGGAACCCAGCCAGTTGGCAAGGTAGTCCAGCCCGATCCGTATGTCGGAGGAGGCCTGGTCCTGCCACTTACCGAGGTAGGGCGCGTTCACCGCCTCCGCGGTCACCTCTTCCGGCATCACGATCAGACCGCGCACTGAGGTGCCCGACAGAGCGATGTGGATACGCGGCCAGTGTCCGCCGGCCTCGATCCGGAAGGAGGGGAAGTAGCCCGCCATGCCCATCCCCGTCCGCAGCTGGGCCCAGCCCATCGCGTCGGACGGAAGCCGCTCCGGAGAGTAGGGCCCGCTGGTGCGGTGCCCGAGGTCACCCTCCCGCATCATGAACACGGCCTCGAACACATCACCGCGCAAGGCCATGCTCACGGGGAAGTACGCCCCGACCTCCGCCATGAAGGCCTTGCCTGTGATCAGGGCGTCAATGCTGGGCCGGTCCGCAATCATCGCCGTCTTCTCCATCCCCTCCGTGTCGAGCTGGGCGGTACCGGCCCGGGCAGACTGTCCAGTTCGGCCTGGACGGCGAGGGTGTCCGTGTGGTGCTCGCCCAGACGCAGCCGCCGTTTCGCCAGGACTTCGCGCAGGGCCTCCGCCGCGTCACCGTGCCGTCCGCGTCGGCGGTGCACACGGGCCAGGCCCACCCGGACCACCAGGGTCTGGAGGTCGTCGGGGCCGAGGCGCCTCACGAGCTGTGGCAGCAGCATGTCGTACAGCCGCTCGGCCTCGTCCAGTTCGCCCTTGTCGGTGAGCAGGGACGCGAGTGCCGTGATCGCCTCCAGCGTGGCCGGATGGTCCGGCCCCAGACCCCGTTCGCGTTCCGCGGTCACCGCCCGGATCAGGGCGAGGGCTTCCGTCTGCCGGCGCAGATCGATCAGTACTGCGGCCCAGCCGAGCATCGCGCGCTGGGCGTCGACGTGCCCGGCGTCCCACAGGTGGGAACGCACGTCGACGACGAGCTGCCAGGTCCGCTCGGCCGCGACCGGATCGCCCTCGCTGTGCAGGAGGGGGGCGGCCTCGGCGAGCGTGACGAGGTCGTCCTGGAGCAGGCTGGCGAAGTGGTTGGCCCAGAAGGACTCGGACCGGTTGAGTTCTTCCTCCGGTCTCAGCAGCAGGGTGAGCGCCTCGGCCGTGCCCGGTGTCCTGTCGGGCTTCCGGCTCGCCAGGTCCTCGGCCACGGAGTGCATGTAGAGGCGGTAGCCCGTGTCGTTGCGCGAGGGGACCTTGTCCAGTTCGGCGGCGAGTTCCAGGGTGCGGGTGACAGCGTGCCGCTGCCGCTCGCCGATGCGGGCCATCGCTTCGATGAGCGCCGGGCGGGTGTCGTCACGGGACGGCAGCTCGACGGCGACCTCGGCCCGCAGTTCCTCGATTACGGGCTCAGCCTCCGCGCGCAGCACCCCGGTCGCCGAGCCGAAGTCGTACTCCCAGTCCAGGGCCCAGGTCAGCAGGCGGCCGCGTTCGTCGCCGGCCAGGAGCAGGGCGCCGTCGGGGGCGAGTGCGACGTCGGTGACTGCGGCCGAGAAGCCGGTGAAGGTCCGCAGTACCCGGCCGCTCATCAGGTCCCACAGGCGTGCCTGGCGGTCCTCGCTGCCTGACGTCGCGAGGAGGAAGTCCGGCGTGACGGCGAGGCTGCGCACGGCGGCGGTGTGTCCGGTGAGCACATGGACGCAGCGGGCGGTGGCGACGTCCCACAGCCGGACGGTGCCGTCGGTGGAGCAGGACAGCAGGTGCCGGCCGTCCGCGCCGGGCAGGACGTCGACTACGGCATCGGTGTGTCCGGTGAGCACCGCCTCGCACTGTCCGTCGGTGGTCCGCCAGACGCGTACGGTCGCGTCGGCGCCGCCGGTGACGACGTAGCGGCCGTCCTCGCTTAGCCGCGCGGCGCCGATCCACTCCTCGTGCCCGCCCAGCACCCACCGCAGTTCGCCTGTGCGCAGGTCCCAGATCTTCACGGTGACGTCCTGGCCGCGGGAGAGCCCGTAGCGGTGGTCGGCGCTGACGGCCACGTCCAGCACGGCTCCGGGGTGGGCCTCCCAGCGTCCGAGGGACCGGCCGCTGGGGATGTCCCAGGCGGCGACGACGCCGTCGGCGGTCCCGGAGAGGGCCACCTGGCCGTCCTCGCTGACCGCGACGTAGTACACGTGGTCGCGGGGGCTGGTGAACAGCTGGACCATGCGCCGGTCGCGGGGCTGCCAGGCGACGACCCGGCCGTCCTCGCCCCCGGACACCGCGAGCCGGCCGTCGGCGGTCATCGCCAGGGCGCCGAGGTGTCCGGTGTGCAGGCTGAGCGTGTGCAGCAGCTGCCCGGTCTCCACGTCGAAGACCCAGGCTTCGGAGTTCCCCGCCCGGGCGAGCGCGGTGGGGCTGCGCCCGCTGAGTTGCAGGGCCCAGGACCGGTCGTTGTCGGGGATGATCCGGCCCGCGGACCAGGCGTCGACGAGTGCGGTACGGCGGCCGAGGGCACCGAGTCGGCGCCACAGGCGTACGGGCTCGGTGTGGCGCCGGTGGCCGGGCAGTGCGCGGGCGGCGCGGATCAGTTCGGCCGCCTCCTCCAGGCGTCCGGCTGCGCCGTGCGTAACCGCCTGGTCCAGCAGTTCGGCTGCTCGGGCGGCAGCGGCGGTGACGTCCCTGGCCTGGTGGGGGCGGACGTAGCTCCAGGGGGCCGGTGGTCCGGCGGGCGGCAGGTGCCATGCGCGCACGGTCTTGCCCTCGGCGGTGAGGGCGCGGTGTCCGGTCGCGCTCAGCGCGACCTCCTTGGTGTCGGGTGTGGCGTCCAGGGAGAGGCGGCAGCGGCCCGTGGTGAGGTCCCACACCCGCGATGGCTCGGCGCGTCCGCCGCTGGAGAAGCCGACCGTGCCGTCCGAGTTCAGGGCTGTCCGGCCGTATTCGGTCTTGAGTACCCGTGAGGCATCACCGGAGCCGAGGTCGGCCAGTCGGACGTGGGCGCTTCCGCCGGTGACCGCGACGAGTCGGCCGTCGTCGGTGAACCGCACGCTCAGGCAGGCGTGGTCGAACCGGTGGACCAGTGCGCCCGTGAGGACGTCGTACACCGAGCTGGTCCGGCGTGTGTGGTCGACGATGCAGCACAGGGTGCCCCGGGCGCCCAGGAAGTCGACCCTGCTCTCGAACTGCCGGACCTCCACAGGCTCGCCGGTCTCCAGGTCCCAGGTGACGACCTCTCCCTCGTACCCGCTGGTGACCGCGTGCCGCTGATCCTGCGTCAGCGCTACCGCGAGCACCCAGCTGGGGTGGCCGGGGAGCTCAAACCCGGTGGCGGCGTCGAGATCGAGCACCAGCGCGCGCCGGGTGCCGCCGCCGACGACCAGGACGCGTCCGTCGTCGCGGACCGCGAGTGTCGAGGCGCGGTAGTTCTCCAACCGCAGTTCCTGGCGGCACTCCCCTGTGGCCAGGTCCCAGATCCGCAGCCCGCCGGAACCGTCCGCCGAGATTCCGGTCGTGCCGTCCGGGGTCAGGGCGAGGGCGGTGATCCAGTCGTCGTGTTCCCCGGGCAGCACGGACTGGGCCGGGGCGGGCGCGTCCTGCACTGAGGCAAGAGCGGCGGCGATCTGCGGGTCGTCGGGCATCCGTGCGGCCGCGTCCCGCAGCAGTTCGGCCGCGGCAGGCGCGTCGCCCCGCTCCCGGTGCACCAGCGCCAGCAGGTACGTGCCGTCGTCGGGGTCGCCGAACCGCACGGATTCCAGCTCGTCCACCAGTTCGGCGTCGGTGATCACACCCGTCCGCCAGCGGTGCAGTCCGCGGTTGTAGCGGGCGTGCGGGTGGTGGGGATCCGCCCGCAGGGCGCGGGCCCACAGCTCCTCGGCGCTGTCGCGGCGGCCGAGGTCGAGCATCGACAGCGCGTGGTTGGAGAGACTGTCGGCGAGCAGGGTGGCCGCGGACGGGGCACGGCGGGGATAGGAGCCGACCTCGCGCCGGTGCACCTCGACCAGCCGCTCGGCGAGTGGGCCGAGGCGGGAGGGGCGTGCGGCGGGGTCCTCCGCGAAGCACTCGCGCAGGACGTCCAGCATCTCGACCGGCACTCGCTGGATCGCGCCCGGCGTCCGGGACCGGGTGTAGCCCTCGAAGGCGTCGCCCGCAGTGGTCCCGTCCCGCACCGGCGGCCCGCCCAGGAGCATTTCGAACACGGTGACCGCCCAGGACCACACGTCCGTGGCCGGGGTGAGCCCGGACGGTGACCGTGCCTGCTCGGGCGAGCAGTACGCGGGATCCAGGCCGCCCCGGCTGACGAACGGCTCCGCGTCCCCGGCCGTGCGGGCCCGTGCCAGGCCGAAGTCGGTGACCTTGACCGTGCCGTCCCGCATCAGCATCACGTTGGCGGGCTTGACGTCCTGGTGCACGACTCCGTTCTCGTGCGCGTGGTCCAGGCCCCAGGCGGACTGGATCGCGACGTCCAGCAGCGTCGCGAGGGGATCGTCGCCGTACAGGGTCCGGTTACGGACGGCTTCCGCGAGGCTGCCGCCGTCGGCCCACTCGGCAAAGACCCTGGGCACGTCCTCCAGGGTGCGCACGTAGACGCAGTTGGCAATGTGTGGGTGCAGGCCCAGCCCCACCCACACCTCCGCTTCCCGCTCGAAGTCCCCGATTCCGTCCGGCGAGCGGACGACGGCCGGGCGCGGGGTCTTCACCGCCAGGTCGATGTCCCAACCGCGGTGGTGGACCCGGTGCACCAATCCGAGGCCCCCGGTGCGCACCACGTCCAGGACCTCGTACAGGTCCAGGATCACGTCGCCGCGGCGCCAGGTGACCATCGGCTTCAGTCCACCACGGCGACATACAGGGGTGTTCCGAGCAACACCGACCTGCCGGTGCCGTCCGGGCTCTCGCCGTGCAGCAGCCGCTTCGCCACGAACTCGACGGTCTGTGCCGGCCAGCGCAGTCGCGCAACGGCCCGCTCGACGCGGCCCAGCGCCGCGCGATCGACGTGGTCGAGGTCGCCGTCCACCGCGTCGGCGACGTACTCGTCCTCCAGGTCGGAGGTGATCCCGAGGCCGTCGAGCATGGAGGACATCATCGAGCGCCCCACGCCGTGCGCCTCGGCGTCCGGCACGTAGTCGTACACGTGCCGGTACGAGCCGCCCAGGGCGACGACGGTGTTCTCGCTGCGCCCGCCGAAGAACACCAGGGAGGACGCGGGGTCGTCGCGGAACGCGCCCCAGCGCATCCGCAGCGAGCCCCAGAAGTACTGGCCCGGTGCGTCCACCGTGCCGAGGTCACCGTGGTCGTGGAGGTACTGGACGACCGCCACGAGACGGGTGACCCGGTCGTTCGGCGGCCCCTCGGTGATGCGCTTCGCCGACAGCACGGAGAGGCTCACACCCACCTCCGTCTGACGCTTGGCCCCGAACCCGGGGTCGATCTGCGGCAACAGCATGTCGACTTTGCTGTCGGAGATGTACACGTAGTAGCTATGCGACACTGCCGGATCCTCCCAGGCCTCGACCTTCCCAGCCTATCGATCACGGCCCGTTGTGAGCCATGGGAGGCGCGGGCGAAGGGAGTTGAGCGGAGTGGCGACGGCCGCCAGTCGCCCAGGCGGTTGCAGTGCGGCGGGGCCTGATTCAAGACCGGAAGTGGGGGCATGCCCGGCACGGCAGAACCTGAGCAAACGAGGGGAACAGATCGCAGCCACCGTGGAGTCGAGTTGGCCACGCACTCCCTCGAGCAGGTCGTCGGCTACGGCGTCGATCATCTGTACGGCGGCTTGGACACGCTGCGCGTTGAAAAATCACGTGCCCACTCGACGCAGTCTAAGGTGGCTCGCGGTTCCGTTGTTGGCGAGCACGGGTGGAAGGGTGAATCTGGTGCGGGGGAGGACGCGCAGAACGTCGCGCCGTCAACTCCGCGATCTGCGACTCAAGTTCCTCCACCCGCACCCAAGTAGCCGTCTCCCGAGCCTCCAACTCCTCGAACAATGAGCTCATCAGAGTTGCCTCTTCCACCGCCACGGTAGAGACGGGAAGACGTGAACACACTCCGATCAGCGTTGCCTCGGCGCACGTTCCCTCCAGGGGAGCCGCACCCTTCTTAGCTTGACTCTGTCGGGGATCTTGGAATTTCCCGGTGCGGCAGCGTGATCAACGGGCATGCTCGGGGTTGTTCCGAAGGCCCCTGCGATTGTCGAGGTGCTCGTTGTCGATCCGTCCCCGTGCTGGTGAGCAAGTCCCGTCTCTGACTGCGCAGATCGCGCGGGCGAGCAACCCGGGCGGCACGACGGCGATATGGGTGCGTGACCGGCTCGACGGGCTGTGGTGCGACGAGGACTTCGCCGACTGGTACCCGCGCGACGGGCGTCCGGGTCTCTCGTCTGCTCAACTGGCCACCGTCTGTGTGCTGCAGTTCCTGCTCGGCTTGTCGGACCGGCAGGCTGCCGAGGCGGTCCGCTGCCGCATCGACTTCAAGTACGCCATGGCCCTGGCGCTGGACGATCCCGGCTTCCATCACAGTGTGCTGGCCGACTTCCGCGACCGTCTTGCTGAAGGCGACCGTGCTGACCGCCTCCTCGACCTGGCGCTGGCCCGCCTCAAGGAGGCCGGCCTGGTGCGCGAGCGCACTACGCAGCGCACCGACTCCACCCATGTCCTGGCCGCGGTGCGGGATCTGACCCGCCTGGAGCTGGTCACCGAGGCGGTCCGCGCGGCACTGGAAGAAGTCGCCGGTATCTCTCCTCACCTGCTGGACGGGCTGGTCGATGAGGACTGGGGCCGCGGCTACGGCCGCCCGGTCCGTCTGGGCAAGAACCCCACCAAGCCCAAGACCAGGATCCTCGCCACCGGAAACGACGCCGTCCGGCTCCTGGACCATCTCTACCAGCACGGGTCGGACCGAGAGTTTGGTCCCCGCGTCCAGGCCCTGCGCCAGATTATGGTGCAGAACTACCACCGCGACGCCGCAGGGCACCTGCGTTGGCGCACCGCTGAGACCGAAGACGGACCCGGGCTGCCGCCCACGTCCCGAGCGGTCGTCTCTCCCTACGACACCTCGGCCCGCTACGCACGGCACGGACACATCATCAGTTGGAAGGGGTTCTCCGCCCACTTGGCCGAGACCTGTGCTCCCGACAGCGTCAACGTGATCACGGACGTGGCCACCACCGCGATCCTGCTGGCCGGTCTCAGCGGCACCGTCATCGGTGCTCTGCGATAGTGGGGACCTGTCCTGATGCTGGCCACTGCTTCACGGCGGTGTCTCCGGTACGATCCGGTTATGTCTGACGGACTTCCTTTGAGTGAGGTATTGGCGAGCCTTCGCAAGGAACTCGCTGTGGCTCACGGTCAGCGCGATCCGCTCATGCCCTTACAGGTGAAGGAGATCGAGGTTGAGCTCACCGTCGAGGTGACCAAACAAGCCGCGGCCGACGGGGGTATCAGCTGGCTCGTGGTAGCCAAAGGAAGTAAGAATTCCGCGTCAACGCACTCGCATAAATTGACGCTCACTCTGGACCCCGGTTTCGTCGATTCCCAAGCGAACCGAGGCGAGCTTCTGGTCACGCCCTCGGTGCTGATCCAGGACGACGACTGAAATGGCCGAGAACCCGGCCGCCCGAGTGGCCAAAATCAGATTCGACGCGGCCGGCGGCCGAGTGTTCCTCGGCAGCGGGTTCCTGCTCGCCCGCGGCCTCGTCCTGACCGCCCGGCACGTCGTAACGAAGGCGTCCGAGTACGCCGGCGGCCACGTTCCCGCGGAGCAGTTCACGGTCAAGCTGGAGGGATCCGCGCCGCTGGCGGCGGTCACGGAGATCGTTCCGCTGGAGGCCGACGGTCTCGACGCCGCGCTGCTCGTAGTCCCGGACCTGGACGAGCCCAGGGGCACCGCCGCCCTCGGAGGCACCCACCACGGCGTCCAGGCGCTGGAGAACTGCCGGATCATCGGGTACCCGGTCGCGGGCATCGAATCCGGCTCCACGTCGCCCAAGCCGATCGTCGTGCGGGTGAACCTCGCTCCCGTGGTCGGCGACGACGACACGACGATCGCGATCCAGGTCATCGACCCGAAGCCGCGGGCCGACGAGAACTGGGGCGGGATATCGGGGGCGGGCGTGATCGGCCCGGGCGGGCATCTGCTGGGCATCGTGACCAGCGTCCCCACCCAGTGGGACGGCCGCCTGCGCGGTGTCTCGATCGCCGCGGTCCAGTCGGCGGCCCGGCAGCGCGCGGTGAGCGCGCTCGAACCGCTGCAGAGCCTTCCCCTCGTCGATCTGTCGGCGCGGCCGTCGGTCTTCGGCACCGAGAGCTGGTCCGGTAACCCGCCGCGACTGCCCGACGCGAGCCTCTTCGCCTTCGTCAACTACCGGTACCGCCAGGTCGAGTTCGTCAACGACGGCCCAAGCGGCGCGGTGCTTGACAGCATCGTCGACTGGGCGAACGAGCTGCCACCGAGACCGGATATCAGGATCGCACGACTGACCGGCCCGGCCGGGGTGGGCAAGTCCAGGATCGCCGCCGAGGCCTGCCGGAGGCTCACCCAGGACCCGTGGACAAGGTGGCAGGCGGGATTCGCCGACTACGACCAACTCTCCGGCACGCACAGTTTCACCACGCCGCACTTCATCGTCTTCGACTATGCCGAGCACCAGCACGAACTGCTGGGCACGTTCATCGACAACCTCTACAAGCAGGCGATCGATGCCGGCCACCTCGGTGCCTCGATCCGGCTCCTCGTCATCACCCGCAGCGAGGAGGCCTGGCCGGGAGAGCTCCGTACCCGCACTGCCGATCTCTCCTCGCTGCTCACCAGCTCCTTCGACCTGACCACCCAGGCGTTCGATGAGCAGGATGTCCGCGAACGGCATGCCGAGGCCGCCTATCGCTCCTTCAGCAAGGCCGTCGGCGGACCGGACGTGCCGCGGGAACTGCCGGCCGAAGAGGTCCGGCGGATCGCCGAGTACGACCGGCCGCTGCTGGTCCACGTCGCCGCCCTGCTGGCGGCCTCCGGCCGGGCGGTGCCCATCTCCGCCGCCGACGACTCGGCGCGTCTGCTCCTCGACACGCTCATCGACGTCGAGGTCGACCGTCTGGCCAGGTCGAGCACGGCGCATACGGACGGCGCGAGCGCGCTGGCGGATCGCGGCCGGGCGAAGCAGGCGCTCTGCGTCATGACTCTCACGACTCCGACCGTGCAGGATCTTGTGGAACTGCTCGAATCGACGCCCGCTTTCGAGGGCGAGCCGGAGCGGACCCGCGAGAGCGTCGCCAAGGCACTGCACCGGCGCTACCCGGCCGCAGCCGTCGCGGACGGAGCCCCAGGCTCCCCAGGCGCCCTGCTCGCGCCGATCGAACCGGATCTGATCGCCTCTCACCTGCTCGCGACCACGGAGGGCCGAGCCGCGCTCGTCGAGCGGCTCGTCGTTTCAGGCGCGGTAGCGACGCACCCGGCGTATCTCGCGCGCCTGCTGAACACCCTCGCACTCGCCGCGGACGACTACCCCGAGATCAGTGACGATCTCAGAACCCACCTGGGGCAGTCCCTCGCTCAACTCGTCGGCAGCGCCGACGCCTCGCAATCGCTCTCGGAACTGCTCCAGGCGCACCTGCGGCGCCTGGTGGACGTCGCCGTGGAACTCGCCAAGGGGCAGGACCTGAGGGCGGCACGGCAGCTGACCACCGCGCTCGGCCTGCCCTACCTGACCGGGGTGGAGGTCATTAACGAGGCCGCGTACCACGCCCACTACACCGTGCCGTACCCGCACCATGCGCTCGCCGGGCTCGGGGCCGCGCTCGCGGCTCGGGGTGTGGTGTACCGCGCCGCCTCGGGTAAACCCGAAGACGTGTATTCCGTTTACCTGAACTACGGTGCCCGCCTGCGCGATCTCGGCGAGGCAACCAGGGCCCTGGACGCCGTCAGGCGCGGAATCGGCTACATCGAGGACGCGGTGGCATCCGGCCGGCGAGACCAGCTGGAATCATTGGCGGCCGCGCTGCACACTCTGGCCGCCACTCTCGCGGACGCCGGCGAATACGAAGAAGCCCTGCTCACGTCCGAACGCGCGGTGGACTACCTGACGGAGCTCACCGCCGAAAACCGTGGGAAGCACCTCCACTTCCTGTCACTTGCGCGGGGCCATTACAGCGGTGAGTTGCGCAGGGCGGAGCGCGATGCCGACGCTCTCAGAGTGTCTCGCCAGGCCTTCCAGGGCTACGAGGAACTGGCTCACTGGGGCTACAACTCGTACAAGGCTCATCTGCCGTACATGACCCAGATCACGGCAATGCTCGCCGACGCCCTCACCGACAACGATGAGCCGAGCGAGTCCCTCATGCTGCACCAGTACAGCGCTTTTCTCGCCGAGGAACTCGTGGACCAGGACAGGGCCGCCTTCCTTCCCGAACTGGCGAACCGGACCGACGGAGTCGCCGTGAGCTACCACGTCCTCGGCAGAATGGACGACGCGGTCGCCGCGAACTCCCGGACCGTCGCGGTCTACGAGGAACTCGTCGAAGACGGCGAGGAGCGGTATCTCCCCTCTCTCCTGAAGGCGTACGAGACGGCGGTCAGGTTTCGCGGCGCGGCGGGACAGGATCTCGAAACGGCCCTGCGGATCTGCAACGAAGGGCGTGCCATCGCCGAGGAACTGGAGAAGACCCGCCCGGAGTTCGTAGGAGATATCGGCTTCAGGCTGCGGATGACGGACACCGATCTCGGCCTCAAGTTCACCCAGGTGCTCAATCAGACGATCGAGATCCTGATCGAGCAGGCCCAGGGTCGCCTGCACAGGGAACCTGACTGGCGGACAGCGCCGTCGATCATGCTCGACGGAACCTCCGTAGATCCGGCGACGCTCGCCGGACTGGAGGAACTCAAGGACAGCCTGGAGCCGGGCGACAAGATCCGCGTCTATACCGACAACCGCCTGCTTCTACCGCGTCTCGAAGAAGTCGTGCAGTACATCCGCTCGGAGCCGGCAATCGGGATGCTCGCGAATCCGTCGGACGAGGGACTCGCAGCCTGTCTCCGGGCCCTGCCCAGCGTGGCGAAAGCCCTCCAGGCCGACGTCGTCGACGGCGCGGGCCGGGAGCGGCTCGACGATTTCCTCGTGGTCCACGAACGCCTCTCGCGCCTGGATCCGGACGACCGGGCACACTGGGGACACTTCAAGCCGGCGGTGGGTGCCCTCGGCATGCTCAGTGGGTCGGCCGTGAAGCTCGGGGCGGAGTCCGAGATCTTCCGTGCCATCGTTCCCGGAATTCTCCGCTACACGTATCTGGCCGGTGACCATCTGGCCGGGCTCACCGCCGGATGGTTCGTCACGAGCGTGTGGGACGGCTCCCTGGACCCCGACCATCCGGACTTCATCGCGCTGAACGATCGGTTCGCCGGAAACGTGTTCGCCTCCGGTGATCACGGGCGGGCCCGGGCCCTCTGGGAGGACGTGGTCGACCGGCGCGAACGGGTGCTCGGGCCGGATCATCAGCGCACCATCGTCGCCGTCGGCAACCTCGCCGCCTGCCTGGTCACGTTCGGCAAAGACGAATTCGATCAGGCGGAGGTTCTCTACGAGTCGGCCATCGAACGGGGCGATCGAGTCCTGGGGCCAGATCATCCCGACGTACTGCGGCTGCGGGGCAACCAGGCCGGACTGCTGTACAGACGCGGGCGATACGACGAGACGCTGCTGCAGCAGCAGGACCTGTTGCGCAGATACAGGAACATCCTCGGCGCCGATCACCAGGACACACTCAGCGTCGCGGGCGACCTGGCCCTCACCTTGCGGGCGCTCGGGCGATACGCACACGCGGAGGTCCTGGCAGAGGACACCCTGGAGCGGGCCCAGCGGATATTCGGGGTGAGCGATCCGCGAACGCGGCGATACGAGGAGCGCCTCGAACAGATCAATGAACCACTCGAAGTCGACGAGGACCCGGACGCGGAAGACGAGGACTGAGCGGCTGCATCCGGACCGGCGACCCGCTGGGAACTCCGTCGGCGTGCATCCGGCCGGGGCGCGGAGTTCCCGGTCGAGGTGAGCGGGTGCGTGGTGCGCCGGAAGCGCAGGACGCGGGCCATCGCCTTCGGCGAGAGGCCGATCTGCTCGTTGAACCGCTTGTTCAGGTAGCTCCGGCTGACGTCGAGTTCGCGGGCTGGGTTGTTGATCCGCAATCGGCCGTGCGTGTGCTCGAGGCGTTGCCAGGCGCGGGCGATCGCGGCGTCCGGCCGGTGCGGGTCGGGTGAGAACCGGAAGAGCCAGCCAGGCCCTTCCAGAAGCGGCGCAGCGAAGTACGAACGGCGTCCCTATAGTGCTCCGGTCGTGTCTGCTGGGAGGCGCCAACCGACATCCCTGCACAGATGAGTCCTCCGAAGGCTCTGGTTGCGACGCCAGTGCGGCACTGCCGGGGCGCGCACGAGACACCGTGAGGACGTGCGCAGAACTCCAAGAGGGACACCGGGATCAGCCGGCGTCGGCGTCTTATCGGTGTCCCCGTCGAGTCTCGTTCGTGTACTTTCGTGTACTGATGAGTCACCTCGGCGCGCTTCCTTGGCAAGCCGCTCGTTCTCCTCACGCCGCTGGGCCTTCAGCGCCTTCCTTGCCGCGGCCTCCTCCATCTGCTTCGCCCGCGCCCGCTGCACGTTCCCTGGGAGTCGGCATCCCCACCACCAGCGCCTCCTGTAGGTCGACCCACTTGAGCATGTTCATCAGGATGTCGGTGTTGCTGATCGCAGTCTCCAGCTCCTCCGGGGCCGCCTCCAGATGTTCAGCCTGCGCGGCCAAGGTGTCCACGTCGCCCTGGGTGACGGCGTCCTGGCTCGCGGCGATCACACCGAGCAGCAGGTGCAGGCCACTCGCCGCGTGTGCGGCGGCCAGCGGGATCTGCCCGGTCGCATGGTGCTGGGCCATCAACCTGAGCGTCGTGCCGGCCCGCCCCAGCCGGGAGGACGCCGACCGGCGCGAGGCTGAGCTGCACTGGCTCGCCGCCCAGCTCGCGGACAAGGAGAGGCTGCTGCGGGAGAAGAACACGATGATCGCCGACCTGCGTCAGCAGGTATCGAGGTGTACGAGGTGGGCTGGACCGGATGACGGTCCCGGCCGCCCGTACGCACTCTGTTCACGGCCACGCCCGCACCGTCCGGACCGTGCCGCCTATGCCATCAAAGGGCCCTGGAACGAAACTTCCCGAACCTGGTCGGTGAAGTAGCCGGCTCCGGCCCGCCCCACAGCTGGTCGCTGCTCGTCGCCGTCCTCGGACTCCCACCACTCGGCGACGATGCGCAGCGCGTGGGCGTCTGAAGTCCTGGCCCGCTCGTACGACCACAGTTCGTAGCGCTCCTGCTGCTTGCTGAGGGGATGGTACGAGCGCAGGTTGCATACGATCACGCCAGTGCGGTCCAGGTCACTTGCCAGATCGTCGGGCGGCTGGAGGCCGGACCCGTAGAAGGGATTCACCGCCAGGAGGCCGACCACCCAGTCTTCCTCGTCCCCGCGTTGATCGGCGGGCTCGATGACGTACCCCAGCACGTGCAGGGGGATGCGGCCGTCGAATCGCTCTCGGGTGGCTGACCGTTCGACCAGCGGACGGAAGTAGCCGCGGCTGGGGACGTCGAACTGCCGGTAGAGCTGCTGCAGCGAGCCAGGGTCCAGCGGTATTCCGATGAGCTGGAAGGAGACGTTGCAGCGCATGACGTGGCGTGTTTCTTCTGCGGAGATGCTGCCTGACACGGTGTAGAAACCGCCGTCACAGACTTCGAAGTAGACGAACTCCTCGCTGTGGTGGGGATCTTCAAGCTCACTGGTCCGTTCTTCCCAGTTCTTGAGGGCCTCGGCAAAGCCATCGGCGCCACAGCCATGCCAGTTCCGGCCATGCTGCTGGATGCTCCACTGACTCCGCTCTCCCATCCACCCCAGTTCGTTCAGCGCGTCAAGGAGGCGGAGGAGGTCAGGCTGGCCCCATGCGGTGACTGGCATATCCAGGCACACGCCGCTTCCCGCAGCCGGCACCCAGTCGACATCGGGCAGGTCGAGGCAGAAGACCCCGGGACTGAATCCTCCTGCTCCGTAGAACCATGGCACCGAGTCCCCGCTGCCGTTGAGCAGCCTGTAGCGGCTCGTAGGCAGCTTCCCTGCCGTCCTGTGCGAACTGCGGGCGGCCTTCTCGGCCTCACGCTCCTTTTCGCCGCGATGGACACGCCCGTGGACAACGAGTTCATCGTGTTTCAGGCGAAGAAGGCGGTCCAACTCCTGCGGGTCCCTCAGAACCCTGAGGATGTCGACCTCGTCGAAGACGAGGACCAGTCCATCCCTGCGGTCTCTGACGATCTCCCCGTCCGCTTCCCCGGTGATCCCGGACATGGTGAACAGCAAGCCCACGACAGTGCCGTCAAGGTGGCGCAGTCGGGTGCGGACCTCACCGACGACCTTGGATCCAGCAGGTCGGCGTTCCCACTTCGCTTCGACGAGATAGTGGCGGCTGTGGGAGATGACCGCGAAGTCGGTCTGCCGGGGGCGCGCCATCCTCGGATTGTGCACGACCTGGTAGTGAGCCCGTCGAAACATCCGCTCCAGCAGTGATTCGAGCTTGTAGCCGCGGCGCTGCGTGTCGGAGACCGACCGCAGGGCGGCCAGATCCCGGAGGAGATCCGACTCGTGCCACGGCTCGATCTCGAGGTCGTCGTCCGCCGCGTCAGGGCGTTCCTCTTCGTGGATGGCCATGACTGGTCATCTTGGCGTACGGCTACGACAACGCCGCCCCGTTGGCGGGGCCGGCTGCCCCAGGGCACCCACTCGTCGCTCAAGGCCCGTCATCACGAGGTGGCGGGCTTCCCCTAGGCGTTCGCCGACGAGTACATGTCCGCGAACATCTCAGCCGGGAACAGCGCGCCGCGATGCTCGCCCAGGAACGCGAACACACTCCCTGCCGGGATCAGACCCCGACACGTCTCCCCACACATCCCGGCCCGACCATCTCGCCGACCCCTCACCCATCGCCACACAACGAGTCCGGCCCTGCCGTGTCAGCGGCAGGGCCAGAACCCAAGATCTTCATCAACTTTCCAGGGGGTGCGTCCCGCCTCCCAGGTGGGAGACGAGTGGGAGACGAGTGGGAGATGATCATGGCGTGGTGATGCAGTCAGGCGCTAGGAAATGCCAGATGGTGCTCCATGGGTGGCCCGGCTGTGAGTCAGCGCTGCCACTGCCGACCCGCCCGACCGGCAGGCTGATCCAGGCCTGTCGGCCGTACAGCTCCCGTGCCGCGGCGGGGTGTCGACGGCTCCCGCCCCTGGTCAGCTGGCCGACTCCGCCGCGTGCGGGCTCAGGACGTCCGCGGAGACCAGGGCGATGATGACGACGCCGAGCGCGACGCGGTACCAGACGAACGGCATGAAGCTCTTGTTGGAGATCCATTTCATGAACCACGCGATCACCGCGTAGCCGGACGCGAACGCGATCACCGTCGCGAACAGGGTCGGGCCCCAGGCCACATGGCCCTCGCCCACCGAGTCCTTGACCTCGAAGGCGCCGGAGGCCAGCACCGCCGGGATGGCGAGCAGGAAGGAATAGCGGGCAGCCGCCTCGCGCTTGTAGCCCATGAACAGGCCGCCGCTGATGGTGGCGCCGGAGCGGGAGACGCCGGGGATCAGGGCGCAGGCCTGGCAGAGGCCGTAGATCAGGCCGTCCTTGACCCCGAGGTTCTCCAGCGTCTTGCGCTGTTTGGGCGCCCGGTGCCGGCCGCCCGTCTCGTCGCGGGCGGCGAGCCGGTCGGCGATGCCGATGACGACGCCCACGACGATGAGCATGGTCGCGGTGATGCGGAGGTCGCGGAACGGGCCCTCGATCTGGTCCTTCAGCGTCACGCCCAGCAGGCCGATCGGGATCGAGCCGACGATCACCAGCCAGCCCGTCTGGGCGTCGTGGTCCCGCCGCCTCGCCTTGTCGAACAGCGACCGGAACCAGGCCGAGACGATCCGCCCGATGTCCTTGCGGAAGTAGATCAGCACCGCGGTCTCCGTGCCGATCTGGGTGATCGCGGTGAAGGCGGCACCCGGGTCCTTCCAGCCGGAGAAGGCCGCGGTCAGCCGCAGATGCGCGCTGGAGGAGACGGGCAGGAACTCGGTCAGCCCCTGGACGAGGCCGAGGACCAGCGATTCAAACCAAGACATGAAGGTACGGCGTCCCAGGGGTGAGGAAGGGGCTGGCGGTCCGCGCGGCCACGCGTGATCACGCGGGCGCACGTGATCATGCGCGTGCAAGCGCAGGGTATCGGGCCGGTGAGACAGCGGGGACACAGGGGTTCGGCAGGCGGACGGACGGCCCGGGGTGTTGACCGGCCAAGGTGCCGCCGCTTACGTTTCAGCAGGAGAAAGCGCTTGCTCCCGCACATCGGGGTGCGTGTGCGGCGCACTCCGGGCGGGAGTTCGCCCATCGCCGGTACACGCCCGAGGAGTGCTGATCACGTCCATGCCCCGCTCGCCCCGCTCCGCAGCCCCCTTCACCGGCCGGCGCATCCGGGCCGCCGTCGTCGGCGCCGGCGCCATCGGGCGCGGCTCGCATCTGCCCGCCCTCGCCCAACTGGCCGCGGAGGGCGAGACCGAGGTCGTCGCCGCCGTCGACATCGATGCCATCGCGGTCGAGGCGATGTGCGCCGAGGCCGGCATCCCGCACGCCTACACCGACCTGGACCGGATGCTCGCAGACCAGCGGCCCGACCTGGTCACCATCGGCACCCCGCCGACCCTGCACCGGGACCAGACGCTGGCCGCGCTGCGGGCCGGCGCCTGGGTGTGGTGCGAGAAGCCGCCCGTGCCGAGTCTCGCCGACTTCGACGCGATCGAGGCGGAGGAGGGCACGGACGGCGGGCCGTACGCCTCGATCGTCTTCCAGCACCGGTTCGGTTCCGCGTCCACCCATGTCCGGCGGCTGCTGGCCGCGGGGGCGCTGGGGCGCCCGCTGGTCGCCCACTGCCAGACCACCTGGTACCGGGACACCGCTTACTACGCGGTGCCCTGGCGGGGCCGCTGGGCGACCGAGGGCGGCGGCCCGGCGATGGGGCACGGCATCCACCAGATGGATCTGCTCCTCGACCTGCTGGGGCCGTGGAGCGAGGTGCGGGCGATGGCCGGCCGGCTGGTGCACGACGTGGAGACCGAGGACGTCTCCACCGCCCTGGTCCGGTTCGCGAACGGGGCCCTGGCCACCGTCGTGAACAGTGTGCTCAGCCCCGACGAGGTCAGCCGCATCCGCATCGACTGCGAGCGCGCGACGGTGGAGCTGACCCACCTCTACGGTCACGCCAACGAGAACTGGCGCATCACCCCGGCACCCGGCGTCCCCGCCGAAGAGGCGGCCGCCTGGCAGGACTTCGGCCCGGACGTGCCCAGCTCGCACCTGGCCCAGCTGCGCGAGCTGATCGCCGCCATGCGGGCGGGGGAGCGGCCGCGCAGCAGCGGCGCGGACGGGCGCACCAGCCTGGAGCTGATCACCGCGCTGTACAAGGCGGCGTTCACCGACACGACCGTCCACGCGGGCGAGATCGGTCCGGGCGATCCCTATTACACGGCCCTGCACGGGGGAGCCCCGGGCTGGGCGCCGGCCGAGCGCGAGGAGGCGTCCGCGTGAGCGGCGAGCTGCGGATCACGCACACCCACGGCGACCGGGTCACCGTGACCGAGCCGGTCACCGGGGTGCAGCTCTTCTCGTACGTGTACCGGCCCGAGGCGGCCTGGGAGGCGCCGCGGCCCTACCTCCACCCGGTCCGCACCCTCGCCGGGGACGTCGTCACCGACTACCGGCCCAACGACCACCGCTGGCACAAGGGCCTCTCCCTGACCGCCTCGCACCTGTCGGGTGCGAACCTGTGGGGCGGCAACTCCTATGTGCACGGCCAGGGTTACCTGGCCATCCCGGAACGCGTCGGCTCGATGCGGCACGCCGGCTTCGACGAACTGTCGTCGGCCGACGGCCGCCTGGTCGTCGCGGAGCGGCTGACCTGGCATCCGTACGACGGGACGCTGTGGGCGGAGGAGCGGCGCCGCATCGAGGTGCGTGACGTGGATCCCGAGGCGGGGTGCTGGGCGCTCACCTGGACCAGCGCGATCACCAACCGCCGTGCCGAACCCCTGCTGTTCGGCAGCCCGACCACGGCCGGGCGCGAACGGGCCGGCTACACCGGCCTGTTCTGGCGCGGTCCGCGCGCCTTCCGGGACGGCCGGATCATCGGCCCTCAGGGGGAGGGCCCGGAGCTGATGGGGTCCCAGTCGTCCTGGCTGGCCCTGTCCGGCGAGCACGACGGCGCCGACGGCCATGCCACCGTCGTCTTCGAACACGCCCCGGAGAACGACCACTCGGGCACCCGCGGCGGCCACCCCGCGCACTGGTTCGTGCGCAACGACCCGTTCGCCGGCATCGCTCCCTCCTGGGCCTTCCACGAGGAACTGGGACTGGCCCCCGGCGACACCCTCCGGCGCCGCTACCGGGTCGTCGTCGCCGACGGCGGCTGGGAGCGCGCGGACATCGCCGAGTACCTGGCGGTGCATCCCTGGTGAGTGCGGGGGAGGCCGTGTTCGGGGGCGGTCCGCTCAGGCGGCTTCCGGTCCGCTGACGGTCCAGCCCGGTGCCTGCGGGTGGGCCGTCAGGTCCTCGTGCCGCACCGGGTCACCGCAGGCCGCGCAGGTGACGACCGCGGCGAGCGGCTTCCCGCAGCTGTGCTCGATCACCATGGGACGGTCGCCGTCCGGGTGGAGGTGCCGGTCGCCCCAGGCCATCAGGGTCATCAGGACCGGCTCCAGTTCGAGGCCCGCCCGGGTGGCCCGGTACTCGAAGCGCTGCGGCCGCTCGCTGTAAAGGCGCTTGGTGAGGATCCCGGCGTCGACGAGCCGGCGCAGCCGGGTGGCCAGGATGTCGCGCGGAGCACCGATGTTGCGCACCAGCTGGTCGAAACGGCCATTGCCCAGGCACACCTCCCGCAGGACCAGCAGGGAGTACTTCTCGCCGACCAGTGCCAGGGCGTCGGCGATCGAACACGGTCGGGGGTGCTTGGGGGCGGCCATGGACTGAGTCTAGTGGAGGGTTGGATTTTCCAACTCTCGGAGTTATGGTGAGTTCGGATTTCCTACTCACCGGTAATCAAGACTGGCAATCGAGGTCCCCGTGATGCGTGACGCAGTCATCGTCGAAGCCGTACGCACCCCCGTCGGGAAGGGCAAGCCGAACGGGTCCCTGGCGCACGTCCACCCCGTCGAACTCCTCGCCCACACCCTGCGCGCCCTCGTCGAGCGCTCCGGCGTGGACCCGGCCCTCATCGACGACGTGATCGGCGGCACCGTCGACCAGGTCGGCGAGCAGGCCATGAACACCACCCGGTACGCCGTCCTGTCCGCCGGCTTCCCCGAGACGGTCCCGGCGACCACGGTGGACCGTCAGTGCGGCTCCTCCCAGCAGGCCGTGCACTTCGCCGCGCAGGGCGTCATGTCCGGTGCCTACGACATCGTCGTGGCCTGCGGTGTCGAGTCGATGAGCCGGGTGCCGATGTGGTCCAACGTGCCGGCCGGCAAGGACCCCTTCGGCCCCGGAGTCGCCGCGCGCTACCCGGAGGGCCTGGTCCCGCAGGGCATCAGCGCCGAGCTCATCGCGGCGAAGTGGTCGCTCTCGCGGGCCGAGATGGACGCCTTCGCGGTCTCCTCGCACCAGAAGGCGGCGGCCGCGTGGGCGGCGGGGCTGTTCGACACGCAGGTCGCGCCGCTGGAGGGTGTCACCCGTGACGAGTCGGTACGGCCCGGCACCACCGCCGAGATCCTCGCCGGGCTCAAGCCCGCCTACTACGACCCCGGGTTCGCCGAACGGTTCCCGCAGATCGAGTGGAACGTCACGGCGGGCAACGCGAGCCCGGTCAACGACGGCGCGTCAGCGGTGCTGATCACCTCCGGTGAGACTGCGGCGAGGCTCGGGCTGCGGCCACTGGCCCGCGTGCACGAGGTCGCCGTCACCGGCTCCGACCCGTTGCTCATGCTGACCGGCGTGATCCCGGCGACGGAGAAGGTGCTGCGGCGGGCCGGGCTCGGCATCGGGGACATCGACCTGTTCGAGGTGAACGAGGCGTTCTCCAGCGTGGTGCTGGCCTGGCGGCAGGAGACCGGGGCGGATCTCGCCAAGGTGAACGTGAACGGTGGGGCCATCGCGCTGGGGCATCCGCTGGGGGCGAGCGGGACCCGGCTGACGACGACGCTGGTGCACGCGATGCGGGATCGCGGCGCTCGCTTCGGCCTTCAGACGATGTGTGAGGCGGGCGGGCTGGCCAACGCGATGATCCTGGAGGCGGTGCGGTAGGGGGCCGGCTGTGCGCCCAAGGGGGTGCCGCCTGGTGTCGTTGGGCGGCTGACGCGCCGTGGGGGGCTGGTCGCGCAGTTCCCCGCGCCCCTGCAGGGCGCCGTGGGGGGCTGGTTGCGCAGTTTCCCGCGCTCCTACGGGGCGCCGCGCAGGTGGTGGCGCTTCCGCCAGGCCACCACCGCGCCCGCGACCGCCGGTACGACGATGGCCGCCACCGAGATCAGGAACACCGGGGACGTCGGGGTCGAGGCGCGGGCGCCGGCCACGACGTAGGCGGCGACGTTCGGGACGGAACCGAGGGCCGTCGCCACCAGGAACGGCGTGCAGCGCATACGGGAGACGGCGGCCGCGTAGTTCGCGGCCCAGAACGGGACGCCGGGGAACAGGCGTACCGCCAGCATCGAGCGGAAGCCGTGCCTGCTGAACTGGTGGTCCGCCGCCTTCAGCAGCCGGCCGCGCAGCAGCGGGCGCAGGGCCTCCTGGCCGAGCAGCCGGCCGAGCACGAAGGAGATCCCCGCCCCGAGGACGGTGCCGGCCATGGCCGCGCCCATGCCCGGTGCCGAGCCGAACAGCGCGCCGGCCGCGAGGTTCAGGAAGGGCCGGGGCACGAACGCCACCGTGATCAGGCCGTACGCCACGGCGAAGACCACCACCGCGGTGACACCGGCCGCCTGGGGCGGCCAGCCCTGCGTCAGCAGCTTCTGGGGATGGAAGAGCAGGACCGACGACGCGGCGGCCGCCAGCACGGCGACGAGCAGGGACAGCCGGGACCACGGTGACAGCAGCGCACGCGTGCAGCGCGCGCCGAAGCCCACCGGAGCGGGGACGGCGACGGTCAGCTCCGTGGCGGCGGCCCGGGGAAGAGTTGTGGCGGTGCCAGAGCGGTTGGCATCGAGCATTCGGCGACACTAACCGAAGCCGATGTGTGATCGCCGTATGGTCCCCGTCCCTCGGGTGAACCGGCGGCACGGAAAACCGTTCGACGTGGGCTGATGCGTCGGCCATGATCTGTGTCATGTTCCGGTTCGCCTTCCTCCTCGCAGCATCCGCAGTCGCGGATGCGCCGAAGGCTGCCGTTCCCGTTCTCGCGGCCGCTGTCGACGGCGCCCGAAGCTGACCCTCTCCGGAAAGTCCGGCGGACCCCGCAGGGGGAGGGTCGGCCGGTTCCCCGGGGTCCCCGCACTTCCTACGGACACGCTGCGAGGTACAGCCATGCCCAAGACGGCATACGTCCGCACCAAACCGCATCTCAACATCGGCACGATGGGCCACGTCGACCACGGCAAGACCACCCTGACCGCCGCCATCACCAAGGTCCTCGCCGAGCGGGGCACCGGCACGTTCGTGCCGTTCGACCGCATCGACCGGGCGCCCGAGGAGGCCGCCCGCGGCATCACCATCAACATCGCGCACGTCGAGTACGAGACCGACACCCGGCACTACGCCCACGTGGACATGCCGGGCCATGCCGACTACGTCAAGAACATGGTCACCGGGGCCGCGCAGCTGGACGGGGCGATCCTGGTCGTCTCCGCGCTCGACGGGATCATGCCGCAGACCGCCGAACACGTGCTGCTCGCCCGGCAGGTGGGCGTCGACCACGTCGTGGTGGCACTGAACAAGGCGGACTCGGCCGACGAGGAGCTGGTCGAACTCGTCGAGCTGGAGGTCCGCGAGCTGCTCAGCGCGCACGGCTACGGCGGCGACGCCGTGCCCGTCGTACGGGTCTCCGGGCTCAAGGCGCTGGAAGGGGACCCGCGGTGGACGGCGTCGATCGAGGCGCTGCTCGACGCGGTGGACACCTACGTGCCGATGCCGGAACGGTATCTGGACGCGCCGTTCCTGCTGCCGGTGGAGAACGTGCTCACCATCACCGGGCGCGGGACCGTCGTGACCGGAGCGGTCGAGAGGGGGACCGTGCGGGTCGGGGACCGCGTCGAGGTGCTCGGCGCGGACGTCGAGACGGTCGTCACCGGCCTGGAGACCTTCGGGAAGCCGATGGACGAGGCGCAGGCCGGGGACAACGTGGCGCTGCTGTTGCGGGGCGTGCCCCGGGACGCGGTGCGGCGTGGACATGTGGTGGCGGCGCCGGGAAGCGTGGTGCCCGCGCGGCGGTTCTCGGCGCGGGTGTACGTCCTGTCGGGGCGCGAAGGGGGGCGTACGACTCCTGTCTCGACGGGGTACCGGCCGCAGTTCTACATCCGCACGGCGGACGTGGTCGGGGACGTCGACCTCGGCGAGACGGCGGTCGCCCGGCCCGGGGACACGGTGGAGATGACCGTGGAGCTGGGGCGGGACGTTCCGCTGGAGGCGGGTCTGGGGTTCGCCATCCGTGAGGGCGGCCGGACCGTGGGGGCGGGGACCGTGACCTCCGTGGAGTGAGGTCGCGGTGCGTGGGGGGCTGCGGGCCCGTTCGGGCGGGCCGTGCAGTTCCCCACGCACCTTTCGGGGCGTTGGCGTGTCCGTCGGCTGCGGAGACCGCGTGCGGTGTCGCCGGTCGCGCCCGCGCGGCGGAGCCGCATGTGGGTGCAGTCCCGCGCCCCTTCCGGGGCGTTGGCGTGTCCGTCGGCAGCGGAGACCGCGTGCGGTGTCGCATGTGGGTGACAGCCCTGCGCCCCTTCCGGAGGCGCCGCGGTGGCCGTCGGACGGTGCGCCGGGCTCCTCGGGGAGGGCGACAATGGTGGTGTGAGTGAATCCATACCCGTCGTCCGGGTCACCGAGCGCGGGACCGTGAAGCTGATGCCCGACGTCGATCGGGAGCGGGCCTGGTTGCTGACGGTCGACGGGGCGCCGCAGTCGTACGTGGATCTCGATGAGCCGACGCATCTGGAGTTCGAGTACGCACGGCGGCTGGGGTATGTGCTGGACGTCGTGGCGGAGCCCGGTGCACCGCTGGACGTGCTGCATCTCGGTGGGGGTGCCTGCACGCTCGCCCGGTACGTGGCGGCGACCCGGCCGGGGTCCCGGCAGGACGTCGTGGACGCCGACCGGGAGCTGCTGGAGCTGGTCACCGAGCATCTGCCGTTGCCGGAGCAGGCCGGGATCGCGGCGCACGCCGCCGATGCGCGCGGCTGGCTGGAGGCGGCGCCCGGGAATTCGGTGGACGTGCTGATCGCGGACGTCTTCGGCGGTTCCCGGATCCCCGCGCACCTGACCTCGCTGGGCTACGCGCGGGAGGCCGAGCGGGTGCTGCGGGCGGACGGGGTCTATCTGGCCAACCTCGCCGACTCCGCCCCCTTCGGCTTCCTGCGCTCCCAACTCGCCACGTTCGCCGCCGTCTTCGAGGAGCTGGCGCTCATCGCCGAGCCGGGCGTGCTGCGCGGGCGGCGGTTCGGGAACGCGGTGCTCGTCGCCTCGCACCGGCCGATCGACGCCGGTGCGCTGGCCCGCCGTACCGCCGCCGACGCCTTCCCGGCGCGGGTCGAACACGGGCCCGCGCTGCGCGACTTCGTCGGTGCGGCCCGGCCGGTCGGGGACGCGGACGCGGTACCGTCACCCGAGCCCCCCGGCGGAGCGTTCGGGATCGGGTGAGGCGGCCGACGGCTGCGTGGTCACCGGGACCGTGCGGCGCGTGAGGTCGCGGACGTCCGGGACGAGGAGCACCGCGGCCGTGACGGCGACGACCAGGCCCGCGCAGCCCCACAGGGCGGGGCCCCGGCCGAAGGCCTGCTCGGCGGGGCCCGCCGGCGCGGTCGCCAGGGGCAGCAGGGAGACCGACCCGAACCAGTCGTACGCGGAGACGCGGGAGAGCTTCTCCTCCGGGATCTCCTGGTGCAGCGCGGTCAACCCGCGCACGCCCACGGGTGACCCGTCTTGCATGCGGTCCGTCGACTCGCCGACGCCGCGTCGCATGCCGAGCCGAACGGCACAAAGGAACATGCCGGAGCGCGCTGACCCTAGCCCTCGACGAACGTGACGGTCTCGCCGAGCGGCGCCCGGCCCGTACGCCTGTAGCCCACCGTGACGTCCTCGAACCCGATCGACATGCCGCAGAAGAGGATGAGCTCGTCCGGGGGTGCCAGGATCTCCGCGACGGTCTTGCGATACACCGACCAC
Organism: Streptomyces shenzhenensis; assembly: GCF_021462265.1. Taxonomy (GTDB): domain Bacteria; phylum Actinomycetota; class Actinomycetes; order Streptomycetales; family Streptomycetaceae; genus Streptomyces; species Streptomyces shenzhenensis. The sequence continues at coordinate 5,319 of NZ_JAJONF010000070.1, read as the reverse complement.
GCCATCTGCGGGCAGCTGTGCAGTCCTTCGGCGCGCAGCAGCAGCATGACGGTCTGCAGGTACATGCCGACGTCGGACCACTGGGGCCGGCCCATGTCGCGGTCGATGTAGCAGAACAGGGCGGCGGGCGCGCCGAAACAGTCCCAGTTCGCGGCAGCGGCCCGCTGACGCGCCTCCCAGTCCTCGCGAGCGATGCCGAGTGCGCCGTAGCGCTGCTCGCCGAAGGCGGATCGGCGCTCGCGGTAGGGGGACTTCAGTGCCGGCGGGTACTGCTCGTACTCGGGCTCGTCCCACGGGTCACCTGCGGAAAGGCGCTCGCCGGCGCGCTTCTTGATCTCGGCCAGCGGCACACCGGTCACCACGTAGGTGTGCCACGGCTGGAGGTTCGACGCGGACGGCGCCCAGGCTGCGGCGGACGCCACTCGCTGCAGTGCCTCTCTCGGGACATCCCGGCCGCTGAAGCCGCGCACCGCCCGCCGGCTCTCGACCGCCTCGTAGATATCCATGATCGTCTGGCTCCTCGCCTGCTCGACCGCCGAGCTTCCGTTACGAGCGAGATGGTATCACTCAATACTGTCTCGTGTTTAACTATCGTCGAGCATGAATCCCCAGCCCCTGGTCCCCGCCCCGGGCACAGCACTTTGGAGAAGGTCCATGGCCACGCTGCTGCACATCGATTCGTCTGTGTTTCCCTTCGAGGCGTCCTCGTCCCGTTCGATCACGGCCGCCTTCCGCAGGACCTGGGAGGAACGGCACCCGGAGGGCACGGTGATCTACCGTGACCTCGCCGCCGAACCTGTCCCGCACATCACTGCCGACGCCTGGTCCGCCGGGTACACCGTCCCCACCGAGCGCACCCCGGAGCAGGCCACTGCATTCGCCGCGCGCTTGCAGCTCATCGGGGAACTGGAGCAGGCGGACGCCGTCCTGATCGGCGCCCCCATGTACAACTTCTCGATCCCGTCGACCCTCAAGGCGTGGCTGGACAGCGTCCTCCTGCTCGACCGCACCGCCGGCGAAGCCCCCTCCGCTCAGGGAACCCCGGCGGTCGTCGTTGCCAGCCGCGGCGGCTCCTACGCGCCGGGCACCCCACGCGAGGGCTACGAGTTCGTACAGAACTACCTAGAGGCCGTCCTCAAAGGCACCCTCGGCCTGGACCTCGACTTCATCGTCCAGGAACTCACCATGGCCCCCCGCAACCCGGCCATGTCCGAACTGGTCCCCCTTTACGAGGCATCCCGCGAGCGTGCCTTCGAGGACGCGACCACCAAGGCCGAGGAGCTTGCACGGCGCCTGACCGCGTAACCCCCTGGCGTCAGACGCCATGTGACGTCCTGGGCCGAGGCGCCACACGGCATCCTCGTCGGTGGCGCCCTCTCCGACGGTGACGGTGACGGTGGCGCTCCGTCTCTGGAGGCCGGCGGCCCGGCGCTGGGGCAGCCCGGTTCTCGGCATGCCGGTGGTGGGGGGCGCACCGAGACGACGACGATGCGGGAGGGGATGCACGGCAGACCGCCGGCCAGGTATGCCACGCGACAGCGGCGCGAACGGCGGGCGGCGGGGGCCCCGTCGGCGACCACCGACCGCCGCACAGAGCCAGAGCCGGGGTATGCCGACGATGGTCGCAGGCCCTCAAAGCCTGGTTCGTTGCGAAAGCCGCATGAGGTGAAGTTCGCCCACGCGGCAGGCAACCGATGTGCAGGGGCGCTTACGCCTCACCGTCTGCGGGGTAGGCGATCCGGGTCAGCAGATCCGTCAGCTTCTCGGGCTCGCCGGGACTCAGCTCGGCAACCAGACGTTCGGCCAGGGGATCCGCCGCCACATGGGCCGCATCGAAAAGTTCCAGGCCCTGAGGTGTGATTTCCACCGCCCGCGCCCGCCGGTCCCCTGGAACGTTCCTGCGTGCGGCCAGTCCCCTGCGCTCGAGATCGTCCACGATCCTCATGACGCCCGCCTTGTCGGACCCTGTCGCCGCCGCCAGGTCCCGCTGCATCGTGGGCCCACGGTCGACAAGCACGATCAGTACGGCGAAGTGCCGCAATTCGATGCCGAGCGGCCGAAGTGCCTCCTCCATCACGGCGGCCGCGCGCCAGTGCGCCCGGCGCAGCAGCAATCCGAGAGCGAAAGGCGAGGAGTCCCCGGGGCGGTCCGTCACACGCGCGGGGGTGGGTCTCGGAGGAACGTCGGCGGCCATGAGACCAACGTTACGCCATCCACTCATTCGATATGGTATCGACTGAAACTAAGTGTGCTCGGCTGGCTCGCCTGCTGCCTGGTACCGGGATCGGCGTTCCGGGCTCCACGCCCTTGTCGATCTCACAGGTCAGCCTTCGGAGGGGCGTGGAGCGCGCAGGTGCGCCCGTTCCCTCAGCTCCTCCTCGTCGACCAACGTGAGCATCGGCCGGCCCGGCGCACACAACATGGTCACCAGGAACTTGGTGGGTGCGTCCGGGAGAGCGTTGCCGTCCTGGTAATGGATCACGTCACCGCCTGGCTCCCAGAACGTCCCACCGGCCTCGACGACACGCTCCGGCTCGCCCTCGAGTTCGAACCGGAGCGCGCCCTCCATCACGTAGCCGAACGACGGGCCCGAGTGGCGATGCGGAGGAAGCCCGGGGTGACCGGGAGGCCAATCGACGAGAATGGTCATGCCCGAACCGCCTTCGGGAAAGAAGGGCGGAGTGACCTCCTGCAGCAACTTGACTTCCTGCGGCAAGGAGACCTCGGTCGTCCCGTGCTCCGGGCTCTTCTCTGACATGTGCACCACATCTCCGTAAGTCGGCCCGGAATGGACGATCTTGCGTCGGTCATCGCATTCCGGAGCGATGTACCGACGCACTCGTAAAGCGATGATCAGGTCCGCCGGTTTCCCGGCTCACACCACTCGCTCCGTGATGAGGACAGGCCACAGCCCGCGTCCGTGACGGGTTGTCTGTGGCCTGCTTCGCCCGAACGGTCTCGAGACCACCCTGCCTCCCGTCGGCGACCGCCACAATCCGGGAGCCGGCGGCATCGAGACGAGGGCGGCCGCGGTCGCCGGGACGACCACGGCTGCACAGCCGGCCAAGGCTCAGCTGCACGACCTGCGTGCCGAGGCCGACAGACGCTCTGGCGCAGCATCTTCGGCTGAGGCGGCTGAGGCGGCTGAGGCGGCTGAGGCGGCGGAGCGAGGCGGAGCGACAGGTTGCAGGGAAGCGGCGGGCTGAATCACGCGATGAGCATCTCGGCTGAGCCACAGCCGGGCGTCACCGGTGAGTACGAGGACGGCGAAGGCCCCCTGGGAGAGGAAGCTCAGGGCGTTGGCCGCGACCATCACGCGGTGACGGGGCACACGGTCCGCCACCGCGCCGCCGACGAGCAGAACACCACCAGCGGGAGGCTGCGGGCGGCGGCCACCAGGCCGACGTCCCCGGCGTCGCCGCCCGCGGCCGGCACCGCGAACGCGGCGGCGATCAGGGAGTCGTCCGCGCCCAGGTTTGTCGCGATCGCCGCCGCGGTCAGCAGGCTGTGGTTGCGGCCTGCCCATGCGGGGGCGGGCGGGGGTGCCCGGGGCACCGGAGAGGCCGGGAGAGCCGGCGGAGCCGGACGCGGAGGTCACCGCCCGACTGTCCCGGCCGGGATCCGGCCTTGCCAATCGGATTGGCGGGTACCCGCGGGCGTCCGGTCCCCGGCCGCCGTCAGCTTCCGGCCGGGGTGCCGTGCAGCCGCACCGTGCTGAGGATCTTCATGATCGTCGCCGTCGGGACCTCGCCGTTCACTCCCTTGGCGCCGTAGAAGTCCCACGACACCAGGTCGCCCGCCGAGTTCTCGAAGCCGAACGTGATCGCCTTGCCGTCGCCCGCGCACTTGCCCTTCTGCGGGGTGTTCGTCGAACGCGCCCACGCGTAGGCGCCCTTGAGGCCGGACGCGGTGGTGTAGGCGGTGGCCTTCTTGTCGTAGGTGATGCTCTTCTTGTCCGGCTGCGTGTAGCCGCCGTACACCCACCAGGGGACTTCCCGGACGGCCGCGTCGCCCGCGCTCTTCGCGCCGCTCTCGCCCTTGGTGCCCACCGCCGCCAGGGCCGTGTCCTCGGTCCTGCCGTCCTTGTCGTCGTCGCTCGTGCACCACTTCGACTTGTACTGGGCGGGCGCCGACATCGTGATGATCGGCTTGCCGTCCGTGTCCTCGAAGCCGACGGAGGTTCCCGAGGTCAGCACCTCCCAGTCGGCCGGCACGTCGAACGCCGTGCCCCACTTGGGGTTCACGACGGTCTTCCAGCCCGCGACCGTCGGCTTCTCGGTCTGGTCGGCACCGCGCGGATCGTCGTCCGTCGACGCGGACGCCGAGGCAGAGGCGGAGAGGGTCGGTGAGTGGGTCGCCTGCTGGTTCTCGCCGGTGTCGGCCTTGTCGTCCTTCTTGCCGCCGAGGACCAGGAACCCGGTCACCCCGGCCGCCACCACGACGGCCGCGGCCGCGATGACCGCGACCAGCTTCGTGCGGTCGCCGCCCCCGCCCCCGCCCTGCGGAGCGCCGGCGGGCCCAGGCGGGCCCCACTGCGGCTGCTGCCCGTATCCGCCCTGCTGCGGATACTGCTGGTAGCCGGGCTGCTGGTACGGATTCGGCTGTTGGTAACCCGGTTGCTGATACGGGTTGTTCTGCGGGTACTGCTCGCCCCCTGGCGGCTGCTGTTCTGGCCACATGGCTCGTAACCCTAATCCAGGGTGTAGGCAGCTCGGTCCGGTCCCCGCAAGGGCGGGGTGAGCGGCCGACAACGGGCAGCGGAACGCCTTCGGCCCTCATGGTCCTTGAGACCCTCTCTGAGATTGGCGCCGCTGTCCAACCGATCGGTTCCGTGGCGGTGCCGCGGGCGCCGGGACACGCCTGTTGTAACCCTGGCCTGCGAGGCCTTGCACTAGAGCGGCGTTCCGGCGCCTCCGCGCCGTCACGAGACCACGGATGCCGTGGGGTTCGCGGTGATGACGCGGACACCGGGCTGATGCCTCCGTTTCCCCGGGTCCTTCGAGGCCTCTGTCAAGAGCGGCGCAGCCCGGTGTCTCCGTGACCACCGCGAAACTCGCGGCGTCGGGCCGGTCGTTGACGTCACGGCGCGAGCCCGCTCCAAGGCCGACCTCTTGTTCCATCCGCGAGCCCACGAGCTCTGCAGACAGACCGAGCCCCTGGGGTGCGCTGGTGTCGCGAACGGCTACTGAGATGGCGGACCTGTGAGTCCTGGGATTAGGGCGCCACGTGACCCGCATGTGCTCGTGACCTGCACAAATGAACAGATCTGAGGAGGACGGTTTGACTGTGTTCTGCGGCATCGACTGGGCGGAGCGCCAC